>NZ_CM133223.1:2002500-2230000 GCF_054052205.1 Marinovum sedimenti
AGTGTTGCTGATCATCCTCTAAAACCAGCTATAGATCGTAGACTTGGTAGGCCGTTACCCCACCAACTATCTAATCTAACGCGGGCCAATCCATCTCCGATAAATCTTTCCCCCGAAGGGCGTATAAGGTATTACTCACCGTTTCCAGTGGCTATTCCTTAGAGAAGGGTATGTTCCCACGCGTTACTAACCCGTCCGCCGCTAGACCCGAAGGTCTCGCACGACTTGCATGTGTTAGGCCTGCCGCCAGCGTTCGTTCTGAGCCAGGATCAAACTCTCAAGTTGAAACGCATTACTGCGTATCCTTGACGGTTGAACCTCTGCACATCTTTGATTGCACGACCGTAGCCATCTACTTGAGCGCCGAAGCGCCCGGGGAGTAGACAGTCACAGCACCCTCACCCGGCTAGGAACGAGAGTGGCAACCAAAAGTCATCTGTCTGTCTGTGCTTCAGGTTTCTAAGAAACCGAAAGTCCATACAAACAGTGAAGCTGACACCGGTCATCGGTACTCACTCGAAAGCAAATCCCTACCGGCGTTGATATACAGACGTCCATCCGTCGAAACGAACCAAACCGCCCACATATCTCTTCAGATATTAGCAATGTCAAACAGCGCAGAGACAAAAACAAACCGGATGCGCCCAAACTTATCGGCGCGCCCGCCCGTCAAAACCTCTAATTTTCTTCTCCGCCTCGTAACCGTCAGCTCCGCGTCTCCGCCTCGCCGCCGCCCCGTCTGGCGTCCCGTTGTGCGCCTCAGCGCCGCCGGTGAGGGGGCTTTTACGGTTAGCACCCAAAACCCGCAAGGCCTTTTTGACCAAACAATGATCTTTTCTTCAAATAACCGTCACAATATAACAATATCAATAACTTACAGGATGAAGTTTCTTCAGACAAATCCGCACGATCCCGATTTCCCAACCCCCAAGCAGCGCCCATTCCGACTCGTTTCCCCTCAATCCCAACTTCTCCACAGCCTTACCCACAGATTCACGCCAAAATTCCCCCAAACCAGCCCCGACTCGCACCCGAGTCGCCCCCAAATCCCCCCGACTCGCGCTCACCAAACCCCCAAAAACCAAAAAGCAGCCCCAAGGGGCCGCTTTCTCGTGCATCAGTCTTATAGGGGATCACTCCGCCGCTTTTGCCGTCAGCTTTTTCAGTGCGCCGGCCATCGGGGTTGTCACTGCCTCAGGCAGCGCGCCATCGGCGAGATCGGCCATCCGCTCGTCGGGCGCCTCATAGGCCAGCCAGACGCCGCCCGCCTTGTCTTCGTAGACTAGCACCTTGAGCGGCAGGGCCAATCCGGTTTCGCGGGCCTCGATCATCGCGGGTGTTCCCACCTTGGGATTGCCAAAGATCAGCAACTCGGACGCGCCAATATCCTGTCCGACGCTTTTCGCCCCTTTGCCGTGATCGACCCGCGCAAACAGCGTGGCCCCGGCGCCTTCGATTGCGGCGGCCAAGGCATCGGCGGCCTCGGGCACGGTTTTGCCGGTGGCGACCTTGATGGTTTCAGCCCCCACACCGGTGGCAACCATCAGGGAAAGGGCGAGTGTCAGGGTACGCAGCATATCTGTCTCCTATACAAAGTCCCGCCGCGGGGTGTTTGAGGCTGTCTTCTGGCGCGACACACGGCGGCGCAGTTTCTTGGGATCAAGTCGCAGCGCCAGCAGCCCAAGGATGGTGAACAGATAGAGCAGCGGTTCGATCTGGAAACCCTTGGCCACCATCAAGGAGTGCACCCCGCCCAACAGCACCGCCAGATAGGTCAGCTTGTGCAGCTTGCGCCAGCGCGGCCCAAGCTTGCGGATCGACAGGTTGTTCGAGGTCAGCGCCAGCGGCAGCAGCACCACAAAGCCCGCCATGCCGACGGTTATATAGGGACGTTTCAGAATATCGGCCCAGATCTGCGAGAGGATCTGCACATCAAGCACCAGCCATGTCAGCAAATGCAGCACCACATAGAGGAAGGCCATCAGGCCAATGGCGCGGCGGAACTTGATCAGATTCACCCCGACAAATTTGCGCAGCGGCGTCACCGCCAGCCCAACGATCAGCAGCTTGAGGCCGAACTCGCCCAGCTCACGCTCCAGTGCGTTGATCGGCTCGGCCCCAAGGCCGCCGGTCAGCCCAAGGTACAGGAACCACAGCGCCGGCAGCGGCAGCGCGATATACAGCACCCACGCCGGCACCTTGCGCAGCGTTGTGTTGATCCGGTCCGTCACACTCATGAACAGCATCCCGCGCCCGTCTGCACCGGCGGGCAGGCCACAGAGCCATACGAACAGTAAACGCAGCAATCGCCGGGTTTGGGGCGCAACACCACGGCGCAGGCTTTGCACTCATAAAAGAACTGGCACGCGTCGGTGGGCATGTCTTCATCCTCGGCATGGCCGCACTTGGGGCAGGTCAGCGTGGAAAGGGTAACGGGATCAGCCATCTCGCTCAGCGGAATTTCCGCAGGTCCATGCCGTCGTAGAGACTGGCCACCTCTTCTTCGTAGCCATTGAACATCAGCGTCGGGACCTTTTTGGCAAACAGCCCGCCGCCAATCACCCGCTCACTGGCCTGCGACCAGCGCGGATGATCGACCTCGGGGTTCACGTTGGAATAGAAGCCGTACTCATTGCCCAGCGCGACATTCCAGCTTGTCGGGGGCATTTCGTCGGTCAGCGTGATGCGGACAATCGATTTGATCGACTTAAAGCCATACTTCCACGGCACCACCAGCCGCAGCGGCGCGCCGTTCTGGTTGGGGATGTCGCGGCCATAGATGCCAGTCGCCACCAAGGTCAGCGGATGCATCGCTTCGTCAAGCCGCAGGCCTTCGACATAAGGCCACTCCAGCACGGGGTATTTCTGGCCAAACATCTCTTCGGGGCGATAAAGCGTCTCGAATGCCACGTATTTCGCGCTCGACTGCACACCGGCCATTGCCAACAAGTCGGCCAGCTCAAAGCCGTTCCACGGCACCACCATCGACCAGGCCTCGACACAGCGGAAGCGATAGATGCGCTCCTCGACGGTCATCGCCTTCATGATGTCCTCAAAGGCATAGTCGCCGGGCTTGTCGACCATGCCGTCAATCTTGACGGTCCAGGGGTCGGTCGTCATCGCATGCGCATTGCGCGCGGGGTCATCCTTGCCGGTGCCAAACTCATAGAAGTTGTTGTAGGTGGTGATGTCGTCCCAGTCGTTGGGTTCGAGGTCGTCGCCCATCGCCAACGCCGGTCCGGCAATCGACGCAAGGCCAAGCCCCGCCACACCGCCCATCAACTGGCGGCGGTTGAGATAGACGGATTCCGATGTGACGTCATTGTCCGTGAGTGTGTTCTTCCAGCGAAAGGCCATCTGTGTCCCCTAGTGATGTGCATGTCGGGGGCACGGTCGCACGCACCTTCCCTGTCCTTGCATATCTAGCCGCATGTCAGGCTTGGACAAACCAAACTCTGCTCAACTTGTCGTGGCCCGGCTGTAATGTTTTGGCTTGGCAGGCAGGGAATGGTGGGCTGGGCTGCCATTTCAGACGCGCCTGCAACGCTTTTGAACGACGGCCTGTGATCGCCTTTGGCTGCCGTGCGACCGCATTGACTGCAAAGCCGCGCATTGCCGCGCCGCGGGGTGGCTCAAACCGAAGCGCTTGCCTCTGCCATTTCGCGGCTCCGCGGGGCGGGTCGGCGCTTTGAACGCGCCAGGTGAAGTGCGCGCACGAACATCACGGCCCTACTCCGCCGCAACCTCACCTTGCGCCGTCCGCCGGGCCAGAACCGCGCCCATCGGCTCGGACTGGCCATTGTCTTGCATGATCCGCACATGCCGCCGCCGGATCTGCCGAGGCTCTGACACGCCCACCGAATGCGCAATAATCTCGACTTCCTCGGTGATCTGCTTGGCATAGCGCGCGACGCGCTCGTCTTTTTCCTCGACCACCAGCCCCTTTTGCAGGCGGGCGTCATGGGTGGTGATCCCGGTCGGGCAGGTGTTGCGATTGCACTTCATCGCCTGAATACAGCCCAGCGCAAACATAAAGCCGCGCGCCGACACGATGAAATCTGCCCCCGCTGCCAAAGCCCAGGCCACATCACCGGGATTGACCAGCTTGGCCCCGGCAATCAACCGTATCCTGTCTTTCAACCCGGCCGCGTTGCGCAGGTCGGCCACCATTGGCAGGCTCTCACGCACCGACATCCCCACCAGATCCATCAGCGGCATCGGCGCGGCCCCGGTGCCACCCTCACCGCCGTCGATGGTAAGGAAGTCGGGCGCGCTCAACGCTCCGCGCTGCTTAATCGCATCAAACAGCCCCGTAATGCCCTCTTGCGACCCCACCACCAGCTTGAGGCCGACAGGCTTGCCCGTCACCTCGCGCACATGGTTGATCAGGTCGAGCATATCGCCCCAATCATCCACCTCGAGATGGCGGTTGGGCGACAGCGCATCCTGCCCCACCGGCAACCCCCGAATGGCGGCAATCTCGGGCGTGACCTTGGCACCCGGCAGAATGCCGCCTTTGCCGGGCTTGGCGCCTTGGCTCATCTTGATCTCGAACATCCGCACCGCGCCATGTGCCGCCACTTCGCGCAGTTTCTCATCACTCAGCCGGCCCTCGCCATCGCGCACACCAAACTTGGCCGTGCCGATTTGAAAAACGATGTCACAGCCGCCTTCAAGGTGAAACGGGCTTAGCCCGCCCTCGCCCGTGTTCATCCAGATGCCGGCCTTCTTGGCCCCCCGGCTGAGCGCCTGCACCGCCGGTTTGGAAATCGCACCGTAGGACATGCCCGAGATGTTAAATATCGACGGCGCGGTATAGGGCACCCGCGCGCCCTCTCCGATCACCATCGGGGCGGTCTTGGCAAATTGCTCATGCAGCGGCGGAAAGGCGGCGTTCACAAAAATCGATGTCCCCGGAAGGCTAATGTTGCGGGTCGACCCAAAGGCCACCGTGTTGTCCATGCCCTTGGACGCCTGATCAACCCACTCCCGCTGGGCGCGGTTGAACGGCAGTTCCTCGCGGTCCATCGCGAAAAAGTACTGGCGAAAGAATTCGCCGAGCTCGGAAAACAGATGCCGAAACCGCCCGATCACCGGATAATTGCGCCGGATCGCATCGGCGCGCTGCGTGCGATCGATAACGAACATCACAGCCGCCGCCACAACGGCCAGACCAGCCAGCGTGGCAAAGAGCACGGCGGCCACATTGATGATATGCATGGCCACGCCCATGGCGGCTCTCCCTTTGGTTTGCGCAGTGTCGCGCAACAGTGCGCAAACCCAACGCCCCCGGCAACACAGGAAACCCAACGTCCTCGTGATGTGGCCTCTCTGCCGCACCACAGTCACCGGTGCCAAAACGCCCCCTTTGCAGCCCCACTTTAACCATAATCGGATCGCAAAACCGTATTTGTTTCCGATTCCTGAGCAGCGCGAGGAGCAGTGTGTTGCCAAACCAAAATTCATTTCCCTACGGGACCCAGCTTTATATCAACCCATCCGCACCGATCACCGGCAGCCCGCTCGCAGACTACCTGCGCGGGACAAGCGGTGACGATGTCATCAACGGCGAAGGCGGCAATGACTCGCTGCGCGGTGGCTATGGCAATGACCTGCTGTCCGGCGGCAACGGCAACGATGTCATGACCGGCAACTGGGGCGCTGACACGCTTCTGGGCGGTGCGGGCAATGACCTGCTGTCTGGCGGCGGCGACAATGACGAGCTTCAAGGCGGCACCGGGGCCGACACCTTGCGCGGCGGATGGGGCAACGATCTGTTGTTCGGCGGCGAGGGCAATGATGTGCTGCTTGGCGGCAACGATGATGACACCGTCTATGGCGGCGCAGGCCACGACTCGTTGGTCGGCGGATACGGTGCCGATGTGCTTCATGGCGGCGAGGGCAATGACACCGTCTATGGTGGCAACGGCGACGACATCATGACAGGCGGCGACGGCAACGATGTGCTCTCGGGCAACAACGGTGACGATCTCGCTGAAGGCGGCGCGGGCAGCGATACCCTGCGCGGCGGCACGGGCGACGACACCCTGCGTGGCGGCGACGACAACGATGACCTGCGCGGTGGCAGCGGCAATGATCTGCTCGAAGGCGACGCGGGCAACGACCTGCTTCTGGGTGCCAACGGCGAAGATACCCTTATGGGTGGCGCTGGCGATGACCGGCTCTCGGGGGGCAACCACAATGATGTGATGGACGGCGGGGCCGATCAGGACTGGCTGTCTGGCGGCAATGGCCATGACACACTGGCCGGCGGCGCGGGCAATGACACCCTGTTTGGGGGCAATGGCGCCGATGTGCTGGACGGCGGGGCCGACAACGATGTGCTCTGGGGCGGCTCGTGGGACGATGCGCTGTCTGGCGGTCTGGGCAATGACACCCTGTATGGCGGAACGGGCAATGATACGCTGACTGGCGGGGCCGGTGATGACCTGATGAGCGGCGGTTACGGCCACGATCTCTTTGTGTTCGACGCAGGGTTCGGCCAGGACACCATCACAGGCTTTGGCAACGGCGATGACCTGATCGACCTCACCAGCCTTGGCCTCAGCGACACCAGCGATCTGGTGTTTGCCGACACCACCGATGGTTTGATGATCGGAGCCCCCGATGGCAGCAGCATCCTGATCGACGGCGCATCGCTGCTCAACTTCGACACCGATACCATCCTGATCTGACCCCACAAAAGAAAACGCGCCGGGGGGACCGGCGCGTTTCAGTGTCTCAAAGGTGGTCTAGTGAACCACGGCATCCTCCGGCCTTGGCCGATTGGTCGCCGCGACCCGGTCGCCGATGATAAGCCCATCGGCACCGGCACTCACCGGCAGCGCATCACCGTCACCGATGTCACCCGCCAGCAGCATTTCCGCCAGCGGATCCTGCAAGGCACGCTGGATCACTCGCTTGAGCGGTCGCGCGCCGAACACCGGATCATAGCCCTCTTCCGCCAGCCATTTGCGCGCCGCATCGTCCAGCTCCAGCGCGATCTTGCGCCCGGCCAGCCGTTTGAGCAGGCGGGCCAGCTGAATATCAACGATCCCCGCCATGTCCTCACGCTTGAGCCGGTCAAAGATGATCGTCTCATCCAGACGGTTGAGGAACTCAGGCCGGAAATGCGCCCGCACCGCATCCATCACGTCGCGTTGCGCCTGTGCGCCATCGGCCCCGTCGGGCAACTGGCTTAGCGCCTGCGACCCAAGGTTCGACGTCAGGATGATCAGCGTCTGTTTGAAGTCCACGGTCCGGCCCTGACCATCGGTCAGCACGCCATCATCAAGCACCTGCAACAGCACGTTGAACACATCCGGATGCGCCTTTTCGACCTCGTCAAACAGCACCACCTGATAGGGGCGGCGACGCACGGCTTCGGTCAGAACCCCGCCTTCGTCATAGCCAACATAGCCCGGAGGCGCACCGATCAGACGCGCGACCGAATGCTTCTCCATGAACTCGGACATATCGATGCGCACCATCGCATTGTCGTCGTCAAACAAGAAGTTGGCGACGGCTTTGGTCAGCTCGGTCTTGCCCACGCCGGTTGGCCCGAGAAAGAGGAACGAACCCAAAGGCCGGTTTTCATCGTTAAGCCCGGCACGCGCCCGGCGCACAGCATTCGCAACCGCACGAACCGCCTGATTTTGGCCTACAACGCGGCCATGCAGCTCGTCTTCCATCCGAAGCAGCTTGTCACGCTCGCCTTCCAGCATCTTGCCCGCCGGAATACCGGTCCAGCGTTCCACAACCGAGGCAATCTGATCGGGCCGCACAGCCTCTTCGACCATGACGCCGTCCTGCTCTTGCGTTTCCGCCACGGACAGTTGCTTTTCAAGCTGCGGGATCACGCCATACGACAGCTCGCCCGCCTTGGCGAGATCGCCGTTGCGCTTGGCAATGTCGAGCTCTGCCCGCGCGTGATCAAGCTGTTCCTTGAGGTCGCGCGCCACGTTAAGCTTGTCCCGCTCGGCCTGCCATTTCGCCGTCAGATGCGCCGACTGGTCCTGAAGATCGCCCAGCTCTTGTTCCAGCTTTTCCAGCCGGTCCTTCGAAGCCTGATCATCCTCTTTGCGCAGCGCTTCCGATTCAATCTGCTTTTGCAGAATGTCACGGTCAAGCGCGTCAAGCTGCTCGGGTTTGCTATCCACCGCCATGCGCAGGCGGCTGGCGGCCTCGTCCATCAGGTCGATCGCCTTGTCGGGCAGAAACCGGTCGGTGATATAGCGATGCGACAGTTGCGCCGCCGCCACCAAGGCACTGTCGGCAATCCGCACACCGTGGTGAAGCTCGTACTTCTCCTTGATGCCACGCAGGATCGAGATCGTGTCCTCTTCGGTTGGCTCCTGAACCAGCAAAGGCTGGAACCGCCGCGCAAGGGCCGCATCCTTTTCCACATGTTTGCGGTATTCATCGAGCGTCGTCGCACCCACGCAGTGCAATTCACCCCGCGCCAGCGCCGGTTTCAGCAGGTTCGAGGCGTCCATCGCCCCATCCGCCTTGCCCGCGCCGACAAGCGTGTGCATTTCGTCGATGAACAGGATGATTTCACCCGCCGCCGCCGTCACTTCCGACAGCACGGCTTTCAGGCGCTCTTCGAATTCACCGCGATACTTCGCCCCGGCAATCAGCGCGCCCATATCGAGCGAGAGCAGCTTCTTGTTGCGCAGGCTTTCGGGCACGTCGCCATTGACGATCCGCAGGGCAAGCCCCTCGGCAATCGCGGTTTTACCCACGCCCGGTTCCCCAATCAGCACCGGATTGTTCTTGGTCCGTCGGCTCAAAATCTGCATCGCGCGGCGAATTTCCTCGTCGCGGCCAATGATCGGGTCAATCTTGCCCTCGCGGGCCCGTTCGGTCAGGTCGAGGCTGTATTTCTTCAACGCTTCATAGCCATCCTCGGCGCTCGCCGTATCAGCGGTGCGCCCCTTGCGGATGTCATTGATCGCGGTATTGAGCGCCTGTGCGTTGACGGCCCCGGCCTCCAGCGCCTTTTTCGCCTCGGATTTCACCAAAGCCAGCGCCATAAGGATGCGTTCAACCGGGACAAAGCTGTCACCGGCTTTCTTGGCCACCTTTTCGGCCTCGTCCAGCACCTTGCCTGTCGCGCTATCAAGGTAAACCTGCCCGGCATCGCCACTGACCTGCGGGATTTTACCCAATGCAAGGTCGTTGGCCTGCACCACGCGTTCGGGCGCACCGCCCGCACGTTTGATAAGATTGGCGGCAAGCCCCTCTTCATCATCCAGCAAGGCTTTGAGAATATGTTCGGGGGCCAGCCGTTGGTGGCTTTCCCGCATTGCGATGGTCTGCGCTGCTTGAATGAATCCGCGCGACCGCTCCGTGAACTTCTGCAAGTCCATGGTTGTCTCCTTCATGTTAAGCGCCCTGTCGCGGCGATGCCCGGCTATGCGGCACACCCCCTTTGGGCCTTCGTATTGGAAAATGGGCACCCTTTTTGGCATTTCAAGACTGGCTTGCCCCCTGACATCACACCTTCTTGCAGCGAGGGTTTTCTGCGGCGAAGCGGCGAAGTGACGTAAGGGGAAACAGGGCTGGGAATGGCCCGAGGGAACAAAACAAGGGGCAACGGCGTTTGGTCTGCAAGGGGTAACGTCCCGCGAGCAGTAAGAGAAAGGCCCACAAGATGCCGTTCAAGACCCGCATTACCGACGCCCACCATAACGCCGAAACCGGCTGTTTCGAAGCGCATGTCACTCTGATGGAGGGCACCGACAGCTTCACTTATACGGTCGAGGTTCCGGCTCCGATTGACCGAGATTACGATGAGGTCAAAGCCGCGCTGATCACGGCGGCCCGCCGGGTTCACCGTCCGGGCGATTGCACACTGACCAAGCGCCGCGTCGAAGAAGCGCTGCCCGATCGTCATGAGGATATCGCCAACCGCATCCTGTTTGCGCGTCCGAACTTCCTCGAACAAATCCTGGTACGCCACTAACGCCGCCCGGCGCACCGGTGGCTTTTTGCCCCCTGCGCCGGTCTTGACCTCCTGCACCGGCTCGGCCAACAAGGCGCGAGTTTGCCCCAGGAGAGCGCCCCATGTCCCATCCCATTTCCGATGACCGCCTTATCGTTGCCCTCGACGTGCCCAACGCCGTGGCCGGGCTTGAGCTTGCCGAAAAGCTGGGCGATGCGGTGTCGTTCTACAAAATCGGGCTGGGGATGCTGACCGGCGGCGGCATGGCGCTGGCCAATGAGCTCAAGTCTGAACACGGCAAGCGCATCTTCCTCGACATGAAATTGTTCGACATCGGCGCAACGGTTGAGGCCGCAGTGCGCGGCCTCGCGCAGTTCGATCTCGATTTCCTGACCGTCCACGGCGACCCGCACGTTGTTCGCGCCGCAAAGGAAGGCGCGGCTGGCAAGGACCTCAAGATTCTCGCTGTCACCATCCTGACCTCGTTGGATCGCAATGATCTTGACGATGGGTTGATCGCACCGGGCGACATTCACGACATCGTTGCCATCCGCGCCGCCCGCGCGCTTAAGGCTGGGGCCGATGGGGTGATCGCTTCGGCGCAGGAAGCCGCAATGATCCGCGCGCTGCCCGAAGCGAAAGGCAAGCTGATCGTCACCCCCGGCATCCGCCCCGCCGGTGCCGACGCGGGCGACCAAAAGCGGATCGTGACCCCGGCCAAGGCTGTGGCCGGTGGGGCCGATTACATCGTTGTCGGCCGCCCGGTCTGGCAAGCCGCCGATCCCCGCGCGGCAGCGCAGGCCATCGTGGCAGAGCTGAACGGGTAAATATCGACTCCGAGAGACCCGCGATAAGCCGCGCAATCGCCGACCCGCGGGGTGGCGAACCGACATCGGTGTTGGGCACTTTATCGTGCCAAACTCTAAAACCACTGATCGAAGCGCCATACCAACCGTATCGCCGCCCCGGGGGGCGGGTCGGCGATTGCGCGGCGGACTGCGGCCTTGACTCCGCGCCTGCGGCGTCACGCGCGCCAACCCCTCTGGAACTCCTCGCCGCGCCCGCCTAGTGTCCGCGCAAGGAGAACAGCACCATGGCAATAGGCACCAACATTCGCACATACTTTCAGGGCCAATGGCACGACGGCGACATCCCCGTGATGAAAGCCGCTGACCACGGCAGCTGGCTCGGCTCGACCGTGTTTGACGGCGCCCGGATGGTGAACGGGCTGACCCCCGACCTCGATCTGCACTGCGCCCGCGTCAACCGCTCGGCCAAGGCGCTGATGATCACGCCCACCGTCACCACCGAAGACATGGTGGCCCTCATCAAGGACGGCCTCAAAGCCTATGCCCCCGGTGACGCCGTCTATATCCGGCCGATGTACTGGGCGCTTGAGGGCGATTTCCTTGGCGTCGTGCCCAAGCTGGGCGAAACCGGTTTCGCGATCTCGCTTGAGGCGGTGCCGATGGCCCCTGACACCGCCACCTCGACCCTGACCCGCACCCAGTTTCACCGCCCCATTCTGGCGGATGCGGTGGTGGATGCCAAAGCGGGTTGTCTGTATCCCAACAACGCCCGCATGCTGGCCGAGGCCCGCGCCAAGGGGTTTGGCAACGCGCTTGTGGCCGATGCCCTTGGAAACGTGGCCGAAACCGCCACCGCCAATATCTTTATGGTCCGCGATGGCACCGTCTTTACCCCGGTGCCCAATGGCACCTTCCTCGCGGGCATCACCCGCGCCCGCCACATCATAAACCTGCGCGCCGATGGCGTTGAAGTCGTGGAAAAAGTGCTGAGCTTTGCGGATTTCCATGCCGCCGATGAGGTCTTTATGTCCGGCAATATGATGAAGGTCACGCCGGTCACCGGTTTTGACGACACCTCGTATCAGGTCGGCCCGATCACCCGCCGCGCGCGCGAGCTTTACTGGGACTGGGCCGCCACCACGGCTTAGCGCAGACGCCAAAAACCCATTGTCCCACACCTCAATCACGGGCATGATCCGGCCCGAAGGAGTGCACTCATGCGCAAGTTTCTTGTCATACTCGACGACAGCCGCGAATGCCTGAACGCCATGCGTTTTGCCGCCATGCGCGCCAGCCACACCGGCGGCGGGGTCGAGATCCTCTCGGTTATCCCGCCCGATGAATTCAACCACTGGATTGGGGTTGGCGACATCATGCGCGAAGAGGCCCGCGAGCGTATTCACGCGCATTTCGAGGTCTTCGCCAAGTGGATGCGCGACCGGCAGAATGTTGATCCCGAACTGGTGATCCGCGAAGGCGAACCGGTCGACGAGATCATTTCGCAGGTCAACGAAGACCCCGACATCGGCGTTCTGGTGCTGGGCGCGGGCACCGACAAGAAAGGCCCCGGCCCGCTTGTCACCCAGCTCACCCGCAACTCCGGCGCGCTGCCGATCCCGATCACAATCGTGCCCGGCGATCTAAGCAAGGAGCGGCTGGAAGCGATCACCTGATGGCGGCCACCCCAGTTTAGAACCATTCCAAATATTGACATCGCGGGTTTGGATAGACATATCTGACCCAAGCGATAAGGAATACGTCTCATGTTCATCCAGACCGAATCCACACCGAACCCGGCCACCCTGAAATTCCTGCCCGGTCAGACCGTGCTTGAAATGGGCACCGCGGATTTCCCGACGGCCGATGGCGCATCCGCCTCGCCTTTGGCAGAGCGGCTGTTTGCGGTCAGCGGCGTTGAAGGCGTGTTTTTTGGCCATGATTTTGTGACCGTGACCAAAGCGGAAGCGATGGACTGGGATCACCTCAAGCCGTCGCTTCTGGGCGCGATCATGGAGCATTTCCAATCCGGCGCGCCGGTGATGGCGGGCGATGTTGCCGGTCCCTCGGGCCACGCGGAACACACCGGCGAAGATGGCGAAATCGTCAACCAGATCAAGGAATTGCTTGATAGCCGCGTGCGTCCCGCCGTGGCACAGGATGGCGGCGACATCACCTTTCACGGCTTTGAGCGTGGCGTCGTCTATCTGCACATGCAAGGGGCCTGCGCGGGCTGCCCGTCGTCAACCTTGACGCTGAAAATGGGCATCGAAAACCTGCTGCGCCATTACATCCCTGAAGTTACCGAAGTGCGCCCGGTCGCCGTTTAAAACGCTGGCGCGGAGTGCCCTGATGACCGAACCGCTGGTTCTGGGATTTGATACATCGGCCGCGCAATGTGCGGCCGCTTTGCTGTGCGGCGACCGCATTCTTGCCAGCCGCGCCGAAGACATGACGCGCGGTCAGGCCGAACGGCTGTTTCCCCTGCTCGAAGAAGTCTTGGCCGAAGGCGGCGCGACCTGGCGTGATCTGGCCGCACTTGGCGTCGGCACCGGCCCCGGCAATTTCACCGGCATCCGCATTTCCGTCGCCGCCGCGCGCGGGCTGGCTCTGTCACTGGGCATTCCGGCGGTCGGCGTCACTGCGCTCGAAGCCGCGGCCTTTTGCTTGCCCACCCCGGTCACAGCTCTGATTGATGCGCGCCGCGACCGGGCCTATGCCCAAAGTTTTCCAGACGGCGCGCCCGCGCTTGTCGAAATTGCCGACCTGGGGCCCGATACGGTTGTGACTGGTCCCGGCGCACCTCTCATGCCGCAGTCCACGCAAATCCCCCCGGCGATGCCGATTGCCGAAGCCATCGCCCGCATCGCTGCGGATAGGTTCCAAACCGAAACAAAATCCCCCGCGCCGCTGTATATCCGTCCCGCCGATGCCGCCCCGGCGCGCGATGCGCCGCCGGTGATCCTTGATGACGCCTGAGGCGCTCGCGGCGCTGCACGCACGTTGCTTTCCCGCGCGACCTTGGTCGGCCACGGAATTCCAAGACCTGATGCAGGCGCGCGGCATGATCTGGCGCGTCAGCCCGAACCAAGACGGCTTTGTTTTCGCGCAAACCGTGCCGCCCGAAGCCGAAATCCTGACCATCGCCGTCGCCCCGGAGGCTCGCCGCACTGGTGTGGCCCGCGCGCTGATGGCGGATTTGTTGGCCGCATTGCCCACCGCCAAGGTCTCGAACTTGTTTCTGGAAGTGGCCGACGACAATGCCGCCGCGCGCGCGCTTTACCATGCCATCGGCTTTGAAACCGCTGGCCGGCGCCGGGGCTATTACCCCCGCGTGGATGCCCCTGCGGCAGATGCCCTTATCCTGCGCAAAGCACTGGCCTAATCCCGCCTTGCCGCAGCGGAAACACGCAAAAATCGGTTGACCCTTCCGCTGCAACCCGGCCTTATTCGGATATGATCCGGGCAAATCCGGACAACGTACTTTGTGCGGGGTCGACCCCCGCGCTTTTCCAACGGGAGCAACCAAATGACTTTCATGCACAAAATCATGGCCACCACCGCCGCTCTGGCGCTGTCGGCGGGCGCGGCACTGGCCGAGCCAGCGCTGATTTTCGACCTTGGCGGCAAATTCGACAAAAGCTTTAACGAAGCCGCCTTTGCCGGTGCGCAACGCTGGGCCGAAGAAACCGGCGAAAGCTTTCGCGAAATCGAGCTTCAATCCGAAGCGCAACGCGAGCAGGCCCTGCGCCGCTTTGCCGAAAATGGCAACAATCCCATCGTGATGACCGGCTTTGCCTTTGGCAACGTGCTGACCGAAGTCGCGCCTGATTACCCCGAGACCAAGTTCGCGATCATCGACATGGTGGTGGACCAGCCCAACGTGCGCTCGGTGGTGTTTAACGAACATGAAGGGTCGTACCTTGTGGGTATGATGGCGGCGATGGCCTCCGAATCCGGCACTGTCGGCTTTATCGGCGGCATGGACATCCCACTGATCCGCAAATTTGCCTGCGGCTATGCCCAGGGTGCCAAGGCTGTGAATGGCGACATCACCGTTCTGTCCAACATGACCGGCACCACGCCCGCCGCATGGAATGACCCGGTCAAGGGGTCGGAGCTGACCAAAGCGCAGATCAGCCAAGGCGCGGACGTGATTTATGCTGCGGCGGGCGGCACCGGTGTTGGCGTGCTGCAAACGGCCGCTGACGAAGGCATTCTGTCGGTCGGCGTCGACAGCAACCAGAACTACATGCACCCCGGCAAGGTTCTGACCTCGATGCTGAAACGGGTCGACAACGCGGTCTATGACGCGATGACCCAAGGCATGGAGCTGGAAACCGGCATCAACGTGATGGGCGTCGGCAATGGCGGCATCGACTACGCGATGGACGAGCACAACGCCGATCTGGTGGGTGACGAGATGAAAACCGCCGTCGAGGATGCCAAAGCTAAGATCTCCAGCGGAGATCTGATGGTGCACGATTATTCGTCCGACGACACTTGCCCCGATCTGAACTTCTGATCCGGTTAAGCGATTGATACACCGGGCCGCGCGAACATATGCGCGGCCCGAATCCCAAAACGCACAGCCCAGCCAGCCCACCCGGCCCTCTTTTCAAAGATGGCCCCGAAGGGCGGGATGAGCCTGCGGTGCTAGGAGAGCATCCCATGTCCGTTGCACCCGCCATCGAACTCAAGGGCATCTCCAAGGCCTTTGGCCCCGTTCAGGCCAACAAAGACATTTCGATCCGCGTCATGCCGGGCACGATCCACGGCATCATTGGCGAAAACGGCGCCGGGAAATCGACGCTGATGTCGATTCTCTACGGCTTCTACAAGGCCGACGCGGGCGAGATTTTCATTCAGGGCAACCAGACAACCATCCCCGACAGTCAGGCCGCAATTGCCGCCGGCATCGGCATGGTGTTTCAGCATTTCAAACTGGTGCCGAATTTCACCGTGCTGGAAAACGTCATTCTGGGCGCGGAAGAGGGTGAGCTTCTCAAACCCTCGCTGGCCAAGGCGCGCAAATCGCTAACCGATCTGGCCGCTGAATATGAGCTAAAGATCAACCCGGATGCCATTGTTGAGACCCTGTCTGTTGGGCACCAGCAGCGGGTGGAAATCCTCAAGGCGCTGTACCGGCAGGCCGATATCCTGATCCTTGATGAGCCGACCGGCGTGCTGACCCCAGCCGAGGCAGACCAGCTGTTCCGCATCCTCAACCGGCTGCGCGAAGAGGGCAAGACGATCATCCTGATCACCCACAAGCTGCGCGAAATCATGGAAATCACCGATACCGTTTCGGTGATGCGCCGGGGAGAGATGACAGCAACGGTCAAGACGTCAGAGACCAGCCCCGAGGAGTTGGCCGAGCTGATGGTGGGCCGCAAGGTGCTGTTGCGCGTGGATAAAAAACCCGCCCAGCCTGGCGCACCGATTTTGCAGGTCCGCAACCTTCGCGTGGTCGATGCGGATGGGGTTGAGCGGGTCAAAAGCATCAATCTTGAGGTGCACGCCGGCGAAATCCTTGGCATTGCCGGGGTGGCGGGCAATGGCCAGTCCGAACTTCTCGAGGTGTTGGGCGGCTACCGTGCCGCCACCGGCGAAATCCTGATGAACGGAGAGCCGATTGACCTGACCGGCAAGAAATCCGATGGCCAGTCGCGCCGCGCCCGTGGCATTGCCCATGT
This sequence comes from Marinovum sedimenti, assembly GCF_054052205.1. NCBI lineage: Bacteria > Pseudomonadati > Pseudomonadota > Alphaproteobacteria > Rhodobacterales > Roseobacteraceae > Marinovum > Marinovum sedimenti. The sequence continues at coordinate 2,018,949 of NZ_CM133223.1, forward strand.
GCCCGAAGACCGCCAGCGCGAAGGTCTGATCATGGATTATCACGCTTGGGAAAACGCGGCCTTTGGCTATCACCGCGATCCGGCGTTTCAGTCCGGCTTTCTGATGAACAACGCCGCGATCAAGGCCGACACCGCGCGCAAGATGGAAAAGTTTGACGTGCGCCCGCCCGATCCGAACCTTGCCGCCAAGAACTTTTCCGGCGGCAATCAGCAGAAAATCGTTGTCGCCCGCGAGATCGAGCGTAACCCCGATTTGCTGTTGGTCGGTCAGCCAACGCGCGGCGTCGATATCGGTGCGATTGAGTTCATTCACAACCAGATTGTCGCCCTGCGCGATGCGGGCAAGGCGGTGCTGCTGGTCTCGGTCGAGCTTGAGGAGATCCTGTCGCTCTCGGACCGGGTGGCGGTGATGTTTGACGGGATGATCATGGGCGAACGCAACGCAACTGACACCGATGAAAAAGAGCTGGGACTGCTGATGGCCGGGATCACAGAAGAGCCCGACGTGCCGATCATCGACGCAATCGAGGCGAAACTGGCCGCCAAGGACGCGCGGGGGGCAAAGCAACATGGGTAGCGAGCTTCCCCAAGCACGGAATCAAGGCCGCAGGCCGCCGCGCATCGCAGGCGCGCCTCAACGCGGCGGCGATTTGGCTGCCGCAAGCGCCACCTTCCCAATTTCCGCGGATGTGGCGGCGATAAAGTGCCCCGAACATCCGTTGGATCGCCCCCGCGCGCGCCTGCAATACACGGCTCGCGCACAAACACTGAACGACCAAGAGGCCCTCAATGGATAGAATGCCCGGCTGGGCCGATGCGGTCCTCGTCCCTCTCATCTCGCTGATTTTAGCGGCATTTCTGTCGGCGCTGGTCATCATTGGCATTGGCGAAGACCCTGTTGCTGCTTTCAAACTCATGGTCGAAGGCGCGCTGATGCGATCGGCGGGTTGGGGCTATACGCTCTATTACGCCACCAATTTCATCTTTACCGGCCTCGCTGTGTCCATCGCCTTCCATGCCCGCATGTTCAACATCGGCGGCGAAGGTCAGGCCACGCTCGGCGGGCTTGGCGTCGCGCTGATGTGCCTCTATATCCCATGGCCGCATTGGACGCTGGCGTTGCTGGGGTCTGCTGTTGGCGCGGCCACCTTTGGCGCGCTCTGGGCGTTTATCCCGGCCTATCTTCAGGCCAAGCGCGGCAGCCACATCGTGATCACCACGATCATGTTTAACTTCATCGCCGCCGCGTTCCTGAACTACGTGCTCGTCAATTTGTTGCGCCCCAAAGGCGCGATGGACCCGGCCACCGCGAAATTCCCCGAGGCCACCCACCTGCCCACTTTCCGCGACATGTTCTCGACCGCCGAGACCATCATGTTTCGCGGGGCTCCGGCCAACGTCACCTTTTTCATCGCCGTGATCGCCTGTTTCGCGGTCTGGGTGCTGCTGTGGCGCACCCGTCTGGGCTATGAAATCCGCGCCTTTGGTCACTCTGAAAGTGCTGCGAAATATGCCGGGATCTCGCCGGTGCGCATCACCGTGGTTGCCATGCTGATCTCGGGCGGCTTGGCCGGGATGATGGCGCTCAACACCACGCAAGGCGAAAGCGAACGGCTGATCCTTAACGCCACCGAAGGCGCGGGTTTCATCGGCATCGCCGTGGCGCTGATGGGGCGGTCGCATCCGCTTGGCGTGTTCCTCGCCGCGATCCTGTTTGGCTTTCTTTATCAAGGCGGGGCCGAACTGGCGCTTTGGACCAATATTCCGCGCGAATTGATCGTGGTGATCCAGGCGCTGGTGATTCTGTTCACCGGCGCGCTGGATAACATGGTGCGGATGCCGCTGGAGCGGGTTTTCCTCGCCCTGCGCCGCAAGGAAGGCTAGGCGATGGAGGATCTTGTCGCCCACCTGCCCGCCTTTTTCGCCGCCTATGCGATCTTGCTGTTCGCCGCGTCGTCGCCCGGCCCCGCAGTCGCCTTTCTGCTCGGCATTGCCACATCGCAAGGGCGCGGCCCCGCGCTTGTCGCCACCTCGGGCATCGCTTTTGGCAGCACCACGATCAATATCGCCACCTTGCTTGGGGTTGGCCTGCTGATTTCTCAAGCCGCCTGGGCCATGCAGGCGCTTCGACTGATCGGCGCGGCCTATCTGCTTTGGCTGGCTTACGGCGCGTTTCGCAAGGCGGCAAACCCGCCAAAGTTCGCCCCGACCATCGTTGCACACCGCAGCGCCGCCCGCCATTTCGCCGCTGGGTATCTGCTGCAAGTCACCAACCCCAAGGCCATCGTCTTCTGGCTCGCCATCGCCTCGATCGGCGCAACCGAGGGCGGCAGCCTTGTCACCATCGCGGCCTTCATCCTCGGGGCCTTTTGCATCTCGCTTTTCTGCCACGGCGCTTGGGCGCTTCTCTTGTCATCGGCTCCGGTGCGCACGTCTTACGCTGCAGCGCGCCGCTGGATCGAGCTGGCGCTTGGCGGTTTTTTCACCTTTGCCGCCTTTCGGCTGGCCACATCGGAGGCATAGGGCATGGACCTTCTGACCGTTTTGCAAGTGCTCGATTCCACGGTCCGCCTGGCCACGCCCCTGTTGCTGGCCTGCCTCGCGGGGCTGTTTTCCGAACGCGCGGGCATCTTTGACATCGGGCTCGAGGGCAAAATGCTCGCCGCTGCCTTCTTTTCCGCCGCTTTGGCCTCGATCACCGGGTCAGTCTGGCTCGGCCTCTTGGCGGGGATCGCTGCCTCGCTGGTGCTCTCGGGCATCCACGGGCTGGCCTCGATCACCTTCCGCGGCAACCAGCTGATTTCTGGCGTGGCAATCAACTTCCTTGCCGCCGGGATGACCGTGTTGATCGCGCAGGATCTGTTCAGCCAGGGCGGGCGCACGCCATCGCTGATCGGCAAGGGCCGGTTCGAGCCGATCACCCTGCCCTTTGCCGAGACGCTGCAATCGGTGCCGGTGCTGGGGCCGATTTATTATGACCTGATTTCAGGCCACTCGATCCTTGTTTATGTCGCGTTCCTTATGGTGCCGCTGTCGTGGTGGATTTTGTTCCGCACCCGGTTCGGCCTGCGCTTGCGCGCGGTGGGCGAAAACCCTGCTGCGGTGGATACGGCCGGGGTGTCCGTCGTTGGGTTGCGCTATGCGGCGGTTGCGATTTGTGGCGTGCTCTGCGGCATTGCCGGAGCCTATCTTGCGACCGGGCTGCAAGCGGGTTTCGTCAAAGACATGACCGCCGGGCGCGGCTTTATCGCGCTGGCGGCGCTGATCTTTGCCAAGTGGCGGCCGTGGTATGCGCTCTATGCCTGCCTGCTGTTCGGGTTGTTGCAAGCGGTTGCGCTGCGGTTCCAGAACATCGACCTCGGGATATTTGTGCTTCCGGTCCAGTTCATGGACGCGTTGCCCTATATCCTGACCGTGGTGATCCTTGCCGGATTTGTCGGCCGGGCGATCCCCCCACGTGCAGGCGGCGAACCCTATGTAAAGGAACGCTGATCCGGCAAGCCAAAGGTTAGCGGCCCAGCCAAGCGGGATCGTTTCGGCGGAAACGCCCTCGGTTTTAGCGAATATTGCGCCGGTGGTTGCGCCATTGGGTCCTGCGGCCTCCGGCAACGTGACCGAGCGAAACAAAAAGTGTGCAGCTGGCGCACAAAGAAGCAGGATGCTGCACTTGCATTATCTCCCAAGTCGGGACTAGGAAGGGCCATGCAAATATACCTGCCCATAGCCGAGGTATCGGTGAACGCCTTCCTCCTTTTGGGGCTGGGTGGCATAGTGGGCGTGCTTTCGGGCATGTTCGGCGTTGGTGGCGGCTTCCTTATGACTCCGCTTTTGTTTTTCATCGGAATCCCGCCCGCTGTCGCGGTGGCGACCGAGGCCAACCAGATTGTTGCCTCGTCGTTTTCTGGCCTGCTCGCACACTTAAAGCGTAAGACAGTCGATCTGCGCATGGGCTGTGTGCTCCTTGTTGGCGGGCTCATCGGTGCGGCGATGGGTGTGTTTGTCTTTAACTACCTTAAATCGCTGGGTCAGGTCGATCTGCTGGTCAAGCTTTGCTATGTCGTCTTCCTTGGCATCATCGGCGCGCTGATGTTCGTCGAAAGCCTCCGCGCCATCCGCAAGTTGCGCAAATCCGGCGGCGTGGCCCCGGCCAAACGTAAACATCGCGGTTGGGTCACGGCGCTGCCCTTCAAGATGCGGTTTCGCACCTCCGGCCTGTATATTTCGGTCATTCCACCGGTCATCGTCGGCATCCTCGTTGGCGTTCTGGCCGCGATCATGGGTGTTGGCGGCGGCTTTATCATGGTTCCTGCCATGATCTATATCCTGCACATGCCGACCAAAGTTGTGATCGGCACCTCGCTGTTTCAAATCATCTTTGTCACCGCTTTCACCACCCTGCTGCACGCCACAACCAACTATACCGTCGACATGGCGCTGGCGGTGCTTTTGCTGGTCGGTGGCGTGATCGGGGCCCAGATCGGCACCCGCATTGGCGTCAAACTCAAGGCCGAGCAATTGCGCATTCTTTTGGCGATCCTCGTGCTTGCCGTTTGTGGCAAGTTGGCATTTGATTTGCTGCTGCAACCGGGCGAATTGTACTCTATCGGCGCGGCGGTGGGTCACTGATGTTGCGTGTCTTTGCCCTCCTTATCCTGTGTTTTCTGCCCGTCGCGGCCGTCACTCAAACTGCCCCCGCCATCGAAGAAGACGTCGTGCTGGGCCTGTCGCAAAACCGGGTTCGCATTACCGCCAATTTCGACGGCTCCGAAATCTTGTTTTTCGGCGCGGTCACACGAAACGCGCCGCTGCCTGACTCTGAGTTGGACGTGATTATCGCCATCGCTGGCCCCTCCGAGCCATTGGTGGTTCGTAAGAAAGAGCGCCGCTTCGGCATTTGGGTGAACACCGAGTCCGCCGATGTGCAGGCCGCGCCGAGCTTCTATTCCGTTTCCACCACCCGGCCGCTTGGCGATATCTTGACCGAAAACACCGATGTGCAGCATCGCATCACCGCCGCCAAGGCCGTTTGGGCGCTCAAATCGGAAGCCGCCTTTTCCGAGGCCGTGCTCCGCATTCGCGCGAACAACGGCCTGTATCAGCTCAACGAAGGTGCGATTGAGGTCGACAAACAGACCCTGTTCCAAACTCGCGTGCACATGCCCTCTAACCTCACCGAGGGGCCTTATATAGCGCGCGTTTACCTGCTGCGTGATCAACGGGTTGTCTCCTCGCATCAGACGGTGATCGATGTGCGTAAGGTCGGGTTGGAGCGTTTCCTCTTCAATCTTTCGCGGCAACAGCCGCTGGTTTATGGTTTACTGTCGATTGCCATCGCCATCTTTGCGGGATGGGGCGCGGCCGCGGTGTTCCGACTTTTCAACCGCGGATGAATCGGCAGCGCGACGTCTATCCTTGGACTGTGAAGCTGCCCACCCGTTGGGCAGACAATGATCAATACGGTCACCTCAACAACGCCACCTACTATTCATTGTTCGACACCGCCTTGACCCTGTGGCAGATGCAAGCCGGTTTTCTGAGTGATGCAGCCGATGCGCCGCGGTTCCTGGTGGTGGAGAACGGCTGCCTTTACCACGAAGAGCTCAGCTTTCCCGAGACGATAATCGCAGGCCTTCGCGCCACCCACATCGGCAACAGTTCCTTCCGGCTGGACTTGGCATTATTTCGCGGGACGGCCGAACTTGCCGCGTCCACTGGCTTCTTCGCGCAGGTGCAGGTCGACCAACAGACCCATAAGCCCACGCCGTTGAACGCCGCCCGACGTGCCATTCTCTCATCTATCTCATGACGAACCTCCTCGCCCAGCCTAGGGTCAATACAGTGAACAAATCGTAAACGCTTGTTTTCTAGAGGCTGTCACTACCTCTCCGTGATTAACGATAGATTTACCTTCTCTGAGCCATGCTATTGGGATGAGTCGATCACACACCTTTGCAGAAGCGCCATTGCCGCTCTTCCCCTCGGATGAGGCCTCTGAACCGGTGACATTGTCGCGGGGCGGCCGCTTGCCCTCTTATATCCGCGATCACCGTAAGCGCTTGCGAGAGCGCTTTCTGTCGGGCGGGGCCGACGCTTTGCCAGACTACGAAATGCTCGAACTCATCTTGTTTCGTGCGATTCCCCGGCAAGACGTGAAACCGTTGGCGCATTTGCTTCTGACGACTTTTGGCGATTTCAACCGGGTGATTTCCGCGCCCGCCACGCGACTGGCCGCAGTCAAGGGCATCGGCGACGCTGTGATCTGCGAGTTGAAACTGGTCGAGGCGGCGGCCCAACGCTTGGCACGGTCGCGCGTGCTTGCGCGGCACATCGTGTCAAGCTGGGATCAGCTTATAACCTACTGCCACACCACGATGGCGCACCGTGAAACCGAGCAGTTTCGGGTTCTCTTTCTTGATCGCAAAAACATACTCATTGCGGATGAGGCGCAGGCCCAAGGCACCGTCGATCACGTCCCGGTGTACCCGCGCGAGGTGGTCAAACGCGCGCTGGAAATTAACGCGTCGGCACTGATCCTGGTGCACAACCACCCGTCGGGCGACCCTACACCCAGCCGCGAGGATATCGACATGACTGCCCAAATCGCCAATGCCGCCACGGCACTTGGCCTCACGCTGCATGATCACATAATTATCGGAAAATCGCGCGAGCTTAGCTTTCGGGCAGAGGGGCTTCTTTGAAACATGGGCCGGCTGCAAACGCGCCAATCAGCTTCGCGCCGACCAGCTCGCAGAGACTTGGCGGCGGGTATAGAATTCGCCCATCAGCCCGAGGGTGATCAATCCGATGCCCAGCCAGATCGGGTATTCAAGATTGGAATTGCGCGGATAGTAGTTGACGAAGGCAAACCCACGGGATTGGTCGATGGCATGGAACAATGGGTTCCAATCGAACATCGCCAGAAGATAGCTTGGCAGCGTATTGGCCACGAACATCTTGCCCGAGGCGATCATGTTGGCACGCTGATAAATCGTGGAGGCAATGCTGACAGGGGTAGGAAACCACGGCTTGAGCGCAAGAAACACCATACCGATGGCCGCACCGGTAAACCACGCCAGCAGAATCATCCCGATACAGCCAATGGGATCGTAGATTTCCACATCCTTGAAGCCCGCATCGTAAATAAACAGCACGATCAGCACCGACAGCACCTGAATATAGAGCGATGACAGCATCCCCGACAGGATCGAGATCATGGTATTCATCGGCGCGTGCTGCATCATCGGCGCGGCGGGCCCTTCGGCCCCGACAACGGCACTCAACGTCTTGATATGCGTCATATAAAGAAAGATGCCGGACATGATGTAGATCATGAAATCGCCGCGCAGCTTTAAGCCGCGCAACCCCAGAACCGTGAACATGACATAAAACACCATCACCATGATGATGGTCTGAAGCACATTCATGAAGATCGACATGAAGGCATTGCCATGGGTTTTGCGAACGTTGCGCACGGCCCCGTGGTAAATCAACTCGATCGTCGTCAAAAACGACTCGAGCGAAGTTTTAGGGCGCCGCTGTACGAACATAAGGCTCTGCTCCGCCTGATTTGTGCCATTTTGGCACGGAATTCTTGCTGTTCCGTTGCGCTAGAAGCATAACCTCGCGCAAGCACTATGACAACTAGGCTGCGCGACCTGCGCAAGGAGAATGAATTTGAACTACGATGAATTGACCCGCGTGATCCGAAAGCTGGCATTGGAAGCCGGAGACGTAATCATGGAAATTTACGAATCCGACGATTTCGACGTGAAATCCAAATCCGACGACAGCCCCGTGACCGCAGCGGATGAAGCGGCCGATGCACTGATCTCGGCCGGCCTGCGCGAAGCCTTTCCGGACGTGACCTTGGTGACCGAAGAGCAATCCGACAGCCACGAGGAGAAGGCCGATACCTTCCTGATCGTCGATCCGTTGGACGGCACCAAAGAGTTCATCAACCGGCGCGGCGACTTTACCGTCAACATCGCCTATGTCGAAAATGGCGTGCCGACGCGCGGCGTGGTGTACGCACCCGCCAAGGGGCGACTATTTTACACCAACAGCGTCGGCCATTCGGTCGAAGAAGAAGGCCCGTTTGCCAAGGACACCGCCGGCACCCAGAGCCCAATCAAGGTGCGCGAGGCCGACAATAACGCGCTGATGGTCGTGGCGTCGAAGTCACACCGTGATCAGGCGACCGATGATTACATTGGAAAATACGCCGTGGAGGACATGAAAAGCGCCGGTTCGTCGCTGAAATTCTGCCTCGTGGCAACTGGCGAGGCCGACATCTATCCGCGCCTGGGCCGGACGATGGAATGGGACACCGCCGCAGGTCATGCCGTGCTGAATGGCGCGGGCGGTCGGGTGGTGCGCTTTGATAACCACGCGGCGCTGGCCTATGGCAAGGATGGATACGCCAACCCGTTCTTCATCGCCTATGCCCCCAGCGTTGAACTCAAGGAAGGCTGACGCATCTTGCTGCCGGTCAGTGTCATCGTCGTCTCTCATGGGCGGGCAAACGCGCTGAAGCGGTGCGTCATGGCGCTCGGCCAGCTCGATTACCCCGTTTTCGAGGTTGTCGTGGTGGCCGACCGTGCCAGCCTTTTGGCGTTGCGGGCGTCACCCTTAGCCGATGGGCTGAAGACGCATGCTTTTGAGGCTGAAAACATCAGCGCGGCGCGCAATCTGGGCGTCGGGCTGGCGGCGGGCGAAGTCGTCGCGTTTATCGACGATGACGCCGTGCCAGAGCCGACCTGGCTGACCCATCTTGCCGGAGCCTTTGTAGACAATGAGGTGGCGGCGGCAGGCGGTTTTGTCCGTGGCCGCAACGGCGTGTCCTGGCAATGGCGCGCGGCTTGGGTCGACACGGGCGGGCAGCGCCACGATCTCCCGCTTGAAACGGACCGGCCGGTTGTGCTGCACCCGGCCAAGGGCCGCGCGATCAAAACCGAAGGCACCAACATGGCGTTTCGGCGCGATGTACTGGCAGGGATCGGCGGTTTTGACCCGGCATTCCGGTTTTTCCTTGATGAAACCGATGTGAATCTGCGGCTGGCCCGGGCGGGGCACGCCACCGCAATTGTGCCGCGCGCGCAGGTGCACCACGGCTTCGCAGAAAGCACCCGGCGGCGCGCAGACCGGGTGCCGCGCGATCTGTTCGAAATCGGAGCCAGCCTTGGTGCCTTTCTCTTGCGCCATGCCCCGGCCTCGGCGCGGGCGGATCGTTTGGAAGACTTCGCAAACGAGCAGCGCATCAGGCTTCTGCGCCACATGGTTGCCGGGCGGCTGGAACCGGGTGATGTTTCGCGGCTTATGGCGCGCCTGCGCGAAGGGTTTGCCAGAGGCGCGACGCGTCACGCCACGCCGCTCCCCGCCTTGCCCGCCGCCTCGGCACCATTTTCCCCACTGTCGGGCAAAACCGGGTTGCGACCACGGGTGCATTGCGGCCGCTGGCGTGACCGCTCAAAAATTAGGCGCAAGGCTGCGCATGACGTCGCAGCCGGGCATATTACCACGGTTTTGATCTTCTCATTCACGGCATTGTTTGGTCGCGTAAGCTTCACAGAACAGGGCTATTGGCAGCACAAAGGCGGTCAATTTGGTCGCACTCAGCGAACAGATCCAATCTTTCGGTTGCGCAGCCTGCGGCGAAAATGCGACGAGGAGATTGGCCGTGTTTGCACGGAACGAGGATTGGACAAACCGCTTTGAGGCGCTTTGTCCGTTTATATATTGCACTATTGGGTGTAGAATTTTGAACAGCCAATACGGAAATTGAGGTTCAGTTTATGCGTAACAAAGTCACCAAAGCGATCTTTCCAGTTGCGGGAATGGGGACACGGTTTCTTCCTGCCACGAAATCTGTGCCGAAAGAGATCATGACGCTGGTCGACCGACCGCTGATCCAATACGCCATCGATGAGGCGCGTGCCGCCGGGATCAAGGAATTCATCTTCGTGACGTCCCGTGGCAAGGGCGCGCTTGAGGATTATTTCGACCACGCCCCGCAGCTTGAAGCCGAGCTGCGCAAGAAGGGCAAAACCGAGCTGCTCGAAACGCTTAAAGACACCAACATGGAGAGCGGCGCGATTGCCTATATCCGCCAGCACAAGGCGCTTGGCCTTGGGCACGCGGTGTGGTGTGCGCGCCGGTTGATTGGCAACGAACCCTTTGCGGTGATGCTGCCCGATGACGTGATCGCGGCGGAAAAGCCCTGTTTGCAGCAGATGGTAGAAGCTTATGCTGAGACCGGCGGCTCGATGGTCGCGGCGATGGAAGTCGCCCCGGACAAGACCTCGGCTTACGGCGTTCTTGATGTCGCCGAGGATCATGGCAACATGGTTTCGGTCAAAGGCATGGTCGAAAAACCCGAGGCCGGCACGGCACCGTCGAACCTCGCGGTGATCGGGCGCTACATCATCACGCCGGACGTTCTGCGCAATCTCAACAAGATGAAACAGGGTTCGGGCGGCGAGATCCAGTTGACCGACGCCATCGCGCAGGAGATCACCGAAGGCCGCAAGGTTTCGGGTCTGCGCTTCCGTGGCCAGCGGTTTGATTGCGGCTCGAAAGCGGGCTTCCTGCAGGCCACAGTGGCCTTCGGACTGGCACGTGAAGAGCTTAAGGATGATCTGCATGGCTATCTGCAAGAGCTGATGGCCGTGGACAAGGCAGCGCAATAAACCATGACACTTGGCAATATTCTGGTCACCGGCGGTGCCGGTTACATCGGCTCGCACGCCTGTAAAGCGTTGCGCAATGCCGGCTATACCCCTGTCACCTATGACAATATTTCGACGGGCTGGGAGCAGGCGGTCAAGTTCGGACCACTGGCCAAGGGCGATCTTCTGGATCGCGCGCGGCTTGACGAGGTGTTTGCCGAGTACAAACCTGTGGCTGTCATGCACTTTGCTGCGCTCAGTCTTGTGGGCGAGGCGATGTCGAACCCCGGTCTTTATTGGCGCAACAACGTCGCCGGGTCGCTTAACCTGATCGAGGCGGCCGCCGATGCCGGGTGCCTCGATTTCGTGTTTTCCTCGACCTGCGCCACCTATGGCGAACATGACAACGTGGTGCTTGACGAAAACACGCCGCAGCATCCGCTGAACTCTTATGGCGCGTCTAAACGCGCAATCGAAGACATGCTGCGCGACTTCGGCGCGTCGCATGGGATGCGCAGCGTCATTTTTCGCTATTTCAACGTGGCCGGTGCCGACCCCGAGGCCGAAGTGGGCGAATTTCACCGCCCCGAGACCCATCTCATCCCACTAATGCTGGATGCGATTGACGGCAAGCGGGCCGCGCTCACCGTGTTTGGCACCGATTACGACACGCCCGACGGCACCTGCATCCGCGACTATGTGCATGTCTGCGACCTTGTCGACGCGCATGTTCTGGGGCTGAATTGGCTGAAAGACGGCAAGGGCAGCCGGGTGTTCAACCTGGGCACAGGCGACGGATTTTCCGTGTTCGACGTGATCGCTCAGTCGAAAACTGTCACCAACCGCGAGGTTCCGCACGATATCGGCGCGCGCCGGGCCGGGGACGCCACGAAACTGGTTTCCGGATCGACCCGCGCCGTGCAAGAACTGGGCTGGACACCGACGCGATCCAACCTGGAGGCAATGATCCGCGATGCCTGGCGCTGGCACCAAACCGGCAACTACGACGCATAAGCCAGCGGCGCGTTGCCTTGATATCACACGGCTGATCCGGCGCGCCGGGCGGCCGATGACCGGTGTCGATCGGGTAGAATTTGCCTATCTGCGTGCGCTGGTGGCCGATCCGGTGCCACTGTTTGCACTGGCGCGCACCCGGCTGGGATATGTCCTGTTGGGCCCCGAGGGTGCCGCCGAAATCCTGCGCTGTGCCAAGGCCAACAGCTGGGGGCCGATGGACCTTTTGGGGCGGTTGTCGCGCGGCCCCGAGATGCGGCGGCGCGCCGAGGCCGATCTTAGACGTCACGCCCTGGCCCGCTGTTTGCCGCAGTCCCTGCCCGCGATGCTGCGGCGGCACTTGCCCGGCGGGGTCAGCTACCTCAACACCGGGCACTCAAACCTCACAGACCGGGTGCTCAAAGCGGTGCGCAGCATTCAAGGCGCACAGATTGCGGTATTGGTGCACGATACGATTCCGCTGGATTACCCGCACTACCAGCGGGCGGAAACTCTCAAGAAATTCAAACGCTTCTTAAGTCGCGTAACGCGGAATGCAGACCTCGTGATCTGTAATTCTCACGCCACATTGTCGGATTGCCAGCGCCATATGGAGGCATTTGGGCGCATCCCCGATGGTCTTGTCGCACCCCTAGGGATCGAGCGCGTGCGGCCCGGGCGCGCAAAGGATGCCCCGAACGAGCGGTACTTTGTAACCGTCGGCACCATCGAACCGCGCAAGAACCACGCGCTGCTGCTCGACATCTGGGATGGCTTCGCCGCCGAGGGCCGCACCTCGCCGCATCTGGTGATTTGTGGCGCGCGGGGCTGGAACAATGACGCCGTTTTTGCCCGCCTCGATGCGGGAAACCCGCTGGTGCATGAACGCGCCGGACTAAGCGATGCCGAGATCGCAGCGCTTTTGATCGGCTCACGCGGCCTGTTGTTTCCCAGCTTTGCAGAGGGTTATGGCTTGCCCCCCGCCGAGGCCGCCGCGCTAGGCGTGCCCGTGGTGGCGAGCGATCTCGCGGTCTATCGCGAAATCCTTGACGACATACCCATTTACCTGCCGCCCAGCGATGTCTATTCTTGGCGCAAGAAAATAGAACAGTTAAATGAGCAGAGACCCTCGTCCAACCCACTTGTACCGCCCAGCTGGACCAGTCATTTCAACACTGTCTTAAGCCGGATCTGATAGCAATCGGGATTGACGCACGAAGGTTAACGGGGAACGGGATTGGGCGCCTGGCAATCATATCGCCTGAGGTTACAGCGTAAACGCTGGCGGTTTCGCGCGCGGCGCAAGTCGCGGGAAATGCGCGCATCCTCGGACCGTACGGCCAATATTCGCTCTGGCGATCTTTTGCTGTTTTCGACCATGCGTAACGAACACGTGCGCCTGCCGTATTTCCTGCAGTACTATCGCGACATGGGAATTAACCATTTCTTGATGGTCGACAACGGCAGCACGGATGGCACCTATGAGTATCTGCTCGAGCAGCCCGACGTCTCGGTTTGGACCACGGATGCCAGTTACAAACGGTCGCGGTTTGGCGTCGACTGGCTCAATTGGCTGGCGCGCAAATACGCGCATGGCCATTGGGCGCTGACTGTCGATCCGGATGAATTCTTTCTGTTTCCGTTCTGCGACACGCGCCCACTCAGGGCGCTGACCGATTGGCTTGATGCCTCTTCGATCCGGTCGTTTTCGGCGATGCTTCTCGACATGTATCCCAAGGGGCCGCTCAACGCGCAGCCCTATTTGCCGGGGGATAATCCGCTCGATATTGCGTGCTGGTTCGACAGCGGCAACTACTCGATCAAGCGCAATCATGTGTTTGGCAACCTGTGGATTCAGGGCGGGCCGCGACGACGGGTGTTCTTCCCCGAGCTGCCGGAAAAAGCGCCTGCTCTCAATAAGATACCTCTGGTGAAATGGGATCGGCGTTACGCTTACGTCAGCTCTGCTCACATGCTTTTGCCGCGCGGGCTTAACCTTGTTTATGACGAATGGGGTGGAGAAAAGGCCAGCGGCATCCTGCTTCATACCAAGTTTCTCGACACATTCACCGCCAAAGCCGCCGAAGAGTTGCAGCGGGGCCAGCACTACGCGGCCTCGGTCGAGTACAAGGCCTATGCCAAGACGATGGAGGAGAACCCCGACCTCTGGTGCAAGTGGTCGGAACGGTACATCAACTGGCGCCAGTTGGAGATTCTCGGCCTGATGTCGAAGGGCAACTGGGCATGAGCCTCGGCGTTGTCATGTTGGTGCACACCGCGTTCAAACGCGCCGAACAGGTGGCGCGCCATTGGGCCAACTCCGGCTGCCCGGTGGTCATCCATGTCGACAAAAACGTGTCTGGAGAGGCCTTTCGCACCTTTTCCTCGGCGCTGGCGGACATGGACCATGTGAAATTCTCCAAACGATTTCGCTGCGAATGGGGCACTTGGGGCATCGTCGCCGCCAGCCAAAGTGCGAGCGAAGTGATGCTGCGCGAGTATCCGGATGTGCAGCATGTCTATCTCGCATCGGGCTCGTGCCTGCCGCTGCGGCCAGTCGAAGAGTTGATCGATTATCTCGCGGCCCGTCCAAGGGTGGATTTCATCGAGAGCGCCACCACGGTCGATGTGCCGTGGACGGTGGGCGGCCTCGACGAGGAACGGTTCACCATGCATTTCCCGTTTTCGTGGCGGCGCAATCGGTTTCTTTTCGACAAATTCGTTCAAATCCAACGGGGAATTGGGCTGAAACGCCAGATTCCCAACGGCTTGCGCCCGCATATGGGCAGCCAATGGTGGTGCCTGACGCGTCAAACGCTCTCTGCCATCCTGCAAGACCCCGATCGCCACGCCTATGACAGCTATTTCCGCCGGGTTTGGATCCCTGACGAAAGCTATTATCAGACACTGGCCCGGCTCTATTCGCGCGAGCTAGAAAGCCGTTCCCTGACCCTGTCGAAGTTTGATTTTCAGGGGAAACCGCATATTTTCTATGACGACCATCTGCAACTTTTGCGCCGGTCCGACTGCTTTGTCGCGCGCAAGATCTGGCCCCATGCCGAGCTTCTGTATCGGTCTTTCCTGACCGACCGCGCCGGTGCCATGAGCCGAACCGAGCCCAACCCGGGCAAGATCGACCGCATCTTTGCCAAGGCCGTCGACAGGCGGACGCGGGGCCGCCCCGGCCTTTATATGCACTCGCGCTTTCCCAACGAAAATTGGGAAAATGGCGTAACCGCAGGGCCTTACTCCGTGTTTCAGGGCTTTACCGAGCTGTTTGAGGATTTCGAGCCTTGGCTGGCGCGGGCCACATCGGCGCGGGTGCACGGCCATCTTTTCGGCACCGAAGGGGCCGGATTTGCCGAAGGCGAGGCGGTGGTTCAAGGCGGGCTTTCCTCCAGCGCCGCGATCCGCGATGCCAACCCTTGGGGCTTTCTGACCAGCCTGCTGTGGAACACACGCGGCGAGCGCCAAAGTTTTCAGTTCGGGCCGCTCGACATCCAAGAGAATGTGGTCTGGAACATGGCCAAAGACCCGAACGCACAGATTTCGGTGGTGTCTGGGGCTTGGGCAGTGCCGCTGTTCAAGTCCAACCTCGATTTCGCCACCATCCGGCGCAGCGCTGCAAAGCTGCAAAAGATCGAGGCCGACTCGCTTTATGCCTATCGCTCGCCCTATGCCAAGGCCCGGATCAGGATTTGGACAATGGCCGAGTTCATCGAAGCGCCGATGGAGCCGCTGCAAAGCATCATCGACGAAATCGGCCTGCGCAAAGGCCGCAGACTGGCGGAAGTGCCGAAGATGGAAGACCTGACAGGCTTTGGCCAATTCCTGCAAAACCTGAAAAATCAGGGGATGCACCCCTATTTGATGGGCGATTTCCCGGTCGAAGGCCGCCCGCTGGGCCAACGCCCGAAAACCCGCAAACCTTACCTTGTGAGATAACCGCGCATGTCCAAACCGTTCGACAGTTTCGTGGTGTTTGCCGAAATGCGCACCGGGTCCAACCTGCTTGAGGCCAATCTTAACCTCTTTGACGGCATCACCTGCCACGGCGAGGCCTTTAATCCGCATTTCATCGGCTATCCCAACAAAACCGAGATCCTCGGGATCAGCCAACCGGCCCGCGATGATGACCCGATGGCCCTTGTTTGCGCGATCCGCGAGCGGACGGGCGGGCTTGGCGGATTTCGGTACTTCCATGACCATGATCCGCGGGTGCTTGAACCGCTTCTTGATGATCCGAGGATCGCCAAGATCGTGCTGACCCGCAATCCGGTGGAAAGCTATGTCAGCTGGAAGATTGCCCAGCAAACGGACCAATGGAAGCTCACGAATGTGGCCAAGCGCAAGGATGCGCAGGCGCGTTTCGACAAGGCCGATTTCGAGGCCCACCTGGAGAGCTTGCAGAACTTTCAAATCCGGCTGTTAAACGGGCTGCAACGGCGCGGGCAAACCGCGTTTTACGTGGCCTATGAAGATGTGCAGGA
Source organism: Marinovum sedimenti (assembly GCF_054052205.1). Classification (NCBI taxonomy): domain Bacteria; kingdom Pseudomonadati; phylum Pseudomonadota; class Alphaproteobacteria; order Rhodobacterales; family Roseobacteraceae; genus Marinovum; species Marinovum sedimenti. The sequence continues at coordinate 2,035,096 of NZ_CM133223.1, forward strand.
TTTGGCGGTGATGAACGGGCTGGCGCGCTGGTTGGGTTGCGCGTCGGTTCTTGAAAGCTTCGATCACAATCTGAAACGCCAGAACCCCGCGCCGATCTCGGAAAAGGTCGAGAATTTCGATGAAATGCAGCGCGCTTTGGCGCAACTGGACCGGTTCGATCTGTCGCGCACCCCAAATTTCGAGCCCCGGCGCGGTGCTGCGGTGCCCGGATACGTCGCGGCGAAAAATGCACCGCTGCTTTATATGCCGGTCAAAGGCGGACCCGAGGCTGAGGTTTGCGACTGGCTTGGGGCTTTGGGCGATGGCTTGCAGCGCGATTTCAATCAGAAAAGCCTGCGCCAATGGCTGCGCAAACACACCGGCCACCGGCGTTTTACCGTTCTGCGCCACCCCTTGGCGCGGGCGCACCACGTCTTCTGCACGCGGATCTTGCCCAAAGGACCAGACAGCTTTGGCCGTATTCGCCGGGTGTTAACCAATCGGCACGGTCTGCCGATTCCCGAAAACGGGCCCGACGAGAGCTATGATCGCGATACCCATCGCAAAGCCTTTGGCGGGTTTTTGGAGTTCATTCAGTCCAACCTCAACGGTCAGACCAATCTGCGGATGGATCCGCACTGGGCCGCGCAAAGTGCGATCTTGCAGGGCATGGGCGATCTGTGCCTGCCGGACATGGTGCTGCGCGAAGAGGAGATGGCCGCCTATCTGCCAGCGCTGGCCGAACAATTGGGACTGGAGACGGTTCCAGAACCGAAAGAGGCCGCGCCGACCGCGCCGTTTACACTGGAGGACATCCACGACGGCGGATTGGAAGACATGGCGCGCGCAGCCTATCCCCGAGATTATCTGATGCTGGGATTTGATGCCTGGGCGTAAAGCATTTGCGTTTGACTGCATCATCTAGCGCTGCCTGAGATCAAAGATTTCAAGGCTTTAGATGATGCTAAATATTTAAGTAAATGCTAGATGCTCTAGGCGTGGCGCAAGGTGGGCAGACTGCCCACCTTGTCGGACGATCCGGGCCTATGCGGCCTTCATCGCCTCTTCTTCAGTAAGGATGGTATACAGCGTGGCCACATTCTGATTGGCCCGCAGTTTGGTGCAAACCGCATTGTCCCGCAAAAGACGCGAAACGCGCGCAAGCGCTTTGAGATGTTCGACGCCGGCATCTTCGGGTGCAAAGAGGCCAAAGACCACATCAACAGGCTGGCGATCGACAGAATCAAAATCGATCGGTTTTTCCAAAAGCAGGAACACGCCAACGCAGGTTTCGATCCCCGCAATACGTGCATGCGGAAGCGCGACCCCGTGGCCGACACCCGTCGGCCCCAAGGATTCACGCTCCAAAAGCGCTTCGAATGCAGTGGCGGCGTCGATCCCATAGGCCGATTGAGCCAGATCCGCCACGTCATGCATCAGTCGCTTCTTGCTCGAGCAACCCGAAGCCACCCGGATTGCCTCGGGCTTCAACAAATCAGAGAGTTCCATTGTGCCTGTAGTCTCCATCCCCGGGCTGGTCCGCAGGCTTTAAGCCTGTTCTTGCGGTTCTATCCAGCCGATATTGCCATCGTCCCGTCGGTAAACAACGTTCAGACCCTTACGCTCGTTCCGAAACACCAGAACAGGCGCGCCGGCAATCTCCATCTGCATCACTGCTTCACCGACCGTGAGTGCAGGAATGTCGGTTTTCATTTCAGCGACGATCATCGGCTGGAGGCTTTCGGGTTCCGAATCCTCATCCACTTCGTCGCTCGCGAGGATATACGATGCTGCGCCATAAGTTTCAACGGGTTCGGTCCGGTCCTTGTGATGGTCCTTCAGCCGACGCTTATAGCGGCGTAATTGCTTCTCCATCTTCTCGCAACAGCTTTCAAAGGCTGCATAAATTTCTGTTTCATGGGCCTTGGCCTGCGCGGTCAGGCCAGTAGAGAGATGCACGGTGGCCTCGCACACATATTCATGCGCGGCCTTGGAAAAGACGACGTTCGCGTCCGTCGGACGTTCGGCATATTTCTGCACGACCCCCCCCAACCCATCTTGCACATGGGTTTGCAGAGCCGCGCCAATATCGATCTGTTTGCCGGTGATTTGATAGCGCATCTTCGGTCCTTCTTATTGTTCCGGTGAGAATTCCGCACACGCCCACATCACGCGACGCGCGGCAGCCCAGTCACCTTCTCGGGATTGCGACGCAGCAAGTTGCTTGTACATGTTCACCACCCTGAAAACAGGAACGCAGCGTTATTTCTGAGGCAAGCCACTCATGCGTCATGATCCCATTTGAGGACACAGCGCGCCCCTCTGTCAATGATTTGTCACAAGAATATTGCGCGATTTAGTTTACCGACGGTTAACGAATGTGCAGGTAAGCTCGTGCACAGGCTTACGAAATCCGGAATTGATCACCCAGATAGACGCGCCGCACGTTTTCGTTCTCTACCACCTCATCGGGCGTGCCCGACATTAGAACCGTGCCATCATGGAGGATATAGGCCCGGTCCACGATCTCCAGCGTCTCGCGTACGTTGTGATCGGTAATCAAAACGCCGATGCCGCGGTTGGACAGGTCCGACACCAGGCTGCGGATATCGCCAACGGAAATCGGATCGACCCCGGCAAAGGGTTCATCAAGCAGCAGGTATTTTGGCTCGGCCGCAAGACAGCGAGCAATTTCGACCCGGCGGCGTTCGCCCCCGGACAGCGCCAATGCGGGCGCACGACGCAGGTGTTCGATATGGAATTCCGACAGCAGCTCCTCGAGCCGCTCGCGGCGCCTGCGCCTGTCACTCACCGCAATGTCGAGGATCGAGCGGATATTGTCTTCGACGCTCATGCCGCGAAAGATCGACATTTCCTGAGGCAAATACCCGATGCCGAGCTTGGCACGGCGGTACATCGGCATCTGGGTCACATCCTGGCCGTCGATGATGACCTTGCCTCCCTCGGGAAAAACAAGGCCGGCCACAGAATAGAACGTCGTGGTCTTGCCCGACCCATTGGGGCCCAGAAGGGCGACCACTTCGCCGCGATGCAGCTCCATGCTGACATCCCGGATGACCACCTTTTTGCGGTAGCTCTTGCGCAAGTGTTCTATACGCAACCCGGCGGAACCCTCCGCCACTGTCAGCCTTGGGGTCGACATTACTGGCTGTCGCTCTGTTGCTGAATGACCGACTTGACCCGCCCGGTCATCCGCGCCGTTCCTGCGTTCAGATCGGCAATCATTTCGTCCGCCGTCAGCGCGTTGCCGCCCTGGGTCAGCAACACATTGCCGGTCATCACCACGATGCCCTTATCGACATCGTAATCAGCGTTTTCGCCCTCAGCGGCCTCTGCCCCAGACACCAGCGTCACGCCACCGCGCGCCTCGAGCCGGGAAATTGCGCTCCGGTTCTTGGTATAAACCACCAGAACACGCGGCGCAGACAGCCGCATCTCGCCCTGCCCGACGACAACATTGCCGGTGAAAAGCGCTGTGCCGTCACCTTGATTGACCGACAGATTGTCGGCAGTGACTTCAACCGGCGCATCCGGATCTGCCTGGATCGCGCCAAAGCCCACCTCGGCCCCTTGGCTAAACGCAGCGAACGGAAGGAGCGTGAAAAAAAGTACCGCTAACAATTTAACTCGGGTCATGGAGTGTCACTTTCCTCGGAAACAGTCTGCTTTGCGGGCTGATATACCAGCTTCACGCCGTTAGTGAAAAACAATTGCACGTCACCGTCGACACCCGTGTCGCGGATGCGAAGCGCGCCGGCGGTCAGATCGCCAATCGGCCCAGTCGCGGCCACACCGGAGGGCGCATCCGCATTGACCGAGCGCAGCGCCGACTTCAGCAGCTGGGTGCGCATCACATAGCCTGACGAGCTGTCGATCACGACGTTGCCGGTCAGTTCCAACCGGTCGGCCGGCTCGTTCACCGCCGCGTCATCCGCAATGATAATGATGCGCGAGCCGTCGGTGAGCCGGAAGGCTGCATTCAGCTGTTTTGCCAGCACCCCGGAGGGATCGTCCGGCATTGGCCGCGCGCTTTTCGCAGTCACGGCCACCGCGTGCCCCTCGGGCGTGCTGCCCGTATAGTACGGCGCTGTAACGCTGTCGCGCTCGGGAAGCTCGGAGGCGTCGTCAAAAAATGTCAGGTCGGGGTCTTCGTTAACGGAAGTCGACAGCAGAAACATCGTCGACAGCAGCCCCAAGGCGCTGAGCGGCAACAGGACCTTGAGCCCCGAAACCATACCCGACCGAAACGATTCTCTCATGTCTGGTCTGCCGCCTTTCGTCTGATCGTCGTCCCTTACTTAAGCCCGGTCGCCCGCAGTACAATGCAGATCAATGGGCAAAGATATCCTGCTCCGGCCAACCGGCGAGATCCAGCCGGGCGCGTGTGGGCAGAAAATCAAAGCACTGTTGCGCCAATTCGCTGCGCCCCTCGCGCGCCAACCGACGATCAAGCTCTTTGCGCAGTCGGTGCAGATACAGCACGTCGCAGGCCGCATACTCAACCTGCGCCTGGCTCAAGGTGGCAGTGCCCCAATCGCTGGACTGCTGCTGTTTCGAGATGTCGACACCCAGCAGTTCTTGCAGCAGATATTTCAGCCCATGGCGGTCCGTATACGTGCGGATCAGCTTGCTGGCGATCTTGGTGCAATACACCGGTGCGGTGACGGTGCCAAAAGCATACTCAAGCGCCGCGATATCAAAGCGGCCAAAGTGAAACAGCTTCAACACGTTCGGATCGGCCAGCATCCGGCACAGGTTGGGCGCTTCGGTCTGGCCCTGTTCGACCTGCACCAGATGCGCGGTGCCGTCGCCCGAAGACATCTGGATCACGCACAACCTGTCGCGATGCGGGTTAAGCCCCATGGTCTCGCAATCAATGGCCACAACCGGCCCAAGGTTGAGATCGTCAGGCAGATCTCGCTGATAGAGGTGATGCGCCATGGTGTGGACTCCGTCTTCCAATATTCCACTCGGGCAATAGTGCTTTGGCATCGCCGTTGCAACGCTGGCGCGATGCCAACGTCGAATCACCAGTGACGACCCCGCTCAATGATCATGCATGGATTTTGCACAATACCCTCCCCTTGGATGGATTGATCACCTCCTAGAGGAGATTGGTTGACGCCATAGGTAAAAATATCCTTAAGATGCGGCGCACCAACCGGGCCAATTGCCCAGAGCTGTGTTCAACTGCGCACCTAATTTTCACTTCGGAGATCATGGCCAGATGTGATTTTGGGTACGAGACAGCGCAAAAGGTGAGGGCATTCCCTCCTTTAAGGCGCAACTACATGCACTTAGGCGTTCCTGATTGACCACTTTTGCGCAACTATCTCACATTGTGAGCCGGATTGTTTCGTTTCAATTTACAATCCTACCCCAAACACCCGTTTAAGGTGTGCCGCGCACCACTCTCCAAGCGAAGCCAGGGGCGCAACCTCTCGCGCAGAGGTTGATTGCAGCGACCTCTGGCACCGCAGCAGGGCCGCACCTGACGCAGGGGAAGTGTCACTCTCCCTAAAGGTGAAACGCAATTGAGGCAACTTGACGGCACAATCTAGGCCGTCCATTTTCATACAAGTCGAGCAAAAATAACCAAGAAACTTGGGTAAATTGTTTTTGCAAACGGCACTTGGGGGTTGGTGCTTTCACTTGGGAGTGAATTGTACGGTTAAAGGGTCTGCACGCAGCGCATGAAACCACGTGGTTTCGGCGCTGCGAAAAAAAACGACAACGGAGCCACTGTGTTCGCCCCGCTCTGCGGTGCGTTGTGCTCCTGCGCGCCTTCCTTTTCATCGCTGCAATTTCGCTTCGTCACTGATCGCCTTGGAGGGCAAGACGTTGACAATGCATATGCGTTCGGTTGGATCCACACGAAGGTCCGCTTCCGACACCCTGCTTGCCACCCCACTTGGGCGTGGACTGTACCGCCAATTTGCCAAGCGTGCCTTGGACATCGGGAGCGTGCTGCTGGCCCTCGTTCCCATGCTGTTGCTGTTGGCACCGGTCTGCGTGCTGATTGCGCTGGACGGACATTCGCCGATTTATCGCCAACAGCGCATCGGGCGCAACGGCCGGATCTTTCGGATGTGGAAACTGCGCACCATGGTGCCCAATGCCGACAAACAGCTTTGGGCCTACCTCAATGCCAACCCGGCGGCGCGTGCCGAATGGGACCACAGCCAGAAACTGCGCCGCGATCCGCGGGTCACATGGATTGGGGTCTTTCTGCGCAAAAGCTCGCTGGATGAGCTGCCGCAGCTGATCAACGTGCTGCTGGGGGATATGTCGCTGGTGGGGCCGCGTCCGATGATGCTGGACCAACAAAAGATCTATCCCGGCACCGCCTATTACGCCATGCGTCCGGGCATCACTGGCATCTGGCAGACCTCTGCCCGCAACGAAAGCAGCTTTTCCGAGCGCGCAATCTTTGACGCCCGGTACTTTCGCGAGCTGTCTTTCCTGACCGATCTGCGCCTGATCCTGCGGACATTTCACGTGGTCTTTCGCGGCACCGGCTACTGAGCCAAGGCTGTTAACCCACGGCTCGACCTTGCGCCGCACGAATGTTAGGCCGGGCGCGTCCCGGCCTTTTTCGTGCCGCAGCTTATGAGGAGAGAGCCCATGACCCTTAACGTATATCTCAGCGGTGAAATTCACACAGACTGGCGCGAGCAGATCGTGGCAGGGGCCCAAGGGCTCGACGTGGAATTTTTCAGCCCGGTCACCGATCACGCGGCCAGCGATGATTGCGGCGTTGCCATCCTCGGGGCGGAGGACAACAAATATTGGCACGATCACAAGGGGGCGATGGTCAACGCCATTCGTACCCGCAAAGGGATTGCCGATGCCGATGTGGTGGTGGTGCGCTTTGGCGAGAAATACCGCCAATGGAACGCCGCCTTTGATGCCGGATATGCCGCCGCGCTTGGGAAATCGCTGATCGTTTTGCAACAGCCCGACCATGATCACGCGTTGAAAGAAGTCGATGCCGCCGCCCTTGCGGTGGCGCGCGAACCGGGTCAGGTGGTCGAAATCCTGCGCTATGTTCTGACCGGCAAGCTTCCGGGCTGACCCCTGTTTCCCTTCGGGGGAATGCGGGCTGCAAATTCCCATTAAAGCGCTTGCAGAGGGGCTTTATTGCCGCAAACTGGCGTCGCGCGGCTGAACCGGCCAGCGCGACGTATCAAAGGCGAGCGAAGGGGACAGGCAGCCATGTTAAATGAATTCAAGGCCTTCATAGCGCGCGGCAATGTCATGGACATGGCCGTGGGCATCATCATCGGGGCGGCCTTCACTGCCATCGTGAAATCGGTGGTCAGCGACCTGATCAATCCGATCATCGGGGTGTTCACCGGCGGCATCGACTTCACCAACAACTATTTCGTGCTGGCCGGTGACGTGCCCGCCGGTGCCAGCCTTGACGTCGCGCGCGAAGCCGGGGCCTCGGTCTTTGCCTTCGGGGCGTTTGTCATGGCCGTGATCAATTTCCTGATCATCGCCGCCGTGGTGTTTGCGCTGGTCAAGGCGGTCAACCGCATCAAGGAAAGCGCCGCGCGTGAAGAGACCCCGGAGCCAGCCGAGCAAAAGCCCGCAGGCCCGAGCGAAATCGATGTGCTGCTTGAAATCCGCGACGCCCTCAAACGCTGACACGGTCTAGGGCTGGCAATCCTCCGCGCGCCCATGCCCGGCGCGCGGTTTTTTGTTGCCTTCTATTCAGGATCGGGGACAGATTTGGAGTTGAGGTTCGAGAGGGAGGCAGATGGGCCAATCCGACCGCCGATGCGGCATCTGGTTCGACAAACGCGAACGCTGGCAGCCCGAGCTTCGGGCCCTGCGCGACATCTTGCTAGACTGCGGCCTGGACGAAGCTTTCAAATGGCGCGGCCCGGTGTATTGCGCGCATGGCGGCAATATCGCCGTCGTCTGGGGCTTCAAAGAGCATTGCGCAGTTGGCTTTTTCAAGGGCGTGCTGCTGGACGATCCTGAGGCGGCTCTTGTGGCACCAGGGCCAAATTCACGGTCGGTTCGGATGATGACCTTTGCCGATATGAGCAGTGTAAGCGCCTGCGAACCGGCACTCCGGCGTCACATCGCACAGGCCATTGAAAACGAACAGGCCGGGCGCAAGGTGGATTTCCCCAAGGATGATCTCGCCCTGCCCGAAGAATTGGCCACGGCTCTCGACGCCGACCCCGATCTGCGCGCCGCCTTTGAGGCGCTGACACCGGGGCGACAGCGCGGCTATGTCCTGTATATTTCGGGCGCGAAGCAGTCCAAAACGCGTGCTGCACGGGTGGAGAAATGGACGCCCCGCATCCTCGACGGGTTGGGGATGCACGACCGGTAGCGCGTTACCACCGGCGCAGCGCATCCTCGTCTTCATCGCGCGCGGCCACCCATTCGGCCCCGTCTGCGCCGATCTCTTTCTTCCAGAACGGCGCGCGGCTTTTGAGGTAATCCATCAGGAACTCTGCCGCCTCAAACGCCGCCTTGCGGTGCCGCGCGGCGGTGGCGACCATCATGATCATCTCATCCCGCTCCAGCCGACCATAGCGATGGATCACCAGGGCATCGCCAAGGGACCAGCGCTGCATCGCCTCTTCGGCCATCGCTTCCAGCGCTTTGGCCGTCATGCCGGGGTAATGTTCGATCTCCATCGCCGCCATACCGCCGTCAACCGAATCGCGCACGATGCCGGTAAACGTCACCACGGCGCCCATGTCGTGCTGCGCCCGTGCAAAAGCTTCGGCCTCTTGCCCGAAATCGAGCGGCTGTTGCTGCACCGAAACGCGCATCGCGCCTCAGCCCCCGGTCATCGGCGGAAAAAAGGCCACTTCGCGAACCCCGGCCAGCGGCGCGTCGAAATCGGCCAGCTCCTGATCCACCGCCACCCGCAGCGCGGACAGATCGGAAAAGGCCAGCTCATAGCGGTCTTCGCGCGCCTTCAGCTCTTCAATTAGGTCGGCAACGGTCGCCGCCCCGGTCTCAACCCGCTCTTTCGGCACACCGATCCGTTCCCGCACCCAGGCAAAGTACAGCACATCCATCAAGCATCCTCCTTGAGATGCGGCAGCGCCTTACGCAGGTAATCCATCCCGGTGATCAGCGTCAGCGCGGCCGCGATCCAAAGCAGGCCAAGCCCGATATACCCCGACCAGAACATGCCGTTGTACATCGTGCGCAGGCCCAACACATCGACCTCGCGCCCCTCCAGGACATCAACCACCAACTGCTGGTCCATGCCCCAGGACCACATGCCGAAATAATGCTCGAACACGCCTTGGGAAAACAGCACCGCAATCGCCACCATCTGAAAGGTGGTTTTCCACTTCGCCAGTTTCGTAACCTTGAGCGTGCCAGCCACATCACCAAGATACTCGCGCAAGCCGCTGACAAAGACCTCGCGGAACAGGATCACCGTCGCCGGCAGCACCAGCCAGGGCGAATACGACGAATAGGCCGCAATCACCATCAACGCGACAACCACCATCGCCTTGTCGGCAATCGGGTCAAGCATGGCGCCAATCTTGGTTTCCTGTTTCCAGGCGCGCGCCAGATACCCATCAAACCAATCTGTGATTGCCGCCACAAGGAACAGCAACAGCGCCCCGATGTCGGCATAGGGTCGGGCCCAATACAGAAACATCAACGGCACAGCCGGCGCCGCAATCAGGCGCAGCAAGGTGAGGATATTTGGCAGGTTCCAGCGCATGGTTGAGTTCTATCGTTCCTGCCTCGGACAGGGAAGAGAGTTTGGCGATATTTCAATTTGGAAAAGATCACCTATGTGAGACGGATGAAAATCGCATTGCCCCTCCTCACCGTCGCCCTCCTCGCCGCGTGCGACAGCGACGAAACGCTCACCGCCTATGGTGCCGCCGAAACCACATGGGCGTTGCAAAGCCTCAACGGCGCGCCCTATCCGGCCACGGCCACGCTGACCTTCCCCGAGCCGGGACGCCTCGCAGGCCAAGCCCCGTGCAACAGCTTTTCAGGATCGCACTCCGCGCCCTATCCGTGGTTCGACGCTGGCCCCTTGGCCACCACCCGCCGCGCCTGCCCCGATCTCGCCGCCGAAACGGCCTTTCTCAGCGCGCTTGATGCGATGACCTTGGCCGAAGTCCAAGGCAACACTCTGATCCTTTCGAATGACACCGGTGGCGAATTGGTCTTCCGCGCTACGGAATGACAAATCCCGTTACCACCTTTCGCCCCCCTGCAAAGCGCCTATCTTGCCGGTATGACACAGATGCTCCTCTCCGCGGCCACGTCCGCCTTTGCCAGCCTCTCAGCCACGTTGAGCGGCGCGCAAGACACTGATACCATTTGGAAACTTCAAACCCTCGATGGCGCGGCATATGAGGCCCGCGCCACGCTCACCTTCCCCAGCCCGGCGCAGATAGCCGGAACCACCCCGTGCAACAGCTTCTTCGGCGTTCAGTCCCGGCCCATGCCCGAGTTCGCCGCCAAACGGCTTGGCCTGACCCAGCGGATGTGCCTGCACTTCCAAGCAGAGGCCGCGTTCATCACCGCCCTGCGCGACATGACACTGTCCGAGTTTGACGGAAATCGGCTGGTGTTGCGCAACGAAGACGGGCGCGAAATGGTCTTCATCAGCCTGCCGCACGCCAATTGAGCCTCTCTACCGCGCGCGCCACAAACCGGCCTCCGCACTGACGGGCTCACCTCCGCCACGGGCCCCAAAACCCGGCGCGCCGCAGGCGCTCAATGTGAAACCACCCGCAGACGGTCGATGAACCGCGCGCGCGCCTCTGGCAACGGTTTGGTCCCCAAGGCAGGGGCCAACCGCTCGCCCAGAAAAAAGCCGGTCACGCCCAAGCCCCGCGCAATGTCATCATTCTCACAGGCCCCCTGCCCCAAAAGCACCTCTGGCAGCGGCAAAAGCCGATCGGCCCAATCCCCCGCCCCCAGGCGCGAAACCGCGCGCCCGGATCGGGGAGAAACAAACGCCAGCCCCTCGGTCGCCCCAGTCACCGCGCAAGCAGACAGATCCAGCCCGTAGCCCAGATCCTCCAACAGCGCCAATTCCCAGCGCAGATAGGCCAGCGGCCACAGATCGTCCTGCCCCAAAAGATCCAAAAGCTGCTCAGACCGGGCATAAAGCCCGCCGTGCGGCTCGCGCTCGGGCAGACAAAACCCCAGCAGCGCACAGACCGCATTCAACCCGGCCAGCGCCAACCGGCTGCCCATCGCCTGCGCCGCGCGCGAGCGTTGCAGCTCGACAGTATAGGCCCCCAGATGCTCCTCCAGCCGCGCCCGCCATTGCAGATCAAGCTGCGCGCCCGGTTGCAGCACCGGCCCCAGTTTGCGGCTGGTCGCGCCACGCACCACGCCCGCGTGCCGGCCATGTTCGGGGGTAAACGCCTCGACGATGGCGGAATTTTCGCCATGATGCCTGAGGCTCAGCAATATCCCGGTGTCGCGCCATTCCATCGCGTCAGGCTGGCCTCAAAGCCCGCCACTGTCCAGCAGATGCCGCCCGGCGCGGTCCTCAACCTCGATCACCCAAAGATCGCGGTCCATCTCGCGTTGCCGCGCCAAGGCCGCATCGACCTCTGGCTCCGGCCCCGCCAGCATTTCCTGCCACCGGGTTTCATCGGCCATCAGATCGTGCATCCGGTGAAACAGCCGCGCCTGCCCGTCGAGCGTGTTGAGTTTGACGATCACGACACCCGAGGTGTCATCGCCATGCGCCACCACAAAGGCTGGAATATCCGCCTGCCGCAGCCGCGCGATATAAGCGGCCACCCAGAAATCTGCCGTCAGGCGCATCGGCTCAGGTGTTGCCGTCGCGGAAATTCAGGCCCATTTCGGAATAGCGTGCCGCTTCTTCCAGCCATTTTTCCCGCACTTTAACCTGCAGGAACAGGTGCACCCGGCGGCCAAGAAACTCTTCCAGTTCCTCACGCGCCGCCTTGGAGATTGCCTTGATCGACTCGCCCTTGTTGCCAAGCACGATGCCCTTGTGGCCGTCGCGCGCGACATAGATCACTTGGTCGATCCGCGCCGTGCCATCCTTGCGCTCTTCCCAGTTCTCGGTCTCGACGGTCAACTGATACGGCAGCTCTTGGTGCAGCCGCAGGGTCAGCTTTTCGCGGGTCATTTCAGCCGCAATCATCCGCAAGGGCAGATCGGCGATCTGATCCTCGGGGTAAAGCCACGGGCCCTCGGGCAGTTGCACCGCCAGCCATTTCTTGAGATCATCGCAGCCAAAGCCCTTTTCGGCCGAGATCATAAAGGTCTCTTCAAAGGCGTAGCGCGCGTTCAAATCCTTGGTCAGCGCCAAAAGCACATCCGATTTCACCCGGTCAATCTTGTTGATCGCCAGAACGATGCGGCGGCCTTTGCCGATGTCTGTCAGCCCGTCCAGAATGCGTTCAACGCCTTCGGTCACGCCACGATGCGCCTCGATCAGCAGCACGGTGATGTCGGCATCCGCCGCCCCACCCCAGGCCGCCGCCACCATCGCGCGGTCCAACCGGCGGCGCGGTTTGAACAGGCCGGGCGTGTCGACGAAAACGATCTGCGCCTCGCCTTCGATGGCCACACCACGGATGCGCGCGCGCGTCGTCTGGACCTTGTGGGTCACGATCGACACTTTCGCGCCCACCATGCGGTTGGTGAGGGTGGATTTGCCCGCGTTGGGCTCTCCGATCAAAGCGACGAATCCGGCGCGTGTGGTCATAGGGTCTGGCTTTCTGTCTCTGAATTAAGAGCGCTTAACGCAGATTTCACCTTAAAACCAGAGGCGATCCCGTCGCGCCCTCCTTGGCCGCCTGCCCGCGACGCCGCGTGACAAATGCGGCAGCATTTGTTCGCAATCGGGAAACATTACCCGTATTTTCCACAATTGGTTCAAAATTAAACCCAAATCTTGGGCGAGATTGCCGTCTGACAATCGAGAAAGCGACAATGGCACCCGATCACACCACGCACACCACGGTCATGGCCAGACTGAAGATCAGGATGGACCTTTGCCCACGTCCCGAGCGGACCGAATGGCAAATGCGCCACGAGATTGACGCGTTGCGCCCCGATTCCGGCCCGTTCGGGGCGGACAACCTCGCGACAACGGGTGATATTCTGGATGTGGCCCTTTGCATCTTTCAGGGCGCGGATACGCCGACCTTTACCCTGACGGTGCAGGCCGAAACCGAGGTTGCTGCGCAGGCGGAACTCGCGCGGCTGACGCTGGCCCTGCTTGCGGATTTCCCGATCAGCCAGATCGCTTGGCTCAGCGATGCCGCGCTTTTGGAGCGGTCAGCGTTTATTGCAGCACTTGCTCCCGCGCCTGCGGCAACCACCCGTCCCAGCCGCCCCGCCCGACCGACAGTTGCCAAAACCGCAACGCGTCCGCCCCGGCGGGCCGCGAAAGTCACCCCGAGGCATCCGGTGCTGTCGCGCCAAGGTCAGCGCCCGACCGCCGCCGACATGATCCGTTTGCAGGAAAACTCGATCCGGCGGCAGCTTTGCGAGCCGGTGCCCAGCGCCGAAACCCAACAGCTGCGGCGCGATCAGGGGCGGTTTGATCGGGAACGGCGCATCGCCACCGCCGCGATCAGCACGAGCTTTGCCCTAGCGGTGAGCACCACTGTCGCGCTGGCAGATGCGATGATGTCGGCGCCGCCGCTCTGAGAGCAGCGCCCGGCGTCAGGTGCCGGGCAACCGCGCAAGCAGCGCTTTGGCCGCCGCATGTTCAGCCTGCCGTTTCGATCCGGCTTCGGCCCGTTCGGTCTGGCCGCTTTCCAACCGCACCTCGATCACAAACACCGGCGCATGGTCTGGCCCGGTGCGGCTGATCTGCTCATAGGCTGGCGGCTTCTGGCCCCGGCCTTGCGCCCATTCCTGCAGGCTGGTCTTGGCGTCGCGGGCATCCTCCTCGACCGAGGTGATCCGCTTGCCCCAAAGCCGCAGGACCAGCGCCTTGGCCGCGTCAAACCCGCCATCAAGATAGACCGCGGCAATCACCGCCTCCATCCCATCGCCGAGCAGCGCCATCTTGCGCCGCCCGCCCGAGAGCATCTCGGAGCGGCCAAGTTTGAGCGCCGCCCCAAGGTCAATCTCGCGCGCAACATCGGCGCAGGTTTCCTTGCGCACCAGTGCATTGAACCGCGGCGCAAGCTGGCCTTCGCTGGCTTGGGTATCGGCGGTCAGCAGCGCTTCGGACATCACCAGCCCAAGCACCCGGTCGCCCAGAAACTCCAGCCGCTGGTTGTCGCCGCGCGTCGGTGTCGACATCGACGAATGAGTGACGGCGCGCACCAGCAGCCGGGGGTCAGAAAAATCATACCCCAGCCGCGTTTGCAGCGCCTTCAGATCCGCCGAAAGGTTCACTTGATCGCCTTGAAGAAACGATCGCTGCGCCATGTCCAGAAGTACAGCATCGAGCTGCCCGCAGACGAGAACATCACCCGGTCCGCCCGGCCAACAAGGTTTTCGAACGGCACAAACCCAACGCCGCCCACTTCCTGACGGAAGCGCGAGTCGGTGGAATTGTCGCGGTTGTCGCCCATCATGAAATAATGGCCTTCGGGCACGGTATAAACGGCGGTGTTGTCCGAGGACTGCCGGCCGATATCGAGGATCGAATGCGAGGTGCCTTCTGGAAAGGTCTCGATGTATTTGCGTTTCTGGCAGAGCGCGCCATCGCCGACCGGTGCATTGGCACAGCGCGGGCTAAGCCGCTGCGGACCCTGCGGGCCAGCGACCTCTTCGAACATGCCGTCTTCGGTCTGTTGCACGGCGGTGCCGTCGATAAACAGCACGCCGCCCTTCACTTGGATCTTTTCGCCCGGAAGCCCGACAACCCGCTTGATGAAATCACGCCCGGTCACCGGGTGGCGGAACACCGCCACATCGCCGCGTTTCGGCGCGCCTCCAAGGAAACGGTCGTTGTCGCCATCGGCCCAGCCGCAGAAATCTTCGGCATCCACATCAAGGCCAAAGCGCGGCACCATGATCGAGGGGCAGGAGGCGTAGGAATAGCCATAGGCCATTTTGTTGACGAACAGGAAATCGCCAATCAGCAAGGTGTCCTTCATCGATCCCGACGGAATCCAGAACGGTTGAAAGAAAAGCGTGCGGAACACGCCCGCAATCAGCAATGCATAGACAATGGTCTTGACCGTCTCGACGATCACATTGCCCTTCTTTTCTTCAGCCATCGACAGGGAGCTCCTCGCTCAGGTTTGACGAGGGCTACATGGGCCGGGGACGGTGGGGTGTCAAGCGATGGGGGCTGGACGCGGGGCAATGATCCGGGGAATGCTGCCTCAGGATCGCAACGGAGCCGACATGACGCAACAGCCCAACATCCTTATTTTCATGGTCGACCAGCTGAATGGCACGCTGTTTCCCGACGGCCCCGCCGATTGGCTGCACACGCCTAACTTGCGCAAGCTGGCGCTGCGCTCGACCTGTTTCGCCAACGCCTATACCGCCTCGCCGCTCTGTGCGCCGGGGCGGGCGGGGTTCATGTCGGGGCAATTGCCCTCGGCCACCGGCGTCTATGACAATGCCGCCGAGTTCGCCTCGTCGATCCCGACCTATGCGCATCATCTGCGGCGGGCAGGCTATCAGACCTGCCTGTCGGGCAAGATGCATTTTGTCGGCCCCGATCAGATGCACGGGTTTGAGGAACGCCTGACCACCGACATCTATCCCCCCGATTTCGGCTGGACCCCGGACTATCGCAAACCCGGCGAAAGGATCGAGTGGTGGTATCATAATATGGGGTCGGTGACGGGCGCTGGCGTGGCCGAAATCACCAACCAGATGGAGTATGACGACGAGGTTGCCTATCACGCCACCCGCAAGGTCTATGATCTGGCGCGCGGCCATGACGACAGGCCCTGGTGCCTGACGGTAAGCTTTACCCATCCGCATGACCCCTATGTGGCGCGGCGCAAATATTGGGACCTGTACGAGGATTGCGAGCATCTCCTGCCCGAGGTGCCGGCGCTGGCCTACGAAAACCACGACCCCCATGCGCAGCGCATCTTTGATGCCAATGACTGGCGCAGTTTCGACATCTCACAGGATGACATTCGCCGCGCCCGCCGGGCCTATTTCGCCAATATCTCGTACCTCGATGACAAGATCGGCGAGGTGATGGAAGCGCTTGAGGCAACGCGGCAGGAGGCGATCATACTGTTCGTCTCGGACCACGGCGATATGCTGGGCGAGCGCGGATTGTGGTTCAAGATGTCCTTCCTCGAGGGCTCGGCGCGGGTGCCTTTGATGATCTCTGCACCGGGGATGGAACCGGGGCTGATTGAGACGCCGGTGAGCAATATCGACGTCTGCCCCACGCTTTGCGATCTGGCGAGGGTGAGCATGGACGAGGTGATGGAATGGACCACGGGCGAGTCGCTGGTGCCGCTGGGCCAAGGCGGGGTGCGCACCACGCCGGTGGCGATGGAATACGCGGCAGAGGCGTCATATTCGCCGATGGTCTGCTTGCGGGCGGGGGCGTGGAAATACACCAACTGCGCCATCGATCCCGAGCAATTGTTCAACCTTGCCAATGATCCGCATGAGCTGACCGATCTCGCCGAGGACCCGGCGCAGGCCGAGGTTTTGGAGCGGTTCCGGCTCGAATCCGCAAAGCGCTGGGATCTGGAGCGCTTCGATGCCGAGGTGCGCAAAAGTCAGGCGCGGCGCTGGGTGGTCTATGAGGCGCTGCGCAACGGTGCCTATTACCCGTGGGATTATCAGCCGCTTCAAAACGCCTCGGACCGCTATATGCGCAACCACATGGACCTGAACGAGGTCGAGGAAAACCAGAGGTTTCCGCGCGGGGAATGAGCTTGGGGCAGAGCCGCGCCGGGTGTGAGAGCGCGGCGTCGGCCTAGGCTTTCGGGCGCGCCTCGATCAGCACGGTCGCCTGCGCCCAAGGGTGATCGTCGGTCAGGGTGACGTGCAAAACGGCCTCATGGCCCGGCGGCGTCATGGCATCAAGCCGCCGTTTTGCCCAGCCCGTCACATGCATCACCGGCTGGCCGGTGCGCATATTGGTGACCGACATATCCTTCCACGCGATCCCCATGCGCAACCCTGTGCCAAGCGCCTTGGAACAGGCCTCTTTCGCGGCCCAGCGTTTGGCATAGGTCGCCGCCTCATGCGGGCGGCGCGCGGCGCGGGCCTGTTCGCGGTCGGTGTAAACGCGGTTGCGGAAGCGGTCACCAAAGCGGTCGAGGATACGGTCAATCCGCTCGATATTGCAAAGATCGGTGCCGATCCCAAGGATCACACCCGCGCCTCGTTCATGAGCCTGCGCATCTCGGCAATCGCGCCCTCAAGGCCCGAAAAGATCGCCTCACCGATCAGGAAATGCCCGATGTTGAGCTCTTTGACCTGCGGAAAACCCGCCACAGGGCCGACGGTCTCATAGCTTAGCCCGTGGCCGGCGTGCACTTCGAGGCCAAGGTCATGGGCGAAGCCGGTCATCTCGCGCAGCGCGTCCAACTCGCGGTCGCGGTCATCAAACCGGCCTTCGTGATGGGCATCGCAATAGGCGCCGGTGTGCAGCTCGATCACCTGCGCGCCAATGCGATGCGCCGCCTCGATCTGGCGTTTGTCGGCGGCGATAAAGATCGACACCCGGCAGCCGACATCCCGCAGAGGCGCGATAAAATGCGCCAGTTTGTTTTCCTCGCGCGCAACTTCCAGCCCGCCTTCGGTGGTGCGTTCCTCCCGCTTTTCCGGCACGATACAGACCGCATGCGGCTTGTGACGCAGCGCGATTTTCTGCATCTCGTCGGTCGCCGCCATCTCAAAATTCAGAGGCACGCTCAGCACCTCCATCAGCCCGTCGATGTCGGCGTCCGAGATGTGGCGCCGGTCTTCGCGCAGATGTGCGGTGATGCCATCGGCCCCGGCGTCTTCGGCCAGTTTGGCGGCGCGCAGAGGATCGGGAAAGGCCCCGCCGCGGGCGTTGCGGACGGTGGCGACATGGTCGATGTTCACGCCGAGCCTGAGTTTGTGCATGACGGTTCTCCGAGACTGATTGCGCGCAAGCTAACGGGGCGCGGGCGCGGGGGAAACCGGAATTTGCGACGCGCTCACTCGGGCTTTTTCGCCGCGTCCTCGGCCAGCGCCTTTTTCTTGGCGGCGGCCTTGGCCCGGATCGCCTCGATCCGCTTTTTCATCGCGCCTTTGCGCCGGGCCTGATAGGCGCGGATCAACGGTTCGGCCACTAGATAGGCAATCGTTGCCACAATGATTCCGGGAATGATGCCGCCGATCATATAGGGGTAAAACACGGTGTCCCAGAACACCTCGAGCCCGTGCCAATCCTGCGGCGCGCCCTTGATCCATGCCCAGAAATTGCTGGTCAGATCCTCGCCCGCATCGACAAACTTGCCCATCAAGGTGCGCTCGACATGCGGCGAAAGCTCTGTTCCTAAAAGAAAATTCCCGGTGGTCAGCGCAACGACCGCAATCGGGACATAGGTCAGGGGATTGCCGAAAAACGTACCCAGCAGCGCGGCGAGGATATTGCCGCGCATGATGATCGCCAGCGTTGCGGCGACAACGAAATGCATGGTGTAAAACGGCGTGAAGGTGGTAAAGACCCCGGCCCAGATGCCCCGCGCGATCTTTTCCGGCGGATCCGGCAGGCGGCGCAACCGGTGCTTGACGTAACGCGCCGCGCGCGTCCAGCCCCCTCGCGGCCAGAAGAATTCCCACACCGCGCGCAGGGTCGGCTTTTTGTCGCGGCGCTTGAAAACCACGGGTGGTTTCTTCCTTTCAGTTCGCCTCGGCCCTCGCGGCGATCGGTGTCACTTCGCGCATTCGAATGACGCGGGCAAGGTCGCTTTCCGCCTCGAGTGCGGTGATCAGCGAATGCAGATGCTCGGCATCGCGAAGATCGGCATTGATGTACAGCCTGTAGTAATCGGGCTTCCGGTCGATGAATTCAAGGTCGGAGATATTTGCCTTATGGCCGCCGATCAATGTGCACACCCGGCCCAACACCCCGGCATCGTTGCTCATCGTGACGTCGAGGGTCACGGTATAGGCGGCGGGGTGTTTGCCCTCGGTCCAATGCAGATCAAGCCAGCGCTCGGGCTGGTCTTCGTATTCGGCGAGCTTTTCGCAATCAATGGCGTGCACCACAACGCCCTGGCCGCGATAGGTGATGCCAACGATGCGCTCGCCCGGAAGCGGCTGGCAGCACGGGGCGCGGCGGAAGCTTTGGCCGTTTTCAAGCCCGATCACCGCGCGCTTGCGATCAATCTCGTCGCCCTCTTCCGTCACCAGATCCGGATAAACCGCCTCGACCACAGAGCGAGTTGTCAGCTCGGCAGAGCCCAGCCGCGCCAGCAGAGTCTCGGCGCTGTCGAGCCGCAGGTTGCGGGCGGCGGTTTCCAGCACCTTGTCCTTGGCCTTGCGACCGACATGTTCAAAAGCGGCCCGCGCCAGTTCGCGCCCGAGCCGCACAAACCGCTCGCGGTCCTGTTCGCGCAGGGCCCGGCGAATCGCGCTTTTGGCCTTGCCGGTGATAGCAATGTCGAGCCAGGTCGCCTGCGGCGTCTGGCCGTCGGCGGTGATGATGTCGACCGATTGGCCATTCTTGAGCCGGGTCCAGAGCGGCACGCGCAGCCCGTCAACCTTGGCCCCAACACAGGCATGGCCGATGCGGGTGTGGATCGCATAGGCGAAATCCAGCGGCGTGCCGCCACGGGGCAGCTTGATCACATCACCCTTGGGCGAGAACACAAACACCTGATCGGAATACATTTCCAGTTTGACGGCCTCGAGGAAATCCTCGTGATCCTCATCGTCCTGAAATTGCTCGGTCAGCGAGGAAATCCACTTGGCCGGATCAACGGCAAAGGGGTTTTCGCTGCGCACGCCATCGCGATACGACCAATGCGCGGCAACGCCGGTTTCGGCGACATCGTGCATCTGGCGGGTGCGGATCTGCACCTCGACCCGCTTGCCATCGCGGCCCGATACGGTGGTGTGGATCGAGCGATAGCCGTTGGATTTCGGCTGGCTGATGTAGTCCTTGAACCGTCCGGGCACCGCGCGCCAGCGTTGGTGGATGACGCCAAGCGCGGCATAACAATCGGCCTCGGTCTCGGTGATGATGCGGAAACCGTAGATGTCGGAGAGGCGCGAAAAGCCCATCTCCTTTTCCTGCATCTTGCGCCAGATCGAATAGGGCTTCTTGGCGCGGCCAAAGACCTGCGCCTCGACATTGGCCTTTTCCAACTCGCTGCGCATGTCGCCGGTGATCTTCTGGATCACATCGCCGGTTTCACGCTGCAACATGATGAACCGGCGGATGATGCTGGCGCGGCCCTCGGTGTTGAGCACGCGGAACGCCAGATCCTCAAGCTCGTCGCGCATCCATTGCATGCCCATCCGCCCGGCGAGCGGGGCAAAGATGTCCATCGTTTCGCGCGCTTTTTGGACCTGCTTTTCCGGGCGCATCGCCTTGATCGTGCGCATATTGTGCAGACGGTCGGCCAACTTGACGAGAATCACCCGCAAATCGCGCGACATCGCCATGAACAGCTTGCGGAAGTTCTCGGCCTGCTTGGTCTCGGTCGAGTTCAATTGCAGGTTTGTCAGTTTGGTGACGCCATCGACCAATACCGCAATCTCTTCGCCAAACTGGCCAGAGATATTGCCGAAGGTGCTGTTGGTGTCCTCGATCGTGTCGTGCAACAGCGCGGTGACAATCGTGGCATCGTCAAGCCGTTGCTCGGTCAGGATGGCGGCAACGGCGACGGGATGGGTGAAGTACGGCTCACCCGAGCGGCGAAACTGGCCCTCATGCATCTCGCGGCCATAGTCATAGGCCGCGCGAATGAGCGCCTCGTTTGTCTTGGGGTTATAATTGCGGACAAGCGCGATGAGGTCGTCAGCAGATATCATCGCGCGTCCTTAAGGCACCAGGGCGGTGGTTCAGCCCTGACCCTGAGCCTCCATCAGAGCCCGCAGCAGCTTTTCTTCCGACATATCGTCGTCCTGCGGCTTATCGGGCTCAGAACCCATCAAAAGCGCCATTGCGTCTTCTTCGGGTTCATCAACTTCGATCTGAGTCTGATTGCTCTCGATCATCCGTTCGCGCAGTTCGTCAGCGCTTTGGGTTTCTTCTGCGATTTCGCGCAGCGAAACAACGGGGTTCTTGTCATTGTCGCGGTCCACCGTAATGGCGGCACCCGCTGCAATCTCGCGCGCCCGATGGGCGGCCAGCATAACCAGTTCGAACCGGTTGGGGACTTTATCAACGCAATCTTCGACCGTCACGCGGGCCATGGGGAATCTCCGTCTGGCGAGTTCTGTCAGAATGGATAGCTCTTAAAGGGCTTCAAAACGCTTGACAAGCAGATATTCTGAAGCATTGCACCGATACGCCCGAAGTCACAAAGCTTTGACCTCGGCCATGTCGGCTTGGGGCAGCGCGGCGGCCATTTCGGACACGCTGCGCCCCGTGACCGGATGGACCCAATCGGGCGCGACATCCCTCAGCGGCACCAAGACAAACGGTCGATCCTGAAGCCTTGGATGCGGCAGGATCAGCTCGTCCGGGGTGCGCGTCATCTGATCGGCCAGCGGCAGATTGCGCCACGCGGCCCAGACATCGGGATTGGGCAGAACCTGGTCGCCCAGCGCCAGCAAGTCTAAATCGAGAGTCCTCATACCCCAACGCACGTTACGCGTGCGTAGAAACTCCGACTCGACCTCATGCAAAAGACTAAGCAATGCGGGGGCACCCCGCGACCAATTGGCACTAAACGCACCGTTCACGTAATCGGGACCGGCCCCCGCGGGAAAACACGGCGTTGTATAGACGGGTGAGACGGTGCCAATGGCCAAGCCACGCTCAGATAAGCGAAAAATCGCTTCTCTTAACGTCTGAACCGGTGGATTGTCAGAGAAAGGTAAGTTTGCGCCTATTGCTATCAGCGCCACTTTCCCGTTAAGGTTGCACGAAATTGGTTTTTTTCCTCGTTCAGGCACTTGCGGCAAGATCGTTTTGGTCTACCCTAAAGGCAGGCTCACCCGCAAAATTTTTTTCACTCACGGAGCGGATCATGAGCCCGCTTTATTGGAAGGGCAATTAATGTTTTACAAGGACGAACGGCTTGCGCTGTTCATCGACGGATCCAATTTGTATGCCGCAGCAAAGGCACTTGGGTTCGACATCGACTACAAACTCCTTCGACAGGAATTCGTAAGACGCGGCAAGTTATTGCGGGCGTTCTATTATACGGCATTGCTGGAGAACGAAGAGTATTCGCCAATCCGGCCGCTGGTCGATTGGCTGCATTACAACGGCTTCACGATGGTGACCAAACCGGCCAAGGAATATACCGACAGCCAGGGTCGCCGTAAGGTCAAGGGCAACATGGACATCGAGCTTTCTGTCGATGCCATGGAGCTTGCGCCCCGTGTGGACCATATCGTTCTGTTTTCCGGAGATGGGGATTTCCGGCCGCTGGTGGAAAGCCTCCAGCGTCAGGGCGTACGGGTTTCCGTTGTGTCGACGATTCGCAGCCAACCGCCGATGATTGCCGATGAACTGCGCCGTCAGGCCGACAATTTCATTGAATTGGACGGTCTGCGCGAAGTCATTGGCCGTCCTCCGCGCGAGCATCCGGAAGAGCGGACCGCTTCGGCCGTAACAGGCTGATCCGGGCCACCTGACTTGGGCGAGGTTGTCTCTCTGTTCACGCTGTTTGCAGCGGCGTTCGGGGCGGCGACCCTTTTGCCGTTGCAGTCAGAGGTGGTCTTTGTCGCCATGCAACTGGGCCAGACGGCTCCGGTTCCCACGCTGATCCTTTGGGCCAGCGTGGGAAACGTGCTGGGCGCATGTGTGAATTACGTGCTGGGGCGGTTCGCCGTGCAGTATCAGGACAGGCGTTGGTTTCCTGTTTCACGGTCCGCGATGGCGCGGGCCGAGGGATGGTATGCGCGTTGGGGTGTCTGGTCGCTGCTGCTCAGCTGGGCGCCCTTGGGCGATGCCTTTACCGTGATTGCGGGCGTGTTGCGCACCCCGGTCTGGCTGTTCGTGCTATTGGTCACGCTGGCCAAGACCGGGCGCTATATTGCGCTGGCTTGGGTCACGGCGCAGGTATAGCGGCCACGCGCCAATGGCCTCCTGGACGAGCGCCGGAAGGCCATGGGGGCGGGCTGGCGGGGAGGCCCCGGATCATGTCCGGGGCGCTTTGGCGCTGTCCGCCCACTGCGCCCCGGCTAATGCGCCTCGTCTACTGCCCTTCGTTTACTGCGCCTCGACCCGCCGATTCATTTCATTGTGGCGGGCGATCACGCGCTCGGGCCACTGCGCCTTGATATAGGCCAGCACCGCCAGAATCTCGTCATCGCTCAGAACATCGCCAAAGCCCGCCATGTCGGATTCCACGGCACCTCCGGTGACAACCTCGGTGCCACGCTTGGTGATATCGAACAGTTGCGCATCGGCGTGGTGCCAGGTGTGGCCGGTCTCGTCATGTGGTGGCGCGCGGAACCCGCCGTCGTCTTTGCGCCCGCGCCAGTCCTCCTCGCCTTCCAGCTTGGCCCCGTGGCAGGCCGCACAGTTGTCCGCATAAAGCGCTGCCCCCTGTGCCACCGCAGCCTCGTCCCAATACGGAAACAGCCCTGCCGCATCCTCGGGCCGCTCTTGTGCCACCAGCGGCGCGCCCGCCAGCACCATGGTCATCGCCACCGTCATCGCCAAAACCTGTCGGTTCATCTGTCATGCTCCATGTCATTTTGCCCCCAATCGGGCCTTCCCACACTGGAAGGTCAAGTCACCGCCCCGTGATAGCGCCCACCTCTGGACGCCGCGCCGCAGAGCCATTACTTCGGGAGGGACACCGGAGGCCCCTGTTATGACCAATACCCCTGCCCTGACCCTTTATCTCGCGGCACCGCGCGGCTTTTGCGCCGGTGTGGACCGGGCGATCAAGATCGTCGAAATGGCGCTCGAGAAATGGGGCGCGCCGGTCTTTGTGCGCCATGAGATCGTGCACAACAAATATGTGGTGGATGATTTGCGATCCAAGGGCGCGGTGTTTGTCGAAGAGCTGTCGGATTGCCCCGATGACCGGCCGGTGATCTTTTCCGCTCATGGTGTGGCGAAATCGGTGCCTGCCGCCGCCAAGGCGCGCGAAATGGTGTTTGTCGATGCCACCTGTCCGCTGGTCAGCAAGGTGCATATCGAGGCGCAACGCCATGCCGACAACGGGTTGCAAATGATCATGATCGGCCATGACGGCCACCCCGAGACCGTCGGCACCATGGGGCAATTGCCCGAGGGCGAAGTGCTTTTGGTGGAAACGGTGGCCGATGTGGCAGAGGTCACGGTACGCGACCCGGCCAAGCTGGCCTTTGTCACCCAGACCACGCTGTCGGTCGATGACACCGCCGATATCGTCGCCGCGTTGAAGGCGCGATTCCCGGCCATTGTCGGCCCGCACAAAGAAGACATCTGCTACGCCACCACCAACCGGCAAGAGGCGGTCAAGGCGATGGCGGCGAAATGCGATGCGATGCTGGTGGTGGGCGCGCCCAACTCCTCAAACTCGCGCCGATTGGTCGAGGTGGGTGCCCGCGCGGGCTGCAATTATTCGCAACTGGTGCAGCGAGCGACCGACATCGATTGGCGCGCATTGGACGGCATCCGCTCGGTCGGCATCACCGCAGGCGCATCCGCCCCCGAAGTGCTGGTGAACGAGGTGATCGACGCCTTCCGCGCTCGCTATGACGTGACTGTCGAACAGGTCGAGACCGCGCAGGAAAACGTCGAGTTCAAAGTGCCGCGCGTCCTGCGCCAGACGGCCTGATCGGGATGGACTGGACCGCGCTGCTCCGCGAATTTATCACGCTGACCGTGGTGATCGACCCGGTGGGCACGATCCCGGTCTACCTGTTTGCCGTGCAATCGGTGCCGCGCCACCTGCATCGCCGGTTTGCCATTCGCGCCATCCTGATTGCGACGCTGGTGCTGCTGGCGTTCCTCGTCGGCGGACAGTTCATCCTCGAAACGCTGGGTCTGCGGCTGGGGTCGTTTCAAATCGCGGGCGGGATTGTGCTGTTCCTGTTTGCGATGACGATGATCTTTGGCGATAGCAAACCCGCGCGCGAAATCGAAGAAGCCGAACGCGATGATCACCTTGCCGGGGCGGTGTTTCCACTGGCGATGCCGTCGATTGCCTCGCCGGGCGCGATGCTGGCGATTGTGGTGCTGACCGACAACCACACCGAACCGCTGGCGGAACAGCTGATCACCGCTGGCATGCTGGTGGTTGTGCTGCTGTTTACGCTTGGTCTGCTGCTCGGGGCGAGCGTCATCCACCGGGTGATCGGCAACACCGGGGCTTCGGTGATCAGCCGGGTGATGGGGATTATCCTGGCCACCATTGCCGTCGATCAGGTGCTCGGCGGGTTGAATGCGATGGGTGTGCTTGACGTGACCGGCGCACCGGCGTCCGTGCAAGCGCCGCTGCCCTGACGCCACGCGCGCCAAACCGCGGGCCACACTGTCGCGCAACAAGAGCCCCTTGCAACCTGCGCCCGCCTTTGCGATGTGGCCCCAAACCCAAGCCCGGAGATGCCCCATGACCGCCCTTTTTGCCTATACTGACGGTGCCTGTTCCGGCAATCCCGGCCCCGGTGGCTGGGGTGCCTTGATGCAGGCCAAGGACGGCGACACCGTCGTCAAAGAGCGCGAGCTTAAGGGGGGCGAGGCCGATACCACCAACAACCGCATGGAGCTTCTGGCCGCGATCCACGTGTTGGAGGCCTTGGAGCGGGCGTCCAAGATCACCGTGATCACCGACAGCGCTTATGTCAAAAACGGCGTGACGGGGTGGATTCATGGCTGGAAGCGCAATGGCTGGAAAACCGCCGCCAAGAAGCCGGTCAAGAATGTCGAGCTGTGGCAACGGCTGGATGAGGCGCAGGCCCGCCACGACGTGACGTGGGAATGGGTCAAGGGCCACGCCGGCCACCCCGAAAACGAGCGCGCAGATGAGCTGGCCCGCGCGGGCATGGCCCCATTCAAGAGCAAACCGTGATCCGCGCGCGCCCCGATCTGTCGACAGATCGGTACCGATCCATCAATGGATCGGTCTCCCCCGCCGGAGCAACTCCCCGCAAACATACCCCCATCCAAACCCGTACCTCACAGCGCGCACACCCCGATCTGTCAACAGATCGGCACCGATCCATCAATGGATCGGCCTGCCCCACCGAAGCAGCCCCCCGCAAACGATCCCTCCTCCAAACCCGTACCTCACAGCGCGCGCACCCCGATCTGTCAACAGACCGGCACCGATCCATCAATGGATCGGGCGCCAGTACCCTAGGCCGCGCGCAATGATCCTGACCCTGCTCGATTACGCCTCGGTGGTGGTCTTTGCCCTGACTGGCGCGCTGGCAGCCTCGCGCGCCCAGCTCGATATCGTTGGTTTCGCCTTTCTCGCCAGTCTGACAGCGGTGGGCGGCGGCACCGTGCGCGACCTGTTGCTCGACCGGAACCCGGTGTTCTGGGTGGCTGATCCCGGCATCATCCTGACCGCCTGCGGTGCCGCCCTGTTCGTGTTCTTCACCGCGCATTTGGTGGAAAGCCGCCTACGCTGGCTGCTGTGGCTCGATACCTTTGCGCTGGCCGTCGCCGTCGCCGCAGGCACCGGCGTTGCACTGTCGCTCGATCAGCCGCCGGTGATCGTGTTGATCATGGGCGTCACCACCGGCTGTTTCGGCGGGCTGATGCGCGACGTGGTGGCCAACGAGGTCCCGGTGGTGCTGCGCCAAGGCGAGCTTTATGCCACCGCCGCACTGGCCGGATCCGGCACAGCGCTGATCATCAAGACGCTGGGTTTCGGGCCAGATTGGACCCTGTTGGGCTGCGCCGTCGCGACCTGGGCCTTGCGCGCAGGCAGCTTGGGATTTGGCTGGTCGCTTCCAGTCTACAAAAGCCGCCCACCGCGCGAGAAATAGGCGAGGGGCGGGCCAGCGGTGCCCACAAAGTGTCGCTGCAACGGCACTTAACGCCGTGCCCCGCTGTCGCCCCGCGACAACGCGTACGGCCTGAAACCCTCCGGCACCCTGTCCTGCCCCTCCAGCACCAGATCGGCCATCACCTCGCCCACCAGCGGCGCCATGCCAAAGCCGATCTTGAAGCCACCGTTGGCAATAAACGCCCCCTCGTGCAGCGGATGCGGCCCGAGCACCGGCGCGCGGCTCTTCGCACGCGGACGCACCCCGGCCCAGCGCGCCACAATCTCCGCCCCCGCCAACACCGGAAACGCCGCAATCGCCCGCGCAATCACATCGTCAAGCAGGCTGTCCACTGCCTGCGGATCGTCATACTCCCGCTCAGAGGTCGAGCCGATCGCCACTGTGCCATCGCCATGCGGCACAATATGGAGCGCATCGGCAAAGAGCTGCGGTCGGTCGCGGGCCTCAAAGCGCAACAGCGCCGCCTGTCCCTTCACGCCGGTGCCCATCATCCGCCCCGCCGCCCGGCTCATCGCGTCAAGATCATGTACGCCGGTCGCCCAGACCACCGCGCCCCGGTCCGATCCCTCGGCGAGGATCTCGACCCCCTTCGCCTGACAGGCCGCCACCAAGGCCGCACAGGCCTGACGAGGATGCAGCCGCCCGGTCAGGCTGTCCTCTACCAACAAACCGGTGGGCGAGAACGGCGCCCAGTCACCGAACCCCGCTGCATCAACCACACGCCACGCGGCCTTGCCCTGCCACAGCATCTCTGCTGTCCCGGCCCGCTGCCGCGCCAAATCCACCGCGCGCGCGTCCGCCAGAGGCTGCAACCGGCCCGACCGCAGATAGCCGGGATCGCGCCCGCCGGCGGCCTGCACCCCGGCCCAAAACGCCTCGGCCATGATCAAGCTTTCAAATTGAAACGCCTTCTTATCATTCCAGTTCTCCGGCACATGCGGCGCAAGCGCCCCGACGATTCCGCCAGAAGCCCCCGCCCCCGGCCCCTGCGGATCGATCACCCGCACCCGCGCGCCCCGTTGGGCGCAGGCCCAAGCCACCGACAGCCCAAAGATGCCGCCGCCTCGCACTGTCACGTCGCCCATTGCATCGCCCTCCGAACAGAATTAACCCCACAGGGAAACCCATAAGGCAGCCGAAAATGACAGACCAGAGCGCAGAGCTGGAATGGCGCGACGGGCGCGTGCCTGTCTCGACCCGGTTTGACGATCCGTATTACTCGCTCGACAACGGGCTTAACGAGACCCGACATGTGTTTCTGGCGGGCAACGACCTGCCTGCGCGCTTTGCCGATGGCTTTCACATTGCCGAACTGGGCTTTGGCACCGGGCTGAACCTGCTGTGCGCGTTGCAAGCCTTCCGCGGCGCCAACACCGGCGGCCGGCTGCACTTCACCACGTTTGAGGCCTATCCGATGGCCGCCGATGACATGATCACCGCCCAGGCCGCCTTTCCCGAACTGGCCGATCTGGCCGCCGAATTGCACCCCTTCTGGCTGGCCGGCGACACCACATTCCAGACCGCCGACCTCAGCTTTACGCTGATCCAAGGCGATGCGCGCGACTCCCTGCCACACTGGGACGCCGAGGCCGATGCGTGGTTCCTCGATGGCTTTTCACCCGCCAAGAACCCCGAATTGTGGGGCGAGGACCTGATGGCCGAGGTGGCCCGCCACACCGCCCCCGGCGGCACAGCGGCAACCTACACCGCCGCGGGCCATGTGCGCAGGGCGCTGGCGGCTGGCGGATTTACCGTCACGCGCGGCCCCGGCTTTGGCCGCAAACGCCATATGACAAAGGCCACCCTATGACCCAGAACGACTCCGTTCGCGGCATCTGGCTGATGGTCGCCACCACCTTTATTTTCGCGATCCAAGACGGGATAAGCCGACACCTCGCCTCGGAATACAACGTGTTCATGGTGGTGATGATCCGCTACTGGTTCTTCGCGGCCTTCGTCATCGCCCTGTCGGCGCGCAAATCCGGCGGGCTGCGCGATGTGGCCCACACCGACCAGCCTTGGGTCCAGGGCTTCCGCAGCGTCCTTCTGGCGCTGGAAATCTGCGTGATGGTTGGGGCGTTCACCTTCCTCGGGCTGGTCGAAAGCCACGCGGTCTTTGTCAGCTACCCGCTGCTGGTCGCGGCCCTCTCTGGCCCGGTGCTGGGCGAACAGGTCGGCTGGCGGCGCTGGCTTGCGATCGCGGTGGGCTTTGTCGGCGTCTTGATCATCATCAACCCCTCGGCGGGCGTGTTCTCGGTCTATGCGCTGATCCCGCTGGCGGCGGCCCTGATGTTCGCGCTCTATTCGCTGCTCAACCGCTACGTCGCCCGACGCGATTCCGCCGCCACCTCGTTCTTCTGGACCGGCATAGTGGGCTGCGTCGTGATGACCGCCATCGGCATCTGGTTCTGGGAGCCGATGACAGCGCCGGATTGGGGCTGGATGATCGCGCTGTGTTTTACAGGCGTGGCGGGGCACTGGTGCATGATCAAATGCTACGAAGTCGCCGAGGCCAGCGCGGTGCAGCCCTTCGCCTACCTGCAAATGCCCTTCGCCACCGCCATCGGCCTTGTGGTGTTCGGCGAAAACCTGCGGCTCTCCGTGGTCTTCGGCGCGGCGCTGATCGTCGGGGCCGGCCTCTTCACCCTCTGGCGCGAACGCAAACGCCGCCGCGCCGCCCAAAGACGCGCCCAACCGTAACCCAAATCAAAGCGCTCTCGGCCCTCACACCCTCCCCCTGCTTCTTCTGTTCAAAAATACCTCGGGGGAGAGGCCGCAGGCCGAGGGGGCTGGCCCCCTACTTCCTACAACGCCTCCCCACACGCGCCGTCTCAGATCACTCCGACACCGGCAACAACGTCGATCCCACAAGCTCTTGGGAAAACGGCACCGGATGCGGATCTTTGCCCAACCGCGCGCGATACACCGGCAGGCTTTCAGACACCCGCATCACGTAATTGCGGGTCTCGTTAAACGGGATCGTCTCGATCCAATCGATCATGTCGATCTCCCCCTTCAACGGGTCGCCATAACTCGACTTCCAGCTCCTTGGCCGCCCAGGACCGGCGTTATACCCCGCCGACATCATAATCACATTGCCATCGAAATCTTCGGCCAGACCTCGCAGGTAGTCGGCCCCCAACTGCGAATTATAGACCCAATCGCTGGTCAGCCGGTCGCGGCTATACGAAAGCCCCATCCGCCCGGCGACCAGCCGCGCCGTCGCAGGCATCACCTGCATCAACCCGCGCGCCCCGGCATGGCTGACAACGGCAGGATCAAATTCGCTTTCGCGCCGCGCAATCGCCAGCACCATTTCCTTAGGAATTGGATGCTTGCGGCTCGCGACCGGATGCAGCGCGTAATATGGCGCGGCGATTTCAAACCCGGCCTGCGCGGCCCGCTTGCCCAACATCACACCCAGATGCGGCTGGCCAAGGTCTTCGAGCATCTTGCCCATCATCTGAAGGTTGGCCTCATCCTGACTTTCCGCCAGATGCGTCCAGAATTGTTCGGCCTGCCACTCTTCGCCGGCCGCGAGGAACAGCATCGCCGCCTCATGCACCCGCGATTTGGCAAATGCGGCCTGCTTCCAATCCCCCGCAGGCAGCTTGCCCGCCAAGGCCACATTAAACGGAAGCCCGCCGCGTTCAGCGGCCAGTAGCCCATAGAAGCTGGTCTGATAGTCGGCCCCCAGAGCATAGGCCTTTTTCGCGGCTTCGGCATTTCCGGCGGCCTCATGCGCACGGCCCAGCCAATATCCGGCACGGCCCAGCGAAATCGGCGTAAACACCGCGTCCTTGAACTTGGTGAAATGCGCCAGCGCCTTGGCCGGATCCTTCTGAAACCGCAGTGCGAGGTAGCCCGAGAGCCACTCCAACTCGGCAAACTGACTGCCTTCGGTGGCGAAATTGGTCGCGGCGATGCGATAGGCTTTTGTGGTCTCACCTGCGCGCATGGCGCGATGCGCCATCGAATGGCGCCGCCCGAGCCAGTAATCCGGCTCACCCAGGCTTTCGGCACCGGTCGACCGCTCGAGCATAAGCTCAAGCCCGCTGTCGCTCAGCCCTTTTTGCATCCGCCACTCATAACGCTCATACGCCAGCCCCGGATCATCCGCGAGGCTCTTGGGCACGGCGGCGATCAGCGGATCGGGGTTGCCCTCGCGCTCGCGCAGCCCCATCCGCGCCTTGGCCAGCTTCTGCCACCCGTCCGAGACCAGCGGCAGCATGCGCGTGGCATTGACCTTCCAGCCTTCCCACAACAGTCGATCCATCCGCGCCTCGTGGTGCGGTTTGAGCAGGTCGTTATAGCTGGCCAACATCCGCGATTGTTCGGTGTCCGACAGCGCCAGCGTGCGCCACGCCAGAACGATCTCGGCCTCCGCCGCGCCGGTGTTGCCCGCGTCTTTCAATGCTTCGGCATAGGCCAGCGCCCCGGCGCCGGTTTCCGGGCGGTGATCCTTGAAAAACGCCAAACGCTCCGAGAAGGGCGCATCGCTCATGGTCTCTTCGGTTTTTTCGCGCAGATAGGCGAGGCCAGGCCAATCGCCGCTGCGCGCCAGAAAGCCGGTGACATCGCCGGAACTGCCGCTGCCCCCGCGCAGGAAATGCCACATGATGACGTCGCGCGCGACCGAGCCTTCGGGCCCGGCGGTGCGGAATGCATCCTCCCAGCGGTCATTGCGCATCGCCCTGAGGGCGGCGGTAAAATCGGGGTTGGTTGCCGGCACATTGGCCGCCAGCGGTATGGTGATCAGCCCCTGTGGCCGAGACTGCGGCCGCAGACCGGCCAATTCGGCCAGCGCCTCTTCGACAGGGGCCACCGCGTCGGGCTCACCCGCCACCGGGCCGCCCGCATCCAGCGCCGCGTCCGCGTCACCGGACACTTCCTCCGCGAGATCACCCACCTCCGCGTCGGGCACCGCGTCGGGATCTGGTGCCTCGGTCGAGGCGCGCGCGCGCGGGCGCAGGCTCGACGTTGGGTCGAGGGTAAGCCCCTCATCGGAGGCTTGTTGGGTCACGGCTGGCGTTGCCGCCATGACAAGGAGGCAAAGAAGGGCACGCATCATGACTTGCAATTTCTTATGTGAGAAGGAATAGACACGATCCAGAGGATAACCCGCCAAACGCATCCTTCAACTCACGATGCTGACAGTGGCGGATCACCGCGGCCAAAATCGACCGCCTGACCAAAGAAAAGGAGCGTCACCATGTTTAAAGGGTCCATGCCTGCCCTGGTCACGCCGTTCAAGAACGGTGAGATCGATCTGGAGACGCTGGAAAAACTGGTGGATTGGCACGTGGAGCAGGGCAGTACCGCCCTTGTGCCCGTTGGCACCACCGGTGAAAGCCCCACCCTGACCCACAAAGAGCACGAACTTGTGGTGACCGAGGTTGTGCGCGCCGCCGCAGGCCGTATTCCGGTGATTGCCGGGGCCGGGTCGAACAATACCGCCGAATTGATTCGTCTGGCGAAACATGCCAAATCGGTCGGGGCCGAGGCCGCGCTGGTGGTCACGCCGTATTACAACAAACCGACGCAAGCCGGGCTGATCGCGCATTTCACCGCGATCACCGAGGCCGTGGACCTGCCGATCATCATCTACAACATCCCGCCGCGGTCTGTTGTTGATATGACACCGGCGACGATGGGCGCATTGGCCAAGCTGAAAAACATCATCGGCGTCAAGGATGCCACCGGCGATCTGGCGCGGGTTTCGGCGCAGCGGATCACCTGCGGCACCGATTTCGTCCAACTGTCGGGCGAGGATGGCACGGCGCATGGCTTTAACGCCCAAGGCGGCGTCGGGGTGATCTCGGTCACGGCCAATGTCGCGCCGAAACTGTGCAGCGATGTGCAAAAGGCCTGCCTCGCGGGCGATTACGCCACCGCACTGCAGGTGCAAGACAAGCTGATGCCGCTGCACCAGGCGATCTTTACCGAACCGGGGCTGTGCGGCGTGAAATACGCGATGTCGAAACTGGGCCTGTGCGAGAACAGCGTGCGCCTGCCGCTCTTGCCGGTCACTGAAGCGACGCAAGCCAAGATCGATGCCGGCCTGCGCCACGCGGGACTGCTGACCTAGACGGAACCAAAAATTTTTCGAAAATTTTTGACAAATTCCATCAATGGAATTTGCACCGTTAGTGGCCCGGTCGCGATCAACGCGCCGGGCCATTTTCTTGCGCGGCTACTGGGTTGCGTCCGCGTCGAGGCCTTCGGGCTGACCCACCACGACAAAGTGCAGGTTTTCCGGCGTATAAACCCGCTGGGCCACGCGGTTGACCTCTTCCAGCGTCAGCGCCTCGACCATCGCATTGCGATCGGTCACGTAGTCGGTCGACAAACCGTCCATCTGCATGCCGACGAGAATATTGGCAATTGGCCCGTTGCCATCAAACCGCAGCGGATAAGCGCCGGTCAGATAGGTCTTGGCTGCCGCAAGCTCCTCGGCGGTGACACCCGCTTCGGCCAGCTTTGCCCACTCATCCCGCACAACGGCAATGGTAACGGCCACCCGGTTGTTGGCCGAGGCCACCGACCCCATCACCAGCGCCGCGTGATCCTTGGGCACCAGGTAGGAATACACCCCATAGCTCAGCCCGCGCTTTTCGCGCACCTCTTGCATCAATCGGCCCGTAAGCCCGGAGCCGCCGAATATCTCGTTCACCACATAAGACGCCAGGAAATCCGGGTCATCGCGTTCCAGCCCTTCATGGCCGAACAGCACCACCGATTGCGGCGTCGCGAAGGGTTCGACCGTCAGCCCGCCTTGCATCAGGAACGGGGCCGCGCCCGGCAACGGCGCGCCGGTTTCGGGCAGATCCCCCAGCAGCGTATCAAGCAAGGTCGACAGCCCCTCGGCGTTGATATCACCGACAGCACTGACAAACACCCGGTCGCGCGTCAGGGTTGCACGATGGGCCGCAACGATATCCTCGCGGGTCAGCGCCGCCACGCTTTCGCGGGTGCCGTCAAGCGAGGTGGCATAGGGATGATCGCCAAACGCCAGCCTGTCAAACAGCCGACCGGCGATGCTGTTGGGGTCGGTTTCATCCGAGGCGATGCCGGAAAGAACCTGCGCCCGCACCCGGTCCACCGCCACCTGGTTGAACGCCGGCTCTACGATCGAGGCGCGCAACAGCGCCATCGTTTCATCGGTCGTGTCGGTGAGGAACTTGGCAGAGATCGAGAGGGTGTCATCGCGGGTATTATAGTCAAACGACGCCGCGAGGGTTTCAAGCGCGCGTGCAAAGGCCCGCGCATCCATCTCGCCGGTGCCCTCTTCGAGCAGCCCCATCATCAGGTTGATCGCCCCGCGTTTGCCCGGCGCATCCAGCGATCCACCGCCCTGAAACCGCAGCTCCAGTGCAACAATCGGGATCGATGGTTCTTCGACCAGCCAAGCATTGATGCCGCCGGGCGTTGTGATTTCCTGAATTTCGATTTCGGCAGAGGCGGGCAGAGCCGCCATCACCAGCGTGGCCGCCGCAGTGGCAGCAAGGGCCAAAGCCCGGAGCGGTGTCTTCAACAGCGCGGTCATTGGGTCACCTCCTGCGGGCGTTTGAGCCAGCTCGTGACGCTGGTCTTGGGATCAAAAACATCGCGCGCGGCGGCAAGGATGTCTTCCTCTGTCACCGCCTCGACGATGGCGGGCCATGCGTTGACATCTTCGATCGTCAGGCCCGAGGTCAGCGCGCGGCCATACACGTTGGCAATGCTGTTCACATCGTCCCGCGCATAAATCCGGCTCGCCGTCATCTGCCGCTTGATCCGGGTGAGCTGTTCTGGGTCGACACCGGCCTCCATGAACTCGGCAACGGCCACGTCAAGCGCATCCTCGGCCTCTTGCAGCGTCACCCCTTCCGAGGGCACCACCACCAGCGAGAAGGTGGTATCGTCGAGATTAACGCCACTGTACGACGCGCCGGCATAGACCACTTTCTGTTGCTCGAATTGCAGCTTTTCGTTCAGAACCGAGGTTTGCCCCCCGCCAAGAACCTCGGCCAAAAGCTCCAATGCGGCGGCAGTCTCTTGCGCGCCCGGGTCCCGCTCGGGGGCGAGATAGGTGCGGATCACATAGGGTTGCGATACGCGCGGATCTTCGAACACCATGCGGCGCGGCGCGGTTTGCGGCGGCTCTTGCGGGCGGGCGCGCGGCTTGAGATCGGGGTTGGGGGCCAGCGGGGCATAGTGCTTTTCAGCCAGCGCCATCACCTCGTCCGGGGTCACGTCACCGGCCACCACCAAGAGCGCATTGTTGGGCGCATAATAGGTCTGATAATAGTCCAACGCGGCCTCAAGATCGAGGCCCTCCATCTCATGCTTCCAGCCGATGACCGGCACGCCATAGCGATGGTTGAGGAATTGCGCGGCGCGGGCCTGTTCGCGCATCAGGGCACCGGGGTCGTTCTCGGTGCGCATGTTGCGCTCTTCGATGATGACCTCGCGCTCGGTGCGAATTTCCTCATCACCGAGCTGAAGGTTGACCATCCGGTCCGCCTCCATCTGCATCATCAGGCCCAGTCGGTCGGCCGCAACACGCTGAAAATACGCGGTTTGGTCATAGCTGGTAAAGGCGTTGTCAGTGCCGCCATTCTCGGCCACCACCCGGCTTAGCTCTCCGGGGGCCATGGTCTTGGTGCCTTGAAACAGCAAGTGTTCCAGAAAATGCGCCACACCCGACACGCCGGGGCGTTCATCCGCGCTGCCTGCGCGAT
Organism: Marinovum sedimenti; assembly: GCF_054052205.1. Taxonomy (NCBI): domain Bacteria; kingdom Pseudomonadati; phylum Pseudomonadota; class Alphaproteobacteria; order Rhodobacterales; family Roseobacteraceae; genus Marinovum; species Marinovum sedimenti. Next base: position 2,070,829 of record NZ_CM133223.1, read on the forward strand.
ACCAGACCATGTGCACCACCACCGGCGCGCGGTGATCTTCGATCACGATGACCTCCATGCCGTTGTCGAGGGTGGCGGTGGTGACGAGATCCTCGATCTTGGTCTCGGCCTGGGCCACGCTGACCGCGCCGGTCAGCAGTAACGCAGCCGCACAGAGGCGCGCGGCGGCACGCCTGAGGGGGGGAAGGGGCATGAAACTCTCCTGGAAAGGCATTTGCTATAGAATGGCCCCAAACGGTTTGAGATCAAGAGCAGACCGCGTGACACTTGCGTGAGCGCGGGCGTTCACTGGCCTAGCCCGGCGCGGGCGTTCACTGGCCAAGCCCAGCGCGGCCTGTGTTTGGCGACAAGGCCGCGCCTTTGGTCCGGGGCGGCGTTTCAAACGTCGAAGGAGGCAAACACCGGCGCGTGATCAGACGGCTGCTGCCAGCCGCGCACCGGGCGCAGGATGCGGCTGGAATGACCGGCGTTCGAGATGTCGGGGGTGGCCCAGATGTGATCGAGCCGGCGGCCCTTGTCGGCACTGTCCCAATCGGCGGCGCGATAGGACCACCAGCTGTAAAGATTGCCCTCGGGAATGTCCTGCCGGGTGATATCGACCCATTTGCCTGCGTCCTGCGTCTCGGCCAGATGTTCGACCTCGATGGGGGTGTGCGACACGACTTTCAGCAGCTTCTTGTGATCCCAGACGTCATCCTCGCGCGGGGCAATGTTGAGATCGCCAACAAGGATCGCCTTTTCGGGAGTTTCCGAATGAAACCAATCGCGCATCTCGGTAAGGTAGTCGAGCTTTTGGCCGAACTTTTCGTTGATCTCGCGGTTGGGTTTGTCGCCGCCCGCCGGGACATAAAAGTTGTGCACCGTCACGCCGTTTTCCAGCTTGGCGGCAACGTGGCGGGCGTGGCCCAGCGTCGCGAAATCTTGGCCGCCCGCGTCTTCCATCGGGATTTTCGACAGGATGGCGACGCCGTTATAGCCCTTTTGACCGCGCGCCACCATGTGGCGATAGCCCAGCGCGTGGAACGCCTCGACCGGGATCTTGTCGACCGGACTTTTGCACTCTTGCAGGCAGAGCACATCCGGCGCTTCGTCGGTCAGCAGTTTCTCCACCAGAGCGGCGCGCAAGCGGACCGAGTTGATGTTCCAGGTGGCGAGGGTGAAGGGCATAAGGGCGGCTCCGGGTGTTGCAAGGCTGGCGGAGAATGACGGGTCACGCCGTGGGTTGCAAGGCGCGACGGGCCCAAAGTAGCGCCCCGCCCGGCGGGAGGCCGGGCAGCCCCCGACCGGCCCCACGGGCGGGGCCTGCCCTTTGCTCTGTCACATTAACCGTTGCTTAGGACGGCGACATGCCCCGCATCCGCTCTGACCGGCGGCGCAGCACTTCGACGGTGGCCAGCAGCGCGATGGAAATCCCCACGAGGATCGTTGCCGCCGCAAGGATGGTCGGCGAGATCTGCTCGCGCAAGCCGGTGAACATCTGCCACGGCAGGGTCTGCCATTCCGCCGACCCAAGGAAGATCACCACAACAACCTCGTCAAACGAGGTGATAAAGGCGAACAACCCGCCCGAAATCACCCCCGGCAAGATCAGCGGCATCTGCACCCGAAAGAACGTGGTGACCGGATCGGCCCCCATATTGGCCGCCGCGCGTGTCAGCGAGCGGTCAAAGCTCACCAAAGTTGCCGTCACGGTGATGATCACAAAGGGAATGCCCAGCACAGCGTGCGCCAGAACGATGCCCCAATAGGTGCCCTGGATGCCGATGGAGGAGTAGAAGAAGTACATGCCGGTGGCCGAAATGATCAGCGGCACGATCATCGGTGAAATCAGCACCGCCATGATGATCCGCTTGCCCGGCACATGCGATTGCGACAGGCCAATCGCCGCCAAAGTGCCCAGCGAGACCGAGATCAGCGTCGCCACCGGGGCGATCTTGACCGAGTTCCACACCGCGCCGGTCCATTCCGAGTTGGTCAGGAAATCGCGGTAGTGCTTGAGCGAATAGGCATCGGGATCAAGCTGCAACATGCCCGGCGTGAAGGTAAAGAAATCCTCGGCGTTGAACGAAAGCGGCATCACCACGATGATCGGCGTGATCAGGAAGGTGAAGATCGCGCCGCAGATCACCCGGAAGGTATAGTGCCACAGCACCTGCCCCGGCGTGAGATACGGCACCAGCTTGGCGCGATACCGCCCCTCGCCGATCCAGAACAGGAACCAGCCGGTGAACCAGCCAAACAGCCCGGCCATGATCGCCCCGGACACGCCGCCCATCAGAAACCCCACGAGCGTGAACGCAATGAGGATGATCCAGCGGGCGGGTTTTTCCTGTCGCCAGACTTCGAGGAAGAGATAGGCAATCCCCGCCATGACCACCGCGCCAATCAGCACGCCAAGGATGCCAGAGCCGTTGGCGATGCCCATGAGCAGGCCGACAAAGCCGCCAAGCGCTGCCATCACCGGGCCGGAAAACGAAAACGGTTTGGGTTCGATAGGTGTCAGTGCTGCCATGTCTCTTACCCCAGTTTCACGTTATCGATGCCGACGATCTTGTCGTAGGCCCAGTACAGGATCAGGACGACCGCAAACAGGATCGTGCCCAGCGCCGCCGCCAAACCCCAGTTCAAAGAGCTGGAGATGTGATAGGCGATCCGGTTCGAGATAAAGACACCCTTGGTGCCGCCCACGATTTCCGGCGTGATGTAGTACCCAATCGACAGGATAAACACGAGGATCGACCCCGCGCCAATGCCCGGCACCGATTGCGGGAAATACACCCGCCAAAAGGCTGTCCAGTTCGTCGCGCCCAGCGATTTGGCGGCGCGCAGATAGGTCGGGTTGATGGTCTGCATCACCGAATACATCGGCAAGATCATGAACGGCAAAAGGATATGCGTCATCGCCACGATGGTGCCGAACTGGTTGTTGATCATCACCAGCCGGCTGTCATCAGCCACAAGCCCCAGCCAGACCAGCACATCGTTGATCACGCCTTGCTGTTGCAGCATCACCTTCCACGCCGAGGTGCGCACCAGAAGTGAGGTCCAGAACGGCAGCAGCACAAGGATCATCAACAGGTTCGCGGTGCGCGTCGGCAGATTGGCCAGGATCCACGCCACCGGATAGCCCAGCAGGATGCAAGACGCGGTGATCACCAGCGACATGAAGATCGTGCGCTGGAACAGGGTGATATAGATCCGCTGGTTCTCGGGCCGCGCCTCAAACCCGTCGGGGGTTTTCTGGAGGTCGACCGAGTTCAGGAAATAGCCGTTGGTGTAGCGCGGGCTGTAGGTCTGGAAGGTTTGCCAATTGTCGATCTCACCCCAATCTTCGTCGAGATCAAGGAAGGCCGCTCTGAAATCGGGCTGCGGCAGGATGTCGGTGTTGGCGGCGGCCTCTTTCAGCAGGTCGGCCTGCGGGCCGCTATAGCCTGCCAGTTCGGCGGCGGCCCCATCGGCCATCAGGTCAAGCGCAAGCGCGGCATAGACCGCTTCCCACGGGTCTTCCTTGGCAACTGTATCGTTGTCGGCATAGACGGTGAACATCGCCCAGGCGGTATAGGCGCGGGTGGTGCGGGGCAAAAGCGCCGCAATCTCTTGGGACGGCACAAAGCCAATGTCGCGCTTGTCCTCAGAGCTGGTCAGCCGGTTGTAGCGTTCGCGTTCGCTTTTGACCAAAGCCATGGCCTTGTCACCGCTGCCGCTCATCAGCTCATACCAAACAGCGCCGTCTTTCCATCCTTTGTTCAGATTTTCCAAAGGCTTCTGAAATTCCTTACCAACGTCATCAAGCTTGCGGCCAGATTGCCGGAAAAGCGACGACACGCCGGTTTTCTCATAGTTCAGTCGGGTGCCAAGCTTGGTGTGCTCTTTGGCCTCGGCGGCATAGAACAGGTCGAAAAACAGGTTCTCATAGACCTCTTCCGCCGGCATTTCGCCGGTGCCCGCATCCCATTTTTCAAGCGAGGCGATTGTCATTGGGATGGTGTCTTGGACGATATCGTTTTCAACCGAGCGGAACAGCATCGACGCAATCGGCGCGATAAAGGTGACCATCACAAACAGCAGCAGCGGCGCAACCAGCAGCAGGGCGCGGATCTTTTGCACCCGCAGCGCACGGCCCAGCGATTTCTTGAGCGATTGGCCATCGGCTGTGGTCAGCGTGCCTGAACTTGTTGCATCCGACATTATTCGGCCCCTTCGACGATGATGATGTCACTGTCCGCGTTTGCCCGGCGGATCGCGGCGACTTCTTGATATTCGGGATCATTGTAGGCAGCCAAGGCCGCCTCATAGCTCGGGAACTCGATCACAACATGCCGGTCCTTGCTGACGCCTTCGGCCGTTTCGGACGGGCCGCCGCGCACAATAAACTTGCCGCCAAGTCCCAAAAGGATCGGCGTGTCGCGCACGACGTATTCCTTATACGGCTCGGGGTCGGTCACTGTGATATGCGCAATGATATAGCCCTTGGGCATCGGCACTGTTCCCTGTTTTTGTTTGTTTTTCTTGTGGTTGGAAAGGCGCGACAAGGGCCGCACCTTTCAGGATCATGCCGATACGGCGGGCCATGACGACCCGCCGCTGTGCTGTCTTACTTCGCCAGCCACGCCTGGAATTTGGCGTCGATGTCGTCGCGGTAATCCGCCCAGAACTCGTAGTTATAGAGGAACGTGTTCTTGGCGTTTTCCGGATCGGTCGGCATGTGTTGCGCCATCTCGATACCAAGGTCGGCGTGTTGGCCAACCAGCGGTGCCGAGGACAGACGCGCCGGACCATAGGAGATGTACTTCGCCTGATCGGCCAGACGCTGGGTGTCGGTCGCGAACTTTACAAAGTCCTTGACGCGCGCCAGACGATCGTCAGGCAGACCTGCTGGGATGATCCAACCGTCGAGGTCGAACACCTGTGCGTCCCACATCATGGCAACGGGCTGGTCCTGCTCTTCGATCACGCTGAACAGACGGCCGTTGTAGGTCGACCCCATGAAGACTTCGCCATCCGCCAAAAGCTGCGGCGTATCGGCACCGGCCGACCACCAGACAACGCTGTCTTTGATGGTGTCGAGCTTGGCAAGCGCCTGCTCTTGACCTTCTTCGGTTTCAAGCACGTCATACACGTCGTCTTTGGCAACGCCGTCACAGAGCAGCGCCCATTCCATGTTGTTGATCGGGCGCTTTTCCAGCGAACGCTTGCCGGGATAGGTTTCCAGATCGAAAACCGAGCAGATTTCCGACGGCGCATCGACGCCTTCCGGTACCATATCGGTGCGATAGCCGAAGGTGGTCGAATACACGATCTGCGGGATGAAGCAGTCGCCGACCAGCAGGTCGCCAAAGTCATCCTCGGCGCTGGTCCCATCGGGGGCCGCGGCCAGATCTTCGTCTGGGTCGATTTCCATCGCCAGACCTTCGTCGCACAGGCGCAGCGCGTCTGCCGCCACGACGTCGACCAGATCCCAGGTCACGTTGCCGGCTTCGTTCATCGCGCGCAGCTTGGCCACGGCCTCGGCCGAGCTTTCATCCCACGAGATGTTCACGTCAGCGTTCATCTCTTGGTAGGGGTCGGAATAAGCTTTGATCTGCGAGTTCTGATAGGCACCGCCCCAGCTCACCAGCGTCATGTCATTGGCCATGTTCGCATGGGCTTCGGCAAACGCCATCCCGCCAGCAACCGTGAGTGCGGATGTTGTCAGAAGGATTTTCGTCATTTTCATACTTTGTGCTCCCTGTAAAATACCCGTGTCGTGAACGTGCAGCCGGTAAGCGACGGGCGACGCCGTGCCGAACCGCATACATCATGCCTCCGCCCGCTTCGGGGCGGCAGGCATGTTCTACTTACGCATCAAGCGCGCGGCAGTCTTCCGGCAGCCACCCGATCTCGATCTGTTGGCCCGGCTTCAGGCGAACCTGATCCGGCGCATTGCGTGTCTTGACGACGAATTCGCTGTTGCCAGCGACCCGCAGACGGGTGCGGAAAATGTCGCCCATGTAAATGAATTCAAGCACTTCGGCCTTCAGCGTATGCGCGCCTTCGGGCATCCGTTCCTTGTTGAACTCCACCCGCTCGGGGCGGATTGACACCCGCGTGCGTTCGCCCACCTGGCTCACGTTGATCGGCTTGCAGTCGATCAATTCGCCATCGTCAAGCTGCACCAGCGCGAGGCCGTTGTTGATTTCCTTGACCGTGCCTTCGAGCGTGTTGTTCTCGCCAATGAACTGCGCAACGAAGCTGTTTTCCGGCTCTTCATAAAGCTGATCTGGCGGCGCAAGCTGTTGAATGCGGCCATCGTCAAACACCGCAACCCGGTCCGACATGGTCAGCGCTTCGGTCTGGTCGTGGGTCACATAGACCACAGTGATGCCCAGACGGTGCGCCAGATCGGTGATCTCGAACTGCATCTTTTCGCGCAGCTGCTTGTCGAGCGCGCCAAGCGGTTCGTCCATCAGCACCAGTTCGGGTTCAAACACCAGCGCCCGCGCCAAGGCGATCCGCTGTTGCTGACCACCGGACAATTGCGCTGGGCGGCGGCCGCCAAAGGCCCCCATTTCAACCATATCAAGCGCGCGCTTCACCTTTTCCTCACGCGTCGATTTGCCGATCTTGCGGACTTCCAACGGAAAGGCGAGATTTTCGGCAATCGTCATATGCGGGAACAGGGCGTAGTTTTGAAACACCATGCCAATGCCGCGTTTGTGCGGCGGGATGTTGTTGATCGAGGTGCCGCCAAGCCGGATGTCGCCGTAAGTGGCGGTTTCGAACCCCGCAAGCATCATGAGGCAGGTGGTTTTGCCCGACCCTGACGGCCCGAGCATTGTCAGGAACTCGCCCTTCGGCATCGAGAGGTTAAGGTCTTTGACGACGAGCGTTTCGCCATCATAGCTTTTCTGCACGCGTTCAAATTCGACGAAAGCGTCGTTCCCTGAGCTGTCTGCCAAAGCTGGCTCCCTGTTTTTCTGTTGGGGTTTTCCCCTTTGCCCCAGAGTAAAACGCGCATTCTCCCAGACTGCAACTGAGTTGCGACGCTTTACCGACCATCTGCGCCATAGCAGGACAATCGACCTCAAAAGTGCAATTCAGCAGGACATTTCACTGCGATTGCCGCGAAATCTATTGGCACCTGTGCGGGGATTAAGCATTTCCGTGCTTCTCAAACCGCTTTTAGAGACAAGGGGCGCCAAAGATTCCAACTGCCCAAAGCTTCGACTCACCGCCCCGCCCCGAGCGAATTTGTGCAGTTTTCGAGCAAAAATGTCGTTTTCCTTCGTGCGTCTCCGCATCTCCCGGTCCACGGTTGCGAAATCAACAACAGGGGGATTGCATGCCGCAGCACCGTTTCGCCAAGGACATTCCGTTTTCGGATGCCGAATACGCCCGCCGTCTGGCCAAAACCCGCGCCGCGATGGCCGAACGCGGGCTCGATCTCTTGTTTGTCACCGATCCGTCCAACATGGCGTGGCTGACCGCCTATGACGGCTGGTCGTTCTATGTGCATCAGGGTGTGATCATCCTGCCCGACGCCGATCCCATCTGGTGGGGCCGCGCCCAGGATGCCAATGGCGCGCTGCGCACCGTGTGGATGGATGACGACCGGATCTTTGGGTACGCCGACCACTTTGTGCAATCCACCGAACGCCACCCGATGCAGGATCTGGCCGTGCGAATCGGCGATCTGGAGCTTTCGGCGGCGCGGATCGGCGTGGAGATGGAGAACTATTACTACTCTGCCAAGGCGCATCAGGAGCTGATCGCTGCCTTGCCGCAATGCGAATTTGTCGAGGCCACCGCGCTGGTCAATTGGTGCCGGGCGGTGAAATCCGACGAAGAGATCACCTTTATGCGCCGCGCCGCGCGGATCAGTGAAAAGATCATCGACGGGCTGATGGAGCGCACCGAACTGGGTGTTCCTAAAAACGTGGTCGCCGCCGCCGCGATGGCCGATGCGATCGAGGGCGCGGATGGCCACTGGGGCGATTACCCGGCCATTGTGCCGCTGTTGCCCTCGGGGCCGGATGCCGCCGCACCGCACCTGACATGGAACGGCAAATCCTTTGCCGGGGGCGAGGCGACTTTCTTTGAAATCTCCGGCTGTTATCGCCGCTACCACGCGCCGCTGTGCCGAACGATCTTTCTTGGCACCCCGCCCGATTTCCTCAAACGCGCAGAAGAGGCACTGGTGCGCGGCCTAGAGGCCGGGATCGAGATGGCGCGCGCTGGCAACCGTGCCTGCGACGTGGCCAATGCGCTGGCTGATGAATTGGGCAAATCCGATATCAAACGGGCCGCGCGCTGCGGCTATCCCATCGGTCTCAGCTATCCGCCCGACTGGGGCGAACGCACGATCTCGCTGCGGTCTGAGGATGAAACCGTGCTGGAACCGGGCATGACCTTTCACTTTATGCCGGGGCTCTGGATGGAGGATTGGGGGCTGGAAATCACCGAATCGATCCTGATCAAACCCGACGGCCCCGCCGAACCCTTCTGCAACCGGCCGCGCATGGTGACCGTCAAATGAGCCATCTGAAGGACAGTATCGACTTGCTGGCAGAGCTGGTGGCCTATCCGACCGTCTCTGCCGACAGCAATCTGGAAATGATCGGCTATCTCGCGACCCGTCTCGAAGATGTCGGCGCGCGGGTGCGTATTCTGGCCGATGACAGCGGCACCAAGGCCAATCTCTTTGCCTCGCTTGGGCCGGACACCGGCGGCGGGCTGATGCTGTCGGGCCATTCCGATGTGGTGCCGGTGCTGGAGCAACCCTGGAGCAGCGACCCCTTCGAGATGGTCGAACATCGCGGCGCGCTGTATGGCCGGGGCACCTGTGATATGAAGGGGTTCATCGCCTGCGCCACCGTCATGGCCGCTGAATACGCCCAGCGCGACCTGCGCCGCCCGGTGCATTTCGCCTTTACCTATGACGAGGAAACCGGCTGCCTTGGTGGTCAGGCGCTTGTCGACAGCCTGCGCAAGATGGAGATTCGCCCCGACATGGCCATCGTCGGTGAACCCACGTCGATGCGGATCATCGAGGGCCACAAGGGATGTTGCGAATACACTGCCCGGTTCCGCGGATTGGAAGGCCACGGCAGCGCGCCCGACCGTGGGGTGAACGCTGCAGAATATGCCACGCGCTACGTGTCGCGCCTGCTTGACCTGCGCGACGAGTTGAAATCGCGCACGCCATCGACCAGCCGTTTCGTGCCGCCTTGGTCAACCATCAACATCGGCGCAATCCACGGCGGCCATGCCCACAACGTGATTGCCGCGATGGCCGAGGTGGCGTGGGAAATGCGCCCGGTCCAGCCGACCGACGCGGAATTCGTCACCGGAGAAATGGCTTATTACGTTGAAAACGTCCTGCTGCCCGCGATGCGCGCGGTCGACCCCGAGGCCGATATCAGCGTCGAAACCATTGGCGAGATTCCGGGGCTAGAGCCGATGGAGGCCAACGAAGCGCGTGACCTCGTGGCCCGGCTGACCGGCGCGAATGGAACCGATCTGGTGGCGTTCGGGACCGAGGCAGGGCTGTTTCAAAGCCTCGGCACCGATGTGATTGTCTGCGGCCCCGGCTCTATCGAACAGGCGCATATGGCGGATGAATTCGTGACCATTTCCCAGATGCAAACCTGCCTCGATATGCTGGAAAAGATCGCCTGACCTTCAGGTCTCTTCCGCTTGAACAGGGATCGCGGGGGCCAGCCCCTCGCGCCCCTTTTGACCGCAAGCGCCTTATGCCGCCCAATCCACGCGCCGCACCCGATAGCACCGGTAATCGGACGCGCCGTTCCCAAGGTTGAACGTGGCATCGTTCACATGCACCGCGCCAATCTTTTCAGCGGCGCGTTGTGACCGGATATTGTCGAGACCGATATCAAGCCAGACCTCATCGAACACCGTGAAAACGTGACCGAACATCAGCGCCTTCATCCGCGCGTTCATTGGCCCGCCCCAATAGGCGCGCGACAGAAAGGTGAACCCGATGGCCATCGTGCCGGGCCGCTCTGCGACCTGGTAAAATCGGGAACAGCCGATCACCTTGCCGCCAAGGTCCAGATCTTCGGCCACCAATGTGCCGCCGGCTTGGAGAAGAAATGCGAAGTATGGGGCGAACACCGCTGGCTGGTGTCGCGTCTTTGCCGGGTGCTGCGCCCAAATCAAAGGATCGGACGCAGCGGCCAACAGCGGTTCGAAATCCGCCTGCCCCAAGGGGCGCAGGCGCAAATTTTGGTCGGTCAGATCAGGCGCGACATCAAACATGATCCCGCACCACTCAAGCCGCTTTATACAGCCCGTCCGCCTTGATCTTTTCAAACGCCTGATCCAGCGAAAGCGTCGCGCGTTCGATCAGCAGATCGATCTCGTCCTTGGTGATCACCAGCGGCGGCGACACGATCATCCGGTCGCCCACATGGCGCATGATCAGGTTGTTGGCGAAACAGATGTCGCGGCAGATCCAGCCGATCGTGCCCACATCCGCCGCAAATTTCGCACGGCTCGCCTTGTCCGGTGTCAGTGCCAGTGACGCCATCAGCCCCGAGATTTTCGCCTCGCCCACCAGCGGGTGATCGGCCAGCGCCTCCCATTTTTGTTTCAGGTAAGGCCCGGCCACATCGCGGACGTGATCGACGATGTGCTCTTCTTCAAGAATACGCAGGTTTTCCAGCGCCACAGCCGCCGCAACCGGGTGGCCGGAATAGGTGTAGCCGTGGTTAAACTCACCCTTCGCAATGGTCGCTGCGACCTCATCACAGACAATCGAGCCGCCGATGGGCGCGTAGCCAGAGCTGAGCCCCTTGGCGATGGTCATGATATGCGGGCGGATGCCCACGGTCTCTGAGCCGAACCAGTTGCCGGTGCGGCCAAAGCCACAAATCACCTCGTCGGCGATCAGCAGAATCTCGTATTTGTCGCAAATCCGCTGGATCTCTGGCCAATAGCTGTCGGGGGCGACGATCACACCGCCCGCGCCTTGCACCGGTTCACCGATAAAGGCGGCCACGCGGTCGGGGCCAAGCTCTTTGATCGCGTCTTCCAGCTCGCGCGCACGAGCGAGACCGAATGCCTCGGGGTCCATGTCGCCGCCTTCGGCCCACCAATTCGGCTGGTTGATGTGGTGAATGTTCGGGATCGGCAACCCGCCCTGCGCGTGCATCCCCGACATGCCCCCCAGCGAGCCAGAGCCGACCGACGAGCCGTGATAGGCGTTCTTGCGCGAGATGATGATATTGCGATCCGGTTGGCCCTTCATCGCCCAATAGTGGCGCACCATGCGGATATTGGTGTCATTCGCTTCCGACCCGGACCCGGCAAAGAAGACTTGGTTCAAATCGCCCGGTGCCAGATCGGCAATCTTCTTGGCCAGCGCGATGGCGGGCACATGTGTCGTTTGGAAAAACGTATTGTAATACGGCAGTTCGCGCATTTGACGCGCGGCAACCTCGGCCAGCTCGTCACGGCCATAGCCGATGTTCACACACCACAGCCCCGCCATCGCATCAAGAATGCGCTGGCCATCGCTGTCGGTGATGAAAACGCCATCGGCCCGGGTGATGACCCGCGCGCCCTTTTGCGCCAAGGTATCCCCGGCGGTAAACGGGTGCATATGGTGGGCGGCGTCCAGCGCCTGAAGCTCTTCGGTGGGCAGGTGGTTGGTAATCATGTTCATGGGCTGGTCCTCGCGCGCCAAAGTGTCGCCACCCAAAATATGATCAAATTTCGCCCTGTCAATCGAATCAACCGCCTTCGCAGGTGCAATCGCGGCTATTCCACCGTTTGCAGGATCTGCTCCATGCCTTGGCGGACATCTTCCTCCATAGCGCAGGCGGCGGAGTCGGCGTCGCCCCGCGCCATCGCCGCCAAAATCGCCTTGTGTTGATCCGGAAGGCTTTGAGTTCCGTACCGGCCGCAGACCACCCGCAAAGACGGCCCAAACCGCAGCCACAAACCCTCGGCCAATTCCTGAAGGATCGGTGCCTGTGCCAAACCGTAAAGATGCAGGTGAAAGCGGTAATTCTGCTCAAGATAGCCGCGCACATCGCCCTGCGCGATGCTGGCATCAAGCCGGTCATCAATCATCCGCAGCGTGGCAAGATCGCCCACACCCGCCGTATCACAGGCGCGGCGGGTCAACTCTGGCTCGATCGCCACGCGCGCATGGATCAACTCGCTCACCGCCCCGGCATCAAGCCGCGGCACCGACACCCGGCGATTGCCTTGAAACACCAGCGCGCCTTCGGCTGTCAAACGCCGGATCGCTTCGCGCACCGGGGTCATGCCGGCCCCAACCTCAAGGGTCAGCCCCTGGATCGTGACCGGCGCGCCGGGTGGCATTTCGCCAAACAGCAGCAAATCGCGCACCTGCCGATAGACCTGTTCATGCGCCGGGATCATCGGCTGTTCGGGCTGTTTTGCGATGTCGTTCATCTGCTTGATAATTCACCAATTCGTGGGGACTTGCGACTTTACCCTGACCGTGGAAGCATTTCCATATTGCCTGATTGGGCATAATTTGATCAAATCGGGGCAAGGCGGCAAGCTCTTATGACCGCCATAACCCAACGGGAGCACGAAATGAAGAATTCTGTGATGGTCTGCACCGCGGCGCTGGCACTCGGCGCATCGATGGCGGCCGCCGAGGAAGTTCGGGTCTACAATTGGTCGGACTATATCGATGAAGCGCTGCTTGAGAAATTCGAGACCGAAACTGGCTTGGAGCTGATCTACGACGTGTTCGATTCGAACGAAGTTCTTGAAACCAAGATGCTGGCCGGCGGCTCGGGCTATGACGTTGTTGTGCCCACCGGCACCTTCCTGCAGCGCCAGATCCAGGCGGGTGCGTTCCAGAAGCTTGACCCCGAAATGCTGCCGAATGCGGGCAACATGTGGGATGTCGTCAGCTCGCGGACCGAGCAGTATGACCCCGAAAATGCCTATTCGATCAACTACATGTGGGGCACCACCGGGCTTGGGGTGAACGTCGGCAAGGTCAAGGAACTGCTGGGCGAAGACGCCCCGATTGACAGCTGGGCGCTGGTGTTCGATCCGGCCAATATGGAAAAACTGGCCGGTTGCGGCGTGCACTTCCTTGATGCCCCCGCCGAGATGATCCCGGCGGCGCTGAAATTCATTGGCGAAGATCCCAACAGCCATGATCCGGACGTGATTGCCAAGGCCGAAGGCGTCTATATGCCGGTCCGCCCCTACATCCAGAAATTCCACAGCTCGGAATACATCAACGCGCTGGCCAATGGCGATATCTGCGTCGCGGTGGGCTGGTCTGGCGACATTCTTCAGGCGCGTGACCGTGCGGCCGAGGCCGACAATGGCGTCGTGATCGCCTATAACGCCCCCTCCGAAGGCGCGCAGATGTGGTTTGACCAGATGGCGATTCCGGTGGATGCACCCAACCCCGAAGGCGCGCACAAGTTCTTGAATTTCATCATGAATGCCGAGAATATGGCCGCCGCGTCGAACTATGTGAACTATGCCAACGGCAACAAGGCGAGCCAGGCGCATCTGATCGAGGACGTGATCAGTGACCCGGCGATCTATCCCTCGGAAGCCGCGCTGAACAACCTGTTCACCACCACGCCGTTTCCGCCCAAGGTACAGCGTGTTGTGACCCGGCTCTGGACCAAGATCAAATCCGGCACCTGAGACAGACAAGCGGCCCGCGCCACCCCCGGCGCGGGCCTTCTTTTTTCGACTGGAATTGTGATGTCCGACCCCGTCTTTGCCCCTTGGACCGACCCGACGCAAAAGCCGCTTATTCAGTTCAAGAACGTGACCAAGCGGTTTGGCGAATTCACCGCCATCGATAATCTGACGCAGGATATTTACCCGCAGGAATTCTTTGCCCTGCTTGGGCCGTCGGGCTGTGGCAAGACAACGATGATGCGGATGCTGGCCGGGTTCGAGAACCCGACGGAGGGCCAGATTCTGATTGCCGGTCAGGACGTTGCTGGCCAGCCGCCGAACAAGCGGGCGGTGAACATGATGTTCCAGTCTTATGCGCTGTTTCCGCATTTGAACGTGTCCGAAAACATTGCCTTTGGCCTGAAACGCGAGGGCAAGCCCAAAGACGAGATCGCCGCGCGGGTGGCCGAGATGCTGCGTCTGACCCGATTGGAGCGGTTCGCCCAGCGCAAGCCGCACCAGATTTCCGGCGGCCAGCGCCAGCGGGTGGCCCTTGCCCGGTCACTGGCCAAGGCCCCGAAACTGCTGCTGCTGGACGAGCCCCTAGGGGCGCTCGACGCCAAGCTGCGCCAGCAAACGCAATTTGAGCTGATGGACATTCAGGAAAAGACCGGAACGACCTTTGTGATTGTGACCCACGATCAGGAAGAGGCGATGACCGTCGCCAGCCGCGTGGCGGTGATGGACGAGGGGCGCATCGTTCAGGTCGCCACTCCGGCAGAGATTTACGAACAGCCGAACTCGGTCTATGTCGCTGATTTCATTGGTGATGTGAACATTATCGAAGGCAGCGCCACGCCGTTGGACGATGGATATGAGGTGGCGTGGGCCGAGGGGTTGCCCGCGCTGCATGCCAAGACGGACCGGGCGTTTGACCGTGGCCAGCGCTGTTACCTCGCCATGCGCCCCGAGAAGGTGGCGATTGGCACCGAAGAGCCCGCGACCCGCAACAAAGTCCGCGGCCGGATTCATGACATCGCCTATCTCGGCAATCTCTCGACCTATCATGTTAAGGTGGCGGGCGGGCGGATGCTCAAGGCGCAGACTGCCAATACCCGCCGCCTTTCCCGGCGGGCGCTGACGTGGGAAGATGACGTCTGGCTCAGCTGGACCGACACCGCCGCCGTGCTGCTGGAGGCCTGAGGGATGCGCCGTCTGACCCTGATCGCCGTCCCCTATCTCTGGCTGCTGGCACTGTTTCTGGTGCCGTTTCTCATTGTCCTGAAAATCTCACTGTCGGACACGGCCATCGCCATTCCGCCGTACACGCCGACGCTTGACCTCTCTGCCGGGTGGACGGCGTTCCGAGACTTCCTGTCGCAACTCGACATGGAGAACTTTGTCTGGCTGACCGAAGATGACCTGTATTGGAAAGCCTACCTGTCCAGCGTCAAGATCGCCTTTGTCGCGACGGTGCTGACGCTTCTGGCTGGCTATCCCATCGCCTATGCGATGGCCCGCGTCGCGCCGGAATGGCGTCCTACGTTGCTGATGCTGGTGATTTTGCCGTTCTGGACCTCGTTTCTGATCCGGGTCTACGCGTGGATGGGCATCTTGTCGAACGAGGGGTTGCTCAACAGCTTTTTGATGTGGACCGGGTTGATTTCCGAGCCGCTGACTATCCTGAACACCAATTATGCCGTCTATATCGGCATCGTGTACACCTATCTGCCGTTCATGATCCTGCCAATCTATGCGGCGTTGGAAAAGATGGACGACAGCCTGCTGGAAGCCGCCGAAGACCTAGGATGTTCGCGGTTTCAGGCGTTCTGGCTGGTCACGGTGCCGCTGTCAAAACAGGGCATCATCGCGGGCTGTTTTCTGGTGTTCATCCCGGTGGTGGGCGAATTCGTCATTCCGTCGCTATTGGGGGGATCGGGAACGTTGATGATCGGCAAGGTGTTGTTCGAGGAATTCTTCAACAACCGCGATTGGCCGGTGGCCAGCGCTGTGGCGGTGATCCTTCTTCTGGTGCTGATTGTTCCGATCATCCTGTTTCAACGCAACGAGCAAAAGCAGCGGGAGGCCGAAGGATGAGCGCAGCGCAGCCGAAATCTTACAAAGATTTCGGACCGATTTCTTTGAAAGAAATCGGCTCCGGGACGGTGACCACATGAAACGGTTTTCTGCCTTTAACGCGGTGTCGCTGACCCTTGGCTTCGCCTTCCTCTACTTGCCGATGATCATTCTGGTGATCTTTTCGTTCAACGCCTCCAAGCTGGTGACAGTTTGGGCCGGTTTCTCAACCAAATGGTACGCCGAATTGCTCCAGAACGAGGCGTTTCTCGATGCCGCCTGGGTCACCATCCGCGTCGCTGTCGTCAGTTCGTCCATCGCCACGGCCCTCGGCACGATGGCGGCCTATGTTTTGGTGCGCGCAGGTCGCTTTCATGGCCGCACGCTGTTCTCCGGCATGATCTATGCCCCGCTTGTCATGCCCGAGGTCATCACCGGGCTCTCGCTGCTCTTGCTGTTCATCGGCATCGGGCTCGACCGTGGCATCGTCACAATCATCCTCGCGCACACCACCTTTTCGATGTGCTACGTTTCTGTCGTGGTCTCCTCGCGCTTGGTCAGCTTTGACCGTTCTCTCGAAGAAGCCGCGCTTGATCTCGGCTGCACCCCGTTTGAGGCCTTCCGTCTTGTGACCTTGCCGATCATCGCGCCCGCTGTCCTTTCGGGCTGGTTGCTGGCCTTCACCCTGTCGCTGGATGATCTGGTGATCGCCTCGTTCACCGCCGGCCCCTCGGCCACGACCCTGCCGATCAAGATCTTCTCCGCTGTGCGCCTCGGTGTCTCGCCCGAGATCAACGCCCTGTCGACCATCATGATTGCCATCGTCACCGTCGGCGTCATCACCGCCTCCTTGGTGTCGAAACGCGCCAGTGTCCGACAGCAAGCCGACGAACAGGCCGCCCTGCGCACCTCCTGACCCCGCACAAGGGGGTCAGGTATTTCCGACCTTTCTTTTGCAGCGCGCTTTTGCCAATGTTTGCGAAAATCCGGTGCGCCCTGATGTAAACCGGCATAACATTACCCATATTCGTCGCAAGCATTTGCAATAGGGAGTTTGACATGTCCAATTTCGACACACAGTTGCGCGAAAGCCAGTCGCAGGTGGCCGAGACCCAATCCAAGATTTCCGAGATCACCAGCCGCATCGAAACCGCCCGCCAGAAGATGAAGGAAGGCACCGAGACTGACATCGATGTCGAAACCGCCACCCTTCAGGACGTGCACAATCATACCGAGGTGATGAACGCCAATATCGCCGAGCTGATCATGGGCCTCGACGATGTCACCGCCGCCTTTTCCCGCGATTTCGACGAGATGCGCTCAAAAACCGGCTGGGAGAGCTTTGTTGGGGTGTTCTCCAAGGGCCGGTCGGATGCCCTGCGCCAGGAGCGGATGAAAACCGCCAATATCGATGACAAGCTGCAAGACCTGATTGCCAAGTCTGACATCATCACCAAACTGCTGGAAAACCAGCTTGCGGTGTTGGAGGACCAGAAATCCAAGGTCGAAACCAACCTGACCGAAACGCTGGACGAGCGTGAAATGACGGTGGGCGAGCTGGAGGCCGTCAAGGCCGAGATCCTCGCGATGGATCCGCAGATCATCGCCCTGGAAAACAAGATCGCGGTCGAGCAAGACGCCAGTGCGCGCACCAAGCTGGAGACCGAACTGGCCGATCAAAACAAGGCCTATAACGCGTTGGTGCAGAGCGAACAGGTCAAGATGGCCAAGAGCCAGACGCTGGAACGCTATATCGAGAAAGGCAAAACCTGGGTCGATTCACTGCAAAATCAGGCGGCGACGCAGATGGTGCTGATCAACAAATTGCAGACCGACACCAAGCAACGCGTGGTGCTGTATGATGCGCTGACCAAATCGCTCAAAACCGCGCAGCAACAGGATGTGGCGCACCGGATCAACGAGATCGGCGTGAAAACCGATCAAGAGGCACAGACCGCGATGGCCGCCATTGGCTCCGCCACCAACCAAAAGATGGCCGATATGCTCGAGGCGCACGAGGATCACATGGTCTTTGCCCGCGATGTGCTTGAGGCCAAGGCCAAGGCCGACGAACGCTTTGCCCGCCGCTTTGCCGCGATTGTCGAAAAGCATGACAGCAATGCGTATGGTGGGTGATGTCTGATCTGGCCCGCCGTGTTCTTAGGGACTCCGGACACAGGTCTGGGTCTCGCGCAAGCCGCGTATCGCAGGGCCGTGGTGCGGCGGTCCAACGGGTGTTCGGAGCGCTTTATCTCGCAACATCCGTAAGAGCTGCGAGCAATGCGACGGTGGCGGCCATATCGCCGCTGTTCACGCGGTTGGCGCTTGGACCCGGCCGTTTCGCGGGTGGTAAGCTATGACGGGGCGCACGACGGACGCCGCCTCTGATCACAAAGGCCTCACCGACACCTTCGCCAGCCGGCGCTATTTCCAGAAGTTCGAGGCGATCACCGCCCATCTCGGCCGCGTGGCCGCCGTGATGGAAACCGAGGGCAGCCTGAGCCGCGAGGATGTG
Organism: Marinovum sedimenti; assembly: GCF_054052205.1. Taxonomy (NCBI): domain Bacteria; kingdom Pseudomonadati; phylum Pseudomonadota; class Alphaproteobacteria; order Rhodobacterales; family Roseobacteraceae; genus Marinovum; species Marinovum sedimenti. Next base: position 2,089,055 of record NZ_CM133223.1, read on the forward strand.
AAAATCCTCGCGCGCTATATCCGGGGCATCGCGTACACCTTCAAGGCGCTCAGCATGAAATACCTGCTGGTGGGCCGCGACACCGGGCAGTTCTTTGGCTCGCTCGCCATCGACGCGCACGAGAGCGGATTTCCGACGTTCCAAGAGCTGCTGGTGATGGCGAATGACGCCCAGCAGGCCGAGGCGCATCTGGAAAACATGCCCAGCGCGGCGGTGATGAAGGATCAGATGATCAGCCAGATCATCTCGGAGCAGACAATCCCGACCAAGCTGCAATTCGCCCTGTCGCAGCGCCTGTACTACGAAGAACTGCTGAGCGGCCACCTGTTCTGGGCCCGGATGGACCCGCGCGTTGATTGGGTCGAAGGCTTTGAAGGACGGCGCAAATATCGCATCCATTGGGCGGTCTATGACAGCCAGATCAACCTGCCGACGATCTATATCCTCGAGCTTGACGACACCGGCCGCACCGCCCTGCCCAAGGACGAACGCCGCTGGCCCGAGGTGCAACGCCATCTGATGGCGCAATCGCTGGGCGCGCTGAAACTGTTGACCATCGCCAAGGGCTTTGACGAGAGCTTTGACGATCTGCACCCCAAGCGCCTGCGCCGGTTTCACATCGGCCCGATGTATTCGCACGGTTTCACACGCCAGACCGGACCAATCCGCGATGTGCTGGCCGAGGCGAAATCGCCGCCGGGCGAAGACTGGACCCTGGCCTGGACCGCTGAAACGCTCGAAAGCGAGCGGGTCAAGGAAGAGCGCGCCGGGTGGTTTTCCACTGTCGAGCGTGAGGTCTTTGCGCTCGATCCGTTTTCGGGCCGCGGCGTCGACACCGGCGCGACCGACACCACCCGCGCCATCATCCTGCCCCAGCGGCCATTTCAGGTGCTGGCCGAGAAAAACCCGCCCGGTTTTGCCACTGTGCGCAAGTTTGTCGTCAGCCCCGGCGGGCGGGTTTTGTCTTATTAGACCGCACGTTAGACCGCACACCGGGCTGAGGCCCGACCTACAGTATTGCCCGTAGGCCGGGTTTACGCCCGGCACCGTTTGGAGAAAATGCATGAGCCAGACAACCGACCAGATGGAGCTGCGCGAAGACGATATCCGCAAGCATTACGCCGCTGCCACCGCGCTGCTCTCCGGCTTTGATCACACCCCGCGCATCGCCACGCCCCAGACTGCGCCCACGCAAGAGCGCTCCCCCGGCATTCCCGCCCGCCGGTCGCGGTTTCGCGCCACCACCCCCGGCCTCGCCACCCGCCGCAGCGCCGCCAAACACGGCGTTCACCTGCGCGATACGATCGAGGCCAGCGACGAAGACGCCCTCACCACCCCCCTGCAAGCCACCGCTCTGCACACCCTGCGCCGTGCCATCGCCGTGGCCCAAGCTGTTGGCGAAACCTACGCCGAGGCCACCGGTCTGACCGACCTCAAGCGCGCCAACCTTGAAAGCGCCCTGCCCGCCAATCGCAAAACCGAATTCGCCGAATTGCTCAGTGCCGAGGCGCTGATCACCGCCCACACATGGGCCAACGCCACCGCCTATCTGCTGTCGCCACACGCCACCGAAACCACTGTTGAGATCGCCGAGGTCGAGGAGCTGATCCCCGACAACGCCCAGATCGCCCTGCATGGCCTGCTGTGGGAGCTTGACCAAACCCTCACCACCCAAACCGCCGATGACGCGCATCTGATTGCCACGCTCACCGCCTTTGCCGAGCAGGTGATGGAGAAGGTCGCCCTGCGCGCCCAAACCGCCCCCCGCCTCGCCCCGTTTCAAAACGCAACCTGGCATGTTGAGGCCGACGACCTGACCCTGCGCGGCTTTACCCCCGCCACCAAAGCCAAATCCACCACGTTGACGATGACCTTCAAGAAACCCAACGAAGTCGTCGGCAACCACATCGCCAAGTACCAGGCGATGAAGCTGGCCAAGATGCTGATGGCTTATGATTTTACTCGCAAACTCAACCCCTTCGCCGATCTCGGCGGCTTTATCTTTACCTTCATGGGCGATGGCAAACCCGGCACCGGCAAGACCACGCTGATCCAGATGATGGCCGGGCTGATCCACGACTATTGCAAGGTCGCGGGCTATCCGTTCCGCTATCAGAACCTGTCGACCGACAATATCGACAGCTATCAGGGCAAGTCCGGCCAGAACGCCAAGGCCTTCATCAACACCATCCTCGATCCTGCGGTGATCGGCTTTGGCACCATCGACGATATCGACCAGCTTGCGGGCAAACGCGGCGACCGGCAGTCTTCGGCCGGTCAGCTCGAAATCACCGCCGTGTTGATGGAGAGCTTTGCCGGCGCCAACACCGTGGTGCGCGGCAATTGCACCTTCGGCATGTTCTCGAACTACCCCGAAAACGTCGACGACGCTCTGCGCCAACGCGCCGGCGCGCGGTTCCTTGTTGACGGGCCGCAAACCCGCGACGACTACATCGACATCCTCTACCTGCTGATGGGCAAAAACCACGCTATCCCCTTGGGCGACCACGAGGTTTTCTCAGCGCAAGAGATTAAGACGGCGGTCTCTGCCAGCTTTTCCGCCCACGCCCGCCCGCACGAAGAGGGGCTGTTGCAGGTCTTCGACCGGGTGCAATCGCGGGTTGGCGAGCTCGACACGATTGCCAAGATGGGCACCTATCTGAAGGGCATCCAAGAGGCCGACGAGCGGTTTACCGGCCGTGCCATCAAGAACATCACCGACGCGGTGAAAGTGCGGGCGATGGACTTTGAACTGCCCGACGAGTGGATGGAAAACCCCGAGCTGTTCCTGCTGCGCGACTACGAGACGAAGACGTCGATGATCTCCGAGTTGCGGGTGCCGGTGACGACGGAGATGGTGCTGCAAGAGATCAACCGCTACGCGGATTCCGAGTTCCGTTATGCTGACAAGTCGGATGAGGTGGCGATAGACACGCTGGTGCGCGACTATGGGCGGCAGGAAGAGGCCAAGCGGCGGTATTTGGAGGACAAAAGATGAGCCGAATTGCTTTTGCACGGAAGTTTGGAGCAGAACCGCACAACCCAAGAAATGCTTGGTCCTACATTAATCACGAAGAGCGGTTCGTCATGTTCGGAGCATGGTCACATGTTGAAGAGGATGGTCGCCAGCAGGTGTTCTCCGAGAGTTGGAAAAAGGACGCGAACGGACGTAAGCCAGCAAGCTACGGTCCATCCCTTCGGCACATAGAACATATACTAGAAGACGGATACACGCTGTACACGTTTCGCCAATACGCCGATCCTGACAGCCTAAGCGGAATTCCGAGAATTTCCAACTTTGATGAAATACGGGAGAAACGCAGTCTTAACGTCGTTGGGAGAGATTATTTCGCCGTTGAAGAATCGACTACCTCAGAAATGACCTCAGAAATCGAACCCACTCTATTCACGGAAGGCTTGAGGTTTGATGTGGTTCAAACTCATTTTGAACGAAATAGAGCGGCGCGCCAGAAATGCCTCGAACTACATGGTTCAGTTTGCAAGGTCTGCCATCTGAATTTTGAGGATGTATATGGAGAAATTGGGAAAGGTTTTATCCATATTCACCATATCGTTCCGGTCGCCCATAGGCGAACACAATACAAGCTCGATCCAAAAACCGACTTGATTCCCGTGTGTCCCAACTGCCACGCAATGTTGCACAAAAGAGTTTCTGACCCGTACTCTCCCGAAGAACTTCAAGATATTATGTTTAAGAAAAGTAAAAGTAGGTCATGAACCGCCTCATCCAATCCGGCCTCATGTTCGGCAACCTGATCCGCGTCGACTCCCCCGCGCTGATCGACCGCTACAACCGGGCCCTCAAACACCTCACCACCCGGCAAACCCAACTGCAAGAGTTCCACATCGACATCTCCGGCTTCTCCCCCGAGATCGGCGATGAACTCGACGACCCGCAGTACCTCAACCACAACGGCGTCAACCGACAGTTCATCCTGCTCACCACCGAGCAAAAGCAAGCGCCGCTGCTCAACGCCACTTTCTCGACCTCCCGCACCATCCTCAAAGACTTCATTAAAACCAACGAGGCCCAACTCTTTGCCCTCACCGCCCGCGATGCGGTGGCAGGCGAGCTGGTGAACTCTGTCTTCACCCTCACCACGCCGCAGCGCCTGTTTGATATCCGCAAGATCACCGTCGAGGCCGACACCACCGGCGGCACCCTGCGCGAGGCGCAAACGCTTGCGACAATGGTCGATGATTTCAAAACCCGCGAGGATGCGTGGTTTGACGACGTGCTGATCGCCAAGATGATCGGCACCGCCCAGCGCACCGGCGACATCATTCGCAATCCGGTGCTGCTCGACACCATGAGTTTTGAGCAACAGAACTTCTGGACCAGCCATTTCGGCGGCTGTTACCTGTTTCGCAAGGTCGACCACCCGGCGCTGATCACGGCGGGCGACAAAGACGCGCTGCAAGACCTGCCGATCAAGTATGTCTTCGACCTGAGCGACCGCAACCGCATCGCCAAGTTCTTTGACTACAACGATCTAGTCGAACCCATCGTCAAAGCCCCCGGCATCGACGCCGCCGCCATCCTACGGCAAAAGATGGATTTCATCGTCGTCGACGCGGCCCAAGACGCCGGCCTCGACCTGACCGGTGCCACAAGACGCGACATTCGCCACCTCGCCCGCCGCCACGCCGGCGACCTCCCCGAGGAATACCACGGGCTGAACAAACTGGTGCAATGGGCCGAGGGGTCGGGCCAGTGGCCGCGCATCGCCTCCGACCACCCGGCCTATTTCCTAAGCCTGCGTGCCGCCGACACCCCCGACCGCGATCTCGTCAACATGCTGCTCGCCGAACTGGCCCCGCGCGACATCCGCCAACTGTTCATCTGCCACAAGCAACTGTTCTACCAACTCTACCGCAGCTGGTCTGATACCAAACGCTCCTACATCGTCGACCTTTTGACCCGCGAGTATCAGGTAGACAAGGCAGGGGCGCGTGCCGCACTCTTTGGCCACGAGGCCCCGATGCAGGAAACCGCCCCCGCGCGCAGCACAAAACCCGCGCGGGTCGGCCCCTGGGGCCCGGCAACAGGAAGGTAGACCATGCTGGCATTCATCAAACTGTCGTTCATCGGCTTTGTCGTGCTGACAGTGGTTTACATCTGCCTGTCGCTCTACTCCCGCGCCGTGCGCCGCGACAAACTCGAAGCGGAATGGGACAGCGAAGCGATGCAAGGCGACGACGACGCCAAAGAAGCCTTCGTGCAAACCGGCCTCACCGACTATGACGGCTCATTGCGCCGCAAGCTCATCCTCGGGGTCTACATCGTGCCGGTCACCCTGATCATCGCCATCGTCTACTTCACCAATTTTCACTGACCCACAGGCGCGCACCACGTCCCTCTTCTTCTGTTTAAAAATACCTTCCGGGGGTCCGGGGGTGGAAAACCCCCGGCGGCCCGCCAAAAGCACCACCGCCAGCGGTTTCCAACCCGCCCCCAAAGCACTACATATCCTCCAAACCACGGGGTATCCGACATGCGTTACATCAAATGGCTTCTGATCCTGACCTTCTGGGTGCTGATCGGGGCGTTCTTTCACTACACTCTGCCACAGCACGATATCGCACGGATTTCCGATACGGAAACCCGCCGGGTCGATTTCGGCGAAAACTCGATTTTCTGGTCCAGCCCCGACAGCGGCAATGCCACCGGGCAGGTCAACCGCGACGTGTTCTTTATCCAGACGATCCGCGACAATGGCCGCCCGATGGTCTATCGCAACGAGGATACCGGCTGGGGCTGGCCGCCGTATTTCAAATTCGACACCGCCAATCTGCAAACCGAAGCCGCCGATCTGCGTTCGACCTCGGAAACCCCAAAATGGGTGGCGATCAAGCACTACGGCTGGCGCAATGAATTCCTGTCGATCTATCCCAACGCCGTCGATGTGCGCCGGGTGGACGACCCAGCGGCCACGATTATCCCCTGGACCAACATCATCGTTTTAACCCTCGTGGCGATCTTGTTCTGGGCGATCTACGTGCGCTGGCGGCGGTTCCGCATGGCGCGGATCGATCCGATGCTGTCAGACGTCGAAGAAGGCTTTGCCGATGCCTCAGACGCGGTCAAAGGCACCGGAAACCGAATGCGCGGCTGGTTTGGCGGCAAAAAGAAGGTTTAACCCTACAGGTCGGGTGCCAAGGTGCCCGACTAGACCACCCCTACCCCAAACCTGACCTGACCGAACCGGGCCGGAAGCCCAAAGCTCGGTCTAACCAGGTGTCAGTCGCGATCGACGAGCGGAACATAGGCCCGCTCATCCGGCCCGTTATACAGCGTCAGCGGCCGGATCAGGATGTTGCCGCGCTGCTGTTCAAGGCATTGCACCACCCACCCCGGCATCCGTCCGATGGCAAAGATCGGCACGTAGAGGTCCATCGGGATGCCGTGCAGCTGATAGATCACGCCAGAATAGAAATCGACGTTCACGTTAAGCCCGTGGCGGGCATAAGGCTTCATCGCCTCCACCACCGCCTGAAGGATCGCGTACCACTCCGGCGCGCCCTTTTCTTCGCCCAGCTTGCGCACACCTTCACGCATGTGACGCGCGCGCGGGTCTTCAGCGCGGTAAACCCGGTGTCCAAACCCCGTCACCGGCTCGCGCGCAGCGCGCTTGGCTTTGACATAGGCCGCGGCGTTCTCGGGCGTTCCGATCTCATGCACCATCTTCATCACATCCTCAGCCGCGCCACCGTGGGCAGGACCGGCAAGGGTGGACAGCGCGGTGACGATGGCACCGTGCAGATTGGCCTCGGTGCCCACGGTCACGCGGGCGGCAAAGCTCGAAGCGTTGGCACCGTGTTCGGCGTGCAGAATGAAATCCACATCGGCCAGCCGGGCGGCGGTGTCGCTCGGCTTTTCCCCGGTCAGCATCCACAGCCAATTGGCGGCGTGGCTCAGCGTCGGGTCGGGCGCGACCGGCGTGCGCCCATTGCGAATGGCCTCATGCGCGGCAACAATCATCGGCACCTGCGCCGTCAGCCGGATGCCGTTGCGCAGAAACGCCGCCTCGCCCACCTCACGGCTGTCTGCCTCCAAGGCTGCCAGAGCCGAGACTGCGGTGCGCAGCACGTCCATCGGATGGCCCTCTGCGGCACTGCGGATGACGTCATAGACCGGCGGCGGCAGGGTGCGGGCGTCCTTCAGCGCGGCGTCAAACTCCGCCAGCTGATCGGTACTCGGCAATTCGCCGTGGATCAGCAGGTAACAGACCTCCTCGAACGTCGAGTTTTCCGCCAGATCGTGGATGCTATAGCCGCGATACAACAGTTCGCCTTTGGAGCCGTCGATGTGACTGACGCCAGAGCGTTCGAAATAAATGCCCTTAAGGCCCCGGTTGATCTTCACGTCTTGGGTCATCATGGTTTCCTTTCAGGCAGCGGAGGTCGGTATGGCAGTTCTGGAACAGGCGTATGAAACGGCACGCGCGCGGCAGGCGCGGGTGGTCTTTCCCGAGATCGAAGATGCGCGGGTCGCTGCGGCCTGCGCAGAATTGCGCCGCGACGGGCTGGCAGAACCGGTCGCCTTGGCCGAAGTGTCAGAAGCGCAGATTGCCGCGCTGGTGGCCAATCGCGGGATGAAAGAGGGCATCGCCCGGCGGATGCTGGCACGGCCGCTGATCCGGGCGGCGGCAATGGTCGCGGCGGGGGAGGCCGATGCGATGGTCGCCGGTGCCGACAGCCCGACCGCCAAGGTGATCGAAGCCGCCGGGCTGGCGATTGGATTGGCGCCCGAGGTCAGCCTGCCGTCATCGTTTTTCCTGATGGTGTTTCCGGACGGGCGCGAAATGGTGTTTGCCGATTGCGCCGTAAACGTTGCCCCCGATGCCGCCGGGCTGGCGGCGATTGCCCGCGCTTCGGCAGCCTCTTGCGACGCACTGATCGGCCCGGCGCATGTGGCGCTGTTGTCGTTCTCCACCGCCGCGAGCGGCACAGGCCCGAGCGTCGAGGCGGTGCGCGCCGCTGCCGAGGCCACGGGATACACCGGCCCGATCCAGGCAGATGCGGCGCTGAACGCTGGCATCGCGGCAAAAAAGGGGTTGGGCGCGGGCAATGCCAATGTGCTTATCTTTCCATCGTTGGATGCGGGGAATATCGCCTACAAACTGGCGCAAGAGCTGGCGGGCGCACAGGCCATCGGGCCGTTCCTGCAAGGCTTTCGCCGCCCGGTCTGTGACCTGAGCCGCGGCGCAACGGTGGCGGATATCGTGGCCGCCACCGCCGTAACACTCGCTCTGAGCTAGACGGAGCCAAATTTCATCATGAAATTTGCAAATTCCGTCGACGGAATTTTGCCCGCCTAGACCTTCTGTTCGCGCATATCTGCGGCGTCGATCCCGGCGACAGACACCGGTTTCTTCATCGCATCGCGGCGGAATGGCTCGCCCAGTTCCTGATTGATCAGCGCCTCAATCAGCGTGGTTTTGCCGTTCTGCATCTGGTCCTTGATCGCGGTGGCCAGCGCGGTGGTCAGCTCTTCCATCGATTTGGTCTGCACCCCTTGCAAGCCGCACGCCTTGGCGATCCCGGCATAGCTCACGCCATCGTCCAGCTCGGTGCCGACAAAGTTGTCCTCGTACCACAGCGTCGAATTGCGCTTTTCCGCGCCCCACTGATAGTTGCGGAACACCACCATCGTGACCGGCGGCCATTCCTCGCGCCCAATCGCCGTCAGCTCGGTCACCGCGATGCCAAAGGCACCGTCACCGGCAAAGCCCACCACCGGCACATCCGGGCAGCCGATCTTGGCCCCGATGATCGCCGGCAGCCCATACCCACACGGCCCAAACAGACCGGGTGCGAGGTACTTCCGCCCCTGCTCAAAGCTTGGATACGCGTTGCCGATGGCGCAGTTGTTGCCAATGTCGGACGAAATGATCGCCTCACGCGGCAGCGCGCTTTGGATCGCGCGCCAGGCCATGCGGGGCGACATCCAGTCGGGCTTGTCCTTGCGGGCGCGTTCGTTCCACGAGGTGCCCGGATCGTCATCCTCATGGTCCATCGAGGCAAGTTGCTGCGCCCAGGCGCTCTTGGTCTGGATGATCAGGCTTTCGCGGTCCTTGCGGCCTTCGTCACCCGCGCTATCGGCCAGTTGCCCCATGATCCCCTGCGCCACCTTTTTGGCGTCGCCCACAATGCCGACCGAGACCTTCTTGGTCAGGCCGATGCGATCCGGATTGATGTCGACCTGAATGATCTTGGCGTCCTTGGGCCAGTAATCGATGCCATAGCCCGGCAGGGTCGAGAACGGGTTCAGCCGCGTGCCGAGGCAGAGCACCACATCCGCCTTCGAGATCAGCTCCATCCCAGCCTTTGAGCCGTTATAGCCCAGCGGCCCGGCAAACAGCGGGTGCGAGCCGGGGAAAGCGTCGTTGTGCTGATAGCCAACGCAAACCGGCGCAGACAGCCGTTCGGCCAGCATCATCGAGTCGTCGATGGCGTTGGCCAAAACCACGCCCGCACCATTGAGGATCACCGGAAACTTCGCCTCCGACAGCAGTTTCGCCGCCTCGGCAATCGCGGTTTCGCCACCGGCGGGGCGTTCGAATTCCACCACCTCGGGCAGGTCGATATCAATCACCTGCGTCCAGTAATCGCGCGGCACGTTGATCTGTGCCGGGGCGCTGGCGCGGTGCGCGTTCAGGATCACCCGGTTGAGCACTTCGGCGATGCGCGACGGGTCACGCACCTCTTCCTGATAGGCCACCATATCCTCGAACAGTTTCATCTGCTCGACCTCTTGGAACCCGCCCATGCCAATTGATTTGTTGGCCGCTTGCGGCGTGACCAGCAACAGCGGCGTGTGGTTCCAATAGGCGGTTTTGACGGCGGTAACGAAGTTGGTGATGCCGGGGCCGTTCTGGGCAATCATCATGCTCATCTTGCCGCAAGCACGGGTATAGCCATCGGCCATCATCCCGCCCGACCCTTCGTGCGCGCAATCCCAGAACTGGATGCCCGCCTTGGGAAACAGGTCCGAAATCGGCATGAACGCCGAACCGATGATGCCAAAGGCGTGTTCAATCCCGTGGCGCTGGAGCACTTTCACAAAGGCTTCTTCGGTGGTCATTTTCATCGACGGCAACTCCTGAGACTTCTGCGGCACGGGGGCTCTGTGGCCCGGCCATTTGGGCGCAGGCTAGTGCTTTGCCGCGCCGAGCGATAGGGCCAAAGCACCGGGCGGAATAAGTCCAGACGCCACCACCGGCTGGCCGCGATGCCAGTGCCCTCAGCGCCCCTGCTGCGCCAACAGGTCATCCACCGTCCGGCCCCAGGCATCCCAGTTCAGCCGCGTCTCGTATTCCTGCCGCGACGTGCGGCGCAGCTCTTCATAAGCCTGCGGCGCGTCAAGATAGGCGCTCACACAGTCCAAAAACGCCTCAGGCCCAGACCCAAGCGGCAAGGCGTGGCCATTCACCCCCTCACGCACCGGCACCCCGCCAATGCGCAGACACAGCGACGGCAGGCCATAGGCCGAGGCCTCGCAAAAGGCGAAGCCGTAGCTCTCAAAAGACGGCTGAAACAGGAAATGCGCCCGGCGCTTCACGGCTTCAAAACGGGCCATCTCTTCGGGCCGGGATTTGTCGATCACACCGTGCAGTTCCACGAAATCGCCCTGATGTTCGGCGGGCGGATCCACCCCGATCACGTCAAGCCGCGCATCCAGCCCTTTGGCGCGCATCTGGGTGATCGTTTCAAACACCAGCGGCCCACCTTTGGCGTACCAATCCCGCCCCACCAGCGCAAAGCGGATCGGCGCGCCCCGGCTTATTGCAGGGGCGACATCGCTGGGCCGGGGGTCCGACACATTCGCCCCCCAAGGCACCACAAGCGACCGCTCCGGCGCGAGGCCATAAAGGCTGTCTGCCCCGGATTTAAGCCATTCCGTCGGCCAGAGCAGCAGATCGGCATTGCGAAACACCTGCCGCTCTGCGCGCAGGATCACCGGATCAAGCAGCCGCGACATCCGCATATAAGAGCCAAAAGACGCCCCCACCTCTGAGCGCTTGTAGGTCGTCGGGGTGGCATCCGAGGTATAGACCGAAAACACCCCCGGCGGCAGGCGCAACCCGGCCATGGAGTGAAACGAATAGGCGCCAAACAGCACGTCATACCGCCCCTGCGTCACCTGCGACTGGATCGCCGGGGCAATCAGCCGCGACAGCCCCAGCTGCATCCGCCACAGCGCCCGAATGGTGACAGACTCGGGCAGGGCCACAATCATCCGCCGCAGCAGATCAAGCCGCCCCCAGCCCGGATCAAGCAGGGTCACATCGCCGACATGCTCCTGCAACGCATCGAAAATACGTGCGTTACCGCCGGAATACGTCAGCGGGTCCTGCGGAGACAAATCGCAGAGATAGGCTATCTTGCGGCGGTGTGGCACGGCTTTCCAATTACGTGAGGTCACCCTGGGCGCAAAACTGGCCAAGACCCCACCAAAGTACAACCCCCAAAAACCAGTCTGCGTGGAAATTCAGGGACTTGTGTCATAGGGAAGTCAGGGGCTTACGTCACGGGGCAGTTGGTAACGTGCGTTGCGGGGCAGTTACCGATTTGCATTAGGGGCAGCCGCAACAGCGGTGCATCGCCCAAAGACGGGGCGCGCATGCGGGGCAGTTTGCCATTGCGCGGCGGACGGGTAAACTTGGGGCTGGCCTAAAACTTGCCCCATTCCCTTGGTAGGCTGCGCCAGTTGCAACAAAAGACCCGCTGATGCCCAATTTACTGGCAAATCTTATGCTGGCCTTATGGCCAATCGTGACAGTGATCCTGTTTCGCCGCCTGCCCTTGCCGCAGGCGCTGCTGGTGGCGTTGATCACCGCCTTCCTGATACTGCCCCCGCCCCCCGCCGCGTTTGACTTTCCGCTGCTGCCGCCGTTGCACAAACACTCGATCCCGGCGCTGGCCGCGCTGGTGATGGCCCTGCTGATCTATGGGCTGCGCAAATCGATCCTGCCCGACACGCTGCTGGGCAAGGTGCTGATGCTGACGTTTATCCTGTCGCCCATCATCACCGTCGCCACCAACACCGAGCTGGTGCGCTGGGGCGATGCGCTGGTTTTGCCGGGGTTGCTGATCACCGATGCGATTGCGCTGACCCTGACGCAAATCCTGATCTTCATCCCCTTCGTTCTCGCCCGGCAATACCTGGTCGAGGCCGCGTCGCAACGGCTGTTGCTGGTGGTTTTGATGTGGTCCGGGCTGGCCTATAGCATCCCGTCGCTGATGGAAGTGCGGATGTCGCCGCAGCTTAACATCTGGATTTACGGCTATTTTCAGCATGAGTTCGCCCAGACCTACCGCTTTGGCGGCTGGCGGCCGACGGTGTTCCTCTATCACGGCATCTGGCTGGCGTTCTTTGCGATGATGGCGCTGACCTCGGCGGCGGCGCTGTTGAAGTTCGAGACCGGGCGCAAGATGATGTTCACCGCGATCACCCTCTGGCTTGGCGTCTGCCTTGTGCTGTTCAAATCGCTCGGCGCGATGCTGTTTGCGGTGATCCTGATCCCGGTGGTGCTGTTGTTTGGCGTGCGCTCACAGCTCAAGATCGCGGCGCTCCTGGCGGTTTTGGCGATTGGCTATCCGGTGCTGAAAGCCGTCGATCAGATCCCCACCGAACAGATGCTCGCCGCCGCGGGCAGCATTGATCCCGACCGCGCGGCCTCGCTGCTGTTTCGGTTCCAGAACGAGGATATGCTGCTTGACCGGGCCTATGAAAAGCCGCTGTTTGGCTGGGGAAGCTGGGGCCGGAACCTGATTTACAACGATGTGACCGGCGCGCTGGAAACCATCAGCGACGGGCGTTGGATCATCGTCATGGGGCAATACGGCTGGCTTGGCTTTCTGGCCGAATTCGGGCTGCTGGTCCTGCCCATCTTCTTGCTTTGGCGCGAAATGCTGGCGCGTAAAACCGAAGAGATTTCGCCCTATATCGGCCCGCTGACCCTGCTTTTGGCGGTCAATGCGGTGGAACTGGTGCCCAATGCGACGCTCACGCCGCTGACCTGGCTTTTGTCGGGCGCGCTGATGGGCTACGCAGAGACTCTGCGAAGCGAGCGGCTCCGTTTGGCAGAGAGTAAATTGCGCCGCAAAGCCGGGCGGTTTGCCCTGCGCTGGCGTCCTGTGATGGAGTAATTAGTGTCTCGTTACCGCGTTCTTGCCATTGCCGAGGCGGCCAACCCGGACTGGGTTTCCGTGCCTCTGGTGGGCTGGTCACTGGCGCATGCCCTGCGCGATGTGGCCGATGTGCATCTTGTCACCCATATCCGCAACCGCGACGCCATCCTGAAGGCGGGCTATGTCGAGGGGCGCGACGTCACCTTTATCGACAGCGACAGCATTGCGCGCCCGCTGTGGCGGATTGGCGAAATGCTGCGCATGGGCCAGGGCAAGGGCTGGACTATGGTGCAGGCGCTCAACGCGCTGGCCTATCCGCATTTTGAAAAGCTGGTGTGGCGGGAATTTGGCGATGCGATCAACGCGGGCAAATATGACATTGTGCACCGCATCACCCCGCTCAGCCCAACGATTTCCAGCCCGATTGCCCGGCTTTGTGCCGGGGCCGAGGTGCCGTTTGTCCTGGGGCCGCTCAATGGCGGTGTGCCTTGGCCTGAGGGGTTCAACTCCGAGCGGTTGCGCGAACGCGAAGTCCTGAGCTATCTGCGGTCGGCCTATCGCTATTTGCCCGGTCGGGCGCGGACCCTGCGCCACGCGGCGGCCATTCTCACCGGGTCGCGCCATACACAATCCGAGATCCCCGAAGCGTATCATGGCAAAACCGTCTATCTGCCGGAAAACGCGGTTGATCCCACCCGGTTTTCCCGCCTGTCCCGCCCCGGCACGCGGCCGCTGCGCGCCTGCTTTATTGGCCGCATGGTGCCGTACAAAGGGCCGGATATGTTGCTGGCGGCGGCGGCGCCTCTGCTGCAATCAGGCGCGTTAACGCTTGATATGATCGGGGACGGCCCGATGATGAAAGACCTGCGGGCGCAGGTGGCCGATGAGGGCATCGAGCACGCAGTCACCTTCCACGGATGGTTGCCACATGACGAGGTCGAGGCGGTGGCGGCGCGTTGCCATATGCTCACCTTCCCGTCGATCCGCGAATTTGGCGGCGGTGTGGTGCTTGAGGCGATGGCGCTCGGACTGGTGCCGATGATCGTGGATTATGCCGGGCCCGGCGAACTGGTGACACCCGCGACCGGCATCAAGGTGCCGATTGGCCCGCGCGCCGCGATCATCAAGGGGTTTCGCACGGCGCTAAAGGCGGCTGTGGCCGATCCAGCCCAGCTGATTCCGATGTCCGAGGCCGCGCGCCTGCGGGTGCAGGATCACTTTACCTGGCAGGCCAAGGCGCGGCAGGTGTCACAGATCTACGATTGGGTAAGCGGGGCGGTGCAAACCCGTCCGGATCTGTTCGATCCAATCCAGCGACCCAGCGTTAAACCTGTCCCAGCAGCCAGATAACCAGCCCGGCGCTGGCCGCGATTGTGGCGTATCCCGCCGCCAGCCAAAGCCCATCGCGCACCATGAGGCCAAAGGCCAGCAGCGACAGCGCAAGCGCGCCAATTGACGTGACCATCGGCAGGATCTCAAGCACCGGCCATGTCACGGCCACGGCAATGATCACCAGCTTGGTCACAAGCACCATTGGCGGGATCGTCAACACGCGAAACCGCTTGCGCGCGTGGCCATCCACCCAGTCGGCCGCGGGCCTGAACCAGTCGATGGCCTTGGCCAGACGCTCGCCCGATATCGATCGGCGCAGCAGGACTTGCGGCAACCAGATATGTTTGTGCCCCACCAGCCATTGCGCGGTGATCAGCACGATCAGACAGGCCCCGATGGTCGGCACGCCCGGAATGCCAGACACCGGCGTGATCAGCAGGACCGAGATCAACAGCACCAGCGGCGCATAAGATCGGTCGCCGACCTCGGCCAGCATGTCCTGCACCGAAACCTTGTCCGAGGTGTCTTCTTCCGGGCGAATGGCGGTGAGCAAGGCACCGAGGCTGCGGGGCGGTGTCATCTGTCGCGCTCGTCCGCCAAAAGGGCCCGCAGGCCCGCGCGGTAATCAGAATATATCAGTGTCACGCCCAGCTCCTGTTTGATCCGATCGTTTCTCACCCGCTTGCTTTCGGCATAAAAGCTGCGGGCCATCGGAGTCATCTCAGCCTGTTGAAATGGCGTGGCGGGAGGAATTGGCAAGTCCAGAAGCGCGGCGGCATAGGCGATGACGTCCTGCGGCGGGGCGGGATCATCGTCACACAGGTTATAGATCGCCCCCGGATCGGGCTGCGCAACCGAGGCTTTCAGCACCTGCGCAATATCCTCGACGTGAATGCGGCTGAACACCTGCCCCGGCTTAATGATACGCCGGGCCGTGCCCTTGCGCACCTTGGCAAAGGGTCCGCGCCCGGGGCCATAGATGCCCGCAAGGCGGAAAATATGCAGCGGAAGGCCGGGGATGGCCTGCCACTCGGCCTCGGCCTGCGCGCGCATCTCACCCCGGCGGGTTGAGGGGGCAAGAGGGGTGTCCTCGTCCACCCAGCCGCCTTGATGGTCGCCGTAGACGCCGGTGGTCGAAAGATACCCCACCCATTTGAACTGCCCGGCCCGCGCGGCAATCTCGTCTGCGAGCTGGGCCAGCACCGGGTCGCCGTCCTCATTTGGTCCGGCAGAGATCAGCAGATGGTCGGCCGCGTCCAGCGCGGCGCGCATGTCGTCGCCGGGAAACAGCAGCGGCTCTATCCCGGTTTCGGCCAGTGCGGGCTGGTTTTCTGCGGTGCGCGTGGTGCCAATCACCCGCCAGTCGGCGGGGGGCAAAAGGCGGGCAAAGGCGCGGGCGCTATAGCCGTGGCCGAATGAAAGGAGTGTATGGGTCATGGGTGCAAATTGTGCCGGTCGGCGGAGAAGCGCAAGCCATTCGGCGCCCGCTCGCCTATGCGCGTATGCCGCAGATGCACGGTGGTGCAACCGCAGGTAGGGTCAGGCCAGTTTTCACTGACCGAGTCGTCTGATGTCCAAGCTATCCCGCCGCGTCTTTTTCCTGGGCACACTTGCCGCCATTTCCGGCTGTGCCCGCCGCCCCGAAGCCAAACAAGAGCCCGATCCCCGCGACTTTAACCCGCCGCTGCACCCCAATGAAACGCCCGAACTGCGGCGGTTGATCAACAAGTGGTCGGATCATTACGACGTGCCGCGCACGTTGGTCCACAGGCTGGCCATCCGCGAGAGCACCCACCGGCCCGGCGCGCGCAATGGGCCCTATTGGGGGTTGATGCAAATCCTGCCGCAAACGGCGCGGGGCATGGGCTTTCGCGGAGCGTCCAAGGACCTGCTGAACCCGGACGTCAATCTACAATACGCGGTGAAATACCTGCGCGGGGCCTGGCTGCTGTCGAACGGCAGCGAAAAGACCGCCGTGAAGTGGTATTCGCGCGGCTACTACTACGAAGCCAAACGGCGCGGGATGCTGGTTCAGACCGGGTTGCGGCCGGGATAGCCTTGCAGTGATTGCGGGCGCGGCGCGGACCGGAGCCCGCCCGAAGCAGGCGTTCCGACGCCGCTGGATCCACCCGTGCCGCTCTTGGGCAAGCACGGCTCAGGCTCCTCTGGCAGCTGTCCTTAAACGGCCGCACCCGGACGCAACCCGATCTGTCAACAGATCGGCACCGATCCATTGATGGATCGGCCTCGCGCTCAGCTGGCGTAGTCCGACCCCTCACTGTCCAAGATCGCCTTTAACTCGCTGAAGTGCCGCAGATCCTGCTCCGGATAGATCTCGACCTCAGAGGCCACCTTTTCCGCCACCGCATCGGACAAAACCCGCAGCGGCTGCCCGGTTTGCAAGGCGCGGATGTAGGTCTCGGCCGCGCGTTCGAAATAATACAACCGGTTGAAGGTCTCTGCCACGCTGTCGCCGATGATCATGACGCCGTGATTGCCCATGATCATCACCTTCTGCTTGGGGTCGCGGAACAGCTGCGCACAGCGTTCGCCTTCGTCCTCGAACGCCAGACCGGCATAGCCGTCGTCGATCACATACCGCCCAAAGAAACTTGCGCAGTTCTGGTCGATCGGCAAAAGCCGGCTGTCGGCGAGGCTCGCCAGCACGGTGGCGAAAATCGAATGGACATGCATCGCACAGCGGGCGTGCGGGCAATGCCGGTGCAACCCGCCGTGCAAGCCCCAAGCCGTCGGATCGGGGGCGTTCGGGCCGTCGAGCGCACTTGGATCATTGGCATCGACTTCGATCATGTCGCTGGCGCGGATGCGGGCGAAATGCATCTGGTTGGGGTTCATCAGGAACGTGGAGCCCGCCTCATCGGTGGCGAGGCTGAAGTGATTGGCCACCGCCTCGTGCATGTTGAGCCGAGCGGTCCAGCGGAAGGCCGCCGCCAGATCGATACGTTCCTGCCAGAAGTCCATATTGGAACGGATATGGGTGACGGTCATGGCGAGCCTCCTTGCCCTGTGCTTCGCAAAGCAGCTTGCCCGATTCTGCGCGGAAGGTCCAAGCGGGGGGCCCGATCCATCAATGGATCGGCACCGATCTGTTGACAGATCGGGGTGGCGTCGGGTTGAAAAAAAGAGGGACCCGCAGGCCCCTCTCTCGCAGACTGTTATGGCGTGCCGCCTACATCGCGCCGCCAATCGAGAAGAACATTGTCTCGCCCGAGTGATCATCAACCCCGTCATTGTCGGTCGACACGAAAATCTCGCCATCCGAGGTGATCGCCAGACCTTCGACCTTGTCCAGAACATAGCCGCCGGTCGCCGTCAGGTCGGGCAACAGGTCGTGCACCAGCTCTTTGGTCACGACCGGCAAATCCCCTCCCAGCGCCGCTGGCTGCATCTCGGACAGCGCAACACGATAGATCTTTTTCGTCACCGCCCGATCATCATGCTGGTTGTCGCGCTCGACGATATAGACGTACTCGCCGTAAACCGCGATTTCCGACAGGCCTACCCAGCCGGTCGCCGGCGCAGCCTTTTCATACAGCACCGCGCCCCATTCTTTGGACTCGATATTGTAGGCCACCAGCTTGACGTGATGGTCCGGATCGTCGCGCCATTCGCGCTGCACCGGCATCCACAGGGTATCGCCCACCTTGGTGATCCCCTCAAACCCGAACCGCTGTTCCACCGCCATCAACTCCGCTGGCAGGCCGACCTCGTGTTTGATCTCACCCGCAGCGTTCACATGATACAGCGCATGTGGGATCACGCGGTCGGTGCGGCCTTCGCTGGCCAGCCAGAACCCGCCCTCGCCATCCAACGCGATGCCTTCCAGATCAAGCTTCTGCGCGATCTGACCGGCGCGGGTGATCTGCATCGCATCGGTGATCTGCGCAGGCCGGGCCGACGCGTCGATGGTGAAGATCGTCGGTTGATAGCCGTAAAAGCTGTCATTCACTGCATAGATCGTCTTGCCCTCACCCGCGACCATGCCGGAAATCGCGCCCCAGCCGGTCAGCTCGTCCATGCCTGCCGAGGTCAGATGCGGATACTGCGCAGCCGCGTCCTGATATACGTACAGCATGACATGCGCCCGCGCGCCGCCATCTTCGATCAAATCGCCTTCGTTGGCCGAAACCAGCAGATTACGCTCGGGGATCACCACATAGCCCTCTGGCCCCACACCCGACGGCAACATCTGCGTCAGCACCGGCGCAGCAAGATCGGTCACGTCATACACCCCAACAATCGAGGCACGCTCCGCCCCGACAAACACAAAAGGCGTGCCGCCAAAGTCGCCAAACGTCACCGACTCAGGCTCAACCCCTTTGGCGTCCGAGCGTTTGTCCGGGTAGTGGCCGATCTGGATGATCGCGTGTTCAAACGATGTGCCGGAGTCGTAGACAACGGTGCCATCCTTGTGGAAAATCGTCCAACCGCGCGATCCGCCTTCGTAATCGCCCTCATTGGCGGTGGCAAAGTGATCGCCGTCGATCCATGTCACTGCGTCAGGCTCGCGTTTGCGGCCCGTCTGGCTTTCGGTGAACAGCAGCGCGCCGCGTTCGTCAGTGGCATCGATGCCGTCAAGATCGACCGCTCCGGCGGAGAAGTGGTTCAGGATCTCGCCGTCTTTCGACACCACAACCATGTGGTTGTTTTCCTGAAGCGTCACGACGACGTCGCCCGCCGCATTGATCGAGACATACTCCGGCTCGGGGTCATCGCCCGCAACATCGGCCAGCCCGGTCAGCGCGACCACCTTCATCGTGGCGCAATCCAAGCTGCCGCCGACGACATCAACCATGATCAGCGATCCGGCCGGCATCTGCGGCAGCGCGCCGCCGTTCAGATCTTCGTCGCGTTCGTTTTCAATCGCGATGGCAAGGAACGACCCGTCCTTGGCCTTGGCGATGCTGTCAGGCTGCCCGCCAAGATCACAGGCCGCCAGTTCCGCGCCGTTGGTGGTGTCGATCGCCTTGATCGCGCCCGACGGGGCGACAAAGCTTTCAGAGGTGTTCACGCCAACAAACGCGGTGGTGCCGATCACGGCCACTGACGTCGGTTCGCCGCCCATCGCAATGTTGCCTTTGGGCGTGGGATTGGCTGGGTCGGTGATGTCGATCAGGCCAATCGCCTCAAGCGGGCTGTCGGTATAGACCAGCGTCATGCCGTCTTGGGTGACGTCGATGATCTCGGGCGCGCTTTCGCGGCTGGTGTCTTCGCCTGCGGCCATATTGGCAATGACCGGGAACGACGCGATGCGGTTAAAGTTCATCTCGGCCACGGCCGACCCGGCGGTCAGCGCGAGTACGGACGTAAGGCAAATGGTGCGGATGACCATGAAAAATCCCCTGTGTGAATGCAGTCCGGCTCTCCTGCGCCGGGGATGTAACGCGAGCATGACGGGGCGACGACCGTTTTGCGAAAGCGGGTGCGCCTCCGCGGCGCACCCTTTGGGCGATTATTGCGCCAACGTCTTGGCCAGACGCATCAGCCGCACCGCCTCGGCGCGGTAGCCGAAGTCGTCCGCACCCTTGGCGCTATTGGCAAGGGTGATGGCGTCATCAAAGCTCCAGTCGCCAAGGTAGTCGCCGCCGCGCAGCACCTGGCCAAACCCGGCAATCGCAAAGGCAAAGCCCATGTCGGCGCTGACCTCGCCCCCCGCAACAATCGGCGTCTCGATCAGGCGGCTGGCGTCTTCGCCCGGAGCCTTGTAGCGCAGCCGCAAAAGGCCCAGCTCGTCGCTGTCATTCGCCGCCGGGGCCGCGCCATAGCGCAGTGGATCGGTCAGGCGGGCGTCTGACCCCACCGGCGTCACCTCATAGAGCGCCGTCACCTGATGGCCCGCGCCAATATCACCGGCATCGACCTTGTCGTTGTTGAAATCCTCGCGCCGCAGGCTGCGGGTTTCATAGCCAATCAGCCGATATTCCGCGACCTGCGCCGGGTTGAACTCGACCTGGATCTTCACGTCATTGGCAATCGGAAACAGCGCGCCGGTGAGTTGATCGACCAGCACTTTTTGCGCCTCGCTCAGCGTATCGATATAGGCCGCCTGCCCGTTGCCGTTCTGCGCCAGCGCCTGCATCGTGGCATCGTCAAGATTGCCACGCCCAAAGCCGAGCACACTGAGATAAGTGCCGCTGTCGCGCTTGGCTTCGATGAAATCCGTAAGCGCATCGGGGTCGTGAATGCCGATGTTGAAATCGCCATCGGTGGCCAGCAGCACGCGGTTCACTTCGCCCGCGCCGCCCATCTGCTCGGCCATCTGGTAAGCACGCTCGATCCCCTGCGCGCCTGCCGTGCCGCCGCCTGCGCCAAGGCTGTCGAGCGCGGCCAGTATCGTCTCGCGCTCACCGGCTTTGGTTGGCTCGAGCGCCACACCGGCCTGCCCGGCATAGGTGACAATCGCCACCTCATCCTCGGGCCGCAATTCGCCCAGCATCAGCCGCAGCGACTGTTTCAGCAGCGGCAGCTTGTTCGGCGCGTCCATCGAGCCAGAGACATCAAGCAGGAACACAAGGTTCAGCGGCGGGCGGGCGTCAACCTCGGGCAAGGCGCCCTGAAGGCCGATATGCACCAGCTGCGTGCCTGCGTTCCACGGCGTATCCGCGACGGTCACAGCGGCGCGAAAGGCGTCGCTCCCCTCGGGGCCGGGATAGTCATAGGGGAAATAGTTCAGCATTTCCTCGATCCGCACGGTGTCTTTCGCCGGCAATTGCCCGGTCTCAATCATGTTGCGCAGAACCGACCAACCGGCGGTATCCACATCAATCGAGAACGTCGACACCGGCGTTTCGGCGGTGACTTTCAGCGGGTTGCTCTCGGCCTCGGGGAAGCTTTCGGTATTGCTTTCGGGGGCGATAAAGGTTGGTTCAGGCATCGGCTGGAACTGCGGCGCCGCCTGTTTGCTGGCGGCGCGGCCAACAACGCGCCCGGCCCCCACCGGAGCCTCCATCGACATGATCCCACCCATGCTGTCGGACATGGCCTGTTCGGCGGCAATCGGCGCGGGGGGCGCAGGCGGCGCAGGGGCGATCTCTGAAAGCGCGAGGTCTTCCTCTTGCGGGTCGCTGGAGTCTTTTGTGGCGGTGGGCACGGCCACGGGTTTCGGCAGGCTGGTCAGACGCGGCGCGCCGATGTCCATCACCGGCACCACCAAAACGGCGGCGACAAGCGCGATGGCGGTGGTTGCGCCCAATGCGGCGCGCGGGGAGATCGAATTCAGCATGGCTCCAAGTCCTTTTGTCCAGGCACCCCTGTTCGGGCGCTCAGAACTATGACGGGCGTTGTCATGCGATCCTTGGCGGGTTTGAAAGTTTTTTTCCGCAGCGGCGATGGTCCGGGCCTTATGCTCGGCATCCGGCGAAGGGGTCGCGGCGTGCAGCGCCTGCCGCAGCTTGTCGAGTTCGTCGCTCATTCCTCTGCCTCCTTCAGCGCTTTCAGGCGCTTGCGTATCTCGGACATGCGCCAGCTGACCGTGCCCTCAGAGATGCCCTGGATCTGCGCCACCTCGGCGTGGGTCAGCGGCTCTAGCACCAGCACCAGTGTGTCGCGCAGGTCTTCGGGTAGCGCGTCCATCGCCTCGGCCAGCCAACCCAGTTGCGCGCGCGCCTCGTCATTCTCGGCCCGGCGGGCCAGTTCCACATCACCCCAGCCTTCGGCCGCCCGGGCGTGGGTTGCGGCGCGGCGGCGGCGGTCATGCGCGGCGTTGACCACCACGCGGTAGAGCCATGTTGTCAGCCGCGCGCGCCCGTCAAACCCGGCCAGCTTGCCCGGCAGGGCGGCACAGATGTCTTGCGTCAGATCCTCGGCCTCGGCCCGGCTGCCGGTCAGGCGAAAGGCCAGCCCGAACATGCGATCGTACACCCGTTCCAACAGGCGCGAAAACGCCGCGCGGTCGCCGCCAGCGGCCTCAAGAGCCAGGGTTTCATCACTCACCGTATCGCGCATATCTTTGGTAAGACGCGCGTCGGCCTGCGATCCTTGGGAGAGGCGCGAGAAAAATCGCATCAGATCGGGAAACGCCGGACCGAAGGCATCTCCGGCAGTGCAATCTTGACGAAAACGGCCATTTAATCCTCCCGCGTTGTCGCCAGTCTCGGCCATCGCGCGCGCCAATGGCAAGCGCTGCAAGGCATGCCGAATTAACATACCAGTCATGCGTGGCGTGCAATTGACCTTTGCCAAGCAGAAGCGCAGCATGCCGCGTATGCATATAGGACGCGGCATCGCGCTTAAACTCATAGCACTTGCCGTATTTACCATCATGGCAACGCTCATCAAGGCGACATCCGATGTGATACCGCCCGGCGAAGCCGTGTTTTTCCGCTCTGCCTTTTCCATCCCGGTGATCATTGTCTGGCTGCTGGCCAAGGGCGAATTGTCGACCGGACTGAAAACCGACCGACCGATGGGCCACATGTGGCGCGGCTTGATCGGGGTGTCGGCGATGGGCACCGGCTTTGCGGCGCTGGGCATGTTGCCCCTGCCCGAAGTGACTGCCATCGGCTTTGCTTCACCCCTGATCACGGTGATCCTCGCGGCACTGCTGCTCGGCGAGCGGGTGCGGGTGTTTCGACTGACGGCGGTGGGCATCGGGCTGATCGGGGTGGTCATCATCCTGTGGCCAAGGCTGAGCTTTGACGGCACCGCCGACAAGATCGCCACACTCGGCGCGATGCTGATGCTGTTCAGCGCGGCGGCGCGGTCCTTGGCACAGGTGCACATCCGCCGGTTGGTACAGAAAGAGCATGCGGCGGCGGTGGTGTTTTACTTCATGCTGACCGCGACGGTGTTTTCGCTGTTCACGCTGCCGTTTGGCTGGGTCTGGCCGTCACCGACTGAAACCCTGATGCTGGTCACGGCGGGGCTGGTGGGCGGCGTGGGGCAGATCCTACTGACCTCGTCCTATCGCTTTGCGCCGGCGTCGGTGCTGGCACCGTTCGATTATGCTTCGATGCTGTTTGCCGTCTTCGCGGGCTATGTTCTGTTTGCCGAGGTCCCCACCGGCCCCACCATCCTCGGCTCGCTGGTGGTGATGGCGGCAGGGGCGCTGATCATTTGGCGCGAACGCCAGCTTGGCCTGCAACGCGGCAAGGCGCGGCCCCGCATGGGGCATCTGGGATAGGCGAGGCACCGGCAGGCCCCTCGCCCTGTCAGGTCAGCCGACCACGTTGAACTCTGGCCCATAAGGATAGCCAGTGATGTTCTCGTTGCCATCTTCGGTGATCACCAGAATATCATGTTCACGGTAGCCCCCAGCCCCCGGCTGCCCGTCGGCAATCGTCAGCATCGGCTCCATCGAAATCACGTGACCCGGTTCGAGCACCGTGTCGATATCCTCGCGCAGCTCCAGCCCGGCCTCGCGGCCATAGTAGTGGCTCAGCACGCCAAAGCTGTGGCCATAGCCAAAGGTCCGGTGTTGCAGCAGATCGCGTTCGGCAAAGAAATCGTTGATCGCATGCGTCACCTCCGAACAGCGCGCCCCCGATTGCAGCAGCGAAATCCCCAGCTCATGCGCGCCGACATTGGCCTCCCAGATCTTCAGGCTGGCGTCGTCGACCTCGCCCACAAACAGCGTCCGCTCCAGCGCGGTGTAATAGCCCGAGATCATCGGAAAGGTGTTGAGCGACAGGATATCGCCACGCGCGAGCTTGCGCGCCGTGACCGGGTTGTGCGCGCCGTCGGTGTTGATCCCGGACTGGAACCAAACCCAGGTGTCGCGGTACTCGGCCTCAGGAAAGCGTTTGGCGATTTCATGCTCCATCGCATCCCGCCCGGCCATCGCCACGTCAATCTCGCGCGCGCCAACCCTGACCGCGTCGCGGATGGCATAGCCGCCAACATCGGCCACCGCCGCCCCGGCCCGGATCAGGGTGATCTCGGCGGGGCTTTTCATCATCCGCTGCTGCATTGTTGTTGCCGACAGGTCCACCCGCGCCGAGGGCGACAGAAAGCTCGACAGCTTGTCGCTTTGCACCAGCGTCAGGTGATCGCCCTCAAAGCCAATCGCCCGCCCCGGCCCGGTGACCGACAGGATCGCGCTCCAGTAATTGTCGCGCTGCCAGTCGGTATAGGTGATGTTGTCGCCAAAACAGCGCCGCCACGGTTGGCCCGCGTCGATCCCGGCGCTGATGGTCACCGATGTCTCGGGCGTTACGACAACCGCATAAGGCCGGCCAAAGGCGCAATAGGTGAAGCCGGAATAATAGCTGACGTTGTGCATCGAGGTCAGCACCGCCGCCTCGCAGCCGAGATCGGCCATGCGCGCACGCAGACCGGCAAGCCGCGCCTCATATTCGGCATCGGCAAATTGCAAAGCGGCCTTTTGGCCGTTGTGAAAACGATAGAAATCAGGACGTGCAGTCATTGCGACCCTCCTCGTCAAAGAAAGGTCCCGGCGTTCAGGACTGGGATAGGGTGCAGTCTGGGGCGACGCCATCGCCCCTCCCGCGCCCAGATTGTGCAAATCGTGGGTTTTGGCAAGCGAAATTCACGGGTCTGGCCTTTTGCGCGGCGGAACGGCTTTGCCAAAAAAAAGGGGCCGCCCCCGATGGGACGGCCCGAAACATACCGACTGTAAGCGCGCGGCTCAGTCGTTGACGCTGTCTTTCAGCGCTTTGGCGATGGTCACTTTCACGACCTGATCCGCCTCTTTCTTAAACTGTTCGCCGGTGGCAGGGTTGCGCACCATACGCTCGGGGCGCTCGCGCAGGTAGAATTTGCCGACACCCGGAAGCGTCACCGCACCGCCACCCGAAACTTCACGAGTGATCAAGTTGCACACCGCATCAAGCGCCGCGCCGGCGGCTTTCTTGTCGGTGTCCATTTCCTCTGCCAGAGCCGCAACGAGCTGGGTCTTGGTCATTGGTTTTGCCATTTTCTGGTCTCCTTGGTTCTGCCCAGCTATTGGGCCTCATTGCGCGCATTAAACGTTATGTTGCGTACCAACACAACTATTTGTGGGCGGTTGCGTCATAAAAATATAGGTTTTTTGCGCTTTACCCGACGTCAAAGGAAGGCGGTTTCGTCAAAAGCCCGCAATTTCCGGCTGTGGATACGCTCTAGCGGCATCTCGCGCAGGTGTTCCATTGCCCGAATTCCGATGCGCAGGTGCCGCGCGACCTGAGTCTGATAGAAGGCGCTGGCCATACCAGGCAGCTTT
Source organism: Marinovum sedimenti (assembly GCF_054052205.1). NCBI lineage: Bacteria > Pseudomonadati > Pseudomonadota > Alphaproteobacteria > Rhodobacterales > Roseobacteraceae > Marinovum > Marinovum sedimenti. The sequence continues at coordinate 2,114,724 of NZ_CM133223.1, forward strand.
AACTCGCCATGCAGCGGCTTGTCCGAGACGCAGAGCAGCGTGCCATAGGGCACCCGGAAGCGAAAGCCATTGGCGGCAATCGTGGCACTTTCCATATCCAGCGCCACGGCGCGCGATTGCGAAAGCCGCTGCACCGGGCCTTCCTGATCGCGCAACTCCCAGTTGCGATTGTCGACGCTGGCTACCGTGCCGGTGCGCATGATCCGCTTGAGGTCATAGCCCGAAAACTGGGTTTCCTCGGCCACCGCCTCTTCCAGAGCGATCTGAATTTCGGCCAGCGCCGGGATCGGCACCCAGATCGGCAGGTCGTCGTCGAGCACCCGGTCTTCACGCAGATAGGCGTGTGCGAGCACAAAATCGCCCAGTGACTGCGTGTTGCGCAGCCCGGCGCAGTGACCCACCATCAGCCAGGCGTGCGGGCGCAGCACGGCGATGTGGTCGGTCGCTGTTTTGGCGTTCGACGGGCCAACGCCGATATTGACCAGCGTGATCCCCGCGCCATTCGGGCGCTTGAGGTGATAGGTCGGCATCTGCGGCTGTTTCAGCGTCGGCGGGATGATCTGATCGGGGGCCGTAATCTCGACATTACCGGTGCTGACAAAGCTGGTGTAGCCACTGTTCGGATCGGCCAGCATCTCGCGGGCATAAGCCTCGAATTCGCTGACGTAGAACTGGTAGTTGGTGAACAGCACATGGTTCTGGAAATGGCCGGGGTCGGTGGCGGTGTAATGCGACAGGCGGGCCAGCGAATAATCCACCCGTTGCGCGGTGAACGGCGCCAGCGGCGCGGCCCCGCCGACAGGCACGGTGAAGGTCCCGTTGACGATATCATCGTTGGTGGTCGACAGGTCGGGCACGTCAAAGACATCGCGCAGAATGAACTCAGAGGCCCCCTCTTGCGGCACGGTGACTTCGGTCTTGGAAGCGACGGCAAAATGCACCGGGATCGGCGTATCGGACACGCCAATCGCCACCGGCACGCCATGGTTTTCCATCAACAGCCGCAACTGCTGGCTTAGATACTGCCGGAACAGCCGTGGCTGGGTGACGGTGGTGGCATAGGTGCCGGGGCCGGAGACATGGCCAAAGCTCAGCCGGCTGTCGACCTGGGCAAAGCTGGTCGTGGTGATGCGGATCTCGGGGTAAAAGGCGCGCTGGCGCATCGCGGGCTGGCCCTTGACCATCGCGCGGCGAAACGCATCCGACAGGAACGTCGTCGCCTTGTCGTACAGCATGCACAGCTGGTCGACAGCCGCTTCGGCATCCGTAAAGAACTGCTGCTCCGGAAGTTCCGGGGTCTGCACCGCCTTGATCTGTTCTCTACCTGTCATACCGGCCCCTGTCCTGTCTGTTGCGCGCGACATTGACTTAGGCGCAGGGCGACTTCAACCATAACGGAGCGTGAAAAAGAGCGGTGCGATGGATTTCGAGACAGTGACCCCCGAGGCATTCGGTGCGGGCCTGCGTGGCCTGGGCCTCAATCTGCTGGTGAGAGATGTGGCGATCAGCGCGAATTTCCTGCGCGTGGTCTTTGGCATGGGCGTGCATCGCATGTCGCGTGATTTCGCCATCGTGGCCTATGGCGATCAGCTGTTTCAGCTGCACGCCGATCACACCTACGCAGACCACCCCCTGCACGAGATGCTGCCGGAACACCCACCGCGCGGGCTTGGCGTTGAGATCCGGCTGTATGACAGCGACCCTGACCAAGCCGCCGAGCGCGCCGGGGCGTCAGGCGGGCTTGTGCTCGCCGCGCCGATGGACAAACCGCATGGACTGCGCGAGGCGTTCCTGCTTGATCCCGATGGGTATTGCTGGGTGGCCTCGCGGCCAAAACAGGCGGTTACTCGGCCTGAAGACCCCGCCACGCCGAGATGATCTCATCTGCAAGGGTGTCGGCATGTTTGCGAAAAATGCCATAGCCCGACACCGACACCCGGATGATCCGACGCCCGCGCCATTCTCCATGTGAGGGGTACACCCGGCCCCGTTCCTGAACCCGGTGCAGCACCTCATCGGTCTGAACGTTGCCCTCGGCCCCGTCGCCGCAGCAGATCGCCACTTGATTGAACACCACGTCGTTCAGCACGGTCAGCCCCGGCTCGGCCTCGATACGTTTGGCGATGTGCTGGGCAAGCTGATGATGGCGCAGGATCATTTCACGCACCCCGGATTGCCCAAGATGGCGCATGATCGCATAGCTCGGCACGCCGCGCGCCCGGCGCGACAGCTCTGGCGTGCTGTCGGACGGGTCCCAATGCCGATTGCACTCCGGAAGATAGGCCCCGCGCGCCGACATTGCCGCCACCAGCGCCCGCCGGTCCCGCACCAGAACAACACCGGCATCGAAAGGCGCACTCAGCCCCTTGTGCAGGTCCACTGCCCAACTGTCGGCCTCGGTGATCCCGGCGCAACGTTGCGACAGTTCCGGCACCGCTGCGGCCCAGAGGCCAAAGGCACCGTCGACATGCACCCAGCCGCCTCGGTCATGCACCGCGCCAATCAGCGCCTCGAAAGGATCAAACGCCCCGGTGTTGATTTGTCCGGCTTGCAGGATCACCAGCGGCGGTGCCTCGCAAGCGGCCAGTTTTGTGGCGAAATCCTCGGGGCAGATCCGCCCTTGGTCATCGGTGGCCACCCGGATCGCCCGGCCTGTGCCAATGCCGGAATAGCGCAGGGCGGCGGTGATCGCCGAATGGCAATCCGCCCCGATCAGCACCGGGAAGGCGGGTGCGCCGAGCAGGCCATCCTCTTCCACGTCCCATCCCTGCGCCGCCAAAAGCGCGTGGCGCGCGGCCAGCACCGCCGAAAAGTTGGCGACCGTGGCGCCGGTCACAAGGCCCGCGCCGGTCTTTTCCGGCAGGCCGAACATCTCGATCAACCAGTCGCACAGCGCCCGCTCCATCCCGGTGATCGCAGGCGATTCCGTCGAGGACGCCGCGTTCTGCCCCCAGGCCGACACCAGCGCATCGGCGGCCACCCCCACCGGATGTGAGGCCCCGCAGACATAGCCAAAAAAGCTCGGGGCCGTCATCGGATGGATCGCGCCTTCGGCCTTGGCCGTGATCTGCGAAATCACCTGCGCCGCTTGCTGCCCCTCTTCGTCGAGCGGCGTGCGATACCGGGCGACGGCCTCATCGAGCGGCACAACCGGACGCGCACCGCCCAAGTTGACGTTCGACCGATACTCCAATGCCGCAGAATAGGCCGTTGCCAACGCCGCGCGCTCTTCGGCCGTCAGACCGCTTTCAATTGATTCCATACGCATATTCGCTTGCTCACGTGCCTTCAGTTTTGTCTGGGTAGTAACCGAGATTTCCCAAGGCTACCCCGGCAATTCCGGCGGAAATGATGACATGGCGCACAGTTGCCGGCGGTTTTCACGCTCGCATCACTTAAAAAATGAGACTCAGATGGGCCGGGGACTGGCGCGCGGTCTCACTCGGTCGAAACCAGCACCGCTTCGACCCGGCGATTGGCCTCGCGGCCCTCTTCGGTCAGATTGCTGAGGATCGGTGCCAGATAGCCCATGCCGCCCGCCTCTAACTGGCCGCGCGCAACGCCGTAGGTCGCCACCATCCGCTCTAAAACCGAGGCCGCGCGTTTGCGCGACAGGGCGATGTTATTCTCCAACGTGCCGACGGAGTCGGTGTGCCCGACCAAGGCGATGCGGCGGTTGGGATAGGTCGTGAGGTAATCGGACAGCGCCGCGAGGCTTTCAAACGCCTCCTCGCCCAGCGCCGAAGAGCCGGTGGCGAAATTCAGATCGCTCAGCACAACACGCCCGGCGCTTTCAAGTTGCGTGCCCAGCGGGCCGGTGGGGCGCGGGATCGTCGGGTTGGCCGGGCCTGCGGTGGTGGTAAAGCCCGCATCCGGGGCGGTGCCGACCCGGATCACCTGAACGAACCCGGCAGAGGCGCTGCGCGACACCAAAAGCGAAATCGCCCCCTGCTCGGCATTCTGCGCCGCGAGAAAGCGGAAATCGGTCAGGTCGACATACATACCGGGGCCGGGCAGAACCTCGGTGCCAAAGCGGAAATCGAAACCGCCACATTGCCGGGTGCGGCATTCAAACAAGATCTCGAACCCCGCCGCCTCGATCTGGCTGCGCAGCGGCGCAAGCAGTTGCAAGGTGGTGCCGGTGCTGGCCGGAACGCGAAACGCCTGCCGCTGCACCGCGCCTTCGATCACCTTGACCGGGATCGCCCCATCGGCAATGCGGCCAAGCGGCATGGCATACGACCCCGGATCGCTTTTTGCATCGTGTTCAAGCCGGGTTCCGGCGGGCAAGCTTAGCACCTGCGCCGCGACGGGCGCGGCCAAGGCGGCGAAACACCCTATTATGAGCGCAGCGCCCCGCAAGGTCAGCGCGCCTGAGAATGGTAATCCGGGTTGGGCCGCATATCGATGGCGCTGCTCACCCGGTTGGTCATGTTAAAGAACGCCGCGACCGAGGTGATGTCAAAGATATCGCGGTCACTAAACCCAGCATCGCGCAGCGCTTGGCGGTCGGCCTCTGTCACTTCGGCGCTGGCCTTGGTGACCTTTTCGGCAAAGCCCAGCATCGCGGTTTGGCGCGCGTCCAAATCAGCGGCCCGCCAGTTCATCACCATCATTTCACCCAAGGCCGGATCGCCCGAAAGCTGTCGCACCGCCGCGCCATGTGCCGTGAGGCAATAGAAGCATTTGTTGACTGATGACACCACGACGGCGATCATCTCACGCTCAAGCTTGCTCAGCCCGCTGTCGGCCAGCATCAGCTCGTTGTACATGCCGGTGAAGGCGTTAAGCTTTTCGATATCAAAGGCATAGGCTTGCAAAACGTTGGGGATCATCCCCAGCTTATCTTGACAGACATCGAAATATTTCTGCGTCTCGTCCGGCAGGGGATCGGCCATCGGCAGATCCAGCGCAGTGATCTTGTCGGTCTGGCTCATCGCCGGTCTCCCCCTCGCGGTCATGGTTGTTTGATACGGTAGTGATAGCTGCCAGCCGGTGCAAATCCCATCGCGCGATAAAGCGCGTTGGCAGCAGCGTTTTCCTTGACGCAGAGCACCGAGAGATGCGAGCCGCCCTGCGCCCGCGTCCACTGGGCCGCCGCGCGCATCATCCACTGCGCCATGCCCTTGCGGCGCTTGTCCGGCGTGACCTCAAGCGCGTGCACCATGGCCGTGCCGTCATGCAGGCCGACATAGGCGGTGGCGGCGGGGTTGTCTTCGATTCGCCCCAGAAGGCCAGTTTTCGCACAGGCGGCGCGCTGCATGACAGCGATCCGGTCGGCATCAATGCCCGCCTCGGCCCAGAGGTCGATCATGATCGCCAGCGGCTCCCAGATGCAAAAGGTGGTGACGCGCGGAATCGCAACATCAGCCAGCGCTTCGGCGGGAATGACGTAAAGCTGCACCGGGTCGATGATCTCATACCCAGCGGCGGCAAGACTGGCGTCAAAGGCGTCTTCGCCGGGACGGATCTGGAACAGCGGCGCTTGGCCGATCTCACGCATGGCGGCTTCGGCTTGGTGCCGGTCCGCCTCGGTTGCGGTGCCCCCCGGCGCCAATGTCGCCGCCGAGACCCGTTTGCCGCCCCCCGCCCCATCGCGCAGGGTGAACGGCCCGAGGTCAAAGCGGCGCGCAGGCGGCCAAGTCGCCTCGCACACCTGCATCAGATGATCGGCGCCCGGCATCATTCTCCGAACAGCGCGCGCAGGCGGGCCATGGCCGCGTCGATCCGCGTGCCATCAGAGCCGCGCACCACGACATTAGAGCCATAGGCGCCGTTTTGCTGAAACGGATAAGAGCCAAACGACAGGTCGTCGAATTCGGTCGCAAGATCCGACAGCGGCGCAGCAATGTCGCCCTCGCCCCGTTGCACTCGCAGCGTTTGGCTCAGCAGCGGCGCGCCGCCGGTGAGCGTGGGCAGGACGGTGGCAACCATCGCCTGAAACACATTCGGCACCCCGGCCATGACGTGCACGTTCTTCATGGTGAAGCCCGGCGCGATCGACACCGGATTGTCGATCAGCGTCGCGCCGTCCGGAATGCGTGCCATGCGCAGGCGGGCGTCGTTCAGCTCGCGTCCTGTGTTGGCGTAGTGTTCGGCCAACAGCGCGCGAGCGTCGTCGCGCACGTCGATATGGGCGTCAAATGCCTGCGCGATGCAATCGGCGGTGATGTCGTCATGGGTGGGGCCGATGCCGCCCGAGGTGAACACATGGTCAACCCCCTCGGCCAGCGCCCGCACGGCGGCAACAATCGCCGGGGCGTCATCGCTGACCACGCGGACCTCCTTAAGGTCGATGCCGTGTTTGGTCAGCTCACCGGCGAGGTAGTGCATATTGGCGTCGCGGGTGCGGCCTGAGAGGATTTCATCGCCAATAACAAGCATCGCAGCGGTTGGGTTGGCCATGTCGGGCCTCCTTGAAGACGGGTCTGCTGAGGTATAGGCCGGGCGCATGCGCTTTCAAACCCCTCTTGTCCCGGCCACGCTGATCCGACGCTACAAACGTTTCCTAGCCGATTGCCGGCTTGAGGACGGGCGCGAAGTTGTGGCCCATTGCGCCAATCCCGGCTCGATGATGGGGCTGGCCGAGCCCGGCTTTGCCGTCTGGCTTGAGCCGAACGACGATCCGAAAAAGAAGCTGGATTACGGCCTGCGGCTGGTGTCGCCCGCGCCCGGCGTTTTGGTGGGGGTCGATACCTCGGTGCCCAATCGCGCGCTTAGGGCGGCGCTGGAGGCCGGCGAAGTGGCCGGGTTGGACGGCTATGCGCGCGTGAAACCCGAGGTGAAATACGGCACGAACAGCCGGATCGATTTCCTGCTGACTGCCGAGGGGCGGCGGGATTGTTATGTCGAGGTGAAATCGGTGACGTTGAGCCGCGAAACCGGCATGGCCGAGTTCCCCGACAGCGTGACCGCGCGCGGCACCAAGCATCTGGGCGAGTTGGCGGCGATGGTGCAGGCCGGGCACCGGGCAGTGATGCTCTACCTGATCCAGCGCAACGATTGCCCCGTGATGCGGCTGGCGGGCGACATTGACCCGGCTTATGCGGCGGCGTTCAACCTGGCACAAAAAGCGGGCGTCGAGGTGATGGTTCTGGGCTGCGATCTCAGCCCCGAGGGGATCAGCCCCACCGGGGCCTTGCGGTTCGACCCGGAATAACACGGAATAACGCGCGAAATTGACCCGCAAGCCAGTGAACCGCCATGAAAATCGCGCTAAAAGGGTGCGGCGCGGGGCCTGTCTGCGCACATCCTCTGGCTCTTTTCGCTGCAAGCGCATAAGTATGGGCCAAGAATTGATTTACGGAGCATTGCCATGAACCGTCACAAGGGCCGCATGACGCGCGACGGCATCAGAATTCACGACCCCGCCGACTATGAGGGCATGCGCAAGGCCGGCAGTGTCGCGGCGCAGATCCTTGATGAGGTCGCCGCGCTGGTCGAGGTTGGCCAGACCACCGGCGCGCTGGATGACTTCATCGAGCGGCGGGTCACCGAACTGGGATCGAAATCCGCCACCATCGGCTACAAAGGCTATGAGCACGCCAGCTGTATCAGCGTGAACCACGTGGTGTGCCACGGCATCCCCGGCGACAAGAAACTGAAAGACGGTGATATCCTGAATATCGACGTCACAGTGATTGTCGATGGATGGTTTGGCGACACCAGCCGGATGTATGTGGCGGGCAAACTGCCGCGCAAGGCCGAGCGGCTGATCCAGGTGACGCATGATGCGCTGATGCTCGGGATCGAAGCGGTGAAGCCGGGCAACACCTTTGGCGACATCGGCCATGCGATCCAGAGCTTTGTCGAGGCACAGCGCATGTCGGTGGTGCGGGATTTCTGCGGTCACGGGTTGGGCACGGTGTTTCATGCGCCGCCCAATGTGCTGCATTATGGCCGCTCGGCCACCGGGCCGGTGCTTGAGGAAGGCATGTTCTTTACCATCGAACCCATGGTCAATCTCGGCCGTCCCGAGACCAAGGTTCTGGGCGATGACTGGACCGCTGTGACCCGCGACAAATCGCTGTCGGCGCAGTTTGAACATTCGGTAGGCGTGACTTCGGACGGGGCGGATATCTTTACCCTCTCGCCTTCGGGCCGGTTCCACCCGACCTTTGATATTTGAACGCACGTCCCCATGCCTGTGTAACGCGGTGCCCGTTTTACCCGGTGCCTGATTAATTTTGAACCCAATGACCGCCCCGCGTGCCGGGGCGTGACATCCCCCAGAACGAGGACAAATCCATGTCTGCTCCCAAACCCGTAGTTCTATGTATTCTTGATGGTTGGGGGCTGTCGGAGCGAACCGAAGGCAACGCCGTCGCTCTTGCTGACACGCCGAACTTTGATCGACTGATGGCGGAGTGTCCGAATGCGACGCTGATGACCCATGGCAATGATGTGGGCCTGCCGACCGGGCAAATGGGCAACTCGGAAGTGGGTCACACCAATATCGGCGCGGGCCGGGTGGTGGCGATGGATCTGGGCCAGATTGATCTGGCCATCGAGGACAAATCGTTCTTTTCCAACGCGGCGATCCAGTCGTTCATCGACACCCTGCGCCAATCCGGTGGCACGGCGCATGTGATGGCGGTGATTTCCGATGGCGGCGTGCACGGCCATATCGAACATGCGCTGGCGGCTGTCGAGATGATTGCCAAGGCCGGGGTGCCGGTGGTCGTTCATGCCGTGACCGACGGGCGCGATGTGGCCCCGAAATCCGCCGACGGCTATCTTGAAACACTGGTGGCGCGACTGCCGGAGGGGGCCAGCGTTGGCACCGTGACCGGGCGCTATTTTGCGATGGACCGCGACAACCGCTGGGACCGGGTGGAAAAAGCCTATCGCGCGATGGTTTGCGGCACCGCCGAGCACACCGCGGCGACGGCTCTGGATGCGGTGAGTGCGGCTTACGGGCGCGAACAGACCGATGAATTTATTCCCGCCACGCTGATCGGAGATTACGCCGGGGCCAAGGACGGCGATGGCTTCTTTTGCCTGAACTTCCGCGCCGACCGGGCGCGTGAAATCCTGCTGCCGATTGGTGCTGCCGACTTTGACGGCTTTGCCGACCGCAACCGCCCCAACTGGGCCGCGCTGCTGGGCATGGTGGATTATTCCAAGGCGCATGACGACTTTATGACCGCCGCTTACCCCAAGAAGGTCGTGGTCAACACGCTGGGCGCATGGGTCGCCGCAAAGGGGCTGAAACAGTTCCGTTTGGCCGAGACCGAGAAATATCCGCATGTCACCTTCTTCCTCAACGGCGGCAAGGAAACGCCGGAAGTTGGCGAAGATCGTTACATGGCCCCCTCGCCCAAGGTGGCGACCTATGATTTGCAGCCCGAGATGAGCAGCGGCGAGGTCAGCGACCAGTTCGTCAAGGCAATTGAGGCGGGCTATGACCTGATCGTGGTGAACTATGCCAACCCCGATATGGTCGGTCACACCGGCGATCTTGAGGCGGCCAAGGCGGCCTGCCATTCGGTCGACACCGGGCTGGGGCGGGCTTTGGAAGCGCTGGAAAAGGCCGGCGGCGCGATGATTGTCACGGCGGACCACGGCAACTGCGAAATGATGACCGATCCCGAAACCGGCGGGCCGCATACCGCGCATACGCTCAATCCGGTGCCGGTGATCCTGGTCGGTGGCCCCGAAGGCGCGACCCTGCGCAGCGGCGGGCGGCTGGCCGATCTGGCCCCGACCTTGCTGGGGCTGATGGGCATTGACCTGCCCGAAGAGATGACCGGAGAGAGCCTTATCGCATGATCCTGCGCGCGGCGGTAATCCTGTGCCTGTGCGCAGGCACGGCATCGGCCCAGATGACCCCGGCAGAGGCCGCGCGCGATGCGCAGCGGATGTTGGCGGAAAGCGCCGAGGCCTTGAGCGAGGCCAAGGGCGGGCGCGAGCGCGTCAAGGCGCTGACCGAGATCGTCAAAGGCTATGAACAAGGGCTGGCGGCGCTGCGCGATGGAATGCGCAGTGCCTCGCTGCGGGAATCGCAGCTGGCCGAGGATTTGCAAGCGCGCGAGACCGAGATTTCGCAGCTTTTGGGCGTGTTGCAATCGATGTCGCGTGCGCCTGCGCCCGCCACTTTGCTGCACCCCTCCGGCCCGACGGGCACGGCACGCGCCGGGATGCTCTTGGCCGAGGTGACGCCGGGGCTGAAGGCCAAGGCCGATACCCTGCGTGCCGATCTTGAAGAGGTGCAGGCGCTGCGGCTGTTGCAAGAAGATGCGACGGTCAAGCTTCAGGACGGGTTGCAAGGCGCGCAAGAGGCCCGCACCGCGCTGTCAAAGGCTGTGGCCGACCGCACCGACCTGCCGCGCCGTTTTGTTGAAAACCCGGTGCAAACCGCCGTGCTGATTGCCGCCACCGAAACGCTTGATGCTTTTGCCGGCGGGCTTGGCACCATTGCCGAAAACGAAGCGCCCGGCAGCCTGCCGGACATCAGCCACCGCCGCGGCAACCTGCCGCTGCCGGTGCAGGGCCAGCTTTTGCGCCGCTCGAACGAGGCGGATGCGGCGGGCGTGCGCCGCCCCGGCATCCTGATTGCCACCGGACCGCAGGCGGTGGTGACCACGCCAACCGCCGCCACCATCCGCTATGCCGGGCCGCTGTTGAACTATGGCCTTGTTACCATCCTCGAACCGCAGGCCGATACGCTGTTCATCATTGCCGGGCTCGACGCCGTCTTTGGCCGCATCGGTCAGGTGCTTCCGGCGGGGGATCCTGTCGGGCTGATGGGCGGCACGTTGCAAACGGATGTGTCACTATCGGGTGAAGGGGCTGGAAACACCCGGCCGGAAACGCTCTATATAGAAGTCAGAGAGCTGAATCAGCCAGTGGACCCACAGGAATGGTTCCGAACCGACAAGGGATAAGACACCAATGAAGAAGTTCGTCATGGCCGCCGTCGGCGGAACACTGGCAGGTATTGTCGCAACCACCCAACTGGCCGCGCCGCTGCTGGCGCAGGAAGACGGCAAGCAGGTTAACGTTTATGAACAGCTCGACCTGTTCGGCGATATTTTCGAACGCATTCGTGCGCAATACGTCGAAGAAGTTGATGAAAGCGAGCTGATCGAAGCGGCAATCAACGGCATGCTGACCTCGCTTGACCCGCATTCGAGCTATCTTTCGCCCGATGACGCCCGTGATATGCGGGTGCAGACGCGGGGCGAATTTGGCGGTCTCGGGATCGAGGTCACGCAGGAAGAGGGCTTTGTAAAAGTCGTCTCGCCGATTGATGGCACCCCGGCGGATGCCGCTGGTGTCGAAGCTGGCGATTTCATCACCCATGTCGATGGCGAGTCTGTGCTGGGTCTGACCCTGAATGACGCGGTCGAGCTGATGCGCGGGCCGGTCGGCTCGGAAATCATCATCACGCTGGTGCGCGAAGGCGAGCCGGAGCCCTTTGACGTCTCGATCATCCGCGACACCATCAAGCTGACGGCCGTGCGCTCGCGCACCGAGGGCGAGACTGTGGTTCTGCGGATCACCACGTTTAACGATCAGACGACGCCCAACCTCGAAGAGGGGCTGGCCGAGCAGATCGAAGCGGCGGGTGGCATGGACAATGTGAACGGCATCGTTCTGGATCTGCGCAACAACCCCGGCGGGCTGCTGACCCAGGCGATCCGGGTGTCGGATGCCTTCCTCGAGAAGGGTGAGATCGTGTCCACCCGTGGGCGCAAGGCCGAAGACGGCGAACGCTATAATGCGACGTCGGGCGATCTGGCGATGGGCAAACCGCTGGTGGTGCTGATCAACGGTGGCTCTGCTTCGGCCTCCGAGATTGTGGCAGGCGCGCTGCAAGATCACCGCCGCGCGATTGTTGTGGGCACCAAGAGCTTTGGCAAAGGCTCGGTCCAGACTGTGATGCCATTGCGTGGCGATGGCGCGATGCGCCTGACCACGGCGCGGTATTACACGCCGTCGGGTCGGTCGATCCAGGCGCTGGGCGTTTCGCCGGACATCATGGTGGAACAGCCGCGCCGCAAACCCGCGAGCGAGGAAGAGGACGAGACGTCGACGCCCAATTCGCGCTCCGAGGCTGATCTGCGCGGCTCGCTCGACAATGACAGCCTGAGCGAAGACGAGATCAAGCAGATCGAGGATGACCGGGCCAAGGCCGAAGCGGCCGCCAAGCTGCGGGAAGATGATTACCAACTGGCGTATGCGATCGACATTCTCAAGGGTCTGTCGGCGCTGGGCAGCAAGCCCGAGTAACTCAAATCGCCCCCGGCACTGACATCTGTGTCCGGGGGCGACCCCGATTTGTCGACAAATCGGTGAAAATCCATTGATGGATTTTCCGCCGGATCAAGAGGCCAGGATGACGCCAGAAGAGATTGCCCGCCTGCCGTATCGCCGCAATGTCGGTGTGATGCTTGTCAATGCCGAGGGGCACGCTTTTGTCGGCCAACGGATCGACAGCGAGACCGCCGCCTGGCAGATGCCTCAAGGCGGGATTGATGACGGGGAAGACGCCCGCGCCGCTGCACTGCGCGAGCTTGAGGAAGAGACCGGCGTGCTGCCGGAGCTTGTCACGATCGAGGCCGAGACCACGGGCTGGATTCCCTACGATCTGCCGCATGACATCGTGGCGAAGCTGTGGAAGGGCCGGTATCGCGGGCAGGAACAAAAGTGGTTCCTCATGCGGTTTCACGGCACCGACGATCAAGTGCGCATCGATGCTGACGCGCATCAGGAATTCTCGGAATGGCGCTGGCTTCCGTATCAGGATCTGGTGGCCAATATCGTTCCGTTCAAACGCGCGGTCTATGCCCGCGTCGTTGAGGACTTTCGCCCGTATTTGGAGGACTAACCCGGTGTTCCGCAAACCTGTGTTCCGCCTATGTGTCGCCGTGCCATGTCTGCTCTGGGCCGCCAGCGCGCAGGCCCTGAGCTGTCTTCCCCACGACGTTGCCGCGATCTTCCAAGAGGCGCAGGCCAGCGAGGATCGGTTCATGGCCATCATCGGCGAGCTGACCTTTGACGAAACGCGCCTGCCCAAGGCCGACATGGACAGCCAGCAGGACACGCCGCCCGATACACTGATCCCGGCCCGGCTCAGCGGGCGCTCCCTAAGCCGCGCGGGGTTCACCGGCGACTACAGCGCTGACATCATGCTCAACGCGCAGTGTTACGGTCCGTGGTGTGCCGGGGCGCAAAGCGGCATGGCCTATCTCGCTTTCGTCAATCTGGACCGAGACGTGCCCGAGGTGACGATCAACCCCTGTGGCGGTTTCGGGTTTCCCCAGCCGACAAAGGAGATGGAGCAGCAGGTTGTGAGCTGCTTACAGGGTGGCACCTGCACCCCGCGCCTGCACCGTTAGTCCCGCACCGGCGCGCCGCGAATTGTCAACAATTCGCCTCCGATCCGTCGACGGATCGGGGGGCTAGGCGATAACCAACCGGGTTCCTGGAACGGCCAGCCGCACGATCTGATCAAAGTGATCTGGCCGAAAGGCAACGCAGCCCTCAGTCGGGTATCCGGGACGCCGCCAACGGTGAAGAAAGATCGCCGAGCCCCGCCCCGGCACAGCGTCAGGCCAGTTCCAATTGGTCAGCAACACCAGATCATAAAGCGGGTCGGCGCGGCGCAACCGCTCGTGCGATCCGGCATAAGGCGCACGCACCAACTGGTTGTAATCCATCAATCCGGCATCGTCAGACCACAGATCACCGGGGCGGATCGCCTCGGCCCAAGGCGTGGGTTTGACCATCCGGTCCGGGCGATAAAGCAGCCCGGTGATCTGATGCGTGCCGCGCGGCGTGGCCCCGTCGCCTTCGCGCTTGTCTGACGTGAGGCCACCGCGGCCAATCGTACAGGGCCAATACCGCCCGGCAAAGCGCACACCGCGCGGCGTCACCACCATGTTCACAGCAAATGCCCCGACTTTTCCGCCTTGGTGGCGAGGTAGGCGGCGTTCTGATCAGTCAGCCCGACCTTGAGCGGCACCCGTTCCGCCACCGCCACCCCAGTTTTCTCCATCATCGCAATCTTGCGCGGATTGTTGGTGAGCAAACGCACCGCGCCAAACCCCATCCTTTTGAGAATATCCGCGCCGATCCGGAAATCGCGTTCGTCATCCTCAAATCCCAGCCGGTGATTGGCCTCGACCGTATCGAATCCCTGATCCTGAAGGCTGTAGGCCCGCATCTTGTTGGCCAAGCCAATCCCGCGCCCCTCTTGGTTGAGGTACAGCAGAACGCCGGCGCCCTCCTCGCCCATCTGGGTGATGGCGGCGTGCAGTTGCGGGCCGCAATCGCATTTCAGCGACCCGAGCACATCGCCGGTGAAACAGGCCGAATGCAGCCGCGCCAAAACTGGTTGAGAGCGATCCGGGCTGCCGATCTCAAAGCCGTAGTGCTCGACCCCGCCGTCATCGGGGCGAAAGATGTGCAGCCGCCCACCATTGGCAAACCGGCTGGGCAAGCGGGCGGCCACCACCGGATGCGGATGGCTGGCGCGCAACAACAGCGGGCCTGCGGTCTCGGCGTCAAGTCGGGTGAGCAGCGCGGCATCGGGCAGCGCAGCCGCATCACACTCGAGAACCAAGGCGGCGGGCAGAAGCTGTGCGCTTTTCACCAGTGAAACGGCCAACCGGTGCAGCGCAGCATCGCCGTCGCGCCGGGCAAACAGCGGGCCTTTCATTGGCATCCGCAGATCATCCGCCGGATCGGCAATCGCCCGAATCCAGGCACAATCCGCATCCTCCGGCAGAGGCAAACGTGCCACATCGCCGTCATACGCCCGCGCCTTTAGCGTTTCGGCCCGACGTCCGGTGATCGCCAGAACCGGCTTGCCGCCAAGAGCGCGCAGCGCCTTGAGCCGCGCCGGCCCCATGGTCTCTGCAGCGAGCACCAGCGCAGAGGCACCCTGACCGCACAGCACAACCGGCACCCCCATCCGAAGATCGGCGCGCGCGCGGTTGATCAACTCCGCCGTGTCAGGTGCAAACAGTCCAGTCATCAGGTCTGTGATGTAGCCGGTAATCTTTGGAAATTGAAACATTTCCTCGCCAGAGCGACGTTATTCACACGACCGCGTGAACGGATTGCAGCAAATCTTGTGCGTCCGGCCAATCACCCCAATCTCACACTCAAGAGATTTGGAGGTCCTTCATGGCACAACTCAAAAACTTGCTTCTCGTCGATGACGACGATGACCTGCGCGAAGCGCTGGCGGAACAGCTGATCATCACCGAAGATTTCGAAGTCTTCGAAGCTGGCAACGGTGCGGACGCGATGGAAAAGGTCAAGGCGTCGCACTTCGACCTGATCATCCTCGATGTTGGCCTGCCCGACACAGACGGCCGCGAATTGTGCCGTTTGATGCGCAAACAGGGCGTGAAAGCGCCGGTTCTGATGCTGACAGGCCACGACACCGATTCCGACACCATCCTTGGCCTTGATGCCGGGGCCAATGACTATGTGACCAAACCGTTCAAGTTCCCGGTGCTTTTGGCGCGCATCCGTGCCCAGTTGCGCCAGCATGAACAGAGCGAAGATGCGGTTTTTGCGCTGGGTCCGTATACCTTCAAACCCGCGATGAAAACGCTGGTGACGGAAGATGAACGCAAGATTCGCCTGACCGAGAAAGAGACCAATATCCTCAAGTACCTCTATCGTGCGCCCGATGGCGTGGTGCCGCGGGATGTGCTGCTGCATGAGGTTTGGGGCTATAACGCCGGCGTCACGACGCACACTTTGGAGACGCACATTTATCGTTTGCGCCAAAAAATTGAGCCCGAGCCGTCAAACGCGCGGCTTCTTGTCACCGAATCGGGCGGTTATCGTCTGAATGCCTGAAAGGTCGCATAGATCGGTACTGTTTTTCGTGCTAATCTATAACTCGCCTTTAAGGTGAAAGAGTTCCCGTTGCATGTGCGGGTTATCGCATGCTCCTCCCTGTTGGACTGACCCGGGCTTCGGCTCGGGTCTTTTTTTTGCTGTGCGGGGGAGGTGGCCGAGGTCTGCAAATTGCATCTTCTGTCAGATCTTGGCGCAGAGCCTGATCCATCGATGGATCAGTTCCGATCCGTTGACGGATCGGCGGCCGCGCGCATGATGTTGATGATGCGAATTGGGGCCCGGAGTGCGCGCTGCGCCGTCTTTGAATGAGGGTGGCCGAGGGCAGCAAGATGCACCCCCGGCCTGCATTTCATCGCGGAACCTGATCCATCAATGGATCAGGACCGATCCGTCGACGGATCGGCCCCCGCGCATAAAGTCAGCTACGGACCAGTTTTTCGTACGCCGCCGACATGTCGCGGGTGATGTCGCCCACTTCAAAGGTGTACTCGCCGATCTGGCTCACCGGGGTCACTTCGGCCGCCGTGCCGGTCAGCCAGCATTGCTCAAACCCTTCCATCTCTTCGGGCATGATGTGACGCTCATGCACCTTGATGTTGCGATCCTTGAGCATCTTGATCACGGTCTGACGGGTGATGCCGTTGAGGATGCAATCGGGGTCAGGCGTGTGCACTTCGCCGTCCTTGACGAAAAAGATGTTGGCCCCCGTCGCCTCGGCCACGTAGCCGCGGAAATCCATAAACAGCGCGTCGGAACAGCCTTTGGCCTCGGCCGCGTGTTTGGACATGGTGCAGATCATGTACAGACCGGCGGCCTTGGCCGAGGTCGGGATGGTTTCCGGGCTGGGGCGTTTCCACTTCGAGATGTCGAGCTTGGCGCCCTTCATCTTGGCATCCCCGTAATAGGCACCCCATTCCCAGACCGCCACTGCCACGCGCACCGGGTTTTTCGCCGATGCGACACCCATGTCTTCGCCCGAACCGCGCCATGCCACCACACGCACATAGGCATCCGACAGGCCGTTGGCTTTCAGCGTTTCGTATTTCGCTGCTTCGAGTTCTTCGACGGTGTAAGGGATCGGCATGTCGAGCAAATTGCCCGAGTTGAGCAGCCGCTCAGAGTGACGCACGCTTTCGAAGATCGTGCCATTGTAGGCGCGTTCGCCCTCAAACACCGAGCTTGCGTAATGCAAGCCGTGGGTCAGAATATGCACATTGGCATCGCGCCAATCGACAAGTGTGCCATCCAACCAGATCTTGCCGTCACGATCATCATATGAGCCAGCCATGTTGCTCCTCCACGCCCTTTGTTTTCAAATGTTGCGCAATTTTGATCCGATGCGGACATAATATTGCGCAAAAACTGCCCGTCGCTACCAGTTCACTCTTGGAATGTCAACAAGGCTGACGTAATGTGGCTCAAAAGAAGTGATGTGTAAGGGAGCGGTATGGCGGAGCCGAGCGGAGAGCAGCTGCTTTATCTGACGGATGAACAGCTTCGACAGGGGATCGAGGCGATGTTCTTTGCCTATCGTGGCTTTACCGCCGATCCTGACCGAATCCTTGAGGGCCAATCGTATGGCCGTGCCCACCACCGGGCGGTGCATTTCATTCACTGCGCGCCGGGCACGACGGTCAACAACCTGCTGAATATTCTCGGGGTCACGAAACAGTCGCTTAACCGTGTGTTGCGTACATTGATTGCGGACGGTCTTGTGGAAAGCAGGGTTGGGCGGTTGGACAAACGCGAGCGCCATCTGCACCTGACCGAAGACGGAAAAGCACTGGAGGCGCAATTGTCGGATGCCCAACGCGCGCGGATGCGTGCCGCCTATCGCAAGGCCGGACCGCAGGCTGTGGCCGGGTTTCGCCAAGTGCTTGAGGCGATGATGGACCCTGAAATGCGCCGCTATTATCAAGCGTTGCGGGAGCCTCGGACATGAGCCTGCCTGACGTGCATCTGCTCATTGTCGACGACGATGAGCGCATTCGCCTGCTGCTGCAGAAATTCTTGATTCGCAACGGTTTTCTTGTCAGCGCCGCGCGCGATGCCGGCCATGCCCGGCGCATTCTGTCGGGTTTGGATTTCGATCTGATCGTGCTTGATGTGATGATGCCGGGCGAAGACGGCATCAGCCTGACCCGCAATCTGCGCCAGACCTCTAAAACCCCGATCCTGCTGCTGACCGCCAAGGGCGAGACCGAGGACCGGATTGCCGGGCTTGAGGCCGGGGCGGACGACTACCTTGTCAAACCGTTCGAACCCAAGGAACTTTTGCTGCGGATCAACGCCATTCTGCGGCGGATGCCCGAGGCGCCTGAAACCAGCAACATGCCCAAGGTGATCTCGCTCGGGCCGCTGCGCTATGACATTGAGCGCGGCGAACTGTGGCAGGGCGAAGAGCCGGTGCGGCTGACAGCGACCGAAAGCCAGCTGATGCGGATTTTTGCCGCCAAGCCGGGCGAAGCGGTGAGCCGGGGCCAACTGGTTGAGGATCTGGGCCGCGACAAGGGCCAGAGCCAAGAGCGGGCGGTGGACGTGCAAATCACCCGCTTGCGGCGCAAGCTCGAGGCCGATCCGAAACAGCCGCGTTACCTTCAAACCGTGCGCGGCGCGGGGTATATGCTGGCCCCGGATTGAGGCGTGGTGGGTTGAAAACCCACCCTACCAGCGGGCGTGACATAGAAAAGGACAGGGGCCAAATGGCGACATTGGTGCTGACACATGAGGCCGGGCTGGGGCATGTGACGCCCGAAGGCCACCCCGAACAGGTGGCGCGGCTGGAGCATATCCTGCATGCGCTGCGGGCGGCGGATATCACGGTGAACACCGCGCCCAAGGGCACCCGCGAGGATGTGCTGCTGTGCCATCCCGCGGCGTATTTCGACCGGATCGAAGCCGAATCCCCCAGCACCGCGGCCAAACAGCTCGACGCCGATACATGGATGTCGCCGGGAAGCCTAAGCGCCGCCTTGCATGGCGTCGGCGCGGTGCGCGAAGCCGTCGACCGGGTGTTGGCAGGCGATGCGGGCAATGCGTTTTGCGCCATGCGGCCGCCGGGACACCACGCCGAACAGGAAACGCCGATGGGCTTTTGCCTGTTCGGCACCGCCGCCATCGGCGCGAAACACGCGCTTGAGCGGCACGGGTTGGCCCGCGTCGCGGTGGTGGATTTCGATGTGCATCACGGCAACGGCGCGCAGGCCCTGCTTTGGGACGAGCCGCGCGCGTTTCTGGCCACCAGCCAGCAAATGCCGCTGTGGCCCGGCAGTGGCGACCCTTCGGAACGCGGCGCGCATGACAATATCCTGAACGTGCCGCTGGCTCCGAACACCGATGGCTATGAAATGCGCGACGCTTATACCCACACCATCCTGCCCCGCTTGCGCGATTTTGCGCCCGAGTTGATCGTGATTTCCGCCGGATTTGACGCACACAAAGACGACCCTTTGGCCAATCTCAACTGGAGCACCGAAGATTTCGTCTGGCTCACCCAAGAGATTTGCAAAGTCGCGGCAGAGACCTGTCAGGGCCGGGTGGTCTCGGTGCTGGAAGGCGGTTATGATCTGGCCGCATTGGCGGAGGCAGTCACCGCCCATGTGAAAACGCTTCAGGAGGCAGCAGCGTGAGCGACAAACCAGTCGAGAAACTGACATTCGAAGAGGCGATGGCCGAGCTGGAACAGGTGGTCGGCAAGCTAGAGCGCGGCGACGTGGCCCTGGACGATTCGATCAAACTTTACGAACGCGGCGCGGCCTTGAAAAAGCGCTGTGAGAAAAAGCTTAAGGAAGCCGAGGAAAAGGTGCACGCGATCACCACCGATGGCGCGGGCAATCCCACCGGAACGACGCCCGTCGAAGGGCTGTAAGTGTTTCCAGACATTCTGAAATCAGACGCGGCGCGGGTTGCGGCCCATCTTGATGCGGTGATCGCGGGGATGGACGATTTGCCCGTGAGCCGCGCCATGCGCTACGGCGTCGCGGGCGGCAAAGGGTTGCGCGGCTTTCTGGTGATGGAAAGCGCGCGCTTGCATGGCATCGGCGCACAGGCGCTTTGGCCTGCGGGGGCGATCGAGGCGGTGCATGGCTACAGCCTTGTGCATGACGATTTGCCCTGTATGGACGACGACGATCTGCGCCGGGGCCAGCCGACGGTGCACATCAAATGGGATCAGGCGAC
Organism: Marinovum sedimenti; assembly: GCF_054052205.1. Classification (NCBI taxonomy): domain Bacteria; kingdom Pseudomonadati; phylum Pseudomonadota; class Alphaproteobacteria; order Rhodobacterales; family Roseobacteraceae; genus Marinovum; species Marinovum sedimenti. Next base: position 2,134,728 of record NZ_CM133223.1, read on the forward strand.
GGCGGTTCTGGCGGGTGATGCGCTTTTGACGCTGGGGTTTGAGATGGTCGCAGATCCGCGCTGTCATGACCGCGCCGAGGTGCGCGCCGATCTGACGCTGTCCTTGGCCAAAGCCGCAGGCGCGCGGGGCATGGTTCTGGGTCAGGCGCTTGATATTGCGGCGGAAAGCACATCGACTCCGCTGACGCTGGACGAAATCACCCGGCTTCAGGCGGGCAAGACCGGCGCGCTGATTGGCTGGTCCGCCGAGGCCGGCGCGCGGCTGGCCGGGGCGGATATTGCGCCGATGCGGCACTATGCCGAGGCGCTGGGCCTTGCCTTTCAGATTGCTGACGACATCTTGGATGTGGAAGGTGATGCGCAAAAAGCCGGCAAGCGGCTGCAAAAGGACGAAGCGGCGGGCAAGGCAACCTTTGTGTCGCTGCTGGGGTTGGAGGCGGCCAAGGCGCGGGCCAAGGCGCTTGTCACCCAAGCCTGCGATGCGCTTTCGCCGTTTGGCGCAGACGCCGAAACCTTGCGGGACGCGGCCCGGTTCGTTATCTCGCGCGACAGCTAAAGGCCGAGGAGCCCCAGATGCCAGACCGTCCCGAAACGCCGCTCTTGGACAAAGTGCACGGCCCTGCCGATCTGAAACAGTTTTCCGACGGTGAATTGGTGCAGTTGGCGCATGAGCTGCGCGAAGAGACGATCAGCGCCGTCAGCGAAACCGGTGGCCATCTGGGCGCCGGGCTGGGCGTGGTCGAATTGACGGTGGCGCTGCATGCGGTGTTTGATGCGCCGCGCGACAAGATCATCTGGGACGTGTCGCACCAGTGTTATCCGCATAAAATCCTGACCGGGCGGCGTGACCGTATCCGAACCCTGCGGCAAAAGGACGGGCTGTCGGGTTTTACCAAACGCAGCGAAAGCCCGTTTGATCCGTTTGGCGCCGCGCATAGCTCCACCTCGATTTCCGCCGCTTTGGGCTTTGCCGTCGCGCGCGATCTTGGAGGGGCTTGTGACACCGGGCATGGCGATGCGATTGCGGTGATCGGCGACGGCGCGATGAGCGCGGGGATGGCGTTTGAGGCGCTGAACAACGCGGGCCACTTGAAAAAGCGGATGATTGTCATCCTGAACGACAATGAGATGTCGATTGCGCCGCCGGTGGGCGCGATGTCGTCTTACCTGTCGCGGCTTTACGCCGAGGCGCCGTTTCAGGATCTGAAAGCCGCCGCCAAAGGTGCGGTGTCGCTTCTCCCTGAGCCGTTCCGCGAAGGGGCCAAGCGCGCCAAGGATATACTCAAGGGCATGGCCGTTGGCGGCACCTTGTTCGAAGAGCTCGGCTTTTCCTATCTCGGGCCGATTGATGGCCACGACCTGAGCCAATTGCTCCCGGTTTTGCGCACGGTGCAGGCGCGCGCCACCGGGCCGATCCTGATCCATGTGCTGACGAAAAAGGGCAAAGGCTATCACCCGGCTGAGACAGCCAGCGACAAGGGCCATGCCACCGCGAAATTTGACGTGGTGACTGGCAAGCAAAAGAAAGCGCCGTCGAACGCGCCGAGCTATACCAAGGTGTTTGGCCAAGAGCTGATCAAGGCGGCGGAGGTCGACAACCGGATTTGTGCAGTGACGGCGGCGATGCCGGATGGCACCGGGCTTGACCTGTTCAATGCGCGCTATCCCAGCCGCTGTTTCGACGTGGGTATTGCCGAACAGCATGGCGTGACCTTTGCCGCCGGGCTGGCGGCGGGTGGGATGCGGCCGTTCTGCGCGATCTACTCGACCTTCCTGCAACGCGGATACGATCAGGTGGTGCATGACGTTGCGATCCAACGCTTGCCGGTGCGTTTCGCGATTGACCGGGCGGGCCTTGTGGGCGCGGACGGCGCGACCCATGCAGGCGCATTTGACATCGCCTTTATGGCCAACCTGCCGGGCATGGTGGTGATGGCGGCGGCGGATGAGGCCGAATTGGTGCATATGGTCGCCACCGCTGCGGCGCATGATGCTGGGCCGATTGCCTTCCGTTATCCGCGCGGCGAAGGCGTGGGCGTCGATATGCCCGAAAAGGGCGTGCCGTTGGAAATCGGCAAGGGCCGGATGGTGCGGGCCGGCAAAGGCGTGGCGATCCTGTCGTTTGGCGCGCGGTTGAAGGAAGTGCTGGACGCCTGCGATTCACTGGCGGCCAAGGGCATCACCCCAACGGTGGCTGACGCACGGTTTGCCAAACCGCTCGACCGCGAGATGATCTTGAAACTGGCGGCCGAGCATGAGGCGCTGATCTGTGTCGAAGAGGGCGCAGTGGGCGGCTTTGGCAGCCATGTGGCGCAGTTGTTGGCCGAAGAAGGCGTGTTTGACAGCGGGCTGAAATACCGCTCGATGGTGCTGCCTGATATCTTTATCGACCAGTCCAGCCCGCGTGACATGTATGCCGTGGCCGGGCTGAATTCTGAGGATATCGAGGCCAAGGTGCTGGATGTGCTTGGCGTCGCGGAGATCAAAAGCACCCGCGCCTAACGGTGCCGCATGTGCCAAGCCTGCCACGCATGGCCCGGCAGGATCGCGGCGCATTGGGCATAGCGCCCCACCATGCGCCGCGGATTGCCCATCATCCGCCAGACCCACTCTAGCGCCAGCTTGCGAAAGATCGCGGGCGCGCGGGTCTGCTCTCCGGCAAGGAAATCAAGCCCGGCGCCGATGGAGGCAAAGCCAACCGCAGGCGCGATCTTGCGCCCCCGCGCGGCCAGAACCTCTTGCTTGGGCGCACCAAGCGCCAGAAACGCCAGCCCCGCCCCGGATGTTTTGATCTGTTCGAGCAGCGCGGCACCCCCCTCCCCTTCGGGATCAAACCCCATCGGCGGCGCGAGGCAGGCGGCGATGCTCAGCCCCGGCACCCGGCGTTGCAAATCCGCCGAAGCCGCCGCCAAGGCCGCCTCGGTGCTGCCCACCAGAGCCACCGACACGCCGTTTTGCGCCGCCAGTTCGGCCAAGGGCACCACCATATCCGCGCCGGGCACCAGTTCGACCGGACGCGCCGCCAGACGCGACAGCCAGACCACCGGATTGCCATCCGCCACCACCAGATCCTGCGCGCCATAGGCCGCGCGGAACGCCCGCGATGTGCGCAGTTTCACCAGATGATCAAGGTTGAGCGTGGCCAGCGCAAACCCCTCGCCCCGCGCAAAAGCGCCGGCAATCGCCGCCTTCAGGTCGGCGCGCGTTGGCACGTTGATCGTCACCCGGTCTTCACCCACGTCAAAATACACAGCACCCTCCGTCTTCTCGCCCGCATAATCCGCAGCCAACCGGGCAAAGGTAAGGCCAAATCTTCACAACCGCGTGCATCGATGGGTTTTATTGCCTGCAACCGGCGCAAGTTATGGAACTTTCCCGTGAAAGGGCCGAAAAGTTGCCATGATGTGATGGTTTAAAGCGGCAAGACCAACAATGCGGACACATGGATCCATGCCCCAGTCACGACCCGGCCCAGATGCGCGGCCCGGCCTCTTTTCAGGGGGTCGGTGATGCGGGCTGTGGGCATAATCGGCTGTGGCTTTGTCGCCGATCTCTATATGCGCTCGCTGGCGCTGTATCCCGATATCACCGTCGCCGCCGCCTATGATTGCGACGGCGCGCGGCTTGCCGCCTTTGCCGCCCATTGGTCCGTTCCCACCGCGCCCGACCTTGCCGGGTTTCTGGCCGCATTGCCCGAGGGGGCCATCGTCCTCAACCTGACCAATCCCGGCGCGCACTACGCCCTCAACCTCGCCTGTCTTGAGGCCGGGCGGCATGTGTGGTGCGAAAAGCCGCTGGCTCTGACGTTGGAGGACGCCGCGCATCTGACCGCGCTGGCCGATGCGCGCGGGCTGATGTTGGCCTCTGCGCCCTGCAGCATGCTGGGCGAAACAGCGCAGATTCTGCTGCGCGAGGTGCGCAATGACACGGCGGGCAAGGTGCGGCTGGTCTATGCCGAGCTTGACGACGGGTTCATCCCGCAGGCGCGCTATGGCAACTGGATCAGCGAAAGTGGTGCCCCCTGGCCCGCCGAGGATGAATTTCGCGTTGGCTGCACGCTTGAACACGCCGGGTATTACCTGTCGTGGCTGATTGCCGCCTTTGGTCCGGTGCGGCGGGTGGTTGCCGCCTCGGCCGAGACCATCCCCGACAAGCCCGGCGGCGGCGATACGCCTGATTTCTCGGTCGCCACGCTGTTTTTCCACACGGGCGTGGTGGCGCGGCTGACCTGCTCGATCACCGCGCCGCATGATCACCGCATCCGCGTGATCGGTGACACAGGCGTGCTTGAGGTGCGCGAGGCCTGGAACAACGCCGCCCCGGTGCGGTTTCGCAAGCGGGTCAATCTGCGGCGCAGGCTTCTTGAGCTGCCGTTCGGGCGACGGTGCCGCGCCGGTGGGCCGACCCATGCGAAAGTTTCGCGCAAAGGCGCAGCGGCGATGAACTTTGCCCTTGGTCCGGTCGAGATGCTCGACGCGCTGCGTGACACCCGCCCCAGCCGCGTGGCCAACGATTTCGCGCTGCACCTGACCGAAGTGACGCTGGCGATTCAGAACGCGGGCGACAGCACCGGCCCGCAGGACATGACCACCCGTTGCGACAGACCGGAGCCAATGCCATGGGCGCGTTAACCCTGCTGATCACCGGCGCCGCCGGCTATGTTGGTCGCGGTGCGGTTGCGAGGGCGCGCGCGCAGGGCCATGACGTGATCGCCGTTGTTCGCGCTGCCGGAACGGTGCCTGAAAGCTGGACGGATGATCCGGCGATCACCGTTTTGGAATGTGATCTGACCGAGGGCACCGGGCTGGCCGAGGCCTGCGCCAAGGCCGACGTGGTGCTGCACCTCGCGGCGTCGATGTCGGGCGACCCCGACAGGCAGGCCCGCGATACCTTGCAGGCCACCGAAACGCTTCTGCGCGCTCTGCCGCGCGGGGCCAAAGTGGTTCATCTCAGTTCGATCGCGGTCTATGATATGCAACAGGTCACTGCGGGGGACATGATCACCGAAAAGGCCGAGGTCTTGACAGAAACCTCCTGCGCCGATGCCTATGCGCTGGCCAAAGCCGCGCAGGAACGGTTGTTGCTGGAGGTATCTGAGTTAAAGCTCACAATCCTGCGCGCCGGGGCGGTTTTTGGGCCGGGGCGGCTGTGGAATGCCCATCTGGGAGTTGCGCCGGGGCCGATCCTGTTCCGTCTGGCGACACGCGGTCAGATCCCGCTTTGCCATATCTCTACGTGTTCCGACGCGCTGATTGCCGCCGCTGAGCGCCGCGCAACCGGGCCGATCAATGTGCTCGACGAAGACCTGCCAGACCGCAAGCGCTACTTGAATTGCCTGAAACGAAAGCCGCCCCTCACGATGCCGCTGTCATGGCGCGGGCTGATGCCCTTGGCGTGGCTGGCCACCCGGATTGCCCCCCGTGACAGGCTGCCAGGCCTGTTGCGACCCGAGGTTCTGCGTGCGCGATTCCTTGCCCTGGGCTATGACAACAGCCGGATGCGAGAAGTGCTTGGCTTGCGGCAAGCGCAGAATTTTGAGGCCCTGATGCACGAGGCGCAAACATGAGCGGCCCCGGCCCCATCCTCTATCTGACCGGGGAATATCCCCGCGCCACCGACACGTTTATCCAGCGTGAAGTGGCGGCATTGCGGGCGCAGGGCCTGACCGTCCTCACCTCGTCGATCCGCCGAACCGGGCCCGAGCATCTGGTCGGCGAAGAGCAGCGCAGTGAGGCGGCGCAAACGTTTCACATTCTCGAAGCCGCGCGCAATCCGCTGCGTTTGGCGGCCGCGAAACTGCGGCTGTTGCGCCATCCCGCGCGCTTTTTCCGCGCCTTTGCGCTGGCCTGGCGCACCGCGCCGGGCGGGCTGCGCGGCTGGCTTTGGCAGATGTTCTATTTCGCCGAGGCGATCCTGTTGGCCGATCACATGCAGCGCAACGGCATCCGCCACTTGCACAATCACATCGCCAAAGCGAGCTGTACGGTGGCGATGCTGGCCTCGGAATTGTCGGGCATTCCTTACAGTTTCACGCTGCACGGCCCCGACATCTTTTTTGCGCCCGAGCATTGGCGGCTGGATGAAAAGATCGCGCGGGCGCGGTTTGTCGCCTGCATTTCCGAGTTTTGCCGGGCGCAGGCGATGATGTTTTCCGATCCGGCGCAGTGGGGCAAGCTGCACATTGTGCACTGTGGCATCGATCCCGCACGGTATGATCCCACCCCCCGCACCGGCGCGCCACATCTGCTGTTTGTCGGGCGGCTGGCCGCGGTCAAAGGCGTGCCGGTGTTGTTCGACGCGCTGGCGCAAGTGCGGGATGCCCTGCCCGACCTGCGAGTCACGCTGATTGGCGACGGGCCGGAACGCGGTGAGCTTGAACAGGCGGCGGCGGGTCTTGGGCTGGGCGATATGGTCGCGTTTGCGGGCTATCGCAACCAGACCGAGGTGGCGCAGGCATTGCGTGACACGGATGCGCTGGTGCTGCCGAGCTTTGCCGAAGGCGTGCCGGTGGTGTTGATGGAGGCGATGGCGGCAGGGCGGCCCGTGATCGCCACCCAAGTCGGCGGCGTGCCCGAACTGGTGGAACATGGCGTTAGCGGCTGTTTGGTCCCACCGGGGGACGGTGATGCCTTGGCCAAGGCCATCATGGCGGTCATGGCCGACCCGGACACACGCGCCGCGATGGGGCGGGCGGGGCGCGAGAAGGTTGTCGACGGCTTTGACATCGCCAAGGAAGCGGCTTGGCTGGCGCGCCTTTTTGGCGCTTACGCGAGCAATCACTCTGATTTGGGCAAGCGGCCATGAGCGGCGTTGACCTTATCCTGATCGGACGCAATGAGGGCGACCGATTGCGCCGCTGTCTGGCCTCGGCTCAGGGGCAGGCGCGTCGGATTGTCTATGTCGACAGTGGCTCAACCGATGACAGCATGGCCGTTGCAGCGGCTGCCGGGGCCGAGACTGTGGCGCTCGACCCCGCCCGGCCCTTCACGGCTGCGCGTGCGCGCGATGCGGGGTTCCGCCACCTGCAAGCGCAGGGTGGCGCGGCGGCGTTTGTTCAGTTCATCGATGGCGATTGCGCCATTGCGCCGGGCTGGATCGCGGCCGCGCAACAGGCGCTTTTGGCTGATCCCAAACGCGGGCTTGTGACCGGCTGGCGGCGCGAAGTTGCGCCCGAGGCCTCGATCTACAACGCCTTGGCGGATGTCGAATGGCACCGCCCCGCAGGCGATATCGCGGCCTGCGGCGGGGACATGATGGTGCGGCATGACGCCTATGAGCAGGCCGGCGGCTTTGACAGCACAGTGATTGCCGCCGAGGACGATGAATTTTGTTGCCGGTTGCGCAAATCGGGCTGGGTGCTGACCCGCATTCCGACCGAAATGACCCTGCATGACGCCGCCATGACGCGGTTTTCGCAGTGGTGGCAACGGGCGGTGCGCACCGGGCATGGCTTTGCGCAGGTCGGCCATCTGCACCCCGAGTATTTCCGCCGCGAACGCGCGCGCGTTTGGGTCTGGGGCCTCATCGCGCCCGTACTGGCGCTTGTCGGTTTGTGGCTGGCCCCTTGGCTGGCGCTGATCGTTGTGCTGGCCTACGGGCTGTCTTGGCTGCGCACCGCGCGCGGCCTGATGCAGCACGAAGATCTGCCCACCCGTAAAGCGCTGCATCATGCGGTGTTTCTAACGATTTCCAAATTTCCCAACCTGATCGGCATGGTCCGGTTTCATCTGCGGCGGCGGATGGGGCGCGACATGCGGATCATTGAATATAAGTGAGTGACATGGTTTTGAGAACTGGCATCATCGGCGCGGGGTATATCGCGGATTGGCACGCAGACGCGGTGCGCGCGACCGGAGCGGCCAAAGTGGCGGCGGTTTGCGATCTTTCTGCCGATGCGGCGCGAGCCTTGGCGGGGGCGCATGGGGCGCAGGTGTTCACCTCGGTCGACGACATGATCGCGGCGGGCGCGGTGGACGCGGTGCACATCTGCACCCCGCCACAGCTTCACCATCCGCTTGCGCTGAAGTGTCTGGACGCCGGGCTGCATTGCCTCGTGGAAAAGCCTGTTGCGCTTGATCTGTCCGAGATGGAGGACATGGCTGAATGCGCCTTATCGTCGGGTAAAGTTCTGGCATCCGGGCATAATTTCCTCGGCATACCGGGGTATGAGCGGCTGAGATCGATGATTGCGATGGGCACTCTGGGCCGCGTTGCACAGGCCGAAATCAACTGGCATTTCCCGCTGCCGCCGCTGCGCTCGGGGCCTTATGGACTTTGGCTGCTGCGCGAACCCGGAAACCTGCTCAAGGAGTTGGGGCCGCATCTTTACGCCTTTGCGGTCGACCTGTTCGGCCCGTTGGAGGTGCTACATCTTGAGGTTGGCAAGCCGGTTGATCTGCCCGGAATGGGCACGCGGCCCCAGGTCTGGCGGGTGCTGGCGCGGGCTGGGCATGTGGACATCGCGTTCAACATCTCGCTGGTCGAAATCATGGACGACCGGTCGGTCACGGTGCGCGGATCATCGGCGATGGCGCGACTGGATTACGCCAATGACACGCTTTCGGTCAGCCGCGAAAACACCGCGGATATCGTCGCAAACCCCTTCCTGCGCGAGATGCAGATGGCCGGGCAACACCTGCGCGAAGGCTTTGTGAATGGCGCGCGCCACCTTACCTCTCTGAATCGAAAATCGCCTTATGCGCTGTCGTTTCAGGGCGTGATCCGCGCGTTTTACGCCGCCGCCGAGAGTGGCAAACCGATTGATCCGCGCTTTGGCTCTGAGGCGGCGCTTAACGTCACGCGCGCGCTAGAGGCCACGCTGGCCAAGCTTCCTGCCCAGACCGCTGCGCCGCTTCCTGCCAAGACACAGGACCCCAAGCCAACCGCGCTTGTGATCGGCGGCACCGGCTTTATCGGCCGGCATCTGACGCGGGCGCTGGTGGCACGGGGCACCGATGTGCGCGTGCTGTCGCGCGGGCGCACCGGGCCGTTTGACGACCTGCCTGACCGGGTGGAAACCGTCGCAGTGTCGCTGAAAGACGCCGAGGGGCTGCGCGCGGCGATGGAGGGGATCGACACGGTTTACAACCTCGCCCGGTCGCTGGAATCCACCTGGGACGGCGCTCTGGAAAACGATGTTGGCGTGGCCGTCCGGGTGGGCGAAGCGGCGCTGGCGGCGGGGGTGCGGCGGCTGGTTTATACCGGCACCATCGCATCATATGACATGTCCGATCCGACCCAAACGATCACCGAAGCCACCGGATTTGCCGAGGATATGGCCGACCGCAATATGTACGCGCGCTCCAAGGCGGAATGCGAGCGGCGGCTGTTGGCGATGCACGCCGAACGCGGCTTGCCGGTTACGATTGCCCGGCCCGGCATCGTGGTTGGCCCCGGCGGTCCGCTACAGCATTGGGGCATCGGGCGCTGGCATGGCGCGGGTGCGGTGCGGATTTGGGGCAAGGGGCGCAATCTGTTGCCTTTTGTGCTGATCGACGATTGCTGTGACGGGCTGATTGCGATGGCCGAACATCCGGATGCGCCGGGCGAAAGCTTTAATCTGGTGGGGCCGATGATGATGACCGCCTGCGATTATTTCGACGCGATTCACACCGCCAGTGGCGCGCGGATTGCGGTGAATCCGGGCAATCTGCACCTGTTCTGGGCGGCGGATGCGGTCAAATACCGGCTAAAACGCCACGTTCTTGGGCGAAAATCGGCCCTGCGCGCCTCGCTTTGCGATTGGAAAAGTCGCGCGCACCTCTCGCCGTTCGACAATGCCAAACCACGGGAAATGTTGGGCTGGACCCCGGAAACCGACCGCGCGACCTTTATCGACAAGGCAATCACCAAGGCGAATCTTTTCGGTTTCTGACATGCTTCAAGGATTAGGCTTAATTCTGCCCGATTTTTCGTGTCCTTTGGCATCGAAGAGGCACGCGAACAGGACCGGGTTAAACCGGCGATAGCGGTAGGTTATGGAAAAACGCTGGACCAGAAAAAAGCGCGCGGCGCGCGATGCAGGCGGGCCTGAGCCCAAACCGGCTTTGTCGGGCGGCATTCGTATGTCTGGGCAGGACATGCCGATTGCGAACCTGCGGCCCAACGCCGAGACAACCGCATCAGACGGGCCCACGCCCGACGCCGCACCAAAGCCAAAGGTGCAGCGGCGCGTGACAGACCCGGAGACGCCGAAACCTGAGGCAGTTCCTGAGGTAAAGCAGCGGACTAAAGACTTAAAACCCCGGCCTGCGCCCAAGCCCGAGACGGCACCAAAGCCGCTTGCGCAACCGCCCGTGGCGGCGCCTGAAACGCCGGAACCCGAGGTGCACCAGCACAAGGCGAAACCCCAGCCTGCACCGGCCCCAGTTTCGACGCCAACTCCGGCACCCGTTGCCAAGGCCGCGGAGGCAGCCGAACGCGAAACCCCGCAGCCCGACACGCCGATGCCTGCCCCCGCAGTGTCCAAAATGCTCGACAACGCCTGGACCCGGCTCGATTCCTTTCCGATCAATGCCCGCAAGCTTGAGCGTAACCGCGTGATCACAGCCACGCGCGAAGATCCGGCGCATTCTGCCTTTGACGTGCTGCGCACCAAATTGCTGCGCGCCCTGCGTGACAATGGCTGGACCCGCGTCGCCGTGACCTCGCCCACCGAAGGCTGTGGCAAGACGTTTATGTGCGCCAACCTCGCGCTGTCATTGTCGCGGCAAAGCAATTGTCGCTCCGTGGTGCTGGATCTCGATCTTCGGCATCCGTCGCTGCACAAGGCGCTTAACATCACCGATCCGCCAAACCTTCCGGCGTTTCTGCGGGGCAAACTGCCTATCGAGGATGTGTTTCGCCGCCCTGCGGACAATCTTGATAACATTGGCGCAAACGTCGCCTTTGGCGTCAACGGCCAGCGCGAACCTTACGCCGCCGAACTGCTGCAAGACACCAGCACCGCCGCCGTTCTGAATGCGATGGAGAAGGCGTTTGACCCGGATGTGATCCTGTTCGACATGCCACCCGCGTTGGTCAACGATGACGTGCTCGCCGCGCGCGGGCTGTTTGACGGCATCATCCTTGTTGTGGGCGGCGGTATCACCAAACCCCAACAGGTTCGCGATGTTGAACGTCGCATGGGCACGGAAACCCCGCTTTTGGGCGTGGTGCTGAACCGTGCCGAAGGTGAAAACGCCGAGATCTACGGTTACTAAAACCGGTCTCGGCGGGTTGTGTCAGAGCCGGGCAGCCTGGCGATCGCCCCTCTTAAAAGGGTTGGAATTGGGCCACCGGTCCGTGATCAGCCGCAGCGCGGCGGTGATAAGCGTCAGCGCACCAACCGCCCAGCCCACAACCAACATACCGCGCAGGCGCTTTTCGCCGCGGGTCCGCACAACCGGGATCGACACCACGGTCTGCACCCCCAAAGCCCGCTCAAGCTGCATCGAATTGCGGATCGCCGGGTTGGTCATTTCCAGAATAAGCGCGAGCCCGAGGCCAAAGATCACGCTGGCGATGCCGCCCATGATGGCGGTTTTCTTGCGGCTGCGCGACACCGGATATTCCGGCACAAGCGCGGTTTCCAGCACCTCGAAACGCTCGGTCTGTTTCTGCTGTTGCAGGGTGCGCTCGGTTTCCTCAGCGACCTTGCGGCCGGTGATTTGGCTGAGCTGTTCGCGCAATTGGGTCAGCTCGCGGTCAAGAACGTTAAGCTCTTGCTCGACCCGAGGCGCATCATCAAGCGAGGCTTCCACCTCGGAAATGCGCCGCCGCACAAGACTGCGCTGTTCCTCAAGCTGGGTGATCTGGGCCTCGATCACGCCTTCGCGGGCGCGGCGGGAATTGGTCTGAAGCTCGATCAGATCGCGGTCAATGTCCAACTCAGTCTGGCGCAGGGTGTCAAGTCGGGTGCGCTGGCCAGTCACTGCGCTGGGAAGGCTGTCGGAATTGCGCTGTTTGAACTCGGCAACGCGGCGTTCGGCATCCAGGATCAACCCGGTCAGCCGCCGCTCCTCGCCCGAGAAAAACGCCAACGCCTGCTCGGTCTGCTCTTCCTGACGCGATCGCCCTTGGTCGACGATCCGCGCCAGCAGCTCGTTCGCCACATCCGCCGCCTGCTGCGGGTCAGACATGGTGACGGTGATGGTCAGGCCGGTTGGGCTGCCGTTGTTCAACCAAGGCTGCGAATTGTCCATCACCGGAGTAATCCGGGTGGAATCGCGAAACAGGGCGACCTTATAGCCGACAAATTCGTCTTCCTCGGTAAACAGTTGAAAGTCTTCGATAATTTCGATCACGTTGTCGCGCGCCATCATCCGCTGTTCGATCAGGGTAAGCCGATGTCCGGCGTCGGTCTGGCCGGTGCGGTTGTCGATGATCGTGGCATCCTCGATCTGGGCCACGGCGATGGCCTCATAGACCTTGGGCTGCTTCAACGCGAAATGCACCGAAAGCGCGCACCCGATCAATGTTGCCAACATGATCAGGGGCAGCCGCCGGCGCAGTACGTTTTTCAGGTCGCTGAACGATCCCAACTGGTTCATCTTGTTGCTCCAACACGCGCCCCCGCGGGAGGCAATGCACGATATCGTCCGCGGTCGTTCCGGCCCGGTGGGCCGATGCAAAACGCGGGTGACTTGCCCCACGTTAACTTAGGTCAGCCGCCCTATTTTTGCCACCTTTTCGGTGATGAAAATTGGAAACAATGCGTTTCCGGGGTAGCGTTTTTTATAGATAATCCAATAGATTACCCTCTTCTCGCTGCGGCTTCCCTCCGTTTTACCCCGACAGGCGGCGCGCGCGCATCTCACGCCGCCGCGCCATCGCGGTTTGCCGGGCCGCAGCGCGGGGATTGTCGCTGACGTCGCTGCTTGGCCTTTGTGCCACATTGGCCACGGGTGGCATTGGCTTTGGCGGCGCTTCCCCTGCCTGGCGCACCGGTTTGGCACCGCCGATCTCGGCGATGCGCGCCGCCAGCCCGGCCAAAGTGGGGTATCCAAACACATCCGCGATGCTCAGCCTTGTCGCGCCCAGCGCCGTGCGCAAATCGCGATGCGCCTGCACCGCCAACAGCGAATGGCCGCCAAGCTCAAAGAAATTGCCCTGCGGCGGGATATCCGAAACGCCCAAGGTCCGCCGCCACACGTCTGCGATTTGCGCTTGAATCTCCGCCGTCGGCACGGCCGCCCCAACCGGGCCAGGCCGCTCGGTCACCATGGGTTTTGGCGCTGCGCGAACAGGTGCGCGCGAGGCCAAAGCCTGACGATCAATCTTGCGATTGGGGGTCAGCGGAAACTCGATAACCTTATGGAATTGCGACGGAACCATATAGCCGGGAACCTGCGCCGCCATCGCGTGACGCATCTGGCTGGCCGAGAGGTCGCCGTCGTAAAACGCCACCAAAGTCTCGCCATCCCGCACCACTGCCACCGCCTGTTTCACCCCCTCAAGCGCTTCGAGCCGCGCTTCGATTTCGCCCAGCTCAATCCGGTAACCGCGCAGTTTCACCTGCGTGTCGGCCCTTCCGAGGAAATCAAGCGTGCCATCCGCGCGCCACCGCGCCAGATCGCCGGTGTCATACATCCGACCGGGCGCAAAGGGGTTGGCCACAAACCGCGCGCCGGTCAGGTCGTCGCGCTGCCAATAGCCCCGCGTCACGCCATCGCCGCCGATATAAAGCTGGCCGACCACACCCACCGGCGCGGGCTGGCCAAGGCTGTCGAGCACATACATCTGGGTGTTGGCGATCGGCGTGCCAATGCCACAGATCGCATCGCCCCCCGTCGCCGGGCCGGTCGACGACCAAATCGTCGTTTCAGTCGGGCCATACATGTTTTCGATCCGGGCGTCGGTCAGCTTGCGCAACTCGTCCACCAAAGCCCCGGCCAAAGGCTCGCCCCCCAGCATGATCTGATCGACGCGGCGCAGCGCGCGGCCCGTTTCGGGCGACAGCAACAACAGCCGCATCGTGGACGGGGTGCATTGCAGATGCGTCACCTCGTGGCGCGCGATCTGGGCGGCAATCGAATGGTCGCGTTCCACGCCTTCGTTACAGCGCCGCAGCACCTCGGCCAGTGGGCGCAACCCCTCCAGAACAGTGTCGGCGGCGATGCCATAATCGATCAGGCAAGCCACCTCTGTCACCCCGATCTGCTTGAGGCTCTCGACCCGCGCAACGCAGTCCTCAACCGTGCCAAACAGGCCCGACTCGTCGAAATAGCGCTGGAAGGCAAAGTCGAGGATCGCGTCCATCTCCTCCTCACTCAGCCCATCGAGCGACAGATCAAAGGCGTTCGACACCCCCTCGGGCCGCTTGAAGGCCGGAAACGCCCAAGCGTATTGCTTGATCAGCCCGGCGGCGGCGCGCAGGTAGGCTTTCATCGGCTCGCGCGCCACATCGCGGGCTCCGTCGCGGGTGGCGGCGACAAAGGAATGCAGCATCAGCGTGACCTTGAAATCCGCCGGGTCATGCCCCGCCTCCCGCAGCGCGGCGTGGTAGATCTCAATCTTGCCAGCCACCTCATCCACCGATTGGCCCAGCAGGTGCGTCAGGACATTGGCCCCGATCTTTCCCGCCTCTTGCCATGTCGCCGGATTGCCCGCCGTCGTCACCCAGATCGGCAGGGTTTTCGACACCGGGCGCGGCTGGGTCACAACCGCATGCAGGGTGCCATCCTGCTTGGCAAATTCCACCGGTTCGCCAGCCCACAGCCGGCGCAGATCCTCGATCTGGCGCAGCATCGCGGGCTTGTTTTCGGGCGGGGTATTTTCGGGGCGCAACACAAAATCATCGGGCTGCCAGCCAGAGGCAATCGCCATCCCGGCGCGGCCATTGGTGAGGTTGTCGATCACCGCCCATTCCTCGGCAATCCGCGCGGTGTGGTGCAGCGGCGCAACGCAGCTGCCTGCCCGAACCGAGAGGTTTTTCGTCACCCCCGCCACCGCCGCGCCGGTCACCGCCGGGTTGGGATAGGGGCCGCCAAAGGCATGGAAATGCCGCTCGGGCGTCCAGACCGCGCAAAAGCCATTGTCGTCGGCAAACTTCGCGCCTTCGAGCAGGGTGCGATACTTGTCACGGCCCACGCCGTCATCGTTGCCCCAGTAAAACAGGCTGAATTCCATGCCCTCGCCGGGGGCGGTGGTCTCAAGCTTTTGTTCCTCGTTGACCAGCACCAGTTTGTAGCCGCGCGCGAGGCTGTAAAACAGTTCCAGCACCGAAATATCAAAGCTGAGCGAGGTCAGCGCCAGCCATGTGCCGGGGGTGTCGCGCCCGATGCGCGCGTCCATTCCGGCAAAGAAATTGGCGACGTTGCGGTGTTCGACCATCACGCCCTTGGGCCGCCCGGTCGAGCCGGAGGTATAGATCAGATAGGCGAGGTCGTCGGATTGGGCGCTGGCCGTGGGATTTTCGGCAGAGGCCGCTGCAATCTCGGGCGCGGCATCCAACACCAGCACCTGCGCGCGGCTCTCGGGCAGGCTGTGCTGCAACGCGGCCTCGGTCAGCACCACCGGCGCGCCACTGTCTTGCAGATAGAGCGCAAGGCGGTCGGCGGGATAGGCCGGGTCCATCGGCACATAGGCCCCGCCCGCCTTGTGGATCGCCAGCGCGCCCACCAAAAGATGCACGTTGCGCCCGGTGCACAGGCCGACCAACACGCCGGGGCCAACGCCCATTTTGCGCAACACATGCGCCACCCGGTTGGCACGCGCGTTCAGCTCGGCGTAGCTGAGGCTGTCGGGCCCAACGACAAGCGCCGTGGCCTCGGGGGTGCGGGCGACTTGCGCCTCAAAGGCGGTTTGGAGCGTGGCGGTGCGGTCATAGTCGGTGCCGGTCTGGTTCCAGCCGTGCAGCACCAGATCGCGTTCGGCCTGGGGCATCGCGGGGATGGGTTGGCCGCTTGCCGCAGCCTCGGCCATCGCTTGCAAACGGTGCGCGAGGATCTGCGCCATCGCATGGCTCAGGCGCTGCGGATCATAGCGCAGCGCCCCGTCTGCACCGATCAGCAGGCGGGCCTCGGAGGTGGTGGCATCCAACGCAAAGGTGATGTCGGGCCGCGTCAGGCCGGTATTGCCGGGCAGACGCAGAGCAATATCTGCCGCCGGTGCCGGTTTCAGCGCCAAGGTCTCGATCGGGTCGCCTTTTGTGAAGGGCAGCCAAGGCAGGGTAAGCGCAGTCTCTCCGCCAAGTCCCTGATGTACAACCGCAATTTCCGCACCGGGCACACCGGCGGCCTGCGCCGCCCACTCTGCCACCAGATTGGCCTTTTGTTGCAGGCTCAACCCCTCGGGCCAGTCAAACGTGATGGCACTGGCCGGGCCGTTCATCTGCCCTTCGCTGGCCAATGTCGCGGGGGTGAAATCGGCGCATCGCGCACGCCAGAACGCATCGGCCTTGGCCAGTTCGGCACCCGTCACGGTGAGCGCCTCGGCCTCAGCCTCGGTGAGAATTTTCAGCCCGCCGGAACGCGCCATCGCCGCACTCAAATCTGCCGCCGCGCCATCCAGACGCCGCACCCCGGTCAGCCGCACCGCGCCGGGCGCACAGCCAATTGTGATGCTCTCAGCGTCGCAGGCAAGGATGTCACCCGGCGCGCCGCTTTCCGCGGCCATCTCAGCCCCGCGCGGCGCATAGATCGTGCCGTTCACCTCAAACTTCGCCACGCAAAGCGGGTTGAGATAGTCGCCATGGTCCAACGCCCGCACCACCCGCGCCACCTCGGCCGCTGGCCGGTCAAACCGCAGCACGCCCATCGCTTTGGGACAAGCCGCCCGGCCAAAATAGCTGCGCCGGCGCAGGTCTTGCGGCTGGCGCTGGGGCGCACCCGAGGCAAGCTGATCAATCAGCGCGCCAAAACTCTCGACCGCCGCCGCATAACATTTCAGATTGAGGCTGAGCGCGGTGTCATCGGGCGCGATGTCAAACATTTGCTGGCCCAGAATATCGCCTTCGTCGATGCCTCCTTCGATCATATGCCAGGTGATGCCGTGCCGCGCCTCGCCGTTCAGCAAGGCCCAAACCGGCGCATTCAGACCGGCATAACGCGGCAACGGGCCATCGTGAAAATTGACCGCGCCCTGCCGGGGCAAGGCCAGCACGTCGGCAGGCAAAACATCGAGGTTGGCGACCGACAGCAGCCAATCGCAGGCCACATCGCGCAAACGTGCGGCGAGATCGGGACCGGGCACCTCGACCCGCAGCCCTTGCGCCAAGGCCCAGTCGCGCAGGTCAGGCACGCGGGTGACAAAGGCCGAAATCGCCTGCCCCCGGTCCAAAAGCTGGCGGGCGCATTCGCGGGTCAGCGTATCATTTCCGACAAGGATCGCGGTGAACGGGGTCATGGCAGCCTCTTTTCGGGTTGCGCCACAGGACTGGGCGCGCGGCGGGCAAAAACGGAGCGAACATAATGCGTTACAAAATCACGCAAAAAATGCGGCGGGTCGACAGAGGGCTTGGTCTGGACCATCCGCCGCAACCGCCAAAGCAGGCCAGCGGCCAGATGTGAGAGGGTCGCCAAGGCCGCATAAGGCGCGCCGTGGTTCTTGGTAAAGTAGTACAATCGACTGTCGAGCCAATACTGCGGAATGCGATCCCACCGTCGCATGCCGGTCGAGACCGAACCGATGTGCATCACCCGGCTGTCGGGCACGCAAACCGCGCGCCACCCGGCGCGTTTGGCGCGCAAACACAGATCGGTTTCCTCGAAATACAGAAAGAAGGTCTCGTCAAACAAGCCGATGTCGTCCAGCATCTCGCGGCGCAGCAACAGCGATGCCCCGGCGAGCCAGTCCACGGGCTGCACGGTCGTGGGCGTCTCCATCGGCACCCGCGCGTTTCGCAACAACCGCGATACAAGGCCGAGGCGCACCGCCCCCTCAAATTCGCTGGCGATTGAGGGGAAGCGGAACGCGGTGGCATGCAGCGCGCCGTCCTCGCCATAGATATGACTGCCGACGATGCCGGTGTCGGGATTTTCATCAAGCCAATCGGCCAGCACCGTGATCGCACCGGGTTCGGGAAAGGCATCGGAGTTGAGGATATAAACGTAATCTGCGGCCTGCCCATCCGCGCGCCCAGCGCGTATCCCAACGTTATTGCCCGCGCCAAACCCGCCGTTGCGCGCCGAGGCCACAACCCGGACATGCGGCCAGTTTTGCTCGGCAACAAAGGCGGTCAACGCCTCGAAAGAGCCATCGCCGCTGTCATTGTCGACAATCACCAGTTCGCCGTCCAGCCCCGCCATTGCGGCCACAGCCGATTGCGCGGCGCGGGCACACATCTCGGCGGTGCGATAGTTGAGCAGGACGCATAGCACGCGTTTTTGGGCCATGATCACTCCGCCGCCTTTTTGTTGTCTGCCATTGGGGCTTCGAGCGCCACCGAGGCCTCAGCCTCTGCGATGGCGGTGCGAATACGGTCTGCCAAGACCCGCACATTCGGCTCAAGCACCATTAAATCGTGGTCGCCCGGCACTTCGCCAACCTGTACGCCCGGCACGTGGCCAGACCAGTCATTGTCGGGCAGAACATAGGCCCGGTCGGCATCCACCAACCGCCCGCCCGACACCTGCCATTTGCCCCGCATCGGCGGGCGGAACAGGTGGAGATTGCCACTCCAGCCCTGCACCTCATACTTGGCAATCGCCTCGTAAAAGGCAGCCTCGATCGCGGCGTTCTGGAATTGATGCTCGGGCGCGGCACTCATCACCGGCGCGCGGCGCTTTGACAGCTCCCAGCGGAGGCGGTTCGTGAGCCAGCGCAGCGGGTACATCACGCCACCCCGACGCAATTCCTGCCATTGGATCAACGCTCTGTCCTTCGGCGCGAGCTTGCGGCGCACCGGCAGCGGCGTGTCGAGCATGACGACAAGCGCCACCTCCTCGCCCATCGCCTCGAGCTGATGCGCCATTTCATAGGCGGTGATGCCGCCGCCCGAAAACCCGCCCAGAAGGTAGGGGCCCTGCGGCTGGATCTGGCGCAGCTCTGCGATGTAATCCCGCGCGGCTTCGCCAATGTCACGGTGGGGCTGGTCGTCGCCATAAAGGCCGCGCGCCTGAAGGCCGTAAAACGGCCGGTCGCTGCCGATCAGATGCGCAAGATGGCGCAGGTTGAGCACATTGCCGAACATCCCGGCAACAAGGAAGAATGGTGTTTTGCTGCCGCCTTCGCCGTCGTGCATCGGCACCACATGGGTGAACCGGCGCTGGGCCTCTTGGCGGCGCGGCCGGTCCTCTCCCGCCTTAGACGGGCCAACGCGGGCCTCGATCAGGGCGGCACAGGCGCGGATGGTGGGGGCCTCAAACAGCACCGAGATCGGGAAATCGGCGCGATAGGTCTTTTTGATCATCGCAAACAGCCGCACCGCGATCAGGGAATGCCCGCCGAGATCAAAGAAATTGTCCTCTGCGCCCACCTGGCTCAGCCCCAGAAGCTCTTGCCAGAACCCGGCCAGCGTCCGTTCGATATCGCTTGTCGGTTCCACGAAATCGGTGTCGAGGTCGGGGCGGTCAAACTGGGTGCCCGCGTTATGGGTGGCACTGGTCGCGCCGGCCTGGGCGATCAACGCCGGCAGGTCGAGCGAGGACACGACGATCTGTGACACATCGCTTTGCAGCGCGCGCAGAAAGGCTTCGGCGCCCTCTTCGGGGCGGATGCCTTGGCTGAGGTTGTGTTGCAGGCGCTCTTCGGCGGCGGACAGCGGCTGGATCTCTTGCGCCTTGTCGAACCTGAGCTCCGCCACCGTGGGCCGGGGCGCTTGGGCAAAGCCGCCACCGATGTCGAGCCGCTTGATGGCGAACTGCTCAATGGTCTCGCACACCCGGCCCTCGGGGTCCATCAACGTGATGTCAAACCGCGCCACCGGATCGGCGGTGGAATTCGCGCCCGCATTGCGCACCCAACTGACAAGCCGTTCGGGCAAGGGGCCAAACACCCGCACCCGGCCATACGACATCGGCACCCAAAGCGCAGAGGGGTCATAACCGTCGATCAGCTCCATCGCCCAGCCGGTGGCAATATCCATCAAGGCGGGGTGCAGCAAAGCGTTGTCTTTGCTGGCCATTTTGGGCAGGGCAAGATCGGCAATGCCTTCGCCCGCGCCAATCGCCGTGGCGTGCAAAACGCGCCAACGAGGGCCGAAATCAAGGTGCATCTCCTGCGCCGAGCGCATCGGAATATCGCTGTATTGCCCGCCATCACAGCGCGCGCGAATGGCAGCAATATCGACTGGCGGCGGCGCGGTGATCGCAGAGAGCGCCAGTTCGGCCTCGGCATGCAACTGCCAGCCCTTGCGGGTCTGATGATCGACCGCGCTGCGCACCTCCATCGTGTACCCGGCGTCAGAGCGGCGCAGATGCAGGCGCACTTCAGTCTCGGCATCGTCAGGCGTGTGCAATGGGCGCAAGAAGGTCAGATCGCGGATCTCGAACGGCCCGGTTTCGCCTTGCGCGGCCAGCGCCTCGGCGGCAAGCTCAAGATAGCCGGTGCCGGGCAAAAGCGCGCGGCCATCGCGGGTGCGGTGTTCGTCCAGCGCCCAGCGCGTATCGGGGCGCCAACGGGCCTCGAACATGCGGTCGCCAGAGTCGCTAAAGGTGGCGACATCAAGCAACGGTTGGTCGACAGGCCGACGGGGCGGTTCGGGCAGATCGCCAGTGCGGTCGGCCACGGCGCGGGCGGCCATGCCAACCTCGGCCCAGATCCCCCAACCCAGCGCCAGAACGCGGGTCTTGCCGCCCTGGCGCGCGCGGGCAAAGGCGTTGAGGTATTCATTGGCAGCGACGTAATCCACCTGACCGGCCGGGGCGGTGACGGTCGAACTGGAGGAAAACAGCACCAGCCAATCGAGGCTGCCATCGGGAAAGACCTGTGACAGAACTTGAGTGCCTTGGATTTTGGGCGTCAGCACAAACTCAATCGAGATTTGGTTTTTGGTCAAAAGCGGCGCGTCATCAATCACACCCGCTGCATGGATAACACCGTGAATGTCGCCCCAGCGGGCGCGGGCCTGATCGGCAACCTCCTGCATTTGCTGCGGATTACAGACGTCGGCAGCGGCGCTCATCACCTCTGCACCCAACGCCTCGAGCGCTTGCACCGCTTCGATGCGGCGGGTCACGGCGTCCTGCGGGCCGTGGCTGTTAAGATGCCGCGCCCAATCGGCACGGTCGGGCAAAGCGCCCCGCGCAACCAGAACAATCTGGGTCGCACCTTCGGCAATCAGCCGCCGGGCGATGGCCAGACCGATGCCGCCGAAACCGCCGGTGATCAGATAGGTGCCGCCCGCGCGCACAGCCGGGGCCTTGGTTGCAGGCAGGTCCATCGGGCGCGGCAGCCGGACATAGCGTTTGTCACCGCGCAGGGCGGCCTCGGAATGTAGCGGCGGGGCCAACAGGTCTTCGAGCACCTGCAGCGCCAGCGCATCCAGCGCCTCGTCACGTTTGCGCCCTTGCGGCAATTCCAGATCAATCGCGGCGGTTGTCACCCCCGGCACCTCGCGCGGGATCACCCGCAGCGGGCCCGCCAGAGTGGCCTTTTCCGGCCAAGGCAGCGGCTCGGATTTGACGCGCGCCGCGCCATTGGTCAGGGCGGTGATGTGCAGCGGTTTGGGCAGGTTTTCGCCTTCCATCGCCTGCGCGAGGAACAGCAGCGAATAGAAACCATGCTCCTGCACCCGGTGAAAAAACGACGATCCGGGGCGGTGCCCGGCATCGCGCGTCACCAGCCAGAAATGCGCCACCCGTGTGGGCACCACACCATGCGCCATCAGATCGCGGATCAGCATCTCATAGCCCTCGCGCCCCCGTTCCGGCGCAAGGATATACGAGCTGTCGGAGGCGCGGGCAAAGGCATCGCCGGGCCAGACTTCGACCACGGTATGCCCGGCCGCGCGCAGCCGGTCGTTGACCTTGGCGGCCAGCCCGGCGTCATCCATGAACACCAGCCAAGTCTCGGCAGAGGCAAGGGAAAGTTCGCTGTCGACGTCAATCTCGCAGGCCGCAAGCTGCGGCACCCAGGCCATGCGACTGGCCCAGCCCGCGATGTCATCGCTGCGGGTCAGGAAGCTGTCGGTCTGCTCGGTGCGGGCCTTGCCGGGTTCGATGAAATAAGTCTGATGCTGGAACGCATACGTCGGCAGGACAACCCGATTGCGCCGCGCCTCGCCCCAGATTTGCGGCCAGTCGATGGCCACGCCCAGCGCCGACAACCGGCCCAGCGCGGCCATGAAAAACGCATCGTCCTCGATCCGGTCTTCGGGGTGACGCAGGGTGCCAAGCACCTGATTTGCGGGCAGATCGGGATGCAGCCGCGCCAATGAGGCCAGCGCCTTGCCCGGCCCAACCTCAAGAAACACCCGGCCCGGCACTTGCGCCAGAGTGCCGATGCAATCCGCAAAATGCACGGTGCTCCGCAGATGTGCGGTCCAATAGTCCGGGTCGGTGGCCTGTGCCTCGGTCAGCGGCACACCGGTGCGATTTGAGATGATCGGAATGCGCGGCGGATGCAGTTCGATAGACGCAAGGTAGGCGCGGAAATCATCGAGGATCGGCTCGAGCATCGCGGAATGCGCGGCGATGTCGATGGCGACCCGCTGGCAATCCACGTCATCCGCGCGCAGCCGCGCCGCAAGATCGTCCAGCGCCTGTTGCGGGCCAGACGCCGCCGAAAGCTCGGGCGCGTTCACCGAAGCGAGATCGAGCGCGTCGCCCAGATAGGGCCGCAGCGCCTTGGCAGAGAGCGACACCGACAGCATTCCGCCCGCAGGCACGCTGTCAAACAGCGTGCCGCGCAGATGCACCAACCCGATGCAATCCTCGAAGGACAGCACCCCGGCCAGACAGGCGGCGGTGTTTTCGCCCATCGAATGGCCCACCAACGCGGCAGGCGTGACACCCCAGCTTTGCCAAAGTTGCGCCAGCGCGTATTCGACGATCATGATCAGCGGCAATTGCACCGACGGCTGTTTCAGCCGCGCGTCGGCCTGCTGCTTGTCGCCCTCGTTGGGCAACCAAAGCGCACGGATGTCGTAATCCAGCTTGGGTTGCAGCACCTCCAACCCACGGTCGACCCAATCGGCAAACACCGGCTCGGTCTCGTACAGATCATGCGCCATCCCGGCATATTGCGCGCCGCCGCCTGGGAACATGAAGACGACCTCGGGCGTGGCCTCCAGCGCGGTATGGGCAAAAACGCGACGGGGATCGAGCGTTTCAAGCACCTCGGCGGCCTGTGCATGGCTTTCCGCCACAAGCACCCGGCGGTGTTCAAACTTGCGGCGCCCGGTTTCCAGCGTATAGGCGACATCGGCCAAATTCTGGTCCGGCTGCGCGCGCAGATGCGCGGCAAGCTGGCGGGCATTGGCCTCGACCGCCGCCTTGCTGCGGCCTGTCACCGTCAGGATGTGGAACGGCCAATCGCTGGCGTCAGAGGCGGGGCGCTCGGGCGCTTCCTCAAGCACCACATGCGCGTTGGTCCCGCCGACGCCCAGCGAATTGACCCCGGCACGGCGCGGGCCTTTGCGGCGCGGCCACGGGGTAAGGCGGTCATTCACCCGAAACGGCGAGGTTTCGAAATCAATCGCCGGATTGGGTTTTTCAAAGCCAAGGCTTGGCGGCATTTCACCATGAGTCAGCGCCAGCGACACCTTGATCAGGCTGGCAACACCCGCCGCCGTATCCAAGTGGCCAATGTTGGTTTTCACCGATCCGATGCGGCAAAATCCAGCCTCATCCGTGGTTTCGCCAAAAGCCTCGGTCAGCGCGGCAACTTCGATGGGATCGCCCAGATAGGTGCCGGTGCCGTGGCATTCGACATAATCCACCGTATCGGCGCTTACCCCCGCCATCGCCTGCGCCTCGGCAATCGCCGCCGCTTGGCCGGAAACGGAAGGCGCGAGATAGCCGGCCTTGGCCGCACCATCATTGTTGACCGCAGAGCCCTTGATCACCGCCCAGATGTGATCGCCATCCGCCACAGCATCCGTCAGCCGCCGCAGCGCCACAACCCCGACACCAGAGCCAAACACCGTGCCCTGTGCGCGGTGGTCAAACGCATGGCAGGCACCGTCGGGCGACAGGATCTCGTTCTCCTTGAACAGATAGCCGCGCCCCTGCGGCAGCTCGATCGTGACACCGCCCGCCAGCGCCATATCACATTCGCCGTTGATCAACGCCTGCGCCGCGTAATGCGTGGCGACGAGCGAAGTGGAGCAGGCGGTTTGCAGATTGATCGACGGGCCGCGCAGATCGAACATATGGCTCAGGCGGGTGGCCATGAAATCCTTGTCATTGCCGGTGTGGCGCAACAGGAACATGCCGGTGCCATCCACCAGATCGGGATTGGAGCAGATGTTGAAATAGAAATAGCTGCCCATGCCGCAACCGGCAAAAACACCCACCGGCCCCTGCGCCGGGTCGGGCACACGCCCGGCAGTTTCCATCGCCTCCCAAGCGCATTCAAGGAACTGTCGGTGCTGCGGGTCCATGATCGCCGCGTCCTTGGGCGAAAGGCCAAAGAACTCGGCATCGAAGTCGGCAAACCCATCAAGCGGCGCGGCAAAGGGCACGTAGTTGCGGTGGCGCATCAGGCCAGGGCTTTCGCCTGCCGCAATCAGATCCTCCTCGCTCAGCCGCCGTATCGACGAGCGGCCATTGCGCAAGTTGTCCCAGAACGCATCAATAGTGGCCGCGCCCGGCAACCGGGCGGCCATGCCGACAATCGCGATGTCAGTCTCGCTTGGCTCAAAGAGGGTGTGTTCTAATGTCATACGTGCATCCAAAGCGTCCTCACCGGCGAATTTAGCTCCAAAATATGGTGAAATTACGGAAAACCCTGAAAACCGGGGCCTGTTATGGTGCGGCGAAAGGCATAAGCCGCAGAATCTCCTCACCATTTATCGCCCAAGCGCCCAGCGCGATCAAAACGCCCACCGCCGCGAAAACCGCATCATGCAGGGGGTCCCAGGCTTTCATCTTGCGCGCGAGCCACACCACCACCGGATAAACCACAATCATTGCGATTCCCTGACCAGCCAAAGCCCCGAGCAGCCCGCCCATCTGAAAACCGGCCAAGATGCCGGTGACCATCAGACAGGCCCGCGTCGCTTGCAGCATAAAGAATCGGCGGCTGTCTCCGGCGGCAATGGCGGTCTGGTCATAGGTCAGCCCCACCACCAGCGGGATCTGCGCAATCGCAATCACCACCGCCACCGGCCCGGCCATCGCATAGGTTTCATCATACATCAGCTCGACCAGCCAGACCCCCGAGGCGGCAAACACCGCCTGCAACCCCATCAGCGCACTCGACACCAGAATACGCATCCGCCGCAGCTTGGCAAAGTTGGCAGGGTCGGCGCCGGGCGGGGTTTCACGATAGATCGGGATCAGCACCTTGCGGGTGATCAACAGTCCCAGAAGCATCGGGAAAGACGCAAGAAAGAAGCCGATGTTGTACACGCCGAACTGGTCAATCGGCAGGTAGCGGCCAAGGATGATCTTGTCGCCCTGATGGAACAGAAAGCCCACCAGCGTCGACAGGAAGATCCACTTGCCGAAGTGGATAAGCTCTTGTGTCGCCGGCTTTTCCCAGCGGAACTGGTTGCCCCGACCGGGCAGGAACACCGCGTTCATCCAAAGATGCACCGCCATCGAAACCACGCCCGAAATCACCAGCGCCCAGACCGAGCGCAGCCAAAAGGCCAGCGTCACCGCGATGACAATGCCGATCACCTGCGTCGCAATCTCAAGCGCGGTGACCCGGCCCAGCATCAGGTGTCGATTGGCCGTTTCCATCTTGGTCGGGTTAAAGCCCTGAATGATCAGCGTCAGCCCCATCGCAGGCAGCAACAACAGCAGCATCGGCTCGTTGTAGATCTGCGAAATCGGCCAGGCGAGCGCACAGGCCGCCAGCCACAGGCAGAAGCCGCGCACCACCTGAATGGTCCACGCGGTATCAAGGAAATCGGGATCATCGCCACGTTTGCTTTGCTGGATCGCCGGGGCGACGCCGACATCGGAAAACATCTGGAGGCCCTGCATAAACACCATCGTCAGCGCCATCATCCCAAAGGCTTCGGGGAACAGCAGCCGCGTCAAGATCAGGTTCGAGGCCAACCGGATGAGCTGTGAGGTGCCAAAACCGCCCAGCGTAAACGCCCCCGAGCGCAGTGCGCGCGCCGTCAGCGACGGGCCGCGAAACTTGTGCGCCATCGCCCTCATCGGCCGCGACTCCAGCCAGCATCGCCGCCCAGCTTTGTGGCCAGCGCCACCCCGGCATAGACCGCAAATCCCAGCGGATCGGCCAGCGCCATACGCAGCTTCTGACCCGCGCTTAGTTTGGGCGTGTCATCATTGGCGGCCAGCGCCGGATAGGCCTGTTCCACCTCGATCACGCCGATATTCTGCCGCCGGCGCACTTTCACCAAGGCGCGCCAGCCCGCAACCAGCGGCCAGCGGTAGCGCCCCGCCACAGAATGCCGCTCTGCGCTGGTGAAGTGCAGCCGGGCAAAGGTATCGTCCGAAATGATCTCGGGCCAGTCGCCCCAACGCGCACGCCCCGCCGCGTTTACCGCAAACAGCCCGCAACCGGGCACGCCCTGCGTGATAAACGGCACCTTGCGATAGGTCCGCGCATAGGCGCGCGTGACCGCAGAGCCGGGCGCAGTGATTTCAAGCGTGCCGCTGCCATAGGCCGGCTCGGGCCTGTCCAGATATTGTGCCAATTGTCCCAAAACCTTACCATCTACCACGACATCAGCATCAAGATAGGCCCGCACCGGCGCCTTTACATCTGCATCACCCGCATTCAGCGCCGCAATCTTGCTGCCGCGCGCCAGTTCGATCACCTCAAGCCGCCAGCCGCGCGCGGCGAATTTATCGGCTTCGGCGCGGGCAAGATCGGCGGTTCGGTCACGACAGCCATTCGCCACAACGATCACTTGCGCGCGCGCTGGCCCACCCGATGCGCGCACCGCATCAAGGCAAGGCCGAATCCAGGCTTCCTCGTCATGTGCGGGGATCACCACGGCCAGCTGAAAAGACGTGTCACAAGACACTTAATGGACCTCAAATCCGAATTGTTCCGGGATCAGGACTATACATGCAACTGTGGCCAAACCATGATGCAGCGCAGAAATTTCAGGGAACGCGCGCATGTCTCACCGCGAAAAAATCGGCTATCTCGTCCCGCAGTTTCCGGGGCAGACGCATATCTTTTTCTGGCGCGAGATTGCAGCGATGGAGGCGATGGGCGTCACGCCGGTGCTGTTCTCCACCCGCAAGCCGCCCGCCGGTTTGATTTCGCATGACTGGTCGGCCGAGGCGATGGCGCGGACCACCTATCTTGGCGAGATTTCCCCACTGCAAGCGCTGCGCATCCTGCCCCGTCTGCCGTGGCAGGAACTATGGCGCGAGGCGCGGCGCGATGGCAAATCGGTGCTCAAGGATGCGATGATTTGTGCGGCCGCCGCCGAGGCGCTGCGCCTGCACTGCGCCGCGCAAGGCATCCGCCATGTCCATGTTCACAGCTGCGGGCGCGCGGCGCTGATTGCGGCGCTGGCCAAGGATTTGGGCGGCCCCGAGTATTCGCTGACGCTGCATGGTCCGTTGTCGGACTACGGCTCTGCCCAGCGGTACAAATGGCGCAATGCACGCTTTGCCACGGTGATCACCCGCAAGCTGATCGCGGAAATGCAGGCCGAGATGCCCGACGACCTGCCGCCGATGATCCTGCGGCCGATGGGCGTGGACACCGCCTACCTTGACCGCGACGCGCCTTATGTGCCCGTCGCCCCCGGCGAACGCCTGCGGATCTTTTCCTGCGGTCGGCTCAACGTGGTCAAAGGCCATCAGGATCTGATCGAAGCGGTGCGGCAGTTGCGCCAAGCGGGCCATGACGTTGCGCTTGAGATCGCCGGGCAGGACGATGACGGCGGCACCGGTTTTCGGCTGGTGTTGGAGCAGTTGATCAAACAGCATCGGCTTCAGGACCACGTCACCCTGCTGGGCGCGATTGACGCCGCCACCGTCAAGGCCAAGCTGCTAGACGCGCATATCTTTGGGCTGGCAAGCTGGCATGAGCCGTTGGGCGTGGCCTATATGGAGGCGATTGCCTGTGGCGTGCCGACCATCGGCACCGCTGCGGGCGGCGTACCGGAGTTGATCGACGACGGGGTAGAAGGGCTGCTTGTGCCGCCAAAAGCGCCCGAAGCGCTGGCCAAAGCGATCCTGCGGATCTCCCAGACCCCCGATTTTGCACGGCAGTTAAGCACCACAGGCCGGGCGCGGATTGAGCGCGATTACAAGGCCAGCCTCGGGGCCGAGGTCATTCTGCGCGAGGTTCGCGCGCAGGCCGACCCTGACAGCACTCACTGAAGCAGATCGGTCGCCAGCTCCAGATCGTCAAACCGCAGAACCTCGATCGCGCGCAGATGCACCACGCCGTCGGGGTGCCAGGCGCGCAGGATACCATTGACGCTGTCAAACCCATAGCTGGCGTAGTCTCCGGGCAAGACCGCCACATCCCGGCCCGCGCCGCCGTGCAGGAAATCGCCACGGCCATGGCCGATCAGGATGTCGTCACCGCCCCGGCCCAGCAGCACATCTTCTTCGCTTGTGCCCTCGAGCCGATCTGCGCCCGCCCCGCCCTGCCGCGTAACGCCGTGAAGAAAGGTGCCGGGCGCGCGGGCCTGCCAATCGCCCAGCTCTTCGGCATTAAACGCCATCAAGGCATCCCAGCGCGGCGTGCTGTCATCAAGGTGGCGCAGATTGCCCCAGCTGCCAAACTTTGACGGCGCGCCAATATCGACGAAAGCATTGAACAGCGTGCCGCCCGCCGCGCGCCAGCCAGCCAGCAAGTCATTGTAAATCTCGCCCATTTCTGGCGCATAGTTCAGCCGGTGGAAATAGGCGGTGACCTCTTCATCCTCCTGCCACGCGCCGTGGCCGAGGATATGCGTGCCGCCCTCGTACATGATCATATCCATGCCGTGGCGCCGCGCCACATCGGCGTGATAGGGCCAAAGCTCGGTCGTCAGCTCGTGCAGCCCGCCGCTGCGCACCTCTTCGATCATCGGCGCAACGGTGCCGTCGAATTGATGCGCCTTGATGTGTTCCCGCAGGGCGACCCGTTGCAGACCCTGCGCCGCGCCCGCCTTGCGCGCACGGGATGCGGCACCGTCGAGCAGGGTGCGCACCTTTTGCCCCCCCTCCGCGTTGCCAACCCGGTGGCCGAAATAGCCCGACACCGCATAGGCGTGAAACCGTTCGGCGGGCGGCGCGTTGCCTTCGGCCTGCCACAGCGGGGCGTCCAGTTGCGGTTCTTCCAGCCCGGGCCAGCCGGTGTGAACGCCGATCACATTGACCAGCCGCGCCTTGGCCTCGGCCCCAAACACCTCGGTCCAGATATCGGCCACCTGCGCCGCGCGCATCCCGGCGAACTGCATCCAGCCATCCTCGCCTGCCGCGTCGCCCCAGCGCGCATCGGCCTGTTCCACGGCCCAGGTCGCTTGCGGGAAAATCCGGTTCCAGACCTCGTTGGAGTATTCCACATAGGTCATCAAACGCGGATCGAGCCGGTCGCGCAGCGCCTCGGCATAGGCGCGCACATAGCCGTCCTCGGCCATATGCGGCATCGACACCCAAGGGTCGGCCCCGACCAGATTGGCCAGCGCCGCGATATGGTCTACCGGCACACCGCGCCGAACATAGGTGTAGTCCTCGGGTCGGGCGCGATCTTCCCATGTCACCTTGGGCGAGCCATTGGTGAACATCCAATCCATGAATCGCAGCGCGCGCAGATCCTTGATCCGGTCGATGAAGGCGGGGTTGTACACCATCCCAACCTCATACAGCGGCACATGCTCTTCGCGCATCACCTTGATATTGCGGATGTAATCTCCAGTGCCGCGCGGATCGGTCTCGTTAATCTGTACCGCCACAGTGCCTTCGCCCGGCTCGTAGAGGAACCAGAGTTCGTGGTCGGCCGTGCTCTGCACCCGCGCATTCCCAACGATGTCGAGCTTGCCCGCACCCTCCCATGTCACCCGGTAGCGGCCTTTCAGCGACACCGCCTCGGGGGGCATGTCGGTCAGCAAAAAGGTCTCGATCCGGTCAACGCCGATTGGAATTTGCGTGACCCACCCTGCAGCATCGAGATGGCCTTTGTCGGCCAGCATCTCAGCCGTCCAGCCGCCCCATTGTTTTGGCAGATGGCCGATCCAGGGGCGGGCGGATTTCATCACGTCGATGAAGGGCTGTTGGGTTGACCAATCGGCAATGCCGTTAAGCCCCATCGCAATCGACGGATTTGCAAGGCCCTGCCCGGCCTTGGTGTCACTCGCGGGGGCAGGAGTCTTGTCAGCGACGGCACTCTCGGCGGGTTCATTTTCGATAGGGTCAGGACGTTTTGGCAGATCAGAGACAGGCGCGACCGGGACAGCCTCTGGACCGTAAGGGGCGGTCGCGATTTCACGGCTTGGGGCGGGGTTTTGCACAGCTGCGGCCTTTCGCGGCGCGGTAAACCCCTCGAGCGCCTGCCAGATATACGCCGCCGTCTCGGTATACTGTGTGGCCAGCAGCGCATGCGCATCCTCGAACTGATCGAATTCGGCCGGCGGCGGCGCGTTGTACAGCGCGGCATAGGTGATCATCGCGGCAATCAGATAGGTGGTTGGCGTGCCATGCGGAGAATTGTCGGTATAAAGATCGACCGGGCGCAGCTCTTGCAGCGGCCCCTCGGTTAGCAGCCCGGTCAGAATGCGGCCCACCGGGATCAGGCGCACATCCATCTCAGGCAAGCTCGCGGCAACGGCATCCCGATACCCCACATACCAGTCATGATAGTCGCCCGTGGTATACGATTGATACCGCCGGTACTTGCGGCGGGTGGGCGGAAAGCGGTCCATCTCGGCCCAGCCTTCGTAGAGGAACACCACAGGATTTGCCCCCTGCCCGGCCGCCCAAGAGGCGAGCGCAACCGTGCCGCTGACGGGCGAGCGGCCATCGGGATTGGCGCCGTCATAAGCGTCTTCGGGGGCCTTGTACTGAATGAAATTTTCCGGGTTTATCAACAGGGTATCGACCCCATCGGCAAATCCATCGCGCCCGGCCTCATACGACGGGGTGACACCGGGAAAGCCCCATTCGGGGAATGGCGGCAGCTTGTCGGGGAACTGCCCGCCAAAGGCATACTGGCCGCTGAGCGCAAAATCCCGCCCGTCTGCCTTTGCCAATTTGGCGAGCCAATAGGGCACCGCGGTGCCCTCAGACGCGGTGGGGTGATTGATCAGCGAATTGCCCCAGACATAGGCCCGCACCCCGTCCGCCTCTTGCGCCGCCACGCCACTTGCCAGACCGGCCAAAAGGCCCAAAGCATACCACACCCGTTTCAACATGAACCAAAACCTTCCGAATCCCACGCCACCAGTTTGCGCAATGTTATGTCGACAATTTGACATGACATCTCACAATGTCGGGCGTGGGGGGATCAGTTCAAGACGCGGATTAGAACTCAGGGTACTAATCGCGCGCCAGTGTCAGCGCGCGACCCATTGCGTTGCGAGTGCCGGGTGCGGAAAGGGTCGGTCGTAGAGGCTGGCTTTAGACCGATACATGCTCCAGCAAAAGCGCGCGATCTGCATCGGCCCGGCTGCGTTCCAGCACCACTTCGCCGCGTTTCAGCACCACAAAGTGATCGCCCAACTCATAGGCAAAATCAAAGAACTGCTCGACCAGAATGATCGCCATGTCCCCCTTGCCGCGCAGATATTTGATCACTTCACCGATCTGCTGGATGATGTTGGGCTGGATGCCCTCGGTCGGCTCATCAAGCAGCAGAAGCTTCGGCTTGGTGATCAAGGCGCGGGCAATCGCGAGCTGTTGCTGCTGCCCGCCCGACAGATCGCCGCCGCGCCGAGAGCGCATCTCTTTGAGCACGGGAAACAGCTCGAAAATCTCATCCGGGACAAAATGCTCGGACTTGGGCAGGCAGGCATAGCCGCTTTCCAGATTTTCCATCACCGTCATCAGCGGAAAGACATCGCGGCCCTGCGGCACATATCCAACGCCCTTTTGCGCCAACACATGGGCCGGGACATGGCCCATAGCCTCGCCATTGATCAAAAGGTCGCCGCCTGCACGGGGATGGGTGCCGGAAATCGCCTTCAACAGGCTGGTTTTGCCAACGCCATTGGTGCCCATCACACAGGTCACTTCGCCCGCCTTCGCCTGCATCGAAATGCCGTGCAGAATTTGGGAATGGCCATATTTCAGCGTCAGATCGCGGGTTTCCAGCATGATTATCGCCCCAGATAGACGTCGATGACGTCCTGATTTTTCGTCACATGGTCGAGCGAGCCTTCGGCCAGCACCGAGCCTTCGTTGAGCACCGTGACCTTGCAATTAAGCCGGCGGACGAACTCCATATCGTGTTCAACCACCACCACCGCATGTTTTTTGGCCGCTTCGACCAGCATCGTCGTGGTCTTTTCGCGCTCGGCCGGGGTCATCCCCGCCGCCGGTTCATCCACCAGCAAAAGCCGCGGGTCCTGGACCAGCAACATGCCGATTTCGAGCCATTGCTTCTGGCCGTGGCTCAGCTCGCCCGAAGTGCGCTTTAACTCTTGGGTCAGGCCGATCAGCTCGGCAATTTCTTCGATCCGCTCGGCCCCGCGCCGCGACTTGCGATAGAACAGCACGTCAAACGGCCCGCGTTTGTTGGCTAGCGCCATAGCAAGGTTTTCGCGCACGGTCTGAGCCTCGAACACCGTCGGTTTCTGGAACTTGCGGCCCACACCAGAGCGGGCAATTTCGCTTTCGCTCATTTTCAGCAAGGACAGGGACTTTTCACCAAACAGCACCCGGCCTTCATCGGGTTTCGTCTTGCCGGTGATGATGTCCATAAAGGTGGTCTTGCCCGCACCGTTGGGGCCGATGATGGCGCGCATTTCCGGCTCGCCGATCTGAAAGCTGAGGTTGTTGATGGCGCGAAAGCCATCAAAGCTCACCGAGACGCCGGACATTTCCAGAAGCGTTTTCATGGTGTGTCCTCTGTCTTTTTGCGCACGATCAGATCAAACAACCCGCCGATGCCTTTGGGGAAAAACAGGGTGACGGCGACAAAGCTGAGGCCGAGCAGCACCAGCCACCAATCGGTCCATTTCACCACGTAAAATCCAAGGTTGATGTTGGGGGCGCCGCCACCCGTGAACCAGCTCGACAGGAGCGACACAAAGGCGGCGCCGATCACCGCGCCATAGAGCCGGCCACGCCCGCCGATGGCGACCCAAACCGCGAGATAGATCGAGGCGATGGGGGCGATTTCCGCCGGGTTGATGATGCCCGCCTGCGGGTAATAGAGCGCGCCAGCGATGCCTGCGACAATGGCGGTGAGGGTGAACACGAAGAGTTTGTAGCTTTCGACGTGGTAGCCGAGGAAGCGCACGCGGGCCTCATTGTCGCGGATCGCGCGGATCACGCTGCCCATTTTGCCGTCAACAACAAAGGCGAACAGAAGATAGCCGAGGCCCAGCGCCAAGGCCGAGGCCCAGAAGAAAGCGATGGAGATGGTGGCCTGTGGTGTCGCCTCGAAACCGGGGATGTTTTGCAGGCCCGAGAGACCGTTGTTGCCGCGCAAACCGGTGTCGTTCTGGAACAGGTAGAGCGAGAGGGCGAGCGTCATGGCTTGGGTTAGGATCGACAGGTAAACGCCGGTGACGCGGCTGCGGAAGGCAAGCCAGCCAAAGACCAACGCCAGAAGGCCGGGGATGACGATGACAGCGATAAGTTGCAGCGGCAGGGAGTGGGCAAAGGCCCAGAGCGCGGGCAGCTCAGAGCCGCCGACCACGCCAAAGATCTGGCTGGTGATGGCATCGCTGACCTCGCCTGCCGTGGGGGGAATGGCCCCGTTTTGCAGGCTTTCGATAACGATGGCCTCGGTCCGGGCGTACATCAGCCACATGCCGATGGCGTAGCCGCCGATGCCGAAAAAGGCAAAGTGGCCAAGGCTGAGGATGCCGCAATAGCCCCAGACCACGTCCATCGCGATGGCGATCAAGGCGAGGCAGAGGGTCTTGCCCAGCGTTTTCACGAAGGAGGTGGAGATAAAGCCAACGCCGGCGGCTTCGGAGAGCACGGTCACGCCGAGGGTGAACAACGCGAGGGCCGCAAGGAACCACATGACGGAGGGGTTGCGAAACAGGAAGGAGCGGTTCATGAAAAATCGCCCCCGCTGCAGCCTAAATCTTCAAAAGATTTCGGTCCGTTTTCTTTGCAAGAAAACGGGGTCCGGTGAATATGCGTTGTCATGGTCAATCTCCTGCCGCACGGCCTTTGAGGGCGACGATGCCCTTGGGGCGGAACTGGATGAAGAGGATGATAAAGAGGATCATGTAGGTCTGTGCCGCCAGGGTGTTGGACGGGTTAAAGAACTCGATGCCCTTTTGCAGAAAGCCGATCAGAGAGGCCCCCGCGAGCGTGCCCCAGACGTTACCGACGCCGCCCACGACCACGGTCATGAAGCTTTGCACAATATAGTCCGCGCCCATTTCTGAGGTGACCTTGGCATAGAGCCCAATGGCGACCCCCGCGATGCCCGCGATGCCGGATCCAAGGCCGAAGGTCAGCATATTGATCTTGTCCGGATTGATGCCCATCGACGAGGCCATGCGCGGATTTTGCGTCACCGCGCGGACCTCAAGCCCGAGGCGGGTTTTCTTCAGGATGAACAGCAGCAGGCCGAGGAACATGAGGGCGAGCACGAAGATGGCGATGCGGATATACGAGATCTGCACCACATCGTTGATCACCCACGCCCCATCAAGCCAACCCGGCGAGGTCAGCGGGCGCGCCTGTGTGCCGAAAATGTTCTTGGCCAGCTGTTGCAGCGCGATCGAGATGCCGAAGGTGGCCAGCAGAGTTTCCAGCGGGCGGTGATAGAGCCAGCGGATCACCAGCCGTTCCATCGCCACACCGGCGGCAAAGGTGACGGCAAAGGCCAGCGGCAGCGCGACGATCAGCGACAGGGTGTAATCGGGGATGAACAGCTGCACCACATAGCCGGTGTAGGCGCCCATCATGATGAATTCGCCATGCGCCATGTTGATCACGCCCATCACGCCAAAGGTGATGGCAAGGCCGATTGCAGCGAGAAAGTAGATCGAGGCGAGCGACACCGCGTCCATCGTAAGATCGATGGTCTGGCCGACGGCGACGCGGGCTTCGACCGAAGAAAGCGCCTCTTCGGCGGCGGCGGTGATGGCCAGATCGGCTTCGTCATACGCGTGGTAAAACACATTGGCGGCGAGCGCCGCGTCAATATCCGCCTCGGTGACCAAGGGCGGCGCTTTGCCGGCGGCGGCGAGCGCGGCGTATGCTTCGGCGCGGGCATCGTCATTGCCAAGACGCGCCAAAGGCACACCGCCCACGCGGTTGCCATCGATATTCGCCTCAAGCGCGGCGCGGATATCGGACCGGCCAACCAGCGGCGGCGCAAGTCCGGCCTCAATCAGCGCGGCATACGCGACATCGCGGTCGATGCCATCGCCCGAGGTCAGGACGCGGGCAATATTGCGATCCGCAGGCAGGGTTTTCGCGGCAGAAAACTGCGTGGTGAGGATCTGATTAAGCACAGCGCGGCCTTCCACGCTGAGATCCTCGGACAGCCCCTGAATGGCGGCGATCCGCGCGGCAGGCTCCGCCCCAAATCGCGCTGTCAGATAGGTGACGAGCCGCGCCTTGCGGACCTTCAGCGCAGGGTCGGTTTCTCCACCAATCGACGCCGCCAGCGCATCAAGTTGCGCGGGATCGGGATTGCGCGAAATCGCGTCAAGCGCCTCGCGGCGGCGGGTGATATCGGGATCGGAGAGTTGAAACTGCACCAGCGCCGCGCCAATTTCGCCGCGCACGCCGCCGTTGGGCTTTACGTTCGTCAGCGCATCGCCGGGCACGCCCGTGGCCACCACAGCGCCGCTGTCGATATCGGTCAGATCATAGGCTGCACCGGATTTGGCAGCGTAAAAGAACAGCCCGTCGTCGGCACGTTCCCAGACATCCTTGTCCGCGTAATGATTGAGAAATTCCGGCACCTGCGGCAGGCCCGCGTTCACCAGAGCATCAAGCACGGTGCCAATGGTTTTGCGCGACGGCTTGGCCACCAGCCGCTGATGCTCTTGCAGGATGGATTGAAGGGTCGGTGCCGGGGCTTCGTCCTGTGCCATTGCCATGATCGGCAGACACAGCAGCGCCAGACACGCGATAAGGACGCGATGCATTATGAGGAGCCTGTTCTTGCGAAAGGAGTGGGGGCGCGACGCAGGCCGCGCCCCCGGGGAAGGTCAGATCAGTAGTTGGATTTGATCTGAACGCAGGTCGAGGTTTCGGTGTTGTACATGCCGCAACCGAGGTCTTTCCAATCCGACGTCAGAACCGCAGATTCCGGCAGGAAATCGGTCCAAGCGTCGCCCGGCACTTCTGCGGTCTGGCTGATGATGTCGAACTGGCCATCGGCAGTGATTTCACCAATCAAAACCGGCTTGGACAGGTGATGGTTTACCAGCATCTCGGCGGTGCCGCCGGTCAGGTTGGGGAAGGTCTGGCCATACATCGCGGTGCGCACGGCATCGACATCGGTGGTTTCGGCCTGGGTCGCCGCGTTCACCCACATGTTAAAGCCAATGTAGTGGGCTTCCATCGGGTCATTGGTCACGCGCTCTTCGCCCATCCGTGCCTTCCACGTTTCGATGAACGTGGTGTTGGCGTCGGATTCAGCGGATTGGAAGTAGTTCCAGGCCGCAAGGTGACCCACGAGGTTGGATGTGTCGAGGCCCGAAAGCTCTTCTTCGCCAACCGAGAACGCCACAACGGGGATGTCATCCGCCGAGATACCAGCCGCGGCCAGCTCTTTGTAGAAGCCAATGTTGGCATCGCCATTGATGGTCGAGATCACGCCAACCTGTTTGCCATCTGCGCCCAGCGCCACAACGTCGGCCACGATTGTGGCCCAGTCGGAATGACCAAACGGCGTGTAGTTGACGAAGATATCTTCTTCGGCAATGCCTTTGTCTTTCAGATAGGCTTCGAGGATGTTGTTGGTGGTACGCGGGTACACATAGTCGGTGCCCAGCAGTGCGAATTTCTCAACACCCAGCTCTTCGAGGAAGTAATCCGTCGCCGGGATTGCCTGTTGGTTGGGCGCGGCACCGGTGTAAAACACGTTCTTCGAGCTTTCTTCGCCCTCATACTGCACCGGGTAGAACAGCAGGCCGTTCAGCTCTTCGATCACCGGCAGAACCGATTTGCGCGACACCGATGTCCAGTTGCCAAAGATCACGTCAACTTCGTGCACCGACAGCAATTCGCGGGCTTTTTCGGCAAACAGCGGCCAGTCGGACGCGGGGTCAACGACAACGGCCTCAAGCTCACAGCCCAGCAGGCCGCCTTTTTCGTTCTGCTGTTCAACCAGCATCTCGATGGTGTCTTTAAGCGTTGTTTCAGAAATCGCCATCGTGCCGCTGAGCGAGTGCAGAACGCCAACTTTGATCGGGCAATCCGCTGCAAAGGCGGGCGCGGCGGCAAACATGCCGAGCGCTGCGATGGATGTAAGTGCTTTATTGATACGGGTCATATCTTATCTCTCCCCGCAGAGCGGCGCGACGCCATTGCACCCGAAGGCACCAAGGCATAGTTTGCGGCTCTGCAACGTATTTGTTGCGAAAGTGTGGCGGCCTGCGCGAATGACAGTTCTAAGGTCGTCACACACCCTTCGCGTTCGAATTTCCCTTCGAGGGAATCTCCTATGCTCGGGCACTGACATGAATTCTGCATTGCGGCGACTGGATCAATTCCGACGGGTTAATTTCCTGAGCAACCTGCACGATTGCCTTCTTTCTGTGCGCCGTTAACGACTTTTGCCTGCTTTTTACGCAAATCAGCGCAAGGCTCGTTCTGAAACTGCCGCGAATCTGGCCATTGCGGGGGTCGATATGCTCAATCCGCAGCAGATTGAATGCTGTCGGAGCAAAGCCATCACCCACCATGTCCGCCATATGGAAGCCGCCGTTAAGGACCAGCCCCAGCCGCGCACCCGCGGGCAACTTGTGCTGTCGGCCAAGCGGCGCGGGGCGGCCAGCGTCATCGACGGGTTGCGGCAGGCCGGGTCGTATCGGGCGCTGTTTCCGCGCTGCGATGCGATGTTGCAGGCGATCTGCATCAACACCTCGGGTGGCGTGACCGGTGGCGACAGGCTGACGCTAGAGGCCTCGGTGGGCGAAGGCGCGGCGCTTGGCCTAACAACGCAGGCGGCAGAGCGCGCCTATCGCAGCCGCGAGGGCGATTTCGGCCATGTGACCAGCGCTTTGCGCGTTGGCCCCGGCGCCACACTGCACTGGATGCCGCAGGAATTGATCCTCTATGATGGCTGCGCCCTGTCGCGCAAATTGAGTGTCGACCTTGCCGCAGATGCGCGCCTGTTGCTGGTGGAACCGGTGATCTTTGGCCGCGCCGCGATGGGCGAACGGCTGACCTCGGGCCGGTTTCACGACCGCATCGAGGTGCGCCGCGCAGGCCGCCCGCTGTACTATGACGCCGTGCAACTGAACGGCGCAATCTCTGATCAACTGGCACAGACCGCTGTGGCCGGTGGCGCGGGCGCGATGGCCTCGCTGCTTTATGTCGCCCCCGATGCCGAGGCCCAGCTCGCCCCGATGCGCGCGCGCCTGCCCGATACCGGCGGTGCCAGTCTTTTGGCCCCCGACGCCCTTGTTTTACGCATTCTGGCCCCTGACAGCCATGTGCTGCGCCAGCTCCTTCTTCCCATTCTCGACCGCCTGTCGGACGATACCCTGCCTGTTTCCTGGAGATTATAACCCATGCAACTCACCCCCCGCGAAAAGGACAAGCTGCTGATTTTTATGGCAGCCGAGGTCGCCCGCAAGCGGCTGGCCCGTGGCGTCAAGCTTAACCACCCCGAGGCGATTGCCCTGATCACCGATGCGGTTGTCGAAGGCGCCCGCGATGGCCGCTCTGTTGCCGATATGATGGAGGCCGGCGCGCAGGTGATCACCCGTGATCAATGCATGGAGGGCATCCCCGAGATGATCCACGACGTGCAGGTCGAGGCCACCTTTCCCGACGGCACCAAGCTTGTCACCGTCCACAACCCCATTCGCTAGGGTTTCATTATACCCCACCAGCCCCCCTAAAGGAGATCCAACATGACCCGCATGCTCGCCCCCGTTCTGTTTCTCACCGCCTCCCCTGCCCTTGCCCATTCCGGTGCGCATCTGCACCCGCATGGCGCGGGCAACTGGCTGACCGTTGCGCTGGCGCTCGGCCTTGTTGCCGTGGCCGCCACCTTGATGGTGCTGCGCAAATGATCCCCGGAGAGCTGATGCCCGCCAAAGGAACGCTGACGCTCAACGAAGGGGCCGAGGCGATCACCCTGATGGTGGCCAACACCGGCGACCGGCCCATTCAAGTCGGCAGCCACTATCACTTTGCCGAGGCCAACCCGGCGCTGGATTTCGACCGCGCCGCCGCCCGTGGCCGCCGGCTCGACATTGCCGCTGGCACTGCTGTGCGGTTTGAACCGGGGCAACGCCGTGAAGTCCAGTTGATTGAAATCAGCGGTGCCCGACGCATCTATGGCTTCAATCAACACGTTATGGGCGCACTATGAAATACGATTTCTACACAGATCCCTTCGCAATGATGAAGGTTCAAACGCAGGCAACGCTGATGGCGATGGAGGCCAGCGCAGTGATATGGATGCGGGTGATGGGCTGGGCCGGGGTGTGGTCTGTCCTGCCAAGCGAAAATTCCCGCATGGTCACGGAAAAGCAAAAGGCGTTTCATGACGCCGGGTCCAAGTTGATCCTTGGCA
Organism: Marinovum sedimenti; assembly: GCF_054052205.1. Taxonomy (NCBI): domain Bacteria; kingdom Pseudomonadati; phylum Pseudomonadota; class Alphaproteobacteria; order Rhodobacterales; family Roseobacteraceae; genus Marinovum; species Marinovum sedimenti. The sequence continues at coordinate 2,174,580 of NZ_CM133223.1, forward strand.
CGATGCGGGGTCAGGATGTCGAAAAGACGCTGAGCCAGGCGCTTAAACCGATCCGGCGCACCACCAAATCCAACGTCAGCCGCCTGTCGAAACGCGGGTTTGCCAAGAAATGACAGACCGGGCGACGCCTCTGCCGAAATGTCAGACCGGGCCGTATACGCGGCCCGGCCCTTTTGTCCGATCACATGTCGGGCAATGGCGCGAGGCTGCGCAGGTAGAGGATGATCGCATCGATATCACCCGCGTCCGTCGCGGCGTAATAGCCATAGGGCATCGGCGGCATCATCGCGCTGCCATCCGGGCGTTTGCCTGTGGTCATCATCACCTTGATCTCGGCATCGCTGTATCCGGCAAGCCCGTCTGCATGACTGGTCAGGTTCTTCGACACCGAGGTGCCCCAAGGCCCGTGGAATTCGAACCCGCCGGTAAAGGCGTGCGCGGGGTCAATCATCGGCCCCTGCGGCCCCATCGGCGAATGGCATTCGACGCAATGCGCCACCGGCCCAGCCAAATAGGCGCCGTATTCCACGCTGACGCCCCGCTCTGGCGCGGTCACACTGTCAATCGGCGGACCATAGGCGGGCGGCAGCGGAATGTTGTACTCCGACGTGCCGGGATCGTTCTCGACCGCCGGAACCCCGCGCAGATACATCACGATCGAGGCCAGATCCTCATCGCCCAGCCCGCGATACACCGCGCAGGGCATCGGCGGCCCAATCACCGTGCCATCAGGGCGCATGCATTCGCGGATCGCTCGGCCCAGCTCGGCATCGCTCCACTCGGCCACCCGGCCCGCCGGGGTGATATTGGCAGAGATGGCGGTAAACATATCGTTCTTTTCCACCAACCGCCCGCTCAGATCGCGGGACATGTCGAGCCCCTCGGCCCCGAACGGCGTGTGGCAATTGCCGCAACCGGCGGGCCCCTGAACAAGATATTCCCCGCGTTCGGCGCTGGGTTCGGCAAGGACAGACCCGGCAGCAAGGCACAGACCCGCAGCGAGCAACGAAAAATCGGCTCTCATAAAGACCTCCTGAAAATGCTTCCTCGTCGCGCCGAAAACTCTCGGCACGGCAATATTAATGAATACTTACATAAGGTTACAGGCGCGCAAGATAGCGCAATGCGACCGTTTTGTCAATTGAGTCGCCGCGCGGACCGCGCCGCTCACGCCTGAAAGGACTCCGAAATGCCCGCAACGATCAAGCGTTCCGATTATGCCGCCATGTTCGGCCCCACCGTGGGCGACCGTCTGCGCCTTGCTGACACTGACCTGATTATCGAGGTCGAGCGTGACCTGATCGCGGAACGGGCCGGGACGGCGACCACCGGCGGAACCGGAGCCAACGCGCTGGCCTATGGTGAGGAAGTCAAATTTGGCGGCGGCAAGGTGATCCGCGATGGCATGGGCCAGGCCCAGACGACGCGGGCCGCGGGTGCGGTCGACACCGTGATCACCAATGCGCTGATCGTCGATTACACCGGCATCATCAAAGCCGATGTCGGCCTGAAAGGCGGGCGCATCGCGGTCATCGGCAAGGCGGGCAACCCCGACACCCAGCCGGGCGTGAACATCATCGTCGGCCCCGGCACCGAAGTCATCGCGGGCGAGGGCCGCATTCTGACCGCAGGTGGATTTGACAGCCACATCCATTTTATCTGCCCGCAACAGATTGAAGACGCTTTGCATTCTGGCCTGACCACCATGCTTGGCGGTGGCACCGGCCCGGCGCACGGCACCTTGGCCACCACCTGCACCCCCGGCCCTTGGCACCTCGGGCGGATGTTGCAGGCGGCAGATGGCCTGCCGATGAACCTTGCCTTCGCGGGGAAAGGCAACGCCTCGCTGCCCGAAGCGCTGGTCGAACAGGTCAAGGCCGGGGCCTGTTCGCTCAAGCTGCACGAAGACTGGGGCACCACGCCCGCCGCCATCGATTGCTGCCTGTCGGTGGCCGATGACATGGACGTGCAGGTGATGATCCACACCGATACGCTCAACGAATCCGGCTTTGTCGAAAACACCGTGAAAGCCATGAAAGGCCGCACCATCCACGCCTTTCACACCGAAGGCGCAGGCGGCGGCCACGCCCCTGACATCATCAAGATCTGCGGCGAAGAGCATGTTTTGCCCTCCTCGACCAACCCAACCCGCCCCTTCACCGTTAACACGCTCGAAGAGCACCTCGACATGCTCATGGTCTGTCACCACCTCGACAAATCGATCCCCGAGGACGTGGCCTTTGCCGAAAGCCGCATCCGGCGCGAGACCATTGCCGCCGAGGATATCCTGCACGACATGGGCGCGTTTTCGATCATCGCCTCGGACAGTCAAGCGATGGGTCGCGTCGGGGAAGTGCTGATCCGGACCTGGCAAACCGCTGACAAGATGAAGAAACAGCGCGGACGTCTGGCCGAAGAGACCGGCGACAACGATAATTTCCGCGTGCGCCGCTATATCGCCAAATACACCATCAACCCCGCGATTGCGCACGGGCTGAGCCATGAGATCGGCTCGATCGAAGTGGGCAAACGCGCCGATCTGGTGCTCTGGAATCCGGCGTTCTTTGGGGTGAAGCCCGAGATGGTCCTGCTTGGCGGCACCATCGTTTGCGCACAGATGGGCGACCCCAACGCATCAATCCCGACGCCGCAGCCGGTGTATTCCCGCCTGATGTTCGGTGCCTATGGCCGTTCTGTCGAGCATTCCGCCGTCACTTTCGTCTCTGCCGCCGCGCAGGCCGAGGGGATCGGCAAATCGCTGGGACTGGCGAAACAGACCGTCGCGGTGCAAAACACCCGCAAGATCGGAAAATCGCACCTTAAGCTCAACACGGCCACGCCGCATATCGAAGTGCACCCCGAGACCTATGAGGTGCGCGCGGATGGCGAACTTCTGACCTGTCAGCCGGCCGAAAGCCTGCCGATGGCGCAGCGGTATTTCCTGTTTTAGGGCATTGGGATGACCTCCTTTACACCAATAAGCCTGTCAAATCGGTTCAATTACATCGAACTCCTCCTGAATTCTGCGGCGCGGGACCTCGCCCAGCGCATCCGTCAAATCAGCAATATGGTTGCTCTGCTCCATGCACTAAGAGTGCCGCAAGAGCCTTAATAAGGTATGAACATGACCCTGCCCCTGACCCAATCCATCCTCCCCAAAGCCGACGCGCCTGACTGCCAGGATCTGGTAACGCTCACCTATGATGAGCGGTTTTTCCGCCGCAAAACGCTGACTACGGCGCAAGGCACCCGCTTTCTGGTGGATCTTGAGCACACCACGTCGGTCGATCACGGCGATGCCTTTGCTTTGCCCGACGGCACGCAAATCAAGGTGATCGCGGCTGAGGAAGACCTGTTTGCGGTGACCGGTGATCTCACCCGCCTGGCCTGGCATGTCGGCAACCGCCACACGCCGTGCCAGATCGAGGCCGACCGGCTGCTGATCCAGCGCGATCCGGTGATCGGGCATATGCTGGAACATCTGGGCGCGACGCTGACCGAGGTGTTAGAACCGTTCACCCCCGAAGGCGGGGCCTATGGGCACGGCCGCACCCACGCGCATGACCACGGGCACACGGCCCATGCGCACTGAGCTTCTGACCCTGCAACAATGGCTGTCGCCGGCCTTTCCCATCGGGGCGTTTGCCTATTCGCACGGGCTGGAAACGGCCATCGCGCGCGGCTGGGTACACTCCGCCGCGACCTTGCAGGATTGGCTGACGCCGCTGCTTGAGCAAGGCAGCGGCCGGTCGGATGCGGTGCTGTTGTCGCTGGCCTATCGCGCCAAAACCCCCGACGAGTTGGCCGACCTTGACGCCACCGCCCGCGCCTTTGCCCCGGCGGCCGAACGGCTGACCGAGGCCGAGGTGCAAGGCGCGGCCTTCGCCAGAACGGTGCGCGATGTCTGGGGCTATGACCTTCCCGATGTGCTGCTGCCTCTGGCGGTCGGGCGTGCGTCGCGGCTGGCGGGGCTGTCCCTGACCGACAGCACGGCGATGTATTTGCACGCCTTTGCGGCCAATCTGACCTCTGCCGCGATCCGCCTCGTGCCGTTGGGCCAAACCGAGGGGCAGGCCGCGCTCGCCGCCCTCACCCCGCTCTGCGCGACACTCGCAGAAGACACCGCCGAGGCGACCCCCGACGCGATCTTCTCGAACTGCTTTATGTCCGATGTCGCGGCAATGACCCATGAAACCCTCGAACCAAGGCTATTTCGCTCATGACCCATCTGAACGGCCCTCTTCGTATCGGCATCGGCGGCCCGGTGGGCGCGGGTAAAACCACGCTGACCGCCAAGCTCGCCGGGCTGATGCACCCCGGTTACTCCATCGGTGTGATCACAAATGACATCTATACGCAGGAGGACGCCGAGGCGCTGATGCGGATGCAGGTGCTGCCCGGCGACCGGGTGATGGGGGTCGAAACCGGCGGCTGCCCGCATACGGCGATCCGCGAAGATGCCTCGATCAACCTGGCCGCCATTGCCGAGATGCGGCGACGGCATGAGGACCTTGAGGTGGTGATGGTGGAATCTGGCGGCGACAACCTGTCGGCCACCTTTAGCCCCGAGTTGGCCGATTTCACCATCTACGTGATCGATGTGGCGGCGGGCGAGGAAATACCGCGCAAGGGCGGGCCGGCGATCACCAAGTCCGACCTGCTGATCATCAACAAAACCGATCTCGCCCCCTATGTCGGTGCGTCGCTGGAGGTAATGGAGCGTGACGCCCGGCGGATGCGCGGCACGCGGCCGTTCCTCTTTACCTCGCTGCGCCACGACACAGGGCCGACCGAGGTCTTGGCCGCGATCTGCGATCTTGCGGGGTTGCGCACATTAGACACCGTTCCGGCCGAGTGAAACGGGGCCGATCCATTGATGGATCGGTGAAAATCCATCAATGGATTTTGGTTGCGCCAAGAAAAAAGCCGCCCGAGACACCCGGGCGGCTTTCGTATTCGCAAGGGCCTCAGATCAGCCGATGATCGCGTTCAACGCCGCGCTTGGGCGCATCACTTCGGCCTTCTTCTCAACGCTCGGCTTGTAATAGCCGCCGATGTCCGCCGCCGGACCCTGAGCCGCTTTGAATTCACCGAGGATCTCAGCTTCCTTCTCGGCCAGCGCCTTGGCAATCGGTGCGAAATGCGCGGCCAGATCGGCGTCTTTCGACTGCGCCGCCAGCGCCTCGGCCCAGTAACGCGCAAACCAGTAGTGGCTGTCGCGGTTGTCCGGCTCACCCACCTTGCGCGAAGGCGAACGGTCATTATCAAGAATGCCCTGCGTCGCCGCCTCTGCCGCATCCCCAAGCACGCCAGCCTTGGCATTGCCCTGGCTGTCGGCAAGGAAGTTCAGGCTCTCGCCCAGCGCACAGAATTCACCCATCGAATCCCAGCGCAGGTGGTTTTGCTCAACCAACTGCTGCACGTGCTTGGGCGCAGACCCGCCCGCACCGGTTTCAAACAACCCGCCGCCGTTCATCAGCTTCACAATCGACAGCATCTTGGCCGAGGTGCCCAACTCTAGGATCGGGAACAGATCGGTGAGGTAATCGCGCAGCACGTTGCCGGTGATGGCAATGCTGTCCTTGCCGGCCGTGATAGTCTCAAGCGAGGCACGGGTGGCTTCGCGCGGCGCCATGATGGTGAACTTGTCGGCCACGCCCGCCGCCTCAAGGATCGGTGTGACATACGCAATCAGCTCGGCGTCATGCGCACGGGTTTCGTCCAGCCAAAAGATCGACTGCGCCCCGGTCAGGCGCTGACGGTCCATCGCCAGCTGCACCCAGTTCTCAATCGGAGCCTGCTTGGTGGTGCAAGCGCGCCAGATGTCGCCGGCCTCAACGTCATGGGAGTGCAGCACATCGCCATTCTCCAGAACAACGCGGAAGGCACCATCCGCCGCCGCTTCGAATGTGGTCGGGTGGCTGCCGTATTCCTCGGCCTTCTGCGCCATCAGACCAACGTTCTGCACGGTGCCAGCGATCGCCGGGTTCAGCGCGCCATTGGCTTTGAAGAACTTGATCGCCTCGTCGTAAACCGGCGCATAGGAATTGTCGGGGATGACACAGTTGCTGTCGCCCTCGTTGCCATCCGGACCCCAGCCCTTGCCGCCGGCGCGGATCAGCGCGGGAAGCGAAGCGTCAATGATCACATCCGACGGCACATGTAGGTTGGTGATGCCCTTGTCGGAATTCACCATATACATCGGCGGGCGTTCAGCGCGGACCTCTTCGATCGCAGCAAGGATCTCAGGCTTGTCGGCAACACGCTCCAGCAGATCGCCAAGGCCGGAATTCGGGTTCACACCCGCTGCCTTCATCTCATCGCCGTATTTTTCAAACACCGGCGCCAGCCATGCCTTGACCGCATGGCCAAACAGGATCGGGTCCGAGACTTTCATCATCGTCGCCTTGAGGTGCAGCGAAAACAGCGTGCCGTCTTTCTTGGTGTCTTCGATCTGCTCAGTCAGGAACGCCGACAGCGCCTTGACCGACATGAACGTCGCATCCACCACGGTGCCCGCGTCCAGCGCCCAGCCGTCTTTCAAAACGGTGGTGCTGCCATCTTTACCGACGAATTCGATCTTGGCCTTACCGGCCTGCGCACCCGACAACGTGGCCGAAACTTCGTTCGAAAAGAAATCATTGCCCGACATCGACGACACTTTGGTTTTGCTGTCGCTCGACCATGTGCCCATGCGGTGCGGGTTGTTCTGGGCGTCTTTCTTCACCGGCTTGGCGGCGCGGCGGTCCGAGTTGCCTTCGCGCAGAACCGGGTTCACCGCCGAGCCTTTGATCGCGTCAAACCGGGCGCGGATCGCCTTGTCTTCGTCGGTCTGCGGATCTTCGGGATAATCGGGCAGGTCATAGCCTTTGGACTGAAGCTCTTTCACCGCGGCCACCAGCTGCGGCACCGAGGCCGAAATGTTGGGCAGCTTGATGACATTGGCACCGGGGGTCTTCACCAACTCGCCCAATTCGGCCAGATCGTCGCTCTGGCGCTGTGCCTCTGTGAGGGTCTCCGGGAAGGTCGCGATAATCCGACCGGCGAGGGAAATATCCTTGGTTCCGATCGAGATATCAGCCGCCGCCGCAAACTTGCGAATGATCGGCAGGAACGACGCGCTGGCCAGTTCGGGGGCTTCGTCTACAATGGTATACAATATGTCGGGAGACTTGATATCGGCCATGATGTGGTACCCTTTTTTGACAGTGGAAATGCGGGTTTCTTTAGGACGTGACTGCTATCTTGTGAACGCGCGCCCCGTCCAGGCGCAACCCGGAATTCGCCATTTTGCTTCGATTGCTGCTCGATTAGACCAGCCCCGCCGCAAATTCAACCGGACAAAGCCGCGCGGCCCATAATGAGGCGCGCCCCCTGCTTCTTCTGTTTGAAAATACCGCGGGGGAGGCCCGCAGGGGCGGGGGCAGAGCCCCCATCCTTCAAGCTCTCAGAAATCCAAACCCAGATCGAGTGTTTGCGCCGAATGCGTCAGCGCCCCCGATGAAATGTAATTCACCCCGGTGGCCGCCACTTCCGCGATCCGCGCCAGCTTCATGTTCCCCGACGCCTCGATCACAATCCGCCCGTCGACCAACCCCACCGCCTCGCGCAGATCCGCCGTTGTCATATTGTCGAGCAGCACAACATCGGCCCCGCCTTCGTCGAGCACCTCGGCCAGTTGCGCCAGCGTATCCACCTCAATCTCGACCCGCACCATATGGCTGGCGTGGGCTTTGCAGGCTTGCAGCACCGGGCGCACACCGCCAGCGGCGGCAATGTGGTTGTCCTTGATCAGGATCGCATCGGACAGCGAATAGCGGTGGTTGAACCCGCCGCCATGCAGCACCGCCAGCTTCTCCACCACCCGCAGCCCCGGCGTGGTCTTGCGCGTGCAGGTGATGCGGGTCTCGGTGCCCTTGGTCTCGGCCACGAAACCGGCGGTCAGGCTGGCAATGCCCGACAGACGGCCCGCAAAGTTAAGCGCGACGCGCTCGCCCGATAGGATCGACCCGGCATCGCCGCTGATTTCCATCAGCAGATCACCGGGCGCGCAGGCGCTGCCGTCCGGCTTGTGCAGGGTCAGTTTCAACGCCGGATCGACCAGCCGAAACGCCAGCATCGCCACCTGCATTCCCGAGACAACCCCCGGCTCGCGCGCGTTGAGCCGCGCCATATAGTGTGTGCCCGGCGCGATGGTGGTGCGAGTGGTGATGTCGCCGTAGCTGCCGAGATCCTCAAGCAGCGCATTGCGCACCATCGGCTCTAGCACCAGATCGGGAACCCGTGCCAATCCGGCGTTAACCTCTGCGCTCATGCCGCAGTCTCCTTGCAAAGTGTCGCGCGCAGCTTCAGCGCCGCGTCCAATGTGATCCGGGTGCGCGCCGCCGCGCCCTCGACCGCCTCGGGGCAGTCGTCGCGGAAATGCGCCCCGCGGCTTTCTTCGCGCAGATAGGCGGCGGCGACAATCAGCGTCGCGGTGGCGGACATGTTGAGAAAGGCCTCGCTGTCGTTCGCGGCTTCAAGCGCGGCAATCGAAGTGAGCGCCCGGCGCAGCCCAGCGCCATTGCGCACCACGCCAACATCAGCGGTCATCACCCGGCGCAACTCTGCGACTGCGCTCTCATCGGTCGCTTGCGCGCCCGCTTTGAACTCTAGCGAAACCTCGGCCACGTCCCCTGTCTCCGAGCCCTGCGCAATGTCGAGCGCGGCGTTGCGGGCATAAACCAGTGCCTCGAGCAGCCCGTTCGAAGCCAGCCGGTTCGCGCCGTGCAGCCCGGTCGAGGAGGCCTCGCCACAGACCCACAGACCGCCAAGGCTCGTCCTGCCGTGAATATCCGCGTCGACCCCGCCCATGTGGTAATGCGCCGAGGCGGTGACCGGGATCGGCGCGGTGCCGGGGTCGATGCCATTGCGCGCGCAGGCGGCGGCGACGGAGGGAAACTGCACCTTGATCGCCGCGCCCAGCACCTCGCGGGTGTCGAGCATCGGGCGCAATCCGGCTTGGCTTTGGGCAAACACCGCGCGGGCCACAATATCGCGCGGGGCCAGCTCTGCGTCGGGGTGCACGGCGGTCATGAAACGCACGCCGTCGCGGTTGATCAGCACCGCGCCTTCGCCGCGCAACGCTTCGGTTGCCAGCGGTGTCGGGTCTTCGCCGACGTCGATGGCGGTGGGGTGGAATTGCACGAATTCGGGATCGGAAATCACCGCCCCGGCCCGCGCCGCCATGCCGATCACCTGGCCGCGAATGCGCTTGGGGTTGGTGGTCTTGGCGTACAGCCCGCCCGACCCGCCCCCGGCCAAAAGCACCGCTGGTGCGCGCACCAGCACCGGCGCAGAGCCCTCGGCTGTGGCCCGCACCAAACGCACGCCGGTCACGCGCCCCTCTTGCACCTCAAGCCCGGTCGCCAGCACACCTTCGAGCACTTGAACCGACACGGCCTCGCGCACCTGCGCCACCAGCGCCCGCATGATTTCCGCCCCGGCCTGATCGCCTTTGACCCTGACAACACGGGCAAAACTATGCGCCGCCTCGCGCGACATCACATAGCCGCCGCTTTCGGTACGATCGAATGGCGTGCCAAGCTCGGTCAGGTCAAGGATATGCGCGCGGGCCTCTTGCGCCACCTGTTCGGCCACCCCGGCATCGACGATCCCGGCCCCGGCGCGCACTGTATCAGCGGCATGCGCCTCGGCGCTGTCGTCGGGGTCCATCGCCGCCGCGACGCCGCCCTGCGCCCAGGCCGAACTGGCCCCCTCGCCCAAGGTCTCGGGCGAGATCATCAGAACAGGACGCGGCGCCAGTTTCAGCGCCGCGTAAAGTGCGCCCAGCCCGGCACCGATAATGACGACGCGGGCCGTGTCATAGGTGGTCACCCGGTTCAGATCCCCAGCTTGCGCGACAGATCGATCATCCGCTCAACCGCGAGCCGGGCGTTTTCCGCAATCGCGGGGTCAACCTCAACCGGGGTCTGCATGGTGTGCAGTGACCAAAGCACCTTTTCCAGCGTGATTTTCTTCATGTAGGGGCAGGCGTTGCACGGCTTGGTCAGGTCGATTTCGGGCAGCTCTTCGGCCACATTCGCGGCCATCGAACATTCGGTCACCAACAGCACCCGCTCGGGGCGGTTTTCGCGGACCCAATCGATCATCCCGGTGGTCGAGCCGGTGAAATCGGCCTCTTCCACCACTTCGGGTTTGCACTCGGGGTGGGCCACGATCTTGGTGCCGGGGTTGGCGGCGCGGTATTCACGCATTTCCTCGGCGGAATAGCGTTCGTGCACCACGCAGGAACCGGGCCAGTAAACCACGTTCTTTTTCGATTGCGCCGCAACGTTCTGGGCAAGGTATTGATCGGGCGTCATAATCACCGTGTCGCTGTCCATCGCATCGACGATCTGCAGCGCATTTGCCGAAGTGCAGCAAATGTCCGACGCCGCTTTGACCTCGGCTGTGGTGTTGACGTAGCTGACCACCGGCGCGCCGGGGTATTTCGCCCGCATCTCGGCAATGCCATCCGCAGTGATCGATTCGGCCAAGGAGCAGCCCGCGCCCATATCGGGGATCAGAACCGTCTTGGATGGATTGAGGATTTTCGAGGTCTCGGCCATGAAATGCACGCCGCATTGCACGATGACATCGGCCTCGACTTCCTTGGCCTTGATCGCAAGCGCAAGGCTGTCACCGACGAAATCGGCAATCCCGTGATAGATTTCCGGCGTCATGTAGTTATGCGCCAAAATGACCGCGTTTTTTTCCTTTTTCAACCGGTTGATGGCGGCGACATAGGGCGCAAACATGGCCCAGTCTGGAAAAGGGATCGCCCGTTTCATCAGGTCGTGAATGTCTGACATCTCTTCCGCCAGCTCGACGGAGGGGGAAAGATCGTAGTGCTCGGCCAGCGAGCTGCGCATTTCTACGTGGTCCAGCATGGGACGGTCCTTTGCCTTTCGCGGGCCAAAGGGGGCCCAACATTGAGGAAAGCCTTACTTACTCAGGGATTGACCTGAGGTCAAAAGCTTAACGCAGGGAATTTCGCTTGTGGGTTTAGGCGTATGGGTCCGCCTCTGGCGAATCGCGCCAAACTTGGGCGCTGGACGGTTTCCACCGGCCCAAAATCACCCCATCCACAGTGTCTCACCGCTTGCGGTATCAAACAGGTGCATCTCGTGGATTTGCGGCGCCATCGTCAGGACTTCACCGATCTTGGCCCCGATTTGCCCCGGCATGTGCAGCGTAAAGGACTGGCCGTTGGACAATGCGCCGTAAACATAGGCCTCGCCGCCAAGCTGTTCGAGGCTTTTGACGGTGACTTCAATCGGCCCGCCCGGCGCAGGGGTCAGGTGGTTGGGCCGTATGCCAAGCGTCACCTCCTGGCCGGGCCGTTGACGGAAACCGGCCTTGGGAAGCGGCACGGTTTCGCCGGTCTCAAGCTCGAAAATCTGGGCAGAGTTGGCCGAAATCCGGCCTTTGAGGAAGTTCATCTTGGGGCTGCCGATGAACCCGGCGACAAAGATGTTGTCGGGGCGGTTATAGAGGTCGAGCGGGCGGCCAAACTGCTCCAACTCCCCCGCGCGCAGCACCGCGATCTTGTCGGCCATTGTCATCGCCTCGACCTGATCGTGGGTGACATAGATCATGGTGTTTTCCAGCCGCCGGTGCAGTTGGGTGATCTCGCCGCGCATGTCGACGCGCAGCTCGGCATCAAGGTTGCTCAGCGGCTCGTCAAACAGGAAAACGCGCGGCTCGCGCACCACCGCACGGCCAATGGCAACGCGCTGGCGCTGCCCGCCCGAGAGGTCTTTGGGGCGGCGATCAAGCAGCGGTTCGATTTGCAGCATCCGCGACACCTCGTTGACCTTACTCTCGATCTCGGCGCGGGGCATGTTGATGTTTTCCAAGCCGAACGACATATTCTGGCGCACCGTCATATGCGGATACAGCGCGTAGGATTGGAACACCATCGCGAGCCCGCGATCCGCTGCGGGGATGTCATTCACCACTTCGCCACCGATGACGATGTCGCCGCCGCTGATCGGCTCGAGCCCGGAAATCATCCGCAGCAGGGTGGATTTGCCACAGCCCGACGGGCCGACGAATACGCAGAAATCGCCGTGCTGGATGTCGAGATCGATGCCCTTGATGACGTCAACCGCGCCGTAGGATTTCTTGACCTGTCTCAGTTCAATCCGAGCCATACTGGCCCTCCTTGGTCTTGGTGGCGCGCATCATTTGCCGCCTGTCGAGGCGATGCCCGTCGCGATATATTTCTGCAGGAACATGAAGACCGCCGCGATGGGCAGCAAGGTCAGCACGGTCATGGCCAGCAGGCTGGGCCAGTCGGTCTGAAGCTCGCCCTGAAACGAGTTCAGCGCCAGTTGCAGGGTGAAATTCTCGGTCCGGGTCAGCACGATCAGCGGCCAGAGGAAATCGTTCCAGCGCCACATGATCGCAAGGATCGCCAGCACCGCAATGGCGGGGGCCGACAGCGGCAGGATGATGCGCCAGAAAATCTTCCATTCGCTGGCCTTGTCCATCCGGGCAGCATCGAGGATCTCATCCGGGATGGTGATCATGTATTGCCTGAGCAGGAACACCCCGGTCGGCGTGGCCGCGCCCGGTATGATCACACCCCAAAGCGAGTTGAACATCCCGAGCTCGGTCACGATCAGGAACAGCGGCACCAGCACCACAGTCTGTGGGATCATCAGCGTGCCGATCACCATGAGCAAAACCGTGGTGCGGCCACGGAACTGATATTTCGACAGGGCAAAGGCGGCCATCGAATTGAACAGCAGCATCAGGATCGTGGCGGTTGCGGTGATGAAGGTGGAGTTCCAGAAAAACAGCAGGAAGTTGAAGCGCTCGAACAGTTGGGTGTAGTTCTCGGTCGCAAAGGCGATGCGCTCGATGGGCTCCAATTGGCCGGTGGTCAGGCGGATGCGTTCGGTTGGATTGGCCGGGTTCACCACCTCGGCCCGACCGGCGGCGCGCCTTGTCTGGCCAACAACCCGCCCGGCCAGCGCGCCATCCGTCACAGTGAAGGCCAAAAGCGGCTTATCAAAGCCATCAACCACCAGCGTTTCTTGGGTGTAGGGCAGGAACCGCGGCGGGAAACGGTCAAGCTCGTTCGGGGATTTGAAGCTCGACATCACCAGCCAGAGCACCGGGCCGAACATCAGCAGCACGCCGAAAATCAGATAGCCGTAAGACACCCAATCGGTCCAATGCAGGCGGCCCTTGCCGCGCGTGGCGGTGAGGAAGGACAAAGCTCTACCCATCGGCGTTCCCCTTGCTCACCCGGAGTTGCACCAGCGTCAGCACCACCAGAACCCCGGCGACCAAAAGCGACGCGGTGGCCGCAAGTCCAAAGAGCCGAGGCGCGCCAGCAAAACCGCGTTCATAGATGTATTGGATGATAAAGGTGGTCGCCGTGCCCGGCCCGCCGCCGGTAAAGGCATAAATCTCGTCAAAGGTCTGCACGCCTTTGATCAGCGCGAGGATCAGCACCACCAGCATCGTCGGCGACAACAGCGGCAAGGTGATCCGCCGGAACGTGCGCCACGCCGAGGCGCGGTCCATCAAAGCGGCGTCATACACATCGCGCGGGATCGCCTGCAGCCCGGCCAAAAGGATCAGCGTATAGAACCCCATATGCGCCCAGACCGAGATGAACACCGACCAGCCAAAGGCCCATTGCGCATCGACCAGCCAGTTATAGCCACCGATGCCGGTCCAATCGAGAAAGGCGTTCAGCACGCCTTCGCGTTGCAGCACCCATTTCCAGACCAGCGCCACGACGACAGGCGACAGCAACACCGGAAAGAAAAACACCGAGCGGAAAAAGCCGCGCGCCCGAATATCGCGGTTGAGGATCAGCGCGGTGAGCAGCGAAAAGCCGACCATCAGCCCGACCTGTAGAAACACAAACCAGACCGTGTTCCACACCGCGCGCCAGAATTTATCCTCGCGGCAGGAGTTGGGATCGAAATGATTGGCGCAGTCCAGCAGCGTGCCAAAGTTACGCGCGCCCACGTAGGGCCGATCCGACAGCAGCACATTATCGCTGCCGGTCAGGGCATAAAACACGTTGAGGATGACGGGCAGAAAGGCAAACAGCCCGAACAGCACGAGGTTCGGCAGCAAAAAGGCCCAAGCGAGCCGGTTGATCCCGACCTTACGTTGCAGCGCGAGCATCGGGATTTCGATGACCCGCATGATCGGCGTCACGATTTTCAGCATGGAACCTCCGCCATTGGAAAGCCCCTTCGCAGCCCTTGGCCGCGAAGGGGCAGGATCGTCAGGTCAAAGGCTTACTTGGCTTCCGCCATCGCCGCTTCGAGATCAGAGGCGGCGCGCGCCATTGCATCCTCGACCGAGAGTTCGCCGACAATGGCTTGGCTCAGACGCTCGACAGTGATGCCAAACATCGCGCGGTTGCCGGAATAGCCCTGATAGGCAAAGGCAATCGGCGAGACGTTGGGCAGATCGCCGGCAAAGCCGTTCAGAGCGGCCTGTGCCGCCGGGCTTGAGTTTTCAAACTCGACACCCGCAGAGGCCACACCAAGGTGCGCCGGCAGGTTGCGCGTGCGGGCGGTGGCTTCGGCATAGATCTCTTCCTGAGCGAGGAAGTCGATGATCTTGGCAACGATTTCAGGGTGTTCGGTCTGTTCAAACCCAACAACACCCGCGCCGCCCGGCATGCCGGAACAGGCACCCGCAGGGCCACAGGGCGAGCCGACGACCTTCCAATCAAAGAAATCGCCAACCTGTTCGTCCATCCGGCCAACTTGCCAAGAGCCAGAGTAGTAGAACACCACCTCGCCGTTGATGAACTCTTGCGCCGCATCGGCATAGGTCGCGCCGCCTTGGCTGGCCCAGACATCGCGCGCCATGGTGCCATCTTCGTTCCAGCCGACAAAGGCCTCGGCAAAGGCGTCAAAGCCCTCGAACGAGCCGTTACCCTCGGCATCGAAATACTTCGCGCCATAGGAAATCGCGGGGCCCGCCACACGGTGGCCCGACCGGTCCATCGCCATCGGGAAATCGGCGTCTGTCGCCTCGACAACCGCGCGGGTGGCGGTGGCCCAGTCATCCCAGGTTGCACCCGCGCCCGGCATTTCAACACCGGCTTGTTCAAACAGGGTGGCGTTCACAAACGGTCCGGTGATCGTCAGCTGCGAATGCATGCCGTAGTAACCTTGACGGTCGCCCTTGCGATACCAGTCGAGCGTGTCGCCAAACGAGGTGTCCCAATAGCCGGTGTCGACGTGCGGCGCGAGATCGAGGTAGTATTCATTCAGCCCGCCCAGATCGGTCACTTTGGCCATGTCCGGGCCAGTGCCCGCAGCAAGCTGCACCGGCAGGTTTTCGAGGATCGCCTGATAGGGCACCACATCGACGATGACGTTCACGCCGTCGTTTTCGGCCTCGAACCGGGTCAGCAGGTCGTCGTAAACCTCGCATTCATTGCCATCCGAATAGCACATGAACCGGATTTCCTGCGCCGTTGCCGCACTGGCCGCCATGCCAAGGCCCGCCACCAGGGCTGTCTTCAATATTTGTGTTGTTTTCATTGGTAAATCTCCTCCGTGTTGTCCTGTTGTTTTCTTTATTTATGGGGTGGTTATAGCGTCCATCCCTTGTAGAACTCTGATGTTTTCGCCAGCGGCAGCCGGATGCTTTGTCCGTTGCGCACCGAGGTATAGATCGCCGTCACAAGCTCTATGGAACGGCGGCCATCTGACAGAGTAACCGCATTGCCCCCCCGGTTGTCGAGCATATCCGCTACGGCATCCAGATAACCGGCAAATCCGGCGTGTGTTTCGGGAACCGTGGCCAGCACCGCATCGATCTGCTCCTGCGTCACCGGGGCCCGCGCGGTAAAGCGCCACTCGGCCTGGGCCGGGGTGTAGGGGGCCGTGCCGCTTTCGGCGGTGACCCCCTCGAAACAAAAGCGCAGCCGCGAGGTATCATCGCCCGCGCCAAGCGTGACCGAGGAGGTGGCCATTGCGCCGCTTTCCATGCGGAACGACAAGGCGGCGCAATCCTCGGTTTCGATCTCGTTTACACGGGTGCCAGCGAAGGCAAAGACCTGCGCAACCGGGCCAAGAACGTGGCACAGGATATCATGCGCGTGGATGGCATGGCCCAAAAGCGCGCCACCGGATTCCCCCGCCCACGTGCCGCGCCAGGGCACCGCATAATAGGCACCCTCGCGGTTCCAATGCGTCTCGCTGCTGGCGACAAAGGCCTTGCCCGCCAGCCCCGCCGCCTTAAGCGCCTCAATCTGCGCCATTGCCTTGCCGAAGCGGTATTGAAACACCGGAAACACCTGTTTTCCGCTTTCGGCGGCAGCGGCTTGCAACTGGTCCGCCTCGTCTAGCGAACGGACAATCGGCTTTTCACAGATCGCGTGCTTGCCCGCTTGCAGCACCCTCATCGCCACCGGGAAATGCAGATGCGGCGGTAGGCAAATATCAACGAGGTCGATCCGCGCGTCTGCCAGAACTGCATCGAGATCGCTGGTAATCTCGATCAGACTCTCGGCGCCCACGGCCTTTTGCGCGCGGTCTGTATCAAGATCGCAAAGCGTCACCACCTGCATCCGGTCGGGCAACGCACGGTAGCCTTGCAGATGTTCGGCCCCGATGCCCGCGCCAAGGATCGCAACCCGGATCACAGCGGTTTGCCCTCGGCCATCGCCTGCGCCTTAAGCGCCAATTCGCAGACCTTGAACACATGCGCCTGGGTCATCGCAGTTTCGCCACGGGTGCGGAAATCATCGATCAGCTTGGCAAAAAACGGCAGACCCGCGTCTGAGGCATCAATCTGCTCACACCGGGTGCCATTGACCAACAGCAGATGGTCGGTGCCCTCGCGCCCGACATCGACGTATTTCTTCAGCTCGATATAGCCCTCGGTGCCAAGGATGGTGAGCCGCCCGTCGCCCCATGTCGGCAGCGCGTCGGGGGTGTACCAATCGACGCGGATATAGCCGTGTCCTTGCGCGCTGCGCAGCGCGATCTCACCGAAATCCTGCAAACCGGGATCGTGCGGGTTGGCGTAATTGGCGGCGGTGGCCATGGTGATCTCGGCATCGTCAGAGCCGGTGAAGAACAGGAACTGATCAATCTGGTGGCTGGCGATATCGGTCAGAATGCCGCCATAGGCCGCGCGGTCAAAAAACCAATCGGGCCGGGTGGCGCGGTTAAGCCGGTGCGGCCCGATGCCAAGAGTTTGGATCACCCGGCCAATCGCGCCCTCGGCCACCAATTCGGCGGCGCGGGTGACGGCGGGCACTTCGAAACGTTCGGAAAAGTCGATCGACCAGATCTTGCCGGTCTTGGCCACCGTCGCCCGGATCGCCGCAAGCTGGTCCATCGTGGTGCACCCGGGCTTGTCGCTGAGCACATCCTTGCCCGCCTCCATCGCGCGAATGGCCCAATTGGCGCGGTCGCAGGGAATGCCCGACAGAAGGATAAAATCAATCGACGGGTCTGTCAGCAAGGCCTCGGCATTGGCCGCGCGCGGCACATCGGGGAACCGCTCCACAAAGCCGTCTTCGGTGTTGGGGTGGCCGTCGGTCCACCAGCCCGCAAACGCGGCACCGGCGTCGATCATATTGGCGGCCATGCCATAGATGTGCCGGTGGTCGATGCCGATGGCGGCAAAACGCAGGGGGGTGGTCACCTCGCGATCTCCTCGGTCCGGTCGCTGCGCGCCGAACGCAGTGTTGCATCTATCAGGGTCTGCGCGGCCAGAGCCGCATCGCCCGTCGCCACAGGATCACGGCCCTCGGCAATCGCGGCGGCGAAATCCTCGATGATGCCCTGGTGCCATGCGTGGGTGAAGGCCATCGGATCGCCCCCGCCACCGGTGCCCTCCGCCGCGCCCATCACCTCGGTGCGACCATCGCGCCAGTTGATGTGAAGCTCGCCCCGCGTCAGGCGCAGGCTGGCCTTGTCAAAATGCAACGAGATCGACTCGCCGGTGCCACCCGGAAAGCTCGCGGTGCTGGCCACCATCGAACCAACAGCGCCATTGGCAAAGGTCAGTCCGGCAGAGACGAAATCCTCGGTTTCCATCTGGTGAAACCGCGTGGTCGCGGCCATCGCGCGCACCGACGTCACCGGCCCGGTCAGCGACAGCGCAAGGTCGATGACATGGATCGCCTGCGAGATCAGAACGCCGCCGCCATCGCGGGCAAAGCTGCCGCGCCCGGGCTCGTCATAATAGCTTTGATCGCGCCACCACGGCACGTTGATTTCTACCAGCCCCAGTGCGCCCAATTCGCCCGAGGCAATCCGTTCGCGCGCCGCAATCGAGGCCGCGCGCATCCGATGTTGAAACACCACGCCAAGCGTCACACCCGCCGATTGGCAGATATCGATCACCTCGCGGGCCTCTTCGGCGGTGCGGCCTACGGGTTTTTCCAGCAGGATATGTTTGCCCGCCTCGGCCAAGGGCCGGATCAGCGCGGACCGCGCATCGGGTGGCGTCAGAATGATCGCAATATCAATAGCATCGTCGCGCACAACCGCCTCAAGATCGGTCGTCACTGCAACCGGATGGCCGGTCAGCTTTGCGGCCTCATCCGCCAATTTCTGCGCCGGGCCGGCGCTGCGCGAACAGATGGTTTTCAACCGCACCGCAGTGCCCGCCGCAATGGCGGCCACATGGGTGCGCGCCACCATGCCTGCGCCAATTAAGGCAACGTTCATCGGCTGTTGTTGGTCCATGACTGCCGCTCCCCCACTGCATCCTGCGCACCTTGCCGCCGGGAAGGACGTTCGTCAATTTCCTTATTCGCACGTCAGGCGGCGGGCTGCGGCAACGGCCCGTCAGTCGCACAATTCCCGCTGGAGAAAGCCAAGCACGGCGGCGCGCATGGCAGGGGTTTCGACATGCGCCGCCGCAGGCTCGGTGTGGATGGACAGCCGATCGCGCGCGCCCGCAGCGGTGTAAGCGGCCTCCAGATCCCGCCATCCGACGTCAAAGGCGGCTTGCGGCGTCGACCAATCCGCAAACCCCGCGCAGATCTGCAAGGCACGTGGCGCGGCCAGCCCTGCAATTTCGCCGCTGCGCGCCAGATCCAGAAGCCCCGGCACCATCATATAAATCCCGTGGCCATCATGCGCGCCCGCAGCCACCAGCGTTTCGAGATCAGCAAAGGAACACAGCGCCGCCGCCGCCCGAATGCGCGGGTCCAGCGCCGAAAGCCACCAGGCCAGCGTGCTGCCCATCGAAAACCCGAGCGCACCGATACGGTCCGGCAGGATCGCAGGATGCGCCGCAAGGAAGTCTACGCCCGCCTTTTGTTCCGCCAGCATCTGGCCGAAAAGCGTTTTGCCCTGCCAGAGCAGCGCCTTGGCGCGAGTGCTTTCATCCGGGTGCTGGCGGGCCCCGAAACACGGCATTTCAAGGCAAAGCGCAGCCACGCCGCGCCTGACCAAATCGGCGGCATAACGGCCACAAAGCGAGGGCCGCCCCAGTATAAGCTCGTCGCGGCCGAAATCATAACGATTGCCGTGCGCATGGGCATAGACCAGCGCAGGCACCGGCGCGTGGCCGTCTGGCGGGCGTAGGAAATAGGCGGGGATCGCTTCGCCTTCGGCACCGGTAAAACGCAGATCCTCAAGGAGCCAGCCGTTGCATTCGGACGTGCCAAGAATGTGATGCGTAGAGAAGGGTTTGCCCGGATAGTTCGACCCAAGCAGGGCGGTCACAGCGCGGCGCAACTCTGATTGATCACGGTCCATCGCCAGCGTCCTCGCATTGCGGTGTCACCCGATCATAGGATCAGAATGCGCCGCAGGAGGACACCCGAAATCGATCAACATGCCGCCAATGGGCGTTCAGTCGAAGAACTGCGGGTGGTTCTTGTGTACCTCTTCGATGGTCGCATCAAGACGTCTGAGGTGCTGCCGCGTCGCGGCGCGGGCCTTCTTTTTCGACCCGGCCTTCAGCGCATCGGCAATCGCGATATGATCGTTCAGAACGGCATGGGCCTCGGCCGCGTGACCCAGGCTCAACATGCACAGCCTATCTACGTTGCGCTTGCAGTTTTGCAGGGTTTCAAAGGCCAGCGGGCGGTCGCCCAGCTCACAGATCAGTCGGTGAAAATGGTAATCGAGCGCGTGGAACTCATCGGTATCACCGTCGGCCAGCACGGCTTTCTGCACGGCAATATTAACGCCAAGCGCCTCGGCCCGCGCATCATCCCAGACGTCGATGGCGCTTGAGATCACCTCAAGCTCGACCGCCTTGCGGATAAAGCGGGCGTTCTGAATCCGCTCGATCTCAAAGCCGCGAACTGTGGTCGCCCGTTGTGGCCGGATCATCAAAAGACCCATATTTCCCAAACGGTTAAAGGCATCACGCACCGGCTGCCGTGACACGCCCATACGCGCGGCAATCTCGACTTCAGACATCTTGGTGCCCGGCATCAACTTCAGATTCGCGATCTCTTCGAACAGCGTGTCAAACACGATATCCGTCGAGGTGCGTGGCGCTTGTATCTCGGTTATTTTGTTCATTTTTTCATCGCTTCCCACCGATCTTTTATCACTTTGCGTGACAAAAATAAACACGCCAAAAAGTTCCGTTACGGAATTTTGAGAAATGTTGCAGTGTGGAAACCTGCCGTTTTGGGGCAGTTCAGATCAAAATGAACGCAGTTGAGGGCCGGGGCGGCTAAACTTTGGCGTCAGGGTCGGGCAAAGCCGAGCGATTGGACACGGGTAAAACACCGCGTCCACCGCCCCTGTTGGCTTTGCCCCTTAGTGTGCCTTAGCGGGCGAGCTTGAGGAAATAGTCGAATATTTCCGGTACGTTGCCATCGCCCAAACCAGCGTCGACCGCGGCTTGAAGGTTGTTCGAGGTGCCTTCGGCAATCTCGGCCCGCGTGCCCAGATCTTTGGCCATCTCAAGGAAGTACCCAAGGTCTTTGTTGGCGTTGTTGATCGAGAACCCCAGATCGCTCACACCGTCGACGGCGTAGTTCTTGCAGAAGTTCATGAACGGCGAATTCGACGGGCCGGTCGACATAATGTCAAACAGCTGCTGGCGGTCAACACCGGCGCGATCAGCGACGGCAAAGGCCTGGCTCATGGTGCAGACGGTGGTCATGCCCATGAAATTGTTGATCAATTTGGTGACGTGGCCCGAACCGAGTGCGCCAAGATAGAAGACGTTTTCGCCCTGCTCGTCGAGCACCGGCTTGACCTTTTCAAAGGTCTCTTTGTCGCCACCGGCCATGATGTTGAGCAAGCCATCTTTGGCGTGCGCCGGGGTGCGGCCGAGCGGTGCGTCGATCATGCCGGCGCCTTTGGCGGCCAGATCTGCGCCGATTTTGCGGGTCGAGGCGGGGATCGAGGTGCCGAAATCGATCAGCACTGCGCCCTCTTTGATGCCGGCCAGAACGCCGTCGTCAGCATAGACGATTTTCTCGACAACTTCGGATTTGGTCAGGCAGAACATCACGATGTCGCTGGCTTCGGCCAGCTCTTTGGCCGAGGCGGCCTCGCGTGCGTTGCCGCGGTCGACAACAGCCTTCACTGCATCTTTGTTAAGGTCCATGACAACAAGTTCGAAACCTTTTTTCTGAAGGTTTTCAACCATGTTGCCGCCCATAAGGCCGAGGCCGATAAAGCCAATGACAGGTTTAGTCATGCCGTGTACTCCTGTTGGATAGTCTTTAGGTTTGTTGGTTTAGAGGAAATCTTCGCGGTGCGGCGTGAAGATATCCAAGAGCGTTCCCGCCTCGAGGCAGGTCGCGCCGTGTTCGATATTTGGCTGCTTGTAAAGCGAGTCACCGGCCGAAACGATGTGGGTGTCGTCGCCAACAGTGAACTCGAATTTGCCGGAAATCACATAGGTCACTTGCTCGTGCGGGTGGTGGTGACGGGCGGCGACGGTGCCGGTTTCAAAATGAACCTCAACACACATCACGTTGTCATTATAGGCGGCCACTTTGCGCGTCAGCCCGCCGCCGGCGTCAAACAGCTTGTTTTCGCTGCCGGGGAATAGGTTTTTAACAGTCATATCTCGTCTCTTCGATCAAGTTCGAGGGGGCTGCCGGGCACAGGCCCGCGCAGCCGCTTTTCGGTTCGGGGATCAGGTGTTGGCCAGTTTCTTCATCACCACCTTGAACGTGTTCTCGTCCGAGTCGGTGAAGTAGAGATCGGCGTCATAGCCCTGATCGTCCATGAAGTTGAAGATCCGCTTCGGCTCATCAAGCTTGTAAGGCACCAGCAGCGTCGCGATCCGGTGCCGGGTGGCGGCCGGATATTTCGCAGTGAGGCAAGTGCTTACCGGCAGACCTTCGATTTCCGAGGGGTCAACATCGGGGAAGCCGGTGAACTGGCTCAGCTCGGGTTTGCCCGCCTCGGACCAGACCACCTGGCCATAGAAACCTGCGCGCTCGCCGGTGTTGCGGAACGAGGTTTTGCCAAGCTCATACGGCTGGTTGGCATGCAACAGAAAGTCGACCGTGACCGGTTCGGAGGCGTCCACCTTATCGACGATGACAAAGTAGTTGTTGCGCACGAAATAGATCTCGCGCTCGGCCAGGGTCACTTCGGGCGACAGTGACTGATAGGCCGCTGTGGCATCGCCTTTGATATAGATGTGGTCGTCATGCTGTTCGGCGGCCACAATCTTGCCGGTCGCGGCCATCGCGCGGGCTTTGTCCTTCTCGGCGTATTGGCCTTTGCCGTTGATCAGAATGGCGTTTTTCGAGCGGGTTTGACGCCGCCACAGGCGGTGCATCGTCGAGTTGAAGGCGACGTAATAGCCGGATTGGATCGCCATGTCTTCGCCGTAGGCCGACATACAGAAGGCGTTTTGGTCGCCGTGGCTGTGGCTGATCGAGCCGAAAGGCGAGGATTTGAACACCAGCTGGAAGTGGTTGTCGGGGTCCGCCATTGCGTGCTGCACACCGACCCAGCCGATGCCTTTGAAGTGGCGCAGGCCAGAGGGCGGATCGCTGGCTTCGACCTGCGGATAATCCGTCAGATAGGTCAGCTCATCAAAGTTGGTGTCCCACCAGCCCCAGTTGTAGAACGCGCCTTCGGTGCCTGGGTTCAGGCGGGCAAGTTCCTCGTGATACCACTGGTACGCGCCATTGCCGGTGACACCGGCGTATTGGCGCAGGTTGATGCCAGTCTTGATGCAGGGCAGATCGCCCTGCGTGCTGTCATCGCCAAAGGTGGCGCGGCGGGTGTTGGGCGCCTTGCAAAACAGCGGGAAATCCCCGGTATTCTTGAAGAACGGGCGCTTGTAGAGATCGATGCCAGTAAAGCTTTTCAGCCGGTTCGCCGCCTCGATCAGATAGGCCATGCCCATCATCCAATAGTTCGTGCCCTCGGCCCAGCCGCCATCGGCATCGCCCCAAGGCGAATATACGGTGGCAAGGAATTCGATGCAGTAGTTCAGCCAATCGCGGGCTTCGTCATCGTTGTCATCACCCAAAAGCGCGATGCAGGCCGGGATCAACGTAAGCGACACCGAGCGCACGGCGTGGCTGTCATAGGGGAAGAGGTGGATCTTGGCGTTGATGATCGCGTGTTCCGCGATATCGCGGGTGCGTTCCTTCAGGGCGGCGCGCACAGTGGCGCGTTCCTCGTCGGACATCTCATTGTAAAGCCAGTCATATCCCCACGCCAGCGCATTTGTGGCACGATAGGCCCATTCGTCGGTATAGGCGCGCGAGGTGTTGCCCATCGGGTCCCAGCTCGCCGCTTCCAACAGCCATTCCTTGGCGCGGTCGAGCATCGCCTGATCTTCGGTCACAGTGCCGCCGATGGCGAGGTGACGGATCGCGTAGAGGCACTCTTGCAGCTCAATATAGGTCTTGCGCCAGACCGGCGCGGTGCGCTGGTGATTGGGATAGCCCGCAGGCTCTTTCATCACATCGCGGTCCATCCACGGCTGGACCGACTTTTCATAAAAGTTGGCCCAGGTGCAATGGTTGGGATCAGCTTTGACCGCCTTGCGGAAGTCCTTGAGCTGGTCAGCATTCAGCCACAGACGCGGGTGCGACGTGGGCGAATTGGCAAAGCGCGTCTTGCGCGATGGCAGCGGCGTTTCCGGCAGATCGGCGGTGATGCTGAAGGTGCGGTTGCTGCTCCACGTTGTTGTGGGCTTGCCGGTGTCGGCGTCGCATGTGGCATAAGACCAATGGTAATCGCCCGGCGCCAATGCGCTGTCGGGGGTAAAGAAATTCAACGGAATATGAGTGAAAACCTGCGTCGACTTGGCTGGATAGGCCGGATCGGTCGAAACGCGCAGACAATACTGGGTTTCGTCTTCGATCACCGGAATCCAAGTAAAGCGCGGCGGGTTCTCAACAATATCGGTTTGCGCATCCGGAGCGTACTGAATGGTCAAGCGGCCGGTTTTGGGTTCATCGAGCATGGGAGCGTGTTCGCCAGGCATGGGTCAGGTGTTCCTGTGGTTTTAAGGTGGAGGGGGTGCGGCCGGGATCGGCCACACCCTGTTTCAAGAGCTTGGCCAGCCTTAGCCGTACTGACGTTCGTAAGCCGAGTTCATCACCTCAAGGACCTCTTCGTAGCCCATCTTATTGAGGGTCGCGATGTAGGAATCCCAGTCTTCGGCAATGTCACCCGAGCCCAAGATCCAGGCCTGCTGACGCTCCAGCATATAGGTTTTCAGCGACGGCCAGTATTTGTCGAAGACCGCCTGCTCGTCCTGATTGAACGCCACACCAAGGAACTGATCTACCAGCAGATCTTCGGTGTCATAAAGCTCGATACCCTTACGGGCCGCTTCCGACGTCCACTGCCACTCATAGCGGTAATCCTGCGGGTAGCCGCGATAGATTTGGGCACCCTCAAGGTACATCTGGCTGTTCACCGGCGTGTCGGAATTCAACACTTCGTCTTTGAAGATCGGCTCGCCGTCGACCATGTCCCAGGTTTTACCTTCGACGCCAAAGTTGGCCAGCAGCGACCCCTCTTCGGAGAAGTAGTAGTCAAACAACTTGATGGTCTCGACCGGATGCTCGTTGGAAAAGCTGATCGCCCATCCATCGGGTTTGATCGGGATACGACGGTGCTCTTCCATCCGTACACCAGCAGCCGATTTCGGCGGCAGGAACGGGATGAAGTTAAAGCCCTCAACCTTGTCTGCCAGCGCGTCATTATAGCCAGAGGTCGAGGCAAACCAATCGTGCGTCATGCCGCCCAGGTTTTCGCCCAGCAGGAAGTCGCGCGAGGAAGAGCCGCGGGTAAAGATTTCGGCGTCGATCAGGCCTTCGGCGTACCATTTGGCCACATTGGCCAGCGCGGTCTTATAGCTTTCCTGCGCATAGGGGTGCGCGATAGAGCCCTCTTTGGTGACATAGAAATCGTGGTAGGTGTCCGACCCAGAAGAGCGGGCGTCCCACAGCGTCATCAGGCGCAGCACTTCTTCCCACTGACGGGCGAAATAGGGCACTTCGTCTTTTTCGCCGTTGCCGTTGGGGTCTTGGTCGCGGAACGCAACCATCACTTCGTAAAGCTCGTCAACGTTGTCGGGCTGTTCCAGACCCAGCGCATCAAGCCAGTCTTGGCGTACAAACCACGCCCGACCATATTTGCCGTCGGGCAGATACGGAATGTAGTAGTAGTTGCCGTCAAAAGCCGAGATCGCCTCGACCAGACCGGGGTGCTCGTCCCAGAATTTCTGAATGTTCGGCGCATGCTCTGCGACCAGCTCGTTGAGCGGGACAAAGGCACCTTCGGGGCCGTATTGGTTCACCGGCTGCTGGATCAGGTTGCCGCCAACGATGTCGGGCAGATCGCCAGTGGCGAGCAGCAGGTTCATCGCTTCGTTGTTGTCTTTGGTGTTGCGGCCCGATGTCTTGTCGATCAGGTGGATGTTGGTCTTTTCCCGAACAACCTCTTCCACCGGATAAATCACAGCCACGTCACCGCCAACGCCATAACCCTGGGCGCGGGGCCAGTGCAAATGGATCGTCAGTTCCAGCGGCTCGTCAACGATCGGCAGATGGCCTTCGGCAAAGGCCGGGGCCGTCAGCGCCGTGGAGCCAAGAATGGCAAGTGTGAGGGGTAAATTTCGCATGGTGTCCTCCCTTGGTGCGAATATCGAAGTCTTGGTACGCGCCCGGCCCAAAGGCCGGGGTATTGCTG
Organism: Marinovum sedimenti; assembly: GCF_054052205.1. Classification (NCBI taxonomy): domain Bacteria; kingdom Pseudomonadati; phylum Pseudomonadota; class Alphaproteobacteria; order Rhodobacterales; family Roseobacteraceae; genus Marinovum; species Marinovum sedimenti. Next base: position 2,200,733 of record NZ_CM133223.1, read on the forward strand.
CCCGCAGGGGGGCCATTGGCGTTTCCGGTGAGCGGGGCGTTGTGTCGCCCCGTCCCGGAGCCGCTATTCCTTGACCCCACCGAGCAGGATCCCTTTGGAGAAGTATTTCTGCAGGAAGGGATAGATGCACAGGATCGGGATGATGGAGCAGACGATGATCGCTGCGCTCACGGTTTCAAAGCTGTAGGCGGCGCTCAGGAGCGATGTGGCGAACTCTTCGTCGTCGGACAGTTCGGCAATCACCTTGCGCAAATAGACCTGCAGCGGGATCTTTTCTTCGTCTTGCAACAACACCATCGCCCAGAAGAAGCCGTTCCAGCGCGACACGATGCAGAACAGCGCCACCGTGGCAATCGCCGGTTTCGACAGCGGCATGTACACCTTCCACAGCACCTGGAATTCATTGGCGCCGTCCATCCGTGCGGCCTCTTCAAAGGACTGCGGAATGCCCTCGAAGAAGTTGCGCAGAAGGATGATGTTAAAGCCGTTGACCGCAAAGCCGATGATAATGCCGATGTAGCTGTCGAGCAGGCCGAGATCGCGCATGTTCAGGAAAAACGGGATCAGGCCGGCGTTGAACCACATGGTAAACGCCACCATCAGGTTCCAGAAGCGCCGCCCGTAAAGCTGGGGGCGCGACAGGGCGTAAGCCCCTGGAATGATGAACACAAGGCTCATCAAGGTGCCGCCGATGGTATAGATGAAGGTGTTAAGATACGAGGTCCAGAACAGCGGCTCAGAGAGCACCTGTTTGTACGCCTCAAGCGTGAAGCCAACCGGGGTCAGGATCACATTACCGGCCCGTGCCTCGAAGCCCGTGCTCATCGACAACGATGCGATGTAGATGAACGGATAGAGCGTCGAAATGGTGAACAGCCCGATCAGCACCATGTTGATGATGACGAAAAGCTTGTCGCCGCGGGAATAGAGATTCATGTTGGTCATGGGGTCAGTCTCCTACCAAAGCGACGTGCGCGAATAGCGCTTCGAGATCGTGTTCGCCGTCATCACCAGCACAAAGGCCACCACCGCGTTGAACAGGCCCGCAGCTGCGGCAAGATCGTATTGCCCGCCCTGGATACCCTGGCGATAGATGTAGGTGTTGACGACGTCGGCGGTCTGATACGTGGCCGGCTGATAGAGCAGGATGATCATCTCGAAGCTGACTTCAAGCATGTTCCCGATCCGGATGATCAGCATGATGATGATGGTCGGAAGGATCGACGGGATGGTGATCTTCCACATCATCTGCCAGCGGCTTGCACCGTCAACCACAGCCGATTCATACAGCGTCGGCGAGACGCCGGCGATGGCCGCAAGGTACACAATCGACTGGAAGCCCGCCTCTTGCCAGATGCCGGTGCCGACGAAAATCGGGCGGAACCACTCTGGTTTGGTCAGGAAGTAGATCGAGTCGACCCCGAACCAGCCCAGCACCGTGTTGACGATGCCCGCCGAGGGGCTGAAGGCTGTGATCACAATCCCGGCGATGATCACCGAGGACACGAAGTGCGGCAGATAGACGATGGTCTGCGCCGTCTTCTTGAACCAATCTTTCAGGATCTCGTTGAACATAAGCGCGATGATGATCGGCATCGGAAAGCCGAAGATCAGGCCGTAAAAGCTTATGATCACTGTGTTTTTAAGCGCGCGCAGGAACTGGTCATTGCCAAACAGCGTCTGGAAATGCTCAAGCCCGATCCAGGGGCTGTTCGCCACGCCGCGGAAGATCGAATAGTCTTTGAAGGCGATCTGCAGGCCGTACATCGGCTTGTACAGGAACACCAAAAGCCACAGAATCGTCGGGATCAGCATGACATACAGCTGCCATTCCCGCTTCAGGTGGTCGCCCACCCGCACGATATTGCTGGGTCTGCGATGACGCTGCGCCTCGCGCGCCTCGATCACAAGCTCTTCCGTCTGCCCGACGGTGGGGTCCGTTTCGTTGCTCATTGTTCCAGCACCTGACCGGGCAATGCCTCGCCGCTCTTGGCGTCAAAGACTTTGATCAGATGCGGCGGAATGGTGAAGCCGGACACGCCGTCGAGCACGTTCATCTGGCCGACGGTGTTGGTGCGGATCACGAAAGGTTCGCCCTGCAGGCTGGCGTGAATAAGCGCCTCGGAGCCGAGCGTTTCCACCAGATCAACCTCAAGCGCGACATGGCCGGGATCGCCCGCCGCCGCCACTTTGACAAACTCGGGGCGGATGCCCAGGATCACCTCGGTGCCGACCGCATTGGCCAGCGCGGGCATCTGTTGCAACTGGATGCGCTCGCCGTTGAATTCGGCCACTGGACCCAGATCACCGGCGGCAATCGTCGCCTTGACCATGTTCATCGGCGGCGAACCAAGGAAGCCAGCGACAAAGGTGTTGGCGGGGTTGAGGAACAGCTCCATCGGCGAGCCGATTTGTTCGATCCGGCCGTCGTGCATCACCACAATCCGGTCGGCCAGCGTCATCGCTTCGACCTGGTCGTGGGTGACGTAAATCGAGGTCACGCCAAGGCGTTTGTGCAGGCGTTTGATCTCGGCCCGCATCTGGGTGCGCAGCTTGGCATCAAGGTTCGACAGCGGCTCGTCAAACAGGAAAACCTTGGGGCGGCGCACGATGGCCCGGCCCATGGCAACCCGCTGGCGCTGCCCGCCCGAGAGGTCGGCGGGGCGGCGTTCAAGGTAAGGAGTAAGGCCCAGGATGCCGCTGACTTCCTCGACGGAGGCGGCGATATGTTCCTTGCTTTCCTTGCGGATCTTAAGGCCAAAGGCGATGTTGTCGGCGACGTTAAGGTGCGGATAAAGCGCGTAGTTCTGGAACACCATCGCGACATCGCGGTCTTTGGGAGCAACCCGGTTGACGTGGCGGCCATCGATGGTCAGATCGCCATCGCTGATTTCCTCAAGCCCGGCAATCATCCGCAGCGTCGTGGATTTGCCACAGCCCGACGGGCCCACGAGCACGACAAATTCCTGCTCCTGCACCTCAAGATCGATGCCATGCACAACCTGCACCGCCCCGTAAGCCTTGACGATGCCTTCCAAACGAACTCCAGACATAACCTCTCCCTTTGATAAAATCCAAGCGCCAGACAATCACCTGTGGCGCGGCCTAGTTTGAACCCCGTCTCCCAACTGTGGACGCTAGGGCGATTCGACGTTGATTTCGGACTGGTATACTAGTAAGAAATCTGGAATACTAGTATTAATTAACGAGTCGCCAAGATTTCAGAGCGCCGCCGTTGAAAGGAAATGTCGACATGAAATTTGTCTGTGAACGGGCGGCTTATGCTGGATTGGCCCGAACTCCCTGTCCCGCAACTGTGACGCGCAGGTGGGCGGTATGACAATGATTCGCCGCAGCCATGCAGAGAATGTTACCAACGGCACACCCGCAAGACGGGATTACGCCGAAGTCAGCCGTGAAGAGAACCGGCGCATGCAGCAGAATATGGCGGAAGAGCGCAAGACAGCGGTCGAGGAAATCTATGACCATCTTTCCAGTGAGATCAATGCCTTGCGGCTGTTGCCCGGCGACCGGATCTCAGAGGCGGAGATTGCCACCCGCTTTGGCGTGTCGCGCCAACCGGTGCGCGATGCCTTTGCCCGACTGGCCAACCAAGACCTGCTGTTGATCCGCCCGCAACGCGCCACCGAGGTGAAACGCTTTTCCTCGCGCGAAATCGAGAAATCCCGGTTCCTGCGGGCGTCGGTCGAGTCCGAAGTGCTTCGGCGCGCGGCGGCCCGATTGACCAGCGCCGGAGCGCAGGCGATTAATTGCAGCATCGAGCGTCAGCGCACTGCGATTGCCGCCAAGGATTATCGCCGGTTTCGCGCGCTGGATTACGAATTTCACCGGACGCTGTGCGACATCGCCGGTGTGGATTTCGCGTTCGAGGTGATCGCGGCCGAGAAGGTCAAAGTGGATCGGCTCTGCATGTTGGGCATGGCGAAAGAAGACCGCATGCCCCAGCTTCTCGCCGATCATGAGGCGATTGCCGCTGCCATTGCCGCCGGAGATGCCGAGCGGGCGATTGCCGCCGGCATGGTCCACCTGTCCCGATTGGACGCCACCATCAACGCCATCGAGGCGACCAACGCCCAGTATTTCGAACCCGACTTCGGCTAGTCCCGAAGCCCCGTTTCGCACCCATGTCGACCACAATATCCAGAGGATCCCATGAGCCGTACATTAAAAGTCCTGATCTCCGGAACCGGTTTTGCCGGCCAAGGCCACGCTGACGCTTTTCGCGGGGCCGGGGCCGAGGTGGTGGGCATCGTCGGGCGCACCCCGAGCGTTGTCAAAGACGTCGCCGCGCAGATGAACATCCCCTATGCGGGCACCGATTGGCAGGCGGCGCTGGACGACTGCAAGCCCGACATTGTATCCATCGCCACCCCCGGCGGCGCACATTATGAGCCGATCAAACAGGCCATCGCAGCCGGGTGCCATGTGTTCTGCGACAAGCCGATGACCGACAGTGGCGACACGGCCGTCGAACTCTATGAGCTGGCTAAGGCCAAGGGCGTCAAGACCGCCTATGCCGCCAGTTTTCGCTATTCTCCCAGCGTGCTGCACGCCAAGCGGCTGGTGGCCGAGGGCGTGATTGGCCAGCCGACGGAAATCGAATGCATCTCGCATTTCAACCTTGAGCGCGACATTCCCTTTGGCTGGTCGCACCGCAAGGAAGACGGCGGCGGGCGGCTCAACAACAACTTCACCCACACGCTGTCGATTGCCTGTTCGGTGGTGGGCGAAAAGATCCTTAACATCGCGGGCGAAGTCCGGGACGACCTTGGCCGGGCGCCGATTGTCGAAGGCGTGCACAACTTTGCCACGCGGCGCAATTTCATCCCCAAAGACCTTAACGATCCCGCGTTGAAGTGGGGCGAAAGCAATGTTGAGTGGTCCTACACCGTGATGGCCCAGCTTGAGAGCCCGCTGGCCGACAAACCGGTGTCGGTGCTGTTCAAACACGGCGGTCTGGTGCCGCGGTTCCATGAGGATCACATCGTGTTTTACGGCACCGAGGGCGCGATTTACATCAAGGGGCACTACGGCAGCGGCGCGCTGTCGGTCTATCGTGACAAGGCCTGGCACGAGCAGCCCCTGCCCCAGGATATTGCCAACGCAGTGCCGGATGTGAAGGGCGAGACCGAGCAATGCTGGCACTACCTCGCGCGTGAATTGGTGCGCGATGTGCAAGGCGAGACGGTCGCGCCCTATCCGACATTCCGCGAGGGCAGCCAGTACCAGCAGATCATCGAAGTGATCCGCAAAAACGGCAATTGGACCGATGTGACGGGCCTCGCGTGAGCAAGGTGGCGGCCAAATATGGGAGTACTGGCCCCACCACATCCCCGGCATCCGATCTCGCAATCAAAGAGATCGGATCGCTGACCATACTGCAATTCGAGGCGCTTTGCGTTTTGCGCGTGACAGACAAACAGGCGTTTCAGGGCAAATCCTTCAGCGAGTCCCTCAGCGATTGGGAGCAGGCCGAACCGGGCCAAACGCTTGGGTTTTGCGTGCTTTCGGGGGCGGGGCCGGTGGGCATGATCCTGTTTGCGCGCGGCGCTGATGGATCGGCCTCGGCGCATGGTTTGAAGATCGCCACACAATGGCAAGGGCGCGGTTGGGGGCATCTGGCCTTTCAGCTGTCGGTGGCCGGGCTCAGGCAGGCTTGGCCAGAGATTGCCCGGCTGACGCTCGCGGTCGATGCCGACAACCCCGCCGCATTGGCGGTCTATTCCCGCTTTGGTTTGCACCCATGCGAGCCGCCCCGCCCGGGCAAGCACGGCCCAGAGCATCACCTGCACATGGCGTTTTGACAGCGCCGCCACCCGGCGGGCGAGTACATTCAAGAGGAGGAACATTCAGATGAAAATTACTGATGCACAGGTCTTTGTCGGCGGCCCGAAAAAGAACTACGTCACCCTTAAAATCATGACGGATCAAGGGGTTTACGGGCTTGGCGATGCCACGCTGAACAACCGCGAGACCCTGCCTGCGAAGTATCTTCAGGATTACCTGATCCCCAATATCATCGGCATGGACCCCCGCAACAGCGAGGACATCTGGCAGTTCCTGTATCGCGGTGCCTATTTCCGCGGTGGCCCCATTTCGATGGCCGCGTATGGCGCGATCGACATGGCGCTGTGGGATATCAAGGGCAAGCTGGCGAACATGCCGCTGTACCAACTGTTCGGCGGCAAAAGCCGCGATGGCGCGATGGTTTATGCCCATGCCACCGGCTCGGACCTCGAAGATCTGATGGAGAGCATCGCGCATTATGTGCAAACGGGTTACAAGGCCGTGCGCGTGCAATGTGGCATCCCCGGCATGCCGACCGCAAGTTATGCGGTGCCTACGGAAAAGGGCAAGAACAAGCATTACATCAGCGATTTCAGCGGCATAAAACCAACGGTCGAGGTTTGGGACACCGGCAAATACATGCGCTATATGCCGGAGGCGCTGGCCGAAATTCGCGCGCGCTTTGGCCCCGATTTGCATATCTTGCACGACGTGCATCACCGGCTGACCCCGCGCGAAGCGGCGGAATTTGCCAAGGCGGTGGAGCCGGTCGGCCTGTTCTGGCTCGAAGACCCGACCCCGGCCGAGGATCAGGACGCGCTGCGCCTGTTGCGCCAGCATTCGACGGTGCCGGTGGCCATCGGTGAGGTGTTCAACTCGGTCTACGATTGCAACAAGCTGATCGAACAGGAGCTGATCGACTACATCCGCGTCGCGGTGACCTATGCGGGCGGCATCACGCCGGTCAAAAGGATTGTCGACCTTGCCGGGCTGCACCACGTCAAAACCGGCTTTCACGGCGCCCCAAGCCATTCGCCCCTGTGCATGGCGGCGCAGGCGCATCTCAACGCTTGGGCCCCCAACTTTGGGGTGCAAGAATACCTGGTTCTCGGCACGCCGGAATGTGACGCGCTGTTCCCATCGGAGCATAAGATGGAGAACGGCATGGTCTATGTCAGCGATGCGCCGGGGCTTGGCGTCGACTTCGACGAAAAGGAAGTCGCGCGCTACGAATACCAGCCCGGCAGCCATCCGGTGGTGCGTCTCGAAGACGGCACCATGTGGAATTACTAAGCCTTCGCCCGCCCCCTCGGGCACCCGAACCGCCCTGTGCCGTCGCCCATAACGCGACAGCACAGCGCCCATCAGGACAGAACAATGAACCCGACCCTCAAATACTTTCGCTGGCCCTTCCTGTTTACCGTCGTCGGGCTGATCCTGGCCTATTGGCTGGGCTATCAGACCACCGGAACGCTCGCGGGCGCGCTGTCGTTCTTTCTGATCGGCACGGTGCTGGCGATCCTCGAAATCTCGCTCAGTTTTGACAACGCCATCGTTAATGCCAACATCCTGCAAACGATGGAGCCGAAATGGCAGCACAGGTTCCTGACCTGGGGCATCGTGATTGCGGTGTTCGGGATGCGGATCGTCTTTCCACTAGCGGTGGTGACCATTGCGGCCAAGATCGGCCCGATCTCGGCCGTTGTACTGGCCGCCACCGACCCCGGCGAATATGCCCGCATCATGGACGAGGCGCACATCGGCATCTCGGCCTTTGGCGGCACGTTCCTGATGATGGTGGCGCTGACGTTCTTTGTGGACCACTCGAAAGAGGTCGACTGGATCCGGGTGATCGAACAACGCCTGCGCAAATGGGCCTCGATCCGCGGGCTCGAGATTGCCTTTGTGCTGTTTGCCGCGCTGATGATCTCGGTGGCGCTGCCCGACGCGGAAGGCGCGACCTTCTTGTTTGCCGCCGTTTGCGGCCTTGTCACCTTCCTTGCGGTCGAACTGCTTGGGCACTTCCTTGATGCCGAAAAGGATGCGCAGGATATGGCGGTCCGGGGCGGGCTGGGCGCATTCCTGTACCTCGAAGTGCTCGACGCCAGCTTCTCGTTTGACGGGGTGATCGGGGCGTTTGCGCTGACGCAGAACCTGTTCCTGATCGCCATCGGCCTTGGCATCGGCGCCTTCTATGTGCGCTCGATGACCATCATGTTGGTCGAGCGTAAGATGCTGACGCAGTTCCGGTATCTGGAACATGGCGCGTTTTATTCGGTGCTGGTGCTGTCGGTGATCATGTACGCGCAATCGCTGTGGCATGTGCCGGAAATCATCACCGGACTGCTGGGCGCGACAATCATCTGCGCCTCGCTTTACGCCTCGATCCGCTACAACCGCAAGCAACAGGCGGCCTGAGCGCTAGCGCGAACGTGACCCAAGTTTCGCGTCTGGCCGTCGATACTTGGCGCAATGCTGCTACATTCGGGGAAACCCTTTTGCAGTTAGGTGATGCAATGCGTGCCAAGACAATGACGACGCCGGTTCTGGCTTTGGTGGCCTCGCTTTTCGCGGGGTCGCTTGCGGCGCACGAGGTCTGGATCGACGCGCAAAAATGGCAGGTCGCGCCGTCGGATATCTTCAAGGCGAACCTGCGCAATGGCGAGCTGTTTGAGGGCATTCCGCTCGGGTGGTTTCCGCCGCGCATCAAGCGCGCGGTGGTGATGTCGAGCGGTCAGGTGTTTGATTTGCAAGGCCGCGCCGGGGACATGCCGGCGTTTAATATCAAGGTGGCTGAGCCGGGCCTGAACGTCGTGGGTTATGAAAGCACGCCCTCGGCGCTGACCTATGACAATTACGAAAAGTTTGAGAGTTTCGCGGTGGAAAAAGGCCACGCGGCGCTGATTGCCGATGCGCCGCCTGTTGCCGCCCCGCGCGAGGTGTATTCCCGCCACGCCAAGGCGCTTTTCGCGGTTGGCGCGGGGGCTGGGGCGGATGCCGCGCTGGGATTTGAGATCGAGCTGGTCGCGGAAACCAACCCTTACACCCAGCCGCAAGAGCCGATGCGCGTGCGGGCGGTTTACCAGGATGCGCCCTTGGCCGAGGCGCGTGTGACTGTGTTTGAACGCCACGCGGATCGCACCGTGAATGTGACCCATGTGACCACCGATGCCGAGGGGCGCGCGGAATTTGCGCTCGCTCCGGGGCGCACCTATCTTGTGGACACGGTCATGCTGCGCAAGGCCTCTGGCGCGACCGTGGCGAAAGAACAGGCGATGTGGGAATCGCTTTGGGCGTCGCTGACCTTTGGCACGCCAGAGGCTCAGTAAAGCCCGTCGATTTCCAGCGGTATCTTCTGAACTTTGCGTGATTTCAACAGGTTGCGCGGCAATTCATCCGCGTCGGCACTGCGCAGACGCTGAAAGCGTTTCTGCGCCACCGCTTCCATCTTGTGCTCGCTGTCGATCACCGTGGGGCGCATGAACACAAACAAAGTGCGCCGCGTTTGCTGGCGGTTCTTTGATTTGAACAGCTTGCCGATAATCGGCGCATCGCCCAGGCCCGGTACTTTGCTGTCGATCGCCTGACTGTCATCGGTGATCAGCCCGCCAAGCACAACCGTGCCGCCGTCGCGGGCCTGCACCGTGGTCTCGATCAGCCGCCGGTTGGTGATAAGATCGGCGGCGCCCTGCACCGTGGTGTTGACCAGCGATGACACCTCTTGCGTGATGTCGAGCCGCACAATGCCGCCTGCCGTCACGCGCGGCAGCACTTGCATCGTGATCCCGACATCGCGGCGTTCGATCGTGGTAAAGGGCGTGGCCGTATTGCCATTGGTGGTGAAGGAACCGGTGCGGAACGGCACGTTCTGCCCCACGACAATGGAGGCGGCGCGGTTGTCCATCGTGGTGATCGACGGCGTCGACAACAGGTTGGCGCGGGTCGATTGTGACAGCGCCTGCACCAGAATGCCAAAGTCGTCGATGGTGCCGCCAAGGGTGAGGCCCGAGGCCAACGCCCCGGCCTGATTGACGCCCAGCGCCGACAGAATGGCCGACAGCGGCGCGCCGCCATTGTTGAAAGAGGTGGCCGCAAAGCCGCCTTCGGGCAGGTTCTGACCGATGCCCAGTTGCAGGCCAAGCCGGTCGGCCACATCGCCAGAAACCTCGACAATCGCCGCCTCGATCATGACCTGTGCGCGGCGTTTATCCAGCGCTGCGATCAGTTGCACAACTTCGGCCACCTGCCGTTCGGTGCCTCGGATCACCACGGCGTTGGTCTCGGTCGAGGGCTGCACCGAAACCTCGGGCACGGGGCCAGAGGCCACCGGAGCGCCCGCCGCTTCGGCCTCAGCCACCGGATTGGCAAGGTCGGCCCCGCCCCGAATGGTGTTGGATGCAATCTCGGCCACGGTTTCGGCATCGCCGAATTTCAGCTGATAAATATGGGTGCGCAGCACGGCTTGCGGGCTGCTGCGCGGGGCGCGGTCAAGATCACGCGCCAGTTGGCGGATTTCGGCCAGATCAATGTCACGGCCCCGCACCAACAGCGCATTGGCCTGCGGATCGACAGAAACACGCGCGCCGGTGCCAGAGGTGCCCAGCACCTCGGTGATGGCGACCGCCACGGTGGAGGCATCAGCATAGGTAAAGCGGATCACCTCGGTCTGGAGGTTTTCCGGCAGGTCAAACGTCAGCGCGATTTCGGCGATCCGGTCGACATTGGCACGGGTGTCGGTGACGATAATGGCGTTGGGATCGGTCAGCGCCTCGATATAGCCGTTGTCGGCAATCAGCGGCCGCAGCACGCGCACCGCCTCTGCCGAGGGCAGCCGGTCAAGCGGCAACAGCCGGGTGACGAAATCTTGTTCGCCCGCGCGTCCGGCCCCGGTCAGGGTGCCCCCTTTTGAGCGCGCCTCGGCCTCTGGGATAACCTCCCAGATCACGCCGCTTTCAATCGCAACAAAGCCGCGAACCCGCAGAATAGACTGAAACAATGACCAGACTTCGGTGGGCGACAGCGCCTTGGCCGACACCACCGTGACCGGCCCCTGAAGCGCCGGGTTGATGATCAAGGTGCGCCCGGTGATTTCCGAGACCTGCTCGGCCAGGACCGTAATCTCGGCATTGCGCAGGTTGATGATAAAGGTTTCGCCGTCCTGTGCGCTTGCCGGTACCGCCAGCAGCACAGCCCACACAAAGGCCGCCGCCTGAATAATCTGCCGAAAGCCCCGCATCGCAACCCCTTACTTCAACGAGAATGTCATCAGGAGGGTCTCGCCGGACCGTTCCACCTCAAGTCTCGCGACGCCTGCGGTCGCTACTTGATCGTAGAGCAGGCGGTCCTTGTCAACGTTCCCGACCGTCTGGCCGTTAAGCCGTGTGACAATGTCGCCCGGTTGCAACCCTGCCAGCGTCACGCCGATGTCGGGATCTTGGGTGATGCGATAGCCGCGCCCGGTTTGTTCTACGCCAATGGTTTTCATGACTTCCGCCGGATCGCGCTGGATGCGGCCGCGCCACATGTCGATGTATTGATCAACTGTTTCAGGCGGCGGCGCATCGCGCAGATCGATTGATCCGCTGCCGGTGCGCAGAGCCGCCGCCAGCCTGTCCATCGGCGTGATCGGTGATGCCGAAGCATCGGCAACCTCTGGTGCGGTGTCAGCCCCGTCCTGATCCATAAGGCCGTCAAAGCCCAGTTCGCGCGGGATGCCATCAATCTCAAGCATCACAGAGTCGGCCATCACATCGGTCAGCACGGCCCCCTGCGCCACAGCTTCACCAATGCGAAACGAGGCTGTGGTCTTGCCGTCCGAGATAAAGGCGCGCGAGGTGGCGGAGTCGTGATAGGCAAACACCCCACGCAAAAACACGTCGAGCTTGACCGGCGCGGTCACCGCTGCTGTTGCTGTCTGCACGCTGCGCGCCTGTTGCCCGAACAAGGCTTTGTCGCGTATCGCGGCAAGGTTGGGCGCGGCCGCAGTTGCCGTGTTCAAAGGCGCAAGGATGGCGGGCGGCAGGGTGGAAACCCGCGCCAAACGCAGCCATCCCATGTCATTGGCTTGCCAGACGAGGCTTGCCGAAACGCCAGCAACGGCGAGAACCGTCATCAGCCAGAGCTTTTTCGCTGTCATATCCATATCCTCCTACCAAGCCCTTACCAGGCCACGTATCCGCGCAGCACAACGCCGCCGCGGCTGCCGTTGACCGTTACGATTGTTTCGGTCAGTCCGGCGTCGGTCAGCGCCCGCCGGGTGTCGGACACGGCGAATGTTTCACCAAACACCGTGTTCAACGCTGGTGCCGGATCGATGCCCACATGCCGCGCGGCGATCCGGTTTTCCGCCGCCCAGCGCATGGTGATCCGGTCTTCCAACCCGCCGATCCGACCGGCGTGATCCTCGACCATCCCCATCAGGGCCACCGCCCCCGTCGCCAGAACCGCCAGCGCCACCAGCGTTTCGATCAGGGTAAAGCCGCTGTCAGCCGCCCGGGTCATTGCGCGGCCTCGATCACCGTGGCGAACCCGTCAAAGCGCAGCCGCACCGGCGGGTTGCCCCGAAGCTCGATCCACGTCGCCCCGCCGCGCGGTGGCATAAGGTCGGGCGATATCGGCACAGTGCCGGCATCCACCAGCGTGATCCCATCCGGCAGGCTGTGGCGCGCACCTAGAACCGGCGCGCGGTGCGGCAGCCACGCCTCACCGTCCCATTCCTCAAAGACATAGCCATCGGCGGCCCAGCGCATCCGCGCGGGGCGCAGCGATGACAGGCTTCGGTCGGCGGCCTGCACCAAGCGCGCCTGCAACAGCCGCGCCTCGCGGCCCACGGTCGGATCTCCGCCACCGCCGGGAATCGCCAGCATCACCGCGCCAATCGACGCGGCGAGAATGGCCAGCACCACCAGCATCTCGACCAGCGTCATGCCAGCGTCACGCCGTTGCGCGGCAATATGAGCCCTGCCTGTCGTCATCGTGAGCTTACGAGCACCCCATGCGCGATATCGGCGTTCACGCCGTTGCCGCCCGCCTGCGCATCCGCGCCAAGGCTGATCAGGTCAAACGCACCAGCCTCGCCCGGCGAGCGATAGATATATTCGGTGCCCCAGGGATCGGCCGGCGTCGCTGTCAGATAGCCATCGCTGGCCCAATTCTGCGGCACGGGCGCGTTTGTCGGACGCTGTACCAGCGCCGCAAGCCCCTGTTCCGACGTTGGATAGGTCCGGTTGTCGAGCCGGTACATCTCAAGCGCGGCGGCGATTGATCTGATGTCGGTCTTGGCCACTGTCACGCGGGCCTCATCCGGCCGGCCGATGACGTTGGGCACAACCATCGCGGCAACCACCGCAATGATCACCAGAACCACCATCATCTCGATCAGAGTGACCCCCGCATCCGAGGGCAGCCGCGTTTGTTGCCGCCGCGACGGCCGTTTTTTTGTCCAGAGCATGAAACTTTTCTCCCGGGTGTTCCGTATAAACAAGTGCAAAGCAAATACGACACCCGGAGCATTCACCAAGGACGATAACACACCTTAGAGCCTGAGAGAAGCAAAAAATGCAAGTATCACAGGAACTTAAGCCTGATTTAACCGCCCCTTCGGCGGGCAAGGAAGATGTTGCCGAGCCCGCCAATCCGCCCTCGGATGCGGTGCCGCTTCCCGCAACGATTTTACCGGCTGCGATGATTGAAATGCGCACCGCTGGCCGGGAAGTCGCGGTTATTTCTGCGCTTGGTGTGGGCCTGCATGCGGTGCATGTTCCCCTGCGCGGTCAGGCGCAGCGGCGCGCCGCGCTGCCCTATGCGCTGGAAGAGGCCAATGCCGCGCCGGTGGACGCCACACACCATGCGCTCTGTGGATCGCTGGCCGAGGGGCACGTCCTTGCCGCCGTCCTGTCAAAAGTCGCGATGACGCAGGCGCTGGCCGAGGCAGGTGGTAAACCCGTGGTGCCCGAGCAATTCCTGCTGCCTGCACCCGAAGGAGGCGACGCCCTGCGCTGGGCCGTTTGGCGGGTCGCAGACAAGGCGCTGGTGCGGGCGTCCGACGGCACCGGCTTTGGCGTTCGTGTCGATATGCTCGCGCATCTGTGGAAGCGGGCCGGGCAGCCGTTGATTGACAGTTACGGCGCGGCTTTGCCCTCTGACATCACGGCGCAGGAGCGCCAGATTGACGATCTCGCGCCCAGCGCCGACCTGCCCGATCTGCGGCAAGGCGAATTTGCACCGGCTCAGAAACTGCGCGCGCCTTTGACGGCTCTCATCCTCTGTGGGGTGCTGGCGCTGGTGGCGCATCTCGGCCTTGCTTTTGCCGATCTCCAGCGCCTGCGCAGCACCGCCGACGATCTGCGCGCCGAGGCGCAAACGCTGCTGTCGCGCAATGTTCCAACCGCGCGGGTCACTGATGATCCCCGCCTGCTGTATCGCCAACTCGCGGCGGGCGGGCAGGCCAAATCCGGCTTCCTCTCGGTCTTTGGCACACTGGCCGAGGCGCTTGGCGATGCACCGATCCAGCTGTCCAACCTAAGCTGGTCGGGCCGCGATGGCACACTTACCCTTCAGGCCGAAGCCGCCGGTATCGCTGTTTTGCAGGGGGCCGAGGCCGCCCTAGTCGCCTCGCCGCTGGGCGTCTCAACCGGGGCCGTCACCGCCGGCGAGGGCAGCGCACGCATGACACTTACCGTGAGGGCACAACCATGATCACCGCTTTCAAAGCGCTTACCGGGCGCGAACAGGTGCTGATTGGCGCCGCCGCGATTTTCCTGCCGCTGGCGCTGATCTGGCAGACCGTCTGGAAACCGCTACAGGCCGAACGCGCCGTGCAAATGGCGGAAATCGCCCGCCTTGATGCGCTGATCCACGTCGCGGCCCAAGCCAGCCCCGCCGCCGCCAAACGCGCCATCGATCCAACGCCCCCCGCACAGCGCATTTCGCAAAGCGCCGCCGCCTCGGGCATCGCCTTGACCCGGCTAGAGCCCGAAGGCGCACGGTTCCGGGTGACGGTGGCCGAGCTTGCCTTTGACGATGCCCTGACCTGGATCGCCGGGTTAGAGGCCGAACACGGATTGGCCGCCGCCGAGGTTGATATGGCGCGCCGCGCGGCCCCCGGTGCCGTCACCATGACCCTCGCTTTGGAGCCAGTGCAATGATCCTGCCACGTCTCGACTATGCCTTTGCCCGACGTCACGGCGTCATCCTGCGCGACACTGGCTGTGGAACGCCGGAATGCGCGCATCTGGCCAAGACGCCGCTGTCGGCCTTGGTCGAAGCGCAACGCTGCGCCGCGCGCGACATCACCTTTCACGAGATGGATTCCTCCAGCTTCGACACCGCGCTGTCTGGCCTCTATAGCAACTCCGCCACCCAGGCGGCCCAGATTGCCGCCGAGGATGAGACTGACCTGACCACGCTGGCCGAAACCGCCGCATCGGTTGACGATCTGCTGGATCAGAAAGACGATGCGCCGGTGGTTCGATTGATCAATGCGCTGCTCTTGGAAGCGGTCAAGGCCAACGCCTCGGATGTGCACATCGAGCTTGAGGAAACCCGCCTTGTGGTCCGGTTTCGCGTCGACGGCGCGTTGCGCGAAGTGCTTGAGCCGCGCCGGGCGCTGGCGCCGCTTCTTGCCAGCCGTCTTAAGATTATGGGCAAGCTCGACATCGCCGAAAAACGCCTGCCGCAGGATGGGCGGGTGTCGCTCAAGGTCGGCGGTTATGCCTTGGATGTGCGGATCTCGACGCTGCCGTCGCAATATGGCGAACGGGTGGTGCTGCGCCTGCTCGACCGGGGGCAGACCCGGCTTGGCATTCCGGCGCTTGGCATGTCCGAAACCGACCGCGCGCGGTTTGAGAGGATGATTTCCTCGCCCGAGGGGCTGGTGCTGGTGACCGGGCCGACCGGGTCGGGCAAAACCACCTCGCTGTATGCCGCGCTTCAACACTTGAACGACCGGGCGCGCAATATCCTGACGGTCGAAGACCCGATCGAATACGCGATGGACGGCGTCGGCCAGATGCAGGTTGATGCCAAGACCGGCCTGACCTTTGCACGCGGTTTGCGTGCCCTGCTGCGGCAAGACCCGGATGTGATCATGGTGGGCGAGATCCGCGATTCCGAAACCGCCCGGATTGCGGTGGAATCGGCGATGACCGGCCACCTCGTGCTGTCGACCCTGCACACCAACACTGCTGTTGGTGCCGTCTCGCGCCTGCTTGATATGGGGGTAGAAAGATACCTGCTTGCCCCGATGCTGCGCGGTCTCGTGGCGCAGCGGCTGGTGCGCAGGCTGTGTCAGGCCTGCCGCGAGCCGCACCCCTTGTCGGCGCGGGATGCGGCGCTTTTGGGTCATGCCTTGCCCGAGGGCGCTCCGGCCTTTCATGCGCCGGGCTGCGAGGTTTGCGCGCAAGAGGGCTATCGCGGGCGGCTGCCGATCTATGAGGTGGTGACGGTGGAGGGCCGGATGGAAGCGATGATCCACGATGGCGCCTCCGAGGCCGATCTGATCGTCGAGGCGCGCAAATCGTCGGGCGGCATCCTGCAAGACGGGCTGGAGAAAATCACCGCCGGACTGACCCGTGCCGAAGATGTGGCGCGTGCTGTGCGCGACCGCACCGATGGGGTGATATAGCGGATGTCGGCGTTTCTTTACACGGCTGTCGACACGGCAGGCAAACGCAGCAAGGGGCTGCTTGATGCGGCCAGTGCCGCCGAGGCCCGCGCCACCCTGCGCGCTCGTGCGCTTTTGCCGATCAGCGTCGAGGCGACCCGCGCCCGCGCCGGTGCCGGTGCCGGTGCCCGGACATCGCTGTTTCGCCACAAGCTTTCGCTGCGCCGCCTGACGCTTGTGACCCGCCAGCTTGCCACGCTGATTGGGGCGCAGGTGCGGATTGACGACGCGCTGCGCATCGTCGCCGATCAACAGCCCAAACCGCGCGACGCTTCGTTCCTGTTGAACCTGCGCAGCGCGGTGCAGGACGGTCAGAGCCTTGCCGATGCGCTTGACGCTGAACCGGCCAGCTTCAACGCTGCCTACCGTGCGTCGGTGCGCGCCGGTGAACGAGCTGGGCGGCTGTCAGAAGTGATGAACCAACTCGCCGACCACATCGAGGCACAGGCGCGCAACCGTCAGAGCATCCAGCTGGCGCTGATCTACCCTGCCCTTCTGGCGGTGGTGTCGATTGGCGTGATCCTTGCGCTGCTTGGCTTTGTCGTGCCCGATATTGTGCGGGTGTTTACCGCGCGCGGGGCCGATCTTCCGGCGTTGACCCGCGCGCTGATCGCCACCTCCGATGGGCTTCAGCGTTATGGCCCGGCGCTGGGGGCCGCTGTTTTGGCAAGCGCCGTGATCCTTGGCGCGCTGATGCGGCGGCCTGCGATGCGCGCGCTGTGGCACCGGGTGCTGGCGACCGGGCGGCTCAGCCGCAAGCTGGTGCAGCGGGTCAATGCCGCGCAATTCACCGGCACGCTGGCGATGCTGATGCAAAGCGGTGTGCCGCTGGCCGATGCCTTGCGCGCCGCCGCGGGCACCGTTGGCAACTTGTATCTGCGCAGCCGCATCGCCACCATGACCCGCGAGATCGAGGATGGCGCGTCGCTTTCGGCTTCGGCCCGGCGCGCCAGCATCTTTTCGCCGATGTTGGTGGCGATGATCGCTAGTGGCGAAGCGGGCGGCACGCTGGCCGCCAGCCTTGACCGCGCCGCTGCCGATCAATCACGCGAGCTTAAGGCCGCAGTGGCCACGATGGTGGCCTTGGTCGAGCCGGGTGTGCTTTTGGTGATGGGCGGCATCGTGATGATGCTGGTGCTCGCGATCCTGATGCCGATCATGCAGCTCAATTCGCTGGCTGGGTGACCGGGCCCCATAGCCGCGCAATCGCCAACCTGCTAGCACTGGCGCAAGCCCCCGATACAGGATCCGCCGCCATGCCCGACCCCCGCTCCCTGTCCCGCCGCCGCTTTCTTGGCCAGACCGGCGCGCTGGCCTCATTCGCCGGGCTGTCGGCCTGTGCATCGCTTGATACGCTGAGCGCAGGCCTGCCGGGCGGAGGCAGCGGCGATGGCCCTGGACAGGCGACCTTGCTGTTGCCCTTGACCGGTGAGCAATCTGCCCTGGGCCAGCGTCTCGAAGCCGCTGTGCGGTTGGGCGGCGGTCCGGGCCTTGGCATCGACATTCGCGACAGCGGCAGCTCGCCCGACACCGCCGTGATTGCCGCCCGCATCGCCGCCGAGGCTGGGGCCAACATCCTTGTCGGTCCGGTGTTTTCCGCCCAGACCAAGGCAGTGGCCGAGGCCGTGCGCATCCCCGTTGTCAGCCTGTCGAACGACAGCGCATTGGCGGGGGGCGATACCTTTGTCTTTGGCGTGACCCCGGCGCAATCGGTGCGCGCGGTCTTTGCGCTCGCAGCGCAGCGCAGCATTCGTGAGATCGCCATCGTCGGCACGCCCGGCCCCCTGACCGACCGCACGATTGCCGAGGCTGGACCGATTGCGCGCGCCATGGGCATCTCACTGCGCGCAGCCGTTGTCACCGACACGCCCGGCACGCTAGTCGCGCGTTTGCAAGCGGGCGGTGGGATGCCGGATGCGGTCTATCTGCCCTCGGCCGGGGCCAGCCTCGCGGCGTTTGCACAGGCGTTGGCGGGGCAAAAGGTCCAGATTTTGGGGTCCACACAATGGGCCGCGCGCGATCTTGACGGGGTGCCGGGGCTTCGGGGCGCGTGGTTTGCCGCGCCCGATCCGCTGCGCTTTGCCGCCTTCACCAAAGCCTACGAAGAGCAGACCGGCCAACCCGCCGGCATCATCGCAGGGCTGGCATATGATGGGGCCGAACTGATGCGGGTGCTGGGCCAAAGCGGCACCCAAACCCGGCGCGGCCTGACCCGAGACCAAAGCTTTAGCGGCGTGCTCGGCCCCTACCGCATCTTGAAATCCGGATTGGTGGAACGCGGGCTTGCGGTGCTTGAGGTTGGCACCGGCGACATCAATTTGATCGGCTCGACCTCGATATGACCCAGCGGCCCGATGCCGGCCTGTCTCTTATCGAGATGCTGGTGGCGCTGGCGATCCTGTCTGTGATCGGCATTGCCGGGCTTGCGATGCTTGACACCACGTTGAACGTACAGCGCCGCACCGAAGACCGGCTGGAACGGTTGGAGCAGATCGACCGCGCCCTGACTGTGCTGCGCCGCGATCTGGCGACGGCGGCACCGGGATTTGTGGAGCTGAATGAGGCCGGTCTTGGATTTTCACGGCTGACCAGCGCCGGGCCGTATACGATCCGCTATGGGTTGGATGGCAGCACGCTCACCCGCCTTGCGCGGCCGTTTGGCGAAATTGGCGAACCACAGGCACAACAGCTTTTGACAGGCGTGCGCGCCGCGCGCTGGCGGCTGCTGGATGCAGACCGAACGTGGCACACCGATGTGGCAGGGGCCGAGGCCCGCCCACGGGCCGCCGAACTGTCATTGCGGGTCGACCTTCCGGGGCGCGAGGAGCCGGGCGAGGTCTTGCGGCTGTTTGTGATGCCTGCGGGGGCCACACCATGAGCCGGAACGACAGCGGCGTAGCGCTGATCAATGTGCTGGTTTTGCTGGCGATTACCTCCGGTCTGGTTGTCCTGTTGCTGCGCCAGCAAGAGCGCGGTCAAGACATCGTGGCACAGGCGGCGGCCTTGGCACAGGCCGAGCAAATCGCGCTTGGGGCCGAGGCTTCGGTGCTGTCGGCCCTGCGCGCAGACCTTGATACCGCGCCCGAGGCGGATCATTTCGCAGAACCCTGGGCCTCGGTCATTCAAGAGGCGGTGACGCTGCCGGACGGTCAGTTTTCGGTAGAGGTCCGCGACCGGCAGGCCAAGTTCGACATCAACACGCTGGCCGCCGGAAGTCTTGGGCCACAGGTGCTTTTCATGCGCCTTGCCACCGATTTGGACATTTCCGAAGACGCCGCGCAGCGCATTGTTCAAGTGCTCGGCTTTACCGGTCCGCTGCGCCGTCTGGCCGATCTTGAGCGCTCTGGCATCACCGCCGAGACGCTGGACCTGCTTGCGCCACATGTGATTGCGCTGGCCACGCCGGGGCTGATCAACCTCAACACTGTCGATCCGGTGTTGATGGGCGCGCTGTTCCAAAATCCGGGCATCACCGCACAATTGCTGCGCCGGCGCCGATCTGAGGGCGAGATCACCCGTCAGGCGCTTACCGATTACGGCGCGGTGCGGCCTGCGATGACAGGGTTCATCTCGCATTCCTGGGAGGTCGATATTCTGGCCGAGTCCGGCACGGCGGCGGTGCGTCTCCAGACGGTGATCCAACGGCGGGACGACCTGTTTGGCAAGGCGATTGCCGTCGTCACCCGGCAGATTGTGCATCTGCCCGCCCCAAAGGACGAGCTTGAGAAATGAAAACGCCCCCCACGCAAGGTGCGCGGGGGGCGATGTGGGTTGGTTTCCCTACGCTTGATCCCTTAGGGATTAAACGGTGTCTTGCGCGGCGTCAGCGTCAGGTTGACGCTCTGGGCATCGACCGGTTTGTCGTTGCGCCGCAACGAAAAGGCGTTGACGAAGGCTTGGCCCAGGGAATTGATCCCTTTCGCGCCTTTGTCGCCGCCGCCACCACCGCCGCCGCACGCTGCAAGCAGCAACGTGGACCCGACGAGGAGGCATGACAGTGTGAACTTACGCTTCATCTGTTTTCACCTCGCTCAGTTGGTTGCGCCGGGCAGGGGCGTGTTCAGATAGGGGAACACGGCCTGCGTCTCATTGGCATCGATCGGTGCGCCGTCGATAAACGGCGCGTCGCCCACCGGTGCATCGTCAGGATCGCAAAGACCAAGGTTCACGTTATCGCTGGCCTCGTCTTCCACGGCACCCTGAACGCCCAGTTCGGCACCCAGCGGCACGTCGTGGCACAGTGCGCCCATCATCACACGCAGCGCGATATCCACAACGTCATCACCGGGGCGACGGCCATTGGGGAAACCGGCAAGATCTTCGGCCACAACACCATAGGGGTGCTGGCTGGCCTGCGGCGTTGCAGGAACGGCAGTGTTCAAACGCAGCATTTCAGAGCCGGTGACAGTGGCCTGTTGGTTCAAGCCCGGAAAGCCGGTCAGGAACGCGGTGACAAGGTCGTTCCGCGGGAAGTTGGACGGCGCGATATTGTCCGGCTCGCCCAAGGCATCGCGGAACAGGATATCGACCAGCGCAGGCAGGGTCGGGTTGGTCACGTAATGCTTCAGCGCACCGTCTTGCGTCGGCTCGGCTGCGTTGAACAGATCCTTGTCGGGCAGACCGATGACAACTTCGTTGACCAACGGGTTGGACAAACGCGATTGCTGCACCCAAGCGCCGCCATAGATCGACGGATCTTCGTAGGTCGGCGACGGATCTTCGATTTCAGCTTGCGGCAGGCTTGCGGTTGTCCACGCGCCGATCACGCCATTGCCAGACCCCGTCAGACAGGCAATCGGCACTTCGAGCGCCAGCGATGACACGTTGAAACGGTCAACCAGATCATCATTGTCGCGCGAGTTCGAGATTGACCCCTCAAGCGGCACAAGGTTCACAAGGTCAAAGATTTCACCAAGGTTAACGGCAAAGGCTTCTTCACGTTGGCCCGCGAAGGCGCGACCCGGCACCTGACAGCCAGGAATGTCGACGTCATAGATGAACGCGTTCGCATAACCTTCGTAATCAGGGAAGGTCTTTTCACCGAAGTAATCTAATGGCTTGGTGAATTCGGACGCGCCGCCAGTGGTGATCGATTTGGCGTCGCCGGTGCGACGGTCGCCTGTCACCATCCGCAGTTGATAGCTTTCGGTTTCGTTGATCGGATCGCCGGACGCGCCGGTGATCTGGCCCGCGGCCCGCAGCGGAATCGCAACATCCATCCCGCCGATGTTCAGCGCAATGCCAGCGCCGTTTGCGGCGAGCTTGTTGTCGAAGTCGAACTGGAATGTGATATCTTCGACCGCGTCACCATCATTGTCGATGTGGATCTCATAGATCGCATCTTCGTCCATGGTGAAATAGTTCGGCCCGCCATAAGGGGCCTGAAGCGGCTGGTAGTTGGCGATGAAGGTAACATAACCCTCACGACCGGGCTCATAGCTGCGGAACATATAGAAGTCAGTTCCGTCGATCTTTGGTGTGTGGGCAATTGCGGGCGCTTCGCGGTGAGACGCGGCAAAGGCGCCGGACGCGGCCATCGCAAGCAGGCTCACAGCGGCCCCCGTGCGGAAACCCAAGTTAATATGCTTCATTATGTACTCCCTGCGTTTGTGTCTCCACCGGCAAATCGGCAGACAGACGCGCATACGGTTTGACGCACGCGAAAGGAGCTACGCAGCGGGTTTTAAAAAAGTTTCAAACAGGTGAATGTTTTTGTGAAGCGGCGTTGGGATCGGCTGTGATTTTGCGATGCTGGTTGAGGCCGCAGGGCTTTCGTTGTTGGCTGCGGCGTGTCAGCAGACGTCGTTGCACACGCGCGTTGGCCTCTCTCCTGATCGCGTTCTGCTCGACGGATTTGGCCCCGGCGACGTTCGTAAGAGCCGTCGCATTCGCCTTAGACCCGTTCGTCGGTAAAGCGCCCCCCCTTGCCCAGCCTTCGGCCCAATCCTTCCCGACTGACTTGCAGCGCATGGGCGAAACTTACCGCAAAATCAGAAGCTTACTGCGGGTGTAAAGGCGCGCATTTTTGCGATTGCCCGATCTCGCGGACCCAAACTGCTGAAATCGGATCGACCTTGTTTGTCACCCAAACGCATCGCGCACGATCAGAGGTCGCCAACCCGCCTCGCGTTCGTCTCGCGCGGGCCGGTAAATCTGTCACGATGCCTATGTTGCAACCATCAAGGTATAAACCAAAAGCACATTTCAGCAAATTGACATCTCTGGCATGATCGTGGAATACAACGGCGTGGTTCCCGGGCTTTATCCAACTGGATTGAAACAGCAAACGTCCAGGGTTCGGGGTCATTGCTGGAAGAAACGGAACGACATACGGTTTGGAGTATGGCATCAGGTCGTGACCCGTTTTCTGGATCGTAAGTACCGAGCAACGGTCCCGTAGCTCAACTGGATAGAGCACCTGACTTCTAATCAGGATGTTGGGGGTTCGAGTCCTCCCGGGATCGCCAATACTCACGGTTGCCAAGTGCCAATGACCCATAACCTTGCACGTTTTGGCGGGTTTCATGCACACCCCCTGTCAAGACAAACACGACGGGCCATCGGGCGATTTCTTGCAACCCTCTCAATCAGGGCGAGTTTTTCTCTCGACGAGATACGACCCGCATTTTCATCGGCTGAGGCTGATTTGCTGGACGATGGGGTCGACGTCTTCAAGAGGTGGCTCGGGAAAACTGAACAGCCGGGATAGGTGGATTTTTCGCGCAACAGCAGCATGATGCTGCGAGCGAGGAGATAACCATGACGAGACGACCGCGCCGGAACCACAGTCCGGTATTTGTAAAACGCGGATCAATAATGGGCCACAGAAGCGGCTGCGCATCGCAGTTGTAGCGGAGTAAAACTCCGCCAGTTTGTGTCCTTCGTTTAGTCGGAGGGCGGGAGATGTATTCTGTGGATATTTATAATCGTGTGCGCCGTGCCTGCTTGAAGGACGGCATGTCAGCTCGAGAAGCGGCGCGTTATTTCAATAAGGATCGCAAGACGATCGCGAAGATGCTGCGCCATGAGTTGCCGCCCGGATATCAGCGTTCAGAACCGCCGCGTCGGCCAACGCTTGATAATTACGTTGGTGTCATCGACGAGATACTGCGCTCCGACAAAGCCTTGATCAAAAAACAGCGTCACACGTCGAAGCGCATTTTTGAACGACTGCGTGATGAGCATGGGTATGCAGGCAGCCTCACGACGGTGACGTATTACGTGCGTGAGCAAAAGCGGCGCACCAAAGAAGTGTTTGTGCCGTTGTCGCATCGGCCAGGCCACGCACAGGTTGATTTTGGCGAGACCCTCGGCGTCATCGGCGGGGTGGAGCGCAAAGTCCACTTCTTTGTGATGAGCTTGCCGCATTCTGATGCGGTGTTTGTGAAGGGTTATCCAGCAGAGACAACGGAAGCATTCTGTGATGGCCACGTCTCGGCCTTTGCCTTCTTTGGCGGCATTTATTACCTGGCAGGCGATTGCGTAGCAATCTGCCGAGAGGGCCCCAATCCATTCTTTACGACAATACCAAGATCGCTGTGGCGCGTATTCTGGGGGACAGAACGCGAGTCCGGACCCGTCGGTTTACGGAATTGCAATCGCATTACTTGTTTGATGACAGGTTCGGGCGGCCTGCGCGAGGAAACGACAAAGGCAATGTCGAAGGCATGGTAGGTTACACACGTCGCAACTTTCTGGTGCCCGCGCCGCGCTACGACAGCTTTGATGATTTGAACGCGCACCTGGAGCAGAAGTGTTTGGAACGACAAAGTGATACATTGCGCGGCCACACCCAAACTATAGGCGCACGCCTGGTATCGGATTTGGATGCTCTAGGCTCAGGACCCATTGATCTGCTTGAGGCTACGTCGGCAGCGTGATTCAAGCTCCCAAACTGACGGGGGTGATGATGAGCAACCTTTTCTGGCTAACGGACGCGCAGATGGACCGGCTTCGGCCGTTTTTTCCCAAGAGCCATGGCAAGCCGCGGGTGGATGACCGGCGTGTTCTGAGTGGAATAATATTCATCAATCGCAATGGCTTGCGCTGGTGCGACGCGCCCGCGGAATACGGCCCGGCCAAAACGCTCTATAACCGCTGGAAACGATGGAGCGACAAGGGCATTTTCGCGAGGATGATGCACGGCCTTGCGTCGGAGGCAGCGGTTCCAAAGACGGTGATGATCGACGCGACCTATCTGAAGGCGCACCGCACGGCGAGCAGTCTGCGGTCGAAAAAGGGGGGCCCGACGACCAGCGGGGGCGCGCGATCGGCCGAACCAAAGGCGGCATGAACACCAAGCTGCATGCCGTCACCGATGCCGAGGGACGACCGATCCGGTTTTTCATGACCGCGGGCCAGGTCAGCGACTACACCGGCGCTGCGGCCCTTCTTGGCAGCCTGCCATCGGCACAATGGCTTCTGGCCGACCGGGGCTATGACGCCGACTGGTTCAGGGAAGCGTTGAAAGACAAGGAGATAAAGCCCTGCATCCCTGGCCGGAAGTCCCGCGCCAAGCCCGACAAATACGACAAGCGCCGCTACAAACGCCGCAACAGGATCGAGATCATGTTCGGGCGCCTGAAGGACTGGCGCAGGATTGCCACACGCTACGACCGATGCCCGAAAGTCTTCCTCTCCGCCATCGCCCTCGCCGCAACCGTCATGTTCTGGCTATGAAACGAGAACGAGTCCTGACCCTACGCCAATACCGCCATCCCGTGTTGCATTGGTGTTGCACGGAAGAAACGGGGATGATCGTAAACGTTTGGAATCTTTGGGTAACGTGTTGCAAGGGTTTGTGACACGGTAAAAACACAAAAGCCGCCCATTGGGCGGCCTAAGTGTTTGGTATCTTGTACTGTTTTATGGTTGCGGGAGTAGGATTTGAACCTACGACCTTCAGGTTATGAGCCTGACGAGCTACCGGGCTGCTCCATCCCGCGACAGTTTTGTTTGGCCGGGTGGTTAGCGGCTACTTTAGGCTGTGGGCCTGTGTTGTAGCGGCTGGTTCTGGCCAGTGTCGCTGATATCGTTTGAGAGATACAACTTATCGGGGCTTATCAGGTTTGGCGATGACCTACTCTCCCACGTCTTAAGACGCAGTACCATTGGCGCGACGGCACTTAACGGCCGGGTTCGGGATGGGACCGGGTGTTTTGCTCGTGCTGTGATCACCAAACCAGGAAAGCCCCGGTAAGGGTGGATTGTGTTGCGCGGCTGAAGCGCAACGACCTGTAGTATTGCTATGTACAGGTTGATTTCACTCTCGTTTGAGAGTGTCCAAGTCAAGTCATTTACGTCCGCTTTGCAGCGTGACGTTCTGATTTAGTGTGATGTTTGCTTTGATCTTCGTCCGGTAAGGACTTATTTGATTTGCGCTACCGCCTTTCGGCTACTTGAGTGCGTTTCAAATCTGTCTTTTACTGGATCAAATCAAGCCTATCGGACCATTAGTACCAGTCAACTGAACGCGTTACCGCGCTTACATCTCTGGCCTATCGACGTGGTGGTCTACCACGGTCCTCAGGGATACCTTGTTTTGAGGGGGGCTTCCCGCTTAGATGCCTTCAGCGGTTATCCTGTCCGATCATAGCTACCCAGCACTGCTCCTGGCGGAACAACTGGTACACCAGTGGATCGTTCACCCCGGTCCTCTCGTACTAGGGGCAACTCCTCTCAAGTATCCTACACCCACGGCAGATAGGGACCGAACTGTCTCACGACGTTCTAAACCCAGCTCACGTACCTCTTTAAACGGCGAACAGCCGTACCCTTGGGACCTGCTCCAGCCCCAGGATGAGATGAGCCGACATCGAGGTGCCAAACACTGCCGTCGATATGGACTCTTGGGCAGTATCAGCCTGTTATCCCCGGCGTACCTTTTATCCGTTGAGCGATGGCCCTTCCACTCGGGACCACCGGATCACTATGACCGACTTTCGTCTCTGCTCGTCTTGTCAGACTTGCAGTCAGGCTGGCTTCTGCCATTGCACTCAACGACCGATTTCCGACCGGTCTGAGCCAACCATCGCGCGCCTCCGTTACTCTTTAGGAGGCGACCGCCCCAGTCAAACTACCCGCCACGCAGGGTCCCGGATCCGGATAACGGACCGCGGTTAGACATCAAAAATGCAAAGGGTGGTATCTCAAGGGAGGCTCCACAGAAACTGGCGTTCCTGCTTCAAAGCCCACCACCTATCCTGCACATTGCAGTTCTGATGCCAGTGCGAAGCTGTAGTAAAGGTGCACGGGGTCTTTCCGTCTAACCGCGGGAAGCCTGCATCTTGACAGGCAATTCAATTTCGCTGAGTCTATGTTGGAGACAGCGGGGAAGTCGTTACGCCATTCGTGCAGGTCGGAACTTACCCGACAAGGAATTTCGCTACCTTAGGACCGTTATAGTTACGGCCGCCGTTTACCTGGGCTTCAATTCAGAGCTCTCACCCCTCCTTTTAACCTTCAGGCACCGGGCAGGCGTCAGACCCTATACGTCGTCTTGCGACTTCGCAGAGCCCTGTGTTTTTAGTAAACAGTCGCCACCCCCTGGTTTGTGCCCCCAGCCCCTAGTTTCCTAAGAACCGGGCCTCCTTCTCGCGAACTTACGGAGGTATTTTGCCGAGTTCCTTCAACATAGTTCTCTCAAGCGCCTTGGTATTCTCTACCAGTCCACCTGTGTCGGTTTAGGGTACGGTCTGATGGAGGGCTATTTCCAGGGACCAATTAGCAGCCCATTCAATCCAATAAGGATGAACTACCTTCATGATCCGTCACATCCTCCTGGCCCACGAATATTAACGTGGTTCCCATCGGCTACGCATTTCTGCCTCGCCTTAGGGGCCGGCTTACCCTGCTCAGATTAGCTTTAAGCAGGAACCCTTGGACTTTCGGCGAGAGTGTCTCTCACACTCTTTGTCGCTACTCATGTCATCATTCTCGCTAGTGATCTCTCCACCGGATCGCTCACGCGCCGGCTTCACAGAAAGAACCCAATCCTCCGCAACATCCCGAAAGATGCTAAAGAGGAAGGGTCCTATGTCACACTACGCTCTGCTACCATGCCTTACGGCATCCTAAGCTTCGGCTCATGGCTTGAGCCCCGTTACATCTTCGCCGCAGGACAACTTATTTAGACCAGTGAGCTGTTACGCTATCTTTAAAGGATGGCTGCTTCTAAGCCAACCTCCTGGTTGTTATGGTCGTCCCACCTGCTTTCCCACTTAGCCATGAATTAGGGGCCTTAGCTGTAGGTTAGGGTTGTTTCCCTCTCCACTACGGACGTTAGCATCCGCAGTGTGTCTGCCATCTAGTACTCCTCGGTATTCGGAGTTTGGTTAGGATCAGTAAGCCTGTGGGGCCCCATTACCCATCCAGTGCTCTACCCCCGAGGGTATTCGGATGACGCTCTACCTAAATAGATTTCGCAGAGAACCAGCTATCTCCGAGTTTGATTGGCCTTTCACCCCTAGGCACAACTCATCCCGACCTTTTTCAACAGGTGTGGGTTCGGACCTCCAGTAAGTGTTACCTTACCTTCATCCTGGTCATGCCTAGATCACTCGGTTTCGGGTCTAATGCATCTAACTCAATCGCCCTATTAAGACTCGCTTTCGCTACGCCTACACCTAACGGCTTAAGCTTGCTAGATACACTAAGTCGATGACCCATTATACAAAAGGTACGCCGTCACAAGACTGGACACTGATAATAATCATGTTTGATTTGCACTCCGTGCCGGCGCAATGCCGGTACACCAATCCTTCGGATCGGCACTGGCGTGCCATTTCGAAGATGGTTTTAAAGAATGCAATTTTCGATGCGACTTATCTGGTTGGGATCGAGAGGCGCAGTTGCACCGTCTCTACTCCGGGGTTGTGATCGTAGATCCCCGCATTCGACCGATGGTCGAAGCTGAGACCAAATCGCCAACCGCGATTGTTCTGCCAACCGACCTCTGCACCCGAGCGGAACACAATGGGTCCACCCAGATCAAGGCCGTCACCCGCATTATAAATGCCGGTCATCGCATGCAATTGCGCATAAAACGGCGATGAACCATCGTTCACCGTATACGTCTGTCCAATGCCGAACCAGGTTGACCCCCGGCTGCCGACACTGAGCCCCACCGCATGACCAAAAGGACCATTACGGTGCCCCAGATCATAGCGAAGATAGGCTTCACGACCCGTCTTTGCGCGGCGTTCAAGAACCTGACCACCTGAGAAGGCGATCCGCGGTGCCACATCGTTTCGGCCTAAACAGCCTTGCGGTGTGCCACAGTAATTCATGCCCATATCCGTCAGTCCTGCGACCAACATCAATATGGCAAAGGTTCCATCCGCCATGTCCAACTCCCCATTTCCAGGGCAGGACATGCATCAGATTATCATTAGAGTCCAGTCAAGCTCCGACTGATTGTAGGCGTTCGGTTTCAGGTACTGTTTCACTCCCCTCGTCGGGGTGCTTTTCACCTTTCCCTCACGGTACTGGTTCGCTATCGGTCAGTAAGGAGTACTTAGCCTTCGAAGGTGGTCCTCCGATCTTCAGACAGAATTTCACGTGTTCCGCCCTACTTAATACGTCTGATCATGCTTCATATACGGGACTGTCACCCACTATGGTTGGCCATTCCATGCCATTCTATTCACACTCACAGCTCGGCTGGTCCCCGTTCGCTCGCCGCTACTAGGGGAGTATCAATTGATTTCCTTTCCTCCGGGTACTTAGATGTTTCAGTTCCCCGGGTTTGCTCTTAAAAACCTATGTATTCAGTTCTTAAGTACCTGGTTTACCCCATT
>NZ_CM133223.1:2232500-2970000 GCF_054052205.1 Marinovum sedimenti
CCGATAAATCTTTCCCCCGAAGGGCGTATAAGGTATTACTCACCGTTTCCAGTGGCTATTCCTTAGAGAAGGGTATGTTCCCACGCGTTACTAACCCGTCCGCCGCTAGACCCGAAGGTCTCGCACGACTTGCATGTGTTAGGCCTGCCGCCAGCGTTCGTTCTGAGCCAGGATCAAACTCTCAAGTTGAAACGCATTACTGCGTATCCTTGACGGTTGAACCTCTGCACATCTTTGATTGCACGACCGTAGCCATCTACTTGAGCGCCGAAGCGCCCGGGGAGTAGACAGTCACAGCACCCTCACCCGGCTAGGAACGAGAGTGGCAACCAAAAGTCATCTGTCTGTCTGTGCTTCAGGTTTCTAAGAAACCGAAAGTCCATACAAACAGTGAAGCTGACACCGGTCATCGGTACTCACTCGAAAGCAAATCCCTACCGGCGTTGATATACAGACGTCCATCCGTCGAAACGAACCAAACCGCCCACATATCTCTTCAGATATTAGCAATGTCAAACAGCGCAGAGACAAAAACAAACCGGATGCGCCCAAACTTATCGGCGCGCCCGCCCGTCAAAACCTCTAATTTTCTTCTCCGCTTCGTCTGCGTCAGCTCCGCGTCTCCGCCTCGCCGCCGCCCCGTCTCGCGTCCCGTTGTGCGCCTCAGCGCCGCCGGTGAGGGGGCTTTTACGGTTAGCACCTAAAACCCGCAAGGCCTTTTTGACCAAACAATGATCTTTTCTTCAAATATCCGTCACAATATAACAATATCAACGGCTTACAGGATGAAGTTTCTTCAGACAAATCCACCCGATCCCGATTTCCCACCCCCCAAGCAGCGCCCAATCCGACTCGTTTCCCCTCAATCCAAACTTCTCCACAGCCTTACCCACAGATTCACGCCAAATCAGACACGAGCAACACGCGAGTCACTCCCGACTCGGACCCGATTCACCGCCAAAACCCCTGAGTCGCCCCCGACTCGCCCCCAGCCGACTCGCCTAAAACCAAAAAGCAGCCCCAAAGGGCCGCTTCTGGTCGAAGCCGTCGAAAAGGGTCGACTTCGCGGCCCGTTACCCGAACTCTTTCGGCACTTAGAGCGATCGCGCCTCAGAACTCCGGCGCGCCCACCGCTCACCCCCTGCATTTGCACACCCCGTATAGGAGAGCAGCCCCCCGCGCAGCGCACCTTATATGCTGGCCACCACAGAGGCCCGCCTTTCCCGACCGCCACGCCGCCCTATAACAAAGCCATGGCTGACGTTCTCACCTTCACAGACAGCGGCATCTATTGCCCCGCAGGCGATTTCCATATCGATCCCTGGCGCCCGGTGCCGCGCGCGCTGATCACGCATGGCCATTCCGATCACGCCCGCCCCGACATGGGCCACTATCTCGCCACCAACGCCACGGCCCCAGTGATGCGCTATCGGCTGGGCGATGCGGCGCAGATCGAGACCATTGCCTATGGCGAGCCCCGGCAGATTGGCGGTGCGCGAGTGTCGTTCCATCCTGCGGGCCATGTGCCCGGCTCGGCGCAGATCCGGGTTGAGGTCAAAGGCGAGGTCTGGGTGGCCTCGGGCGATTACAAGACGGTCGACGACGGGCTATCCGAACCGTTCGAGCCGGTGCGCTGCCATGCCTTCATCTCGGAGAGCACCTTTGGCCTGCCGATCTTCAAGTGGACCCCGCAAGAAGAACTGGTGCAGCAGGTCAACGCCTGGTGGGCCGCCAATGCCGCCGTGGGCCGCCCCTCGCTTATTGGCGCTTATGCTCTGGGCAAGGCGCAGCGGTTGATGCGCACGGTCGACACCGGCATTGGCCCGCTGCTGACCGGCACCGCAGTCGAGAACACCAATGAGGTGCTGCGCGCCCAGGGCATCGCCCTGCCCGAGACCGTGCGGATCACCGAGGAGGTCTCGGCCAAGACCCACCCCGGCGCGCTGATCATCGCCACGCCGGGCAGCACCGCGCACAATTGGGTGCGGCGCTTCCCCAAGGCCGCCACCGCCTTCGCCTCTGGCTGGATGGCGCTGCGCGGTGTGCGGCGCAGGCGCGGCACCGACCGGGGCTTTGTCGTCTCGGACCATGCCGATTGGGAGGGGCTGAACGCCGCGATCAAGGCCACCGGGGCCGAGAAGGTCTTTGTCACCCACGGCTACACCACAGCGTTCCAGCGCTATCTTTCGGAACAGGGTTATGACGCGCATGTGGTGTCGACCGAATACACCGGCGATGACGGCGAGGAGGCCACATGAAGGAGTTCGCCGCGCTGTTCGCCCGCATCGACGAAACCACCAAGACCACCGTCAAGGTCGAGGCGCTGGCCGCCTATCTGGGCAGCGCCGCGCCGGAGGATCGGCTCTGGACCATCGCGCTTTTCACCGGACGCAGGCCCCGGCGCGCCGTCACCTCGACCCGGTTACGCGAATGGGCGGCCGAGGTGGCTGGGCTGCCGACATGGCTGTTTGAGGACAGCTATCATGTGGTGGGCGATTTGGCCGAAACCATCAGCCTTGTTCTGCCGGACCCCAGCCAACAGCGCGACCAAAGCCTCAGCCACTGGATCGCCACGGTCAAGGAGCTTGCGACCCTGGAAGAAGCGGCGCGCAAGACTGCGGTCATTGCCGCTTGGGACAGCCTCGAAGTGCGCGAACGCTTTCTGTTCAACAAGCTTTTGACCGGGGGTTTTCGCATGGGCGTCAGTGCTCGGTTGATGACCCGCGCCCTCGCAATCTCGACCGGACAGGACGAGGCGACGCTGACCCACAAGCTTATGGGCAACTGGACGCCTGAGACCACCAGCTGGGACGCGCTGATCGAGGCCGATGACCCCACCGCCGACCTCTCTCGCCCCTACCCATTTTACCTCGCGCATCCGGTGGATGACCCCACCGAACTGGGCGATCCCGCCGACTGGCACGCCGAGCGCAAGTGGGATGGCATTCGCGGCCAGTTCATCCGCCGTGGCGGCACACATCATGTCTGGTCACGCGGAGAAGAGTTGATGACCGACCGCTTCCCCGAGTTGGCGCAGCTGACTGATGTCCTGCCCGACGGCACGGTGCTGGACGGCGAGCTGTTGGCCTTTGAGGACGAGCGGCCTCTAGGCTTTAACGCGCTGCAAAAGCGCATCGGGCTGAAGAAGGTGCCGGCCAAGGTGCTGCGCGCGTCGCCGGTGATCTTTATGGCCTACGATCTACTCGAAGCCGATGGGCAAGACCTGCGCTCGGTGCCCTTTGCGAAGCGCCGCGCGCAACTGGCCGCTCTGCTGGACAAGGTGCCGCCCGAAGTGCCGCTACGCCTGTCGCAAGAGGTGGCGTTTGCCGGCTGGGATGCGCTGGCCGAGGTGCGGCTCCAGTCGCGCCAGCACCATGTCGAGGGGTTGATGATCAAGCGACGCGACAGTGCCTATTTGGCGGGCCGCAAACGCGGCGATTGGTGGAAATGGAAGGTCGACCCGCTGACCATCGACGCGGTGATGATCTATGCGCAATCTGGCAGCGGGCGTCGCGCCAACCTGTTCACCGACTACACCTTTGCGGTCTGGAACGGTGACGAGCTGACGCCCTTTACCAAGGCGTACTCCGGTCTCACCGATGCCGAATTTCGCCAGATCACCGCTTGGGTGCGCAAAAATACGCTGCAAAAGTTCGGTCCGGTGCGGCAGGTGACGCCGGCGCACGTCTTTGAAATCGCCTTTGAGGGCATACAGGCCTCGTCGCGCCATAAATCGGGCGTCGCGCTCCGCTTCCCGCGCATGCTGCGCTGGCGCAAGGACAAGCCGGTTTCCGAGGCAAACACGCTGGAAGATCTCAACGAAATGCTGGCGCTTTATGGTTAGCGAGTGGGTCAGCGTTGTGCGGCTGGACGCCACTCCCCAACGCTTGATGCCTCGGGCGCTGCCCCCGCGCAACCGGAGCCGATTCCAAAGGCTAGACTGGCCAACGGCTATGTCGGCCCAACGCGCCCCTTACCCATCTTGGGATATCAACCGGCAAGCAGAGCACTCTGCACCGCCTCGTCCCACCCCAGATACAGCGCATCCTGATCGCGGATCACCGGCCGCGCCATCACCTTGGGCTTGGCCGAAATCTGCGCCTCGGCCTCTGAATTCTTCAGCCAATCACTAAGCCCCCGGTAATCATTCGACGTTCGGTCCACCAATCGATCCCCGAACTCTGCAATCAATTCCGCCAGCTCAACGTCGCTGAGAGGGTCGGCCCGGACATCACGGAAATCGACCTCCTTGCCCTCTGCCTCCAGCGCCTTACGGGCCTTTTGACACACTGCACAGGTGCTCAATCCATAGATCATCATGCCGTTAACTCCTCTTGCGATTACCGTGTAAGGTCTTGCATCCCGGCCAAGCGCGCAACCCGTTCGTCGCCTGCGAACGCGACCAAGGCGATCTTTCATCAGATGGTGCGTGACACAAGCGACCGTTCGCGTAAGACTGGTCATATGAAGAAAATTCCCAAAGAAAACACGGATGACGCGCTGATTCAGGAATTCCTGAACAAGGGCGGCAAGGTCAAGGTCGGCAAAACCAAGCCGCTCCCCAGCGAGCTCGGCTTGAGCAACAACACCTGGAACAACAAGATGACCAAAGAAGAAAAGGCCGCGCGCGGGAAAAAGTGATTCCGTGGTGAATGCAGATTTTTCTCACGTGACATGAAGGGCTTGCGGCCCCTTGCAGCCGTCCGCTTCGGCTTGACTGTTCTTCCCCACATCGCAAAGGCAGGCGCATCCGGAGCTCTCTGGACACTCAAAACCTGCGGGCGAACTGCACATCTAAATGATGGATTTCGCCACTAAACGGCAACGAAACAGTTAACCGGAATGCGGCCATCCGTTTCAAAGCTTAGCCCGCTAACCCCCTCGGCACCCCGTCCCGCCGCTTAATATCCCAACCGCCGATATGTCACTGAGCGGCAACCGCTGAATATCTATCGGCGGCGCGCAAAGTCATGCGCACCGCGAGAATGCTGAAGGAAGTATTAGCTACGACTTATCAGATACTTAGGAGAAATTATCCGTGCAGTCGCATTTCACTCGTTGCTATTCTGGATCGCTACCTCACAGACGCCCAAGATATCTGCGCTCGACTAATGGTCACCTAAATTCAGCCATTGCCCATGAACGGGAGTGAAAGCTCATGAGGCAAATTCCGACTCTCAACGCGGCATGTCTGCGCATTCCGACGCATTCGGTCGGCTGTTCCGACAACATCCGGTCAGTCATTCCGGGGTATCCGGTCACTTGAGGATCGTCGCCGCGAAGGCATGGTTTTTGATGTCAGGCCGTGGGGCCTTCGTCAACTTTTTCTGTGGCACCTGTCGAGCGGCGCATTGAATGGCCGTCCAGTTCGAGGCGATAGGCGTTATGGACCAAGCGGTCGAGTATGGCATCGGCGAACGTGGGTTCGTCGATGACGTCGTGCCAGGCTGCGACCGGGAGTTGGCTGGTGATCAGGATCGAGCCGCGTCCATGGCGGTCCTCGACGATCTCCATGAGATCGCGACGCTGACCGGCGGTCAGGCGGTCCGGCCCCCAGTCGTCGAGAATGAGCAGGTCTGCCTTTACCAGCGATCGGAAAAGGCGTGGAAAGCGTCCGTCGCCATGGCCCAAGTCGAGATCGGCGAACAGGCGTGGCAGCCGCTGGTAGATGACGGTGAGGTTGTCGCGGCAGGCTCTCTGGCCCAGGGCGCAGGCAAGCCAGGTCTTCCCGACCCCGCAGGGGCCGGTGATCATCAGGTTGCGGGCGTCTTTGATCCAGCGTCCGGTAGCGAGTTGCTGGAACAATGCCCGGTCCAGTTTGCGCGGTGTGCGGAAGTCGACGTCTTCAATGGCTGCCCCGACGTGGCGCAGCTTTGCCGCTCGCATGCGGGTCTGGAACCGCCGGGTATTGCGGGTAGCGACCTCGCGGTCGACCAGTAGGCCAAGCCATTCGGCGTGGCTCAGGTCGGTGGTGGCATCTTGCGCCTGCAAGTCGACGAAAGCCTCGGCCATGCCGTCGAGCTTCATCTGTCGGAGCTGGTCCAAGGTGGGGTGGGTCAACATCGTTTGTCCTTGCAATGGAAGTAACCGGGGCCGCGGATATTGCCGTGCTGGATCGCGGGCCCGTCCGCGGCGGGTTCGGGCTGGTTGCGATGCAGGTTGTTCTTCAAGATCGAATTGACCGACGAATAGGACCGCGCCCCGATCGTGAGCGCCCGCTCGCAAGCCGCCTCCAGCGCCTCTGGGCCGTGTGGTTTGGCCAGGCGCATGATGCCGAGGCAGGAGCGGAAACCCTGCTCGGGGTGGCTGCGGTCGCGCAGGATCACTTCGACCAGCGTCGCGGTATTGGGCCCGATCTTCGCAGCCCAGTTCTTCAATCGTTGCGGCGACCATTCGGAGTAACGCCGATGGCTGGCTGGCATGTGATCGGCGATGGTGGTGTGCTTGCGATTGGAGGACGTTCTGGCGTGGGCGGCGACACGTTTGCCGTGGTGGAAAATCTCGACCGTCCGCGCAGTGAGCCGGACCCAGACCTTCTCCCGCAGCAGGCTGTGCGGGGCCGAGTAGTAATGCTTGTCCACCTCGACGTGATAATCGAGTCCGACAGTGCATTGCTTCCATTCAGAAAAAACGTAGGGGGCCGCGGGCAAGGACCGCAGTGCGGATCGCTCGACCTGATTGAACAGGGCCCTGCGGCTGGCACCAAGATGCCGGGTCACCCGATCATTGAGCTGGTCGAGGAGGCTGCGGATCGCCGCGTTCAGTTCCGCCAGCGAGAAGAACCGCTGGTTGCGCAGACGCGCTGCGATCCAGCGCTCTGCGATCTGAACTGCCACCTCGACCTTCGCCTTGTCCCTGGGTTTGTAGGGCCGTGCTGGCACGACAGCAGTGCCGTAATGCGCGGCCATGTCGGCGTAGGTCCGGTTCACTGCCGGTTCAAAAAAGCAGGCCTTGGTCACGCCGGACTTCAGGTTGTCGCATACCACCTGCGCCGGGACGCCGCCGAAGTAGCTGAAAGCTCGGCAGTGCGCGCCGATCCAGTCTGACAGGCTCTGGCTCCAGCTTGCCTCGGCATAGGTCAGGTTCGAGGCCCCGAGTGCGGCCACGAACAACTGCGCCTGACGAACCTCGCCCGTGCCTGCGTCGATCACCTCCAGCGTGGTGCCCGCGTAGTCGACAAAAACCCGCTCCCCGGCGACATGGTGCTGGCGCATCACCGGCGTCAGACGCCCGTTCCAACGGCGATGCAGATCGCAGAACCGGCTGTATCCATAGCCTTCCGGATGAACGGCGCGGTATTCCTCCCACAGCAAGGACAGTGTCACGCCCGGGCGCTTGAGCTCGCGATGGATCGTCGGCCAATCCGGTTGCGCCTCGACAAGTCGGCTGGCGCCACCGATCGGTTGAAACAGCAGCGCTTCCAATGCGGCGTCCGTCATCTCCGCCGCAAGCGGCCATGTGAGCGCGGCCCGTTCAATCCGCTTCAGATACTCACTGGCCGTGCTTTGCCCGACGCCAAGGCTCGTCGCTATCTTCCGGGTCGATAATCCGCTGGCGTGAAGCCGCAGCGCTTCTCTGATCTTCCGCATCTTCAGTCTCTTCATGGGGCCGCCTGCTCTGTTTGAAAGAACAAGCGTAGCCCGCCACAGGACTGCCCGGCAGCGTCACAACCTCACCCCGAAAGGGTGACCGGATACCCCGGAATCGGTGACCGGATCAGATTGGAATGGGTGACCGGATCAAATCGGAATCCCCGACCGGATCACCCCGGAATGCGCACGGCATGTCCTCTCCCTCGTAAGTGCAGGGAAGCGCATATATTTTCGCGCCGCAATAGAGCTTAGAACCGCGTTACCATACATTTATTAGAGATTGAGGCGGAACGCTCCGTGTAGTCACATTTCGTTCATAGCTGTTCTCGGTTGGAATCGCGTAGAGGCAAGTGTGTTGTCTTAGAGCTCCCGACTCCCTAAGCCTTACCATTGCCCATGAAAGAGAGTCATATCTTATTGACTCATAGGCACTTTTCGACGTGAAGGCTTTTCCACTCCAGGCGAGAAGTTGGCTAACGCGGTGCCGAATGTCTTCTTGCATCGAATTGGCCTGACACACGAGGAATGCGAATTGCCGCGAGCCCCGGACCAAGCTTCATACGCAAGAGTGCTTCGACCTCTGGCTTGTTTTCTGAGCTCCTTTACTCGCTCATTCTAAATTCGAAATCTTGCAAGAAACGCGTCTCGGTGGCTTTCTTAGCAGAAGGCTGTTGATTGTCACTGAGAACTGACCCGGTATTTTCACCGAGAATTGACCCACTTTTTCTTATGCGTCGGTGCTTATGACGCGGTCAATGCTGGCGCCTCCTTCCTTGTTTTCTTCGCTGCTTCGGAACTGGCCTTGAAACGGTAGCTGTCGTTGCCGGTTTCCAGGATGTGGCAGCGGTGTGTGAGGCGGTCCAACAGCGCGGTGGTCATCTTGGCATCCGTTGCCCGGCAGACGTTTGCTTGCAAACGCCGGGAGGGGCCGAAGACCTGAGCCCATTCTGAGAAGCTGAGGTTGGTGGTAATGATCACGCTGGTGCGCTCGTATAGTTTGCTCAGGAGGTGGAACAGCAATGCGCCGCCTGATGAACTGAACGGCAAATAGCCGAGTTCGTCGAGAATGACCAAGTCGACTTTGGTGAGCATCTCGGCCATTTTTCCGGCCTTTCCGAGCGCCTTTTCCTGTTCCAGAGCGTTGTCGAGTTCCACGGTCGAGTAGAAACGCACTTTGCATCTGTGATGCTCGATGGCCTGGACGCCGATGGCCGTTGCGATGTGGCTTTTGCCTGCCCCAGGGCCACCGATCAGAAAAACGTTTTCCGCATTTTCCATGAACTTGGACCTGTCGCGGTTTGATGCCGCTCCTTTGATAGCATTTACTGCAACAAAGGAGATTGACTATGGGACTGAAACGGACGGACGAATTCCGCCAAGATGCGGTTCGTATCGCACTAACCAGTGGGCTAACACGTAAGCAGGTGGCTGACGATCTGGGTGTTGGCATGTCAACGCTGAACAAATGGATCACCGCGCACCGAGATACAGACGTGGTTTCCAAAGAGGATTTAGACCTCGCCAAAGAGAATGATCGGCTTCGGCGCGAGATCAGGCTCCTCAAGGAGGAGAGGGAGATCTTAAAAAACCGTTCCCGGCCGCAGCCCGCCTGTGCGCAGTATAAACAGCCTGTGCTATGCTGCGCCTGAAGGGCAGTTGCCGATGGCTTATTGGTGGGCTGGACCCCGTTAAAAAACGTGGCACATGGGCTGATGCGCACTTGAGAGTGGTGACGCCGCCATCGCGGTGATCCCGGTTAGGAAGATGACGAACTTGCATAGCCCACGCCCTTCGCCTTGAACGGAGGAGGTGCCATGACGAAGCGTAAATCCGGTGGCCACCCGGACTTGAAGATGGTCAATCCCAATGCGGCCGCGATCGACATCGGCTCGACGATGCACATGGCGGCTGTGAACCCTGACACCGACATCATGCCAGTGCGCGCCTTTGGGACATTCACACAAGATTTGCACGACCTTGCCGACTGGTTCCGGTCGTGCGGTGTCACCAGCGTGGCCATGGAGTCGACCGGCGTTTACTGGATACCGGCCTTCGAGATCTTGGAAGCGAATGGCTTCGAGGTCATCCTCGTGAACGCCCGTTACGCCAAGAATGTGCCTGGCCGCAAAACCGATGTCAGCGATGCCGGATGGCTGCGTCAGCTACACTCCTATGGTCTGTTGCGTGGCAGTTTTCGGCCTGAGGCCGAGATCGCCACCTTGCGCGCCTATATGCGCCAGCGCGAACGCCTGACAGAATATGCCGCCGCTCACATCCAACACATGCAGAAGGCGCTGATGGAGATGAACCTGCAACTGCATCATGTCGTCTCCGATATCACAGGCGGGACCGGTATGCGGATCATCCGCGCCATCGTCGCTGGCGAGCGTGATCCGGAGGCTCTCGCCGCGTTCCGGGATGTTCGCTGCAAATCCTCTATGGACACGATCAAGGCCGCGCTGGTCGGCAACGACCGTGAGGAGCATGTCTTTGCCCTGACACAGTCGCTGGAACTTTACGATTTCTACAAATCGCAGATCGAAGCATGCGACCGCAGGCTCGAGACGGCGGTCGGAGCGCTGACTGCCAAGGCAGATGGAGATCTGGCCCCACTGCCCAAGGCACGGATCAAGTGCAAGCAGCACAACGCGCCGTCTTTCGATGTGCGCGCTGCACTTTACGGGGTGCTGGGCACGGACCTGACGCAGATCCATGGCCTTGGGCCGTCGCTGGCTTTGAAGCTGGTGGCCGAATGCGGCACGGATTTGCGCGCGTGGAAGAGCGCCAAGCACTTCACGTCGTGGCTCTGTCTGGCGCCGGGCAACAAGATCTCTGGTGGCAAGCTGCTGTCTTCGCGGACACGCCGATCTTCAAGCCGCGCCGCTGCACTTCTGCGTCTTGCAGCCGTCACGATTGGCCGAAGTGACACGGCCCTCGGTGCGTTCTATCGACGCCTCTCGGCCCGGATCGGCAAGCAGAAGGCGGTGACCGCAACGGCGCGCAAGATCGCAGTTCTGTTTTACAACGCTGTGCGGCACGGCATGACTTACCAAGATCAAGGCGCCGCAGCTTATGACGAACGACATCGGCAACGTGTGCTGTCAAACCTTCAACGGCGCGCCAAGACCCTCGGATTTGCATTGGCGCCCATCCCGGAGACAGCGGCTGTTTCTTAGGAAGGCCACCCAATTCTTCGCGGGTCTAAAGCAATGAGGTTTAGGTTCATCGAAGAGCACATGTCCAGCTTCCCAGCCAATCGCTTGTGCGATGTCGTTGGTGTCAGCGCACGCGGTCTACGTGCCTTCCGCAGTCGTCCTGCCAGCCGTCGGCAGCGGTCAGATCTGGTGACCTTGGCCCACATCAAAGAACAGTCCCGTCTTAGTTTGGGCAGTTATGGAAGGCCACGGATGACCGAAGAACTGAAAGAGATTGGTCTGGATGTCGGGCACCGCCGTGTCGGGCGCTTGATGCGTCAGAACGGCATATCTGTGGTCAGGACGCGCAAACACAAGGTGACCACAGACAGCAATCACAAGTTCAATATCGCGCCAAACCTGCTGGATCGTGACTTCAACGCAGATGGGCCAAATCAGAAATGGGCTGGTGACATAAGCTACGTCTGGACCCGTGAGGGATGGCTGTATCTGGCTGTGGTCATAGATTTGCATTCCCGTCGTGTCATCGCCCTCTCATGGTTTGCAAAGGCAAACCACTGCCGGGTAACAGGTGGGCTGTGAGCAATCGCATGAAGCGCGATCTTGCGATCCGGGCTTTGAAAATGGCCATCGCGTTCCGGTCACCGCCGAAAGACTGCATCCACCACACGGATCGCGGCAGCCAAGGCGGATTCAACTGGTCGTCGCAACGGTTCCAGATTGGAGGTTGTGATGACAACACACAAACGAGCTTCGGATCGAAGCACCCGAGACAAGATGCGCTCGCCAGGACGGCCCAAAGTGGCAGATCGCGCTCAGCAAGTTTTGTTTTGGCGATTGATTGAACAGGGCATTTCCAGCGAAGAAGCCGCAGTTCAAGCTGGAGCGTCTGCCCCTGTTGGCAGTCGTTGGTTTCGAGAGGCCGGAGGCATGCCGCCATCACAATACTCCAGTTCCGCACCGCCACCTTCGGGGCGCTATCTCTGTTTTGCAGAACGTGAAGAGATTGCGCTTTGTCGGGCTCAAGGTTTGGGCGTCAACGCGATCGCCCGTAAGATTGGCAGAGCTGCTTCTACGATTTCCAGAGAATTGCGTCGTAATGCAGCAACGCGCAGCGGCGGTTTTGAGTATCGCGCGACAACCGCCCAATGGCACGCTGATCGTGCAGCGCGCAGACCCAAGACAACAAAACTGGCACGACATGATATGTTGCGGCACTATGTCGAAGAGCGGCTGTCGGGTCAGATAGCGGGCCCCGATGGGGATGTTGTCGCTGGTCCTACCGTACGCTGGACAAAGCGGCGTTCGGTGCGGCGCCAGCACCGCAAATGGGCCCTGGCTTGGAGCCCTGAGCAAATTGCACGCCGCCTACCGCTGGATTATCCGGATGACCCCTTGATGCGTATCAGCCATGAAGCCATTTATCAGTCCTTGTTTATTCAGGGGCGTGGTGCGCTGCGTCGAGAATTGGTCGCTTGCCTGCGCTCTGGCCGCGCCTTGCGCGTTCCTCGCGCGCGACGAAAGGGTAAAGGCAAGGCTTACGTTACGGACGAGATAATGATCAGTGAACGTCCAGCCGAAGTCGAGGATCGTGCGGTTCCAGGACACTGGGAGGGAGATTTGATCCTCGGTCTTAAAAGCTCTGCGATCGGCACATTGGTTGAACGCAAAACCCGCTTTACGCTGCTGCTTCATTTGCCACCTATGCCCGGCCATGGAACGGGCCTGCGCCTCAAGAACGGCCCAGCTCTTGCCGGGCACGGCGCTGAAGCCGTGCGCGACGCCATCGCCAAATCCATTCAGGATCTGCCCGAACACTTGCGTAAATCACTCACGTGGGACCAAGGTGCTGAAATGGCTCAGCACGAAACGCTGACGTCTGAAACCGGGATCGACGTCTACTTTTGCGAACCTCAAAGCCCCTGGCAACGCGGTTCTAACGAAAACACCAACGGCCTGCTGCGCCAATACTTTCCCAAAGGAACGGATCTAAGTGCGCATGGTGAGGACGAGTTGAACGCCGTGGCACACACACTCAACAGCAGACCCCGCAAAACGCTTGGCTGGAGAACGCCTGCAGAGGCATTGGACGACGTCCTGCGGTAAGATATAAACCAACCGTTGCGACGACCAGTTGAATCCGCCCAATACTGCTCTCACGACTATCAGAAGATCCTGCGTCAGCATGGATTCAAAGTGTCCATGAGCGGTAAAGGAAATTGCTACGACAATGCAGCGGTCGAGACGTTCTTCAAAACCATCAAAGCTGAGCTGATCTGGAGACACCCTTGGGAAACGCGACGGAAGGCTGAGATGGCGATCTTCGAATACATCAACGGCTTCTACAATCCTCGCCGACGCCACTCGGCACTCGGCTGGAAAAGCCCGGTCGCTTTTGAACGAAAGGTGGCATAAACGAGCACTTGGGGCGGCACTAAAGCGTGACAGGTCCAGATGTTAACCCTTTTTTTGTGACTTTTCTTGCTCAGTATCTTCAAAATCGTTTCGAGGAACTGGCGGTAGTTTTCAACCGCTGCGTCTTGTGGCGCGGTATTAAAAAACGCATTGCCGGGATCATATTCGGCGGCAGGAAGAATAACCTCATGAACATACCAAGAGAAAAGATGCGCTAAGAAGTCTGCATTGTTCTCGTACTTTGTCGCCAAAGTTTCGACCGTATGTGCTTTGTCAGATCCATTCTCCTTAACTTGCAGAGCAAGGGTCGGCAGCAAGCCATAGGATGCCCCAGAGCCAAGCAGAAAATTCAAGTTCTTCTCGTAAATGTCTGATTTGTTAATCTTCGACAAAATGAATCGTCCTTTGGTTGAATGCATGTAGAACAGCACTTTTTCAAAGGGATTGCGTAACCGCTCCGTTGCTACCGCCTGCCTGATTTTGGCGTGATGGGCTAAGACACGTGCATAACGACGTCGTTTGCGACGTGTCTTATGCGGGGGTGTTGATGCGGGGTGAAATTCTTGGACTTGAGCGGCGGCGGCGGTGGAGCGATGAAGAGAAGCTCGGGATCGTCATGTCGGTCGGGATCGATAATGCGACAGTGACGCAAGTTGCGCAGCGCCATGATGTGACACGGCAACAAATTTATGCCTGGCGCCATGATCTGAAGAAGAAAGGGCTTTTGCCGCCGGAGAGCGGCGTGCTGTTCCTTGCTGTCGATATTCCACCCGCGCACCGCGTTCCCGCCATCTCCGAAGCGTCCCCCGGAGCAGAGCCCAAGCCGGTCGAATTGCGTCTACGCAGCGGGCGCTGCCTGCGCTTTGACAGCAACATGGACGCGGCGTTGCTGACGCTGCTGATCCGAGCGGTGGAGGCGGCATGATCGGCCCGGGGACCGGCGTTCGGGTGTATCTGGCCTGCGGCGTCACGGACATGAGGAAGGGCATCGCCGGTCTGGCAGCTCTGGTCCAAGATGTCTTGCGCCAGAAGCCGACAGGCGGTGCGGTTTTTGCCTTCCGGGGGCGCAGGGGCGACCGGCTGAAGCTTCTCTATTGGGACGGTCAGGGGTTCTGCCTCTATTACAAAGTGCTCGAACGCGGTCGATTTCCCTGGCCCGCAGCGACAGAGGGCGCGGCGCGGCTGACCTCGGCGCAGTTGGCAATGTTGTGGGAAGGGATAGATTGGCGTCGCCCGAACTGGGGCGCACCACCGGCTCGAGTTGGGTGAATTATCCGCCTGATTAGCCTTGTTTTTATGGCGCTTCCACTTGCGCCATGGTAGTTGGACGCATGTCAAACCATGTTGTAAATCTTCCTGATGATCCCGCTGTTCTGAAGGCAATGATCGCTGCTTTGCAGGCAGAGAATGCCAAGATATCGGCCACGTTGCGTGTCCATGACCA
This sequence comes from Marinovum sedimenti, assembly GCF_054052205.1. Lineage (NCBI taxonomy): Bacteria > Pseudomonadati > Pseudomonadota > Alphaproteobacteria > Rhodobacterales > Roseobacteraceae > Marinovum > Marinovum sedimenti. Next base: position 2,247,107 of record NZ_CM133223.1, read on the forward strand.
ACTTGTTCAGGCACTGCGTTTGCGGATCGCCAAGCTGCAGAAACTGGCCTTTGGCAAAACGTCGGAAAAGATCGAGCGCGAGATCGAACAATTGGAACTGGCGCTGGAAGACCTGTTGGTCGCTGTCGCCGAAGGGGATGATGACCTCATCGATGAAGGTCAGAATGAGCCAGCACCCGATGAGACGGCAGTTCCGAAGCTCCGCCGTCGTCCGCGCGTCTCTGACGCAACGCCGCGCGAGCGTCGTGAACTCGATCCTGGCACTTGCTGCCCTGATTGCGGTGGTGATTTACGTGTAGTGGGCGAGGATGTCAGCGAACTGCTTGATATGATCGCAGCCCAGATGAAGGTGATCCAGATTGCCCGCATCAAAAAGTCCTGTCGTCGCTGCGAGAAGATGGTGCAGGAGCCCGCTCCAAGCCGCCCGATCCCCGGCAGCATGGCGGGTCCGAACCTGCTGGCCCATATTCTGGTCTCAAAGTTTGACGATCATCTTCCTTTGTATCGCCAGCACGAGATCTTTGCCCGCATGGGCGCAGATATTCCCGAAAGCACGCTTGTCAGCTGGTGTGGACGTGCCATGAAAACCCTCCAGCCGCTTATCGAGCGGATCGAGGCTGATATTATGGGCAGTGATCTGCTGCATGCGGACGACACGCCAATCCGTGTGCTGGACCGGTCCTTGCGCGACAAGGGCCTCGGCAAGGGCGTAAAAAGGGGCCGGATATGGGCCTATGTTCGTGATCAGCGCCCATGGGCGGGTTCAGCGCCACCGGGGGCGATCTATTACTTCGCCCCGGACTGGAAAGAAGAGCATGTTTTGCGGCACCTCTCGGAAGGCTGCGGCATCCTGCAGGCTGACGGTTATAAGGGGTATGCCAAGCTTTATGACCCAGAACCGGACGGAACCACGCGCTTCCGCGAGGCCGCCTGTTGGGCGCACCTGCGACGCGACTTCCATGACGTCTGGGCATCCACCAAATCCGAGATCGCCCGTGAAGCGCTCGACCGGATTGGGGCGTTCTACGATATCGAGCGCGACATCGCAGGCCAGCCTGCCGATCTGCGCCTTGCCGCGCGCCAAAAGCTGAGCAAACCGAAGGTCGAAGCCTTCCTCGCTTGGTCGGAACAACAGCTCCTGCGCATCCCCGGCAAAGGCGATCTCGCCAAGGCATTCCGCTATGGTCTGAGCCGTCAGACGCCGTTCTGCTTGTTCCTTGAGGATGGCCGCGTGGCAATCGACAACAACCCGGCCGAACGCGCCCTGAGACCGATTGGCATAGGCCGCAAAAATTGGCTTTTTGCCGGGGCCGATACCGGTGCGGAAACCCTTGTCCGGGCCATGACGATCGTTGAGACCGCCAAGCTCAACGGCCTCAATCCGCAGGCCTATCTGGCCAACATTCTCGACCGCATCCATGATCACAAGATCAACCGTCTCGACGAATTGCTACCTTGGAATTGGGTGCCCGTTGGAACCGCGCAATCGAAGGCAGCCTGATGGCAGCAGTGACGCATGTTTGCACAATCGCCCACGTCGCGAAAATGCTTGGCGAAGACCAAGACCTCCTCGAGGCAATCATCCGCAACGATGATAATCTGACCTACGGCAGCATCATCCGCATCTATACAGGGCAAGAGGAGGGCATGACTGGCCTCACCGATTACGGCATCGAAGAGCTGGCTGACATGATCAGAGAAGCACGCCTGACAACCCAGACCTGGCACGACTTCCTCGACGACTTTGTCGATGACACCGACCTTGTCGCCCGGATCAAGGCAAAATCACCGCGGTAGCAACGGAGCGGTTACGGGATTGCACGCGTCTTGGTATCAACGAAGCTGCAAGAGCGCGACAAAAGGAATGGCAGTACCTTACGGAGGAATATTATAAGAATTTTTCATGGATACTCGCCTTTCTTAGGCTTAGAACTCAGGCCCCAACTAAGAGAATGCGTAGTGCAAAGCAGACATTCGCGCGACTTGCAGCGAAATTCTGCTTTCCGCCCTATCTGCCTGTCGCTGCCTGGTAAGCAATTGCTAACCTGCGGCAACAGATAACAAAATCATCTATGATGCTCTGGGAGGAAGGAGAGGTCACAGGGCCCAGAAAGGTTGAGTGAACTTTCACTGCCTTTCATGGGCAATGACTGAATTCAGCAGATCAAGGTTTTGCCTGAGAAGATGCGGAGTTGCTGAGAAACATTGATCCCGAACGCAACGAACAAAACACCGTCGCTCGACCGAAATCACTTAACTATCTGATAAATAAACGTTTACTTTAATTTACGCAGTCTCGCGGCGCGAAAAAATATGCGCACCGCGAAAAAATATGCGCGTCCCTACAACCCGTCAGAAATCCAGATTTTCCACACTCAGCGCGTTCTTCTGGATAAACTCGCGGCGTGGCTCGACCACGTCGCCCATCAGCTTGGTAAAGATGTCGTCCGCCTCGGCCACATCGTCAACCTTAACCTGCAAAAGCGTGCGGGCGTCCGGGTCCAATGTGGTTTCCCAAAGCTGACCGGGGTTCATCTCGCCCAAGCCTTTGTACCGCTGCAACGCGTTGCCCTTTTCGCCCTCTTCCAGGATCGCGCCCAACAGATCGAGCGGCCCGTGAATCCGCTGCGAACGGTCCTTGCGATGCAGCGTGCCGGCGGTGCCGTAGACCTCTTGCAGCGATTTCGTAAACGAGCCGGTGCGCCGCGCCTCGCCAGACCGCATCATCGGTCCATCAAGCGTGCGCACCTCTTCGACACCGCGCAGAATACGGGCGAGGCGGATGCCGTGATCTTGGGTGATGCGACCGCGCCAACCCTTTTCGTATTCCAGAGCGATCAGGTCGAGCCGGGTGGCAACTTTGTCGGCCACGGCTTGCAGATCGGCGTCTACCGCACCGGGCACAAACGCCCCGGCAATCGCCGCCTGTTCGAGGATGTGGCGCGGGTAATGCGTCGGGAAGGCATCGAGCACACGCTTGAGCTGACGCGCCTCATCGACGATGCGCAACAGGTCCTGGCCCGCGATCTCTTCGCCACCGGCAAGCTTGAGCATCGCGCCCTCAATACCTTGATTCATAAGGTAATCGTCCATCGCGGCTTGGTCTTTAAGATAGACCTCAGACTTGCCACGGCTGACTTTGTAAAGCGGCGGTTGCGCGATGTAGAGATAGCCGCCTTCGATCAATTCCGGCATCTGGCGAAAGAAGAACGTCAGCAAAAGCGTGCGGATGTGCGCGCCGTCAACGTCGGCGTCAGTCATGATGACGATCTTGTGGTAACGCAGCTTGGCGATGTTGAATTCATCGCGGCCGATACCGGTGCCGAGCGCCATCACAAGGTTGCCAATCTCCTGGCTGCCCAGCATCCGGTCAAACCGCGCGCGCTCGACGTTGAGGATCTTACCTTTCAGCGGCAGGATCGCCTGTGTGCCCCGGTCACGACCGGTTTGCGCCGACCCACCGGCGCTGTCACCCTCGACGAGGAACAGTTCGGTTTTCGACGGGTCTTTTTCGGAGCAATCCTTAAGCTTGCCCGCGAGAAAGTTCACATCCATCGCCGATTTCCGCCGGGTCAGCTCACGCGCCTTGCGCGCCGCTTCGCGCGCTGTCGCGGCTTCGATGATCTTGCCGACGATCATTTTGGCCATCGCAGGGTTTTCTTCAAACCACTCCGTAAGCTTTTCACCAACAAGGTTTTCCACCGCCGGGCGCACTTCGGAGCTGACCAGCTTGTCCTTGGTTTGCGACGAGAATTTGGGATCCGGCACCTTGACCGACAGCACGCAGGTCAGGCCCTCACGCGCATCATCGCCGGTGAAGGTGATCTTTTCGCGCTTCGCAATCCCGGTTTCCTGAGCGTATTTCTGGATTGTCCGGGTCAGCGCGCCACGGAAGCCCGCAAGGTGGGTACCGCCATCACGCTGGGGGATGTTGTTGGTAAACGGCAGCACCGTTTCGTGATAGCTGTCGTTCCACCACATCGCCACTTCAACGCCGATGTCGTCACGCTCGCCGTTGACATAGATCGGCTCGGGCATCACCGCGGTCTTGTGCCGGTCAACGTATTTGACGAATTCCTTCACGCCGCCGTCATAGTAAAGCTCCACGTGCAGCGGCTCGGCAGGGCGGTCATCTTCGAGGATGATCTTCACCCCGGAATTGAGGAACGCCAACTCGCGCAGACGCTTTTCCAGCGTGTGGAAATCAAAGTCGAGGTTGGAGAACGTATCGGTCGAGCCAAGGAACCGGACTTCGGTGCCGGATTCGCCGGGGGCATCGCCAACAACGCGCAGATGCTCGGAGGTTTCGCCGTGTTCAAACTTGGCGAAATGCTCCTGACCATTGCGCCAGACCCGCAGCTCAAGCCAGACCGACAGGGCGTTCACAACCGAGACGCCAACGCCGTGCAGACCGCCCGAGACCTTGTAGGAATTGCTGTCGAATTTGCCGCCCGCGTGCAGCTGGGTCATGATGACCTCAGCGGCGGAAACGCCCTCTTCCTCGTGGATATCGACCGGAATACCCCGGCCATTATCCCGCACCGAAACCGAGTTATCCGCATGAATTTTGACGTGCACATAGTCGGCATGACCGGCCAGCGCCTCATCAATGCCGTTGTCCACGACCTCATAAACCATGTGATGCAGACCCGAGCCATCGTCGGTATCACCGATGTACATACCGGGGCGTTTGCGGACTGCTTCTAAGCCTCTGAGAACCTTGATCGAATCCGCGCCATACTCGGGTGCGGGTTGTGCTTGCTCGGACATGCGGTGCCTTCTTTTTCTGTCCTGCGAAATATATGCTTTTTTCCTGAGCATGTCACGCAAATGGCACAAGATTTTGTGTCAGTCCGGCCGCAACGTCAACCCGCTGCTATGCCGGATTCGCCGCCCTCTTCGCGCACCTCGAAACGCTGGGCGCGATCGCCGAGATCAGTGAACAATTCGGGGCCGGTGCCGGTCATCCAAGCCTGTGCGCCCAGCGCACAAATCTCGTCATACAGCGCCGCGCGACGGGCGCCATCAAGGTGCGCCGCGACCTCATCGAGCAACAGGATCGGCGGGCTGCCGATGTCATTCGCCAAGGCCCGGCCATTGGCAAGGATCAGCGAAATCAGCAGCGCCTTCTGTTCCCCGGTCGAGCAATCGCGCGCCGGCACGCCCTTGGCGGCAAAGACGGCGTGCAGTTCGGCCCGGTGCGGCCCCACCATCGCCCGCCCCGTCGCCAGATCGCGAAACCGGCTCTCGGCCAGCGCGGCGCGCAGATCCTCCTCGGTGGCGGGCATTTCACCTTCGGTGGCACTCAATTCCAGCTCGCTGATTGGAAAGGCGGTTTCGGCATCCTGCTGCGCCGCCGAAATCCGCGCCAACGCCGCTTGTCGGTTGGCGTGGATCACCGCCCCTGCCCGCGCCATCTGCATCTCGAGCGCCTTGTACCAATGCGCATCCCGCACCTGATCCTTGAGCAGCCGGTTGCGTTCGCGCATCGCCTTTTCATAATCAAGCACAGCATTGGCGTGGTCTGGGAAAAAGCTCAGCGTCATCCTGTCAAGGAAGCGCCGCCGCCCGTCGGCGCCCTCGATCCAAAGCCGGTCCATCGACGGAACCAGCCAGAGCACGCGCGCCAGTTTGCCCAGGGCGATCTGACTTGCCGCTTTCCCGTCGATTTTCACCTGCCGCGCGGCCCCGCGGTCCGACAGGCTCTCGATCTCATGCAGCCGCCCTTCAGCGTGCAAAAGGCCGGTGACTTTCCAGCCCAGCGCCTCGGGCCTGCGGGTCATTTCCTCGGCACTGGCGCGGCGCAGACCCCGGCCGGGCGACATCAGCGACACAGCTTCCAGGATATTGGTCTTGCCCGCGCCATTGGCCCCGTACAGCGCAACAGGACGCGCATCGCAGGCGATCTCAACCCGTTTGTGCGAGCGGAAATGCGACAGTTCAAGATGGGTGACGTGGGTCGACATGCCCTAGCTTCTTACGATGAGCCGCGCCATCGCCGACACGCGGGGCGGCGATCCGACGAAGATGTAGGCCACTTTATCACTCAAAGCCGAATACATTGAAAGCGAGACGCTGTCCCACAAAAATCGCCGCCCCGGAGGGGCGTGTCGGCGATGGCGCGGCGGCCTGCGGCCTTGATTCCGCGCCGAGTGCAAATTGCGACGGGCGTCACACCCGCATCGGCATGACGACATACACCGCGCTGGTGTCGTTGCCTTCCCGCATCAAGGTCGGGTCGCCAGAGGAGTTGAACATGAACACCGCGTTTTCACGGTCCACCTGGCTGGCGATCTCCAGCAGGTATTTCGCGTTGAACCCGATTTCCAGCTTCTCGTCGTTATACGCCACGGCCAGCTCTTCTTCGGCAGCACCGCTGTCGGGCGCATTGACCGACAGAACCAGACGATCTTCGTCAAGCGACAGCTTCACCGCGCGCGACCGTTCCGAGGAAACAGTGGCCACACGGTCCACCGCGCGGGCGAAATCAGAGGCGTCAACTTCCAGTTTGCGGGTGTTGCCCTGCGGAATGACGCGGGTGTAATCGGGGAACGTGCCGTCGATCACCTTCGACGTCAGCGTGATCTCTGGCGTCGCAAAGCGCACCTTGGTTTCCGACACCGACACCGCAATCTCCATGTCGTCGTCTTCCAGCAGTTTGCGCATCTCGCCCACGGTTTTGCGCGGCACAATCACGCCGGGCATATCCGAGGCACCCTCGGGCAGGTCAGCATCGATCCGCGCCAGACGGTGGCCATCGGTGGCCACACAGCGCAGCACCCTGCCGTTTTCGCCGTCCGACACATGCATGTAAACGCCGTTGAGGTAATACCGCGTCTCTTCGGTGGAGATGGCGAACTTCGACTTGTCGAACAGCCGCCGCAGCACCGGCGCGGGGGCCGAGAAGTTGCAGGCATATTCCGACGTCGCCATCACCGGGAAATCTTCTTTCGGCAGCGTCGCGAGCGAGAAGTTCGACCGCCCCGCCTCGACCGTCAAGCGCCCCGATGCGCCCTCTTCCGTCAGCGTGACAAGCGCGCCATCGGGCAGCTTGCGCACGATTTCATGCAAAGTGACGGCGGAAACGGTTGTTGCCCCGGCCCGTTCGACCTGGGCGTTGACCTTGTCGACCACCTCGATATCGAGATCGGTCGCGCGGAAAGAAACGCTGTCGCCTTCGGCTTCGATCAGCACATTGGCAAGGATCGGGATGGTGTTGCGCCGTTCGACAACCGATTGCGCTTGCGCCACTGCCTTGAGCAATGTGCCGCGTTCGATGCTGATCTTCATATCCCTGTCCCTCCGAAAGCCCGGGATCGGCACGTTAGCCGCATCCCCCGGTCGCTCCAAGCCCTTTTCGGGCGTTAGAGACAGGTTTCCAATGGTTTGGGAGGGGCGTCAAGGGCGTGGCGGGCCAAGAGTGAAGTTGGCCCGCCAAACGATGCCTTTTGCCTACGCTTCGAGTGAGCGGCGCAGCATTTCCAGGTCTTCGGCAATCTGGCCGTCCTGAATCTTGAGCTCTTCGATGCGACGCACGCCGTGCATCACAGTGGTATGGTCCCGCCCGCCAAAGCGGCGACCGATCTCGGGCAGTGACCGCGAAGTGAGGTGCTTGCACAGATACATCGCCACCTGACGCGGACGGGCAAAGATGCGCACCCGCTTGGGGCCGATCAATTCCGACATGCGGATATTGTAGTGCTCGGCCACCTGACGCTGGATCTCTTCGATGGTGATCTTGCGTTCCGAGGCGCGCAAAACATCCGCCAGACAGTCTTGCGTCAGTTCCATCGTGATCGGACGGCCCACCAACGACGCGAAGGCAAACAGCCGCGTCAAAGCACCTTCAAGCACACGCACGTTGGTCGAGATCCTATGTGCGAGGAATTCGAGCACCTTCTCGTCAAGCTCCAGATCGGGATACTGCAAGCGGTGAGTGGCCAGCTTTGAGTGCAGAATGCCGAGGCGAAGCTCATAATCCGTCGGGTGCAGATCGACCACGAGGCCCGACTGCAAACGCGACTGGATGCGGTTTTCCAGATCCTTGATCTCACCCGGCGCACGGTCCGCCGAAATGATGATCTGCTTATTCTGGTCCACCAGCGCGTTGAAGGTGTGAAAGAACTCTTCTTGTGTGCTGTCCTTGCCGGCGATGAACTGAACGTCATCGACCATCAGCACGTCGACCGAGCGGAAGATTTGTTTGAAGTCCATCATCTTGCGATCACGCAGCGCCTGCACAAAGCGATACATGAACTGCTCCGCCGAGAGGTACAGCACATTGAGATGCGGCGACCGGGATTTCAGATCCCAGGCGATCGCATGCATCAAGTGCGTCTTACCAAGCCCGACACCGCCGTAAAGGAACAGCGGATTGAACGTCACTTCGCCGCCCTCGGCCACCCGACGTGCTGCTGCATGCGCGAGTTCGTTGGGCTTGCCGACGACAAAGGTGTCGAAGGTAAAGCGCTTGTCGAGCGGCGCGCTTGGCAGCAGATCGGCCATCTCGGACCGCGCCGCTTTGGCGGCCGGTTTCGGCGCCGGCTTGCGCGGCACGCTGCCGGTCTGGTTGGTCACGGCGGCCATCGCCGGATTGCTGGTCTTGTTTGCCGGCACATTAAAGGCGATGTCGCGCACCTCGGCCCCGGCATTTGTCATCGTATACAGCAACAGTTCGCCAAAGTTGCGCGAAACGTAGTTGCCGAGAAAGCTGGTGGGCACCTGAAAGCGCGCCACCCCGTCTGTTACCCCGTCGAATTCCAACGGCTCAATCCAGTTTGCGTAGTTGTTTACTCCAACGGTCTCACGCAACTGCCCCTGTAGCTGTCCCCACTGGTCTCTTGTCATTTGTCCCTGCGTCCGTTTCCAATTTCCGGGTAGCAGCACCCGGTTCCCCAATTCTCCGAACGATGCCCCCTTGCCAGATCATCCGACAACATCATCCGGCCAATAGAACAGCGAACCCCGACCAAGAACTTGCGTTCTCGGGATTCGTTGTCTCAACCACCTCGTTTTTAACTTGGACACGCATCAAGCGAATTGCTGTAACTCATTGGAGTTATTGCATTTTACATGCAATCAATGAGTAGCCCAGTCGTGGCAAATCGACTGTTCGCGCCTGTCCCCCCAGTGCGACGGTGAATCGCAGGATTGAAACTAGCAACAGGTCCGGCGCACCGGCAACCTAAACTAAATCTTGACTCGGATAATGCTGGAAAAGAATCTCAGAGGCTGTGCAGACGCGCCACAGGGTGCCACGTCATCGTAAAATAAACATTAAAAAAGGCGCCCCAAACCGGGGCGCCTTCTTGCAGAATCATCGAAGGTCGGGGCGGCTTTGCCCTGCCCTTGAGGCCGTCCTTAGCCGAGTGCTTTGACGCGAGCCGACAGGCGCGACATCTTGCGCGAGGCGGTGTTCTTGTGCATCACGCCGCGCGAAACGCCGCGCATCAGTTCGGGCTGAGCCGCGCGCAGAGCGGAGGTTGCCGCGTCTTTGTCACCCGAGGCAATCGCCTCTTCGACTTTGCGCAGCTGGCCGCGGATACGCGAGCGACGTGCTTTGTTGATGAGGGCACGCTTCTCGTTCTGACGAGCGCGTTTCTTGGACTGGGGTGTATTGGCCATGCTGATCTTCCCTTTCGCGGGTCTGGTATCTCAAATTGTAATAGCGCAATGCCAGACCGACCGGACCTGTTGTCACCGGGATGATTCTAGCCTGAGCGGGCTGCACGCGCATGTATGGCGGCGGGAATTACATGAATTCACCGCGATTGCAAAGGCCAAAACGCCACAGCGCCCGGCCTTTGCTGTGTTTGCTTACTTGTCGCGGAACTGCGCCTGGCGCTTTTCCTGAAAGGCGGCCATGCCTTCGGTCTGGTCTTCGCTGGCAAACAGCGAATGGAACAGCCGCTTTTCAAACAAAAGCCCCTCGTCGAGCGAGACTTCCTCGGCGCGGTTCACGGCCTCCTTGGCGGCCATCGCGGCCAGCATGGATTTCTCGGCAATCTTCTGCGCCGCGCCTGTCGCCTCTTCCAACAGCTTCTTGGCGGGCACCACGCGGCTGACAAGCCCCGCGCGCTCGGCCTCTTCGGCGTCCATGAAGCGGCCCGTCAGGTGCATGTCCATCGATTTGGACTTGCCCACCAGGCGGGTCAGGCGCTGCGTGCCACCAAGCCCGGCGATGACGCCAAGATTGATCTCTGGCTGGCCGAATTTAGCGTTGTCAGCCGCAATGATGAAGTCGCACATCATGGCCAACTCGCAACCGCCGCCCAGCGCATAGCCTGCGACGGCGGCAATGATGGGTTTGCGCACGCCCATGATCGCCTGATGTTCGGGCCAGAAGAAATCTTCTGTGAACACGTCGACATAAGATTTGTCTGCCATCTCCTTGATGTCGGCCCCGGCGGCGAACGCCTTGTTCGAGCCGGTCAGGATGATGCAGCGCACCTTGTCGTTCTCCGTAGCCTCGCCCAGCGCCTTGCACAGCTCGCCCAACAACTGGGAATTCAACGCATTAAGCGCGTCGGGCCGGTTCAGGGTGATGGTGGCAACGTGGTCTTCTACTTCGACGATGATCGTCTCATAGGCCATGTTAGATGCTTTCCGTTGTTTCGGTCAGTTTTACGTGCTTATCACTCTGACTATGCGGTTCAAGCTATCTTTGGCAATTGGCGCAATAGAAGCTTGAGCGACCCGATTGCACGATCCGCGTGATCACACCGTCGCAGTCGGGCGTGCGACAGGCCTCGCCCTCGCGGCCATACACATCAAAGCTGTGCTGAAAATATCCAAGCTCGCCATCGGCTTGGCGGAAATCCTTGAGCGATGAGCCCCCCGCAGCAATCGCGTCGGTCAAAACCTCGCGGATGGTGGGCACCAGCGCCTGCGCCTTTTTTCGCGCCACATCGCGCGCCTTGCGACTGGGGGAGATTCCGCAACGGAACAACGCCTCGCAAACATAGATATTGCCCAACCCCGCGACGATCTTCTGATCGAGGAGAGCCGATTTGATCGGTGTGTTGCGCGTCGCCAAGGCCTCGGCGAGATAGGATTCGCTGAATCCGTTGCCAAGCGGCTCTGGCCCGATCTTCGCCAAAAGCGGATGCGCCTCGGCGGTTGCGGTGGTCAAAAGGTCCATCGCGCCAAAGCGGCGGGGGTCGTTAAAGGTGATGCGCGCACCACTCTCCATCTCAAACACCACATGGTCGTGTTTTTCCGGCGCGGGGTGATCGTGCACATATTGCCCCAGCGGATCGCCCGAGATCAAAATGCGCCCCGACATGCCGAGATGAATCAACAGCGTCTCGCCACTGTCGAGATCGGCAAGGATGTATTTCGACCGCCGCCGCAGCGCCAGAACCCGCTTGCCGCCCAGCCGCTCGGCCATGCGGTCGGGGAACGGCCAGCGCAGATCGGGGCGGTTCACGGCGACCTCTGCCATCACCACCCCCTCCATCACCGGGGCAAGGCCGCGGCGAACCGTCTCGACTTCGGGTAATTCGGGCATCCGGGGCGGCTCCTTCTATGGGGCCGCATTGTAACGGCCATTCAGCGCACTATAAGAAAGCGGGACACAATAAAACGGCAAGCCTTCATGACCCAGGACGAGCAGAAGACCACGCATTTCGGGTATCAGACCGTACCCGAGGATGAAAAGGCCGGGCGGGTGCAGGGCGTATTCGGCTCTGTCGCCTCGCGTTATGACGTGATGAACGACGCCATGTCGATGGGCATTCACCGGATCTGGAAAGATGCGATGATGGATTGGCTGGCACCACGGCCCGGCCAAAAGCTGCTTGATGTGGCCGGTGGCACCGGCGATATTTCGTTCCGCTTTCTCGGGCGCGCAGGGCAGGCCCATGCCACCGTGCTTGACCTGACCGAGCCGATGTTGGTCGAGGGCCGCAAACGCGCCGAGGCCGAGAGCATGGCCGACAGCCTTGATTGGGTGGTGGGCGATGCGATGGCGCTGCCGTTTGAGGACAATACCTTTGACGTCTACACCATCAGCTTCGGCATCCGAAACGTCACCCGCCCCGAACAGGCGCTGGCCGAGGCTTACCGCGTGCTGCGCCCCGGTGGCCGCCTGATGGTGCTGGAGTTCAGCCAGATCCCCAATCCCGGCCTGCAATGGGCCTATGACCGCTATTCCTTTAACGTCATTCCGGCGATGGGACAGGCGATTGCCGGCGACCGTGACAGCTATCAATATCTCGTCGAATCGATCCGCCGCTTTCCCGATCAAGAGACCTTTCTTGGCATGGTGCGCAGCGCCGGGTTTGAGCAGGCCAAGTATCGCAATCTGACGCTGGGCGTCGCCTGCCTGCATTCCGGCTGGAAGCTGTAGATGCGCGGCCCTCACAATATTCTCCGCCTGATCCGCACCGGCGCGACGCTGGAACGCACCGGGGCGATGAACGACGTGCTTGATGCCTTTGACGCGCCGCCGTTTCTGCGGCTGGCGGCCAAGGCACTGGGCTGGCCGTTCAAATGGCTTGGCTATCGCGGCGATCCCACCCTGCCCCCGGTGCCGCGTGCGCTGACGGCGATGGGGCCGGCCTATATCAAGTTCGGCCAAATCCTCTCGACCCGGCCCGATGTGGTGGGGGATGCGCTCGCGCTGCAAATGCGGGTGCTGCAGGACAAACTGCCGCCGTTTTCGGTGCAAGAGGCCCGCGCCACGATCAGTCAGGCGCTCGGCCAACCCGCCGATGTCGTGTTTTCCGAGATCAGCGCGCCCGTCGCCGCCGCCTCTATCGCGCAGGTCCACAAGGCGCGGGTGGCTGAGACCGGCGAAACCGTCGCCATCAAAGTGCTGCGCCCCGGGATCGAGCGCGCCTTTCGCCGGGACATCGATGCGTTTTATTTCGCGGCGCGTGCTGTCGAAGTGCTGTCACCGTCGTCGCGCCGTTTGCGCCCGATGGAGGTGATCCGCCACTTCGAAGGCGTGGTGATGGGCGAGCTTGATCTGCGTCTTGAAAGCGCCGCCGCCTCGGAATTTGCCGCCAACACCAAAGACGACGCCGGGTTTCAACTGCCTGAAATCAAATGGCATTTGTCTGACCGTCGGGTGATGACAATGGGCTGGGCCGAGGGGCTGCCTCTGGGTGATAACGCCGCGCTGGATGCCGCTGGCATTGATCGGGTGGCGCTGTCGGAGCGGGTGCTGCAACTGTTCCTCAACCATGCGCTGCGCGACGGATTTTTCCACGCCGACATGCACCAGGGCAATCTTAAGGTCGCGGCCAATGGCGATATCATCGCCTATGATTTCGGCATCATGGGCCATATCGATGAGTACACCCGCCGGGTCTATGCCGAGATCCTGTTTGGCTTCATTCGCCGCGATTACAAACGCGTCGCCAAGGTGCATTTCGAGGCTGGCTATGTGTCAGCCGACCGCGATGTTGATGAATTTGCCCGCGCCCTGCGCGCCGTGGGTGAACCGATCTTCGGGATGGATGCCACCCGGATTTCAATGGCCAAGCTTTTGGCCTATCTGTTTGAAGTCACGGAACGTTTCGGCATGGAAACCCGCACCGAGCTGATCCTTTTGCAACGTACAATGGTGGTTGTCGAAGGCGTGGCCCGCTCGCTTAATCCGCATATGAACATCTGGGAAACCGCCCATCCGATTGTCGAGGATTACATCCGCAACTCTCTGGGCCCCCGCGCGCTTGCCGGTGATCTGGCAACGACGGCACGGGTTTTGGCCCGCTTTGGGCCGCGTTTGCCGGCCTTGGTGGAATCGGCGCTGCTGCAACAAACCGAACGCCCGGTGGTCATGGTTGACAGGCGCGCACGCAGGGCGCGTTGGCTTTATCTTGGGATCGGGTTTCTTGCAGGGGGCGCGACGATCGCCGTGTTGCTGCCAGCGCTTTGAAGGGATCGCGGATTGGCGTTCCAGCACGCCACGAGACGCGCCGAAAACAAAAATGGCGGCCACAGGGGCCGCCATTTTCGCAAATCTCGAATGAGATAATCTTAGTTGGTGCCAGTCGAGCTCGACGAGTCGCCGCTTGTCGCGGCAACGATGAGCACGCCACCAGCTGCTGCGCCCAAAATGACCAGGGCAGTGCCTTCACCTTGGGTCGACAAAAACGGATCGGCAGCGGTATCGGCTTGTTGGGCCAGAACCGGTGCGGCAGCGGACAGCGACAGCGCTGCTACGGCTGCAAAAGCAAACTTGTTCATTGTGTTCTCCAGACAGTCTTTGGGTGAACATTCACCCCACGCGGGCAGAACGTACTACGAAGGTGTTTGGTTTTCAAACCCGTTCACCGGGTCATTCATCGCTATTCTGCACCTGCGTAGTTTTGCGGCAATTTCGCAACAAACCAACGCGAAATAGCCTGTAAAAGCCGGATTTAGCCGGTTTTCCGTGGGTTCGCCGCTCAAATTATGAGCGGCATTTTGCCTGCCGGGGTTTGGCACCCTCCCTAGCGTCACCTTGCCTGCCCAAAAATCGGTGGGAATCATTGCCCTCGCCTAACGGATATGCGGTAACCACGCCATTGATACCGCAGCTTATGCGGCTTGACTGTCCGTTACGGTTTCCAGCGGCCCCCAGTTCCACGGCAGCAGTTCACCCAACCGGTTGATCTTGTGATCATGGATGCGGTCGAGGATGTCGGCGAGATAGGCTTCTGGATTGAGGCCGTTCAGCTTGGCCGTTTCGATGAAGGTCATGGCGCGGGCCAGGGTTTCCGCACCGGTGTCGGCTCCCGCGAACAGCCAATTTTTTCTTCCGATTCCGATGGGGCGCAGGGCACGTTCGGCCGGATTATTATCGATGGCCACACGCCCGTCGGTCAGGAACGGGCTGAAGGCGGCTCGACGAGACAGACCATAGCGGAAGGCCTTGGCCAGATCGCTTTTGCCCGGAATGCGCTGAAGTTGCAGTTCGGACCAGTCAAAGAAAGCCTCAACCTTCGGCAGGCTGAGCTGTTGACGCGCTGCATAGCGGACGTCGGCGGTCTGACCGTTTATGTCGCGCTCGACATCGTAGAACTTGCCGATCCGGTCCAGCGCCTCGCGGGCGATCTCGGACTTGGTCGAGGTCCAGAAGTCGTGGAAGTCGCGCCGCAGGTGGGCCCAACAGGCCGCCTCTCGCAAACGCCGCGTGCCATCTGGATCAGGCTCGTAAAGCTTGGCATAGCCCTTGTAGCCGTCCGCTTGGAGGATGCCGCGGGCATTGGCCAGATGGCTGAGGACATGCGCTTCCTTCCAGTCCGGAGCAAAGCGATAGACAGCACCCGGTGGCGATGACCCCGCCCACGGACGTTGATCCCGCACATAGGCCCAGATCCGACCTTGTTTGACCCCTTTACCAAGCCCCTTGCCGCGCAAAGAGCGATCCAGCACCCGGATCGGTGTATCATCTGCATGCAGCAGATCGCTGCCCATGATATCGGCCTCGATCCTCTCGATCAGCGGCGATAGGGTCTTCATGGCGCGGCCGCACCAACCGACCAGCGTGGTCTCGGGAATGTCCGCGCCCATGCGGGAGAAGATTTCGTGTTGGCGATAGAGGGGAAGATGATCGTCGAACTTTGAGACCAGGACATGTGCCAGAAGGTTCGGCCCGGCCATGCTGCCCGGGATCGGACGGCTTGGCGCGGGGTCCTGCACGATCCGCTCGCAGCGGCGGCAGGATTTCTTAATCCGGGCGATCTGTATCACCTTCATCTGGGCGGCTATCATATCGAGCAGTTCGCTGACATCCTCGCCCATCGCACCAGAGGTGCGTCACTGAATATGCACGCCTCTGGCGTGACACGTAGATCGCCACCACAGTCAGGGCAGCAGGTGCCGGGGTCCAGTTCACGCCGCTCGCGTGGGGTCGTATCCGAGACCCGTGGTCGGCGGCGCAAAGCGGGTGCATCGGCAGCTTCCGGTGACGGTTCATCCTGCCCTTCGTCGATGGGGGCGTCATCGTTTTCTGCTACGGCGACCAACAGGTCTTCGAGCGCCAGTTCCAGCTGCTCGATTTCGCGCTCGACCTTTTCCGAGGACTTGCCAAAGGCCAGTTTCTGCAACTTGGCGATCCGCAGGCGCAACGCTTGAACCAGTTGATCATGGACACGCAATGTCGCCGACATCTTGGCGTTCTCTGCCTCGATCCGAGCATTTTCTACCTGCAAAGCCGCGATCATCGCCCTCAATTCAGCGGGATCATCAGGCAAATTTTCATCAGGTTTCGACATGCGCCTGACTACCAAAAATCAGGCTATGGCACCATATAAATAAAGCAAATCAGGCCGCAAAATCACCCGACCCGCGCAGGCGGAGCCCCCCAATTCGGACGCCGCCAGTCGATCCCCTCCCAGAGCATCGCGAGCTGAGCAGACGTCATCCGCACCGCTCCATTCTTGGCATTCGGCCATGGAAACCGGCCCCGCTCAAGCACCTTGTAATAGAGGCAAAATCCCTGACCATCCCAATAGAGCAACTTGATCCGATCCCCGCGTCGCCCACGGAATGCAAACACTGCGCCACTGGTGGGTTTCTGATGCAGGACGTCCTGCGCCAGTGCTGCCAACTCCGCGATTCCTTTCCGCATATCTGTCACGCCGCAGGCCAAATATACGCGAACACCGGTGCCGGGACCGATCATGCCACCTCCACCGCGCGGATCAGCGCCGTCAGTGCGGCCGGGTCTATCGTGCTATCAAAATGAAGGCGGTGGCCGCACCGTAAGCGCAATTCGACTGCAACTGGTGGCGACGTATTAGCTGCCGCAGGCACTGGCACATCCAAAGGGTAGAAAAGCGCTCCGGCATCAGGCGACCACAGACCTTTCTTCTTCAGGTCGTGTCGCCATGCGTAAATCTGTTGCCGCGTAACCTCATGGCGTTGCGCCACCTGGGTCACCGTGGCACCGTCTATCCCAACCGACATGACAATCTCGAGCTTGTCCTCGTCACGCCAGAAACGCCGTCGCTCCACCCCAAGAATTTCACCACGCATCGATGACCCCGCATAAGACACGTCGTTAAACACGTCGTTAAACACGTCGTTAAACACGTATCTTAGATCAGGGCGCGAAGCTCAGGCAGGCGGTGCCAATGGCGTGGATACGATATGCGGGCCACTAAGGTCGCGGATTTGTCTAAAATGTCCCGCAAACAGGCAGCTTGAGTTAGCAAACTTTTAGGGCCGCGCCGTCACATTGAAAGCGTGATCTGAGAAGGGATTCTGTGGTCTGGCAACGTCGCCAGGCATCGGCGGACCTCACTTGGGATATGATGCCAAATCGGCGCGGGCGCGTCGAACATGCGAGGAAGAGCTCATGTTTAGGACTTCGAAAAACTCGAATGACGCGACTGCAGAGAGGCCGAAGATGATACGCGACCTGTCCGAAAGGAAGAGTTTCTCAGTTTCGGGTGGCCACACATGACCGGCCTCGTTCTCAAGCTAGGGCCAAAAGAGCGGGTCCTGATCAATGGCGCCATCATCGAAAATGGGGATCGGCGAAACCGGCTTAATATCGTTACGCCAAACACCAAGATACTGCGCCTTCGCGATGCCATTGAACCGCACGACGCCACCACGCCGGTCCGGCAGATTTGCCTGACCGTGCAAATGGTTCTGACCGGGGATGCGGCACCCGAGGCGGCACGCCGTCAGATCTTGCTGCGGCTCGAAGAATTGGGGAACTTCCTTACGGACACCGACAGCCAAAGGCATCTTGCCTCAGCGACGGAAGCCTTGCTTGGCAATCAGTTCTATCACTGCCTGAAAGCCTTGCGTGCGCTGATACCAAGCGAAGACCGCGGGCTCGCTGCGGGTTAAGCACCCGGCCAAAGTCACGCCAGTCCGGCACAACCGTGTGCGCCGTCTGGCGTAAATCCCTCGTTTCTGGGGTATTCGTTCACTGCAAACAGCGGCCCGTTGGTGTTAACGGCCGTCTGTAGCGCCGCAGGACCGTTAACAATTTACCACAACTGAGAGCTTTCCAATTCCGCGGAATGGACTCAGCATGACCTAGCCCGTAACACTGAGCCAATTAGATTTGGGACAGGGCGACTTCATGCCAAAATCATTAAGAGCCACCCTGCGTGGGAGTGCGGCAGCGACACTTGCAGGGTTGACGGTGTTTGCCGCACCTTCCGCGGTTGCCGAAGCCATCCCATCGCACAACCTGTTCGGTTTGCCCGGGCTGATCGACATGCCAACGGCGGCTGTTTCGCCAGATGCTACACTGTCTATGTCCTTGGGCGCTGTTGGTAATCAGGCACGCGGCACCCTGTCCTTCCAGATCTCTCCGCGGCTCAGCGGCTCTTTCCGCTATTCCCGCATTGCGGACTTTCCGATCAAGGGGGCCGTCGATGGCGTCTATTTTGACCGCAGCTTCGATCTTCGATACCAGCTGCTTCGCGAAAGCGACATGTTGCCGGGTGTGGCTGTCGGGCTTCAGGATTTCATCGGCACCGGCCTTTACGGGGCCGAGTATATTGTCGCCACAAAAGAAGTTCTTCCCGGCCTGCAACTAACCGGCGGCGTCGGTTGGGGCCGGCTTGGATCGCGCAATCCGCTGGGCGCAACCGGGGATCGCCCGGTCGAAATCATCGGCGAGGGTGGCCTGCCAACCTATGACCGCTGGTTCAGGGGGGACGCTGCGGCATTTGGCGGCGTCAGCTACGCGCCAACCGCAAACCTGACGTTTTCGGCCGAATATTCCTCAGACACCTATGTCGAGGAACGTAAATTCGGGGATCATGAAGACGACTCGCCTTGGAACTTTGGTGTCGATTATCGGTTTAAGAAAGGCGCGCAACTTTCGCTGTACCACATGTACGGCAACACGGTCGGCGCACAGATTACACTGCACACCAACCCCAAAACCGCCGCCATCAATGGCGGCAATGAATCTGCGCCGGTGCCGGTTTTGCCGCGTGCGCCGGGGGCAAGGAATGATCTGGGCTGGGTCGGGGCTGACACTGGCAGCTATCGGACGTCGCTGAACACGGCGATGACCAATGACGGCTTGGTGTTTGAGGGCTTGGAGCTTGAGCCAAACCGCGCCACCGTGCGGCTGCGCAATCCACGATATGGCCAGATTCCGCAGGCCGTCGGGCGGACCGCACGCGCAATGACCCGCATTTTGCCTGCCTCGGTCGAGACTTTCGTTGTTGTGCCTGTCGTCAATGGCATGGCGCTTTCGGCTGTCACCATGCGGCGCAGCGATCTCGAAGCGCTCGAGCATGAAGACAATGCCGAAATGCTTGCGCGCACCGCGATCACCGATGGCTTTGGCCGGGCGCCCGCAGCGTTCAACGATCAATATCCCCGGTTCGGCTGGTCGATTTCGCCGTACCTGCAAACCTCTTTCTTTGATCCCGAAAACCCGGCGCGCGCTGATCTTGGGCTCCGCGCCAAGGCGAGCTATCGCCCCACGCCCAATCTGTTGATCTCCGGGTCGGTGACCAAACGGTTGACCGGCACGCTGGCGGATATCGATCGCAAAGACTCTGCCGTGCTGCCGTTGGTTCGGACGGAAAAGGCGCGCTACCTGAAAGAGGGCGATCCCGCGATCGAAACCCTGACATTGGGGCACTACGGGCGGCCCGCGCAAAGCATCTATAGCCGTGTCACTGTTGGCTATCTTGAAGAAATGTATGCCGGTATTTCCGGGGAAGTGCTGTGGAAGCCTATCGACAGCCGCCTCGCTTTGGGGGCCGAGCTTAACTACGTCAAACCTCGGGATTTCGATCAGCTGTTTGGCATCCGGTCGTCTGAAACCCGCACAGGCACAATTCCTGATTTCAATGGTCACGTCTCGGCCTACTACGCGTTCGGGGCTGGCTATCATGGCCAACTCGACGTTGGGCGCTATCTGGCTGGCGATTATGGCGCGACGGTCGCACTTGACCGTGAATTCGTGAATGGATGGCGCGTCGGTGCCTATGCCACTGTAACCAATGTCAAATTCGATGACTTCGGCGAAGGATCGTTTGACAAGGGCATCCGCATCACCATCCCATTGGGGGCGATTTCCGGCAAACCCTCGACTGAACGCAACGATTTCAAAATTCAGTCGCTGACCCGCGATGGTGGCGCCCGCCTGAATGTGGACGGACGCCTCTATGAGGAAATCCGGTCCTATCACCAGCCCGAAATGGCCAAGACCTGGGGCAAGTTCTGGAGATGAGCGTGACCACCGTGAAACACCCGATCCGCCGCGCCTCTCGATTTGCCAAACTGGCCGGTCTGGCCTGTGCCGCCCTTCTGGCCGCCTGCAGCAGCGCCGAGGAAGGCACCGATGCCGGCAAAATTGTGCGCGATGCTGCGCTGAGCAAATTCCGGGGCGAAAAGACGTCCGGCAGCACCAGAGTGAGCGCAGAACAAGTTCGACAATTGGCGGCAAACGCCACCAAGCCTATGATTTTGATAGATCTTCCCGATCGTGGCGCGAATGGTGTGCTGGTCGAGATTGGCCGCAATGGGCGCGTGCAGGCATTTGCCTCTTCCGCGCGTCAAACTGTTTCGCTTGAAAACGGGCTGGTCCGCGCCACCCGCGGTTTGGGTGGTGATCTGATGTCAGCCGAGCTGGGAAATCTGCCCCACCTTATCGCGCACCGCCAAAGCGGCGCGACACAGCGGGAAATGCGCTTTCTCAACGGTGAAGACATCACCGTTCGGATGCGGTTTAGCTGTTCGGTACAGGCGAGCGGGTCGCGCGCAACCACGATCACCGAAACCTGCACGCAGCAGAACGGCCCGGTTCAATTCACCAACAGCTATTCGGTGAACGGCAGTGGTCGGGTTTTGAGCTCGGAGCAGTGGCTTGGTGCCGACATCGGCCCCGCCAAAATCCAACATCTGAAATTCTGAACGGCGCGGTCGTCTCAGACCGCGCTCAGACTTCCTTCGACACTGGCGGTTTTCTCCAGGTGACGTTCGACCCAGCGGTCGGCAATCTGGTTTGCCGCCTCGCAGTCATGCGCCTCGATTGCCTTGCGGACCTCTTGCACGACATTCGCCATTTCCAGTTCCGACAGATGGGTTTCCTGCGCGCGCAGGATTTTCGGATGTGGCGTTGTCAGCATGTCAGAGCCAATCAACAACTCTTCGCGCAGCTTTTCGCCCGGGCGCAAACCGGTGAACAAGATCTCGATATCGCCGCTCGGGTTGGCGGCATCCCGCACGGTATATCCGGCGTTCTGGATCATTTTGCGCGCGATCTGCCGGATCGACATCGGCTTGCCCATGTCGAGTACAAAGACATCGCCGCCCCGCGCAAATGACCCGGCCAGCAGCACAAGGCGCACCGCTTCGCTGACCGTCATGAAATAGCGGGTCACGTCGGTATGAGTCACCGTCACCGGCCCGCCGCGCGAAATCTGATCTTGGAACAGCGGAATAACCGAACCGGACGACCCCAGAACATTGCCGAACCGCACCATTGAATACAGGGTGGTTTCAGATCGGGTTGCCAGATCCTGTATCAACATTTCCGCCAACCGCTTGGACACGCCCAGAACACTGGTCGGGCGCACCGCCTTATCGGTGGAGATCAGAATAAAGCGTTCGGCCCCGTGCCGCCGCGCCGCATCGGCAAGAACCTTGGTGCCGATCACGTTGTTGCGCATGCCCTCAATGGTGTTCACCTCCAGCAAGGGGAGGTGCTTGTAGGCGGCGGCATGAAGCACCACATCGATATCGTGCACTTCAAAAACCCGCTCAACCAAGCCCTTTTCGCAGATCGAGCCGAGGATACAGACGATTTCAACGTCGAGTTCAATCGATTCCAGTTTGCGCTGAATGTTGTAAAGCAGCAGTTCGGAGTGATCGAGCAGGATGAGTTTTGATGGCTGGCACATCGCGATCTGGCGGCAAAGCTCAGAGCCAATCGACCCCCCTGCCCCGGTCACCAGCACGCATTTGCCCTCATAGGCGTCGCTGACCCCCGGCAATTCGGCCTCAAGATGGTTGCGCCCGAGAAGCTTGGAAAAATCCAACGGCTTGGTCGCTGTGCGCGGGCCATGCGCCACAAGCATCTGCGCAAAAGACGGCATGATGTGCACTTCGCAGGACAAATGGCTAAGCTGCCGCGCGATCCGCGCCTTGTCGGCCTCACTGGCCGAGGGCATCGCCAGAATGATCCGGTCAATCCGAAGCTTTTCGACAAGCCGCTCAAGCTTGCCCGGTGGATGCACTTTGAATCCCGAAACCGTCAGACCGTGGGTTGCGGCATTGTCATCGACAAATCCCTGAAGCTGAAGCTCGATATCGGTGAGCAGGGCCGAGGCCAACTGCTGGCCCGTGCGACCGGCGCCGTAGATCAGCACACGTTTCAAAGATTTGCCGCCGCGGTAAATGCGCACCACAAATTCGCGCAGGATAAGCCGCGCCCCCGCCGACGAAATCAGCAGGATCATCGCGGCAATGACAAAGAGTTGGGCGGAGATATTGGTGCCGAGGGCCGAAGAGGTCAGCAGGCCAGACGTGCCCGTCAGCGCCGCCATAAAGCCCGTTTGCAGAACGCCTTTCAGCTCATACGAGATCAGCTTGGTGCGGTGCAGATCGAAGTAGAGGATGACCGCCAGCGACACCGGAATCATCACAGCCAGATAGGGCAGGCTGGCGCGCAAAACGTCTGCTGTTGGCATCTGTCCAATCAGCAGCGAATTCGCCCCGACAAACGACAGGATCACCAAAAGAACGTCGATGCCAGCGATAATAATCGCTTTTTGGCCGCGGCTCATTCGAACCACAATACTGTGCAGCATGGCTTACCCCAGAAACTTTTGCTGCCCGTCGAACCTGCGCAGCACCTCGGCAACTCACTATCATGAATACCAAACCAGTCTATCGATTGGGCCGGTACTTCGCTACAACCTCAGCCGCCGCCGTGCCGGATGCACAGAGCTACGGCGGTATTTCGCCCATTTAATGCCCGATCCAGCCGAGTTATCGGCGTGATCGCACACTTATAGAGCGAAAAACAGTCGCAATCATCAATCTAAGGTCAAAACACACCGTCTGTCGCTGTGTGTAAAGCCGGTCAAGCTCCGCCTTTCGCGGCACGCATCTGCGCGAATAGACCGAGTCGGTTTCTTCGGACGAGTGACATTGGGCCAGCAGGCGTTCTTCGTGTTGGTGATAGATCAGGGTGGCCAAACCGGTGACGCCGGGGCGCGATTTAAGCACCTCTGCGTAGATCTCGGGAAACCGTTCGACATACATCCGTAGCGGCGGACGCGGGCCCACAAAGCTGATGTCGCCCTTGAGGATGTTGAACAGCTGCGGAAGCTCATCCAGGCGCTTGGCGCGAAGGAACTGGCCGATGGGTGTGATCCGTGCGGATTTATCGCCCCCCGATACGCCCGAATCCCCCGCCGCATTTGTCATCGTGCGAAACTTGAACAGCCGAAACGGGGTGCCCGGCGCCTTCATCCGTTCCGAGACATAAAGGATGGGGCGACCGTCCTGGAACAGGATGGCAAGCGCCACGCCGATCAGCACCGGACTTAACACCACCAAAAGGAAGAGCGCGCTGACGATATCGAAAATCCGTTTTTGAACCGTCATCTGGCAGCCCCGTATTTGCGCCATTGCGCGACAAGCGCGGCCGCGTCGGTGCTTTCGTCGCCAATCGGGACCAGCGCAGCCAACTGCGAAACGTCTACTGACATCAGTGCAAGCGCCCCCTCGGGGGCCGGTTTCCAGTTCAGATCCAGCCCGGCGGCCCGCACAATATCGGCCATCGCAACCGGCCTGCGCCCGGCGAGGTTCACCGTGTCCGGCATGCGAGCCAACGGCAGGCGCGCGAGACCTTCCACGCAGTGGGCCAACGTCGAGGGCGCAAGGTAACTGCGGACAGGGCCAGAGCCATCGGCAAACTGATCCAAGGTGATCGCCCTGCCCCGCTCCATCGCGGCAAACAGCCCGTCGGCCCCCGCCATATTGCCCATCCGCAAACAGATCGCCTTGGGCTGCGCAGCACTCAGAGCCTGCTCCATCTGCAACTTGGCCCGCCCATAAGGATTGCGTGGCGCGCAATCGGCGGTCTCGGAGAGCGGCTCGCTTGCAGGAGAATAAACCGCCACCGACGACGCGTGCAGCACCCGGTCTGCTCCACAGCGGCGCGCGATTTGCTGCGCGTCTTGGGCCAGCAAACGGTTGGCGTTTAGCGCCGCCTCATCGCCTGCGACCACGCCCCAGAGCGCCAGAACCGTATTGCACTGTGGCAATTTATCCACATCCGCCGGATCATTGATCACATGATCCACACCCGGAGCATCGCGCCGGGCAACCCAACAGAGTTCCATGTTTTCAGGCGCTTGATCCGTCCAATAGTGCCGCAACATGCGCGCCACACGGCCCGTG
This sequence comes from Marinovum sedimenti, assembly GCF_054052205.1. Classification (NCBI taxonomy): domain Bacteria; kingdom Pseudomonadati; phylum Pseudomonadota; class Alphaproteobacteria; order Rhodobacterales; family Roseobacteraceae; genus Marinovum; species Marinovum sedimenti. The sequence goes on from NZ_CM133223.1 coordinate 2,271,443, forward strand.
GCCCCCAGAACAAGAACCTTGGTTTTTCGCTGTGACACCGACACCCGTGCAAACCGTACAGTTTATTAAAATCTCGGACTGTTTATCATCCCGAAGAGCGGCTAGAAAGCTACTGAATTCTATGAAGATAATTCGGGGAAATAATCGTGGCGATATTGATGCGGTCTGTCACAGTTTTGCTTCTCTTGGCTCTGTCTGCCTGCGGAAACCTGCCGCGCGGTGCCGCGCTTCATAACGAAGTGACCCGAGAGGCCGCTTCGGATAACGCTCAGTTCGATCTCATCCCGGTGAACCGCGCCAATGCGCTGGCGATTGCCGACTGGCCGATCACCGGCTGGAAGGGCGCCTTTCTCTGGATCAAGGCCAGCCGTGGCCCGCAGAGCCAGGTTCTGCGCGTTGGCGATCAGATCAATCTCAAGATTTGGGACAATCAGGACAACTCGCTTCTGACACCGCTCGGAGTGAACTTTACCCAGATGGACGGTCTTGTTGTCTCGCCCAGTGGCACGATCTTTGTGCCCTACGTCGGTGACGTGGTGGTGAACGGCCTGACGCCCGATGGCGCACGCGGCCGGATCCAACGCGAGCTTTCGCCAATTGCGCCCGATGCGCAGGTGCAGCTGACCGCGACGCCGGGCATTGCCAATTCCGTTTCTGTTGTCGGCGGCGTTGCCAAACCCGGAAGCTATCCGCTGCCCACGCGCGACACCTCGATCCTCAGCATGATTGCAAGCGCTGGCGGCATCTCGCCAAACATGCGCAACCCGGTTGTTTCGCTGATCCGCGGGAATACAACCTATTCCATTCCCGCCAAAGACCTGTTCGACAGCCCAAACAAAAACGCCCGCCTGCACGGTGACGACAACATCGTTGTGCAACAGGACGACCGCGCCTTTACCGCGCTTGGCGCCGCCGGATCGGAAAGCCTGATTTATTTCCCCAAGGAATACGTGACCGCGCTTGAGGCGATGTCGCTGATGGGCGGAATCAATGATGACCGCGCCGATCCCAAAGGCATTCTGGTGCTGCGTGAATATCCCGCCAGTGCCGTCGTCGCGGCGCCGCACAATGGCCCGAAAAAGCAGCAGGTGATCTTTTCGCTCGACCTGACCTCGGCGGATGGGTTGTTTGCAGCGCGCAATTTCCTGATCAATCCCAACGATACGGTTCTGGCCACGGAATCGCCGATTGTCGTGTTGCGCACTGTGCTTTCGCTCTTTGGTACGGCGCTCGGAACCACGGCGCAGGTCGCCTCGACCGTCAACACCGTGTCCAACTAGACCCTCACACATTCGGCCCCGACGTGGACCTGTGTCACAGGAGCATGTGTCTTGTCTGAAAGACCTTTTCTGGCGCAAAACGCCCCTTGGCTGGCCGCCGGGGCGTTGCTTGCCTTTATGTCGAGCTTTGGCCAAACCTTCTTTATCTCGATTTTTGCCGGCGAAATTCGCGCCGAATTTGATCTGTCGCACGGCGCTTGGGGCGGGATCTATTCGCTCGGCACCACGGCCTCGGCCGCTGTCATGGTTTGGGCCGGCGGCCTGACCGATAGGTTCCGGGCGCGGGTTCTGGGATCGGGCGTGCTGATCCTGTTGTCGCTGGCCTGCTTGTCGATGGCATTTTCCACGGTCTGGCTGTTGCCGCTGGTGATTTTCGCACTGCGGCTGACCGGACAAGGCATGACAATGCACATTTCGGCGGTGTCGATGGCGCGCTGGTTCGTCGCCTCGCGCGGCAGAGCGTTGTCAATCGCAGCGCTTGGGTTCTCGGCAGGCGAGGCGCTGTTGCCGATCATGTTCGTCGCCCTGCTAACAACTTGGGATTGGCGCTTTCTCTGGATCGGCTCGGCGATGGTGGCGATGGCCGCTGTGCCGCTGCTTTTGCTGTTGTTGCGTCGCGAACGGACGCCGCAAAGCCTGGCGCAGAGCGATCAGGCCACCGGGATGGACGGGCGTCATTGGACCCGTGCTCAGACCCTGCGGCACCGGCTGTTCTGGTTCATGGTCCCTGCCCTTCTCGGCCCCTCCGCCTTCAACACCGCGTTCTTTTTCCAACAGGTGCATTTCGCCGAGGTCAAAGGCTGGGCGCATCTTGAACTTGTGGCGCTGTTCCCGATCTACACCGCGATCAGCGTCACGGCGATGGTGGTTTCGGGCTGGTTGCTCGACAAACTCGGCACCGCGCGGTTGATCCCGTTTTACCAATTGCCGATGGTCGCGGCCTTTGTCTGCTTTGCCTACGCGGGCACGCCGGGATCGGCGCTGTTCGGGTTCCTGTTTCTCGGGCTGACCACTGGCGCCAATTCCACCTTGCCGAATGCCTTTTGGGCCGAGTTCTATGGCGCCGCGCATCTTGGCGCGATCAAGGCGATGGCGGCAGCTGTGATGGTGCTTGGCTCGGCACTTGGCCCGGGGCTGACCGGGGTGTTGATCGATCAGGGCGTCAGGATTGAGGCGCAGTATCTCGGTATCTCGGCGTTCTTCATCTTCACCACGGTGATGATGATCGTCGGCGTTCGGCGCGCGCGTCCCGCGCTTAGCGCCGCCGCCTGAGATAAACGTAATAGGCGCCGCCGCCGCCGTGGCGAAGATGCGCTTCGCTGATCTGAAGCACATTCGGGCCAAGCGGCGCCATGCGCAGCCATTGCGGCACCTGATGGCGCAAAACGCCGTGGCGCTGGGGGATCGGCCCGTCGTCGTCTTTGTGTTTGCCCTTGCCGGTGATCACCAGCACCAGCCGCATCTCGCTCGCGGCGGCGCGTTGGATAAAGCCGATCAACGCGGGATGCGCCCGGTCAAGTGTCATGCCGTGCAAATCAAGCCGCGCTTCGGGTTTGAGCTTGCCGCGTTTGAGCTTGGTAAAGGCTTTCTTGTCCATCTCCACCGGATCGGCGGACAAAGAGGTGCGGATCGATGGCGCGAGGTTGTGCGGCCTTGGCGCGCCGCTGGATTTCTCACCGATGCGAAACGACTTGATCGCCGCGGGGTCTTTGGGCTGCGCTTTAAGCTGAGGGTCTGGTTTGCGCGGTTGCGCGCGCGGCAATTCAAGCGTGCGGGGCTTGGCCAGCGGGGTGGCGGTTTTCGCGACCTGCCCCCAAAGCTCTACCTCGTCGGCCCGCAGCTTTCGCTTTCGGGTCATTGCACCGCTTCCGGCAAAAGAGCATAGGCGCGCTGGATTGGCATCAGCACCATCATCCGCCCGGGATCACGCAGCTTTCCCGCCGCACGCCCGGCCCGGTCGCCGGTGCCAACGAAAATATCCGCGCGTTGTGCGCCCTTGATCGCCGACCCGGTATCCTGCGCAATCATCAACCGCCGCAGCGGTTTGGCGCCGTCTTTCTCAACCCAAACCGGCGAGCCCAGTCGCACGATGTCGGGATCAACGGCAATCGAGCGCATTGTGGTGATCGACCGGTTCATCGCCCCCAAAGGCCCCTTTTCGGCGGGCACCTCCGAGACTTCGCGGAAAAACACGTAAGACGGATTGTGAAACAGCAGCTCTTGCCCATCAATCGGATTGCGCCGCACCCAGTTCTTGATCACCTGCGCCGAGACCTGATGCGCATTATAGACGCCACGCCGGACAAGCTCCTGCCCGACCGAGCGGTAATCATGGCCGTTCTTGCCGCCATAGCCGACCCGCACCACGGAACCATCATCCATACGAATGCGGCCAGAGCCTTGGATTTGGAGGAAAAACAGCTCGACCGGATCATCGACCCAGGCAATCTCAAGCCCGCGACTGTCCATCACGCCACTGGTCAGGATATCGCGACGGCTGAGCCAAGGCAGATTGTTGCGCGCCTCGGACGGCATCCGATAGACAGGATAGCGATAGCGGCCGCCGCGATAGCGCGCGCCTTCCAGTTCCGGTTCGAAATAGCCGGTGAACAGCGGGTCCTGACCATCTTCGATCAGAACCGGGCGGAACATCAGTTCAAAGAACGCCCGCCCATCGGTCATGTCATGCGCAAAGGCGCAAAGGGCCCGCCAATCGGGGTCTTTCATGTCGCTGCAGGTGTTGCGAAACACCCGCAGCGCGGCGTCATGGTCATCGTCCGCCCAGCCTTGCATCTGGTCAAACGACAAGACCTTGATCGTGGTTTCAGCAGATGCGGGTATGCTGCCCATCGTCAGGCCGATCAAGCCAAGAAGGGCCAGCAATCTCCGCATCGAACCGGCTCACTCATCTGTTGCTACAAGAACCCAGTTCGGGTCATCGCTGCCCATCGTGCGGCCGAAGGTCCAGATATCTTTCTGTTTCTTCACCTGCGTCGGGCTGCCTTCGATCACTTCGCCAGAGCTGTCGCGCACAACCTGCGTCATTTCACCGATGAATTTCATCGTGATTTCGGCCCGGTCAGACGCCTTGTCATAGGTCGCATCCACAAGGCTAAGCTCGCGCACGCCGACAAAATCGGCCTCGATGGTCAGGCCCTGCTCTTCGCGTTGTTCCACGACCTGGGCAAAGGTTTCATAAACTTCCTCGGCCAGGAACGGCTTGATCTCGGCCAGATCGCCACGCTCGAACCCCATCAGGATCATCTCATAGGCGCCGCGCGCGCCGCCCATGAATTCGCTGACGTTAAAGCTCGGCTCGCCGCGCTTCATCTCGGTCAGCGCTTGGGCTGCCGGGCTGCCTTCTGTGACGTGATCGGTGATATCGCGGTCGGGGCCGCCTTCGATCACTTCGAAATCCCGGCGCTGCTCTTGCGGAGCGGCACCTTTGGGCAGGGGCGGTTTCTCAAAACCGTCGCGTGTGCCCAAAACAGATTTGAGCCGCAAAATAAGAAAAACGGCAATCCCAGCAAGGACAAGAAGCTGGAGCAGGGGCGAATTCATCAGGACCTCATGAGTGACACACTTTGAAAGCGGATGCTGTTGCACTTATGTAAGCACAGTGCGGGGTCAAGTCCACCACGCCATCCGTAACGTTTGGGATAACAAGACATGTATCTTCTGCTGGCCTTTCTGCTCGTTCCTCTGATCGAGATTGCGTTGTTTGTTCAAGTCGGGGGCGCAATCGGTCTTTGGCCAACGCTTGCCGTGGTGGTGATCACCGCGATCGCAGGCACTATGCTGGTGCGTCAGCAGGGGCGGCACGCGATTGCCAGCTTGCAGCGGTCGTTCTCTGATCTGCAAAATCCGACCAAACCACTGGCCGACGGGGCGATGATCCTATTTTCCGGGGCGCTGCTTCTTACGCCGGGGTTTTTCACCGATGCGGTTGGCTTTGCCCTTCTGATGCCGCCGGTGCGCCACGCGGTTTTTGACTTTGTCAGCAAGCGGATAAAGGTACAGCGCTTTGAAATGGGGCAGGGGCAAGCGGCGCAAGATCCGCGCCGCCAAGGGCCGCGTGACACCGTCATTGACGCCGAGTATTCCGAAGTTGCGCCAGAAAACGACAAACGCGACGGGCCATCAGGCTGGAGCAACCATTGAGCCTGTAAGCGCGGGCTGATAAAGCTCCGCCAAACCAATTGCGGAGACACCCCATGGCGGAAAACGAAAACGGCGCGGCTGAACAGGCGGAACAGCCGCAGCAGATGAAAATGAACGTGCTGGCGCAATATGTGCGCGACCTGTCGTTCGAAAACATCCTGTCGCAAAAGGGCGCGACCGGCGAAGTGCAGCCCGACATCGAAGTTCAGGTCAACCTTGACGCCAAGAAACGCCAGCAGGCGGATCAGTACGAAGTGCTGCTCAAGCTGAAGGTGACATCGAAATCCAAGGCATCGGCTGACGTGCTGTTCCTGCTGGAAATGGATTACGCCGGTATCTTCCAGATCGAGAACATCCCCGAAGACCAGCTGCACCCGTTCCTGTTGATCGAATGCCCGCGGATGATTTTCCCCTTCGCACGCCGCATCGTTTCGGATGTGACCCGCGATGGTGGCTTCCCGCCGCTGAACCTTGAAACCATTGATTTTGTGGCGCTTTATCGCAACGAGATCATGCGCCGTCAGGCCGAGCAAGCAGCAGAAGCACCGACAAACTAAGCAATTGGGCCGGGGGCGATCCCGGCCTAATCCTTGATCCAGAGCGCGCTGTCACCCATCTTTTCAACAAAGCTGGCGTGGGCGGCGCGCTCTTCCTCGCTCAACCGCGAGGGCAGGGGCGTTGGCCGGGGTTTCGGCTTCCAAACGCCACCGCCGCTGGCGACATTGGTCTTTTCGACCGAGGCCAGCACCAGCCCGGGTTGGCGCCCGCCAATCAGCTCCAGATAGACTTCCGCCAGAATTTCACTGTCGAGCAAAGCGCCGTGCAGCGTGCGCGACGAGTTATCAATGTTGAAGCGACGGCACAGCGCATCAAGCGAGGCGGGCGAGCCTGGAAACTTCTTGCGCGCCATTCCCACGGTATCAAGCGCCCGGTCAAACGGGATTTTCGGCATGTTGAGCCAGCCAAGCTCGGCATTGAGGAATTTCATATCGAACGAGGCGTTGTGGATCACCAAGATCGAATCGTCCGCGATGAAATCAAGGAAGTCTTGTGCAATATGACGGAAAAGAGGTTGGTCTCGCAGGAAATCGTCGCCCAGCCCGTGCACCTCAAACGCCTCTTTCGGCATTGAGCGTTCCGGATTGATGTACTGGTGATAGGTCCGCCCGGTCGGCATGTGGTTAAGCAGCTCGACAGCGCCGATTTCAACGATCCTATCGCCGGATTCGGGGTCAAATCCCGTGGTCTCGGTATCCAGAACAATTTCACGCATGGGCCAGCCCCCTTTCGATGTCGCGGACCACTCTTTGCACCTGGGCGCGGGCATGGTCCAGCGTGTCAGTCTCGATCACATAGGTCGCGCGGGCGCATTTCTCGGCATTGGGCATCTGGCGCGACAGGATCAGGTCGAAATCCGCCTCGCTCATCGTGCCGCGCGCCAGAACACGGGCGCGCTGAGTCTCGCGCGGCACGTTCACACAGGCCACAGCATCCATCGCCGCCTCGCCACCAGTTTCAAAAAGCAACGGGATGTCGAGCACGGCAATCGTCGCGTCGGCCGCGGCCAAAAAGTCTTTACGGTCCTGTTGCACCAGAGGATGCACAATCGCTTCGATTTGTTTCAAAAGCGCGGGACTTTGACGAATGGCCTCGCGCAGGGCAACGCGGTCCAACTGGTGGTCCTTGATTGCCCCCGGAACCAGCGCGCCCACCGGGCCAATCGCCGGACCGCCGGGCGCATAGGCCCGGTGCACCGCCGCATCCGCATCCCAAAGCGCGCAACCGGCGTCGGCAAACATCGCCGCCGTGGTTGATTTGCCCATGCCGATGGATCCGGTCAGCCCAAGCCGAAAGGTCATAAAAGTACGGCCTGCCGCAGCTCTTCGTCGACCTCGGGGCGCTTGCCAAACCAACGCTCGAACCCCGGCACCGCCTGATGCAGCAACATGCCAAGACCATCCACCGTGTGACAGCCGCGCTCTGCCGCAAATTCCAGAAGCGGCGTGCGCAGCGGATTATACACCAGATCGGTGACAACAGTGCCCGGACGCAAGCCATCAAGCGGCACACGCAGCTCTGGCTGGCCGGTCATGCCCAGCGACGTGGTGTTCACCACAAGCGCCGCATCCTCAAGTACATTCCCCGCCTGAACCCAGTCAATCACTTGAATTCGCTTACCAAATTCGTACTGCAATTGCTCGGATTTAATCCGGGTGCGGTTGGACAGCAGGATGTTGGGCACTCCGGCATCAATCAAAGACGACACCACGGCGCGACAGGCCCCCCCGGCGCCAAACACCATCGCGGGCCCATCCGAAGCCTTCCACTGTGGCGCCCCTTGCCGGAGGTTTTCCAGAAAGCCGTAGCCGTCGGTATTGTCGGCCATAATCTTGCCATCACGCCGGAAAATCAGCGTGTTGGCGGCGCCGATGATCGTCGCCCGGTCGGTGATATTGTCGACCAGCTCCAGCACTTTGATCTTGTGCGGAATGGTGACATTGATGCCGACAAATCCCATCTTGGGCAGGGTGCGCAGAACCTCGGCCAAATCGCCGAGCCCCACGTCCATCGGAATATAATGCCCCCGGATGCCATAGCGGCGCAGCCAGTGGCCGTGCAGCCTTGGTGACTTGGATTGAAGGATCGGATGGCCGATCACGCCGGCCAGCGGCACATTTTCCGTCATGTTGAAATCTCCCCGCGAATCGCCAGCCAATTCAACAGAGGCAAGAGCGGAAGTCCAAGGACTGTGAAGTAATCGCCCGAAATCGTGGTGAAAAGGCGGCTGCCTTCCTCCTCGAGCTTGTAAGACCCCACCGAATGGCGGATCGAATCCCAGCTCCGGGCCACGTAGTCTTCGATGTAGCCAGCGCTGAGTTCGCGCATCTGAAGCGTGACGACGCCAACATGGCGCCAGGCCGGTTTGCCGTCTTCAAACGCCACGCAGGCCGACAAAAGCTTGTGCCGCTGGCCGCTTAGATCGGTCAATTGCGCGATGGCCGCCTCGGGTGTGGCCGGTTTCGACAGTGACGCCCCGTTGAAGTCCAGCACCTGATCACAGCCCAGCACCAAGGCATCAGGCCGCTTGCCCGCAACCTTGGCGGCTTTCATCTCAGCCAGAAGATCCGCGATGTCGCGCGGGCTGGCCTCTTCGGCCAACATCGCGATCTTAACCGAATCTTCATCAATCCGCGGTGGTATGGTTTCCACATCTATATTGGCGCGCTGCAAAAGCTGCGCACGAATTTTGGACCCCGAGGCCAGAACGATCGGTTTCGGCATGTGGATGACTCCGTGGATGAGAGGCAGAACAAAATGATGATTACATCCCCGAAACTGCAAGGTCGAGCAGGCGATTGCCCGAAATGGTCCAATCTCACCGAGTTGGCGGGAAGCTGGACACAACGGGAAAAACATAAGTAGACTGGCGTGGGGGACTCATCCCATCCGAGAGCTATCCTCGTATTTGTCCACATGTTGAGAGCTGGGAAATGACCCATTAACCTACTGAATTAAAACGGGTTAAAAATATAACTTTTGCTCTTGCGTCGAAACCGTCCCAAGAGTCGTGCTGGTGCCATCCACACTGTTGATAAACCAAGGCACAGAACAGTAATCCACAGGAAAGGCGCTGCCTACACACATCATCTTTCTCTTTTCATTCTTTATTTATTTAAAGGAGCTATGAGCATCGTATCGAGTGCAGGCTCATGGATTTTCCAGAAGACTTACAGGTGATTGACTTTATCTTCGGTCCTGACTACCTAGGAGGTCCATACCGTCCGGTATGTGATTTTCCCTTTCAGACGAAGCCATATCACCCTTCAAGGGGTGTAGGTCCGGATATCCCATGACAGAAGAACATTTGAACCTGGCCGACCTTAAGGCGAAGAGCCCCAAGGATCTGCTTGCGATGGCAGAAGAGCTTGAGATCGAGAACGCCTCGACCATGCGTAAGGGCGAGATGATGTTCCAAATTCTGCGTGAACGCGCGGATGAGGGATGGATGGTGTCCGGTGATGGCGTGCTGGAAGTTCTTCAGGACGGGTTTGGATTTCTGAGATCGCCCGAGGCGAACTATCTGCCGGGTCCAGACGATATTTATGTGTCGCCGACGATGATCCGCAAATTCTCGTTGCGCACCGGCGATACGATTGAAGGCGAAATTTGCGCACCGGACGATACGGAACGCTATTTTGCTTTGGTCAATGTCACCAAGATCAACTTTGAAGACCCTGAGCGCGCCAAGCACAAGATCGCCTTTGACAACCTGACGCCGCTCTATCCGGACGAGCGGTTCAAGATGGAAATCGAAGATCCGACGATCAAGGACCGCTCCGCGCGGGTGATCGACCTTGTTGCGCCCATCGGCAAAGGCCAGCGCTCGTTGATCGTGGCGCCGCCGCGCACAGGTAAAACGGTTCTGTTGCAGAACATCGCCAGCAGCATCGCGGCGAACCACCCGGAATGCTATCTGATCGTTCTGCTGATCGACGAACGCCCCGAAGAAGTGACGGATATGCAGCGCTCGGTGAAGGGTGAGGTGATTTCCTCGACCTTTGACGAGCCGGCACAACGCCACGTCGCTGTCTCGGAAATGGTGATCGAAAAAGCCAAGCGGCTGGTCGAACATAAGCGTGATGTGGTGATCCTGCTCGATTCCATCACCCGCCTTGGTCGTGCCTATAACACTGTGGTTCCGTCGTCGGGCAAGGTTCTGACCGGTGGTGTGGACGCCAACGCGCTGCAACGGCCGAAACGGTTCTTTGGTGCCGCGCGGAACATCGAAGAGGGCGGTTCGCTGACCATCATCTCAACCGCGCTGATCGACACCGGCAGCCGGATGGATGAGGTGATCTTTGAAGAATTCAAAGGCACCGGCAACTCCGAAATCGTGCTGGACCGTAAAGTGGCAGACAAACGCGTCTTCCCGGCGATCGACATTCTGAAATCGGGCACGCGGAAAGAGGACTTGCTGATCGAAAAGCTCGATCTTCAAAAGACCTTTGTGCTGCGGCGCATTCTCAACCCGATGGGAACAACCGATGCGGTGGAGTTCCTGCTGTCGAAGTTGAAGCAGACCAAGTCGAACGCGGAATTCTTCGATTCAATGAACACTTAAGCCGGAGGCGGCAATGGACACGATCTTTGCCCTGGCATCAGCCCAGGGAAAGGCCGGTGTTTCGGTCATACGGATTTCCGGCCCGCAGGCGTTTGCCGCGGGCCGTTCGCTTTGTGGCCCTTTACCGGACATCCGCCAAGCGGGCCTTCGCGTGTTGAAAGACGGCGAAGGCGCGCGGATCGACGAAGCCTTGGTGCTGTGTTTTGCCAAAGGCGCTTCGTTCACCGGCGAAGACACTGTGGAATTGCAAGTTCATGGATCGGTGGCCGTGGTGCGGCGTCTGTTGAATGAACTTGGCGGAATGTCGGGTCTGCGGTTGGCAGAGGCTGGCGAGTTCACCCGGCGCGCGTTCGATAATGAATGCCTCGACCTTGCGCAGACCGAGGGTTTGGCGGATCTGATTGACGCAGAAACAGAAGCCCAACGTCGCCAAGCGCTGCGTGTGCTTTCCGGCGATCTTGGAAAATTGGTGTCACGCTGGCGGGAAGATTTGGTGCGGGCGGCCGCCTTGTTAGAGGCGACGATCGACTTCGCTGATGAGGAGGTTCCGATTGATGTGACGCCAGAGGTGGGTGCCTTGTTGGATGGCGTTGAGCTGGCGATTGATCGGCAGGTCGTGGGCGTCGCGGTGTCGGAACGAATCCGCAGTGGGTTTGAAGTTGCGATTGTCGGGAAGCCAAACGTCGGCAAATCAACGCTTCTCAACGCACTGGCCGGGCGGGATGCCGCGATCACATCTGAAATCGCCGGGACGACCCGCGACGTGATTGAAGTGCGGATGGACCTCCGCGGATTGCCGGTGACCTTGCTGGACACAGCCGGTATTCGCGATACGGAAGATCAGATCGAGGCCCTGGGCGTGGCGCGAGCACGAGACCGGGCGGATGCCGCAGATCTACGGGTTTTTCTTTTGTCGCCGGGGGATCAGCCCGAGTTGGTGCCACGGCCGGGTGATATTGTGGCCTTTTCCAAGGCAGATCTACATACGGCGGATGGGTTTTCTGTTTCCGCCAAGTCTGGTGTTGGCCTAGATGATCTGGTAGAACGGCTATCCTCAGTGTTGACAGAGCGAAGCGCAGGTGCCGGTTTGGCGACGCATCTTCGTCATCGGCATGGTATGATCCGTGCGCTGGAGCATCTGAAAGGCGCAAAGGATTGGGTTCGAAAAGGTGCTGTTGGCTATGATATAGCTGCAGAAGAGTTGCGTATCGCGATTCGTGCATTAGAGAGCTTGTTAGGGCGGGTGGATGTTGAAGACCTCCTTGATGAAATATTCTCGCGGTTTTGTGTCGGAAAGTAGGAGTGTTTCACGTGAAACATTTTGATGTCATCGTTGTCGGCGGCGGCCATGCCGGGTGTGATGCTGCGCATGCAGCGGCCAGGATGGGTGCGAAAACCGCACTTGTTACCCTAAAGCTGGATGGAATTGGCGTTCTTTCCTGTAACCCCGCAGTTGGGGGTCTGGGAAAGGGGCACTTGGTCCGTGAGGTGGATGCGCTCGACGGAGTTATCGGCCGGGTTGCCGACAAGGCCGGTATCCAATTTCGGCTACTCAATCGCCGGAAAGGGCCCGCTGTACAGGGCCCGCGTGCGCAGGTAGATCGGTCAGTCTACCGCGCGACCATGCTGCAAGAAATCCAAAGCTGTGAAGGGCTGTCGATCATTGAGGGCGAAGTCGTCGACCTTTTGACGCAAAATGGAACGGTCTCTGGGATCGAACTGGCCGACGGGAGCGAGGTTCATGCTAAAGCAGTCATCCTCACGACCGGCACGTTTTTGCGGGGTGTCATCCACATTGGCGATGTGTCGTACTCTGGTGGCCGCATGGGTGACGAGGCTTCGAACCGGCTGGCAGAACGGCTTTACGCCATGGATCTCCCGATTGGGCGGCTTAAGACGGGAACACCGCCACGCCTGAACACAAAATCAATCAACTGGCCGATCCTCGAAAACCAACCGGGCGATGACGATCCGGTGCTGTTTTCCTTTCTGTCCAGCGGCGTTCATCTGAAGCAGGTGTCTTGTGGCATTACGCATACCAACGAAAAGACCCACGATATCATTCGCGACAACCTTGAACGATCGGCTATGTACGGCGGTCATATCGACGGGATTGGCCCGCGATATTGCCCGTCTATAGAAGACAAGATTGTCCGGTTTGCCGACAAGAGCAGCCACCAAATTTTTCTGGAGCCAGAAGGGCTTAACGCCGACACAGTGTATCCGAACGGGATATCCACCAGCCTTCCGGTTGATGTGCAGGACGCTTATGTGCGTTCGATCAAAGGCTTGGAAGCCGTTGAAATTCTCCAGCCCGGCTATGCAATTGAATACGACTATATCGATCCAAGAGCGCTGAACTCGCAACTGGGGCTCAAGGAGCTTCCGGGTTTCTACTTGGCAGGGCAGATCAACGGGACCACGGGCTATGAAGAGGCCGCCGCGCAGGGACTTGTCGCTGGTCTAAACGCTGCGGCTTTTGCGCTTGGGCGGGACCCGATCTATTTCAGCAGATCCGACAGTTACATTGGCGTGATGATTGATGATCTCGTGACGCGGGGCGTGTCCGAACCTTACAGGATGTTCACCTCGCGCGCTGAGTTCCGGTTATCTTTACGAGCGGACAATGCGGATCAACGGTTGACTGATATGGGTATAGCCATTGGTTGTGTAGGGCCACAGCGGGCCGATATCTTCGTGGATAAGAAGTCGCGGCTGGCCAGTGGGCGTGCCTTGTTAGAAGATACTGAGTTCACGCCCGGGCAAGTCGCGAAGACGGGCGTCTCAGTATCACACGACGGATCGCGTCGCTCAGGATTTCAGCTGCTTTCATTTCCGGATATCGGGATCAAGCAGCTGGAGCAGCTCATACCCGAACTGGCGAATTTGGACCAAGATATTGTGGAGCAGCTTTCAAAAGACGCTCTATATGCCAATTATGTCGAGAGGCAGCGTCGGGATGTAGATGCGTTGAAGCGGGACGAAAATATGCGAATTCCTGTGGGCTTTTCATATGACGACATCGATGGTCTGTCTAATGAGCTAAAAGCGAAGTTGAATGCGGCGCGGCCAGAGAACATTCTGCACGCTTCTCGCGTAGAAGGCATTACTCCGGCGGCTCTAACGCTTCTTCTGTCGCGAATTCGGAAATTATTGGAACGTAAATCGGCATGACAGCGCCCTCATCAGAGTACCTGAATGTTTCACGTGAAACATTTGAGCGGCTGAGCACCTATGTGGCGCTTTTGGAAAAATGGAACCCAAAGATCAATCTCGTGGCTAAGTCTACGCTTGATGACGTTTGGGACAGGCATATCGTCGACTCTCTGCAAGTGCTTGATGCAAGCGCAGGACTATGCGGCCACTGGCTAGATATCGGAACGGGCGGGGGCCTCCCTGGTCTGATTATCGCGCTGTGCACACCAGAAAACGTTGAAAAGGTATCTCTCATCGAGTCTGACCAGAGGAAAGCAGTGTTTTTGCGTACAGTTCTCCGCGAGACGGACTCTCAAGCCAAAGTGTTTGCTGACAGGATCGAGGCTGTGGCCCCACAAAATGCGGATATTCTTTCTGCACGGGCACTAGCTCCACTGCCGCAACTTTTAGAATTCGCGTGTCGTCATCTCGCACCAAGCGGAACGGCGCTCTTTTCTAAGGGCGTCACGTGGGAAAAGGAGCTTGATATAGCTCAGAAGGCATTTTCATTTCGCTGCGAGGCGATTAAAAGCAGTACTCAGCAAGGCGCTGTCATTCTTCGTATAAGTGAGATTTCCCGTGTCTGATCCAATTTGGCCCGCAGGCCCAAAAATTATCGCCATCGCCAACCAAAAAGGCGGCGTCGGCAAAACCACGACAACGATCAATCTCGGCGCGGCATTGGCTGAACAGGGTTTCAATATCTTGATCGTGGATCTTGATCCCCAAGGCAACGCGTCGACCGGCATGGGCGTTATACCGCAAGACCGTGATTTGACGACCTATGAACTTCTGCTCGAAGATGTGTCGCTGTCCGACGCCATCAAGACCACAGATGTCAAGAATGTCGCGATCATTCCGGCAACCGTTGATTTGTCTTCGGCGGATATCGATCTGATTTCGAACGAAAAAAGAAGCTTCCTGCTGCACGACGCACTGCGCCAAACCGCAATTGATGAGTACCGTTTCGATTTCGTGCTGATCGATTGTCCGCCGTCCTTGAACTTGCTGACGGTTAACGCGATGGTCGCCGCGCACTCCATTCTGGTTCCGCTCCAAAGCGAGTTTTTCGCTTTGGAAGGGCTGTCTCAATTGATGCTGACGATCAGAGAAGTACGGCAAAGCGCCAATCCAAATCTCCGTATCGAGGGCGTGGTGCTGACGATGTATGACGCCCGGAACAATTTGTCCCAGCAGGTCGAAATGGATGCGCGGGAAAACTTGGGCGATTTGGTGTTCCAGACACTGATTCCGCGAAATGTTCGGGTGAGCGAAGCACCGTCGTATTCCGTACCCGTTTTGGAATACGACTCAAATTCAAAAGGCGCGATGGCCTACCGGGCGCTGGCGCAAGAACTTGTAGGTAAAAATGCCCGGCGCGCGGCATGAGGGAGAGCAGATGATACCGGCAAAAGAAAAACGTCGCGGCCTGGGCCGCGGATTGTCCGCACTCATGGCCGATGTTGAGCCGGCTCCCTCGGAAAGCCCCGATGCGCCGCGTCGAGCAGAGCGCATGATACCGGTTGAACGGATTTCGCCAAATCCCGATCAGCCGCGCCGTCAATTTACGCCAGATGCCCTGCAGGAACTCGCGAATTCCATTGCGGAAAAAGGCGTGATTCAGCCTCTGATCGTCCGCCCTAAAGGCGAAGATCGGTTCGAGATTGTTGCGGGCGAACGCCGCTGGCGCGCCTCTCAAATGGCACAACTGCACGAAGTTCCGGTGATCGTTCGCGATTTCACCGACACCGAAGTCCTCGAAGTTGCGATCATCGAGAACATTCAGCGCGCCGATCTCAATCCAGTCGAAGAAGCGACGGGCTATCGCCAGCTCATGGACCGGTTTGGGCATACTCAGGATAAGCTGGCCAAGGCGCTTGGCAAAAGTCGCAGCCATATCGCAAACTTACTGCGCCTTCTTAACCTTCCGGATGAAGTGCGCGACATGCTGCAAAACGGTGATCTGTCCGCCGGTCACGCACGCGCGCTTGTCACCAGCGAGAACGCGGTTGAGTTGGCGCGTCGCGTTGTCTCGCAAGGGCTGTCGGTGCGCGATACGGAAAAGGCCGCCAAGCAGCCCACGACTGTGGAGCCTGTGAAAAAGACGACCTCCTTCCTGTCCGAAAGCCCCGGCAAAGATGCCGACACGCGCGCGTTGGAAGGGGACCTTTCGGCGCACCTTGGCCTGAAAGTCAGCGTTGACCATAAACCTGGCGGCGAGGGCGGAAAGCTGGTTCTGACCTATAACTCTCTCGAGCAGCTCGACGATCTTTGTCGCCGCCTCGCCGGAGAATAAGCCTTACTGTAGATCGCGGGCGAGTTCCGCGATCACCGCATTTAGCACTGGTCGCCCTTGCGCTGTAACGGTCACCTGTTGATCGCCGAGCGTGATCATGCCCAAGGACTGCAAATGAGAAAGCGTTTCGGGGTTCAAATCTTGCCCCGACACGCGCCGCAACCGCACCAAATCGAGTGGTTCTTTGGTTCTCAGCCCCATCATGAGGTATTCTAACGCGATATCTTGAAGGGCTAGACTGTCTCGCGTTTCCGCATCTTTGGTCTCAACCGCATTCAACCAGGCACCGGGATTGCGCCGTGCTTCCGTCGCCCAGCGTTGGCCAGACAGCGTCAAACGGCCATGCGCGCCGGGGCCGATCCCAGCGTAATCTCCGCCTTGCCAATAGATCATATTGTGCCGAGATTCCTGTCCCGCGCGGGCATGATTTGAAACTTCATAGGCGGGCATATCGGCCGCCTCGCAAATCGACTGCGTCAGCTCATACATATCCGCCGCCAAACCCTCTTGGGGCAAACCGCGAAGCTTACCGGCGTCAAACCTGTCGCCAAACGCTGTCCCGTCTTCGATGGTCAGTTGATACATCGACAGGTGATCAGCGCCCATAGCCAAAGCTTGCCGAAGCTCGGCCTCCCAGGCCGCAAGTGTCTGATCTTGACGCGCATAAATCAGATCAAAGCTCATACGCTCGAATGTGTTTTGGGCAATTGCGATCGCTGTTCGCGCCTGTGCCACATCGTGCAGCCGCCCCAAACGCCGCAAATCTGGGTCATTCAGAGCCTGCACGCCCAGCGACACCCGGTTCACACCCGCCGTCCGATACCCTTCAAATCGACTGGCTTCGACAGACGAAGGATTCGCTTCCAGAGTGATTTCGACGTCATTCGCCAAGGTCCAGCGCGCCGCCACCCGGTCGAGAATGGCGGCCACGGTTTCGACTTTCATCAGCGAAGGGGTGCCTCCGCCAAAGTAAACCGATCGCAAAACCCGGCCTTCGGTCTGGTCTGCGGTCCGGTCGATTTCGGTGAGGTAGGCGCGGCACCACCGGTCATGGTCGATGCTGCGCGTGACGTGCGAGTTGAAATCGCAATACGGGCATTTCGCCTCGCAGAACGGCCAGTGGATATAAAGTCCGAAGCCGCCGATCTGCCAATCTTCAGTCAAAACAGCCCGCCACCAGTTTGGCAAAGGCATCGGCCCGGTGGCTGATGCGGTTCTTTTCCCAGCGATCCATCTCGCCAAACGTAATGTCATAGCCGTTCGGCACAAAGATCGGGTCGTAGCCATGGCCCTGATCACCGCGCATCGGCCAAACCACCTTGCCCGGCATTACACCCGGAAACACTTCATCATGGCCGTCGGGCCAAGCCAAAACCAACGTCGCGCAGAAGCGTGCAAGCCGCGGGTGCGGTGCGTTTTTCGCCTCAAGCTCGTCGTGGGTGCGTTGCATCGCCATGACAAAATCGCGGCCATTCGGCGTTTCAGCCCAATCGGCGGTATAGACGCCGGGCGCATTGTCCAGCGCCTCGATCTCGATACCGCTGTCGTCGGCAAGCGCGGGCAGGCCGGTGGCTTGCGCCGCCGCATGGGCCTTGATCCGCGCATTGCCGACAAACGTTGTTTCGGTTTCCTCGGGCTCGGCCAGTTTTAACTCGGCCGCGCCAACAACATCTACGCCAAATGGCTTGAGCAAATCCTGGATTTCTTCAAGCTTGCCGGCGTTGTGGGTCGCGATCACCAACCGAGCGCCAAGGAATTTCCGGGTCATGCCACAGCAGCTTTCTGCGCGGCGACAAGTTCGTCCACGCCTTTTTCCGCCAGATCCATCAGCGCATTCAGTTGATCACGCGAAAACACCGACCCTTCGGCCGACATTTGCACTTCGATCAGCTGTTTATTGCCCAGCATGATGAAGTTTCCGTCAACACCGGCTTCACTGTCCTCAGGATAATCGAGGTCAAGCACCGGCTGCCCGGCATAGATGCCACAGCTCACCGCCGCCACAGGCTCGACCAGCGGGTTGGAAATCACGTCGCCCACTTTCATCAGCTTATCGACGGCCAGCTTCAGCGCAACCCAACCACCAGTGATCGAGGCGCAGCGGGTGCCGCCATCGGCCTGGATCACGTCACAGTCGATGGTGATCTGGCGTTCCCCCAGCGCGACACGGTCCACACCGGCGCGCAGGCTGCGGCCGATAAGCCGCTGAATTTCCACGGTACGCCCGCCTTGTTTGCCGGCGGTGGCTTCGCGCCGCATCCGGGTGTTTGTCGCGCGTGGCAACATGCCGTATTCTGCGGTGACCCAACCAAGGCCCGAGCCTTTGATGAAGGGCGGCACGCGCTCTTCGAGCGTCGCAGTGCACAGCACATGCGTATCGCCCATTTTGATCAGGCAAGAGCCCTCGGCATGTTTGGTCACACCGGTTTCGATTGAAACGGCGCGCATTTCGCTTAAGTTTCGTCCAGACGGTCGCATGATCTTGTCCTTGCTGGTTTCCCGGTTGGGATACGGGGGGCACGCATGTTTCGCAACCCTGTCGTAACGTGGCAGTATGGCAGGAAAGAAAGGGGTTCTGACCCGATGAGCCAAGGCTCCAAAGTTCTGGGAGAAATGAATGATCGCTCACGCGAGGTGTTTCGCCGCGTGGTCGAGGGCTATCTCAGCACCGGCGGCCCGGTCGGTTCGCGTACGTTAACTCGCACGCTGTCGGAAAAGGTCAGCGCCGCGACGATCCGCAATGTGATGCAGGATCTTGAGTTTCTCGGTCTGCTGCACAGCCCGCACGTCAGCGCCGGACGCATCCCGACGCAACAGGGGTTGCGGATGTTTGTCGATGGACTGCTAGAGGTTGACGATCTCGCCATCGAAGACCGCGCCGCGCTGGATTCCACCTTGGGTGACAATGCCAGTGACGTGTCGAACTTGCTTGATCGGGTTGGGTCGGCGCTGTCGGGGGTCACACATGGCGCTTCGCTTGTGCTTACGCCCAAGCATGAGGCGCCGATGCGCCACATTGAGTTTGTCTCGTTGGCGCGTGACAGGGCGCTTGTGGTGCTGGTGTTTGCTGATGGTCACGTCGAAAACCGCATCTTTACCCCGCCGCCCGGCCAAACCCCGAGTTCGATGCGCGAGGCGGCGAACTTCCTCAACTCGCTGATCGAGGGCCGCACTCTGAGCGAGCTGCGCACGCAGTTCACCAAGGAAATCCAGAACCGCCGTCAAGAGATCGACAGCCTCTCGCGCGAGTTGGTCGAAAGCGGCCTGGCGATCTGGTCCGACGACACCGCTGATTCGGCCCGGCTTATCGTGCGCGGACGGTCGAATCTTTTGGGCGACAGCGATGCTGAAGAAGACCTCGAACGCATCCGCAACCTGTTTGACGACCTGGAACGCAAGCGCGACATCGCCGATTTCCTCGAACTGACGGAAGAGGGCGATGGTGTGCGCATTTTTATTGGCTCTGAGAACAAACTTTTCTCTCTTTCGGGTTCCTCTTTGGTGGTCTCTCCTTATATGAACGCGGATCGAAAGATCATCGGCGCGGTTGGTGTGATCGGCCCTACGCGGCTGAACTATGGGCGTATCGTTCCGATTGTGGACTATACGGCACAGCTGGTCGGCAGGATGATTTCCGACCGAAGTTAGAGGTGAAGAATGGCAGAGCCGGAAAAAGACGATTTCCTTGATGATATCGACGAAGCCGAAGCCGAGGAACTTGCAGACGAGTTTGAAGAAATGGACAATGCAGCGATCGAGCTGGATTCGCTGCGCGCCGAGCGTGATGCGCTTCAGGACAAATTCATGCGCGCTTTGGCCGATGCGGAAAACTCCCGCAAGCGGGCCCAGAAAGAGCGTCATGATGCCGAACGGTATGGTGGCTCGCGCCTCGGGCGCGATCTGTTGCCGGTGTACGACAACCTAAAGCGCGCGGTGGAGTCTACTCCGACCGAGCAGAAAGAGGTTGCCGCGGCCCTGATCGAAGGCGTCGAACTGACCATGCGCGAGCTGGTGTCGGTGTTGAAAAAGCACGGGATTGTGCCGGTCGCGCCAAAGGTTGGCGACAAGTTCGATCCGCAGAACCACGAAGCGATGTTCGAAGCGCCGGTGCCGGGCACCAAAGCGGGCGAGATCATTCAGGTTTCCGCAGATGGTTTCGTCATGCACGACCGTCTATTGCGCCCCGCACAGGTGGGCGTGTCGTCGAACACTGGCGGCTGAACCGGTCCACACGCTGAAGCAATCAAACGCCGTCCCACTGGGGCGGCGTTTTTCGTTAAGAACCCGAACATTTCACCAGCCACCCAGCCCGGAATCAAGGCGAAGCCGCCGGGCCAGCGGCTGCCCGCCCCACCGGGTGGCCGCTTTGGCTAAACGAAGCGCTCCAATGACAGTTTCGACGGATTTTGCGGCGATAAAGCACTGTTTAACATCCGATCCAGCGGCCCCCCGCGGGCAGCCGCTGGCCCGGCTCACACCAGCCCCTTAAGCTCATACACCAATTGCAGCGCCTCACGCGGCGACAGTTCATCGGGATGCACTTCGCCAAGCCGTGCCTCAGCCTTAGACGGTTCCACCTTGGCAACCGGGGCAGGGGCCGCCGTCATCGCGGAAAACAGCGGCAGATCGTCGATCACCGCCTTCTGCTTGCCGCCCTCCCGCTCGCCCTTTTCCAGCGCATCCAGAATTTCCCGCGCCCGCGACACAACCATTTTCGGCAGTCCAGCCAATTGCGCGACCTGCACACCATAAGACCGGTCTGCCGCGCCCTTCTTGACCTCATGCAGGAAAATCACCTCGTTTTCCCATTCCTTCACCGCAACCGTGGCGTTTTCAACGCCCGCCATCCGCCCGGCCAGCGCGGTCATCTCGTGATAATGCGTGGCAAACAGCCCGCGACAGCGGTTCATATCGTGCAGATGTTCCAGCGTCGCCCAGGCAATCGACAGCCCGTCATAGGTTGCCGTGCCGCGCCCGATTTCATCAAGGATCACCAAGGCCCGGTCGTCCGCCTGATTGAGAATGGCGGCGGTTTCCACCATTTCCACCATAAAGGTCGACCGCCCCCGCGCGAGGTCATCCGACGCCCCGACGCGGCTAAACAGTTGTGACACCAGTCCAATCCGCGCCTGCGTCGCGGGCACAAAGCATCCCATCTGCGCCAGCACCGCAA
The DNA here is from genome assembly GCF_054052205.1 of Marinovum sedimenti. Taxonomy (NCBI): domain Bacteria; kingdom Pseudomonadati; phylum Pseudomonadota; class Alphaproteobacteria; order Rhodobacterales; family Roseobacteraceae; genus Marinovum; species Marinovum sedimenti. The sequence goes on from NZ_CM133223.1 coordinate 2,292,670, forward strand.
TCAGCGCGTTCTGCCGCAGAAAGGTGGATTTACCCGCCATGTTCGGCCCGGTCAGCAGCCAGATCGCCGAGGCACCGTCGGCGTCGTTCAGATCGCAATCGTTGGCCACAAACGGATTGCCGTCGCGTTTCAGCGCCGCCTCAACCACCGGATGCCGCCCCGCCTCGATGTGAAACATTCGGCTGTTGTCCACCACCGGCCGCGTCCAATCCTCTTGCGCCGCCAGTTCCGCCAGCCCGGTGCTCACGTCCAATTCGCTGAGCGCGCGCGCCAGATCGCCCAATGGCCCCGCCGCATCTAGGATCGCTTGTCGCAGGTTGGCGAACAGGCGTTTCTCAATCTCTAGCGCGCGGTTGCCCGCGTTCAGGATGCGGGTTTCCAGCTCCGAAAGCTCGACCGTGGTGAACCGCACCTGATTGGCCGTGGTCTGGCGATGAATGAACCGCTCCGACAGCGCATGCATCTTTTCGGCATGGGTCGCGGTTGTCTCGATGAAATATCCCAGCACATTGTTGTGCTTTATTTTCAGGGAGTTGATCCCGGTCTCGGTGATGAACTCCTGCTGCATCCGCGCAATCACGCTGCGGCCTTCGTCACGCAAGGTACGCGCCTCATCGAGCTCCGCATCATACCCCGGCGCGATAAATCCACCGTCGCGGGCCAGCAGCGGCGGCTCGGCCACCAGCGCCTGATCGAGCAGATCCAGCAGCGCATCATGCCCGTCCAACCGTGTCACCGCATCGGCCAACTGTGCGGGCAAATCCGCCGATCCATACGCCTCGCCAATCTCCGCCGCCTGTTCCAAAGCGTTGCGAATTCCGGTGAGATCGCGCGGCCCGCCGCGATCAAGCGACAACCGCGACAACGCCCGGTCGACATCCGGCACCCGGCGCAGCGCGTCCCGCAGACCCGAGCGAAAGGCACCCTGATCACAGCAAAACGTCACCGCTTCGAGGCGCGACGAAATCTCGGGCAGGTCGCGCGACGGACTCGACAGCCGCCGTTCCAGCAACCGCGCGCCACCCGCCGTCACCGTGCGGTCGATACAGGCCAGCAAAGACCCGGCACGCCCGCCAGACAGTGCCGACGTCAGCTCCAGATTGCGCCGCGTGGCGGCATCAATCTGCATCACACCGCCGCTCGCCTCTTTCACCGGCGGGCGCAGCAGCGGCAGTTTGCCTTTCTGTGTGATCTTCAGATAGTCGACCAAGGCCCCCATCGCCGACAGTTCCGCCCGTTCAAACGTGCCAAACGCCTCAAGCGAGGCCACGCCAAACACGCCCGCCACCCGATCCTCGGCCAGCGCACTGTCAAACGACGCGCGGCCCAAGGTTGTCAACGCCGCCCCGGCTTCGGACACCACATCGGACAGCTCCAATTCCTGCGCTTCGGAGACCAGCACTTCAGACGGCGCCAACCGCGCCAACTCTGGCCCCAACCGCACCTGCGGCACCGCCATAACGTGAAACGCGCCGGTCGAAATATCGACCCAAGCCAAGGCCGCCTCATCCCGAACCAAGGCAAAAGCCGCGAGGAAATTGTGCCGCCGCGCCTCCAACAGGCTCTCTTCCGTCAATGTGCCCGGCGTCACCAACCGCACTACATCACGTTTCACCACCGATTTGCCGCCCCGCTTTTTCGCCTCGGCCGGGCTTTCCATCTGTTCACAGACCGCCACGCGAAACCCCTTGCGGATCAGCGTCAGCAGATAGCCCTCGGCGGCATGCACCGGCACGCCGCACATCGGAATATCCGCGCCGTCGTGTTTGCCCCGCTTGGTCAGCGCGATGTCCAATGCCTCGGCCGCCGCCTTGGCATCGTCAAAGAACATCTCATAGAAATCGCCCATCCGGTAAAACAGAAGCGCGTCCGTATAACCGGATTTAATCTCGAGGAATTGCGCCATCATTGGCGTGACTGTAGATTTTGCGCTGCTCATAAGGCCCCCGAGGAATTTGCCAGACCATACAAAGCCGCGATTGTCTCGAAAAGCCGAAAGCAGCCTTGCCTGCCTCTGCGACAGCTTGCGCTTTCCAACCTGACGGGCCTTGGTTACAAAACCTGCAAGCAAAACAGGGAGGCCCGTTGCATGCCAAGAGCCAAGATCACCCGTGAAGAGGCTTTGGCCTTCCACCTCGAGCCGACACCCGGCAAATTCGAGATCACGCCCACCGTCCCGATGACCACCCAGCGCGATCTGTCGCTGGCCTATTCGCCGGGCGTCGCGGTGCCCTGCGAGGAAATCGCGGCCAACCCGGAATTGGCCTATGATTACACCAACAAGGGCAACCTGGTTGCGGTGATCTCGAACGGCACGGCGGTTCTGGGCCTCGGCAACCTTGGCGCACTGGGATCGAAACCGGTGATGGAGGGCAAGGCGGTGCTCTTCAAACGCTTTGCCGACGTCAATTCCATCGACATCGAGCTTGATACCGAAGACCCGGATGCCTTTTGCAACGCGGTGCGGCTGATGGGGCCGACCTTTGGCGGCATCAACCTCGAAGACATCAAGGCCCCGGAATGCTTCATCATTGAGCAACGGCTCAAGGAAGAGATGGACATTCCGGTGTTCCACGATGACCAGCACGGAACTGCGGTGATCTGCGCCGCCGGGCTGATCAATGCGCTGCACATTTCGGGCAAGAAAATCGAAGACTGCCGCATCGTGTTGAACGGTGCCGGGGCGGCGGGCATTGCCTGCCTCGAGCTGGTGAAATCAATGGGCGCGCAGCAGGACAACTGCATCATGTGCGACACCAAAGGTGTGATCTATCAGGGCCGCACCGAGGGCATGAATCAGTGGAAATCGGCCCATGCCGCCAACACCGATCTGCGCACGCTCGAAGAGGCGATGAAGGGTGCGGACGTTTTCCTTGGCGTCTCGGCCAAAGGTGCCGTGACTCAGGACATGGTGTCCAGTATGGCGGAAAACCCGGTGATCTTTGCGATGGCCAACCCGGACCCCGAGATCACGCCAGAAGAGGCGCATGAGGTCCGCGCCGATGCCATCGTCGCCACCGGGCGCAGCGATTATCCCAACCAAGTCAACAACGTGCTCGGTTTCCCCTACCTGTTCCGCGGCGCTTTGGACGTGCATGCCCGCGCGATCAATGACGAGATGAAGATCGCCTGCGCCGAGGCGCTCGCCGCGCTGGCGCGCGAGGATGTGCCCGACGAAGTGGCGCTGGCCTATGGCAAAAACCTGACGTTTGGCCGCGATTACATCATCCCGACGCCGTTTGACCCCCGCCTGATCCATCGTATTCCGCCCGCCGTCGCCAAGGCAGGCATGGACACCGGTGCCGCCCGCCGTCCGATCGTCGATATGGAGGCCTACGAGCTTTCGCTGAAATCGCGCCTCGATCCCACCGCCTCGATTCTGCGCGGCATCAATGCCCGCGCGCGGGCCAATCAGGCGCGGATGATCTTTGCCGAGGGCGATGATCCCCGCGTGCTGCGCGCGGCGGTAAGTTACCAGCGCAACGGTCTGGGCAAAGCGCTTGTTGTCGGGCGCGAAGAGGATGTGCGGCCCAAGCTTGAGGCCGCCGGTCTGGGCGATGCTGTACGCGAACTCGAGATCGTCAATGCAGCGAATTCCCGGTATCTCGATACCTACAAGGATTTTCTCTACGAGCGGCTCCAGCGCAAGGGCCACGACATGAAAGACATCCACCGGCTCGCCGCGCGCGACCGGCATGTCTTTGCCGCGCTGATGCTGGCGCATGGGCATGGCGATGGCTTGATCACCGGCGCGACCCGCAAATCGGCGCATGTGCTTGAGCGGATGAACTATGTGTTCGACGCCGATGCCGAGCATGGCGCGGTGGGCGTGACCGCGCTGTTGCACAAAGGGCGGATCGTGCTGATCGGCGATACCTTGGTGCAGGAATGGCCCGACGAGCATGACTTGGCGACCATTGCAGAGCGCGCCGCCGACGTGGCGACGCATCTGGGGCTTGAGCCGCGCGTGGCTTTTGTCAGCTTTTCGACCTTCGGCTATCCGGTGTCGGAGCGCGCAACCAAGATGCTTTTGGCCCCCAAGGTGCTGGACGCGCGCGGCGTGACCTTTGAATACGAAGGCGAAATGACCGTCGATGTGGCGCTGAATGCGCAGGCGCAAAAGGCATATCCGTTCTCGCGGCTCACTGGTCCGGCCAACATCCTGATCGTTCCGGCGCGGCACTCGGCCAGCATTTCGACCAAGCTGATGCAGGAAATGGCGGGCGCGACGGTGATCGGACCGATTCTGGCAGGCGTCGACAAGTCGATCCAGATCTGCTCCTCTGTCTCGACAGCGAATGACATTCTCAACATGGCGGTCCTTGCGGCGTGCAAGGTCGGGTAACGTAAAGGAACAGTGGCGATGATCTATAACCTCGGGTCGATCAACGCTGATTTGTTCTATCACCTGCCGCATTTGCCGGCCCCCGGCGAAACTCTGGCCTCGACCAGCTTTCACCGGGGGTTGGGTGGCAAAGGTGCCAATATGTCGGTCGCTGCGGCGCGGGCGGCGGCGCATGTCGGCCACATTGGCGCGGTCGGAACGGACGGGCATTGGGCGGTCGAGCGCTTGCTCGAATACGGCGTCGACACCCGGCACATTGCCGAAAACCACGCCGCCACCGGCCATGCGATTGTATATATCGACGGCAATGGCGAAAATCAGATCGTGCTCTATCCCGGTGCGAATGTCGCGCTGGGGCAGGGGCAGATCACAGCAGCGCTCGGCGATGCCACCGCCTCTGACACGCTGTTGCTTCAAAATGAAACCAACCTGCAATCCTTCGCCGCCGGATTGGCGCGCAGCAAGGGGATGCGGGTGGTCTATGCCGCGGCGCCGTTTGATGCGGCGGCGGTGCGCGCGGTGATCGACCGGATCGACATGCTTGTGTTGAACGCGGTCGAGGCAACGCAGCTGACCGAAGCGCTGGGTACGGCGCTAAAGGACATGACGGTCCCGGACATCGTGGTCACCCTAGGCGCGGATGGCTGCCATCACTACGACAATGCCAGCGGCACCGACCAACATTATCCCGGCATCAAGGTCGAGGTGGTCGACACCACCGGCGCCGGCGACACCTTTACCGGCTATCTGGTAGCAGGTCTCGACCGGGGGATGCCGATGCAACAGGCGATCCAACGCGCGCAGCGGGCCGGGGCGATGATGGTCACCCGCCAAGGCACGGCGGATGTGATCCCCGATCTCAAAGATCTCGAATCCTTCGACGGGTAAAGCCGCCCTGTTTCATCTATTCTGCACTCTTGCGAATTATTTTCGTCTGGGTGAAACTTTGCCGCGTGTGCTCCCGTACCTCCTGTCATGCCGGACCTGATCCGCGCTGAAAAACAAGAGATAGGGAATTAACGATATGACACGTTTTATGATGACCATTGCCGCCGCCACCCTGACCGCCACCACCGCCTTTGCGGGTGGCCACGGTATGACGCCCGCAGTTGAGGCCGCCGATCAGGATGTCTCGGCCGGTGTCGTCACCGCGTCGAAAGTGACCGCAGGCGAAAATGGCTGGCTGGTGGTGCACCGCACCGGTGCCGACATGAAGCCCGGCCCGGTTGTTGGCTATGCCCCGATCCGCATGGGCGAAACCATGGATGTGACCGCGATCCTGCAAGAAGAGGTCGCCTCGGGTGACATGCTGATGCTGATGGTTCACGCCGAAGAGGGCGGGATGAAAACCGGTGTGTTTGAATACACGCTGGGCGCCAAAGAAGACGGCCCGATCAAGCCCGAAGGCAACCTCGTGATGGCGACCATCACCGCGCAATAAGCTTTGATGGTTTGATCCGGCCGCAGCAGGGGTCGGCCGGATCAATATTTAACGAGTAAAGCGCGGGGCCGTCAGCCTTTCAACCGACGGTTCCGCGCCGCCAACAGCTTGAGCCGCAGCGCATTAAGCTGGATAAAGCCCGCCGCATCTTTCTGATCATACGCGCCGGCATCGTCTTCAAAGGTCACATGCGCCTCGGAATACAGCGAGTGATCTGACCAGCGCGCAACAGTCCGCGCCATCCCCTTGAACAGCATCAGCTTGACCGTGCCGGTGACATGCTCCTGGCTCTTGTCGATCAGCGCTTGCAGCATCTCACGCTCGGGCGAGTACCAAAAGCCGTTGTAAATCAGCTCGGCATAACGCGGCATGATCGAATCTTTAAGGTGACCCGCACCGGAATCGAGCGTAATTTGCTCGATGCCCCGGTGCGCCTCAAGCAGGATCGTGCCGCCGGGCGTCTCATAGATGCCGCGCGATTTCATGCCAACAAAGCGGTTTTCCACGAAATCGAGACGGCCAATGCCATGACGGCGGCCATATTCGTTCAGCTCGGTCAGGATGGTGGCCGGGCTTTTTGCCGTACCGTTGATCGCAACCGCGTCACCCTGTTCAAAAGTGACTTCGATGTATTCCGGCTGATCCGGGCCACCAATCGGGTCTTCGGTGCGCTGATAGACGTAATCGGGCGCCATAACCGCCGGATCTTCCAGCACTTTACCCTCGGACGAGGTGTGCAGCAGGTTGGCATCGACTGAAAACGGCGCTTCGCCGCGCTTGTCCTTGGCCACCGGGATCTGGTGCTTTTCAGCAAATTCCAGCAGCTTGGTGCGCGAGGTCAGGTCCCACTCACGCCAGGGCGCAATCACCTTGATATCAGGGTTCAGCGCATAACAGGCCAGCTCGAACCGCACCTGATCGTTGCCTTTTCCGGTGGCACCGTGGGCCACGGCGTCGGCGCCGGTTTTCTCGGCGATCTCAACCAGACGCTTGGAAATCAGCGGTCGGGCGATCGAGGTGCCCAATAGATAGAGCCCCTCGTACACGGCATTGGCGCGAAACATTGGAAAGACGAAATCGCGAACGAATTCCTCGCGTACATCCTCGATATAAATCTCGGACACACCCATCATTTCGGCTTTCTTGCGCGCAGGCTCAAGCTCTTCGCCTTGGCCCAGATCGGCGGTGAAGGTGACAACCTCGCAGCCGTACTCGGTTTCAAGCCATTTCAGGATGATCGAGGTATCGAGGCCGCCGGAGTAGGCCAGGACAACTTTCTTGGGCGCGGACATTGGGCGATTTCCTTTCTGAATGACGCCCGCGCGATACCGGGTTTTGCACGCCGGGGCAAGGTCGCGGCGTTGACCTTGGCGCAGGTTGCGCCCAAGTTGCGCGCGAAATCGTAGTTTGGAGAGTTTCGAATGAAGGCCTGGTCGATGTTCACGCACTCTGTGCGGCTGGTGATCAACAATCTCGACGTGGCGCTTCGGGTGTCGCTGCTGCTCTATTTGGTGCAGATAGCGTCGCAGCTGTTTTCCCATTCCGTCGGGGTCGAAATGGTCGCCGGGCCGGACGGCGGGGTCTATCCAGTCCATTCCGGGATTGAGGGCCTTGTGATGATGGCGCTCGGGATTGCGGCGCTCTGCGCCAGTCTGTGGATCGCGGTGGCGTGGCACCGTTTTGTGCTTTTGGGCGAAACGCCGTCGGGTTGGCTGCCGAAATGGCCGGGCGGCACGGTGCTTGGATACCTCTGGAGATCCATTTTGCTGGGCCTCGCGGTTGGCGTTGCCTTGCTTCCGGTGATTATGTTGACCTCGATCATGCTGCCGCCCATTGCGATGATGTCGATTGTTGTCGGGGCCGGGGCCTATCTGTTTTTCCGTCTGTCGCCGATCCTTCCTGCGATTGCGCTGGGCGAGACGATGTCCTTCAAAGATGCTTGGGTCGCCACCCGCGACGCATCTGGCACCATGGCCGGGTTGGCCGGGCTGATGATCCTTGCGACATTTGTTATGCAGATTCCGACAATGTTGAGCGGTGATCCCAATTCTACCCTCAGTCTGGTGTACAGCATCGTCGTTGGCTGGTTTGCGACCATGATCGGGATCTCGTTGCTCACCACGGTTTATGGCCATTGCGTCGAGGGGCGCGGCGTGGACTGACGCCGCCGCATTTTCGCCAGCAATTGCGGGTATAACAGCGGCGAAAATCCTGTGCGCGGGGCGGTGCCGGGCTTGACCCAACGCCTTTGTTTGCGCTTTACCCCGTTGCCAGCGAATGCGATGTGCCAATGAACAGCCCCGTCCGGACCGACACCATGATTGCACCGACCCCGTTCCAGCCTGATGACAAGCACATGCGCCTGTATCGCAATGCGCTGGGTCAATTCGCGACCGGGGTGACAATTATAACGACGATGACCGACGATGGCCCCACTGGCATGACCGCGAACTCCTTTACCTCAGTGTCGCTGTCGCCGCCGCTTTTGCTTTGGTGCCTGTCGCAACGCTCGCAGCGCTACGCCCTGTTCAGCGGCGCAAAAACCTATGCAATCAACGTGTTGCATTCGGGGCAATACGATCTGGCGATGGCTTTTGCCAAGGATGGTGGCCAATTCAACGACAGCAATTCCTTCATTGGCGCGCTGGGCGTGCCGCTGATCCGTGATGCGCTGGCGACGTTCGAGTGCCGTTTGGACAAGTCGGTCGAGGCGGGCGACCATTCGGTCATCATCGGCGAGGTCGAACAATTGGCCTATCGTGAAGGCGATCCGTTGATCTTTCAGGGCGGTCATTTTGGCACATTCGCCGGATAAGTCGATCTTTGCCGGCCAGTCCCTGCTGGCCCCGCCCGACGTCCGTTCCCTCTCCGACACCCGTTGCCTGCTGATCGCCAGGTACGACATTGCCGGTTACCAAGACGCCGCTTTTGCCCAATTCGGGCAGGATTTTCCGGCGTTTCTGTCGAATGCTGTGCCAAAACGGCGGGCCGAGTATTTGGCCGGACGAGTGCTGGCCGCGCAGGCGATGTCGTGTCTCGGGGTTGATCCGGTTCCCGTCGGGCGTGGGTCGAAGGGCGAGCCGCTCTGGCCTGCTGGTCTGCAAGGCTCGATTTCGCACAGTCATGGCACGGTCGGCGTTTGGCTGGGCAAGGGTGGTGCCGATCTGGGGCTCGACATCGAAGCCTTGGTCGATTCGCGTGCAGCCCGGGCCATTCGCCAAACGGTGCTGACGCCCGGCGATCTGGCGGTACTTGGCTCGGAACCGGATGCAAAAACCTGCACCGCTGCATTTTCCGCCAAAGAGGCGCTGTATAAGGCATTGTACCCGCGCGTCGGGCGGTACTTTGGCTTTGACCACGCGGACGTTGTGGAAATTCGGGCGGGCGGGTTAACCTTGAAGTTGACCAAATCCTTGCGGCCCGCCCATCGCGCGGGCCGCGTGTTTGACATCCAGCAGGACTGGCACTCAGATACGGTCATTAGCTTTTGCCAAGTGGACACCCATGCCCGATCTGCGCCAAACCGCCCTGCATCTCTTTGAAAAAGCGGTCGAAGCCGCTGATCCGGCAATCGCACTGCGCCGCGCTTTGGTTGCGCATCCACTGCCCAACCCGACGGGCGAACTGCATTTGATCGCCATCGGCAAGGCCGCGCCGGCCATGCTGCGCGAAGCTTTGGCACATGTGACGCGCGACGTGCAGGCCTTGGCCGTGACCCACTATGAAAACGAGATGGATGTGCCCGGTGCCACGGTGCTGCGCTCGGCGCACCCGGTGCCCGATGCCGCCGGGCTGCGCGCCGGGCAAGAGATCATGACGCGGCTTGCGCGCTTGGGGCCACAAGATGCCGTGGTTGTTTTGGTGTCCGGGGGCGGTTCGGCGCTGGTGCCGGCACCGGTCGAGGGTGTCTCGCTGGAGGAAAAGGCCGCGGTCAATCGGCTGCTTCTGAGCGCGGGTTTGGACATCGTTAAGATGAACCATGTCCGCCAACAGCTGTCGCGCCTCAAAGGCGGTGGTCTGGTCCAAATCGCGGCACCAGCCCCGGTCAGCGCGTATTTGCTGTCCGACGTGATTGGGGATGACCTGCGCGCGATCGCGTCTGGCCCGACGGTTGGCCCGATTGGCACCCGGGAAACTGCAGCGGATTTGCTTAAACATGCGGGTATTTGGGACCAGTGTCCTGCCTCTGTGCGGGTCCATTTGGGGGCCACTTATTCCCCGCCCAAACACCCCACGGCGGAAAACCACTTGATCGGCTCCAATCGCAAAAGCCTTGAAGCGATGCTTGTGGCTGCTGATGGGTACGAAGCGCGCATTGTTTCGGACGCGCTTGTGGGCGATGTGGCGGATGCCGCCGAGATCGTTCTGCGCGCGGCGGCCGAGGCATCGAAGGCCCGCCCCCAGGCGTTGATCTTTGGCGGCGAAACAACTGTAACTCTGCGAGGCGATGGCCGTGGTGGGCGCAATCAAGAGCTGGCGCTGCGTGTCGCGCTGGGCGCGGCGGGCCATGATTTGCCGAAAAGCTGGGTGTTCATGTCGGCCGGAACAGATGGACGCGACGGCCCGGTTGATGCGGCGGGCGGTATTGTGGGTCCTGCAACCGCCGCCGAAATCGGGGCCGATGCGCAAGCGTTGCTCGCCAATAACGACAGCTATGAGGCGTTGCGCCGTGCTGAAGCCTTGCTGATGACGGGGGCCACCGGCACCAATGTGGCGGACGTGCAGGTTTTTTTGATCAACTGACATCGCGGGTTTAATTGGCCAGTCGGGCTTCCAGCCCGGCGGTCAGTTCCGCGCGAGACGCCTCATATATGGCGCGGATACGGCCAAGATCAACGCGCGCATGATAGCCCGCGTCGGCCGCAGCCTCCCCAATCTGACATCTCGCGGCCAGCGCTTCGAATCCCAAATTCAGCGCGCCGCCTTTGAGAAAGTGCAACTGCGAGCTCAAGTCCGGCCTGTCGGGCCCGAGCGCGCCAATCGTGGTTTCAACCTCCTCCAGAAACAACACTACGATCTCATCGAATTCACTGTCACCCACGTCATCGCGCAGTTCCAAAATCCGTGACCAATCAATCATAACGAACGCCCTCCTGATATCTTGAGCAGTAAAATATGTGGGACCGGTGAAAAATACGTTAGCGAAACCCCTCCAATTCTCGATAAATCCGCGCGTTTACCCTGCCTTAATATCTAGGCGGCAAACTGACGTCGTGGGGCAGCATGAGGGTGGACGTGTGTGATGGATCTGGCGGCGCAGACCGGTGCTCGGCCCGAGGCCAGCGGCGGGGCATCACGGCTGCGTATCTTGGTTGTTGATGACAGCGCGCCGCAGCGAAGGCGGCTTTCGATCACGTTGTCACGGCAGGGGCACGAGGTGATCGAAGCCGCGAGCGGACAGGATGCGCTTGCGATTTGCGAAGCGCGACCACCTGATTTGGTGTTGTCGGACTGGATGATGCCGGAAATGGACGGGCTGGAATTCTGCAAGAAATTCAGGGCGATGGAGCGTGAAACCTACGGCTATTTTATCCTGCTGACGTCGAAAAGTGACAAATGTGCGGTGGCCCGCGGGCTGGACAATGGTGCCGACGATTTTCTGACCAAACCGGTTCATTCAGACGAACTGCGCGCGCGGATCACCGCGGGCGAACGGATCATCCGTATGCAGCAACAGTTGAGCGACCAGAACCGAGTGATTTCCGGGACTCTGGATGAGTTACAAGGCCTGTACGACGCGCTCGACAATGACTTGATCGAAGCCAGAAAACTTCAGCAATCGCTGGTGCGCGAGCGTCATCGCCGTTTCGGTCGCGCCGATCTTTCGCTGCTTTTGCAGCAATCTGGCCATGTCGGCGGCGACCTGGTCGGCTTTTTCCCGGTCGGAAAGTCCCGCCTCGGGGTCTATGCGATTGACGTTTCAGGCCACGGCGTCAGCTCGGCCTTGATGACGGCCCGACTGGCCAGCTACCTGTCGTCGATGACCCCCGATCAGAACCTTGCCCTGCGCGAAACCAGCGAGGGGTATTATATTATGCTGCCGCCGGACAAGGTGATCGAGACGCTCAACAGGATTGTGCTCGAGGAATGGGATACCGAACATTACTTCACCATGCTGCTGGCCGACATTGATCTGATTTCCGGCCAGGTGAGGATGTCTCAGGCCGGGCATCCACATCCGCTTGTTCGTCGTGCCGATGGACGGATTGAACTGGTGGGGGAAGGCGGGCTGCCGGTTGGATTGCTCGAGGATGCCAAATTCGAGCAATTTCAAACGGTTCTGAGAAAAGGCGACCGATTGTTACTGTATTCCGATGGCATTACGGAATGCCTTGGGCCCGACGGCAATTTCATCGGTGAGGCGGGGCTTGTGAAGATGGTGGAGGATCTGGGCCACTTGTCGGGCAGCAATTTCCTCGAAGCGATGGTCTGGACCCTATCCAAGGGCACGGCGCGGGGCGAATTCGCGGATGATATTTCGGCCGCGCTGGTCGAGTTCTAGCCAAGCCACCCCATCGACTGGATCAAGCTCAGGGCGGCACGATCCACCGGATTGGACAGACTGTCGCGCGCCTGCGCCCGCGGCACAAAGCGCACGGCATGGCCGGTTTCAGCAGGCGGACCAAGGCGGCGAATCGGGCGGGCGAGGTAGATCGTACAGAGCTTTTCCGCCCAAATGTCATACTCCGGCATAAACACATAGCGCCGCCATGCCCCCAGCCGCCGGGGCGCGCCAATCGTCCAACCGGTCTCTTCGAGCACCTCACGATGCAGCGCGGCCAGCGGCTGTTCACCGGGATCAATGCCGCCGCCGGGCAGTTGCAGCGGCTCGTCCGACCCCTGCTGAAATGTCAAAAGCAAGTCATCGCCGATGGGCAAAACAGCATAGGCCCCGGCGCGCAGCCGGTGCGGTTTGCCCATCTCGGGCGGGTTTCCGACGCGGCGGATCATGTCATACCCCTTGGACGCTGGCCTGTGATGCCTATATAGGGGCGATATGCCAAACTCGGGCAACAAGGAAATCTCATGACATCTGTGAATGCCATCGCCTGGGACGATACTGTCCTGCCGTTTCAGCTTGATCGCTCCGATATCCGGGGCCGCGTTGCGCGGCTCGACGGTGTATTGGGCGGCATCCTGAAACAACACAACTATCCGCCGGCCGTCGAGGCGCTGGTCGCTGAAATGGCGCTTTTGACCGCGTTGATCGGCCAAACGGTCAAGCTGCGCTGGAAATTGTCGTTGCAAGTGCAGTCCAAAGGCGCGGTGCGGATGATCGCCACCGATTACTACGGCCCAACGGAAGAGGGCGCTCCGGCGCGCATTCGGGCCTATGCCAGCTTTGATCCCGACCGGTTGACCGATGGCGACCCCTTTGATCAACTCGGCGAGGGCTATTTTGCTGTGCTGCTCGATCAGGGCCAAGGAATGCAGCCATATCAAGGCATTACGCCGCTGTCAGGTGGCAGCCTGCGCGCCTGTGCCGAGAGCTATTTTGCCCAGTCCGAGCAATTGCCGACCCGGTTTTCGCTCAGCTTTGGCAAATCCTCCGAGCCGGGCAATCCCGAGCATTGGCGTGCGGGCGGCATCATGCTGCAACACATGCCGAAATCCTCGCTCGAGGCCAACGGCGAAGGCGGATCGGGCGAGGGTGGCTTGCTCACGGTTGACGATCTGCTCGGCGATGACGACACCGCCGAGAACTGGAACCGTGCCAATATCCTGCTCGATACGGTCGAACAGATCGAACTGATTGGCCCCTCGGTGCCGCCGAATGACCTCTTGGTGCGGCTGTTTCATGAGGAACAACCGCGGGTCTATGACACCCAGCCGGTGGCCTTTGGGTGCAGCTGTTCCGAGGATAAGGTGCGGCAGAGCCTGTCGATCTATTCCGCCAAGGATATCAAGACGATGACGACCGACGAAGGCCGTGTCACCGCCGATTGCCAGTTCTGCGGCGCGCATTACGACCTTGACCCTGCGACCGTGGGATTTGAGGCTGATGGCAAGTGACCCGCTGGCCGGGCTGATCGCGGCACTGGCCCGCGACAGCGCGGCCTCGTCCGATTTCGATCTGAACCCGGATTTTCGCCTTCCCGAAGGCCGCAAGCTGCGCCCCGCTGGCGTGCTTGCGGCTTTTGTCATGTCCGAAACCGGGCCGCAGCTGATCCTCACCAAACGCTCTTCGGCGCTCAAGCATCACCCCGGCCAGATCGCCTTTCCCGGCGGCAAACAAGACCCGGGCGACGTTGATGTTGTCGCCGCCGCCCTGCGCGAGGCGCATGAAGAGGTCGGCCTCAACCCGGCGCAGGTCGAGGTTTTGGGCACGCTGCCCACCCATGAAACCGTCACCAGCTTTCTGATCACGCCGGTCATTGCCCGCGTCACCGGCGATTTCACTCCGATCCCTGAACCTGGCGAAGTCGATGAAGTGTTTTTCGTGCCTTTGGCGCATGTCACTGATCCCGCGCGCTTTTCGGTGCAATCACGGCGCTGGCGCGGGATGCGGCGTTCCTATTACACTGCGCCTTACGGCCCGTATTACATCTGGGGCGCGACGGCCCGCATTCTGCGTGGCCTGGCCGAAAGGATGGCAGGATGAAGGTAGACGGCGACTGGTTGACCAATCCGGCGACGCAAGCGGTGTGCGCCATGCTGACCAACGCGGGGCATAGCGCCTATTTTGTCGGCGGCTGTGTGCGCAATGCGCTGTTGGGCGCGCCGGTGTCGGACATCGACATCAGCACCGATGCCCGCCCCGAGCGGGTGATGGAGCTCGCCGGGGCGGCGGGCTTTAACGCGATCCCGACTGGCATTGATCATGGCACCGTTACGGTGGTGTCCGACAAGATCGCGCATGAGATCACCACCTATCGCCGCGATATCGAAACCGATGGCCGCCGCGCCGTGGTGGCCTTTGCCGACACGCTGGAAGAAGACGCGCACCGCCGCGATTTCACCATGAACGCGCTCTACGCCGATCCCATGGGCGAGGTGACGGACCCGGTTGGCGGCATCGACGATCTGCGCGCCCAGAAGGTGCGGTTCATTGACGATGCTGAGGCCCGCATTAAAGAAGACTACCTGCGCACGCTGCGGTTTTTCCGCTTTAACGCGTGGTATGGCCGCGAAAAGGGTGGCTTTGACCGCGAAGCTTTGGCCGCGATTGCGGGCAATCTCGATGGGCTGGAGGGCCTCTCGCGCGAACGCGTCGGGGCCGAG
Source organism: Marinovum sedimenti (assembly GCF_054052205.1). Lineage (NCBI taxonomy): Bacteria > Pseudomonadati > Pseudomonadota > Alphaproteobacteria > Rhodobacterales > Roseobacteraceae > Marinovum > Marinovum sedimenti. Next base: position 2,307,678 of record NZ_CM133223.1, read on the forward strand.
ATGATCAAGCTTTTGGCCGCGCCAGACCCCACCCGCGCCGTGGCCGCGATGGAAAAGGCCGGTGTGCTCGCGCATCTTCTGCCCGGCGCGGTCAGCACCGTTCTGGGGCCGTTGGTCTATGTCGAGGAAGAGGCCGGGATCGCGCCCGACCCGATTCTGCGCCTTGCCAGCATTGGCGGCGAAGAGGTGGACACGCGGCTGCGCCTCAGCAAGGCCCAGTCCAAGGATTTGGCGTTTTTCCGGCGCGAGGTCGGCTCTGTCACCACGCCCGCCGAGATCGGCTATCGCCATGGTGCGGAGCAGTCGGAAAAGCTTTTGGCGCTGCGGGCCGCGATCCTGCAGGAACACATCGACCGCAAGGCCTTTGCCGCGATGGAGGAGGGCGCGCATGCGGTTTTTCCCGTCGCCGCCGCCGATCTGATGCCAGAGTATGAAGGCGCGGCGCTGGGCGACAAGCTGCGGGTGCTGGAAAAGCTCTGGATCACCTCCGGCTTCAAACTGACAAAGGCCGATCTGCTCGCGCATGAGTGATCCGCTGATCCTTTTCGTGTTTCTCGGCCTGTTTTCGCCGGGGCCGAACGTCATCCTGCTCACCACCTCTGGCGCGCGTTTTGGCTTGCGCCCGACCCTGCCACATCTCGCGGGCGTGGTGCTGGGGGTCGGCATCACGGCCGGACTGACGGGCCTTGGCCTTGGCGGGCTGATCGCTGCGGTTCCGGGTGTGGCCACCGTGCTGAAAATCGCCGCCGCGCTGTGGATCCTCTACATGGCATCGCAGTTGTGGAAAGCACGCCCGAAAGAGGCCAAAGCCGGCGCGCGCCCGATGACCCTGATCGAAGCGGTTTTGTTTCAATGGGTTAACCCTAAGGTCTGGGCGGTGGCACTGGCCGCGGCCTCGGCCTATCCCGGCGGTTATGGCCCCTTGGGCGAGGCGCTGCGGCTGGGCGGCACCTTCTCTAGCGTCAATCTGCTGGTCTGCCTGTTCTGGACATGGGCCGGGTCGCTGCTGTCCTTCCTGCAACACGCGCCAAAAGCCTGGCAGCTGTTCAACCGCGCGATGGCGCTGGCGCTGGGCAGCTTTGCACTGCTTTTGTTCGTGTGACCTAAGCCACCGCGCCCGGACTAGGCCTTTCGCATCGCAACAGGAGCGTGCAACATGGTGAAAGCCCGCCTTGGCCTCGGTTGATGCCACGGCCCGTCGCGGGGGTTTGCCGCGCCATTTGCCCAAGTTGCCTTTTTGCTCGCAGGAGCGCCGCCATGTTCAAGTATTTCGAAAACCTCGTTGATCCTTACTGCGACTATCAAATCTCGGACCATCCGCCGCAAAAGCTCTGGCCGTTCCTGTGGCAGTATTCGCAGCCGTTCAAACGCGTCTTTCTGATTGCCGGCTTGTTGTCGGTGGTGGTGGCGTCGATCGAGATTGGGATGATCTGGGCGATGGGCTGGGTTGTCGATATCCTGTCCGGCACGCCAGATCAGGTCTGGGCCGATCATGGCAACTGGCTAATCGCCTTGGCGCTGTTCCTCTTGGTGCTCCGTCCGGTGCTTCAGGCGCTGGATGTGGCGGTTTTGAACAACGCGATCCTGCCAAATTTCGGCACGTTGATCCGGTTTCGCGCCCATGCCCATGTGCTGCGCCAGTCGGTTGGCTGGTTCGAGAGTGATTTCGCCGGGCGCATCGCCAACCGCATCATGCAGACCCCTCCGGCGGCGGGCGAGGCGGTGTTTCAGGTGTTCGACGCCATAAGCTTTTCGCTGGCCTATATCATTGGCGCGACGATTCTTTTGGCGCAGGCGGATTGGCGGCTGTCGCTGCCGCTGCTGGCGTGGCTGGGGTTTTATGCGCTGCTGATCCGCTGGACCATTCGCCGCGTCGGCCCCGCCTCCAAGGCCGCCAGCGACGCCCGCAGTCAGGTGACAGGCCGCGTGGTCGACGCCTATACCAACATCCATTCGGTCAAGATGTTCGCCCATCATGGCCGCGAAATGGATTTTGCACGCGACGCGATAGAAACCTCGCGCCAGACATTTCAGGCCGAAATGCGGATCTTTACCAAGATGGATCTGGGGCTGACCATCCTCAACGGCTTCCTGATCGTCGGCGTTGTCGGCTGGGCGCTGGCGCTTTGGATGCAGGGGCAGGCCAGTGTCGGCGCGGTGGCGGCGGCCTCGGCGCTGACCCTGCGGTTGAATGCGATGACCGGCTGGATCATGTGGGCGCTGACCTCGTTCTTTCGCCAGTTGGGCGTTGTGGCCGAGGGGATGGAAACCATCGCCCAACCCATCGACCTGCGCGATGCTGAAAAGGCCGCGCCCTTGGTGCTGACCGAAGGCCGGATCGTGCTCGACGGGCTGTCACATCATTATGGTCGCGGACGCGGAGGGCTGGATCGGATCGGCCTGACGATTGCGCCGGGCGAAAAGATCGGGCTGGTGGGGCGGTCGGGCGCGGGCAAATCGACCTTGGTCAAGCTGCTGCTCAGGTTTTACGAACCCGAGGCGGGCCGCATCCTAATCGACGGCCAGGACATCGCGCAGGTGACCCAAGACAGCCTGCGCCGCCAGATCGGCATGGTGCAACAGGACAGCTCGCTGCTGCACCGCTCGATCCGCGACAACCTTCTGTATGGCCGCCCCGATGCAACAGAGGCCGAGATGATCGCCGCCGCCAAACAAGCCGAAGCGCATGATTTCATTCTGGAATTGCAGGATGCGGCGGGCCGCACCGGCTATGACGCCCATGTCGGTGAGCGCGGCGTCAAGCTTTCGGGTGGGCAACGCCAGCGGATCACGCTGGCGCGGGTGGTTCTGAAAAACGCGCCGATCCTGTTGCTGGACGAGGCGACAAGCGCGCTTGATAGCGAGGTCGAGGCCGCGATCCAATCGACGCTGTACGGCATGATGGCGGGCAAAACGGTGATTGCCATCGCGCACCGGCTGTCGACGATTGCCCAGCTTGACCGCATTCTGGTGCTCGATCAGGGCCGGATTGTTGAACAAGGCAGCCATGACGCGCTTCTGGCGCAGGGCGGCTTATATGCTGGGTTCTGGGCGCGCCAATCGGGCGGATTTCTGGCGATACAAGACGACGCGGAGGCAAAGGCATGACAAGACGGCAGTGGATCGACCCGTTTGCAAAGGCAGAGACCCCGCCGCCCCGCAAGCTTGGCGCATTTTTCCGTTGGGCCTTGCAAGGCAGCCTTGGCGTGGTGGCGGTGGCCGGTGCGGCCTCGGCCTTTGCTGGCGTGCTCGAGGTGCTGGCGGCAATGACGCTGGGGCTGGTGGTGGATGCCGCGCTGAATGGCACGCCAGAGCAGGTGTTTTCCGAAAATCTCTGGATGCTGGTCGCGGTGGGTCTGTTTTTCCTGCTGCTGCGGCCGCTGGTGTTGATGGTGTCGGCCTACCTGCAGTCCATTGTGGTGCAGCCCAACCTGCTGAGCCTCGTGCTGTCGCGGCTGCATCGCTACACGCTGGGGCAGGACGTGAGCTTTTTCGACAATGATTTTGCCGGGCGGATCGCGCAGAAGGAAATGCAAACCGCCCGCGCGTTGAGCGATGTTGTTGTCGAAGTGGTGCATACGGTGCTGTTTGCGCTGGCCTCGGTGGTGGGGTCGATCCTGCTGCTTGGCACGGTGGACGGGCGGATCGCGCTGGGGCTTTTGGTGTGGATTGTCGGCTATCTATTGATGATCCGCTATTTCATGCCGCGCATTCGCCAAAAGTCCAAGGCGCGGGCGGCAGCGCGGGCAATGGTGACTGGGCAAGTCGTTGATACCATGACCAATATCAAAACGGTCAAGCTGTTCGCCCACGCCGATCACGAAGACCGGGCGGCGCTGGGCGCGATGGCGCGGTTCCGCGAACGGCAGCTGGATTTCGGGGTCGTGTCGGTGACATTTCGGTTCTGGTTGATGGCCTTGGCCGGGGTGTTGCCGGTGCTTCTGGTGGGCGGCGCGCTTTGGTATTGGTCGCGCGGCTTGGTCAGTGCGGGCGATATTGCCGCGACCGGCGCAGTCAGCCTGCGGCTGGCGCAGATGACCGGCTGGGTCAGTTTCACGCTGATGTCGCTTTATGCCAATGTGGGCGAGGTCGAGGATGGCATGCGCACGCTGTCGCCGCCGCATGGGCTGGCCGATGCCGCCAATGCCATCACGCTGGAGGTACAGGACGGGCGGATCGAATTTCGCGATGTGAGCTTTGCGTATGGTCGCGAAACCGGCGGCGTTGACCGGGTGCGGCTGCATATCGCGTCGGGCGAGAAACTGGGCATTGTCGGGGCCTCGGGGGCCGGAAAATCGACCCTGGTGGCACTGCTCCTGCGGCTTTACGACCCCGAAAGTGGCGAAATCACCATTGATGGGCAGGACATCGCCGCAGCCACGCAGGAGAGCCTGCGCCAGCGGATTGGCATGGTCACGCAGGAAACCGCGATGTTCAACCGCTCGGCACGCGACAACATTGCCTATGGCAAGCCGGGTGCCAGTGACGACGACATCATCGAAGCGGCCCGGCGCGCCGAGGCGCATGGGTTCATCCTTGGGCTGGAGGATCACGAACACCGCAAGGGCTATGACGCGCATCTGGGCGAGCGCGGGGTCAAGCTTTCGGGCGGGCAGCGGCAGCGGATCGCCTTGGCCCGCGCCATCCTGAAAGACGCGCCGATCCTGGTGCTGGACGAGGCGACAAGTGCGCTTGATAGCGAGGTTGAGGCAGCGATTCAAAACGCGCTGGACCGGGTGATGGAGGGCAAAACGGTGCTGGCGATTGCGCACCGGCTGTCGACGATCGCGCGGATGGACCGGATTGTGGTGCTGGACGAGGGCCGGATCGTGGAACAAGGCAGCCACGCGGCGCTGCTGAAACAGGGCGGGCTTTACGCGCGCTACTGGGAGCGGCAATCGGGCGGGTTCCTTAACATCGCCGAAGCGGCGGAATGAAGCGGATTATGATTGTCGGACAGCCCGGCAGCGGGAAGTCCACATTGGCGCGCGCCTTGGGGGCGCGGCTGGATGTGCCGGTTGTCCATGTGGACCATATCCACTGGATGCCGGGGTGGGTCGAGAGGCCCTTGGTCGACAAGATCAGCCTGGCGCGGGCCGCCGAATCAGAGGACGCTTGGGTGTTCGAAGGCGGACTGGCGGCGACCTGGCCGAGCCGTCTGGCGCGGGCGGATCTGCTGATCGTGCTCGACCTGCCGTTTTCCTTGCGGGCCTGGCGGGTGTTTTGGCGCACGGTCCGGTTTTGGGGTCAGAGCCGTCCGGATTTGCCGAATGACTGCCCGGAACGGTTTAGCCGCGAGTTCTGGCTGTGGATCTGGAACACAAGAAACACCAATCGCGCCCGCATTCTAGCATTGGCCAGCATGGGGCAAAAGCGCATACCGGTGCATATCCTCAGATCCCCGCGCGATGTCCGGCAGTTTCTGGCTGGGCTCGAAGGCCAGATCTGACCAAACCGATCCATCGATGGATCGGTGCTGATCCGTTGACGGATCAGAGTGCCGCGCGACAGTCCGGTGGCGCGAATCCGATCCATCAATGGATCGGTACTGATCTGTCGACAGATCAGCCCTGCGCCCGGAAAGAACGGGGTTTATCAAGGGGGCAGACAGGGGTATCTGGCGACGTATGGAATATATCATCCAACGTCTCGGCCACCACGGCGACGGCATCGCCGATGGCCCTGTCTATGCCCCCCTGACCCTGCCCGGTGAAACCGTGAGCGGCGTGCCCGACGGCGACCGCCTGACCGACGTCAGGATTGTCACCCCGTCCGAAGACCGCGTTGCCGCGCCCTGCCGCCACTTCAAAGGCTGCGGCGGGTGCCAGTTGATGCATGCGTCGGATGCCTTTGTGGCGCGGTGGAAAGAGGACATCGTCCGCCACACCCTCACATCGGCGGGCATCGAAACCACGTTTCGCCCCATCGCCACCTCGCCGGCGCAAAGCCGCAGGCGGGCGACCTTTTCGGCCCGGCGCACCAAGAAAGCCGCGATGGCTGGGTTTCATGGTCGCGCCTCCGGTGTCATCGTCGAGATCCCCGGTTGCCAGCTCCTGCACCCCGATCTGATCGCCGCGCGCCCGATGGCCGAGGCGCTGGCGGCGCTGGGCGGCAGCCGCAAGGCGGAATTGTCGGTGCAGGTCACGCTCTCCGATGCGGGTCTGGATGTATTGGCGCGGGGCGGCAAACGCCTTGACCGCGCGCTTGAAATCGCCTTGGCCGAGGTGGCTGGCACCTATCGGCTGGCCCGTCTGGTGTGGGAGGATGAGCCGATTGCGATGCAGGCCACGCCGGGCCAAAGCTTTGAGGGCATCCGCGTGGTGCCGCCGCCGGGGGCCTTTCTGCAAGCCACCGATCACGGCCAACATGCGCTGACACAGGCGATGATCGAGGCTGTCGCCGGTGCCGATCAGATCGCCGATCTGTTTTCGGGCTGCGGCACCTTCAGCCTGCCTTTGGCGCGGGGCGCCGAGGTCCACGCCGTGGAAAATGCCCGCGATATGCTCAAGGCGCTGGACGAAGGTTGGCGCATGGCCAAAGGCCTCAAGAAAGTCACCACCGAAGCGCGCGACCTGTACCGCAACCCGCTTTTGGCGCAGGAACTGGCCCGGTTTGACGCGCTCGTGCTCGACCCCCCGCGCGCCGGGGCCGAGGATCAGGTGCGCCACGTCGCCCAAAGCACCGTGCCGGTTGTCGGCTTTGTATCCTGCAATCCCGGCACCTTTGCCCGCGACGCCGCCACGCTGATCGACGGCGGATATCGGCTCGACTGGGTGCAAGTGGTCGATCAATTCCGCTGGTCGAGCCATATCGAGCTTGCAGCGCGGTTTGTCCGGGCACATATCTGACGCCAATCAAGGAAGGGCAGGAAAATGCGGGCACAACTGGCGGCATGGCTAGATCAGGACAGGGTGCGCAACGCCATCATCGGCGTGATCCTGTTCAACGCGGTGATCCTGGGGCTCGAAACCTCGGACACCGTGATGGCGCGGGCTGGTTGGCTGATCCATGCGTTGGATACGATCTGCCTTGGCATCTTTGTCGCTGAACTCGGGCTGAAGATGTTTGCCCAAGGCTTGGGCTTCTTCCGCCGCCCGTGGAATATCTTTGATTTCGTGATTGTCGGCATCTCGCTGATCCCCGCCGCACAGGGGCTTTCGGTGCTGCGCGCACTGCGCATTTTGCGGGTGCTGCGGCTGTTGACCGTCGCCCCCCGCCTGCGCCGCGTGGTCGAAGGCTTTCTGACCGCGCTGCCCGGAATGGCCAGTGTTTTCATGCTGATGGCACTGATCTTCTACATCGGCGCGGTGATGGCGACCAAGCTGTTTGGCACCGATTTCCCCGAGTGGTTCGGCACCCTGGGCCGCAGCGCCTATTCGCTGTTTCAGGTGATGACGCTGGAAAGCTGGTCGATGGGCATCGTGCGCCCGGTGATGGAGCTTTTCCCTTACGCCTGGGCGTTTTTCGTGCCCTTCATCATGGTCACAACCTTCGCGGTGGTGAACCTTTTGGTTGGTCTTATCGTCAACTCGATGCAAGACGCCCACCACGAAGAAGACGTGGCCGCAACCGATGCCTATCGCGACGAAGTCTTGATCCGGCTGGAGGCGATTGAAAAACGGCTGGATGCCGCTCAGAAGCGATAATAGGGACTTCGCCCGGAATTGCCCCCGTGATATAAGAGGGCAATAATAAAACGAGGCAGAAGATGCGGTTCCTACGAGTTATCCTTTTGATTTCGCTGGCTTTATCGGCGGCGGCATGCAGCAAGTTCAAGTCCTACGATGGCCCCGAGGTGACGCGGGTGATCGTCGATAAGACCCAGCGCAAGATGTACCTGCTTCACAACACGCAAGTGTTGGAAAATTACGATGTCGGGCTTGGCTTTGCACCTGCGGGCCACAAAGCCAAGGAGGGCGACGGGCGCACGCCCGAGGGCAATTACCTGATTGACCGGCGCAATCCCAACAGCGAATTCTATCTGTCGATCGGCATCAATTATCCCAACCGGGAGGACATGCGCCGCGCGCGCGAAGCGGGCGTAAGCCCCGGTGGCGACATCTTTATTCACGGCCGTCCGCGCAAATATCGCAAGGGCGGGCAGGACTGGACCGCCGGATGTATCGCGGTAACAAATTCCGAAATGCGCGATGTCTACGCGATGGTGCGCGACGGCACGCCGATCACCATTCTGCCCTGACGATCAGGCCGGCTCTTTGTGGCTGGCCTGTATTTTTTCCCACGCGGTGTTGATGTCGATCAGGCGCTTTTCGCTGATCCGGATCGCCTCTTGCGGCACGCCACGGGCGATCATCTGATCAGGGTGGCTGTCGCGCACGGCCTGACGCCAGTGTTTGCGAATCTCGGCCAGATCCATATCGGGACTGACACCGAGCACGGTATAGGGATCGCGCGGCGCATCCGGCACCATCCGGGCGCGAAACGCCAGAAACTGCCGCTCATCCAGACCAAAGATTTTCGAGACATTGCGCAGGAACTGGTCTTCGGCGGGATGATAGCTGCCGTCAGCGACCGCAATGTGGAACAGCCCTTCGAGCAGTTCGCACAGCGGCGCATCGGTCTCGTGAAACATCGCGCTGATGCGGCGGGCGTAATCCTCGTATCCGGCAACGTCCTGCCGGGCGAGGTTGAACACCCTCGCCGCCTGGGCCTCATCCTCGGGCGCGATTTGAAACACCTCGCGGAAGGCGGTGACTTCGGCACGTTTCACCACGCCATCCGCCTTGGCCATCTTGGCCCCCAGCGCGATCACAGCAATGGTAAAGGCCACGCTCCGCTCGGGCGGGGTGCGCAGGTGTTCAAAGACTTGGCTCAGCGACTCGCCTTGGGCAAGCGCCGAGATTGCAGCGGATATGCGGGACCAGAGCGTCATGCGACAATCCTATACCGCGCTGCGGCACAAGTCAGTGTGACAATCAGAGATATTTCTGCAAAAGCACCAAATCCATCCAGCGCCCGAATTTATAGCCGACCTGCGGCAATGTTGCGACCTCGGCAAAGCCAATCGCCTTGTGAAACGCCACGCCTGCCGGGTTTTCACCGCTGACACCGGCCCAGAGCGCGTGCACCTCGTTGTCGCGCGCATGATCTTCGAGCATCGCCATCAATCCCCGGCCCACACCCGTGCCGCGTGTCTGGGGCAAAAGCGCAATGGAATGCTCTTTGGTGTGGCGATATCCGGGGCCATTGCGGAACGGGAAATAGCACGCATAGCCCACAATGCGCGGCCCATCGCAGGCAACGAAATACGCCCCGGTTTCGCGGATCGCGCGGGCCAGAGTGCTGGCGGTTTTTTCCTCGGTGGTAAAAGTGACCGCGGTGTCGCGGATCACCGGATTAACCAGCGCGGCAATTCCGGACGCATCGCGGGAGTCAGCGGGCCGCAGGATCATCGCAGCGTCTTATCGCCACTCGGCGCAGTCATCCGCGCGCTCAGATGCGGCGAGCCGGGTTCGAAATGCACCCGCGCATCATCCAGGTAGGGCGCGAGCCGTTGTTGCAGCCGATCCACATCGGGGTGCGAGATTGTCAACGTTTCAAGCGCACAACCGGACGGTGCGAGCAATTGGCTGGGATGATCGGCGCAATCCCACTGGATCAGCGCCGGAAAGCAGCCGTCAAACGGCAATAGCCCATCCTCTGGCACAGCCATCCGCCATTTCAAATCCCCGCGTTCCAACGCAATGATCCGGCCCGCTTCGGGCAGATCGCGCACCAGCGTTTCAAGATCGGAGGTCTGGCAAATCCAGTTTGTCAGCCGGGGTGGCCCGCTGAACTGATCAAGGCCAAACCAGCGCGGATACGCCGGGGCAGGGGCGTCGGGATCGATGCTGATCGCCTCAAGGTACAGCCCTTGGTCCAGCCCCAACAGGTGATTGTGAGTGCCGAAATGCGCGTGCTGTCCGCCGGGCTGAAGCGCAGCCCCAAGCAGGCCCTCAACATGCGCCTTGGCGGCGTCGCGGCTTTCGCCAGCAATTGCAATGTGGTCAAGCTGCATCATGGCCGTCCCTCCTTGTGGCATCCTGCCAGAAAGACCACCAAGCGCCAAATCGCGCAGCTGTGCAAATCAAAAAGGCCCCCCGGAGATCCGGAGGGCCCTCGTACAGTCAGCCGTGGCTTAGTTGACGGCTTTGGCGTCAACCACGTCTTTTTCGATCGCCTTGGTCGCTTTCGAAATCTCAATCCGGCGCGGCTTCAGCGCTTCGGGGATCTCGCGTTCAAGGTCGATATGCAGCATGCCGTTTTCATGGCTGGCACCGGTCACACGCACATGATCGGCCAGATGGAAGCGGCGTTCAAAAGCGCGGGTGGCAATGCCACGATGCAGATAGCTGCGGCCCTTTTCGGTGTCGGTGTCCGCCTTGCGGGCCGTCACGACAAGCGCCTTTTCCTTGACCTCGACGCCCAGATCCTCGTCCGAGAAACCGGCAACGGCGATTGAGATGCGATAAGCATCTTCGGCGGTCTTTTCAATGTTATAAGGGGGATAGGTCTGGTTCGAGACATCGTTGGCCAGAACCCGGTCCATCATTTCGGCAATTTGGTCAAAGCCGACAGTTGCACGGTGAAGCGGTGCAAAATCAAAGTTACGCATGGGGTATCCTCCAGTGAGCGATTCCATTGTGGATGCCTTCCCGATTGGGACAGGCAGGTACTCCCGGACCCTGTGTAGGCATCCGGACAAGGCACATTTGGGGATCACTCTGGCGGGCTTCAAGAGGGGGATGCGGCAAATTTTCGACCGCATCCTTTGGGGTGGCACTGGCCTAGGGTCGGATAAACTTGGCCCCGGTCGGACGCGACATATCCCCCACTCGCTTGAACGGCGATTGCGCCCGCAGCTCGACTTTCAGCACCGAAAGCGGCTCTTCGAGCGAGGTGCCAAGCGACACCGGCACACCGTCCGCCTCGGCCTTGGCCGAGATCAGCGAGACGATCCGTGGCTCGCCACCTTCATATGAAAACACCGGCGCACCGGAGGCCCCGAAATCGGCATCGCAGGACATCACCAACACACCCCGGCGCCGGGCAATCACCTCGCAGGCCTCTTGCAGCGACGGTGCCTCGGCGCGATCATGGGCATAGCTAACAACGCTGATGCTTTCGCCGGGGCTGGGCCGATTGGCGGTGTCAAACGGCAGAACTTCCGAGGTGCGGATCGGCTGCGCGAGCTGCAAAAGCGCCACGTCATTGCGTACTTGCGCGGCCTCGGTTTTGCGGGAGAAGCGGTATCTTGGGTGCAAAACGGCATGTTTCACCGCCCGGTAGGCCGAAGCGCGACCATTGCGCAGCCCGGCGCTGAAGCGGATTTCCGGCGCGTCAAACCGCCGTCCGGTGGCCTTGTCAAACAAGCAATGCCCCGCCGTCAGGACCAGATCACGCTCGACAAGCACCCCGGTGCAGAACCCCGACGTGCCAAAATCGATCCGGCCCACGGCCTCCCACCCCCGGCTTTCGTCGCCGGTGTTCAGCTGTCGCAGCGCGCGGGTTTCGGCAAAGGCGGTGCTGGCCGCAACAAGTCCGGCCAACAGCAAGATAACCAATCGCAATTTTCGTCCCCCGTTATTCTACCTGTGAGGATAGCGATCAGATTAGGCCAAAATGCGGCGAAAGGCTCGAAATTAAACTTCGATGAGCTTGGGCGGTTTCGGCCCCCCGGTGGCCCAATCCAAAAGCTCGACCGTGTGCACCACAGGCACGCCGGTGCCGCTGCCGATCTGCATCATGCAGCCGATATTACCCGCCGCGATGATGTCGGGCTTCACCGCCTCCAGCGTCTTGACCTTGCGCGCCTTCAGCTGGCCGGAAATCTCAGGCTGCATAAGGTTGTAGGTCCCCGCCGAGCCACAGCACAGATGGCTGTCCGCCGGTTCCGCCACCTTGAATCCCGCACGTTTCAACAGCGTCTTGGGGTGGGTTTTGATCTTTTGCCCGTGTTGCAGCGAACAGGCGGCGTGATAGGCGACGGTCACGTCTTTGTCGGCACCCTCCGGCAGGTCGAGCTGCATCAGAACTTCGCTGACATCCATCGCCAGTCCCGCGACCCGCGCGGCATCGCCGGCCAGCGCATCATTGCGGAACATGTGGCCATAATCCTTGACCGTCGTGCCGCAGCCGCTGGTGTTGATCACAATGGCATCCAGCCCCTTGCCGTCGATCTCAGCCGTCCAGGCGCGGATGTTTTTCGCCGCCGTGCCGTGGCTCTCACTGGTTTTGCCCATGTGATGGGTCAGCGCGCCACAACAGCCCGCACCCTGCGCCACAACCACCTCACACCCCAGCCGGGTGAGCAGCCGAATGGTGGCGTCGTTGATATCGGTGTTCAGCGCCTTTTGCGCACAGCCCGTCATCAGCGCCACCCGCATCTTGGGGGCGGCCTTGGGGGCAAAGCTTTGCGGGTCATCATTGCGGCTGACCGGCGGGATCTGCTTGGGTGCCATCTCCAGCATCGCGCGCAGCCGTGGGTCGGGCATGAACCGCGCAAACGGCCGCCCCAGTTTCGCGCCCAACAGTGCCAGCCGGAACCGCCCCGGATAGGGCAGAATGCGCGCCAAGAGCCAGCGCAAGGCACGGTCACTCCACGGCCGGTCATAGTTCTTTTCGATGTAATCCCGAGCATGATCAACAAGATGCATGTAATGCACGCCGCTGGGGCAGGTCGTCATACAGGCCAGGCAGCTCAGGCATCGGTCGATGTGCTTAACCGTGGTCTCATCCGGCACCCGCTCGTTTTCAAGCATATCCTTGATGAGGTAAATCCGCCCGCGCGGACTGTCCAATTCATCGCCCAACACCTGATAGGTGGGGCAAGTGGCGGTGCAAAAGCCGCAATGCACACAGGCGCGCAAGATCTCATTGGCGCGCTTGGTGCCGGGGTCTTTCAGCTGGTCTTCGGTGAATGTCGTCTGCATATCTTACCCCATCAACCCCGGATTGAGGATGCCGCGCGGATCGAACTTCGCCCGCAACCCGGCCTCGATTTTTGCCAAAGGCGCGGGCTGCGATGCAAACACCTGCCCCTTGCCGCGCGCCGCCGCGCTGGCCCGAAACAGCGTCGCATGGCCACCAATTGCCGCCACCGCATCGCGGATCGCAACGCCCTGCTGCCCCTCGGGCAGCAACAGCCAGATCAGCCCGCCGCCCCAGTCATACATCGCCTCAGCGCCTTCAATCCGCGCCACAACACCGGGCGCATCGGAGGGCTTGACCGACACCCGCCAAACATCGCCCGCGCGGCCCTGAAATGGCACCACATCGCGGATATACTGCCACCCGGCGCGCGTCCGCTCGGGGTCGCGTTCTACTGAAAATTCGCCAATATCAGCCAGCAGCCCCTGCAACTGACCACAGCGATAGGCCACCGAAGCGTCAAGCCCCTCAACCCGGATCATCGTCACCGGCGCACCGTCCATCCCTCGTTGCAAATGCGCCGCACCGCTGACCTCCCAAGGCGAACCGAGCGCCCGCGACAGCGCCGAAATCGCCTCTTTGTCGCTTAGACCCTCGCACAACAGCACGCCCACCGCCTCGGGCTTGGGCAGCACCTTGAACGACACCTCGCTCAGCACCCCCAACGTCCCCCAGGACCCGGCCAACAGCTTCACAAGGTCGTACCCGGTGACATTTTTCATCACCCGACCGCCATTCTTGACGATCTGCCCAGCGCCATCAACAAACCGCACCCCAAGCATGAAATCCCGGCAGGCCCCAACCGTCACCCGCCGCGGCCCGCTGACATTCGCCGCCACCACGCCGCCAATCGTCGAGGCCCCCTCAGTGCCCAAAAGCCCGCGCCAATCGCCCGGCTCAAACGCCAGCCGCTGGCCTTCTGCGTCCAAAGCGGCCTCGATCTCGGCCAAAGGCGTGCCCGCACCGGCCACCATCGTCAAAGCACCGGGTTCATACAGCGATATCCCCGACAGCCCCCCGGTCTCCAACACGTCGCCCACCACAGGCCGCCCCACATCCCGCGTCCCGCCACCGCGCACGCGCACCGGCCCAGTCGCCGCCAAAATCATTTCTGCCAATTCGGCCTCGGTTTCCGGTCGCATGGTCCAGCTCTTCTTCTGTTTAAAAATACCTCGGGGGAGCCCATAGGGCGGGGGCAGAGCCCCTATTCCGCCGCCAACCCCATTCGCCGCCCCTCAGAGGCATCCAGCGGAAACACCTTGGCCGGGTTCAACAACCACAACGGATCAAAGACATCCTTCACCGCCATCTGCGCTTCCAGATCGGCCCTATCATATTGATCCCACATCAAATCGCGCTTTTCGATGCCCACACCATGCTCGCCGGTCAAACAGCCGCCAACTTCAACGCACAGCTTCAAAACCGCGGCCCCGAACGCTTCACACAGCTCCAGATCGCCCGGTTTGTTGGCATCATACAGGATCAGCGGATGCATGTTGCCGTCGCCGGCGTGAAACACATTGGCCACCTCCAGCCCGTATTCGCGGCTCATCTCGCCAATCCGCCGCAGCACCAGGGGCAGCGCCGACACCGGGATCGTGCCATCAAGACACATGTAATCGTTGATCTGCCCCATCGCGCCAAAGGCCGATTTCCGGCCCAGCCAGATCCGCCCGGCCTCATCCGCATCGCGCGCCTCGCGCAGCTCAACCGGGTTGTGCCGCTGCGCAATCGCCATGATCCGCGTCAATTGGTCGTCAATCTCCGCTTCCGAGCCTTCAACCTCGACAATCAGCAACGCCTCGCAATCGGGATAACCGGCATGGGCGAAATCCTCGCAGGCACGAATGCAGGGCCGGTCCATAAACTCGATCGCCACCGGCAGAATGCCCGACTTGATGATGTCCGACACACAGGCCCCGGCGACCTCATTGCTGTCAAACGCCATCAGCACCGGCCGAGCGCCTTCGGGTTTGGGCAGGATGCGCAGGGTGGCCTCGGTCACCACGCCCAATTGCCCCTCGCTGCCGCAAATCACGCCCAACAGGTCCAGCCCGCCAGCGTCCAAATACGCGCCGCCAATCTCGACCACGGTGCCATCCATCATCACCATGGTCACACCCAACAGATTGTTCGTCGTCACCCCGTATTTCAGACAATGCGCCCCGCCAGAGTTCATCGCGATATTGCCCGCAATCGCACAGGCCAACTGGCTCGACGGGTCAGGCGCATAAAAGAACCCGTCCTCCTCAACCGCGCCCGTCACGCTCAGATTGGTGCGCCCGGTCTGCACCCGCACCACCCGGTTGGCATAATCGGTGTCAAGCACCGCATTCATCCGCGCCACCCCAAGGATCACCGAATCCGCCGTCGGCAACGCCCCACCGGCCAGCGATGTGCCCGAACCGCGCGGCACCACCGGCACGCCCATCTCATGACAGATGCGCAAAACAGCGGCCACCTCCTCGGTGCTCGACGGCAAAACCGCCACCATCGGCGGACAGCGATAGGCCGACAGCGCATCGCATTCATAGGCGCGCAGCTCGGCCAGCTCGGAAATCACCGCCGTCGGGTCAAGCCGTTCTTGCAGGCGTTTGACCAATTCACCCTTGCGAGCAAGCCGTTCCGGCATTGGTTTTGGCATCTCCATCGCGCGTCCTCCTAGGATTGGTAAGAAAATATAACCAATTTTGAAATATTGCAAGTCGGACCTAAAGCCGCACCAAAGTTCCCCACCCGCCAAGGCCCTCTTTCGCTCGCTCAAACCCGTCGCTACGGTGCGGGGATGACATGGACAGACCGCCTTAGCCTCTTCACCGCGTGGGATTTTACCGCCGTCGCCCTGTTGTTTCTCGGCTGGTATCTGATTGGCATCCTGATCGAACACGACGGCGGCCGCCAGTCTGTCTCGGCGCTCACCGCAAATTATCGCCGGGCGTGGATGGAGCAGATGATCACCCGCGAAAACCGCATCTTCGACAGTCAGATCCTCGGCATCCTGCGCCAAGGCACCGCGTTTTTCGCCTCGGCCTGCATGATTGCCATCGGCGGCGCGTTGGCGTTGATCGGCAATGCCGAACGGGTGGCGGGATTGGCCCAAGACCTGACGCTCGGCAACGCGCCAATCATCGTCTGGGAGCTGAAGTTGCTGACCGTGATCCTGCTGGCGGTGAACGGTTTCCTCAAATTCGTCTGGTCACACCGGCTGTTTGGCTATTGCGCCGTGCTGATGGCCGCCGTGCCCAACGACCCAATCGATCCCGCCGCGCACCCGCGCGCAACGAAAGCGGCCGAACTCAACATCACAGCCGCACGGAGTTATAACAGAGGATTACGATCAATTTACTTCGCGATGGCCGCGACAGCATGGCTTTTGGGGGCTGTTCCACTCATACTGGCGGTGCTTTTCACCCTTGCCGTGGTCTACCGGCGCGAGTTCGCTTCGCAATCGCGCGCGGCCCTGCTCGTCGACGAAGGCAGCCCGCCGCAGAACCCGGAGTCCTCATGATCCGCGCGCCCCTTGCCGCCCTTATGTTGCTGCTGCCGCTCCCGGCGCTCGCGGGCAATCCTGAGATCGTGTCGGTCGATGTGACCAAGCCTGATATGGGCTGGCACTTCGAGGTCACGGTGCGCCACCCCGACACCGGCTGGGATCATTTTGCTGATGGGTGGGAGGTGCTCGACGCCAATGGCCGCCGCCTCGGCTATCGCAAACTCACCCATCCGCATGTCACCGAACAGCCCTTCACCCGCTCGCTGCGCGGCGTGATGATCCCCGATGGCATCCGCATGGTCTATATCCGCGCGCATTGCTCCGTGGATGGCTGGGCCAGCGAGCCGGTCAAGGTCAAGCTCTCCCCAAGCGGACGCGGCGGCTACTAACCCGGACCCTAATTCTTCTTCTGTTCATAAATACCGCGGGGGAGCCCGCAGGGCCGCCTTTTGCTGCGCCATTGGTCCGAGGGCCAATGGCGACGGCAGAGCCCCCTTTTCCTTAACTCCGCCCCTCGCGCAGCCATGCCCCGACAATTAGCGCCGACGCCAACAACAACACCAGCCAAGCCGGCAACAGGGGCACCTGCGTCACATCCCGCGTTTCAAACGCCCCGCGCGGCGTCAGCCCGATCCAGCCACGCCCGGCAGCAGGCCGCCCTTCGCGCACATTGCGAATACGCGGCAAACCGTCGTCGAGCCGCAACACCCCGCCGCGCATCGTATCGATCAGCGGTTCCAGCACCGAAGCCGTGGCAATCGTTTCCTCAAACTCCTTCGGTGCCGCCGGTCCCAGCCCGATCACGCTTTCCAGATCGCCATCGCGCAGCCGGTAAAGCCCAATTTCCGGCCCTTCAAACACCGCCTCAAACCGTCCGGGGCTGACCTCTTCCAGCTCCAGCACCGTTTCGCTGCCATCGGGCGCGATCACCGTCACCGGTCCCGCCGCCTCGTCCAAGGTTCGGCGAATAATCCGCATGGTCTGCCCGGTCGCCTCGGCGTACAGCGTTTCTTCCTCAAGCTCTGGCTCTTTCATCATCCAATGCGCCAGCCGCCGCAGCAGCTCAAGCTGCGGCCCGCCGCCCTCAAACCCGCGCGACCAAAGCCAGGCATGATCCGACGCCAGAAGCGCCACCCGGCCTTCACCCACCCGATCCAGAATCAACAGCGGCTTGTCATCGACGCCCGACATCAGCACATCGCCGCGCTCCGGCGTGACTTCGATCTGGCGCAGCCACCGGCCCCAAGTTTCGGGATCGCCAAGCCCCACCGTCACCGGATGGCGCTCGCCCTGATCTGTGACTTTCGGCGCATAGCCTTGCTCAATCACCCGCGCGGTCGGCGCAGCCGGGACCACCGCCGACAACGGCGAGCGATAGAGCGAATCTGCGCTGGCAAAATCCGGGCCAGAGGCAATCAGAACCGCACCGCCCTTTTCGACATATTGCGCCACGTTTTCGAGGTAGATCGCCGGCAGAATGCCGCGCCTCTTGTAGCGGTCAAAGATGATCAGGTCGAAATCATCAATCTTTTCAAGGAACAACTCGCGCGTCGGAAAGGCAATCAGCGACAGTTCCCGCACCGGCACGCCGTCTTGCTTTTCAGGCGGGCGCAGGATGGTGAAATGCACCAGATCCACCGAGGAATCCGATTTCAACAGGTTGCGCCAGGTCCGCCCACCGGGATGCGGTTCGCCCGAGACCAGCAGCACCCGCAGCCGGTCGCGCACGCCGTTGATCTGGATCAGCGCGGTGTTGTTGCGTTCGGTCAGCTCGCCGTCCGCCTCTGGCACAGTGAATTGCAGCACGTTGCGCCCGCCGTGGGGCAGGGTGACGGGAATCTCGATATCCTCACCCAAAGGCACGTTGAATTCCGTCGCCTCGCCGCCATCAATCGACACCAAAAGCGGCGTTTGCGTAGCCCCCGGCGCGGCCCCGCTGTCTTCGACCCGCAGGGTCAGCGTCACAGGCTCGCCCAAAATCGCAAAGGCAGGCGCGTTCGACACGATCAACCGCCGGTCCCAATCCGCGTCGTGCCCGGTCATCAACAGGTGCATCGGCGCGGGCAATTGCGGCGCGCGCGCCATGTCATGCACCCGGCCATCCGACAGCGCGATCACCCCGGCAATCCGTGCGCGCGGCTCTTCGGCCATCGCGGTGTTCAGCGCGGTCATCAACTGCGTGCCCAGATCGCCCTCGCCATCACCCACCGTGACGCGCCGCACTTCGGTATTCTCGCGCGCGTTAAGCTGCGCCTCGAGCGTATCAGCGGCAGTGGCCGTCATCTCGGCGCGGTCATCCAACGCTTGCGAGGCGCTCTTGTCCTCGACCAGCATCACGATATCGGTCAGCGGCGCGCGGTCTTCTTCCTGATAGGCCGGTTGCGCCAAGGCGGCGAGCACGACAAGCCCGCCCATGAGCCGCAAGCCCCAGCCCGACAGCCCGCGCCACAGCGCCAGCCCGGCGGCAAACAGCACCAAAAGGCCGACCGCGCCCAACACCGGCCAGGGCAGCATCGGGTCAAAGATGAGGGTTCCGTTCATTGGCCCAACCTGTCGAGCAAAGCAGGCACATGGACCTGATCTGATTTATAATTCCCGGTCAGCACATGCATGATCAGGTTGACGCCAAAGCGATAGGCCAGCTCGCGCTGACGCTCGCCAGCATAGCCGCGCCCGACCGGATAGATCGGGTTGCCGGTCTCATCCATCGCCCAGGCCGCGGCCCAATCGTTGCCGCCAATCACCACCGGCGTCACCCCGTCGTTAAGGTTGCGAAACGGCATGCCTTCGATCTGTTCAGCGTCCGGCGGCGCGGCCTCAACCCAAACATCGCGGGCGGCATGCCGGCCGGGAAAATCCTGCAGCAGATAGAAGGTCCGGGTCAGAACGTGGTCGGCGGGCACCGGCTCGAGCGGCGGAATATCCAGCGGCGCGGCCAGCCGTTGCAGCCTTTGGCCATTCGGTGAGGCCGCGCCAAAGCTGGCAATATCGGCGTCGCGGGTGTCAAACAGGATCATCCCGCCCGAGCGCAGATAATCGTTCAGCTTGGTATAGGCCTCGTTCGACGGGATCGGCTGCTCCGCCGAAATCGGCCAATAGAGAAACGGAAAGAACGCCAGTTCATCGCGTTCAAGATCGACACCCACCGGATCGGCGGGTTCGATCGACGTGCGGAAAAACAGCGTTTCGCTGAGGCCACGCAGCCCGGCCTGCGCCATTTGGTCAACCTTTGAATCGCCGGTGATCACATGCGCCAAAACCACCTCAGAGGTCATCGCAAGCGCAAATTCATCGCTGCCTTGCTGCTGTTCCTGCGCCCGCGCCAGATCTGGCAGCAGCATCAGCGCCAAAAGCACCGCCGCCGTCCCGCGCACCCCGCCGGTCAGCCGCCCAGCAAGCGCCAGCGAGGCCACCACATCCACCGCCAAAAGCGCCAGCGCGAGGCTGAGCAAGAGGCCCGCCAGCGGCATCTCCTGCGGACGGCTCAGGCCCTCAACCGGAATGCGCGCGGGCCAGTCTGCGGCGGCCAAAAGGGTCTCGGCGGTGATCACATTGCGCGCCAATCGCCGGTCTTCGCTTTGATAGAGACCTGGCCGCAGATCGGGGCCGAGCGGCGCAGTCGCGAGATCGGGGCCAGTGACACCGGGCCGGGTGCCCGCATCGGAGAGCGCACCGAAGGCGTCCATCACCTGCAGCGGCTCCCAGGTGGTGCCATCAAGGCTCTCGGCGTCGGGTGCAGTGGCCGACGACGACACCGCCAGCCGGTCGAGCATCTGTACAAAAAGCCCCGACAACGGCAGCGTCGACCATTCGGCATTGGCCGTCACATGCACCAGCACCACCTGCCCCTGTTCGATCCGTTTGCGCGTCACCAGTGGCGTGCCATCGGCCAGTTGCGCAATCACCCGGTCGGCCAGCGTTGGGTCAGGTTGCGCCATGACCTGCGCGCTGATCCGCACGTCATCCGGCACCGGCAGCCCGGCAAAGGGGCTGTCCTCGGCAAAGGGGGCAAGCGCTTTGGGTTCGCCCCATGACATCGCGCCGCCCACCGTCCGGCCCCCCGCGCGCAGGCGCACCGGCATCAGCGGATGTTCCTCGGCGCGGCTCACATCCGAGGCGGCAAGGCGCGGCCCGGCAAAGCGCAAAAGCAGCCCGCCTTTGCCAACCCAAGCGAGCAGTGCCGCTTCCTCAGCCGGGGCCAGCGTCGCCACATCGGCCAGCACCACCACATCGGGATTCGCGGGCAGGATGTCGCTCAACGCGCCTTGCAACAGGTCGGCGTTCGGCTCCAGCGCCTTTTCCAGGAAGTGCAGCGGCGACAGCAGTTCCAGCCCTTCGCGGTCTTCGCGCCCGGCAATCAGCGCCACCTCGCGCCGCCGCAGCGAATCGTCCGACAGCACAACCGCGCCCGCCGTACGCTGGCCTTCAACCTCAAACCGGGTGATCCGTCCGCGCAATTCGGCGGGCAAAGACAGCGCCACTTCGGCCTCGGTCTCGCCGGGGGCAAAGCTTGCGCTGACTCGTGCCAAGACAGTGGCGGTGCCCGAAGGATCGCGCCCATGGGCGACGATCTGCGCCTCATACGGGCCTTCCGCGTTGATCCGCTTGAGCTTTAGCACAATCGCGCCGTCCTCAAACCGGGGCGGAGCCATCACGATCAGCGGTCGCGCAGATTGCACCACCCGCACGGTGCCGCGCGCCTCGGCCGCAGCAAGGAAATCGGCGCGTCCGTCATGCGCCAAGCCGTCAGAGAGCCACAGCGTGTCAAAATCGCCGTCACCCAGGGCTTCGGCGGCGTCTGCGTACAGCGCATCGCCCGGCAGCCAAGGTTCGGGCGCAAGGCCCGCCAGCCGGGTGCGCCAAACATCCGCCGCCTGAAATTGCAGCGGCTCAGGATCGGTCAGCCGCAGCATTGCCACGGTGCGCCCATCGCGCTGCGCCTCAAGCAACAGCGCCGCCAGCGCCTCTTGCTGCGAGGCCCAATCGCCCGCGCCGGCCCAGCTTGCATCCATCGCGATCAGCAACGGGCCGGTGCCGCGTTCGCCGTCTTCGCGCGGGTTCAGGATCGGCCCCGCCAGCCCGATAATCACCGCCGCCACCGCCAGAATGCGCAGCAGCAACAGCCACCACGGCGTGCGATCGGTGATCTGATCGTCGTCTTTCAGCCCAAGCAGCAGCACCACAGCGGGAAACATCCGCCGGATCGGCGCGGGTGGCACCGCGCGCAAGATGATCCAGAGGATCGGCAGCGCGACCAGCCCCAAGAGCAGCCAGGGCGACAGAAAACCTATACCAAACAGGGTCATCGCACCCCCTCCATCGCGCGGTACAGCGTCAAGAGCGCCTCATGCGCCGAATGGTTGGTGTGATGGGTGTGATACTGCCAGCCAGTGACGCGCGACATGTGGGTGAGCCAATCCTTGCGCTCGGCAAGCCGCAGCAGATAGCGCTCGCGCAGCTCATTAGCCTTGAGCGTTTCGTGGCGCACGGTCTTGCCGACGCTCTCAAAAATGGTGCGGCCCCGGAAGGGAAAGGCCTCTTCGGCGGGGTCGAGCACTTGCAACAAAACACCACGCACGCCGCGATCTGCGGCTTTGGTTAACGCAGCTTCGACCGGAGCGGTGTCCGCAAGGAAATCCGACACAAAAATCGCCCGCGCATGTGGCAGCATCAGCCGCGCTTCGGGGGTGGCATAGTCTTCGGGTTGGTCGGTGGTAAAGGCCTCGGCCAGTCGCAGCAATTGCGGCTCGCCCCGGCGCGGCGGCAGGGTGCCACCGGTCAGGCCAACACGCTCGCCGCCCCGGATCAACAGGATCGCGGTGGCCATCGCAATAAGCCGCGCGCGGTCGGCCTTTTCCGGCAGATCCTTGGTCGAGGCAAACCGCATCGACGCCGCCTGATCGACCCAAAGCATCAAGCTCTGCGCAATCTGCCATTCGCGTTCGCGCACATAGGTGCCATCGGACCGGGCGGAGCGGCGCCAATCAATGCTGCGTCGCCGATCACCGGGCTGGGCCGGGCGATATTGCCAGAAATCATCGCCCATCCCGGCGCGCCTGCGCCCGTGTTCGCCAAGCAGCACCGTGCCCGCCAAATGCTCGGCCCGCGCCAACAGCGGCGGCAACGTCGCCGCCTCGGTTTCAGACCTTGCGCGCAGATGGGCGGGGGTTTGGCTCACGCAGCCGCCTCGGCCCGGATCAAGCCCGCCGCCGTGTCGTCAATCAGCCCCGACAGTGACATGCCCCGCGCCCGCGCCGCAAAATTAAGCGCCATGCGGTGCGACAACACCGGCCGCGCCATATCCAGCACGTCTTCGACCGAGGGCGCCAGCCGCCCGTCGATCAGCGCCTTGGCGCGCACCGTCAGCATCAGCGCCTGCGCCGCACGCGGCCCCGGGCCCCATGCCACATTTTCGCGCACGCTGTCGCTGGCCTCGGCCTCATCGGGGCGGAAGGCGCGCACCAGATCGAGAATCATCTCGACCACGCTTTCGCCCACCGGCATCCGCCGCAGCAGGGTCTGCGCGGCCACCAGCTCAGCGGCGGTAAAGACCTCATGCGCCTCTTCCTCAAACGCCCCGGTGGTGGCGAGCAGGATCTCGCGCTCGGTGTCACGGTCGGGGTAAAGCACGTCGATTTGCACCAGAAACCGGTCAAGCTGGGCCTCGGGCAGCGGATAGGTGCCCTCTTGCTCAATCGGGTTTTGCGTCGCCAGAACGTGGAACGGGTTGTCCAATGCACGGTCTTCGCCCGCCACCGTCACCTGTTTCTCTTGCATCGCCTGAAGCAGCGCCGATTGCGTTCGGGGCGAGGCGCGGTTGATCTCATCCGCCATCAAAAGCTGGCAAAACACCGGGCCTTCGATGAATTTGAACGCTCTTGAGCCATCCGCAGAGGTCTCCAAAACCTCGGAGCCAAGGATATCCGCAGGCATCAGATCGGGGGTGAACTGGATGCGGTTGCCATGCAGGCCCATCACCGTGCTCAGTGTTTCCACCAGCCGGGTTTTTCCCAATCCGGGCAAACCGATAAGCAGCGCATGACCGCCACACAGCAGCGCCGACAGCGTAAGGTCAACCACACGCTCCTGGCCGATAAAACGCTTGGTGATCGAGGCGCGAGCAAGGGCAAGCTTTGCCTCCAGCGCCTCAATATCGGCGACCAGATCGACGTCATTCATGAAAACTGCTCCTTGCACGCTACCTTGTTGCCTGTGAGTGTATCGCTGAAACAGGAAATGGCAAAAGCTATGACGTCACAAAATCGCGTGGTCCCCACGGCGGATGGGCTTGCCGCCTCGGCCAAGGCCGCAAACAAGGGCAAAGGATTGCCCCCGGTGCACCTGTGGAATCCGCCCGATTGCGGCGATCTCGACATGTGGATCGCGCGGGACGGGACGTGGTTTTACATGGGCACGCCGATTGGCCGCAAAGAGCTGGTGCGGCTGTTCTCGACCATCTTGCGCAAGGACGATGACCGCTATGTGCTTGTCACGCCGGTGGAAAAGGTCGGCATAGTTGTCGATGACGCGCCCTTTGTGGCGGTGGATTTCGAGGTGTCGGGCGAGGGGCATGCGCAAGAGTTGCGTTTTGAAACCAACGTCGGCGATTTCACCGTGGCGGGGCCGGACGCGCCGATCCGGGTAGAGCGCGACGCCGAAACTGGCGAACCCTCGCCCTATGTGCTGGTGCGCGCCAACCTAGAGGCGCTGATCGACCGCAAAAGCTTTTACCGCCTGGTAGAAATCGGCGCGCATCACGAGGTGAGCGGCGAACGCTGGTTCGGGCTGTGGTCGGGCGGCGTGTTTTTCCCGGTGATCCCGTCGGCAGAATTGCCCTAAAATTGTCTCGGACCGGAGTCGAGGAAGTCCATCCGTCGGAGGCTACCTCGGCCCCAGTTTTCCGAAAATTGGGCGTGACGATTTCCACAGAGCGTCCTCAATGTCTTGGACCAGCGCGAAATCTTCATCGTCCGAGAGCGGCAGAACTTCAATGTTCAGTGCGTGCACGTCCGTCGGACACCATTTTTCAAGTTTCAGAGCATAGGTCTGATCTGCGCCGTGGAACAGATGTTGACGAAGAAGGGAGGCAATGCTGCGTGAACTCCCGACGTAAACAACTGTGCTATCCGTGACCTTGTTATCTCGGGTGAGCTTGACCTTCTTGCGGTCGAAAAGGTCAAAAGCTGCGCGAAGTGAACTCGCTTCTGCCTGCGTGTCCACTGACAGGCGGTATATCGCTCGATTTACCTTCGTTCCATCCACGACGAGCCATCCACGCAAGCGATCCTTAGGGTCGCTGTTCTTGATTTCCTCATAGGAAAAGGTTGTTCGAAGTACGGTTGCAAATTCCAGAGACTCAAGCGCGTTGGCTCTTGCTAAGAGAGCCTTGCGTGCTTGCTCGATCAGCATGTTATCTATCAAGTTAAGACTCCCCTGGCCGCATCGGCTTGGACTGGATGGATGATCTGTCAGCCCCCCCGCCTCAATGCGCCTCCGCCCAATTCGCGCCTTGCCCAGCGTCCGCGACCAACGGCACGTCGAGCTTTACCACCGGGTCCGCCGCGCCTTCCATGATGTCGCGCGCCACGGCGATCAGATCGTCTGCCGCGCTCTCTTCGACCTCGAACAGCAGTTCATCGTGCACCTGTAGCAGCATCTTCGCAGGCATCCCGGCAATCGCATCCGGCATCCGGATCATCGCCCGGCGGATGATGTCCGCCGCCGTCCCTTGGATCGGCGCGTTGATCGCGGCGCGTTTGGCGAAACCGGCGTGCGGCCCCTTGGCGTTGATCTCGGGTGTGTGGATCAGGCGGCCAAACAGGGTTTCGACCCGGTTGTGCTCTTTGGCAAAGGCGACGGTGGCATCCATGTATTCCTTGATGCCGGGGAAACGCTCGAAATAGCGGTCGATAAAGCCCTGCGCCTCGGCGCGGGGAATGCGCAGGTTGCGCGCAAGGCCAAAGCCGGAGATCCCGTAGATGACACCAAAGTTTATCGCCTTGGCCTGACGGCGCACATCCGGCGTCATTTCATTTAGCGGCACGCCAAACATCTCGGATGCCGTGGCGGCGTGGATGTCCTGGCCTTCGAGGAAGGCTTGTTTCAGCGCCGGAATGTCCGCGATATGCGCCAGAATGCGCAGCTCGATCTGGGAGTAATCGAGCGAGACCAGAACGTTGCCCTTCTCCGCGACAAAGGCCTCGCGGATGCGGCGGCCCTCTTCGGTGCGGATCGGGATGTTTTGCAGGTTTGGATCGGTCGAGGCCAGACGCCCGGTGTTGGCCCCGGCGATGGAGTAGGAGGTGTGTACCCGGCCGGTCTCGGGGTGGATATGCTCTTGCAACGCATCGGTGTAGGTCGATTTCAGCTTCGACAACTGCCGCCAGTCGAGCACCCGCGCGGGCAGGTCATGTTCGGTCGCCAGATCGGCGAGCACATCGGCACCGGTGGCATAGGCACCGGTTTTGCCCTTTTTGCCGCCCTCAAGGCTCATTTCATCAAACAGGATTTCGCCAAGCTGTTTGGGCGAACCGACGTTGAACTTGCGCCCCGCCAGTTCGTAGATTTCATCCTCCAGCCCGGCCATCTTTTGCGAAAACGCATTCGACATGCGCGACAGGGTATCGCGGTCGACCTTGATGCCGTGGCGCTCCATGTCGGCCAGAACCGGCACGAGGGGCCGCTCCATCCGTTCATAGACGCGGGTGACGCCGGTGCGGTGCAGTTGCGGCTTGAACATCTGCCACAGGCGCAGGGTGATGTCGGCATCCTCGGCGGCGTATTTCACCGCGTCGTCCACCGGCACTTTATCGAATGTAATCTGGCTCTTGCCGGTGCCGAGCAGCGACTTGATCGGGATCGGGGTGTGGCTGAGATAGCGTTCCGACAGCGTGTCCATGCCGTGATTGTGCAGGCCCGCGTTCATCGCATACGACATCAGCATGGTGTCGTCGATCGGGGCCACATCCACGCCATAACGCGAGAAAATCTTGGCGTCGTACTTCATGTTCTGGCCGATCTTGATCACGGCGGGATCTTGCAGCACGGGTTTAAGCATGGCGAGGCAGGCGTCCATCGCCATCTGCCCCTCGGCCAGATCGTTGGAGCCAAACAGATCATCGGTGCCGGCGGCGCGGTGAATAAGCGGGATGTAACAGGCCTGCCCGGCCTCGACACACAGCGAAATCCCCACCAGATCGGCCCGCATGTCATTCAGGCCGGTGGTTTCGGTGTCGACAGCCACATAGCCGCGGTCATTTATGCGGTCGATCCAGACCTGCAACGCGGCGGCGTCACGGACGCATTCATAGGCGTCGGGGGTGATCGGCAGTTGTGCGGTTTCGACCGGGTTGGCCCCTTCGGGCGTGGTGTCGGGCACGGCGGGCGCATCAACACCAAGCTTGTCGGCAATCCGCTTGGTCAGGGTGCGGAATTCCATCTCGGTCAGGAAGGGCAACAGCACATCGGCCTCAGGGTCGCGCACCTCAAGATCGTCGAGCGTGAACGGCAGATCCATTTCGCAATCAAGCTGCACCAAGCGTTTGGACAGCTCGATCTGCGCGCGGTGGTCGATCAGGGTTTGGCGGCGTTTGGGCTGTTTGATCTCTTCGGCCCGGTCCAGAAGCTCTTCGAGCGTGCCGTATTCGTTGATCAGCAGGGCGGCGGTCTTGATGCCGATGCCGGGCGCGCCGGGCACGTTGTCGACGCTGTCGCCGGCCAGAGCCTGCACATCCACCACCCGCGCGGGGCCAACGCCAAATTTCTCCATCACGCCATCGCTGTCGATGCGTTTGTTCTTCATCGGGTCGAGCATATCGACACCGTCCCCGACCAGTTGCATCAAGTCCTTGTCGGAGCTGAGAATCGTCACCCGGCCACCTGCTTCACGCGCCTGACAGGCCAAGGTGGCGATGATGTCGTCGGCCTCGAAACCCTCGATTTCCTTGCAGGCGATGTTGAAGGCTTCGGTGGCGCGGCGGGTGAGCGGGATTTGCGGGCGCAGGTCTTCTGGCATCGCCTCGCGGTTGGCCTTGTAGAGGTCGTACATGTCGTTGCGGAAGGTGTGGCTGCCTTTGTCAAAGATCACTGCGACATGGGTGGGCGCATCGGGGCCCGCGTTATCTTCGACGAACTTTTGCAGCATGTTGCAAAAGCCCGAGACCGCCCCGATGGGCAGGCCGTCGGATTTGCGCGTCAGCGGCGGCAGTGCGTGATACGCGCGAAAGATGAATGCCGAGCCGTCGATCAGGTGGAGATGACACCCTTTGCCAAATTGCGCCGTCATCGGAGTCTCCCGCCGTTTGAGTTCGATGGCCTGTTTGCCATGTTCCGCAAAACGTTGCCAGTTGTCGTTTGGGGTGAGGTGGGGTCAGAGAGGGGATTTTCGCCACGCCTGCGCGTGTCGACAGACTGGGGGGCCAGCCCCCCAGACCCCCCGAGGTATTTAGGAACAGAAGAAGGGGGGGTTAGGTTAGGCCAATCGGACTCTGCGTGTAGAAAAGCGGGCGACCAGCAGGATCACCACGCCAACAACGGCGAAGGCCGCCAGCATCGCCAACACCCACAGGAGCGTGCCGAGCGCGCCGAGTGTGCCGATGTCGAGGAAGAAATAGGGGTAGCGATTCTCGAAAGAGCCTCGGATGAGCGCGACGGCGCAGTAGATCGCCGGGTAGGCCAGCCACAGCGGCAAATCGCGCCAAGACAGCCGGGATTTCGGCTCGAACGCGAGCCAGTGCAGGGCGAACCAGATCGGGCCGATGGTGTGGAACACCTGATCAATCAGCAGATCGACGCCGGAATAGTCGTTCTCGGAGGCAAGCAACACGTGATAGACGATGCCGACCGCCGTGAAGGCCAGCAGCAGGCCGGCGATGATCCGTTGGTCAACCTGCCGCCCGAACAGCAGCGCAAGGCCGACACCGGCGACAAGCGTGTTTGTCCAGAGGGTGAAGTAGCGATAGATCGCCCAGATCGCCTCGGGGAAGCTATGGTTGTTGGCACCCATATTGAGCCAGATCCGCGTGACCAGCGCCGCCAGAATGACAAGCGCAAGTGTCGCAGCAGAGGCCCGGCGCAGGGTCACTTTTGTGCCGCCGCTGCCGTGGCTTCGTGGATGTATTTCGCATCGCAATACGGGCATTCGACCCAGCCGGTTTTCGGCGCGATCTGAAGCCAGACGCGGGGGTGCCCCAATGCGCCGTCGCCGCCGTCACAGGCGATGCGGGTTTTCGTCACGATATGCGTTTCGGGCGGGGCGATTGGCATTATGGGTCCGACTCTCTGAAAGGGTGCGCCTGTGGGCGCAATAAGGCCACGCCTATCGGGCGCTGCGCGGGTATTTTACCGATCCGGGGCAGACGGACAAGGGGCGCCGGCCTTCTGGGGCCCGATGGATTTGACCTTTAGGGGTTTTACCCCATTTCGTGCGAAGTTGTAGCGGTGCCAAAGGAGATGTGCGGATGGAAGCGGAAGAAACCGGACTGGATAAGGTCGACGCCGATGTCGGCAACCTATTTGACAAGATTGACGCTTGGGTTGACGGATTCTTTACCATTCTGCCGAATATTGGCATCGCGATTATTGTTTTGCTGCTGTTTTGGTTCGTGGCCGGGGCCGTCGGGCGGCTAATTTCGCGCTTGGCGCACAAGCGGGACCGTCCCAGCCTGGGGGACGTGGGCGGTGCCTTGGCGCGCTGGGCGTTGATCATCGTCGGCTTTATGCTGGCGATAACTATTATCGCGCCATCGATCACGCCGGGCGATTTGTTTGCCGGGCTCGGGATTTCCTCGGTTGCGATTGGTTTTGCCTTCAAGGATATCCTGCAAAACATGCTGGCGGGGATCCTGATCTTGTTACGGCAACCGTTTGAAGTGGGCGATCAGATTGTCTCGGGCGGGTATGAAGGGACGGTTGAGCGGATCGAGACCCGTGCAACGATGATCAAGACCTATGACGGCCGGCGCGTGGTGATTCCTAATGCCGACATTTACACCGATGCGGTGATGGTCAACACCGCGTTTGACACTCGCCGGTCGCAGTATGACATCCAGATCGGCTGTTCCGATGATTTCGCAAGCGCCTGCAAGATCATGGAAGACACCTGTGCCGGGGTTGAAGGCGTTTTGAACGATCCTGCCCCCGAGGCGCTGCCTTGGTCGATGGATGCCGATGGCAATTCCGTGCGCCTGCGCTGGTGGACGAAGTCCGAGCGCGCCGAGGTGGTGCACGTCTGGGCGCGGGTGATCCGCGAGGTTTACAATGCGCTCGATTCCGCCGGGGTCGACATGCCTTATCCAACGCGGATGGTGCTGTTTCACGACCAGACCGAAGTCACCGATGGCATCCGGGGCAAACAGCGCGAAGGGTGGCCAAAGTTTCCCGACGCCGACAACCCCAAGCCGGCGCGGATCGAGAGCGCCTTGGCGCAGCGACAAAAGAGCGACTGATTTCGCGGTTTCCGCCGGAGGTCAGGCGCGGTATCTGGGCTGGACACGTTGAATAAGGGGGAGCGGGCATGACACAGGCCGCCATCGAAATCCGCGGTTTGCGGAAAACCTATGCTGCGCAGAAAAATGCCCCCGCCAAGGATGCGCTCAAGGGCATCGATCTGGATATTCCGCAGGGGTCGGTGTTTGGCCTGCTTGGGCCGAACGGTGCCGGAAAATCGACGCTGATCAATATCCTCGCTGGTTTGGTGATCAAATCCGCCGGGTCGGTCAAGATTTGGGGCTTTGACCAGGATGTGAACCCGCGTCAATCGCGCGCGGCGATTGGTGTGATGCCGCAAGAGCTCAACCTCGATCCGTTTTTCGCCCCGCGCGCCGCGCTTGAGGTGCAGGCCGGGCTGTATGGCGTGCCAAAATCCCAGCGCCGCAGCGATGAAATCCTCGAGATGGTCGGGCTGACCGACAAGGCCAACGCCTATGCGCGCACGCTGTCGGGCGGGATGCGGCGGCGGCTGCTGCTGGGCAAGGCGCTGGTGCATCACCCGCATATCCTTGTGCTTGATGAGCCCACCGCCGGGGTTGATATCGAGATTCGGCAGATGCTGTGGGAGAATGTGCGCAAGCTCAACCGTGAACGCGGAATGACGATCATTCTGACCACGCATTACCTCGAAGAGGCCGAGGAGATGTGTGACGAAATCGGCATCGTCAACCACGGCGAAGTGGTGGCCCGCGATTCGACTGCCAACCTGCTGGGGCGTCTAGACGCCCGCGCGATGGTGATTCACCCCGACGGCCCGGTGAGCCAACTGCCCGAGGCACCGGGGCTTGAGGTCAGTCGTGAAAAGGATGCGATTGTCATCCAGTACCGCAGCCGCGAAACCAGCGCCGAAGCGGTGCTCGAGGCGGTGCGCACCGCCGGCATTCGCATTCGTGACGTAAAGACCCGCGAGGCGGATCTTGAGGATGTGTTCCTGTCGCTGACCCGGTCGCGGCCCGCAGCCTAGCAAAAAACCTTATCGAGTCGCGCCGTCGTCAGCCAGATCAATGGCGGCGGAGGCGATCTCTTCGATGGGTTGCCCGGCGGACCGGCTGATCTGCGACGGCAGGTACCCCGGCGCACCCGGCGCGCCCATAACCAGCGTCCACCAAATCTTGCCGTTCGATTCCTGATGATAGGCAAAGCCCATATCCCGCGCATCGGGCGAGAGAATCACATCGCTGGTGCCCGGCTCCTGGGTCCATGCGGCAAGGGTCTCAAGCTCGGTCTCATAGGTTTCCGAGATCGCCTCGCCCAGCATGCGCCCGGAATAGCCAACCCGCGCCACCCGGTCGATCGGCGATG
The DNA here is from genome assembly GCF_054052205.1 of Marinovum sedimenti. NCBI lineage: Bacteria > Pseudomonadati > Pseudomonadota > Alphaproteobacteria > Rhodobacterales > Roseobacteraceae > Marinovum > Marinovum sedimenti. The sequence continues at coordinate 2,338,891 of NZ_CM133223.1, forward strand.
ATCCGTCAGACCCAAAGTGCCACGGCCGGTTCTGCACCGCCATGTCACGCGCATGGGTGGCGGCGGCCGCATTCAGCCGCGCATCCAAAGAAACCTGAGGCAATCCACGCGCTTGGCGCAGCGAATTGACCGCGTCGAGCATCCGGAACTGCACCTTTCCCTCATCGCTCGCACTGAGTCGATAGACCTTGGGAAGCGGCTTTCCATCCGGCCCAAGCTGGGGCGCGGTGGGCGTGGTCGTACAGGCAGCGACGACAAGGACGAGCGGCAGAAGCAGGGCTGCGAGGCGATTCATGGCAAGGGTATCCGAAATGTGGTTTAATCTGCCTTAGCCGGAAAGAAGGCGCGTTTCAAACCCAGCTCGGCGGCGATCCGCAAGTTGGCGCCGGTTTGATTTGCGACTGAGGCATTCGGGCACTAATAGAAATGTGATTGTAGATATGTTCCCAAGGAGCGGGCTATGACCAAATTTAACGCAAAAATGGTAAACCGCAGGGCTTTTCTCGCCGGGTCCGCCGCATTGATTGGCGCACCGGCGCTGGCGCAAAACGCCAATAGCACCGAGTTTGATCGGGATATTTCCGGCGCGGTGCGGCGCAATATCTCAAGCTTCCGGTCGCTGGATTGGCGTCCCTACTTCAGCAGCCTCGATAACGGCGCGATTCTGGTCGATATCACCAGCCGCGCGCTGCATTTCTGGTCGGCGGGCGGAAACACCTATAAGCTGTATCCGACATCGGTGCCCCTGACCGAAGATCTCACAAAACGCGGCCGCACCTCGATCGTGCGCAAGGTGGAAGGCCCGGAATGGCGCCCGACTCCGTCGATGAAGAAGCGCAACCCAGAGTGGCCCGACTACGTGGGCCCCGGCCCGGACAATCCTTTGGGAACGCACGCATTGTATCTCAGCTGGACCTATTACCGCATCCACGGCACCCACGACACGCGCAAGATCGGTCGCCGGTCCTCGAATGGCTGTATCGGCCTTTATAACCAACACATTGCAGAGCTTTTCAGTAGGGCGGGTGTGGGCACAGAAGTGTTGCTAATTTGACGACAAAGTGGCACGGCGCGGGGCAGAACCGTAAAGATCGGTTTGCAATCGCCCCGAGAAGCTGCTTAGAAAAAACCACGAGGTAAGTCTTGGGTGCTTGCCGCAACCGGTATGGTGTGTGCGGCAAGTGAATATCTGGAGGATATGTTATGAAGAAACTCGCACTCGCAGCGGCCCTGTCCGCAGCAGCTTCGACCGCGTTCGCCGGTTCGTATGCAAAAGACGACGTCATCATCGAAGCACCGGTGATCGTTGAAGAAACAGCACAAGCATCTTCGTCGGCTGGCATTCTTGTCCCGCTGATCCTGCTTGCTCTGGTTATCGCAGTTGCTTCGGCCGACAACTAAGTCGCGCTTAAGAACTTCTGGAAAAGCGGCGCCTCTGGTGCCGCTTTTTCATTTGCAGGGTATGGTTTTGCCCTTGGCTCACTCAGCCCCAGGTTAATCCACGTCGTGGTTAACCCAGAACTGCTTCAGCCAGCGTTTACCGCAGCCAGCCGCCAAGATTTTCGGAAATCACCGTGCTGAGCGCCGCAATATGCGCCGCATCGTCGTTGAGACAGGGCACATAGGTAAATTTCTTGCCGCCGGCCTCTTCAAAGCTTTCCTTGATCTCTTCGTTGATCTCTTCCAGCGTTTCGATGCAATCGGCGGAAAACGCCGGGGCAATCACCGCGATGTTGGTCTTGCCGTCTTCGCGTGCCAGCCGCGCCACCTCTTCCACCGTATAAGGCTGAAGCCAGACTTCGGGGCCAAACTGCGATTGGAACGTCGTCTTGATCTCGGTATCCGCCCAGCCCAGCCGCTCTTTAAGCAGCCGCGTCGTTTTCTGGCACTGGCAATGATAGGGGTCGCCCTCCAGCAGGTATCGCTTGGGCAGCCCGTGGTAGGAACAGATCAAGATCTCGGGCCGCTCGGACAGCTCGGCGTATTTGCGTTCCACCGATTGCGCCAGCGCATCGATATAGGCCGGATGGCTGAAATACGGGTCGACAACCCGCGCTGTCGGCTGCCACTTTTCCTGCATCAGCGCTGTAAAAAACGAATCGTTGGCGGTGGCCGAGGTGGCCCCGGCATATTGCGGATAAAGCGGGAAAAACAGGATCTTGGTGCATCCCGCCGCGACCAGTTTGCGCACCTTCGATTGCGTCGACGGATTGCCGTAACGCATGCAATAGTCCACCATCACCCGGTCGCCGTAATCCGCCGCCATCTGATCGGCAATCGCCGCCGTTTGCGCCTTGGTGATCGTCGCCAGCGGGCTTTCATTGGCCTCGTTGTTCCAGATCGTCCGATAGGCCGCGCCCGAGGTAAAGGGCCGCTTGCTTAGGATAATCAGCTGCAACAGCGGCTGCCATTTCCACGCCGGATAATCGATCACCCGCTTGTCCGACAGGAATTCGCTTAGATAGCGCCGCATCGACCAGTAATCGGTGGCGTCCGGCGTGCCCAGATTGGCCAGCAGGATGCCCACCTTTTCCCCCGCAACCTTGGGGTGGTCTTTCGGGGCATGGGCGGGGCAGGTGGCCTGGCTGGTGTCGCGCATCGATGTCTCCGCAAAGCGTTTTGGTTGGGCGACAGATAACCGTTGCCGCCCATAGGTCAATCTTTGAGCGTGTTTTCCCGGGTGTCCAGCGCATCGGCCAGCCGTGTCGTGGCGGACCCGGGCCGCAGCGCCTTGGGCTGGCTTTCGTCGGGGGCCCAGCCGGTCAGCACCAGCATTTCAAACGTCGCCGGGATGCGGCCATCGGGCTGGCCGTGCACCTCGGCATAGATCTCTGCCGCGCGAAGCAGCACCGCGCGCCGCGTTGGCCTGCGCAGCCGCGCATCCAGCGCATTGCCCTCGCCCATCGCGCGCAGATCGCGCATCAGGTGCAGCGCCGAGGCATAGGACACATCCAGCAGCAAAGCATCCGCCACCGGCAGGGCAAAGCCCGCGCGTTGCAGCAGCCCACCCATGTCGCGAATCTCGGCCATGGGCGCGATGCGCGGCGACAGCCCGCCGGTCACTTCGGTTTCCGCCGTGGCCAGACAGGCGCGCAGCTCTTGCAAGGTGCGCCCGCCAAACAGCGAGGCGAGGAAGAAACCGTCAGGCCGCAGCGCACGGCGGCATTGGATCAGCTGGCCCACCGGATCATTCGCCCAATGCAGCCCGTGGCTGTGAAGCACAAGGTCATGCGCCTGCGATTCCAAATCCAGCGTTTCCGTATCGGCAACAATCCGGGCATTTGGCAGGGTATTGTGCCAAATTTCCGGGTGCCCGGTGACAATTGCTGGCGCTGTAAAGCTTCTCTTAACCATCGACAGGCGATCCTGAAGATCGTCACGCGCGGATTCGAACAGGAACAGCGCCTCGGGTGTGGCGCGGCTGCGGTTGCGGGCGAGGGCCGCGGGATCGGTCAATTTTGGCTGCATGGAGGCTAGATAGGCGTATGGCGCAGATAGTTCAAACGGCTCTGCGGATGATTTACCCGCCGCAATGCCTTTTGTGCCGCGAGTTGGTCGAAAGTGATTTCGGCCTGTGTGGCCCGTGCTGGCGCGATACGCCGTTTTCCGGCGGTCTGGTCTGTGACAGTTGCGGCACGCCTTTGCCCGGCGATGACCCCAGCGAAATTGCCCAGTGCGACGGCTGTATTGCCCATCCTCCGGCGTGGGATCGGGCGCGCACGGTGCTGTTGTACCGCGATAATGCCCGGCGGCTGGTGCTGGGGATGAAGCACAGCGACCGCCACGATATTGCCCGCGTCGGGGCGGGGTGGCTGGCGCGGCAAGTGGCGCCCTTGGTGCAGCCGCATATGCTGGTGGTGCCGGTGCCGCTGCACTGGATGCGGATGATGCAGCGGCGGTACAACCAATCCGCCCGGCTGGCCGAAGGGGTGGCCGCGCATCTCGGGCTGTCGTACTGCCCCGATCTGCTCAAACGCGTGCGCCGCACCCGCAGTCTTGGCACCATGACGCGAGCACAGCGGCATGCGGTCCTGGACGGCGCGATCCAGATCCACGTTGGGCGCAGGCACCGGATTGCCGCCGGTCGGCCGGTGCTGTTGATCGATGACGTTTTGACCACCGGTGCCACGCTTGGGGCCTGTGCCGAGGCGCTGCGCGATGGCGGCGCAGGGGTGATATGCGCGGGCGTACTGGCCAGGGCGACCAGAGAGACCTAGATAGGAGGGAAGAGACCAAAGGAACATCAGATGCCAACTGTCGAAATCTACACCTCGCCGCTTTGCGGCTTTTGTCACGCTGCCAAACGGCTTTTGAAAACCAAGGGCGTTGAGTTCACCGAATTCGACGTGCTGGAAAACCCCGAGCGCAAGCCCGAGATGATCCAGCGCGCCGAGGGGGGCCGGACCGTGCCGCAGATCTTCATTGGCGACATCCATGTCGGCGGCTGTGATGAGCTGTATGCCCTTGAACGCGCTGGCAAGCTTGATCCGCTGCTGACCGCCGCGTGATGCGCGCCGCGCTGCTGCAACTGTCGTCGTCTGACGACCCTGCCGCCAATCTCACCACCACCTCGGCGATGATCGAAGAGGCGGTGGCGGGCGGCGCGGGCTTTGTGCTGACCCCCGAGGTCACCAATTGCGTGTCGGGAAGCCGCACCCGGCAGACCGAAGTGTTGCAGCACGAGGGCGACGATCAAACGCTGGCCGGGCTGCGCCATCAGGCGGCCAGACACGGCATCTGGCTGTCTATCGGCTCGCTGGCGCTTAAAACCGGCGACGCAGACGGGCGCTTCGCCAACCGCTCGTTCGTGATTGACCCCACGGGCGAAATTCGCGCGCGCTATGACAAGATCCACATGTTCGACGTGCAGGTCAGCGAGAGCGAGACCTACCGCGAAAGCGCCGGCTATCGCCCCGGAACCCAAGCGGTTGTCGCCCAAACGCCGTTCGCCACCCTCGGCCTCAGCATCTGCTACGACATCCGCTTCCCCTACCTCTACCGCGCGCTGGCCCACGCCGGGGCCAATGTCATTCTGATCCCTGCCGCCTTTTCCCCCGTCACCGGCACCGCCCATTGGGAGCCGCTGTTGCGCGCCCGTGCCATCGAATCCGGCGCTTGGGTGCTCGCGGCGGCGCAGTGTGGCAGCCATGCCGCCACCCGTGGCAAACCGCGCACAACATACGGGCATTCCATCGCAATCGACCCCTGGGGTGCAGTTGTGGCCGAGGCGGATGACACGCCGGGCGTGCTTTTTGTTGACCTCACGGAACAGGCGGTGGACAAAGCGCGCAACCGGGTGCCCTCGCTCACCCATGACCGCGAATTTACGGGACCGTGATGGCCGATCAGACAGTTAATAGCCTTGCGGTGGCGCTGTTTTCAGAGCTGTTCACCGCCGACCAAATGCTGCGCAACCGGCTCAGCCGGATGCTGCCAAAAGGCATGGAACTGTCGCATTTTTCGGTGCTCAACCATCTCGCGCGTTTCAAACTGGAACGCACTCCTGCGCAATTGGCGCGCAGCTTTCACGTCACCCGTGGCGCGATGACCAACACGCTGAACAAGCTCGAGATCGCCGGATTCGTCCACATTCGCCCCGATTGGGACGATGCGCGCTCAAAACTCATCACCATTTCGCCCGCCGGGGTACAGGCCCGCGACGCCGCGCTTGACGCGATCACGCCGCTGATCACCGATCTGGTCGATGAACTCGGGCAGGACAAAGTGCGCGCGACCCTGCCTGTCCTGCGCGAACTGCGCCAGAAGCTGGAAAAAGAGGACTGACCTGCCCCGTCACTCTGGTTTGAGGCTGGTCGTCACATAATTCACGCTCAGATCACGTGGGGACAGCGACCATGTCCAGGCGATCGGATTGAACACAAACCCCTTGCGATCCACCGGCGTCATCCCCGCGCGCGTCAGCAGGTCAAACAGCTCATCCGGCGTGATAAATTTCGACCAGTCATGCGTGCCCTTGGGCAGCCAGCGCATCACCCATTCCGCGCCAACAATCGCCATCGCAAAGCTTTTCGGGTTGCGGTTCAGTGTCGAGCAAACCTGAAGCCCGCCGGGCTTCAACAGCCGCTGGCAGGCGGTCAGATAGGCCAGCGGATCGGCCACATGCTCGACCACTTCCATGTTCAGCACCACGTCGAATTGTTCGCCCTGCTCCACCATCGCCTCGGCGGTGACATGGCGATAATCAATCGTAAGTCCTTGTTGCTGCGCATGTAATTGCGCCACCGGAATATTGCCCGCCGCCGCGTCGGCGCCCACCACAGTGGCCCCCAGCCGCGCCATCGGTTCGCACAACAGCCCGCCACCACAGCCGATATCGAGCAGCCGCAGCCCCTCGAACGGGCGCGCCACCGAAAGATCGCGGTCAAACTCCGCCGCAATCTGGCTTGTGATATAATCCAGCCGGCAGGGGTTGAGCATATGCAACGGCTTGAACTTGCCGTTCGGGTCCCACCATTCGGCGGCCATCGCCTCAAATTTCGAAATTTCCGACGGGTCTACTGTTGTCTCGGCGGATTGCATGGCACGCTCCCTATGGTCATTCGGTCCTTCGGTCTCATATAGGATGATTATGGACAAGTTCTCAGGCCAAAAGCGCGCAGTGCAATATCTCTATCCCCAGATCGATCCGTTTGATCAACGGGTGCTTGATGTTGGCGACGGCCACAAGATTTATGTCGAGCAATCCGGCAAGCGTGATGGCGTGCCGGTTGTGGTTTTGCATGGCGGTCCCGGTGGCGGCTGTAGCCCGGCGATGCGGCGCTATTTCGACCCCGAAGTTTACCGCGTGATCCTGTTTGATCAGCGCGGTTGTGGCCGGTCGCGGCCCCATGCCACCGTGAACCACAACACCACCTGGCATCTGGTGGCCGATATCGAGCGGATCCGCGACGCCTTCGACATTGACCGCTGGGTTGTGTTCGGCGGCAGCTGGGGCGCGACCCTGTCGCTGATCTATGCCCAAGCCCACCCCGAGGCCGTGCGCGCGCTGGTGCTGCGCGGTGTGTTCCTGATGACCCAAGCCGAGCTGGACTGGTTTTATGGCGGCGGCGCAGGGCAATTCTGGCCGGAAACCTGGGCGCGCTTTGCCGATCTGATCCCCGAGGACGAGCGCCACGATATGATCACCGCCTACCACAAGCGGTTGTTTTCCGGCAATCTTCCCGAGGAAACCCGCTATGCCCAGGCTTGGTCCGCATGGGAAAATGCCTTGGCCTCGGTCTATTCTTCCGGCCACGGCGGCGACACGCCCGGCGAATACGCCCGCGCCTTTGCCCGGCTGGAAAACCACTACTTCATCAATGCGGGCTTCCTGGAATACGACGGCCAGATCCTCGATCAGATGGACCGGATCGCGCATATCCCCGGCGTCATCGTGCAGGGCCGCTATGACATGATCTGCCCGCCGCGCCGCGCCTGGGAGCTGGCGCAACGCTGGCCCAACGCCGATCTTCGCATGGTGCGCAACGCCGGACACGCGCTGTCAGAGCCGGGCATTTCGGCGGAACTGGTGCGGGCGATGGATCAATTGACGGAACGTTAAGCCCGCCAAATTCAGTCACTTACGCCGTTATGGCCCCGCGTGGGCCGGATATGCTGGTGCCTGAACGCGGAGTTGATACCATCGGCGGCGCCGTTGTGGATAAGATGTGACACGAATCGCATACGAAGGGCGGCACCTGCAAGACGATCGGGGAGGATACCATGGCCAGACTGACACGACGCGGGTTGCTGCGCACCGGTGCCGCTGCGGGCATGTTGGCCGCCTCGGGGATGCCGCTCAGGGCCCAAAGGGCGCGCGGCGGGTGCCTGCGCGCGGGCCTCGCCGGGGCCAACACCTCCGACAGTTGGGATGCCCGAACCCACACTGACGCCTTCATGCAAAACGCCGCCCAAGGCGCGGTGTTTGACGCGCTGACCGAAGTCAAAGCCGACGGCACGCTGGCGGGGGAACTGGCCGAAAGCTGGGAGGCCTCGCCAGACGCCAAGGTCTGGACCTTCAATCTGCGGCGCGGCGTGACCTTCCACAACGGCAAGGCTTTCGGGGCAGATGACGTGCTCGCCTCGCTGGCCATGCACACCGCCGAGGGGTCGACCTCGGCCGCCAAACCCATCGTTCAGGCCTTCACCGAGATGAAAAAGCTCGGCCCGCATCAGGTGCAGCTCACGCTCGCGGCGGGCAACGCCGATCTGCCGTATCTGCTGTCGGATTATCACCTGATGATCTATCCCGCCAACCAGATCGACGACGCCATCGCGCAGGGCATCGGCACCGGCCTTTACCGCGTCGAAAGCTTTGAACCGGGGGTGCGGTTCACCGGCAAACGGGTCGAGGGCCACTACAAAGGCGACAGCGCCGGTTTCTTTGACGAGATCGAGTTTATCGCGATCAATGATCCCGCCGCGCGGCGGGACGCGCTGCTCTCTGGGCGCGTCGACACAATCAACGAGGTCGATGTAACGGCCAAGGCGCTGCTGACGGCCAACCCGTTGATTCGACTGCAAGACGTGACCGGCAACCGCCATGTCACCTTTCCGATGAACAGCACCCTTGCGCCGTTCGACGATGTGAATCTGCGCCGCGCGCTCAAGCACGGCATCAACCGGCAAGAGATGGTCGACAAGGTTCTGCTTGGCCACGGACGCATCGGCAACGACAGCCCCATCGGCCCCGCCAACCAGTATTTCGCCGAGGATATGGCGCCGCTGCCCTATGATCCCGACAAGGCAAAGTTCTACCTCAAACAGGCGGGCCTTGGCGCGCTCACCCTCGATCTGTCGGTCTCATCCGCGGCCTTCGCGGGCGCAGAACAGGCGGGGCAGCTCTATCAAGCCTCGGCCAAAACCGCAGGCATCACCCTCAACGTGGTGCAGGAGCCGGCGGATGGCTATTGGGCAAACGTCTGGCGGAAAAAGCCATTCAGCGCCGGATTTTGGTCGGGCCGCGCCACCGAGGATTGGATGTTTTCCGCCGCCTATGAGGCCGGCGTGCCGTGGAACGACAGCCAATGGAGCGGCAAGGACAACGCCCGCTTTCAGGACCTGCTGATCACCGCGCGCTCCGAGCTCGACAGCGACAAACGCCGCGAGATGTACACCGAAATGCAGATGATCCTGCGCGACGAAAGCGGCGTGGTCATCCCGATGTTCGCCAATTGGGTGCAGGCGGCGTCAACTAAGCTTTCGGTGCCCGCCACCCTTGGCAACCTCTGGGGGATGGACAACGCCCGGATGGCCGAACGCTGGTCGATGGCCTGATTTCAAAGCCCTCAAACGCAAAACGCCCCACAGATCTGCGGGGCGGTTCTCTGTAGCTTGGTCGGCTCAGATCAAAGAACGTAGCGGCTCACATCCGTCGAACGGGTCAATTCGCCAAGGTTCTTTTCAACGAAATCAGCATCCACAACAACGCTCTGGCCACCCCGATCTGGCGCATGAAAGCTCAGCTCCTCAAACACCCGCTCCATCACCGTATACAGCCGCCGCGCGCCGATATTCTCGACACTGTCATTCACCTCAGCGGCAATCTTGGCGAGCTGCGCGATGCCATCCTCGGTGAAGGACACCTCAACCTCTTCGGTGCCCATCAGCGCGGTATATTGCAGCGTCAGCGCGTTGTCGGTCTCGGTCAGGATGCGGACAAAATCGCCCTCGGTCAGCGCCCGAAGCGTGACCCGGATCGGCAAGCGACCCTGCAATTCCGGCAACAAATCCGAAGGCTTGGCAATGTGAAACGCGCCCGATGCGATGAACAGAATATGGTCGGTCTTGACCGTGCCATGCTTGGTGCTGACGGTCGTGCCCTCGATCAGTGGCAGCAGATCGCGCTGCACCCCTTCACGCGAAACATCGCCACCGCGCGCATCCTGACGGGCGCAAACCTTGTCGATCTCGTCGAGAAACACGATGCCGTTCTGCTCGACCGACTCCAACGCCGCCTTGGTGACTTTTTCATCATCAAGCAGCTTGTCGGCCTCTTCCGAAATCAGCGTTTGATAGCTCTCGGCCACGGTCATCCGCTTGCGCGTGGTGCGCCCGCCAAAGGCTTTGCCGAAAATATCGCCAAGGTTCATCATGCCCATCTGGCTGCCGGGCTGGCCGGGGATGTCCATCGTCGGCATCGGGTTGGAATGGTCGGCCAGTTCCAGCTCGATCACGGTGTCATCAAGCAGCCCATCTTTCAGCTTTTTGCGGAACATGTCGCGCGTGCCCTCGCGGGCATCCTCGCCGGCAATCGCAGTGATCACCCGCTCTTCGGCGGCGTGATGCGCCTTGGCTTTCACCTCGTCGCGCATCAACTCGCGGGTCTGGATGATCGCACCGTCCACCAGATCGCGGATGATCTGCTCCACATCGCGGCCAACATAGCCCACTTCGGTGAACTTGGTCGCCTCAACCTTGATAAACGGCGCCTTGGCAAGCTTGGCCAAGCGACGGCTGATCTCGGTTTTGCCAACGCCGGTGGGGCCGATCATCAGGATATTCTTAGGGTAAACTTCGTCGCGCAGATCATCGGAAAGCTGCTTGCGCCGCCACCGATTGCGCAGCGCCACAGCAACGGCGCGCTTGGCGTCGGCCTGGCCGATGATGAAACGGTCGAGCTCGGAAACGATCTCGCGGGGGGTAAGGTCGGTCATGATGGTCCCTTTGTCGTTGCGCCAAGAGATACGCATGGTGAGGGCGGATTTGAAGGGGCTGTGCTGGTCAGGCCCGGATTGAAGGCCAAAGGCCGCCGGGTTTGCGCCTGCCCACCCCACCGGGCTGCCGTTTGCGCGACCCTCCCGGCTGGTGCGGGCATAAAGCGCCCCGAATTGCCGTAGCAGCGGCCCCCCGAAGGCAGCCACTGGCGCGGCGCGGCGCTAGCCCCCGATGGTCTCAACCGTCAGATTGCCGTTGGTATAAACGCAGATGTCGGCGGCAATCGCCATCGCCTTGCGCGCCACTTCTTCGGCAGACAGGTCAGTGTCCATCATCCCGCGTGCGGCGGCCAAAGCATAGTTGCCGCCCGATCCAATGGCCGTCACGTCATGTTCCGGCTCAAGCACATCACCGGCGCCGGTGATCACAAACATCTGCTCGCCGTCCGACACGATTAACATTGCCTCAAGCTTTTGCAGATACTTATCGGTGCGCCAATCCTTGGCCAGCTCGACACAGCCGCGTGCCAATTGGCCCGGCGTGCCTTCCAGCTTGGCCTCCAACCGTTCGAGGAGGGTAAACGCATCTGCCGTTGATCCGGCAAAGCCACAAACGACATCCGTACCACCGGGCGATATCCGCCGCACCTTGCGTGCGGTGCCCTTGATCACGGTTTGGCCAAGGCTGACCTGCCCGTCACCGGCAATCACCACCTTGCCGTTTTTCTTGACGCCGATGATCGTGGTGCCGTGCCAGCCGGGGAACTCTTGTTTTTGCATGGATAGGTCTCCGTTTAGGCAGTACTTGTGATTGGGCCGAAGGGTTCGCAAGGGTGTACAGCGGAAAGGTCCGGAATTGAACGCGTTTTCTGACATACAAGACGTGGCGGTGGATGTGTTCCACCATCTTGCCGCGCAGGCCGGGCTTGATGCCGGGGCCTATGCCCCGACACGCCATTGGCTCAAGGACAATCCCCAGCGGCTGCATCTTGTGATGCGGTTTGATGCACCGAGGCAGGCTCCGCTGATCCTGAAACAGGTGTTCCGCCCCGAAGACCCTAGAGAATTCAACGGCATGCTCGACGCGCAAGCGATGGCGTGGCAAGCTCTTAAAGAGGCTCCGAACCTGACCGTGCCGCGCATTCTCGCCGAAGATCGCGCGTTAAAGGCCTGTCTGATGGCATTCCAGCCGGGCGAAACCCTGCGCGACCTGTGTCTCACGCACGAAGACCACACACCCTTTCTGCGCCAGGCCGGGCGCTGGCTCGCGGCCTTCCATCGCGGCACATTTCAGCAAAATCGCAAGTTTCGGCCGCACTTTATGGCCGACCACATGCTGCATCTCGCCGCTCAGATCGAGACCGGCGAACGGCGCATTCGCGGCCAGCGCCGTTTCATCGATCTGGCCCGTCGGATGCCCGCTATCGCGGCCGATCACGAAGGCGGTAAAAGCCGGATTTCGGCCAAGCATGGCGACATAAACTGTCACAACATCCTGATCGAGGGCGCCAGCGTCGCGGGCTATGATTTCATGCCCGCCAGACACGCGCCTGTGGGCTACGATATCGCCCGACTGCTGCTCAGCTATGCCATCACCGCGGCTGATCTCGAGGCGATCCCATCGGGGCAAATGCTGCCGCCCGCCGCCATGGAGGCGTTTTTCGAGGGCTATGATTTCGTCAGGCCCGAGGATCCGAGTGTGCAATTCTTACTGCGTATCCAGGTGCTTACCGAGTGGAACCGCACCGCCAATAGAAAAGGCGCCCAAGCTCTGATAGAGTTTGAGCGCCTCAAAGTCATCGCGCAGCGCGCGTTTGGTTGAGCCGCCGCGCGCGTTTGGTTAGGCCAAAGCCTTAGATCGATTCGTCGATCCAGCTTTGCAGCGCGGCCTTCGGCGCAGCACCGGTTTTGTTGGAAATCGGCTGGCCGTCCTTAAAGATGAACAGCGCCGGAATGCCACGGATGCCCATCGCGGCGGCAGTGTTTGGGTTGCTGTCTACATCAACCTTGGCGATCTTGATCTTGTCGCCGTATTGCTCGGACAGCTCTTCGAGCGCCGGGCCGATCTGTTTGCAGGGGCCGCACCACTCGGCCCAGAAATCCACAACGACGGGTACGTCGGATTCGCGGACTTCGGCGTCGAAGGTCTCGTCGGTAACGGCAACAGTGGCCATGCTCTTTCTCCTGAATGAGTCGATTGTCTCGCTTGGAGGGGGAACGTAGGTACGCCCCCCCGTGGCGTCAAGGCGATGTTGTGCGCGCCAGGGCGGCTGTCACCAGATCGTGTGGCAGAGTCATAAGCGCGGCGGACCTTGTCCAGAGAATGGCGGTCTGGATTTCGTGCTTTGGATAGAGATGCTTAAGCATTTCCGCGTAAGCTCCCATTTGCCGCAACAGCGCTTCCGGCGTGTCCTCGGGCCGCGTGGGCACGGTGGCATTTGTTTTGAAATCCACCGCCAAAACGGCGGTCTCGGTCACAATCAGCCGGTCGATCACGCCATGACATCGGCCCAAAGGCCCGGCATCTGCGCTCACCGCCACCTCGGCCAGGGTGCCGGGGGCAAACAGGCTGGCCAATTCGGGCTTGGCCAAAACGTCACAGGCTTCGTGATGGGCGCGGGCGCGCGTCTCGTCCTCGGGCACTTTCTGGCGCGCGGCTTCAGGCAGATTGCCCAGCCGTTCCAGCGCGAGGTGCACCAGCGTGCCAAAGCGCTTGGCGGCCTCCTCGTCTTGTCCGGCATCACCGGGCAGCGCATGCGCCCCGCCCAGTTTCGAAGGCGAGCGCGTTTCGGCCAGCGGCAGTGGTGCTGTGGCAGGCACCTTGGCCCAGTTCGGCAAAACAGCCGCATCCGGGTCCTCCGGCGGCGCGTGCACGGCCGCAACAGTCGGCCAATCGCCGCTTTGATAGCGCAGCCCCGCGCCAAAACCAAAGTCGTGCGGCGCGGCATTGGCGGCCTTCATCGCGGCCTCAATCGGCTCGTACCAGCTTTGGCCATCCTTGCCCAAATCCCCCGCCGCCGCGATGATCAGCCAAGTTTCCGCCCGCGTCATCGCCACATACAACAGCCGATCCCGCTCTTGCCGCTGCTTCTCTTTCGCCGCGTCCAGCGCCTCGGTCATGGCGCGCGGGCTCTCTGCCGCCGCTGTTTTCCACGTCACCGCGTCACCCACCGGAATCACCGCATCGCGGATCTGCACATCGCGTTTGCCGGTGTCAGGCAGGATCACAATCGGCGCCTCCAGCCCCTTGGCCCCATGCACCGTCATCACCCGAATTCGGTCACCCGCGCTGTCCATCTGGCGCTTGATCTCAAGCTCGTCGGTCTCCATCCAGATCAGGAAACCCGTCAGGCTGGGGATCTCGGTCTTTTCATAGGCAAGTGCCTGAGACAAAAGCGCATTTATCCCATCCTCGGCCTCTGTCCCCAACCGCGCAAGCAGCTTTGACCGCCCGTCATGCCGGGTCAAAATCCGCTCAATTAGGTCAAACGGACGCATGAAATCAGCCGAATTTTGCAAGTCGGTCAGCATCGCCCAAAGGTCTGGAAACTCGGCCTGCCGCGCCGCCAATTCGCGCCACAAATACTTCTGCTCCCGCCTCTGCGCGAGGTCATAAAGCTGCGCCTCATCCCAGCCGCCAAGCGGCGATTTCAACACCGTCGCAAGGCTTAAATCATCCTCCGGCAGCGCCAGCCACGACAGCAAAGCCGCCAAATCGCGCACCGCCAATTCCGCCCCAACCTTAAGCCGATCCGCCCCGGCAATCGGCAGTCCGGCCTCTTTGCAGGCGCGAATGATCTCGGCAAACAGGTCTGACCGCCGCTGAACGAGGATCAGGAAATCGCCGGGGCTGACGGTGCGCCCGGCCCAGCCATGCGGCTCTTTCTTCCACGGGATCGGCGTGTTCGCGTCCAGCATCCGCTTGATTTCACGCGCAATTCGGCGCGCCAAAATCACGGTGTGGTGGGTGTCAGCCGGCAGGTCAACGGGATCGTCCCACTCGCCCTTTTCGCTGTCGCTCGATTTGTCGATCAGCGGCCAGACATCAACGCGCCCGCCCATATCGGATTTGAACGCGCGGTGGGTTTCGTCGCGCGAAAAGCCCGAGCGCGCCCGCGCCTCAAACAACGTGTCCACCAGCCGCAGAATCGCCTCGGCAGAGCGAAACGAAAATTGCAGCGTGGTGTCCTGAAGCGGTTGATCGGTCGACAAAAGGCGCTCGGCAAACTCCGCTTTCATCCGGTCAAATTCCGCCGGATCCGCGCCCTGAAACGAGTAAATCGACTGCTTCTTATCACCGACAACAAAGATTGTCCGCGCCACATCCTGCCGCGCGCCATCGCCGCTGGTAAACTCGCGCGCCAGCTCCTCGATCACGCGCCATTGCACCGGACTGGTGTCCTGCGCCTCGTCGACAAGGATGTGATCGATGCCGCCGTCCAGCCGATACAGCACCCATTGCGCCACTTTGCGGTCGGTCAAAAGCGCCATCGTCTTGTGGATCAGATCGTCGAAATCGAGCCAGCCGCGCGCCAGTTTCGCCGCCTCATAGCGCGGCAGAAAGGCAGCGGCAAAACTGTGCAGCGCCTGCGTTTTGCCAACGGCAGCAAGGGCGCAGCGGCTGTCGCGCGCCTCTTCGACCCGGCGCATCAGGTCCTCCAACTGCGCCATCACCTCGGCCAAGGCCCCTTCGCGGGGGCCCTTGGTGGGAAAGCTGCCGATCTTGGCAGAATACGGCCCGGCCTTGGCCGCAGGGCCGTTCAAAAGCACATCTTCCAGCACCGCCAGCGCCTTCAAATCCGGCGCGGTGATCGTCCGCAGCTTGGCGGCGGCCTTCTGGTCATTGGCACCACTGCCCTGCAACACATCGGCCACCTGACCGATCAACTCCAGCTCACCGCCCAAAAACACCCGCCCCAAAAGCCAGCTTTCACTGGCCTCTTCCGGCAGTCCAAACAGCGCGCTGATCTCGGCCGCCTCCATCGGCTGCGCCAGCGCATGACGGTTGTTCACCACCTCATAGGCGATGCTGTCGAAATCGGTGTCGGTCAGATAGGCGGCCAGCGCCTCGATCTTGGGCGCGTCCGGCCCATCGGCCATCTGGTCGATAATCTCGGCCCGCAACAGCACAGCGGCGCGGTCCTCCATCTCTTTGAACTGCGGCGACACCCCGGCCTCCAGCGGGAAACGCCGCAGGATCGAGGCACAAAACGAGTGAATCGTCTGGATTTTCAGCCCGCCGGGGGCCTCAATCGCGCGGGCAAACAGCGTGCGGGCGCGGCGCAGCGCGTCTTCGGAAATATGCCCCTCGATCCCCAGATCGTGCAGCGCGTGATGCAGCGCCGCATCGTCTTTCATCGCCCAGTCGCCCAGCCGTTGAAACAGCCGGTTCTGCATCTCGCTCGCGGCAGCCTTGGTGTAGGTCAGGCAGAGGATATGCTCGGGCAGCACGTCTTGCAGCAACAGCCGCGCCACCCGGTCGGTCAGCACGCGGGTTTTGCCCGATCCGGCGTTGGCGGCGAGCCAGGTCGAGCGGTCAGGATTGGCCGCCGCGATCTGGCGCAGGGTGGCTTCGTCGCGTTGGGTCATCGCACAGGCCCCACGTCTGGTGCCGCAACGGGCCGCGCATCCGGCTGGTCGGTCAGATCCCATTCGCCGTAGCGTGCCAATTGATCGTAATCGCCAGTATCGCCGGATTTCTGCACCGCGCGACGGGCGGTAAAGCCCTGATTTTCATCCATATACTTGCCAATCAGAGCCTCGAACTGCGCCCACACCTTGGCCGGCGGCACCTCGTTCAGCGGCGCATCCCGGTTTTCCGGGCTGGACCCAATGCCGATGTAAACCGCGCGTGCGACCGCCGCCGGATCAATGTTTTCAAAGCCGCCCGCCTCGGCCACCGCCGCTTCAAGCAGCAGTTGCTTGTCGAAATGCGTTTGCTCGGCGGGGCCGGGCGGTTTGCCGGTCTTGTAGTCATAAATCATCAGCCGCCCGTCATCGCGCCGCCGGTCGATCCGGTCGGCCTCGCAGACCAGCCGAAAGCCCAGCGCCGGGATGTCGCGCGCGCCTTTGACCTCATAGGTCAGCGGTTTTGCCACATCCTGCCGGGCTTCTTCGTCGCGGATGAAACCATCCGCCGCCCGCGCCATCCGCGCCTGCCACATGGCCCGCGCCGAGGGCCAAGGCACGTTGTCGGCCAGCGCTTGCGCCGTGGTTGCCAACAGATGCGCCCGGCTCAGCTTGCCGGGATCGGCGGCGCTGTCCTTGATAAAATCTTCCAGAACCTCATGCGCAATGATCCCGCGCAACAGCGCATCAGGCGCTTTGGCAAGGCTGTCAAGACGGCGCAACCGCAGCACGTGCTTGGCATAGATCGCATAGGGATCTCGGATCAACCGCTTGATTTCAGTGACAGAAAGCTGTCGAGGCCGCGCCTCGGCGGGTGGTTTTGGCGAGGGGCGCGAGGCAGGCGGCACTGGCGTGACCTTCTCCACCGCGTGCGCCATCGCCAGCCAGTCCTGACCGCGCGCCTGCATGCCCGCGTAAGCATCCTTACCGGGCTGGCCCAACCCGCGCAGCAGGTTCGACAGCCGGTTGAGCCAGCGCGACGGCACCGTTTCGGCATCATCCGAGCGCACCGAACGCGTCAACCAAACCTCGCGCGCGCCAACCGCCTGTTGGAAATCATGCGCCGACAGGCCAATGCGCCGCTCGGGCAACAACAGCCCAACCTTGTCGCGCAGCACCCGGTTAAGCCAGGGATCAGGCGCAGGCGGTTCGGGCCAGCTGCCCTCGTTCAACCCGCCAAGGATGAGCAGATCGGCCCCCATCACGCGGGCTTCAAGCGTGCCCCAAATGCGGATATGCGGATGGCCGAGATCGCGGTCGCGCTGCTCTTCGCGGCCCAGAACAGCGCTGAACAGATCAACATAATCGCGCGCCGACAGCGTGCCGCCATGCGGGGCCGCCTGTTCCAACTTGCGCACCAGCGCCAGCGTTTCGATCCCCGCGACCTGCACCCAAAGATTGCCCGCGCCGTCGCGTAAATGCCCGGCGGCCAGCGCTTCGGTCAGCGCACGATGGCGCGCAAGCCAGTCGGCCAGCGGCATCGGCGCCTGCCCATCTTGCCCCGTAACCTGCGTCAGCCACGCGCCCCACTCGGGTGCGTCGCGCCCGGCGGCAAAATCGCCCAGCATTTCGGCATCGGGAAACGGCGGGCCTTCGCGCCGCAAGCGCAGCTCAAGATCGCGGGTCAGGCGCAGGTGATCGTTGCGGCCCCCGCCCGAATGGCATAGCGGATGTTTGAGCAGCGTCAACAGCGCGGGCGCATCCAACGGCCCGGCAAACAGCGCCGCGACATGGCGCAAAAATCGCCCCGGCGCGGTCAGTTGCAGCGGGATGCCGGCGCTGTCGTCGGGAATGATGCCCCAACGGTCGAGCGTGGCGGTCACTTGCCGCGTCAGATGCCGGTCGGGGGTGATCAGCGCAGCGCTCTGGCCATCCTCGGCCGCCTGCCGCAAACGCAGCGCGATGGTCAGCGCCTCTTCGCGTCGGCTTTGCGCCTCGATCAGCGTAACGTCTTCGCAGGCGCGGTCCAGATCGGCAAGCTTCGGCCCTTCGGTCAGCCAGGCATCCGTCACCGGCGCGGGGCGTAAGGCCAATGAAATCAATTTGTTGCGCGCAGGGCTGGGCGCGGACACCCGGTGCCAAAGGTGCACCGCCTCGGGGCCAACCTCCAGCGCGCGCATCAGCCGGGCAAAGCGGTACTGCGGGTGATCCTCCGAGATCAGCGCCTGATCGAGCGCAGCCCAATTGGCCGGCTTCATATCAAAATCGAACCCCGGCAGGACAAGCGCGCCCTGCGGCAACCGCGACACCGCCTCCATCAACAGCGCCGCCGCCCCACGCGACCCGGTGGACCCGGCAATGATGATCGGATGGTCGGGCGGATCGGTTTGCCAATGCGCGGCCAGCGCTTCGGAGACCATGCGCAGCCGGGCGGTGCCGTCGGGCGCATCGGTTTCGGGGTCAAAAAACTGCTGCACAATCGTCAGAAAATCGCGCGCGCGCTGCCAATGGCCGGATTGGTCGGTCACGTCGAGCGCATCGATGTCGGCCGGGGTCACGCCCTCGCCCTGCATCTCGTCCATCAGCCCGGCCAGCCCATCGGCCAGATCAAACAGCGCCGCGCGCGGGGCCATATCGGGCTGCGCCTCAAGCAGACCGGACACCAGCTGCACCAGTTCCAACCGGCGTTGCAGCGGCGGCACGGCCTCGGGAATATCGGTCGTCCAGGGCGGTTCAAGCTCGCTCAGCACCCGAATCCGAGGCAGGGCGCGCGGCGGACCCGCATCAAAAATCGCGCGAATGCGGCGGCGCATCCGCTCGGTGTTCACAATCAGCTCGACCCGCGCCAGCGCCTCGGGCGGCTGGCCCGCGACCCGGTGCAGCAGCCCATCGACCAAAGCTTGCGGGAAGTCGACGCCAGAAGGCAGGCCGAACAGGCGCGGTGTGGCGAGGCGTTCAAACATCGGCAAGCATATCCTCTGCGATTCCAATGGCTTCTGGATAGCCGACATCGCACCAATGGCCGCCATAGGGCAGGCCAAACATTCGCCCCGCCGCCAGCATCGGATGCCACAGATCCCACATCGAAAAGGCGGACTTCTCGATCGTGGCGAGGCCCTCGGTCTTGACGATCTGCAGCCCGGAATACACCAGCCCCGGCCCGCGGCTCAGCCGGCCTTCGGCGTCGAGCAAGAAATCGCCACGGCCTTTGTGGCCATGCGCGTTCTCCAGCGGAATGCACAGCAAAAGCGCGTCCATCACCTCGGGATTCCACGCCTTGCGCAGCGCAGTCAGCGGGTTGGGCCCGTGCCAAACCGCATCGGTGTTCAGCGTGAAAACCGGCCCGGTGCCCAAGAGCGGCAGCGCCTGTTTCAACCCGCCACCGGTCTCCAGAACCTGCGGTTGCTCCTCGGAAATCGTCACTCCGCGCCCGGCCAGATGCGCCGCCATCATCTCGGCGTGGTAATGCGCATTGGCCACCACGCGGGGCAGCCCAAGCGGCGCGACCAGATCAAGCGCGTGATCAATGAGCGTGCGACCGCCCACCTCGATCAGCGGTTTTGGCCGGTCATCGGTCAACGGGCGCATCCGGGTGCCCAGCCCTGCGGCAAAAAGCAGGGCGGCTTGCGGCTGGGTCATGCGGTTACCTCGGGTGCGGGCAGGGGGGCCAGGATTTTACGCAGATCGGCCAGCGTGGGATGGGACAGATTGGCCTGAAGGTGGTGCCAAACGCGGGGCTGCAGGGCGAGGTACTGCGGCTTGTTGCGCGCCTTGGCGAGGTTGGAAAAAATGCCCAGAATACGCAGGTTTCGCTGTGCGCCCAGCGCGGCGTAGGCGGCCTCAAACGGCTGGGGCGCGGTGCCGGTGCGGGCGGTAAAATAGGTACAGATGTCCTCTTCGATGCCGGGCGAAAGATCGCGGCGGGCGTCTTGCAACATCGAGACCAGATCATAGGCCGGGTGGGTCGCAAAGGCGTCCTGAAAATCCAGCAGCCCGACTTGGCGATCACCGTTGCGATTGGACAGATAGATCATGTTTTCCGCATGAAAATCGCGCAAGGACAGAACGGCAGGTGCCTCGGCCGCCGGGCGCAGCGCCTGCTCAAATGCCGACGTCGCCTCGGGCAACAGTGCCGCGCAGGCGGGTGCGTAGGCCTTGAACGCGGGTTCGATCATCGTCGCCAGATCTCGCGCCGTCATCGGCGCCATCCCCGGCGGAAGCGGTTTGGTATGCAGCCGGGCCAAGAGGTCGGCCGCAGCGGTATAAAGCGGGCGCTCCAGGGCGGGGGTGTGTTGGATCACGCTGGCAAACAGCGCGTCACCGAAATCTTCAAGCACAAGGAAACCGGCGTCGATGTCTTGGGCAAAGACCACCGGCGCGGAAAATCCATATTGAAACAAATGCGTGCGGATATGCAGAAACGCGCTTTGCGGGCCGCATGTGGCGGGATCGGCGTCCATCAGGATAACGGTTTGGCCGTCCGGCCCGGTCAATCGCTCGTATCGGCGCGAAGATGCATCGCCGGCAAGCGGGGCACATGCCCAATCGGCGTGGCCCGAGCCGAGCAGAAAGCGGGCGCGCCGTGCGTTACGGGTCATGCGGCCAGCGCCTTTGGCAAGACATCCCAGCGCGCATCGCTCCAGCGTAAGGTCACAACGCGGCTGTCATCCGAAGGGCCGGGTGCAATGGAAAGGCGCAAAGCTGTTTCGGGCGCCTCAGCGCCCAGCCTGTCGGGCCACTCTACAAGGCAAATCGCGCTGTCGAAGGCCTCGGTAAGGCCCAGTTCCTCGACCTCGGCAATGTCACCAAGACGGTACAGGTCGGCGTGCCAGATCTCGCAATCGTCGGTGATATAGGTCTGGACCAAGGTAAATGTCGGTGATGGCACGTCCTCGGGAACAGTCAGCCGATGCTGAATCAGGCAGCGGCAAAAATGGGTTTTGCCCGCGCCGATGTCGCCTTCGAGCAACAGCACATCCCCCGGTGCCAGCCGCGCACCCAGCCGTGCGGCGAGGCGACAGGTCGCATCGGGGGAGGGCAGGGAAAGCGTGAGGTTCTGAGTGGAAATCATGCGCGGACATTACCGCGCCCAACGCGCCGCGCAACCCCGTCTGCCCCGGTTCTGGGTCGTTACTTGCCGGAGTGCAGCGCATTGCCTTGGGGCTGGCGGTCCGTCGCGACATCGGTCTGCGAAAATGAGATCAGCGTCGCGCCTCCGGGCAAGGGCTCGGCTCGGAAATTCATCGGGCCCAATGTCTCATGAATGATGTCAGCTTCGCGCACCTTACGCTCGCCAAAGGATGTCACAAAGCTTTGCAACCCGTCCCAAAGCGGCGAAGGGGCGCATTCCGCTCTCCAGATCTTGATCACATCCGGCACGGTTGTCTCGGCAAAGCTGCTGTCGGGGTCGAAACGCCAAATCCGACGAAAGGCATCGTTGGAGAAGTTCAGAACGCCAAGCTGGGAAAACACCGCCAGCGCCTTGTCCTGCCGGTCAAGCACCGCCTGACTGGTCTCTAGCTCGGCCCGAAACCGGCGGGTGAGCGATATTTCCGCGCTGATGTCTTCGATCAGGAAGGCCACCGCGCCATCGGGATGCGGCTTGCCCGTCACCCGATAGGTTAGTCCCGAGGGCAGGTTCCACGTCTTGCTGTACCGTCCGTCGCGCGCTGCGGCGACAACGGCACCGATCTTCTCGCGCCAATTGCTATAGTTTTTCGGCTCCGGCATGATCTGTTTTTCGCGCAGATAGTCGAAAAAGGCGGCAAGGCTGGGCTTGGCTGTCAACAGCTCCACCGGCATCGCCGTCAGATCGATCAGCGCCGGATTGAACAGCACCAACCGTTGATCGCGGTCAAAAATGGCCAGCCCGGTCGAAAGATGCGCAAAGGTCTTGGTCAGCGTTTGCACGAAATTGCGCTGCGCCTGTTCCGCGCAGACCACCGCATCAACATTAACCGCATAGGCCAGCCGACCCTCGCAAGTGGTGCGGGTTGTCACCTCAAACCAACTGGTGTCCTGACTCGCGCCAAATTGCATCGGAACCCGGAAAGGCCCCGGCCCATCCTCCTCAAGCGAGATGGCAAACAGCGGCTCTCCAGTGCCAACCTGAGAGCGCGCCTTTTCGGCAAGCCGATTATAGGCGCGGTTCTGCCAACTCACAGTGCCATCCGGGGCCATCAGCCAGATCGGGCTGGGCGCTTCGGAAATCGCATTGCGCAGGAATCGCAGCTCCTGGCTCGCGTCAAAGGCCATCTGACGGTCAAGCTCCATCGGCGCCTCATCCATCAGCGACACCCGAATGCGCGCCCCAACGCGGGCAAAGACCAGCCGACCACGGTCTTCCGGTGCGCGTGCAGGATAGATACGCGCGCGTTCGGGGCCAGAAACAAAGGCGTCAATCGGCGTCTCTGGCAGGTCGCCAAATCGCGGCTCAAACGCCTTGCGCACGGCCAGCCAAGGGTCTTCGCTCGCGTCCTCATCCGATTCCGCAAGGATATTGGCGGGTCGGGTGGCATCCACAAGGTCAGTGCCGCTGAACAAAAAGCTGATGCCCTCATCCTCGGCCTCGGGCGGTGGCGGCGTGCGCGCGTCACGTCGCCCGACAAAATACAGCGTCGCGGCCGTGCCGATCAGGCTGGCCAGCAGGATGACAACAAATTCAGTGATGGGCAGGTCGATAGGCATGGCATTCTCCCTTGCCTCACCATGCGCGCCTAAGGTTAAGAATCTCTTAACTAATCTGGGACAATTTTAGACTTCTATCAGACGGTTTTCACCCAAAGGTTCCGACGGCGCACCGAACGTCGAGTCAAGCTGACTGCGCGACCAACTCACCTCGACCAAGGCACCGCATTTCTCGCCTAACTGACCGCCCAGCATGTAGGATTCCGATGCATTGGCAAAGCTCAACTCGGCCCCCGACCGCTCCAACAGCGTCTTGGCGATGAACAGGCCCAGCCCCATGCCCTCGTATCCCGGCCGCCTGCTTTTGTCCTGTTCGCTGCGGCGGCGGCGCATGAACGGATCGCCAATGCGGCCAATCAACTGCGGCGGATAGCCGGGGCCATCATCGACAATCCGCAGGGAAATGTGGTCATCGGTCCACAGACTGTCGATCCAGACGTTCCCGCGTGAGAAATCGACAGCGTTCTGCACCAGATTGCGCAGGCCGTGGATAATCTCGGGCTTGCGGATCACCGTCGGCACGGTCACTTCGCCGCCGGGGCCGGGGCTGTGCTCATAATGAATGATCTTGCCGCGCGCCTCATGCGGCTCAGCAGCCTCGCGAATAATCTCGGATAAGGGCGCGCGGCGCACCTGCATATCCTCTTTGCCGGCCTTGCCCATCGAATGCAGAATATCGCGGCAGCGGTCGGCCTGTTGCCGGATCAACAGCGCATCTTCCTTCAGGTCGGGCCGGTCATCCAGCTCTTCGGCAATCTCGGCGCTGGTCAGCTTGATCGTCGCCAACGGCGTGCCAAGCTCATGCGCCGCCGCCGCGACAACCCCGGCCAGATCGGTGATCTTCTGTTCCCGCGCCAGCGCCATTTGCGTGGCCGTCACCGCGTCGGACATAGAGTGCAGCTCGCTTGTCACCCGCCGGGAATAGACCGACAAAAACACAATCGCGATGATCATCGCCACCCATTTGCCAAACACAAAAAGGTTGGGCGTGCGCAGCAAAAACCCCTCTTCGGTGCGCAGCGGCAGGTGATAGACTGACAGAAGCGACACCAGAAGGATCGCAATCCCGGCAATCATAATGGTCGGCCGCGTTGTCAAAACCGCCGCCGAAATCAGCACAGGCCCCAGCATCAGGATCGCAAAGGGGTTGTGCAGCCCGCCGGTGAGAAACAGCAAAAACGCCAGCTGCAGCAGATCGAACAGCACCATCAGCATGTTCTCGGTGGCGCTAAGCCGTTTGTTTTGCGGGAAAATCGCGATGGCAATCAGGTTGGCAATCACCGACAGCCCAATGGCCAAATAACACAAGCCCAGCTCAAGCGAGAGGTTAAACCACTGCTGCGCCACGATAAGCGCGGTCAGCTGGCCAAAGATCGCCGCCCAGCGCAGCATGATCATTGTCCGCAGCCGGACCCAATTGCCGCGGCGGTGTTCCGTCAGGAAGTCCGATCCAAGTTCTGACATGCGCGCTTTCGTCCCTTGATCCCCGGTGCCAGATTGATACGTGTCACGGGCCAGTCAATCAACGCTCATCGTCATTGGAAACGTCTCATGGTCCGTACTGTCGCCGCTCTTGCCTCTGTTGCCGTCGTCGCGCTTTTGGGCGGGGCGTGGTATGTCTCGCAGCCCTCGAACGACGATCCCTTTGCCCAGTGCCGCACCACTGCGGTGGCGGGCGGCACCGACACGATTGGCGGACCGTTCACATTGGTCAATGGCGCGGGCGAAACGGTGACAGACACCGATGTGATCACAGAGCCGACGATTGTCTATTTCGGCTATACCTTTTGCCCGGATGTCTGCCCGCTCGATTTCGCGCGCAATTCGCAAGCGGTCGATCTTTTGGCGAAACAGGGCCACAGCGCCACGCCAGTGTTCATCACGGTTGATCCGGCGCGCGACACCCCCGATGTGGTGCGCGATTTCGCCTTTAACAACCATGAAAAGGGCATCGGGCTGACCGGCACCGAAGAGCAGGTCAAGGCCGCCAGCCGCGCCTATCGCACCTATTACAAGGCGCATGAGGCCGAAGACGGCTATTACCTCGTCGACCATTCAACCTTTTCCTACCTCGTGCTGCCCGAGGTCGGATTTGTCGAATATTACCGCCGCGACATCCGCCCCGAACAGATGGCCACCAGCGCCGCCTGCTTCATCGAGGCCGCCAGCTAGGCCCCGGCCAGGCCCCAGTCCGGCTCCAGTGCGGGCGGTGTGATCACATTTCAGAGCCTCAAATCCCCGATTTGCGCAAAGATTTCACCGAATGCAGCACAGGGGCCCCATGGCCGTTTGACACCATGCGACCGGTCTGGGAATAATCGCCGCAATGCGAGGGGACGCATTTGAGGAGAACCGACTTGGCCGAAAACACTTTTCCGGATCTGGGTGACGACAAGACGCTCATGCTGGTCGATGATGACGAACCGTTTCTGAAGCGTCTCGCCAAGGCGATGGACAAGCGCGGTTTTGAAGTCGAAACAGCCGGGTCCGTGGCCGCAGGCAAGGCCATCGCCACCGCGCGGCCCCCGGCCTATGCCGTGGTTGACCTGAGGCTTGAGGATGGCAACGGGCTCGACGTGGTCGAAGTGCTACGTGAAAAGCGCCCCGACAGTCGCATTGTGGTGCTGACCGGCTATGGCGCGATTGCCACGGCGGTGGCTGCGGTCAAGATCGGGGCGACAGATTACCTCTCGAAACCCGCCGATGCCACCGACATCACCAATGCGCTTCTGGCCAAGGGCGAAGACCTGCCCCCGCCGCCGGAAAACCCGATGAGCGCGGATCGCGTGCGGTGGGAGCATATCCAGCGGGTCTATGAGCTGTGTGATCGCAACGTGTCGGAAACCGCGCGGCGGCTTAACATGCACCGCCGCACCCTACAGCGCATCTTGGCGAAACGCTCGCCGCGCTGATCACTGCAAATCGAAGCGTTTGCTGATCGTGCCGGTCTTTTGGCCGTTCGAAAGGCGCGCTTCGGGGTCGCTTCTGTAGGTCTCGAACCCCTGCGACTGGTAATAGGTCAAACCGCTTTCGTTGTCGGCGCGGATGGTGGCATCAATCCATTCATACCCCATCGCGCCCGCGGCCTGACGGGTGGCGGCAAACAGTTTGCTGCCCACACCCAGCCCGGTCTGGCCAACCCGCACAAAGCTGGCAATCTGCGCCACTTCGGGGCCAAAGCCGGGGCAGGGCTGAAGCCACTGAAACCCCAGCAAGGTGCCCTCATCGTCCCGCGCCACTTGGCCAAGCCCGCGCGTCCCGGCGGCGCTCATCCAGCCGCGAATATCGTCGCCACTCAGCGGCTCGACATAGGCGGTGGTGCCGCCGATCTCGATGACTTCATTCAACAAATCCGCCATTTCCCGCGCATCGGCGGGGCAGGCGCGCGAGATGAACACCCGGCTCATAGCGCGGCCAACAAATGCAGGTGGCGGGCGGTGAAATCATCACGCACCTCGCGCGGGGGCCGCAGCGCAATCGACAACCCCTCGATCAGTGCCCTGTCAGGCTTGCCAAAAAAGCCATCGGCCTCTTTCTCGGTGAACCCGGCAATCTGCGTCGCTTCCATCCAGGCGCTGATGCGGTCGGCCTTCTTGATCTGCTTCTTCACCGTCACCGGCAAAGCGGCCGGCAGCCCAAACCGGATGTGAATCGCCGCCGCCAGCCTGTCATCCAGCACGCCATAGCTCGCCCCCACCGCCGCTTTGACCGGCGAAATCATATCCCCGATTACATATTCCGGCGCATCGTGCAGCAGCGCGGCCAATTGCCAGCGCACCGGTGCCTTGGGCTGCATCCGCGTAAACAACGCCTCAACCAACAGCGAATGCTCGGCCACCGAATAGGCAAAATCGCCCCGCGTCTGGCCATTCCAGCGCGCAACAAAGGCCAGCCCGTGGGCGATGTCCTCGATCTCGATGTCCATCGGCGTCGGGTCCAGCAGGTCAAGCCTGCGTCCAGACAGCATCCTTTGCCAGGCGCGCGGGGGTTTGGGGGGCATCATCTCTCTCCGGTCTAACCCTGTTGCTAACCGCTCTCCAAAGCGCCTGCAAACGCAATTGCACGCGCTCTGCACGGGATTGTGCCCAATGTTTCATGGAACCAAACCGCGCCCATAGCCATTTAGTCTGTATATCAAACAGTCAAACCACGGGGCCCAAGTGCCTGGCGCATGAGGCCCCTCCAGTCAGGAGAGACCCCATGTTCAAGCGCACCCTCGCCGCCACCCTCATCTTCGGAGCCGCCGCTTTGGCCCCTCCGGTCCTCGCCCAATCCTCCGCCTGTTTGCCGCGTGACAAGCTGGTGGATTCCCTGTCCGACAAGTTCTCCGAATCCCTCGCCGGGGGCGGTCTGCAAAGCGCCGAGCAGCTGATCGAAATCTGGCGCTCCGAGGCCTCTGGCAGCTTTACCATCATCATGACCCGCCCCGACGGCCTCAGTTGCGTGGTTGCCACCGGCGAACACTGGCAAGACGCCGCTGTCGTTCCCGCTGGCGTGACCGGCTGACGCCTCTGGTGTTGCCCGACCGCAGGCCGGGTGTTATCTGCCGTCCAAACGCTTTTGCCGCAAGGACCGCAGACATGACCAGTGACTATGTAGTAAAGGATATTTCGCTCGCCGATTTCGGCCGCAAAGAGCTTGATATCGCCGAGACCGAAATGCCGGGCCTGATGGCGCTGCGCGAAGAATACGGCGAGGCCAAACCACTGGCCGGAGCTCGTATCGTCGGCTCGCTGCACATGACGATCCAGACCGCCGTTCTGATCGAAACCCTCACCGCGCTGGGCGCGGATGTGCGCTGGGCCTCCTGCAACATCTTCTCGACCCAAGACCACGCCGCCGCCGCAATCGCTGCCGCAGGTGTGCCGGTCTTCGCAATCAAAGGCCAATCGCTCGAAGAGCATTGGGACTACCTCGACAAATCCTTCGCCTTCCCCGAAGGCGCGAACCTGATCCTCGACGATGGTGGCGACGCCACATTGTACGTGTTGCTCGGGGCCCGTGCCGAAGCGGGCGAAGACATCCTCGCCGTGCCGGAATCCGAAGAAGAAGCGGTGATCAAGGCGCAGATCGCCAAGCGCATGGCGGAAACCCCCGGCTGGTTCACCAAGACCCGCGACGCGATCAAAGGCGTCTCCGAGGAAACCACCACCGGCGTCCACCGCCTCTATGATCTGCACAAAAAGGGCCAGCTGCCCTTCCCGGCGATCAACGTCAACGACAGCGTGACCAAGTCGAAGTTCGACAACAAATACGGCTGCAAAGAAAGCCTCGTCGACGGTATCCGCCGCGCCACCGACACCATGATGGCCGGCAAGGTCGCCGTGGTCTGTGGTTATGGCGACGTTGGCAAAGGCTCCGCGGCCTCGCTGCGCGGCGCCGGTGCCCGTGTCAAAGTCACCGAAGTTGACCCGATCTGCGCCCTGCAAGCGGCGATGGACGGCTTTGAAGTGGTTGTTCTCGAAGATGTGGTCGACAGCGCCGATATCTTTATCACCACCACCGGCAACAAAGACGTGATCCGCATCGAACATATGCGCGCGATGAAGAACATGGCGATTGTCGGGAACATCGGCCACTTCGACAACGAGATCCAAGTGGCCAACCTGAAAAACCACAAGTGGACCAACATCAAGGAACAGGTCGACATGATCGAAATGCCCTCGGGCAACAAGATCATCCTGCTTTCTGAGGGCCGCCTGCTCAACCTTGGCAACGCCACCGGCCACCCCAGCTTTGTGATGTCCGCCTCCTTCACCAACCAGGTGCTCGCCCAAATCGAGCTTTGGACCCGTGGCGAAAACTACGACAATCAGGTCTACATCCTGCCCAAGCACCTCGATGAAAAGGTCGCCCGCCTGCACCTTGCCAAAATCGGTGCCAAGCTGACGACCCTTGGCGCGGATCAGGCCGCCTATATCGGTGTTGCGCCGGAAGGCCCGTTCAAACCCGAGCACTACCGCTACTGATCTCTCCGCCGCGTTCTGGGCCCAGCGCCCCGGACGCGGCGCACACCTCAAATACACGCTCTAATTGAAGCACCTCCAGCCTGCACAAGTGTATCATATTTCACGCAGGCCACCCGCCTCTATGCGCTGCGGGGAAAATCCACGCCAGATTTACCGTTGTCACCGAAAAGCCAGCCAGTAAGGTTGCTCTTGTCTGTAGAATTGGCCCGGCGAAACGGGCTGAACGAGGGGAGACGAACATGGGTAAACGCGACGATTTGATTGAGCGTTACGCGGAAGATCTGCGCAGCAAATGCGGCACCGAGCCGGACATGGACCTGCTGCGCAAAGTGACCATCGGCTGTGGACCGGCGATTTACAACGCCGATGCCTCAACAGTGGCCGGGTCGCAAACCAGCGAGCTTGAGACCATCGAAAAGAACTTTCTGGTGAAAAAGCTCGGCCTGTCCGAAGGCCCCGAGCTGATGGGCGGCATCCAGAAAGCCATCGAAACCTATGGCCGCTCCGAGCGCAACAAATACCGCGCCGTGGTCTATTATCTGCTGACCAAACACTTCGGCAAAGAATCAGTCTACGGCTGAAAACCCGCCCAACTGCTGCTGTTCACGAGGCGTTCCACACCGGGACGCCTCTTTTTTTGTGCTCTGGGGATAAATCTGAAAAACCATTGTTTTGGTTGATAAATTGTAACCAGGCGCGGGGATCGTTGATAATAACCGCAAACAACCAATAGTGGAAAAAGTGTTAATTCGTTTTTTACTAAGCCGGATAGACTTATTAACAGTATAGCGACAAACCAATGTTGTTGCCGATAGGCGCGCGCCCCATTTTAGGGTAGGTATATTACACCCCGACCGAAGCGGTTGGGACAAGGTTTAAGCGACACGAAGGATGTGTGGGAGCATCTGGGGTGAGAGGGGGCTCTGGCTGCAACGCAGTCGGGGCCCCAACGCTTTTTGGCCCCCCGAACCCTTCACACCAGCGTCAAAACCAGCCCCATCACCGCACAGGCCAGCGTGGCATATCCGCCATCAATCAGCGAAAGCTTGAACGGACGCCCGCCATACAGATTGTTGATCACAATCCACGGGCTGATGAAAAACAGCCCAATCCCCAGCCCGGCCACCACGCCCTTGCCAATCGAGTCTACCCCCGACAGCGCAAAGGTGTGCCGCATCATCCCCGCAACCAGAAGCTGCATCACAAAGGTCGCGGCAAAGATCATCGGATCCTGCCCGCCCTTGGGCTTGCCGTCCGCATCCCGTTCGATCCCGGCGGCCTCCATCCAAGGCTCGGCCAATTTCATATACCAGACCGCGCCCAGCCCAAAGCTGACGGCGGCGGCGATGATAACAATGACAAATCCCATGTGCGCGCTCCTGTGATCACATCCCGGTCACAGGAAGCTTAGCGCAGGAAATCCGATCCGGGCAAAATTTCGCGGCTCAAACAGCACTACGCCGGGTCAAAGCCCGCCCAACCCGCAAATATGCTGCCATTCCGCCTCAGTCACCGGTTGCACCGACAGCCGCGAGTTCTTGACCAGCACCATATCGGCCAGATCGGGATCGCTCTTGATATGATCAATGCTCACTGCACGCGGCAGACCCTCAACAGCGCGAATATCGACGCACTCCCAGCGGTCATCGTCGGTCGAGCTGTCGGGATGGGCCTCGGCGCACACCTCGACAATCCCGACAATCTCGCGGTCTTTCTGCGAGTGATAGAAAAACCCGCGGTCGCCCACCTGCATCTCGCGCATGAAGTTGCGCGCCTGATAATTGCGCACGCCGTCCCATTCCTCGCCCACGTCGCCCTTGGCCACCTGATCGGCCCAAGACCACGTCGACGGCTCGGATTTGAACAGCCAATAGCGCATCAGCCGATGACCTTTTTCCACTCGGTCAGCTCAACACTTTCGAACAGCCCGGCCTTGGCATAGGGGTCGCTTTCCGCCCAGGCCTTGGCCGCCGCCATATCCGCCACGTCCAAAATCACCAGCGATCCGGCCATCTCACCGCCAACAATCAGCGGCCCGGCCTGCGCCACAACGCCGGTGGCGTCGATATAGGCCAGATGCGCGTCGCGGTTGTCTTTTCGGGTCTGGAGCGCGCCGTCTTTGTCGCGGGCCATCAGGGCAATCAGCATGTCATTCTTCCTTTAAGGGTCGCGCCAGAAGCTGGTCCATCGCGGCCCCAACGTCAAGCTTGCCTGCGATCACCGCCGCCACCGCTTTGGTCACCGGCATATCAACGCCCAGCCGCGCCGCCACCGACAGCATCGCCTGCGCCGTCGCAGCCCCTTCAACCGTGGTGGCGCTGTCAAAGCTTTCGCCGCTGCCCAGCGCCTGCCCATAGCGATAATTGCGCGACTGCGCCGAGGTGCAGGTCAGCGTCAGATCGCCAAACCCCGACAGCCCCGCCAGTGTCTCGGGCCGCGCGCCCAGCGCCTTGGCAATCCGGGTCATCTCGGCAAACCCACGGGTCAACAGCGCCGCCCGCGCCGACTCGCCCAAGCCCGCGCCAATCACCACGCCACAGCCAATCGCCACCACGTTTTTCAACCCGCCGCCCAGCTCGGCCCCGGTCACATCCGTGGTGCGATACAGCCGCAGGTTCGGCGTGGTCAGCTCCCCCTGCAACGCCTCGCCGCGCGCAGCATCACCGCAAGCCAGCGTCAGCGCCGTCGGCAGGCCCCGCGCAATATCAGCGGCAAAGCTCGGCCCAGTCAGAATAGCCGCCTGCGCCTCGGGCAGCACCCGATTGATCAGGCTGACAGGCCCCTCGCCGGTGGCCACGGAATACCCCTTGCAGCAGGCCACCAAAGTCTTGCCGCGCAAGGTCTCGGCATTTTCGGTCAGCAGGCGCTCCAATTGCTGCATCGGCACCGACAGCAGCAGCACCTCAGGCGCAGAAGCAGCGGCAAAATCCCCGGTCGCCGTCAGGCTCTCGGGAAACGCCGCCCCCGGCAACCGCCGCGCATTTTCGCGCGCGTCCTGCATCGTTGCCATCGCCGCGCCGTCGCGGCCCCACAGCGTCACCGCCTGTCCGGCATTGGCCAGCGAAATCGCCAGCGACGTGCCAAACGCCCCGGCTCCGATCACGCCTACGCTCATGCTTTCGCTCCCTTTTTGCCGCTGCCCAGCATCGGGGCCGCCGATTGATCCAGCGGCCAGCGGGGCCGCGCCGACAGGCTCATGTCGTCGATCAGCCCCAAAGCCATCCGCTCCAGCCCGGCATAGGCAATCATCGCCGCATTATCGGTGCACAGCGCCAAGGGCGGCGCCGTAAACGCCACGCCCTCAACCGCGCAAACCGTCTCAAGCCGCGCGCGGATCGCATTATTCGCCGCAACCCCACCGGCCACCGCCAGCATCGGCACCGCCGGTTCCTCGGCCAGGTAAATCTCCAACGCCCGCCGGGTCTTTTCCCCCAGCACATCAACCACCGCCGCCTGAAACCCGGCGCACATATCCGCACGGTCCTGCCGTGTCAGCCCGCCTTTCTGCGCAATCACCCCGTCACGGGTGCGCAACAACGCGGTCTTCAGCCCGGAAAACGACATGTCGCACCCCGGCCGATCCAACAGCGGACGCGGAAAGGCAAACCCCTTGGCATTGCCCTGCAACGCCTCCCGCTCCACCGATGGCCCGCCCGGCTGCGGCAGGCCCAACAGCCGCGCAGTCTTGTCAAACGCCTCGCCGGGGGCATCGTCGATGGTGCCGCCCAACCGGCTAAAATCCTCGGTGCCGCGCACGATCAGAAACTGGCAATGCCCGCCCGACACCAGCAACATCAGATAAGGAAACGCCGCCCCATCCGTCAGCCGCGGCGTCAGCGCATGGCCCGCCAGATGATTGACCCCGACCAAAGGCAACCCGGTTCCCGCGGCAATCCCCTTGGCGCACATCACGCCCGACACCACGCCGCCAATCAGCCCCGGCCCGGCCGTCACGGCAATCCCGTCCAGCGCATCCAGCCCCAGCCCGGCCTGCTCCAACGCCGCCATGACGCAAATATCCAGCCGTTCCGCATGCGCGCGTGCCGCAATTTCAGGCACAACGCCGCCAAATGCACTGTGCAGCCCGGTTTGCCCTTCGACAATCGAGGCCAAAACCTCGGCTTTGCCGGGCACGCCACGCACAATCGCCGCGGCGGTATCGTCGCAGCTGCTCTCAAGTCCAAGAAGGGTCAGCGGTGTTGTCATGAAAAACCAATGGGGTGTTTCGTTGCACAGTTGGTGCAGGGCAGGTAACACTTGCCACCATCGCAAACAATCCCGAGCCGCACCGATGCGCCACGACACGCCAGCGCTGCTTCTGACCCGGCCCCGCGCCGATTCAGCCGCATTTCTGGCCGATCTGAGCGCCGAGGTCGCGCTTGGCCCCGTGGTGATTTCCCCTGTTCTCTATATTCGCCCCACCGGGTTGCGCCCGGATATGACGGGTATGACGGCGGTGATCTTCACCTCGACCAATGGCGTCGCGGCTTACAAAGGCCCCCGCGCCCTACCGGCCTATTGTGTGGGCCGCAAAACCACCGAGGCCGCAAATGCCGCGGGATTTCAGGCAGTTATGGCCGGCGAAACCGCCGAGGCCCTGATCGACACCCAGACAAAGACCCCGCTTAAGGGGCCGGTGATCCACCTGCGCGGCGCCCATACCCGTGGCAATATCGCCGCCCGGCTCACCGAAGCCGGAGTCGCGATCACGCAAGCGGTGCTTTATGATCAGCAGCCGATGGATTTGACCATTCAGGCCCGCGCCTTACTTGACGAGGGACGGCCCGTGATCCTTCCTGTGTTTTCCCCCCGCAGCGCCGATATTCTGGCGCAACAGGGGATAGGCAAGGCCCCGCTTTGGGTTGTCGCGCTAAGCCAGGCCGTCGCGGATCGGGCGGCTGACTTGGCACCTGACCGGCTGATTGTCGCAAAGCGGCCGGATCGTATTTCAATGTGCGCTGCGGTTGCGGCGCTCTACCGCAACGGAACCCCGCTTGAGGGGGCCATTGCAGTACCATAAGGTAACGATGTTGCGTCGCAGCAGTAAGATTCGGAAAGGGTGTTCTCTGGTGTCCAATAAAAACGATCCCAAGTCGAAACAGACAGAAGACGAAAATGCGTTGGAGGACCGGTTAAAACAGGTCGAGGCGCCCGAGAATCCCAATCCGGCCAAGGCGGGCAGCGAGATTGAGGATGCCGAGGTGCTGGGGGATCCGACCGATACCCCAGAAACCGATACGCCCGAGGCTGATACGCTAGGCTCCGATACCCCGGACGACGATACCCCGGACGCAGACACGCTCGCGGCCTCGGAGGACAGCGCGCCTTGGGGCACCGGCGGCACCGATGACAGCGATACGCTGGCCTCGGCCGACACGCTCAGCGGCGAAACCCTGTCCGACGACGACAGCAGCAGCCGCAATAACGACCACTCCACACTGGTCACCACGCCTCCCCCGGTCAAAGAAACCGTGGTCGAGCGCAAAGGCGGCTTCGTCCCGATGGTTCTGGGCGGCATCGTTGCCGCCGGGCTGGGCTATGGTGCCGCCTATTACATGACCCTCGACGACAGTTTCGAGTCCGAAACCCGCAGCTCCCTGCAAGCGCAATCCGACAAGATCGGCGCGGTCGAGGGCCAGGTCTCCACCCTCTCGGAGGACATCTCTACCCGGATCGACGGCGTCTCCACCGAAATCGCCGGCACCCGCGACGCCCTCACCCAAGCCGAAACGAGCATCGGCGCGCTGGACGAACGGCTCACCAACGCCGAGGCGCTGCGCGATGACCTTGGCGCGCTGGAAACCCGGCTGACCGAACTGGCGAAAAAGCCGATTGCCGACACCGTATCGCGCGAAGCCATTGCGGCCTACGAATCGGAACTCGAACGCCTCCGCGGCTCGATGGAAGAGCAGCGCAAAGCGATTGAAGACACGATTGCCGCCGAAAAGGCCAAGATCGAACAGATCGCGCAAGACGCAACCCAGATGGAAGAGCGCGCCTTGGAAGAGGGCCGGCTTGCCGCCGCGCGCTCTGCGATGACGCGGGTGATTTCGGCGCTCGACAGCGGCGACCCGTATGCAGAGGCGCTGGCCGACCTGGCCAAAACCATCGACGACCCGCTTGAGGCGCTGCAAGCCTCGGCTGCTGAGGGCGTTGTCACCCAGTCCGAACTGCGCGAAACGTTCCCCGATGCGGCCCGCGCCGCGCTGCGGGCCTCGCGCACCGCCGCGAGCGACACAGACGGCAGCGGTGGCATCGGCGGCGTGTTGGAAAAAATGTTCGAGGTGCGCTCGGTCGCGCCCCGCGACGGGGCCGATACGGACGCGATCCTGTCGCGCGCCGAGGCCGCTGTGCGCAATGGCAACATTCGCACCGCATTGGAAGAAATTGCCGCTCTGCCGGATGAGGCAAAAGAACCGCTGGCCCAATGGGTTGCGGATGCCGAAACCCGGATTGCAGCGCTGGAAGAAGCGAACGCCGTGGCGGCGCGCCTGAACCAGGGATAAGGACGAAAATATGCTTTGGTCACTTTTGAAAATTCTCGTCTTTGTCGCGATTGTCGCTGCAATCTCCTGGGGGGCCGGTTGGCTGCTCGAATATGATGGCGCCGGTCTGCGCGTCACCTTCAACGGTCAGGAATTCTCGTTCTCCGCGATTCAGGCCGTGATGGCGCTGGCCGCGCTTTTGGTTGCCCTTTGGGTGCTGCTGAAAGTGGTGTCGTTCCTCTTTGCCCTGCTGCGCTTTATCAACGGCGATGAAACCGCGATCTCGCGGTATTTCGACCGCAACCGTGAACGCAAAGGCTTTAACGCCCTCAGCGACGGCATGATGGCGCTGGCCTCGGGCGAGGGCAAATTGGCGATGGCCAAGGCCGCCAAAGCCGAGCGTTACCTGCACAAACCCGACCTCACCAATCTTCTCACGGCGCAAGCTGCGGAAATGGCGGGCGACCGGGCCAAGGCCGAAGCGACCTATAAAAAGCTCGTCGCCAATGAAAGCACCCGCTTTGTCGGCGTGCGCGGCGTGATGAAGCAACGGCTTGCCGAGGGCGACACCGACACCGCGCTCAAACTGGCCGAACGCGCCTTTGCGATCAAGCCGCGCCACGAAGAGGTGCAGGACATCCTGCTCAAGCTTCAGGCCGAGCATGGCGACTGGAAAGGCGCGCGCAAAACCCTGAACGCCAAGCTCAAGCACGGCTCTTTGCCGCGCGATGTGCACCGCCGCCGCGATGCGGTTCTGGCCCTGTCCGAGGCCCGCGCCGTGGCCGACGAAGACAGCACAATAGAGCAACGCGAAGCCGCGATTGAGGCCAACCGCCTGTCGCCCGAGTTGATCCCCGCCGCCGTGATGGCCGCGCGCGGCTATATCGAGCAGGGCAAACCCAAATACGCCGTGCGGGTGATCAAGAAGTCGTGGGAGGCGCAGCCGCACCCCGATCTTGCCGCCACCTTTGCGGCGATCGAGCCGAACGAAACCCCCGAGCAGCGCCTCAAACGCTTCCAGCCGCTGATCCGCATGAAGCCGGACCACCGCGAAACCAAGCTGTTGCAGGCCGAGCTCAACATCGCGGACGAAAACTTTCCCAACGCCCGCCGTGCGCTGGGCGATCTGGCCGAAACCGATCCCGACACCCGCACGCTGACGGTCATGGCCGCCATCGAACGCGGCGAAGGGGCCTCGGATGCGGTTGTCAAAGGCTGGCTGGCCCGCGCCCTGACCGCGCCGCGCGGCCCGCATTGGGTTTGCGACAAGTGCTCCAACATCCAAGGCGAATGGACCGCGACCTGCACCAACTGCGGCGCGCTCGATACGCTCAGCTGGAAAACCCCGCCTGCGGACACCAGCTCATCGCACGCCGACAGCGCCATGCTGCCCCTGATCGTAGGCGCGCTTGAGGATCACTCCGGCATGAACATGGCCGATCAGGATAGCGTCATCAGCGGCAGCCGGATGAGCGGCGGCCCGACAATGGCCGACACGCTCGCAGGCCACGCCAACACTGAAGACACCACAATGGCTGGCAAAATGGCCGCAGACGCTGAACCGACGATGGCTGAGAAACTGGCCGAAGACGCGGTGATCGTCGAAGACGACAAAGCCAAGGCGTAAACCACGGCCCCGGTGGATCACTCCGCCGGGGCGAACCCCACGACCAACTGGCGCAGCCCGATATAGCCCCCGGCAAGGATGCAGGCCAAGGTGACCGGCGCGCTCCACGCCAGCAGCGACATCGCCGACAGGCCTTGCCCCACGCTGCACCCGGTCGCCACCACAGCCCCCAGCCCCATCAACACCGCCCCGCCAAGTTGGCGGCGCAATTCGCGCGGGTCGTCGCAGGCTTCCCAGCGGAAATGGCCCTTGAACATCGACCCGATGAAGGCCCCCAAAAGCACGCCGATCACCGACCCGATGCCAAAATTCAGCGTTAGCCCAGACGACAGCATGGCAAACAGGATGGTGTCGCCCAGCGGCTCGGAAAAGGTATGTGACGCCACCGGCACATCCTCCCACCCGGTGCGCGAGATCCACGACGTGCCCGCCCAGGCCACCACAATCGCCAGCCCGACAACAAAGCCCCAAAACAGCGTCTCACCCGAGTCGCGCACATGTTTCGGCAGCGCCACCAGCAGGATGATCACCAGCCCGATCAACATCCCAATCGGCGCCGCCTCGGTGCCAAACAGCCCGGCCAAACTATGCGCGATGCCGGGCACAACCGCCGCCTCCTCAACCGGAAACACCATGATCCGCAGGCTCGCCAACGGCCCAGACAGCGCCACATACGAGGCAATCCCCGTCACCAGAACAATCACAAAAGACCGCAGATCGCCGCCCCCCAGCCGCGCCAAGGCGCCAAAGCCGCAATTGCCGCTGATCGCCATGCCATAGCCAAACACCAGCCCGCCAAGGATCGAGGCCAGCGGATTCCACACCCGCGCCAGATAGATCGGCGCGCTTGCATCCAGCCACCCCAAGGCAATCAGCCCAAAGGTGCCCACAATCGACGCGCCAATCGCAATGCCCCACATCCGTAGGCGCAAGTCACTGCTCGAGTAGAAGAAATCCTCAATCGCACCCAAGGTGCAAAACCGGCCCAGCCGCGCGGCAAGGCCCAGCATCAAGCCGCTCAGCAGCCCGACAAGGGCCACCGCAACGGGTTCACCCAGCCATTCCAGCATCAGACACTCCCTCCCCGAAGTGCCGACCGGACAACAGATCTAGCGCGCAGGCGTCTCCGGTCTGCAAAACAGATCATAGACGATTTCCATGATCTGGCGCGGCCTGTCATCGGTCAGTGAGTAATAGATCGCTTTGCCGTCGCGGCGGGGTTTGACCAACCCTTCCAGCCGCAAACGCGAAAGCTGTTGTGACACGGCCGCCTGACGGGCGGCCAGCAAATCTTCCAACTCGGTCACCGATTTCTCCCCGGTGGCCAGGTGGCACAGAATCATCAACCGGCCCTCGTGGCCCAGCGCCTTGAGGAAATTCGCCGCGTTGGTGGCGTTTTCCATCATCCGTTCCAGATCATCATCACAGGTGTTTTCGTCAAACACCGGCAGGCCCGCCGACGGACGCACGTTCAATTCAGTTCCCGAAACATCAGTCATCCGGCGGTCTCCATCGTCGCGGCGGTGTCGATCAACTTGCCCAGCAAGCCCCAGAAAAAGGCTTCGCCCGGATAGCCTTCGATCCGGCCGGTTTCCTCGCCGTCGACCAACAAAACGAAGGTCGGCGTAAAGACAAGCTTGCGGTCAAAGACCATATTTTCCGGTGTCGGCTCGCGAATGTCGATGCGCGTAAGTGGCGCAGCCTCACCCTCGGCGGTCTTGGGGTAGATCGGGCCAACCTCGGCGTTCCACTTGGCGCACCAGACACAGCCGGGTTCTTCGACCATAACCAATGTCATCTCGGCACGCGCCACCGTGGCCAGCAGCATCAGCGCCGGCACAATTGCGGTAACAAATCGGGCAATGCGAAAATGTTTCATTTGATCCTGACCTGATAAACTACATAATCTGAATATGTGAATTCTACAAGTTAGGTTGTACGCGATGTTCGACATAAGCTTTGCAGGTGCGTTGATTGCGGGACTGTTGTCCTTTCTGTCGCCCTGCATCCTGCCGATCGTGCCGTTTTACCTCAGCTACCTCGGCGGGGTCAGCATGGGGCAGGTCTCGGCCAACACCGAGATCACCGGCGCCGTCCGCCTGCGCGCGGTTCTGGCCGCCACTGCCTTTGCGCTTGGGGTGATCACGGTGTTCATGGCGCTTGGCGCCACCGCCACCATTTTCGGCCAGCTGATGCGCGAGTATTTCGACATCCTGCGCTATGTCGCGGCGGGGCTTATCATCCTGATGGGTCTACATTTCCTCGGGGTGATCCGCATCGGTTTTCTCTACCGCCAGTTCCGCGCCGACGCCGGTGAAACCTCAAACATGAGCTTTCTCGGCGCTTATGTCATCGGTCTCGCCTTCGCCTTCGGCTGGACCCCCTGCGTCGGCCCGGTGCTGGCCGCTATCCTGTTCACCGCAGCGGGCCAAGACACCGCCGGCACCGGCGCGGCGCTGCTGTTTGTCTATGGCCTCGGGATGACGCTACCCTTTATCGCCGCCG
The DNA here is from genome assembly GCF_054052205.1 of Marinovum sedimenti. Taxonomy (NCBI): domain Bacteria; kingdom Pseudomonadati; phylum Pseudomonadota; class Alphaproteobacteria; order Rhodobacterales; family Roseobacteraceae; genus Marinovum; species Marinovum sedimenti. The sequence goes on from NZ_CM133223.1 coordinate 2,378,387, forward strand.
CCATGTTCATCGGCCCGTTCATGCGCTTTATGGCGCGGTTCCGCCGCCACCTGCCGATGGTGGAAAAAGCGATGGGCGTGCTGCTGATCATCTTTGGCGTGCTCATCGCCACAAATACGGTAAACTACATCGCACAGTGGATGCTCGAGACCTTTCCGGTCTTCATGAACATCGGCTGATCCGGGGTCACTTTGGGGAGGATGAGATGAGATATTTTATGGCCGCCTGTGTCGCCATGCTGCTGGCGCTGCCGGTCTATGCGGTCGAACTGGGCGACGATGGCCTGCACAAAACACCGTGGCTGCGCGACACCTTCAAGGACCTGCGCGAAGACCTGGCCGAAGCCAATGACGAGGGCAAACGGCTGGTGCTGTTCTTTGAACAGCGCGGCTGTGTCTATTGCACCAAGATGCACCAAGAGGTGTTTCCGCAGCCCGAGATCACCAAGATGATCGAAGACAACTATTTCGTGGTGCAGTTGAACCTGCACAGCAACACCGAAATGACCGATTTCGACGGCGAGATTCTGAGCGAAAAGGACATGGCCCGCAAGTGGGGGATTCTCTTTACCCCGACCATTATGTTCCTGCCCGAAGCGGTCGAAGACGGCCAAACCGCCCCGCAGTCGGCGGTCGCGGTGATGCCCGGCGCCTTTGCCCCCGGCACCACACTGGACATGTTCACCTGGGTGGTGGAAAAGAGATACCTGCTTGATAACGATGAAGACTTTCAGCGATACCATGCCAGAATGATTCAGGAACGAGACAACGGGCGCACCGACTGACGACACGGGCTGACGTAAGGGCGGCGTTAATACTAATTCACAATAATGAATTTGTTGTTGCGTTCTGAGGCATCGGTGGCCTACGGTATACCACAGCTACCGGAACCAAAGACCAAGGCAGCTACCAGGGAGGAAATATGAGGGTCACGACCATTGCACTGGCAAGTGCCGTGCTGATCGCAGGCGGGGCAACCGCCGAGACAGTCGAACCAACAGCCGTCGCCTATGATGAATACGGTGCCATCTCGGCATCGCTTTCGGGTGCGGCGGGCGACGCCGAAAGCGGCGCAGTCATCATGAAGACCAAATCCAAGGGCAACTGTATTTCCTGCCACGCGGTTTCTGCGCTCGACGATGCGCCGTTCCACGGCGAGGTCGGACCAGAGCTCAACGGTGTCGGGTCGCGCTGGAACGAGGCCGAACTGCGCGGCATCGTTGCCAATGCCAAGATGACGTATGACGGCACGGTGATGCCGGCATTCTACAAGACAAGCGGATATATCCGCCCCGGCGATGCCTTTACCGGCAAAGCAGGCACAGAGCCACTGCCGCCGCTGTTGACGGCACAAGATATCGAAGATGTGGTCGCGTTTCTGATGACGCTCACCGACGAATAACAGCGACCCGAAAGACCAAGGAGAGCAATGATGGATTTTACGCGACGCGAAACGCTGGCACTTGGTGCCGGTGCCGCGCTTCTCACTGTCCTGCCGCTGCGTGCATTCGCATCGGTGGACGACATGATCAACGAATTCACCGGCGGTGCCGAACTGGGCGAGGGCGGGCTTGAACTCACAGCCCCCGAAATCGCCGAGAATGGCAACACCGTGCCGATCGAAGTATCGGCACCCGGTGCCACGTCGATTGCCGTCTATGCGGCGGGCAACCCGACACCGGCCGTGGCCACGTTCAACTTCGGCCCGCTGGCCGGGGCGCAATCGGCCTCGACCCGTATTCGCCTTGCTGGCACACAAGACGTTGTTGCCGTTGCCAAAATGGCTGACGGCAGCTTTGTGAAAGCATCCAAGACCGTGAAGGTCACCATCGGCGGCTGCGGCGGCTAACCAGAGACACGGAGGACGAATAACATGGCAAAAGGTGTGAAACCCCGCGTCAAGGTGCCGAAATCGGCCAGCGCAGGTGAGACGATCACAATCAAGACCCTGATCAGCCACCAGATGGAATCCGGGCAACGCAAAGATGGCGACGGCAACGTCATTCCGCGCTCGATCATCAATCGCTTTACCTGTGATTTCAACGGCGAGAACGTGATCGACGTCAAAATGGAACCGGCGATCTCGACCAACCCGTACTTCCAGTTCGACGCGCAAGTGCCGGCAGCCGGTGATTTCAAGTTCACCTGGTATGATGACGACGGTTCGGTCTACGAAGAAGTCAAATCCATTACGGTCTGATCAAGACCCCTGTCTGCCCCGGTTCATCCGGGGCAGCGTGCCATCTGACCCCGCGATAAGGGGCAGCAGAGCCTTAGGGAGGGAAAACATGAAATTTACGGCATTTACGGTCGCCGCCGCGCTTTTGGTCGCTGGCCCCGCATTGGCGGGCGGGCCGGACGATGACAAACTCATCATCAACGGTGATGTTGAGTTGACCACCAAGACCGAGGCCCCGGCCCATCTGGACGGCGCGTTGACCGAGGTGATCTCCGGCTGGCACTACCGCACCGACGAAACTCAAGCGCTCGAGCTTGATGATTTCGACAACCCCGGCATGATCTTTGTTGATCAGGCGCTGGATCAATTCGAAGTTGTCGAGGGCGATGCGGGCGAAAGCTGCGCCTCCTGCCACGATGACATTTCGGCCTTCGAAGGTCTGGCAACCTCGATGCCCAAGGTTGACGAAGACGGCAAGCTTGTCGTCATGGAAGACCTGATCAACACCTGCCGCACCGAACGCATGGAAGCCGACGCCTGGAAATGGTCGGGTGCCGAGATGCAGGGCATGGTCGCCGCGATCAACCACCAGTCGCGCGGGATGCCGATCAACGTCGCCGTCGATGGCGATGCTGCTCCGTTCTACGAGCAGGGCAAAGAGATGTATTACACACGCTACGGCCAGCTCGAACTGTCCTGCGCGTCTTGCCACGAAGACAACAACGGCAATTACATCCGCGCCGATCACCTGTCCCAGGGCCAGACCAACGGTTTCCCGACCTACCGTCTGAAACAGGCCAAGCTGATCTCCAAGCACAACCGTTTCCGCGGCTGCATTCGTGACACCCGCGCCGAAACCTTTGCCGAAGGCTCCGATGAGTTCCGCGCGCTGGAACTTTATGTCGCCTCGCGCGGCAACGGGCTGTCAATCGAGACTCCTGCCGTTCGTCAGTAACGGCCACGACCCCGCGCTTCCTTCATGGAGTGCGGGGTTTTTCCCTCCCCAACGCATTCACATATGCGCATGTAAAGTAAACTCAGGAAAAGAGACCCGAGCATGATTTCCCGCCGTGATTTTCTTCAGGTGTCCATGGCCGCTTCGGCCCTTGTTGGCGCATCCGGTTTTGGCAATTGGTCGCGGCTTGCCGCGCAACAGGCGCTGACCCAGGACCAACTGCTTGAGTTTGATACCTTCGGCAATGTGTCCCTGATCCACATCACCGATATTCATGCGCAGATGAAGCCGATCTACTTCCGCGAACCGTCGATGAACATCGGCGTTGGCGAAAACAAGGGCGCAGTGCCCCATGTCACCGGTGCCGATTTCCGCAAACTCTACGGCATCGAAGACGGCTCGCCCTCACATTACGCCCTCTCGTCCGGCGATTTCTCCTCTCTGGCGCAGGGCTATGGCCGCGTCGGCGGCCTTGACCGTGTCGCCACCGTGATCAACTCAATCCGCGCCGCTCGCCCCGATGCCTTGCTGCTGGATGGCGGCGACACATGGCACGGCAGCTACACCTGCTATCAGACCGAAGGCCAGGACATGGTCCACGTGATGAACGCGCTCAAACCCGATGCGATGACCTTCCACTGGGAATTCACCCTCGGCTCTGACCGGGTGAACGAGATTGTCGAAGGCCTGCCCTTTGCCGCCCTCGGCCAGAACATCTTTGATTCCGAATGGGATGAACCCTCCGAGCTGTTCCCGCCGTACAAATTCTTCGAACGCGGCGGCGTGAAGATCGCCGTCATCGGCCAGGCCTTCCCCTATATGCCGATCGCCAATCCCGGCTGGATGTTCCCCGAATACAGCTTCGGCATCCGCGACGAAAACATGCAAGCGATGGTGGATGAAGTCCGCGCTCAAGGCGCCGAACTGGTGGTCTGCCTGAGCCACAACGGCTTTGACGTCGACAAAAAGATGGCCGGCATCGTCACCGGCATCGACGTGATCCTCTCGGGTCACACCCACGATGCCCTGCCCGAGCCGGTGCTGGTCGGTGACACCATCATCGTGGCCTCCGGCTCCAACGGCAAATTCGTCTCCCGCGTCGATCTCGATGTGCAAAACGGCCGCATGATGGGCTTCCGTCACAAGCTGATCCCGATCTTCTCCGACGTGATCACCCCCGACGCCGAGGTCGCCGCGCTGATCGACGAACAGCGCGCGCCGTATATCGACGATTTGAAAGAGGTCGTCGGCACCACCGACAGCCTGCTCTACCGCCGTGGCAACTTTAACGGCAGCTGGGATGACCTGATCTGCGATGCGCTCCTGTCGGAACGCGACGCCGAGATCGCCCTGTCGCCCGGCGTGCGCTGGGGCCCGTCCCTGATCCCCGGCCAAGAGATCACCCGCGAAGACATCTGGAACGTCACCTCGATGACCTACCCGAATGCCTATCGCACCGAAATGACAGGCGAATTCCTGAAAATCGTGCTCGAAGACGTGGCCGACAACATCTTTAACCCCGACCCCTATTACCAACAGGGCGGCGACATGGTGCGCGTCGGTGGCATGGGCTACCGCATCGACATCTCCAAGCCGCAAGGCGAGCGCATCACCGAGATGACCCTGCTGAAAACCGGCGAGGCCATCGACCCCGCGCGCAACTATGTTGTTGCCGGTTGGGCAAGCGTCAACGAGGGCACCGAAGGCCCGCCGATCTGGGACGTGGTCGAAAACCACATCCGCAAAATGGGCACCGTCACCGTAACCAATAATGACAGCGTCGAAGTCGCAGGCCTGTGACCCACGCCGCTGCACCTCAGGGAGTTCCACAATGAAACGCATCTTCACCGCCCTCTTCGTCATGCTGTCCCTCGCCACCGCCGCTTTGGCCGAGGGCGTCACCCACCGCGTCGCCTTCCATGTCGATGAAAACGATCCGCAATTGATGAACATGGCGCTCAACAACGTCGCCAATGTCACCAGCTATTACGAATCCATCGGCGACACCGTGATTGTCGAACTGGTAGCCTATGGTCCCGGCCTCAACATGTTCGTCGCGGGCAAAAGCCCGGTCGAAGACCGGATTTCCGCGATGTCGCTGCAATATGAAAACCTTTCGTTTGCGGCCTGCGGCAACACCCACCGCGCGATGAGCGAAAAGGCGGGCAAAGAGATCGAGCTGCTGGAGGAAACCGGCATGGTCGAATCCGGCGTCGTGCGGCTGATCGAACTTCAGGAAGAGGGCTACGCCTACATCCGGCCGTAAACCGGACCTAAGCCCCTCACATCACACAGCTAAATTCGCTGCCTTCGGGCAGCGAACCCGAGAAACTTTGCCGATTGTCCGGCGCATATCCATTGAAATGGGAGACAGGCACCACATGACCGACACCCCGAACCCCACCCGCCGCGCCTTCCTGCGCGGCTCTGCCGCCGCCGCTGCGGGCGCACTTGGCGGCGCAGCCAGCGCGCAGACCGCCGATCCGCTGATCACCGAGGTCCAGGACTGGGCCACCGGCCTTGGCGCGGGCGTTGATGAGGTGCCCTACGGCCTGCCCATCGAGTTCGAATCCGATGTGATCCGCCGCAATGTCGAATGGCTCACCGCCGATACCATCAGCTCGATCAACTTCACCCCGATCCACGCGCTGGACGGCACCATCACCCCGCAGGGCTGTGCGTTTGAACGCCACCACTCGGGCGCGATTGAGCTGAAGAAAGACGATTATCGCCTGATGATCAACGGCTTGGTCGATACACCGCTGGTCTTCACCTATGCCGATCTTGAGCGTTTGCCGCGTGAAAACCACGTCTATTTCTGCGAATGCGCCGCCAACACCGGCATGGAATGGGCCGGTGCCCAGCTCAATGGCGCCCAGTTCACCCACGGCATGGTGCACAACATGGAATACACCGGCGTGCCGCTGCGCACGCTGCTGAACGAGGCCGGGATCACCGGCGATCTGACCGACAAATGGGTTTATGTCGAAGGCGCGGATGCCTCCTCGAACGGCCGTTCGATCCCGATGGAAAAGGCGCTTGATGATGTGCTGGTGGCGTTCAAGGCCAACGGCGAAGCGCTGCGCAAGGAACACGGCTACCCCGCGCGCCTCGTGGTGCCCGGTTGGGAGGGCAACATGTGGATCAAGTGGTTGCGCCGCATCGAAGTCACCAACGGCCCGGTCGAAAGCCGCGAGGAAACCTCGAAATACACCGACACGCTGGACAATGGCACCAGCCGCAAATGGACATGGGTGATGGACGCAAAATCCGTCGTCACCTCGCCCTCACCGCAAATGCCCATCACTCACGGGACAGGGCCACTGGTGATCACCGGCATGGCTTGGTCAGGGCACGGGCGGATCACCCGCGTCGACGTCTCAAAAGACGGCGGCAAGACATGGGAGACCGCGCGTCTGGCGCAAGAGGGCGGAAATAAATCGCTGGTACGCTTCTATCTCGACACCGTCTGGGACGGCGAAGAGATGCTGCTGCAATCCCGCGCAATCGACGAAACCGGCTATGTGCAGCCGACCAAGAATGCCCTGCGCGAGGTGCGCGGCGAAAATTCGATCTACCACAACAACTGTATCCAGACTTGGTATGTGAAAACGAACGGAGAGGCCGAGAATGTCGAAGTATCCTAATCTTAGCCTGTTCGGTGGCATTGCCGCCGCCATCACCGTCAGCGCCGTGGTCGCGATCAATTTCGCTGATCGCAACATCTCGCTGGTGCCGCAAAACAATGACACCGTCGCCTTTGTCATCCCCGGCAGTGGCGCCGCCAAAGCGCCCGGCGGCCTGATCGTCAGCGCGGCGCAGGCCGCAGACGGCTCTGGTGGCACCTACGGCCTTGGCCGCGCCGCTCTGCCCGAAGAAATCGCCGCGTGGGATGTTGACGTCATGCCCGACGGCTCTGGCCTCCCCGAAGGTTCGGGCGACGTGATGACCGGCGAAGAGGTCTTTGCCGACAATTGCGCCTCCTGCCACGGTGATTTTGCCGAAGGTGTGGGCAACTGGCCCAAGCTCGCCGGCGGCTGGGACACGCTTGACCGCAAAGATCCGGTCAAGACGGTCGGATCGTATTGGCCATATCTTTCAACGGTTTGGGACTATGTTCACCGCTCGATGCCCTTTGGCGCGGCACAGACCCTCAGCGACGATGATGTCTATGCGATCACCGCCTACATCCTCTATTCCAACGACATCGTCGACGAAGAGTTCACCCTCACCCATGAGAACTTTCTCGAGGTTGAAATGCCCAACGCCGATGGGTTTATCGTCGATGACCGGGCCGAAACCGAATACGCCCAGTGGCGGGCCGAGCCATGCATGGAAAACTGCAAGGACAGCGTCGAAATCACCATGCGCGCCTCCGTGCTTGACGTGACCCCCGATGAAGGCGGCGCGGAAGAGGACTTCGAAGAGGCCGCGACCGAGGTCAACGAAGAAGCCCCCGTCGTCGTGGCCGAAACAGCCACCGAGACCGAAGCCGAAGCCGAAGCCGAGGTCACAACCGAAGCAGAACCCGAAACTGCCGCGCTTGATATGGCGCTGGTCGCGGACGGTGAAAAGGTCTTCAAAAAGTGCAAAGCCTGTCACCAGGTGGGGGACGGCGCGAAAAACCGCACCGGTCCGGTCTTGAATGGCATCGTCGGTGCCGCTGCGGGCGCTGCGGACGGCTTCAAATACTCCAGCGCGCTGTCGGATGCGGGGGCCGAGGGCCTCACATGGTCCGAAGAAGAGCTGAAGGCGTTCCTTGCCAAGCCCAAAGACTATCTCAAGGGCACCAAAATGTCGTTCTCGGGCCTGCGCAAAGACTCCGATCTCGACGCGATTGTCGAGTTCCTCAAGGCGCATCCCGCCGAGTGACCGCATGAAAGCCCATCGCGCTTTACTGGCGCGAGGGCGCATGATCGGTCATGATCCAAGACAACATCGGGCGGCATTCAGGTGCCGCCCGTTTTGGCCACCAGACAGGAGATCCCACATGAAACTGTTTTACGCCCTGGCCCTGATCGCGTCTCCGGTGCTCGCCGATGACCACGCCATCCTCGAACCCTACGACGGCAGCTTTGACGACGCGCTGTTTTCCGTTGAAAACGCCATCGTCAACCAAGGTCTGGTGATCGACTACCGCAGCCGCATCGGCGAAATGCTCGACCGCACGCGCGAAGATTTTGACGGCAAACCCCTGTTCGACAACGCCGAGGCCTTCATCTTCTGCTCCGCCCGCGTCTCGCGCGAGGTGATGGAAGCCGACCCGACGCTGATCGCCTTTTGCCCCTATTCGGTGTTCGTGACCGACACGGGCGGCACCGTCGAGATCGGCTATCGCACCTACCCCGACGGCCCGATGGATGCAGTCGAAGCGCTGCTTGAAAGCATCGTCGCCGAGGCCGTCGCCTTCTAAAACCGGCCTTCTAGCGCAGGCGTTTCAGCGCCGCGCTATTCCCACTCCATCTGCTCATACACCCGGCCCGCGTTCTTCGTCGCCAGCTCCTCATAGGTGTCGAGATGGGCATAAGGCGTCTGATCCACATAATACGACCCGGCCAGATCGCCGCCGTCGTCGATATGTTCGCCAATGCGCGCCCGCAGGTATTCCAGATAGCCCTTGGTGTATTTACGCACCTGATCCATGTTGGTCGGGTGGCCGTGGCCGGGGATGACATAGGTGGCGTTCAGCGGCTCAAACGCGGTGTCCCAAGTCTCAAGCCAATCCGCCGTGATCGTGTGCTCAAACACCGGTAACATGCGTTCGTGGAACGCCATATCGCCCGAAATCACCAGCGACTGATTGGGCAACCAGATCACAATATCACCGGGGCTGTGCGCCGGCCCAAGATAGCGCGCCTCGATGCGGAAATCGCCTTTCTCAAGGATAAAGGCGTCGTCAAACGTCTCACTCGGCAGGGTAATCTCGGTGCCGTCGCCCTGTTCGCGATTGTAACGCATCATACCCTGCAGGCTCTGCGCGCCGTACTCCTCAACCTCATGCGCCGCGTCTTCATGCGCGATGATCGGCACGCCCTGCGCGGCCCAATAAGAGTTGCCCAGCGTGGCATGGCCCTGACCGTTCTCATTGAACACCGCAATCACCGGCTGGTCGGTGACCTGCTTGATCTCATCGTGCAGCGCCTCGGCCAGCTTATGCGCCGCGCCGCCGTTGATCACCACCACACCCTCGCCGGTGACAATAAAGCTCAGGTTGTTGTTATGCCCCGCGTTTTCATAGGTCGGCGCAGCGGTCGCGCCAATCGCGGACCAGACGCCTGGAATGAATTCCACCGGCTTGGAATACAGCAGCGACCCCGGATATTGATCCGCAATATCTTCACTGGCGAGGGCAGGCGAGGCCGCGAAAACAGTGGCCAAAACGACGTATTTCATGCCGATTCTTCCACAAAAATATACCCATCGCCGTGGGTGTCGACATGGCCAAGCCCGCCGGGCAAGTGAAAGCCGATCATCCGCATTTTCTCGGCAGTGATCATCTCAAACAGAACCTTGCGGGAATAGGCGGCCAGCTCAGGATCTTGATCCGAGCCAGAGGCCCAGCTCGGATGCTCAAACGCCACATGATGATTGCCAATCGCATCGCCCACGACCATCAGCGACTCGGACCCGCTGCGCAGCTCAAACGCCATATGCCCCGGCGTGTGGCCAAAGCTGGCATGGGCGCGCACACCGGGCAGGATCTCTTCGCCGTCGCGAAAGGTGATCACCCGCTGGGCAATCGCCTCAAACCGCCGTTTCGCCCCCACGGCAAAGGACTGCCGCGCGGTGCCGATGGTATCGACGGTGGTGTCGTCCATCCAATAATAAAACTCACGATCGCCAATGTAGTATTCGGCCATGGGAAACATCGGATCGCCAAAATCGTCCATCAGCCCCCAGATATGGTCGGGATGCCCGTGAGTAACCACCACATCGGTCACGTCATAGGGGTCGAGACCGATGGCATCAAACGCCTCCATCAGCTTGCCTGCCGAGGGCTGAAAATCAGGGCCAGCGCCGACATCAAACAGTACAATCCGGCTCCCATTGCGCATCAGCGTCAGGTTGCACTCGGGAGTCAAAGTCTCGGTCGAGAGGTCATATTTGGCGATGATCGGGGCCAGATCGTCTTTGAGCATCGGGCCAAAGATGAAATCGCCGGGCAGCACCAGATTGCCATCGCTCAGCGTGTCGATCTGCATGGTGCCGACCTTGGTGCTCGCCCAAACCGGCCCGGCCGCGATTAGCCCTGCCGCCGCGCTTAAGCCCGCTAAAAACTCTCTGCGTGTCTGCACCATGGCACCTGTCCTCCCAAACATACTGTCATATTTGAATATGATCGAGTGTCTGGCAGGACGCAAGGAAAAGAGGGGCTCTGCCCCCGGCCTACGGCCTCCCCCGCGATATTTTTAAACAGAAGAAGGGATTAGACCCCGTAGTCGCCGCCAAGGTGCTTTTCGCCGCGCTGGCGAGCGAGTTCGATCTGTTTTTGGCGCTCGCGGAAGCGGGTTTTGTCTTGGTCCGTGGTTTCCGCAACGCAGTGATGGCAGGACACGCCATGTTCATAGCCGTCGCGGGTGCGATCTTCGGGCAGGATCGGGCGGCGGCAGGCGTGGCAGAGCATATGCGGCCCTTCGGTGAGGCCGTGGCCAACCGAGACCCGGCCATCGAACACAAAGCAGTCGCCTTGCCAGGTGCTTTGCGCTTCGGGCACCTCTTCGAGATATTTCAGGATACCGCCCTTGAGGTGGTAGACGTCCTCAACCCCTTGGCCCAATAGATAATTCGTCGATTTCTCGCAGCGGATGCCGCCGGTGCAGAACATTGCAATGCGCTTGTTGTGAAAGCGATGCTTGTTCTCCTCCCACCACGCCGGAAAGTCGCGGAAACTGGCGGTTTCGGGATCAACCGCGCCGTCAAAGGTGCCGATGGCGACCTCGTAATCGTTGCGGGTGTCGATCACCGCCACATCGGGGCTTTGGATCAAGGCGTTCCAATCGGCAGGCTCGACGTAATGCCCAACCTTGGCCAGCGGGTCTACATCGGGTTGGCCCATCGTCACGATCTCACGCTTCAGGCGAACTTTCATCCGGGCAAAAGGCTGCTCCGTCGCGGTGCTTTCCTTGTGCTCCAGATCGGCACAGCCCGGCAGCGCGCGGATATGGGCCAGCACCGCGTCGATGCCAGCGCGACTTCCGGCGATGGTGCCGTTGATCCCCTCCGACGCCAGCAGCAGCGTGCCGGTGATCCCCTGCGCGGCGCACAGGGATTTGAGCGGACCCTGTATGGCGGCAGGATCGGTGAAGCGGGTGAAGTGATAAAGCGCTGCGACGATGAACATGGGGCTGGCTTTACGCCTCTGATCGCGGGCAGGCAAGATTGCAGTGGCTCACCGTGCCGCGATGGCAAGGCCGTGCACCACGGCGGTAAAGACTTCGGCGGTTTCCTGACGCGCCTCTGGCAAGCGCTGCGCCAGCGCGCGGCGCACCCCCGACAGCAGGCTCGACCCGCCGACAAACACAACCATATCCACATCCCCCGGCGCGCAATCGGCATCCCTCAGCGTGGCCAAGGCCATCTCGCCAATGCGATCCGAGGCCGTTGCCAGCTCGCTCTGCATCTGGATATCCCAGAGGTCGACGTGCAGCCCACGCTCGACCACATCGAGCTTGATATCGCCACGCCCGCCATCATTGGCCGCGATTTTGCCGGCCTCGACCGCATAGGCGATGTCATGCCCCAGATGCATGTCGAGCACCTCGGCCAACCGCTCAAACAGCACCGGCTCCTTGGCCAGCCGCACCCAGCGCTTGACCTCGCGCAGCAGCGCCGGTTCGTACACAAAGGCGATCTTTTCCCAGCTCGCCAGATCCTGAAACAGCGCGCGCGGGGCCGCGTGGGTCTTGCTCCCCAGTTCCGCGCCAATCTCGGCCCCGTGCCCCAGAAGCGGCATCACATGCGCAAGGCTCAGGCTGCGGTCAAAATCGGTGCCCCCAAGCCGCAAACCCCGGCTGGCAATCACCCGCGTTTGGCCGTTGGTCCGTTCGCACAGGGTGAAATCCGAGGTCCCGCCGCCGATATCAACGATCAGCATCCGCCCATCGCCTTCCACTGCCAGCGCCGCCGCCTCCGGCTCCGGCAGGAATTCGACGTCGCGAAACCCCGCCAAAGCGTAAGCCTCGCGCAGATCGACCTCGGCCTGCGCGTCCTTCTCATCGCTTTCAGAGTGAAACTTCACCGGCCGTCCCGACACTGCCGCATCAAAGCTCTGCCCGGTCAAGGTCTCCGACCGCTCCCGGATCTCCGCCAAAAACCGCCCGATCACCTCGATCAGCGTCAGCCGTTCATTCAAAAATCGCCGCTTTTCGCGGGCCAGCGGCGTGCCGAGGATGCTTTTCAGCCCGCGCATAAAGCGGCCATCCTGCCCCTCCATCATCGCGCGCGCGGCGGCCTGACCATAGACAAACTTCTGATCCGCGAAATCGATAAACACCGCCGTCGGCAGGGTCTGCGCGCCATCTTCAAGCAGGATCGCGTGCGGGCGCCCATCGGACACAATGCCCGCGCCGGTATTGGAGGTTCCAAAATCTATGCCAAGTCGCGCCATCATTGCCCCTCCGGACCACCAAGAAGCGGCGGCTATACCCCCAAGGATCGGGCATGGCAATTCCGGAATGGCGATTCTAAGCTGTGGCAAATAAGGGACCAAACGGAGGCCGCCCCATGCGCGCACTACTCGTGATCGACGTGCAAAACGATTTCTGCCCCGGCGGCGCGCTGGCGGTGGCCGGTGGCGATGAAATCGTGCCCCCGATCAACACGCTGATGGCAGAGTTTGACGCCGTCATCCTGACCCAGGATTGGCACCCGGCGGGGCACTCCTCGTTCGCGAGCTGCCACACCGGCAAGGCCCCGTTCGAGACCGTCGAAATGCCTTATGGTACCCAAGTGCTCTGGCCCGATCATTGCGTGCAAGGCTCTGATGGCGCTGCCTTTCATCCCGGCCTTGATACCACCCGCGCTGATCTGATCATCCGCAAAGGCTTCCGCCCCGAGATCGACAGCTACTCGGCGTTTTTCGAGAATGATCACGAAACCCCCACCGGGCTTGAGGGCTATCTGCGCACCCGTGGCATCACCGATCTGACGCTGGTTGGCCTCGCCACCGATTTCTGCGTCGCCTTCTCGGCGGTGGATGCCGCAAACCTCGGCTTTGGCGTCACCGTTTTGACCGAGCACTGCCGCGCCATCGACCTCGACGGCTCTTTGGCCGCCTCCCAGACCAACATGCAGGATGCGGGCGCCACGCTGCGCTGATCCCTCTACCGAAAGGGCCGAACATGGTCGATATCGCCACCCGCGTCTGGAATCACAAATGGAAGATCGATCCGATTGTCCGCTCGATGATCGACACCGATTTTTACAAGCTGCTGATGTGCCAATCGGTGTTTCGCAACAAACGCGACACCCAAGTTACCTTTTCGCTGATCAACCGCAGCAAAACGGTCCGCTTGGCCGAGTTGATCGACGAAGGCGAGCTGCGCGAACAACTCGATCACATCCGGTCGCTCTCGCTGTCACGCGGCGAAAGCACATGGCTGCGCGGCAATATGTTCTACGGCCAGCGCTCGATGTTCCGCCCGGATTTCATGGAGTGGTTCGAGAATCTGCAACTGCCCGCCTACCATCTCGAAAAGCGCGACGGCCAGTATGAGCTGACGTTTGAAGGCTCGTGGCCCGAGGTGATGCTCTGGGAAATTCCGGCTTTGGCGGTGCTGATGGAGCTGCGGGGCAGGGCGGTGCTAAACGACATGGGCCGGTTTGAATTGCAGGTGCTTTACGCCCGCGCGATGACCAAGCTGTGGGAAAAGATTGAGCAATTGCGCGCAGTCGATAACCTGCGTATCGCCGATTTCGGCACCCGTCGCCGGCACTCTTTCCTCTGGCAAGATTGGTGCGTGCAGGCGATGACCGAGGGGCTGGGCGACAAATTTGTCGGCACCTCCAACTGCCTGATCGCCAAAGAGCGTGACGTCGAAGCCATCGGCACCAACGCGCATGAATTGCCGATGGTCTACGCCGCCTTGGCCAAGGATGACGCGGCTCTGGCCCGCGCGCCCTACGACGTGCTGGCCGATTGGCAAGAAGAGCATTCCGGCAACCTGCGCATCATCCTGCCCGACACCTATGGCACCCAAGGATTCCTCGACCGCGCGCCGGATTGGCTCGCGGGCTGGACCGGCATCCGCATCGACAGCGGCGACCCGGCCAAAGCCGCCGAAGTCGCCATCGACTGGTGGAAAGCCCGCGGCGAAGACCCGCGCGACAAGCTGGTGATCTTCTCCGACGGTCTGGACGTCGACACCATCGCCGCGCTGCACGCACAATTCTCAGGCCGGGTGCGGGTGTCGTTCGGCTGGGGCACCAACCTCACCAACGATTTCCGCGGTCTGGTCCCGAACGGCGGGTTGGACGCCTTCTCGCTGGTCTGCAAAGCGGTCTCGGCAGAAGGCCGCCCCACTGTCAAACTCTCGGACAACCCCGAAAAGGCGATGGGACCAACAGAGGAGATCACGCGCTACAAGCGGGTGTTCGGCGTCGGAGAGCAGGAGCGGATTGAGGTGGTGGTGTGATTTTCAAAGGTGTCAGCGCTAACACTGTGTGCGTTCTGGAAACACTGTGTGTACACTCATTATTTACTCATTTTGAGTATTGAACGATAGGAAAATCCGTGTAGTGTACCCGTGCCGAGGCTGATGAATGATTACAATATCGGAACTTTTATAGCTCCAGTGCGTTGAGATGGCTGAAAGACCACTGTTAAATTCCACCGGGTGGAGGCACCTACCATATCGCAACTGCACAAAGAGTAGAGGCTTATTTTATGACCAAATCTACTACTAGGGTCCAGTTGGATCTCTCACCTAAAGAAGTCGCAAGACTGAATGCCGTGATGGAGGCTTGCGATATTCACACGCGCAAAGAGCTTTTTAACAACGCATTTACCGCGCTGGAATGGATGGTTCGCGAACGCAGGTGTGGACGTGAGGTGTATTCCACGGAGCAGGACAGCGAAATCCGATACGCGCTGCAGCTGCCTGCCTTGAATAATGTCGAGTTGGGGGCTGACGCGGCGGAAGCGAAGTGCGGGGCCGGCTCTCATGAGATGCAAGAGAGCGAAGATTTCTTCGAAACCATGCCCCGAAGAGCCGTCGGTTAAAAACTTCTGACGGAATGGCGGTTTGAGGCTATAGTTCTGAGTTGTATTAACTCGGAATCATTTGCCTTGAAGACGATCTTCGTAGAGCCAGATCCTTTCCTGCCTGAAGTTACGTTGGAGGACGAGACGCCGATCGTGCATCTCGTGGTGTGCCTTCACGGCATATTCTCCGTTTCCGGAGATTGGTCGGATTACGAGGCGGTTTCAGCGGGGTTTCGGGATATCTCGATTAAGTACGCGGCGGTCAGCCATGCGATGATGGGGCTGAGAGGGCTGGTGCTGAGGCACGGTGCGGATATTCGGCGAGCGCTTATTAAAGATCGAATTCTCGACATTCTGGAAGAAAGTGAGTTCGACGCAGTCTCGATAATTTGCCATAGCCACGGTACGAAAATCTTTGCCGAACTGCCGAAAGCGGTGCAATCACAGTTCGATTGGGTATTCTTCGTTGGATCCATCTGCCACATGGATGATGATCGCCGACTCAAATCTTGTAGCGCCAATCTAATTAATGAATGCGGTGTCGTTGATCCTTGGCCAGTCGTGCTTGCGGCTGTCCGACCCGGCACCTATTGGCATACCGGCGTAGTGGGGTTTAACAATTCCCCAATCACAGATCGTTACTTCAAATATGGGCACTCGCGTGGCGTGCGTGCCCGGCACTTTGGCGATTGGGTGCTGCCGGTGCTTCGCGCCAATGATATTCGCAAACCACGCGACCTTCGCCCGGGTAAATTTCTCGTCAACGCGCCAGTAATTCTACGGTGCAGCGGGGCTGTCATTGTTGCACTAGCCGGTCTTGCTTGGTGGATGTGATGCGTGTTCACTCCTCTACCTTCCCCCGCATCGATTTCACCTCGCCCCGCTTCTTCTTCGCATCCACCCGTTTGCGCTTCTGGTTCTGCGACACCCGCGTTGCGATCCGCCGCTTGGGCCGCTCCAGAGCCTTGCGCACCATCTCGGCCAGACGCTCGCGGGCGATCTCGCGGTTGCGCGCTTGCGAGCGGGTGTCCTCGACCTGGATCACCAAGGCCCCCTCGCGTGTCCACTTGCGCCCCGCGATCCGTTGCAGCCGGTGTTTGACCGCGTCGGGCAGCGATGGCGACCGGGCGGCCTCGAACCGCAGTTCCACCGCCGTTGACACTTTGTTAACGTTCTGACCGCCGGGGCCAGAGGAGCGGACGAACTGCTCGGTCAGCTCCCAATCGGCGATTTCGATCTGCGGGTTGATGGTCAGGGGCATGGCACAGGAACTCTTCGGGCATTTGCACAGATACATAGGTCACTTTGCCCCAATTGTACAAAACTCAGGGCCGAAACGATGGGCAAACGAAAAGGGCCACGCCCAGCGGCATGGCCCTTCGAGAATGTCAGGAGGTGGGGCCGGTTAGGTCCTACCAATTCGGGGATCGCTTCCCCCTAAGGGTTGCCCTAGAAGGCATCCCCCCGAACTGTTCCGACGCCTTTCTCCAATACCTCTCTCGACACTGAAGCACCTCCTTTCGATTTGTTTCCACATAAGAATCATGGCACGGCAAAACGAAATTTCAAAAGGAAATCTTCACGCGAGGGCGCGATTTTTTCCCAGCTGCGCAACGATTGCCCGAAACGGGATCAGCACCACCAGCGCCAGCGAAAGCTTCACCAGCCAGTCGGCAAAGGCCAGCGTGACCCAGAGCGGTGCCATCGGTCCGACGTTCATAAACGGCACCGACTCCCACGCCCAATTGATCGCGGCATCGGCATCGGGGCCGAAAAACGCGACACTGGCGGAGAAGGCGATGGTGAAGAACAAAGCGGTGTCGAGCGCCGAGCCGACCAGTGTCGACAACAGCGGCGCACGCCACCAGCGGCCTTCGCGGAAACGGTTGAACACGGCGATGTCGGTCATCTGCGCCACGAGGAAGGCAAAGCCCGAGGCCACAGCAATGCGCAGCGGCACGGCGGCATAGGTATAGCCATCGCCCTGCAACATGATCTGCGAGCCGATCAGCGAACAGATCACGCCGGTCACAAAGCCGGCCAGCACGACCTTGCGTGCAGCTGTCACGCCATAGACGCGGTTCATCACGTCGGTCACAAGGAACGCGAGCGGATAGGTGAAAGCGCCCCAGGTCAGGAGGCCGTCAAGTATAAGAAATTGAACGAGAACGTTCGAGGCCACGACAATGGCGGCCATGGCAAGAATGCCAGGAAGATGGGTGCGGTTCATATCTGATGCCCGTTTTAGCAAGGTTGCGGCGACTTGGCCCCCGATCGCCGGGAACGGGCGGGGCATACGGCCAGCCCAGCCACAGCGCAAGCCATTTCTCATCTGCCGCCGCGTCGCGCGTGCACCGATCTGTTGACAGATCGGATCTGATCCATTGATGGATCAGGCAGCCCCGATGCCGGTTAACACCGTATTCGACGATCTCGCTCAGCCAAAGCGGTGCCATTCCTCATCCGCCGCTGCGCCGGGCGCGCACCGATCTGTCAACAAATCGGCACTGATCCATCAATGGATCAGCTCCCTCGGCGCCAATTTACGAAGCAATTGACGATCTCGGTCCGCTGAAACGCGCAAAAACATCGCCCAGGATCATCGCCAGCCAGGCCCGCCACAGCTGTGGCATCCCACATCCGCCGCTGCCTCGGGCGCACACCGATCTGTCAACAGATCGGCACTGATCCATCAATGGATCAGGCTCCCTCAGCGCCGGTTTACAATGTATTCGACAATCTCAGTCCTTTGAAACACCCGGAAATTATCGTCCGAGATCATCGTCAGCCGGATCTCTCCAGTGGGCGTTTCACCCACCGCCAACCCTTCAAGATTGTCATGCTGCCCAAGGCGGCTGGTGAACAGCGTCTCGCCCGGCCCAATGCCCGTGGCCGTCAGGCCAAAGCGACGCACGCGCGAGCGAAAGCCGATGCCGGAGAATTCGCGCTCCAGCAGGTAGAACTTGCCGTCCGGCCCAAAATCGGCCCCAACCGGCTGAAACCCTCCGATACGCGGAATGCTGAGCGTGTTGTCCCAAACCCCATCGCGGTAGCGATAGATCGGAAACGGCCGGGTCAGCTCGCCTGACCGCTCCGGCAGCGTATACAGCCAGCCGCGATCATCCACCGCCAGCGCCTCGAGCGAAGAGTTGTTTTGCAACCCGTTAAAGTCGGCGTGCGAGGGAAGCTCTTTGGCCCGCGTCATATCGGGATAGGTCCAGACCCGGTGAATCCCCTCCAGGGACACAAAGCGCTTCCCGTCCGCGCCAATCGCCAGCCCTTCGCTGTCATTCTGCGTCTTGCGTCGCGTATTGGGCTTGCCCGCCGTGTCATTCAACGGCTGCGGATCGGTGCTTTCGATCCGGACAATCCGACCCTTCTCGCGGATAAGACGCCCTTCGATAAAGCTCCCCCGGTCCGAAATCGTGACAAACCCATCGCCGTCGCCGGTGAAATCAAAGCCGGAAAACCCGCCAAACGCGGGCGCTTCACTCTGCCAGACAAAGCTTTGCGCATGCCGTGCAAACGGCACGTTTTCGGCTGCGATACAGCCGCTCGCCATCGCGGCCAACCCAAGGCTGGCCGCCTTCAAAACTTGCTTCATCTGACCCTACTGCGCCTCCAGCACACTGGCGCATTGCAGCGGCAGATCGGCCAGCACCAGTTCGCGTTTCGGCTTGGGCGGTGGTGCGTTGGGGTCGGGTGGCGGCGGGTTCAGAATACGGTCAACCCAGCCCTGCGCCTCGGCACAGCCGTCACCGGGGGGCGGTGCCGATTGGTTGACACAGCCACTGGCCCCTGCAGGGCATTTGAGCCGCACATGGAAGTGGTAGTGATGCCCCCACCACGGCCGAATATTGCGCAGCCAGGACCTGTCGCCTTTTTCGTCGTTGCACATCTTCACCTTGGCACCGGGAAAGATGAAGATCCGCGCCACCCGCGGATCACTCGCCGCCGCTTTCAGCAGGGCGTGGTGTTCGGGGGTCCAATCGCTGTTGGTATAGGCCCCATTGGCCCGGCGCAGCGAGGTCGAGGACAGGGATTCGCGCGCCTGCCGCGACAGCTCGAGGTTCGACGTCCGGCGCAGCCAGATGTCGGCATCAAGCCCGATCTGGTGGCTGGTGTGCCCGGTCAGCATTGGCCCGCCGCGCGGTTGCGACATGTCACCGACATAGATGCCGTTCCACCCCGGAAGCTGCGCCGCACGCGCCGACAGTTTGCGCACGTAATCAATCACTTCGGGATGCGCCCAATTGCGGTTGCGGCTCAGCCGCATCGCCTGCCAGGTCGGGCCGGTTTCGGGCAGTTGCACACCCCCCGCCAGACAGCCCTTGGCATAGCTGCCATAAGGCGCGGGCGATTGGTTTGATCCGGCGCGCTTGGCCCCGAAAAGCTGTTTGGCCTGCTTGCTCGACAGCACCCCCATCGAATCGCCGATCGTCGGCTGCTGGGCACTGGCGAGCGTTGCCTTGGTCGATGCGCCCTGAGACCCGCCACAGGCGGCCAGAAGCGTCAATAACAGGGTAACGGCGGTTACTTTGAACGGACCTCGGCCCATGCTGCTCGGTCTCCCTCTGGTTTTACCCAGCGTAGCAACAAAAGCCCGATTAGGAAAAGAGCGATAAGCGGGGACACGCCCAATTGCTGCGATCCGGTCAGTTGCGTCATGATCCCAATCGACAGCGGTGCCAAAAAAGAGGTCGCTTTGCCGGTCAGCGCATAAAGCCCGAAGGCTTCGGTCATCCGCGCCGGGTTGGCTTGGCGGACCATCATGGTGCGGCTGGCCGATTGCATCACGCCCCCCGCAGCGCCGATCACCGCGCCGATGAAATAGAACGCGATGTCCGGCAGGTTGGACCCTTCCGGCAACGCCACGCCATAGAGCGATGTGGGCGAGACCAGCACCGTGGACACCGCCGCAAAGGTCAGGGCACAGATCGCGGCGATGATCACCGGCTTGGGCCCGAACCGCGCATCCCAGATGCCGCCGAGCCAGGCAAACAGCGCCCCGGCGATGATCGCCACGATGCCGAAGATGCCGACATCAACAACCGACCAGCCCAGCACCCCCGCCGCATAGATGCCGCCAAAGACATACATGCCATTCAGCGCATCGCGGTAGAACATCGAGCTTGCCAGATAGGCAAACAGCGACGGTGTCTCGGGCAATTTGCTGACGGTGCGTTTGAGATCCTTCAACGCGATGTTCAGCGCGCCGGGCACGGGTTTGGCGGGCTTGGGGTCGCGCACCCAAAGGAAGAACGGGATCATGAACACCACGTACCACAGCGCTGAAAGCGGCCCGACAAACCGCGTGCCTTCGCGCGCCTCGGCGTCCAACCCCAACAGCGGCGAGATGCCGATCAACGTCTTGCCGGTGTCGGCGCTTTCGGCAAAACAGGTCAGCATGATCACCAGCGCCACCAGCCCGCCGCAATAGCCAAAGGCCCAGCCATTGCCCGAGATCCGGCCGATCTCTTCTTTGGTGCCCAAATCGGGCAGCATCGAGTTGGTGAAGATCGTGGCGAACTCCATCCCGATCAGACCGATGGCAAAGGCCACAAGGATCAGCACGAGGTTGAAATCCTGCGGCGCGGCAAACCACAGCGCAGCGGAGCCGACGACATACATTAGCGAAAACAGCCAGATAAAGCGCATGCGCTGGCCCGAGGTGTCGGCCAATGCGCCAAGCACCGGGGCGAACAGCGCGATCACCAGACCGGCGGCGCCGATGCCATAGCCCCAGGCGGCCTGTGCGGTGGTGCCGTCGCCGACCAGCTCCTTGACGTAGGGGCCAAAGATGAAGGTCAGCAGTAGGGTGTTGAACGGCTGGCTGGCCCAATCGAAAAAGAACCAGCCCCAGATGCGCTTGCGTTTGGTTGCGTCCATGATGTCCCCCGCGTTTGACGGGGTTAGAGCCCGCAGGGGTCGGTCGCGCAAGCCTTTTTGCTAGGCGACCCGGCTGGACGTTCCGTCGCTTGGGGCACTTTCGGCCATCGGCGGCCAGGGGCGCAGCTCTTCGGCGGCGATCCAGGCGGTGAAATGCGGCGGCAAGGGCGGAACGTCTGCGCCGCCGTCGAGGTTGATCAGTACCGTTTCGGGCGGCACGATCCCCTTGGCCCCGGTGATCGCCATGCGATACATCGCGTGGCCGGCGCATTCGCCATCGGTGCGCCACATCGACTGCTCAAGATAGACGAACCGGTGGTCATACCCTACCGCCCGCGAGCGCATTTCAAACTTTTCAAAGGTGCGGATGCGGCGGCGATAGCGGGTGCAGGACCCGGCCACCGTCAGCCCCCATTTGTTGGCCTTCAGCACCGGAAACAGCCCGGTTCGGATCGCCAGCGGAATGCGCCCGAGGTCATAGAGCGTGAGCGTGCGACCGTTGTTGAGCTCCATCCAGAAATCGATGTCCCACGGCCAGCAGCGGTGATGCGAGACATGCGTGCCCGTCAGCGGCAGCGGCGGGGCATTGCGGTGAACGAACAGTTCTTTGGCCATGCGGATGAAAGGGTACATATGGGCGACCTCCTGCTCCCAGATGTGCGCGGCGGTGCAGCATGGGGCAAGGTGTGACGCGGCGGCACTTGTGCTTTTGACGCGCCACGCTTACCTAAGCGGACGCAAAAGAGGCGGAGAATACCCCAGATGTACGCGATTTACGGCCCCCTGCAGCTTATCCTTGATGTGGTGTTCTTCATCATGATCGCTCATATCATCATGAGCTGGCTGATCAATTTTCAGGTTCTGAACCTGCATCAGCCGCTGGTGTCGCAGCTGTGGTACGGGCTGAACCGCCTGCTCGAGCCGATCTATCGCCCGATCCGCAACATCCTGCCCGACACCGGGCCTTTGGACCTCGCGCCGCTGGTGGCGTTCATCGTGCTGATTTCGCTACGGGATTTCATCCTGCCCGAACTGTTCGGCCTGATCTGACCCAGCCTGATCCATTGATGGATCAGTGCCGATCTGTTGACAGATCGGTTTGCCCCCTTGAGGCCGTCGCGTGACACCCGATCCATCAATGGATCGGCACCGATCTGTCAACAGATCGGGGTGCGCCCGGTCTCGGGCCTTGTTCACCGAATCTCAATGTGAGACTGTTTCTCTCAGAGCAGCTTGAAACAAAACACACAGGTTTTTCCCATGGATGATGCCGCCACGCTATTGCGGGACGTGTTCGGATTCGATGGATTCCGCCCCGGTCAGGGCGAAATCGTCGAAGCCGTGACGCGCGGTGAAAACGTGCTGGCCATCATGCCGACGGGCGGCGGAAAGTCTCTGTGTTTTCAATTGCCTGCCCTCACACGCCCCGGTGTGACCGTGGTGATTTCGCCGCTGATTGCGCTGATGCGCGATCAGGTGCGCGGCTTGCGCGAGGTGGGCGTGTCTGCTGGGGCGTTGACCTCGGGCAATACCCCCGAAGAGACCGAAGAGGTGTGGCAATCGCTCGAGGCCGGCACCCTCAAGCTGTTGTATCTCGCGCCCGAACGGCTGGCCGCCGGGGGCACGATGCAGATGTTGCGCCGCATCGGCGTTAATTCAATCGCCGTGGACGAGGCGCACTGCGTGAGCCAGTGGGGCCATGATTTCCGCCCGGATTACCTGCGGATTGGCGAGCTGCGCCGTGAACTTGGTGTGCCATTGGCCGCCTTTACCGCCACCGCCGACGCCGAAACCCAGGACGAGATCGTCACCCGCCTGTTTGATGGCGAAGAACCGGCGCGCTTCCTGCGCGGCTTTGACCGGCCCAACATCCACCTCGCGTTTCAGCCCAAGGATAGCCCGCGCCGCCAGATCCTCGATTTCGCCGGGGCGCGTCGGGGGCAATCGGGCATCGTTTATTGCGGCACGCGGGCCAAGACCGAGGGGCTGGCGCGTGCCTTGAACGAGGATGGCCACACCGCCTGTTTCTATCATGGCGGGATGGAGGCCGAAGATCGCCGTATCGTCGAAACCCGCTTTGCCCGCGAAGATGGGTTGATCGTGGTGGCCACCGTGGCCTTTGGCATGGGCGTCGACAAACCCGATATTCGCTGGGTCGCGCACGCCGATCTGCCGAAGTCAATTGAGGCGTATTATCAAGAGATTGGCCGCTCGGGCCGCGATGGCGGGCCGGCTGAAACGCTCACGCTGTTTGGCCCCGATGACATCCGCCTGCGCCGCACCCAGATTGACGAAGGGCTTGCCCCGCCAGAACGCCGCGCCGCCGATCACGGCCGGCTGAACGCGCTTTTGGGGCTGGCCGAAGCGCTGGAGTGTCGCCGCAAGACGCTGCTGGGGTATTTCGGCGAAACGGCTGACAACTGCGGCCATTGCGACCTGTGCCAGAACCCGGTTGAGACGTTTGATGCCACCGAGGCGGTGCGCAAGGCGCTCTCTGCTGCGCTGCGCACCGGCGAATGGTTTGGCGCGGGCCATTTGATTGACATCGTGATGGGCAATGAGACCGACAAGGTGCGCCAGAAGGGGCATGACCAGCTGCCGACCTTTGGGGTTGGCCGCGAGTTTGACAAACGGGGCTGGCAGGCGGTGTTTCGCCAGATGATGGGCCATGACCTGATGCGCCCCGATCCCGAACGCCACGGCGCCCTGCAAATGACCGAGGCCGCCCGGCCTATCCTGCGCGGCGAGGCCAGCATCACCCTGCGCCGCGACACGATTGCCAAGGCACAGGCCAAACGCCGCCCCGCCGTCAAGGCGATGGTGAGCGACGAGGATGCGCCGCTGCTGTCGGCTTTGAAGGCCAAACGCCGGGCGCTGGCCGAGGCCGCGAGCGTGCCCGCCTATATCATTTTCAACGACCGCACCTTGGTCGAGATGGCCGAAGGCAAGCCGCAAACCCTTGATGATATGGCGCGGATCAGCGGCGTTGGGGCCAAGAAGCTGGCCAGTTACGGCGCGGATTTCCTCTCGGTGATCACCGGCGCGAGCGAAGATATGCACCCGACCCGGCGCAAGCTGGCGGGGCGGGATGCGGGCTCGGTTTATGACCGGTTGATGCGGGTGCAGGCCGATCTGTCGCGCGGCGAAAGTGGCACGGAAAAGCCGCTGTCCTGCTCTGCGTCGCTACTGGCCAAAGTGGCCGAGCGGCGGCCCTCGGTGCCCGAAGATCTGGAACGGTTGCTCGGTGAACGCCGCACCGAACGTTTTGGCGCGGCCTTTCTGGACGTTCTGCGCCAAGCGTCTTAAGTCCGGCTCAAACGGAGTGATATGATGCTTGTGGTGATTTCCCCGGCCAAACGGCTGGACTGGTCCGATGTGGCTGTTGAGACAACCGAACCTGCGATGCAGGAGGATGCCGTGCGGCTGGTCAAAACCGCGCGCAATCTGACGTTGGGCGATCTCAAGGGGCTGATGGGGCTGTCCGACGATCTGGCCAAGCTTAACCGCGACCGGTTTGAAGCCTTTGCCGCCGCGCCCGCCGCCGACGCGACCCGCCCGGCGATGTATGGCTTTGCCGGCGACACCTATACCGGGCTCGAGGCGCGCACGCTCGACCCTGACGAAGTGCGCTATGCGCAGGATCACCTGCGGATTTTGTCCGGCCTTTACGGGGTGTTGCGGCCTTTGGATGCGATCCAGCCGTACCGGCTTGAGATGGGATCGC
This sequence comes from Marinovum sedimenti, assembly GCF_054052205.1. NCBI lineage: Bacteria > Pseudomonadati > Pseudomonadota > Alphaproteobacteria > Rhodobacterales > Roseobacteraceae > Marinovum > Marinovum sedimenti. The sequence goes on from NZ_CM133223.1 coordinate 2,403,335, forward strand.
GGCTGAAAACCCGGCGCGGCAGCAACCTGTATCACTATTGGCGCGACCAGATTTCCAAGGCGCTGAATGCCCAGGCCGAGGCCACGGGATCGGACACATTGATCAATTGCGCTAGTCAGGAATATTTCGGCGCGGTCGACCTCAAGGCGCTGAAACTGCGGCTGGTGACGCCGCAATTTTACGACATGAAGGCCGGAAAACCCAAGATTATCAGTTTTTTCGCCAAGAAGGCGCGCGGATCGATGGCGCGCTATGTGGTGCAGAACCGGTTGAACGATCCGGCGGATATTCTTGGGTTTGACCTTGGCGGGTATCGCCACTGCCCTGAACTGTCTGCCCCCGACCGGCCCGCGTTTCTGCATGACGAACGGACCTGACCGCTTGCGTGCATCGGCGCGTGTAGAGCGGGTTTGAAGCAAATTTGAAATGACGCAAATGTCATGAGGCGCGGGGGAATCCTTGCCAGATGCGCGCGCCTCATGAGACACTGATGGGATTGATCCCGGAGGTTTTTCAGATGCGTCGTTTCCTAGTTTCGCTTTTTTCACTGGCCCTCGCGCTGCCCGCCACGGCGCAGGATATCGTGCCCGACAGGCGGGTTGTCGTCTCGCGCGATGTGGATTTTTACGGCTCCGATCTACAGGCGCTGTTTGACACCACGCTCGACGCCTGCCAGCGCATCTGCCTGAGTGACCCCGCCTGCCGCGCGTTCACGTTTAACACCCGCTCGAATGCGTGCTTTCCCAAAAGCGCGGTGACGGATCGACAAGAGTTTGAAGGTGCGATTTCGGCGCTGGTGGTGCCGACCGACCCCTCTGTCAAAGCCAAGGCCGAGGCGCGGGTCTCGGACCTTAATTTCCTGCGAAAGCAATATGTTGATGATGCTTACGCTCTGGCGATGGCGCTGGGCGGGCGGCATATGGGCGGCAAATGGACGGTCGAGGTCTTGCTCAAGGCGGCGCGCGATAAAGAGGCCGAAGGCGATCTGAAAAACGCGCTGCATTGGGTTGGCGCGGCGCTGGCGCAGAACGATGCGGCGGATCTTTGGGTCGATTATGGCCGGCTTGCGATGGCCAATGCGTCAAAGGCCAACACCAACGCGCAGCGCCGCAATTTTTCCGAAACCGCCCGCGCCGCCGCGATCAATGGCTATCTGCGCGCGCCAACCGATCCGGGGCGGGTTTCTGCGCTGTTGCTGCTGGCCGATGGCATTGAGAAAGCTGGAAATGGCCGCGACATGATCCCGGCGCTACGGCTTGCTGAAAGCATCCAGCCGCGCGCCGATGTGGTGGCGGCGCTGGATGACGCCATTGGCAAATACGGCTTTCGCGTCGTCGAAAACCGGGTTGAAAGTGACAAGGCCGAGCCGCGCATCTGTGCCGAATTCAGCGAGGATCTGGTGCGGTCGGGGCTGGATTATGCGCCGTATGTGCAACTGCCCGATCCCGGCCTCGTGGTGAGCGCGTCGGGCCGCACTATCTGTGTCAGCGGCGTTGCGCATGGGGCGCGGTACACGATCACCTTTCGCAAGGGGCTGCCCTCGGCTGCGGGCGAAGAGATCATTCGCGACGTGACACTCACGCAATATGTCCGTGACCGCGCGCCCTCGGTGGCGTTCAAGGGGCGGGCCTATGTGTTGCCGCGCGCTGCCGATGCCGGGCTGCCGATTGAAACGGTGAACCTGACCGAGGTCGATCTGACCCTGCGCCGCGTGTCCGACCGCAACCTGCTGCGCGCAATTCAAGATAGCTATTTTGGCGAGCCGATGGGCTATTACACCGAGCGGCGGTTTGAGGAAGAGGTGGGCGAAACCATTTGGCAAGGCGTGGGCGAGGTCGAGCAACAGCTTAACCGCGATGTGACGACGCGCCTGCCGATGGGTGATGTGCTCAAGGACCAGCCTGCGGGGATTTACGCACTGTCGGCGCGGGTGCCGTCGGACGATCAATACTCTGATAACATTGCGACGCAGTGGTTTGTGCTGTCCGATCTGGGGCTTGCAAGTATGTCGGGCAGCGACGGCTTGCATGTGTTCATTCGCGGCCTTGGCGATGCCGCCGCGCGCGAAGGGGTGGCGGTTCAGCTGATCTCGCAGGCCAATCGGGTGCTGGCCGAGGCAGAGACCGATGCGGCGGGCCATGTGCGGTTTGACCCCGGTTTGACACGCGGCACCCAGGGCGCGGCACCTGCGCTTTTGGTGGCGCAAACTGGCGAAGATATTGCCTTTTTGTCGCTCACCGATCCCAGCTTTGACCTGTCTGATCGGGGGGTTGAGGGGCGCGAACCGGCGGGGCCGGTGGATGTGTTCCTGGCCACCGATCGTGGCGCGTATCGTGCGGGTGAGGTGATCCATGCCACCGCCTTGGCGCGGGATGAGCAGGCGCGGGCTATCGACGGCTTGCCGCTTATTGCCGTGCTGACGCGGCCCGATGGGGTGGAATACGCGCGCCATCTGTCGAACGATCCTGTGGCGGGCGGGCATGTGTTTGACATGCCGATTGGCGCGACGGTGCCACGCGGCACATGGCGGATTGATCTGCATGCCGACCCTGAGGCTCCGGCTTTGGTGACGCGCACGGTGCTGGTTGAGGATTTCCTGCCGGAGCGGATTGATTTCGATCTGGCGTTGCCCGAAGGCCGGCTGACCATCGCAGACAGTCCTGATCTGACGGTCGAGGCGCGCTATCTGTTTGGTGCGCCGGGGGCGGATTTGCCCGCCGAGGTGGCGGTGCGCCTGTCGCGGGCGCGCGGCATCGCGGGGTGGGACGGCTTTACCTTTGGCCGCCATGACGTGGAATTTGATGCCCGCACCCGCTATCAGGACGGCCCGCTGCGCACCGATGCCGAGGGGCGTTTGACCATGCCGCTGGCCTTTCCCGAGGCTGATGGCGATGCGGCGGACCTGCCGATGCGGGCCGAGGTGGTGGTGACGATGACCGAAGGCTCTGGCCGTCCGGTGGAACGCCGCCTGACCCGTGATCTGGCTGCCGCCGGGCCGGTGATCGGGATCAAGCCGCTGTTTGATGGAGTGGTCCGTGAAGGCACGCAGGCGCGGTTTCAGGTGATTGGCTTGGCGGCTGATGGGCAGGCCGACACCATGCCGGTGCGCTGGACGTTGAACCGGGTGCAGACGCAGTATGAGTGGTATCGCCTGCACGGCCAGTGGAGCTGGGAGCCGACGGTGACGCGCACCGCTGCGGCCAGTGGCGAGGTCACGCTCGGCAGTGCTGCGACTGAGATTGCCGCCGACGTTGAGTGGGGCAATTACGAGCTGGTGGTGGAGCGCGCGGGCGGGGCCTATGTCGCTGCGTCGGTGGATTTCTGGGCCGGGTGGTATGCGCCTGCCGATACCTCGGACACGCCGGATACGCTGGAATTGTCGCTCGACAAACCAGCCTACCGCGCGGGCGACACCGCGACCCTGCGGCTGGTGCCGCGCTACGCGGGCACGGCGCTGATCACGGTGATGTCGAACCGGGTGATCGAGATGCAAAGCGTGGCCGTCACCGAGGGCGAAAACATCGTGTCGCTGCCGGTGACGGATGAATGGGGCGCGGGGGCGTATGTCTCGGCCACTGTGATCCGGCCGATGGATGCGCCAGCGGGGCAAAACCCGGCGCGTGCCTTGGGATTGGCGCATGCCAGCATTGATCCCGGCGACAAGGCGCTGGAGGTGAAGCTGATCACCGGCGACAGCTCTGCGCCGCGCGGGCCATTGCAGGCGATGGTCGAGGTGTCAGGTGTGGCCGCGGGCGAAGTGGCCTTTGTCACCGTTGCCGCCACCGATCTGGGTATTCTCAACATCACCGGTTTCCAAAGCCCCGATCCGAAGGCGCATTACTTTGGCCAGCGCAAGCTTGGGGTCGAAATGCGTGACATTTATGGCCGTCTGATCAATGGGTTGGATGGCACGATGGGGCAGGTGCGGTCGGGCGGGGATGCCGCCGACAGTGCCCGGTTCAACAGCCCGCCGCCAACCGAAGAGCTGGTGGCGCTGTTCAGCGGGCCGGTCTTGGTGGGGCCGGAGGGCCGTGCCGAGGTGACGTTTGACATCCCCGAGTTCAACGGCACGCTGCGACTGGCCGCTGTTGCATGGTCCGCCAGTGGTGTCGGGCAGGCCGAAAAGGATGTGCTGGTGCGTGATCCGGTGGTGGTGACGGCCAGCCTGCCGCGTTTCCTCGCGCCGGGGGACAGCAGCCGAATGCTGCTTGAGATCGTGCATGCCGAGGGGCCGAGCGGGCGCATGGCGCTTGATGTCACCGCGCAGGGCATTGGCCTTGATGCGGCGGCGATCCCGGCGGACATTGATCTGGCCCCTCTGGGCAAGGCAAGTTTTGCGGTGCCGGTGACGGCGGACAGGGAGGGCGATCACGAGATCACCGTTGCGCTGACCACGCCCGACGGCAAGGTGCTGCGCAAATCGCTGACCGTGGCGGTGCGCAACAACGATCCTGAGGTGTCCGAGACCCGGCGCTTTAGCCTCGCTCCCGGCGAAACCTTTACCTTTGACGACAACGTCTTTGCCGGGTTGCGGAGCGAGACTGCCTCGGCTTTGGTCGCGGCGGGGCCCTTGGCGCAGTTCGATGCGCCCCGGCTCTTGGCCTCGCTCGATCGCTATCCCTATGGCTGTACGGAGCAAATCACCAGCCAGGCGATGCCGATGCTCTATATGTCGTCGGTGGCCGAGGCGATGGGCCTGACGGAAACCACGCGCATTCAGCAACGGATCGATCAGACCGTCGCCCGCATCATGACGCGGCAGGCGCCGAACGGGGCCTTTGGCCTGTGGCGGGCGCAATCGGGTGACTTCTGGCTCGATGCCTATGTCAGCGATTTCCTAAGCCGGGCGCGGGGGCAGGGCTTTGCCGTGCCGGATCTGGCGTTTCGCCAAGCGATGGACAACCTCAAGAACCAGGTGAATTACGCCCCGGATTTCGACCAGGGCGGCGAAGACATCGCCTATGCGCTGTTGGTTCTGGCGCGCGAAGGGGCGGCGGCGGTGGGCGATCTGCGCTATTACGCCGACGTGAAAGGCAGTGATTTCGCCACGCCTCTGGCCGCCGCGCAATTGGGCGCGGCGCTGGCGATGTACGGCGATCAGACCCGCGCCGACCGGATGTTCCGCACCGCAGTCAACATGCTGACCCAGCGGCCCGAGGTTGAAACGCCGGTCTACCGCGTCGACTATGGCACCGACCTGCGCGATGCGGCGGGGCTGTTGTCGCTGGCGGTCGAGGCCGGGTCTTCGGTGGTGGACCGCGCGGCGCTGATCCAGCGCATTTCGACCCATAGGCCTGAACTTTCGACGCAGGAGCAGGCGTGGTCGCTGTTGGCCGCGCACGCGATGGTGGTTGATCCGTCGGCCTCCAAGGTGCTGCTTGATGGCGCGCCGGTGGCGGGCCCGATGGTGCGGCGGTTTGCCAATGGCACGGCCCCGCGCACGATCTCGAATTCCGGGGATCAGCCCACCAGCGTCACCCTCACCACCTTTGGCAAACCCGATGCGCCGGTCGCGGCGGGGGGCTATGGCTATCGCATCGAACGGCTGTATTTCACGCTCGAGGGCGAGGCGGTGAGCGGCCCGGTGCGCTTGGGCGAACGGCTGGTGACGGTGCTGCGGGTGATCCCGGCCGAGGACACCGGCGCGCGGTTGATGATCAACGATCCGCTACCTGCGGGGTTTGAGATCGATAACCCCAACCTGCTGCGATCAGGCGATATTCGGGCCTTGGACTGGCTCGATCCGGCCGAGGCGCGCCACACCGAATTCCGCGCCGATCGCTTTCTTGCGGCGGTGGATCATCGCGGTGATGCAGCGTTTGAGCTTGCCTATGTGGTGCGCGCGATTTCACCGGGGGCGTTCCATCATCCGGCGGCGGTGGTCGAGGATATGTACCGCCCGCAATACCGCGCGCGCACGGCGTCGGGACAGCTTTTGGTCAGCCCATGACACGGATCGCCCTGTTCCTGCTGGTCGCCATGATGTGGAGCGGGGCGGTCGCGCGCGATGCCTTTGACCGCTGGCTGGGCGCGACGGTTTTGCCGCCTGTTTTGGCTGCGACCTCGGTCGAGGTGCGCGACCGCAAGGGCCGGCTGTTGCGCGGTTATACGGTCGAGGACGGGCGCTGGCGGTTTTCCGTCACCTTGGACGAGATCGACCCCAAGCTGATCGCCATGTTGGTCGCCTATGAGGATAAACGGTTTTGGGATCACCCCGGCGTTGATGCCCTGGCGGTGGGCCGCGCGGTGTATCAGGCGCTGCGCAATGGCGAGGTGGTCTCGGGCGGCTCGACCCTGACGATGCAGGTCGCGCGGCTGCTTGAGGACAGCGGCACCGGCGCTTTGGCGGGCAAGCTGCGGCAGGCGCGGCTGGCGCTGGCGATGGAGCGGCGGTTAAGCAAGCGTGAGATCCTGACGCTGTATTTCACCCACGCGCCGTACGGTGGCAATCTTGAAGGCGTGCGCGCTGCGACTTTGGGGTATTTTGGTAAGGAGCCCGCGCGGCTAACCACGGCTGAGGCCGCCTTGCTGGTGGCTCTGCCGCAAAGCCCCGAAGGCCGGCGGCCCGACAAACGGCACAGGCGCGCGGTGGATGCGCGCGACCGGGTGTTGGTGCGGATGCAGCGCTATGGCGTGATTGATGGTGAGACCGCGAAGGCGGCGGTGCACGAAGCGGTGCCGCATCTGCGCAAGGATTTCCCGGTGCTGGCCGCCCATATCGCCGACCGCGCCCGCGAGGATGCGCCCTTTGCCCCGGTGCATGACCTGACGATTGACCGCGATCTACAGGCCCGGCTTGAGGTGTTGGCGGCGCGTGCGGTGCGTGGCAAAGGCGATCACCTGTCGATTGCGATGGTGGTGGCCGATCATGTCACGGGCGAGGTTTTGGCCTCGGTCGGGTCCGCCGGGCTTGATGCGGCGGAATCGCGCGACGGGTTTGTTGATATGACCCGCGCGCTGCGCTCGCCGGGATCGACGTTGAAACCGCTGATCTATGCCTTGGCGTTTGACCGGGGCTTGGCGCATCCGCAGACGCTGATCGATGACAGTCCGGTGCGCTTTGGCCCCTATGCGCCGCAGAATTTCGACGGGATTTTTCGCGGTGACGTCACCGTAGAGCGCGCGCTGCAACTTTCGCTTAACATTCCGGTGGTACGCATGACCGAAGCGCTGGGCCCGGCGCATCTGATGGCGGCGCTGCGGCGCTCGGGGGCGGAGCCTGCCTTGCAGGGCGGTCAGCCGGGGCTGGCGATTGCGCTGGGCGGTCTTGGGATGACGCTTGAGGATCTGGTGCAGCTTTACGCGTCACTGGCGCAAATGGGCGATGCCCGGCCCTTGGTGTGGCGCAAGGGGGCTGAGGCGACGATTGGCCCGGATGTCACCGGGGCGGTTGCGGCGTGGCAGGTGGGGCATATTCTGTCGGACCTTGCGCCACCGCCGGGCGCGCCACGCGACTGGCTGGCCTATAAAACCGGCACCTCGTATGGCCACCGCGATGCCTGGGCGCTGGGCTATGACGGGCGGCATGTGGCGGGTGTCTGGATTGGGCGACCCGACGGAACGCCGGTGCCGGGTGTCTTTGGCGGCGAAACCGCCGCGCCGGTGCTGTTTGAGGCGTTTCAGCTGGTGAAAACCACGCCCGCCGCCCTGCCGCCGCCGCCCGCCGCAACGCTGATGGTGCGCAATGCCGATCTGCCGCAGCCGCTGCGCCGGTTCCGGGTGCGCGATGGCCAGTTTCGCACCAAGACCAAGCCGTTTGAGATGGCCTTTCCGCCCGATGGCGCGGTGCTGGCGGGCCAACAGGTCACAGTTAAGCTGCGCCACGGCACGCCACCGTTCACCCTGTTGGTGGATGGCATGCCGTTTGTCACCGGCACGCGGGACCGCGTCTTGTCGGTTTTGCTGCCGTCAGCCGGGTTTTCGCGGCTGGCGGTGATTGATGGCACCGGCGCATCAGTGGACGCGACGGTGCGGCGGGAGTGACCCTGATCCATTGATGGATCAGCACCGATCCATCAATGGATCGGGTCCCGGTTAGAGACGTTCGATCGCCAGCGCGATGCCTTGACCGCCGCCGATGCACATGGTGATCAGCGCTTTCGACCCGCCAATCCGCTCCAGTTCATACAGCGCCTTTACCACCAGGATCGACCCTGTCGCGCCGACCGGATGGCCAAGCGCAATTGCGCCGCCATTTGGGTTCACCTTCGCCGGATCGAGACCCAGCTCCTTGTTCACCGCCAGCGCCTGCGCCGCAAAGGCCTCGTTCGATTCGATCACGTCGAAATCAGCGATGCTGAGCCCCGTCCGCTCCATCAGTTTGCGCACCGCCGGGATCGGACCGAAGCCCATCACCTCTGGCCGCACGCCAGCATGGGCGTAGCCGAGCACCCGTGCCCGCGGCGTAAGCCCCGCCTTCTCAGCCGCCGACGCACGCGCCAGCACAATCGCCGCCGCGCCATCATTGATGCCGCTGGCATTGCCTGCGGTAACAGAGCCGTCTTTCTGAAACACGGGTCGCAGACCGGCGAGCGCCTCAGCTGTGGTCGCCTTGGGGTGTTCATCCACCTCAAACGGCACCATGTCGCGTTTGACCCGCACCTCGACCGGGGTGATCTGATCGGCAAAGCGGCCCTCCGCGATGGCCTTGGCGGCGCGCGTTTGGCTTTCCACCGCAAAGGCGTCCTGCTCTTCGCGGCTGATCTGGCTCTCGGCGGCAACGTTCTCTGCTGTGACGCCCATGTGGCCGGTGCCAAACGGGCAGGTCAGCGCGCCGACCAGCATATCGACGGTGCGAATGTCGCCCATTTTCTGACCGAACCGCTGCGCCGAGTTGATGTAGGGCGCGCGCGACATCGCCTCGGCCCCGCCCGCAATCGCAAAATCCGCGTCGCCGAGCATCAACGCTTGGGTGGCCGACACAACGGCCTGCGCGCCCGAGCCGCAGAGGCGATTGACGTTCATCGCCGGGGTGGTGTCGGGGATACCGGCGGCAATCGCGGCAGCGCGGCTGAGGTACATGTCACGCGGTTCGGTGTTGATCACATGGCCAAACACGACGTTGCCGATCTGGCCGGGCTCGACGCCTGCGCGCTCCATCGCGGCCTTGGTCGCCGCCGTGGCCAAGTCGATCGGCGGGGTGTTGCTGAGCGCGCCGCCAAAGGTGCCGATGGCGGTGCGGGCACTGCCGAGAATGACGATATCGTCTGACATGGGATTTCCTCTCTCCGATTCTAGGGTGAGTATGTCGGGCCGCCCTTGGCTTGTCAGTGAGACGTTGGGTCACTGTTCGCGCTTGATATTTCGGCCCTGCCGCGCCAGTGTTCCGCCATGACGGAAGATACCGACGATATTCTGGCCTTGCTGCCAGCCCGGCTCAAGGAGGCGCGGCGCCAACAGGGGCTTTCGCTTGAGGCGGTGGCCAAGCTTTCGGGCGTATCACGCTCGATGGTAAGCCAGATTGAGCGCGGCGAAAGCTCGCCCACGATTGCGACTTTGTGGAATTTGACCCGCGCCTTGCAGGTTGATTTCGCCGGATTGCTCGAAGAGGAAAGCCTAGACAACCGCATCGAGGTGCTGCGCGCCGATCAGATCCCGACGATTGATAACATGGGCGAAGGCTGTCGCATTCGCATCATGTCGCCGCCCGAAGAGGCCGGTCGCAATGAGCTTTATGAGCTGAGATTTGACGAGGGCGGGCGGCTGCGCAGCCAGCCGCACAAGCGCGGGACGGTGGAAATTCTGAGCGTTATCAACGGCACTCTAGAGGTCACATCCGGGGAGGCTGTGGTGCGGCTCGAGCGGGGCGACAGTGCGCGCTACGCGGCGGATTTGGTGCATGTGATCCGGGCACTGGAGGGCAACGCCAAAGCGTTTCTCGTGGTGCAGGATTCTGGCTGAAACGCCCCTGAACGCTCCTAAAATCCAGTATATCGGAATTTTTCCGCCAAAACGATATTCCGTTATTTCGGACGGCCCTCTGTTGTGCTAGAAAGGGTGCAACAAGAGGAGTCGCATCATGGCGCAAGCATTTCTGGACCATCTCAAAAGCACGCTGACACAGATTGAGGCGGACGGGCTGATGAAGGTCGAACGACCGATCACCAGTGCCCAAGGTGCGCGAATGCAGGTGGGCGAGCGGTGCATGATTAATCTGTGCGCCAATAACTACCTCGGGCTGGCCGATCACCCGGCGCTGATCAAGGCGGCCAAGACTGCGATGGACAGCCACGGGTATGGCATGGCCTCGGTGCGCTTTATCTGTGGCACGCAGGACATTCACCGCGAGCTGGAGCAAAAGCTGGCCGATTTCCTTGGCACCGACGATTCCATCCTGTTTGCCGCCTGTTTCGATGCTAATGGCGCGGTGTTCGAGCCGCTGCTGGGGCCGGAGGATGCGGTGATTTCAGACGCGCTGAACCACGCCAGCATCATCGACGGCATACGGCTCTGCAAGGCCAAGCGGTTCCGTTATGCCAATTCCGATATGGCGGATTTGGAGGCCAAGTTGAAAGAGGCGCGCGCGGGTGGCGCGCGACATGTGATGATCGCCACCGATGGCGTGTTTTCGATGGACGGCTATCTGGCGAAACTGGGCGAGATCCGCGCGCTGGCCGATCAATATGACGCAATCCTGATGGTCGACGACTGCCACGCCACCGGCTTTATGGGGCCAAAGGGCGCGGGCACGCCGGCGCATGCTGGGGTTTCTGCCGACATTCTGACCGGCACGTTGGGCAAGGCGATGGGCGGCGCCATTGGCGGCTATATCGCGGCGGCACAGCCGGTGGTGGACTTGTTGCGGCAACGCGGGCGGCCTTATCTGTTCTCCAATTCGCTGCCGCCTGCGGTGGTGGCGGCGGGCATCAAGGCGCTGGAGCTGGTCGAACAAGGCGACGATCTGCGCGCGCAACTGTTTGAAAACGCAGCCTATTGGCGCGCGGGGTTGGAGCGGCTGGGGTTTGATATCCTGCCCGGCGAACATCCGATCATCCCGGTGATGCTGGGCGAGGCGCGGCTGGCGCAAGACATGGCGGCGGGACTTTACGACGAGGGCGTTTATGTCTCGGGCTTCTTTTTCCCGGTGGTGCCCAAGGGGCAAGCGCGGATTCGCACCCAGATGAATGCGGCGCTGACACGGGATGATCTGGATGAAGCGCTGACGGCTTTTGGCCGGGTCGGCAAAGCTTTGGGAGTGTTGAAATGAGAAATGATATGAAGGCTTTGGTCAAGGCCGAGCCGCGCGAAGGGCTTTGGATGCAGGACGTGCCGGTGCCGGAAATCGGACCGAATGACGTGCTGATCAAGATCAACAAAACCGGCATTTGCGGCACCGATGTGCACATCTGGAACTGGGATGAATGGGCGCAGAAAACCGTGCCGGTGCCGCTGGTGACAGGGCATGAATTCGCCGGTGAGATTGTCGAGATTGGCAATCGGGTCGAGGATTTGCACATTGGCCAGCGCTGTTCAGGCGAGGGCCATTTGATCGGCAAGCATTCGCGCCAGAGCCGGGCGGGAAAGTTCCATCTTGATCCGGAAACGCGGGGCATTGGCGTCAACGAACAGGGCGCGTTTGCGCAATATCTGCGGCTGCCCGCGTTCAACGTGGTGCCTTTGCCGGATGAGATTGATGACGAAATCGGCGCGATCCTCGATCCTTTGGGCAATGCCGTGCACACCGCGCTGAGCTTTGATCTGGTGGGTGAGGATGTGTTGATCACCGGGGCCGGGCCGATTGGCATTATGGCGGCGGCGGTGGCGCGGCATGTGGGCGCGCGCCATGTGGTGATCACCGATATCAACGCCGACAGGCTGGCGCTGGCGGCCAAGGTCGCGGATGTGGTGCCGGTCAATGTGGCCGAGGAAGACCTGAACGCCGTGGTCAAACGGCTTGGCATGAAGCAGGGCTTTGATGTCGGGCTTGAGATGTCGGGCAACCAGCGCGCGCTGGATCAGATGGTCGAGGCGCTGGTGATGGGGGGGCGCATCGCGCTGTTGGGCATTCCGCCGGGTAAATCGCCGGTGGATTGGAGCCGCATCGTGTTCAAGGCGATCACCATCAAAGGCGTCTATGGCCGCGAAATTTTCGAGACCTGGTACAAGATGATTGCGATGCTGGAGAACGGGCTTGATGTCAGGGGGGTGATCACCCACCGGTTCAAGGCGTCGGAGTTTGAGAATGGCTTTGCCGCCATGCGTGCGGGCAACAGCGGCAAAGTTGTGCTTGAATGGTAGTTTGCCTGTCCTTGCCGCAGGCGAGCTTGCGGCAAGGACAGGCGATTGAATGGCCGACCTCTTGGTCCTGAACACGCGTCACGCTCGGCATTACCGTCGGATCAAGCGCCAGTTCCCGGCCATTCTGCTCCTCTCACACCCCTGTGTCGGAACTCCCACGTAGAGGTTTAGTCATTCTGACTTACTAATTGATTACCAGCCGGTGCTTAGGTCATCGGCAATTGAATCAAACCGCTGTGACGATGCGAAGACGGGGCCCAATTCAGGCCCCGTAGGGCACCCAGATATTCTTGACCTCGGTTGCGGCCTCAAGGAAGGCGCGGCCCTCGCCATCGGCCCCAAACCAATCGCGCGCACGGCCATTGTTGACCCAAGTGCGTTTGAGGTTGGCGGCGGCGCCTCGTTCAATCTCAGCGCTGAGATCGGTGGAGGAAAAGCTCCAGACCGCATCGACATCCATATGCTCGGCCAGGGTTTTGGCCAGTTCGCCGTGCGACCCTGTCAGGATGTTGACCACGCCGCCGGGCACGTCGGAGGTTTCGAGGATTTGGTAGAAGTCAGTGGCGGCCAGCGGGAAGGCTTCGGAGGCCACGAGAACGCTGCGGTTGCCCATCGCCATCGCCGGGCCCATCGCCGAGACGAGGCCCAACAGCGGCAGGGCATCGTCACACAGCGCGCCGATCACGCCGACGGGTTCGCGCATCGCCAAGGCCACGGCGCGGATCGGCACGTTGTGCGCCTGACCGTCGAATTTGTCGGCCCATGCGCCATAGGTAAAGAGGCGGCTGATCGCGGCATCTACTTCCTTGGTGCCGTCCTTGCGCCCGGTTAACGCGTTGATCCGGTTGGCAAATTCATCCGCGCGGGACGAGAGGTTTTCGGCGATGTAATAGAGGATTTGCGCCCGCAGGTGGCCGGTGGTGGCCCCCCAAGACGCCGCACCCTTGGCCGCCTCGACCGCGTTGCGCACATCTTTGCGGTTGGCAAGGCTGGCGTGGCCGAGAAGCGCGCCTTTGGCCCCATACACCCCGCGCGAATAGCCGCCATCGGGACGGGCCTGTTTGCCGCCGACGTAAAGCTTGGCGGTGCGGTCGAGCGGGTCGCTGGGGCCTTGGTCGCCACTGAAGGCGGTCACTTGCGCAAGCGGTTTTGCCTCGGCTGTGGGGCGGGTGTAGGCGCTCATGCCCTCCCATCCGCCCTCGCGGCCAAAGCCACTTTCGCGCACGCCGCCAAAGCCTGCGGCGGCGTCAAACATATTGGTGCCGTTGATCCAGACCACGCCGGCCACCAGCTTGGGCGCGATGTCCAAAGCGACGTTGATATTCTCGCTCCACACCGTTGCGGCAAGGCCATAGCGGGTGTTGTTGGCGATTTCCAAGGCCTCGGACGGGGTGCGGAAGGTGGTGCCGACGAGCACGGGGCCGAAGATTTCGTCCTGCATCAGCGTGTCAGAGGGGTGCAGGCCGGTGATCAGGGTCGGCGGATAGAAACAGCCCTCGGCGGGCATTTGTACGTTGGCGCGGTAAACCTCGCCGGATTGGTTGGCGTCGACCATCTGCGAAATGGCCTGCAATTGCACCGGGTCAACGATGGCGCCGACGTCGATGCATTTGTCGAGCGGGTTGCCGAGGCGCAGCTTGTCCATGCGGGTGCGCAGGCGGCTGTGGAAGACCTCGGCGATGCCCTCTTGCACGATCAGGCGGGAACCGGCGCAACAGACCTGCCCCTGATTGAACCAGATCGCATCAACAAGGCCTTCGACGGCGCTGTCGATATCGGCGTCCTCAAAGACGATGTAGGGCGATTTACCGCCGAGTTCGAGCGTCAGCGCCTTGCCAGATCCGGCGGTGGCGGCGCGAATGGCGCGGCCGACGGGGGTGGACCCGGTGAAGGCGATCTTGTCGATGCCGGGGTGGTTGACGATGGCTTCGCCCACCGCGCCGTCACCGGTGACAATGTTGACGACGCCTTTGGGCAGGCCCGCCTGGGTGCAGATGTCGGCGAACAACAGCGCGGTCAGCGAGGTGTATTCCGCCGGTTTCAGCACCACGGTGTTGCCGGCCGCAAGGGCGGGCGCGATTTTCCACGCCAGCATCAGCAGCGGGAAGTTCCACGGGATGATCTGGCCGCAAACGCCAAGCGCCTCGCGGTCGGGCAGTTCGGAGGGCATCAGTTGCGCCATGCCGGCGTGGTAGTAGAAATGGCGCTGGGCCAGGGGGATGTCGATGTCGCGGCTTTCGCGGATCGGCTTGCCGTTGTCGAGGGTTTCGAGCACGGCGAAGAGGCGGGCGTGTTTTTGCAGTAGGCGCGCGATGGCATAGAGGTATTTCGTCCGGCCATGTCCGCCAAGCCCGGCCCAGTTTGGCTGGGCCTTGCGGGCGGCGGCGACGGCATCGTCGATCTCGGAGGGGATGGCTTGGGTTAGATCGGCCAGCGTTTCGCCGTTGGCGGGGTTCTTGGAGTGGAAATCGCCCCGTGCGGCGGTCCATTCGCCGTTGATGTACATGCCAAAGCGGCTGCCTTGATCGACGATCCATGTCAGCGCATCGGCGGCGCTTTCGGGGGCGGGGCCGTATTCCATGCTGTCGAATATCTCTTTGATTTTCATCGGTCTGTCTTTCCTCGGAAGCGATTTCTTACAAAGAAATCGGGCCGAAATCTTTTGAAGATTTCGGGACCTAGGCCAGTGCGTGGCGGTGGCTGGCCGAATAGCGGCCGGTGACGTGGTGTTCGAGTTGGCGTTCGATATCCCCCAAGAGCGAGGACGCGCCAAAGCGGAACATGTCGGGCTGGAGCCAGCGATTGCCCAGCTCATCCTTCATCAAGGCCAGATAGGTCAGTGAATCCTTGGCCTTGGAGATGCCGCCCGCCGGTTTATAGCCAATGTAAATGCCGGTGCGTTCGTGGTATTCGCGGATCGCGCGGATCATCACCAGACTGACAGGCAGAGTGGCGTTGACGCTTTCCTTGCCGGTCGAGGTCTTGATGAAATCCGCCCCCGCCATCATGCAAACCAGCGAAGCGCGGGCGACGTTCTTCAGCGTGCCGAGCTCTCCGGTGGCGAGAATGGCCTTCACATGCGCCTCGCCACAAGCCGCGCGAAAGGCGCGCATTTCGTCATACAGCGCCTGCCAGTTGCCGGTCAGCACATGGCGGCGGGAGATGACGATGTCGATCTCGCGCGCGCCCGCCTCGACGCTGGCGTAAATCTCGGCAATCCGCAGGTTGAACGGCGACAGGCCCGCAGGGAAGCCCGTGGACACGGCGGCGACGGGGATGTTCGTGCCCTCTAGCGCGTCAACAGCGGTCGCCACCATGTCGTGATAGACACAGACGGCGCCGGTGGTCAGCCCTTCCATTCCCAACTCTTGCAGGATGTCGGCGCGCACCGGTTGGCGGGCTTTGGCGCAAAGACGGCGCACCCGGCCTTCGGTGTCGTCCCCTGACAGGGTGGTCAGATCGATGCAGGCAATCGCGCGGCAGAGCCAGGCGGCCTGATAGTCCTTTTTCACGCTGCGCCGTCCGGGCAGGGTGGCGGCACGGCGTTCGATGGCCGAGCGGTTGGCATGTACGCCAAGCACCCAGTCGAGATCGAGGTCCATGCCGGGATTGCGCGGCGCGTAGGTTTGGGGAAGATGCGAGGTGTCTTCGGATGTCTTGGTTTTGGTCGCCATGGGCTCGCCTCCGGTCATTTGCTGTCACGGTGACATGCGAACGCGCAAGCGGCAAGGGGGCCGTGGCGGGAGGCAGCCCGATCCATCAATGGATCGGTTCCGATCTGTTGACAGATCGGGACTGCGCCCCGGATCAGCGGACCCAGACTTCCACCCGTCGGTTGGCCTGGCGGCCCCACGCGGTATCGTCGCAGGCCAGGGGCAGGGCTTCGCCAAAGGCTTCGGTTTCAATCAGAACCCGGTCGAGATTGGCGATTTCCGCAGCCGCAATCACCGCATCGCGCACCGCCGCCGCGCGTTTTGCGGCAATGGCGCGGTTGCCATCGGCCGGGCCATCGCCATCGGAAAAGCCCACGAACATCACCGACCGTGTGTCGTACTTTCCCGCCTCAAGCGCGCGCGCCAATTGCTGGACGTTCGACAAGGATTGCGCGTCGAGCAAGGTCGATCCGGCGCGGAATCGAAACGTGGTCGACAATCGGTGGCGGGTGCCAAGCGTCGACACCAGCCGCTTTAGTTCGACCAGAGAGGTTTCGCGGCCCGCGGCGGCGATGGCGTTGGCAAAGCGGTCGCCCTGGGCATTGAGTTCAACCTCTTCGGGGGCCTGATCGACAAATCCGGCGCGGCGGATCACGATCTGCGCCGGGTCCGAGCGGGTGAACGTCAGGAAATCCCGCGCAAGCTTCGGCAAGCGTCGCGCCGGCAGATACAGGAACATCGGCGCGGTCAGCGGGTAATCTTCGGTCTTGATCGCCAGCCGCGAGGCGCTGAGCTGAAATCCGCAGCGCCCCGACAGCACCACAGGCTTGGCGTTGCCAATCTCGGAATAGCTCGCGATGCCGATGCCCAGCACATCGCGGTCCACGGCCTGCGCCAGATCGGCATTGGTGCTGTGGCGTTCGACATCGCGCGCGAGGTCCAGCCGCGCCGGGGCGATCAGCTTGTCCTGCACCGATTGTGCCAGCCCGGATTTGGTGTCGCGCAGGTGCAACACCACCGGTGCATCCGGCCCGCCAAGCTGCATCCAATTGGTGACGCCACCGCCGAAGACACGCGCCAACCGCGCCGGGCTTATCGCGCCAAGCGGGTTTTTCGACGACACAATCGGCACCAGCGCATCAAGCGCCAGAACCCGGCTGCGGTTCGGCCCGGTCAGATCGCCAAGCCCAGCCTCGCGCGCGGCACGCACCTCGGAGGGGCGCACCTCGCGCAGGGACATGACGATATCGCTTTTGTCCGCCAGAAGATCGGCAAAGCCTTCGTCGGTGTTGCTGGTGTGAAAGTGGAACAGACCCTGTTCAATGCCACTGTTGCGGTCGCGCAGCGCATAGGTAAAGCGGTTTTCATCGATCTCGTCGCGGACCGCGTGCAGCCCATTGCGCAGGGCAAAGGCCTCGATCAGCGCGGGCATCAGCACCTTGCCCATGGTCGACGACCCCGACACCCGCATTTCGGCCACGAACGCCTCAAGATTGGGGCAGCCGGGCCCGTCACAGGCGACGCCAGAGGCATCGATGGTGATTTCGCCATAGATGGTATCAAGCCGGTAAAACTCGCCGTCAAAGCCGCGCAGGGTGCCCTCAATCTCGACCGCGCCATCAAGCGAGGTCAGGGTCACGTCCTGGGCAGTGGCGACGGACGGCAGGCCGACCACACATAGGAAAAGTGCGGCGCAGAACGCCGCACAGAACTTGCTCATAAAAACCGGCCTTTGTTGTCGCGTCTAGTTGGCGGCAACTTTCAGGTCTTCGAGCAGATTATTCAACACCAGAAAGTCACCCGAGGCTTCGCAGTCCGGCATATAAAGCGTCACGTCCTGCGTGCGCAGCGGGGTTCCGGGTTTGAGTTGCAGTGTCTGCGCCTCGATTTCGGTGCCGCAATTGTCGGCTGTCACTTCGGCTTCGACCGAAAGCCCGATGCGTCCGGCGTTTTGGGCCGTGCGGGTGGGGAAGGAATAAATCTCGGCGTTCAGAACCTGTGGTCCGGTGCCTTCGCCCAGGTGGGTCAGGAACCCGGAGGTGCCAGAGGCGGCGGTGCCCACATCGCCCGGCGCGCCATTGTGGATGTGACCCGCGCCGAAATAGGCGGCGTCAAATTCCAGAGCGTGCAGGCCCAGCCCGGAGTCGCCGCGCCATTGCACGACAACCCGGTCGTAGAAGTCGATCATCGGCACATCAATCTGCGCCACCGCGCCTTCGCCGCTTTCGAACGAGGCGATAAAGACCGACTTTTTGGCCAATGCCGGAACGCGCAGATTGGCGCGGCCACGGTCGTCGGTCATTGCGTGGAACATCATGCCGTTGTGGTGCAGGGTCAGCTGCTCTGAGGGCAGGCAGCTGGCATCGACGATCAGATCGACCATCGCCGCCGGGGCGGGATCGGCGGTCAGGGTGATGTCACAGGGCAGGCCGGGGATGGTTTCGACCGGCTCTGAGGGGATTGCGTCGCTGTCAAAGGCCACAACCAACGCCTGCGGCAGGCCAATGGCTGTACCAGCCTGAAGCGGCATCGGTGTGTCTGCGTCTTTCAGAACGGCAGCTTCAAAATTGGAAAACGTCATGTCCGGTTTGCTGGCCACGATCTTGGCCTGGGGCAGCTCGGGCAAAGCCGCTTCCTTGGGCATAAAGGCAAAGGAGGTCGGTGTGATCTCGGCCACGTCCAGAGCCTCGTCCAGCGCCACATCGAGCACTTGGGGCAGGGGGGTGGGCTCTGGCGATGCCTTGGCTGTCACCTTGTTGGGGGTGGCAACCGGACCCGCGCCGGGATGGCTGCCGAAATTCTGCATCGCAAAGCTGACCGCAAAGATGATGACGCCGCTGCCCAGGGCCACCGTTGCCTTGTTCACCGGGATGCGCCGCGATTTTGCCGCTGTGGCCGCGCCTGCGGGCGGGGTTGCCGCCGCGGGTGCGTCGCCCTTGCGTGCCATCATGCCGCTCAGTTTGCCCAGCGGCAAGTTGCCCAGGGAAAATTTGCCAATTGGAAGTTTCATCTCTGCCTCCTTGCCCCTTCAAGGGCGTCCAGTTGAGGCATTTATCGACTCGGATCGGGGCATAGATTTGACGCTGCGGCGGAGTCTTTCGGACCTGCGCCCAAGGATTGTACCCGATTGTGACACAATTCGTTTCGCCATTCGGGGCCGCAAATAGCAAAAGGCCGGACATAGCAAAAGGCCGGACACTGGGCCCGGCCTTTTGGTCAGTCATGTCGGATCAGGTCAGACCCGGCCGTGGCAGTGCTTGAACTTCTCGCCAGACCCGCAAGGGCAAGGCTCGTTGCGGCCCGGATTGCCCCAGGTGGTGGGGTCATCCTCGACAAAACCGGGCGCTGCACCCTCGACGGGCTGTGCGGGCTGGCCTTGGGGCTGGGCCTGTTCGGTCAGCTTTTTCTGCGCGGCCTGCTGTTCTTGGATCTGGCGCATCAGGGCGGCTTGCTCATCAGGGCTCATCGGACGGATCTGGGCCAGTTTCTGGCTCACATCCTCGCGCAGGCTTTCCAGCATCGATTCGAACAGCTGGAACGCCTCGTTCTTGTACTCGTTGAGCGGATCGCGCTGGGCATAGCCACGGAAGGCCACAACCGAGCGTAGATGCTCAAGCGTCAGCAGGTGCTCGCGCCATTTGCCATCGATGGTCTGCAACAGCATCTGCTTTTCGATGTTGCGCATGGTCTCGGGGCCAAAGGCCGACGCCTTCTGCGCCATGTACTTATCGCTTTCGTCTTCAAGACGCTCGCGCACAACCTCTTGGTCAACGCCTTCCTCTTCGGCCCAAGCCTGGATCGGCAGGTCGAGGCCAAGGTATTGGATGACGGCGCCCTGCAGGCCCTCGGCATCCCATTGGTCGGCGTAGGATTTCGGCGGCAGATACTGATCGACCAGCTCGTCGATCACCTCGTGGCGCATGTCTTGCACGATTTCCGACAGGTCCGCCGCTTCCATGATTTCGCGGCGCTGGGAAAAGATCACCTTACGTTGATCGTTCATCACGTCGTCGAATTTCAGCAGCTGTTTGCGGATGTCAAAGTTGCGGCCTTCGACCTTGGCCTGCGCGCGTTCGAGCGATTTGTTCACCCAAGGGTGCTCAATCGCTTCGCCCTCTTTCATGCCCAGCGTGTTGAGCACTTTGTCGAGCCGTTCAGAGCCGAAGATGCGCATCAGGTCATCATCAAGCGACAGGAAGAACGACGAGCGACCGGGGTCACCCTGACGGCCGGACCGGCCGCGCAGCTGGTTGTCGATGCGGCGGCTTTCGTGGCGCTCGGTGGCGAGAACATAGAGGCCGCCGGCTTTCTTGACCGCTTCCTCGTCCGTTTTGTGGTCCGCTTCAATCTGTTGCCGGATCTCTTCGGGGTCGGCCTCGGGATCGGCGGCAATCGCTTCCATGATCTGGAAATCAAGGTTGCCGCCCAGTTTGATGTCGGTGCCGCGACCGGCCATGTTGGTGGCGATGGTCACTGCGCCCAGCTTGCCGGCATCGGCGACAATCTGCGCCTCTTGCTCGTGCTGGCGGGCGTTCAACACGTTGTGCTTCAGCTCGGCGGCGGTCAACGCCTGGCTCAGCATCTCGGATTTCTCGATCGAGGTGGTGCCCACAAGAACCGGCTGGCCCTTGGCATGCGCCTTCTTGATCTCTTCGATGATCGCCTGATATTTTTCGTCGCCCGAACGGAAGACCTTGTCGTCTTCGTCGATCCGCTCAATCGGCTTGTTGGTGGGCACTTCGACCACGCCAAGGCCATAGATCTCGGAGAATTCCTCGGCCTCGGTGGCTGCGGTGCCGGTCATGCCGCCAAGTTTGTCATACAGACGGAAGAAGTTCTGGAAGGTGACAGACGCGAGCGTCACGTTCTCTGGCTTGATCTCGCAGCCTTCTTTGGCCTCAATCGCCTGATGCAGCCCGTCCGACAGGCGACGCCCGGCCATCATCCGGCCCGTGAACTCATCGATCAGCACAACTTCGTTGTCGCGGACGATGTAATCCTTGTCGCGCTGGAACAGCTTGTGCGCGCGAAGCCCCTGATTGACGTGGTGCACCACGGTGGTGCTTTCGGGGTCATACAGCGACTGGCCTTCGGTCAGCAGATCATGCGCGCGCAACTGGTTTTCAAGGAACTCGTTGCCGTCGTCGGTAAAGGTGACGTTGCGGGTTTTCTCATCAAGCGCATAGTGATCGTCCTGCAAAAGCGGGATCAGCTTGTCGATGGTCTGGTACATGTCGCTGCGGTCATCCGCAGGGCCCGAGATAATCAGCGGCGTGCGCGCCTCATCAATCAGGATGCTGTCGACCTCATCGACCACGGCAAAGTTATGGCCGCGCTGGAACATGTCTTTCAGCTCGGCTTTCATATTGTCGCGCAGATAGTCGAACCCAAGCTCATTGTTCGTGGCATAGGTGATATCGCAGTTATACGCGTCGTGCTTTTCCTGCTCGGACTGCCACGGATAGACCACACCGGTGGTCATACCGAGCGCGGCGTAAACCTTGCTCATCCATTCGGCATCGCGTTTGGCAAGATAGTCGTTGACGGTGACGATATGCACGCCCTTGCCGGTCAGCGCATTAAGGTATGACGGGAAGGTGGCAACAAGCGTCTTGCCCTCACCGGTCTTCATCTCGGCGATGTTGCCCTGGTGCAGGAAGATCCCGCCCATCAGCTGCACATCAAAGGCGCGCAGGCCCAGCGCCCGTTTGGCGGCTTCGCGGCAGTTGGCAAACGCCTCTGGCAGCAGCGCATCAAGCGCTTCGCCGCCCTTGGCGCGTTCGGCCAGCTCTGCGGTTTTTTGCTTGATACCGTCATCGCTCAGCGCCTCGAACTCAGGTTCAAGCGCGTTGATCTGTTCGACCAGCGGGCGGGTCGCCTTGATCTTACGGTCGTTCGGTGTTCCGAACACCGATCTGGCGAGTTTTCCAAAGCCCAGCATAATCTCTCCGTCGAATAATGCGCACATCTTTGTGTGCGCGCCTTGCCCGTCTCGCCTGCAACCCATATGCCTTTGCGGGAAACATGTGCCCGACGGGACAACAGCGATGTAAGGGGCACCCTACGCAGTGTCAACGCTGGCCGCGGGCAAGGGATTGAATGAAGGAACACATGATGTTGAAATATCTGAAAACCACGGCTTTGGTTGCCCTTCTTGCCACACCTGTTTTTGCAGAGCAGCACAGCGAAATCGATGCCGATACGGTTGTTGCCACGGTGGATGGCACCGAAATCACGCTGGGCCACATGATCATGGTGCGCGCCTCGCTGCCCGAACAGGTGCGCCAGCTTGACGACGATACGCTGTGGGACGGTATTCTTAACCAGTTGATCCAGCAAACGGTTTTGGTTCAGGCCGGTCCTGAAGAGATCACCCGCCGCGTCGCCCTTGCGCTCGACAACGAAGAGCGGGCGCTGCGTGCTGCGGAACGGGCGCAATCGGTGATGGAAGAGGCACTCTCGGAGGCCGCTGTCGAAGCAGCCTATGCCGAGGCCTATGAGGGCGAAAACCGCGCAATTGAATTTAATGCCTCGCATATTCTGGTTGAGGCCGAGGAAGACGCAGCCGCCCTGGCCGAACGCGCGCGGGCTGGCGAAGATTTCGCAGAGCTGGCCAAGGACAATTCCACCGGTCCCTCGGGCCCCAATGGCGGCGAGCTCGGCTGGTTTGGCGAAGGCATGATGGTGCCGGAATTTGAAACCGCCGTGAAAGCGATGGAGGTTGGCGCGGTCTCGGACCCGGTGCAGACGCAATTCGGCTGGCACATCATCAAGCTGAACGAAACCCGCACCCCCGAAGCGCCCGCACTTGACGCCGTGCGCGCCGAGATTGAGGCCGGCGTGCGCGAAGCGGCGCTTGATGCGCTTCTGGCCGAGCTGACCGAAGGCGCGGAAATCACCCAGACCGACAAGGCGGATGTCGACACGTCGGTTATCAAAAACCTCGATCTTATCGGACAATAATCATGGCAAAATCCCTGCCTGTCTCGCCGCTGGCCCCGGCACGGTTTCCTGATCTTCCGGTCATCGACGGCGTGCGTTTCGCCGCGACCGAAGCTGGCGTGCGCTACGCTGGCCGCAAGGATGTGATGCTTGCCCTGCTTGCGCCGGGCACATCAATGGCAGGGGTTTTCACCCGGTCCGCCACCCGCTCTGCCCCGGTGCGCGACTGCCAGGCCAAGCTTGGGGGAGACGCCAGCGACGGCGCGGCGATCTTGGTAAACGCGGGCAATTCCAATGCCTTCACCGGGCGCGCCGGCGATGCCTCGGTTGCGGCCATTACCGAAGCGGTGGCGGCCTCTGCAGGTGTGCCCTTGCAGCGGGTCTTCACATCGTCCACCGGCGTGATCGGCGAGCCGCTGCCGCATGACCGGATCACAGCCGTGCTGGACAAGCTGGTCGCGGCACAGGACGACAGCGGCATCGCCGACGCCGCCCGCGCGATCATGACAACGGACACCTACCCCAAGGGATCAAGCCGCAGCCTGACCATCGGCGGCAAACCGGTCAAAATCGCGGGCATCGCCAAAGGTTCGGGGATGATTGCGCCGGATATGGCCACGATGCTGGTCTATATCTTCACCGACGCGCTGATCGGCCAAGCGGACCTTCAGGCGACGCTGTCAGAGCTGACCGACCTCACCTTCAACTCGATCACCGTCGACAGCGACACCTCGACCTCTGACACCCTGCTGCTGGCCGCCACAGGCAAATCCGGCGTAGATGTGTCGGGCAATGCCGAGTTCAAGGACGCCCTGTTCGAGGTGATGATGGACCTCGCGCATCAGGTGGTGCGCGACGGCGAAGGGGCCACCAAGTTCGTCCAGATCGACATCACCGGTGCCGCCAGTGACGCCGAGGCGCACACCCATGCCATGGCCATCGCCAATTCGCCGTTGGTCAAGACCGCGATCGCAGGCGAAGATCCCAACTGGGGCCGGGTCGTCATGGCCATCGGCAAAAGCGGGGCGCAAGCCGACCGTGACCTGATCACCATCCGGTTTGGTGACGTGCTGGTGGCGGAAAACGGCTGGGTCCACCCCGATTACAAAGAGGCCGACGCCGCCGCTCACATGAAGGGCGAACACATCTCGATCGCGGTCGACCTCGGGCTCGGCTCTGGCAAGCGCCGGGTCTGGACCTGCGATTTGACGCACGGCTATATCGACATCAATGCCGATTACCGGTCCTGATCCTTCTTCTGTTTCTAAATACCTCGGGGAGCGCGAGGGGCTGGCCCTCGTTTCCTCGGCCAGCCACAGGCGCTCCAATGACAAAAATCGTCCTCGTTTCCGCCGTCGCCCTGATTGACCGTGACGGGCGTGTGCTGCTGGCACAACGGCCCGAGGGCAAATCGATGGCCGGTCTGTGGGAATTTCCCGGTGGCAAGGTCGAGGCGGGTGAAACGCCCGAAGCGGCGCTGATCCGGGAATTGCAGGAAGAGCTGGGCATCGACACTTGGGCCTCCTGCCTCGCCCCGCTTACCTTTGCCAGCCACGCCTATGAGAGCTTTCACTTGCTGATGCCGCTGTTTGCCTGCCGCAAATGGGAGGGCACGCCGCAAGCGCGTGAGGGGCAAACCCTTAAATGGGTGCACGCAAATGCGCTGCGCGACTATCCCATGCCGGCGGCCGATATTCCCCTGATCCCGATTTTGCGGGACTGGTTGTAAACCCTGAAAGGGGAAAATTCCCAGTTCAGTCCCCTCTAGTGACACTTATTTAACCGCACCTGTGCAAATTGAGGCGGTGTTACGACCAATTTTCGGGTCGACTTTGTGCAACAAGTGCTTAGATTTGGATTACAGCACTATAGGGAAACAGTATCATGCTGAAAACGATCACTCTAGGTAAGTATATTACTGTGCAAGGTATCTTTGTTCGCAAGCTGGAGGATGGCCGAATCGCTGTCCGTGACGGCGCGCGCATCTTTCTTGGGCGTCCTGTCTCTGCGAGCGCTTAAGACAAAGACTGTCTTCGACTGTCAGGCACCACTCTTCTGACTTCGTCGACACTGTTTATTCATAGAAAAAGGGGACAGATCGCTCTGTCCCCTTTTTTAGTTTTTCAGATCTGGCGCGGTGATCAGTCGAGCGAACGCTCAACTTCCTGACGTTCAAAGATCTCGATAACGTCGTTCGCGCGGACGTCATCATAGTTCTCGAACGCCATGCCGCATTCCTGACCGGATTGCACTTCGGGCACTTCGTCTTTGAAGCGCTTGAGCGTTTTCAGCGTGCCTTCGTGGATCACAACATCGTCGCGCAGCAGGCGGACACCGGCGGAGCGGCGTGCCACCCCTTCGGTGACCAGACAGCCAGCCACTTTACCAATGTGAGAGACCTTGAAGACCTCTTTGATCTTGGCATAGCCGATGAAGGTTTCGCGCACTTCAGCCGACAGCAGACCAGAGGCCGCCGCTTTCACATCGTCCACCAGATCGTAGATCACGCTGTAATAGCGGATTTCCACGCTTTTCTGGTTGGCCGAGTTCCGGGCCGAAGCGTTTGCACGCACGTTGAAGCCCAGGATCGGCGCGTTCGACGCTTCTGCGAGGCCGACATCGGTCTCGGTGATGGCACCAACACCCGAGTGAAGCACGCGAACACGCACCTCGTCGTTGCCGATCTTCTCCATCGCCTGAACGATCGCTTCGGCCGAGCCTTGCACATCCGCTTTGACCAGGATCGGCAGTTCCGCCACGTTCTGATCTTCTTTGGCTTTCGCCAGAAGCTGATCAAGCGTGGTGGCCGCGCCGGCAGCCGCACGTTTGTCCTTGGCCGCTTTTTCGCGGTATTCGGCAATCTCACGCGCTTGCGCTTCGGTGTCGACCACGTTCAGCACGTCACCCGCTTCGGGTGTGCCGTTGAGGCCAAGCACCTCGACCGGAACCGACGGGCCGGCTTCGCTCACACGGTCGCCCGTGTCGGAAATCAGCGCACGCACCTTGCCCCACTGTTCGCCGACAACAAAGATGTCGCCTTGGCGCAGGGTGCCGTTCTGGATCAGAACCGTGGCCACAGGGCCGCGGCCAACGTCAAGCTGTGCCTCGATCACGGCGCCTTGGGCGGCGCGCGCGGGGTTGGCATGCAGTTCAAGGATCTCAGCCTGAAGCGCGATGGCTTCGAGCAGCGAATCAAGGCCCTGACCGGTGATGGCCGACACTTCGATGTCCTGCACGTCACCCGAAAGTTTTTCGACGATGATCTCGTGTTGCAGCAGATCGGTGCGCACCTTGTCGGGGTTAGCCGCAGGTTTGTCGCACTTGTTGATTGCCACGATCATCGGCACTTTCGCCGCTTTTGCGTGGGCAATCGCCTCGATTGTTTGCGGCATCACGGCGTCATCGGCCGCAACCACAAGCACAACGATATCCGTCACCTGTGCCCCGCGCGAACGCATCGAGGTAAAGGCAGCGTGGCCCGGCGTATCAAGGAACGACAGAATCGCGCCGTCCTTGGTTTGCACCTGATAGGCACCGATGTGCTGGGTGATCCCGCCTGCTTCGCCGGACACAACCTTGGTGTCGCGGATCGCATCGAGAAGCGAGGTTTTGCCGTGGTCGACGTGGCCCATGATCGTGATGACCGGGGGACGCGGCTGAAGATCTTCGGGCTTGTCCACGATCTCTTTGATCACGTCCTCGACGTCCGCGTCGGAAACGCGGATCATCTTGTGACCGAATTCCTCGATGATCAGCTCGGCAGTGTCGGCGTCAATCGTTTGGTTCTGCGTGACCATCATGCCCATATTCATGAGCGATTTCACCACGTCAGCCACACGTTCAGCCATACGGTTGGCCAGCTCAGAGACAACAATCGCCTCAGGCAGCTTGACCTCGCGGACAACCTTTTCCCGCTCGATTGGGCCGCCCATCGCCTTTTGGCGTGCACGTTCCTGCTTGCGCTTCATTGCGGCCATCGAACGTTGCCGTCCGCCTTCGCCGCCTGTCAGCGCCTGGTTCACAGTCAGTTTGCCGGAACGGCGGCCAGCATCGCGGGCACCCTTGCCCTTGTTCTGACGGTCTTGCTCGCGCTCGGGCGCGCGCTCGACCTTTTTAACTGTCGAAACTTTGGCACCACGGGGCTGTTCGGCCTCGGGTGTGGGGGCAGCAGCCTTGGCAGCGGCGGCTTTCGCGGCTTCCTCGGTTTTGCGACGCTGACGATCTTCTTCCTCGGCCTTGGCCTTGGCTTTCTCTTCAGCTTCTTTCTGCTCGCGCTCCTTGGCCTCCATTTCGGCCCGGCGGCGCTCACGGTCTTCCGCGCGTGCCTTTTCGTCGGCCTCGCGGGCCGCAGCCTCTTCGACTTCGCGTGCTTTGGCGGCCTGGACCGCCTTTAGCCGGCGTTCCATTTCGGCATCGGTAATCCCGGCAGGGCGTTTGCCCGCGCCAGCACCACCACCAATTCCGCCGGATGCGGACTTGGACGCGCCGGCTTTAGGCACCACAACGCGCTTGCGTTTGGTTTCCACTACGACGTTCTTGGTTCGGCCATGGCTGAAGCTCTGCTTCACGTTCCCCGCACGGGGTCCGCCACGCAATCCAAGGGTCTTTTTGCCGTCATTATCGCTCATAAAGCTCTATTTTCCTTTCCGGTGGCCCCTGCCACCGTCGTCATGCACGCGCAGATTTTTCAATCTTGCGGCTTCCTCTACTACACGTTCCGTGAGTCCACCAGACGCGAGCGCGCCATGTATCACAGTTTGTCGTCCAAATGCCAATCCCAACTCGTCTGCGGTCAGCCAGCCGATGAATGAACCACTCTGAGGTGTGCTCAATTTCGACTTGCCACGCTCGGATCCGTCGCTGGCTTGGATCAAAACCTTGGCCTCTTCGTTTTGAAGCCAGATTTTCACCTTTTCATAACCCGCGATGGCCCGACCGCCCTTGCGCGCCAGCGAGATCAGATTGACCACGCGCCGCGCCAGTTGAGCTTCGACCGCCGCCACGAGCCCATCGGGCACCGTGACTGGCTGTTTGGCACTTCTGGCGAACAATTTCTTGCTCACCGCCAATTCAAGCGCTGCGCGGTTGGCCGAAACCCAGATGCCACGACCGGGCAGTTTGCCCAACACGTCTGGCACCGCCTGGCCCTCGGGGCCAACCACGAAGCGGATCATCTTTTCCACCGGCAAAACCTCGCCGGTGGCTATGCATTTACGTTCTGGACCGGCGTCTTCGCCGTCCTTGTCCTTGCCGCCGCGTGACATGATGTGACCTCCTGGACCGTTCAGCCCTTGGGCTCTTCGGCCGCACCGGCCTCGGCCACAGTCTCTTCACCGTCTTCGGCGGTCTCGTCTTCGTCGCCCTCAAGCTCGGCAGGATCAACCCAGCCCAGTTCGATCCGGGCGGTCATTACCATTTTTTGCGCCTCTTCCAGCGACATGTCGAAGGATTCGAGCAGGCCATCGTCTTTGGTCCGCTCGCCATCGACGGTTGTCCAGCCGCCAGCCAGCTCCCAGTCGGCGCAGGTGGCGAAATCTTCGAGCGTCTTGATGCCGTCCTTGGCGAGAACTTCGATCATTTGGGGCGTCAGGCCCTCAAAGTCAATGAGGCTGTCCTCGACACCCAGTTCGCGGGCATTGGCAAGCGCCTTGCGGGCCTGCTCTTCCAGGTGTTCGCGGGCGCGGGTCTGAAGCTCTTCGGCGGTGCTGTCGTCGACGCCGTCGATCACCAGAAGCTCGTCAACTTCGACGTAAGCCACCTCTTCGAGGTTGGTAAAGCCTTCGGACACAAGCAGTTGCGCGAAGAATTCGTCAAGGTCCAGCGTGTCCATGAACAGGCGGGTGCGCTCTTCGAATTCTTTCTGACGGCGGGCCGATTCTTCGGCTTCGGTCATGATGTCGATGTCGAGCCCGGTGAGCTGCGACGCAAGACGCACGTTCTGACCGCGACGGCCAATCGCCAGCGACAGCTGCTCTTCGGGCACCACAACTTCGATGCGCTCGGCTTCTTCGTCGAGAACAACCTTGGTCACTTCGGCCGGTTGCAGCGCGTTGACAAGGAAGGTCGGCTGGTCGTCGTTCCACGGGATGATGTCGATCTTTTCACCCTGAAGTTCGTTCACCACGGCCTGCACGCGCGAACCGCGCATACCGACACAGGCACCGACCGGATCAATCGAACCGTCATGCGAAATCACGGCAATCTTGGCGCGCGAACCGGGGTCACGGGCGACGGCCTTGATCTCGATGATACCGTCATAGATTTCGGGCACTTCCATTTTGAACAGTTCGGCCATGAACTCGGGCGCGGTGCGCGACAGGAAGATCTGCGGGCCACGCGCTTCGCGGCGCACGTCCTTGATAAAGCAACGGATGCGGTCGTTCGGGCGATAGCTTTCGCGGCCGATCTTTTCGTTGCGGCGCAGAATCGCCTCGCCACGGCCCACGTCGACGATGACGTTGCCATATTCTTCGCGTTTGACCTGACCGTTGATGATGGTGCCGGCGCGGTCTTTGAATTCTTCGTACTGACGGTCACGCTCGGCTTCGCGGACCTTCTGGAGAATCACCTGTTTGGCCGATTGTGCGGCAATCCGGCCCATTTCGACCGGCGGCACTTCTTCGACAAAGGTTTCGCCAACCTTCGGATCAGCCATGTATTGCTTGGCCTGCTCAACGGTGAACTCAGCCTGGTAGTTTTCCAGCTCTTCGTCTTCGACCACGGTGCGGACGCGGGTAAAGGTGGCGCGGCCGGTGCGGCGGTCGATGTTCACCCGAATGTCCATCTCGGAGCCGTAGCGCGACTTGGCGGCGCGGGCGAGGCTTTCTTCCATCGCTTCGACGACAAGACCGGGGTCGATCATCTTTTCGCGCGCCACCGCTTCGGCGGTCTGCAAAAGCTCGAGCTGGTTGGCTGATGTGATTGCCATTATTCTTTCTCCTCTTGAGAAGACGCTTCCGTCTCGATCTCGTCAAATTGGGTTTCGTCCACGCCGGCGGCCTTACGTTGGCGCAGCATCTCGCGGATGAGTTCGTCGGTCAAAACCAGCTTGGCATCGCTCAGCCAGTCGAAGTTCAGGCCCAGCGTCACGGTGTTTTCCGCTTCGCCTTCGCCGTCGACATTGATCAGAACCTCGTTGCCTTCGATTCCGGCCAGCATGCCCTTAAAGCGACGGCGGCCATCAATCAGCTCGGTGGTCTCGATCTTGGCCTCATAGCCTTCGTAGGTGTCGAAATCTTTGAGCCGTGTCAGCGGGCGGTCGATGCCGGGGCTGGAGACTTCCAGCGTATAGGTATCGAGAATCGGGTCTTCGACATCGAGCGTAGCACTCACCGCGTTGGAAATCGCGGCACATTCATCAACTTCGATGCCGCCGGTGGGGCGTTCGGCCATGATCTGAAGCGTCTGGGTCTTGCCGCTCATCAGGCGGATACGGACCAGCTCGAAACCCATATCTTCAATCACCGGCCCGAGAATTTCGGCCAGACGACGATCAATCGCGGCTTTGGCGATCAGTGTGTTCGAGAGAAAATCACTCATACTTGGTCCTGCGGCTACTTTCGGGCATTGCCCGGCGAGCGGGCACAAAAAAACGGGCGCGCGGCCCGTTGAACTTATCCGGTGGTGCTTCGGTTGAGGCCGACGCGCCGCTGTTGAAAGGGCATATACGCCCTGCCGCTCGCTGATGCAAGGGGGCAGGGCGCGGCATCTTGCCTAGAGCAGGAATTCGTCCTCGAGCACAGGCTCGTCGGTCGCCTGAAAACCGCCACTGTCGTCCTCTGGCGCACCAAGGGACAACAGGGCCATCGCCATATCCTCGGGTGTGGAGAGCTGTTGGGGGGCGGCTTCGGGTTCTGGCTCCGGTTCCGGCTCGGGTGCGCCCTCGAACGGCACCATCTGTTCGTCGGTGTCCGGCCCGGCCCAGCGCAGATACAGCATCTCGTCCTCGGTCCGCTCAAGATACAGCACCTCGAGCGTGTGAGTGCCGGGGTCGAGCGTCAGTTCGGTTTGCTGAAACGAGTCGGGGCCGTCCTGTTCGTTGGTCAGGATGATCTGCCCGTCGATGCTCACCACCGCGCCATCATCGGCAAACATGTCAAAGCGATAGGTGCCGCCGGTTTCGATCTCCAGCTCCGAGGTGTAGCGCACGGCGAAATGATCTTCGGGGCCGGTGGCCCAAGGCGCAGGGTCGCCATCAAGGAAGCCGATGCTGTCGACGGTGCCGGTTTCTTGCGCGGCCGAGAAATCGACTGTGGTCACCGTGGCGATGTCTGGCGCGACTGTCAGATATTCCGCCGTGATTGTGCCTGGGGTGGGGCCGGGTTCGGGCTCTGGCTCCGGTTCGGGTTCGGGCTCCGGTTCGGGCTCCGGTTCTGGCTCTGGTTCCGGTTCAGGCTCCGGTTCGGGTTCAGGTTCCGGCTCTGGTTCGGGTTCTGGCTCCGGTTCGGGCTCCGGCTCGGGCTCGGGTTCTGGCTCAGGTTCCGGCGGCGGGGCTTCGAAATCGGCGATGTCGAATCCGGCCTCCTCCAGCGCCACACTGATCACCTGATCGATCTCTTCCAGCCGCTCGCCGATGCGAGGGTCGATCGCGGGCGGAATGATCAAATCCGGCGGTATCGCCTCGCCGTAAATCCCGGAATAATTGATCATACTGGCAATGAAATAAAGCGTTTCCGTGCCATGCGGGGCGGTGTCGACATAGAGGTCGTCGACCGTCATATCGTCGAGGACGCCGCCATCCTCAAACAGCTCGGACAGGATCGCCCCGGTGGGCAGCACAACGACATTGGCATCGGGATCGGCGGCATTCACCTGATCTGCCAGATCGTTGAACCAATCAAGATATTCGCCCTGATTATAGTCGTGGTACGCCTCCATCACCGTATCAGCCGTGCTGAGGTCTTCGGAGAATATCCCAAGATCGGCCCAGCCCTGATAGATCAGGATATTGGCGGTGGGGTGCGCGGTGGTCATGTCGCCAACAACGTCGAGCATGTCCGACAACGGCGAGCGCGACCCATCGAGATAAGGCTCTCCGGCCGGTTGCCATTGGATGAAATTCGCCGGGCCAATCATGATCACATCAAGATCGGCACTCTCGAACAGCTCGCTTTCGGCGTCCCACGCGGGATCAACCCCGGCAAAACCCCAGTTCGATCCGGGCGTTTCTGCATCCGCGAACTGCGGCATGAACCCCGAATGACCGCTGACTTCATAGCTGTGGCCCGCCGCATCGGCGATGTAATTGGTCCAATGCGGCACATTGGTCTGGGGGCTTCCCGTGTGGTTCACAAGTGAATTGGCCAGAATGTATTGGCTGATGTCCTGGGGCATTTGAATCCTCGTATGTCGAGTTGACGCCCGGCGGAAAAAACAAACAGAGCGCGTCCCCGAACCGCCAGGCTGCGAGGCCCTTCAGGTCGATTGCGCGCCTCCCGACGGAACGGAAACGATTTCGCATTTGAGGCGAGATTGAGTTAATTTTTTGTTGATAAATTGGAGGCGATGGGTCGGAGAGGTATTCCAGCACCTGTAAGGTGCGATAACCAACGTTCCGTGGCGCAAAAAATTACCCCCGAAAGATGGCAGCGCCACCCGTCAGGGGCAAAATTGTCAGCAGTAATGATCGAATCGGTGGTTATTTCGCGTCGAGTCGCTGCGCCGATTCCTTGATCGCGTCGTATTGGCCGGCGGGGCGGAAGCGCCACAGGTAGTCAGGCAGAACCGCCTCCATCGCTGTGGGACGGATGCCCAATGCGTCAAACCCGCGTGCGCCGTCGGACACGACATTGTCGGATTGCAGGGTAAGCACCTGATCGCGGGTCAGGATGCCGTTGCTGAACGCGCCGAGCGTGAGCTTGGACAGCCCGTCGAACACGCCCGCCATGATCCGCGCGGCCCAGAACGGCATGTTAAGGATGAGCCTGCGACGGCGGATCACCGCGAGCATATCCTGCATCAATTCGCGGAACGTGGCCTGCTCTGGCCCGCCGAGTTCATAGATGCCGCCGGGTGCCGCGCCGGTGGCCCCCAGAGCCGCAGCTTGGGCGACGTCATCGGCATAGACCGGCTGGAATTTCGTGTTCTCCCCCACCACGGGCAGCACCGGCCCAAAGCGCGTCATACCGGCGAACCGGTTGAAAAAGCTGTCTTCTGGGCCGAAAATAACCGAAGGCCGCAGGATCACCGCGCCCGGCATATGCGCCAGCACGTTCGCTTCGCCTTCGCCTTTGGAGCGCTGATAGTCGCTCTCGCTTTCGGCGTCCGCTCCGATGGCGGAAATCTGCACCATGCGCGCCACGCCGGTCTCAGATGCGATGCGCGCCACACGGCCTGCGCCCTCGGCTTGCACGGCGTCGAAATTGTTCTTGCCGCCCGCATCAAAGGTGCCGACGCAATTGATCACCGCATCGGCGCCGGTCATCACCGCGCGCACGCTGTTGTCATCGCGAATGTTGCAGAGCACCGGCTCGACCTGGCCAACCGCGCCGTAGGGGCGCACAAAGATCGCCTCGTTCGGGCGACGGCATGCGACGCGCACGCGCCAGCCCTCTTTGGCCATGCGCCGTGCAATGTACCGGCCGAGAAAGCCGGAGCCGCCGTAGATCGTGACCAATTTGGACATGGGAGCCTCGCGTTTTGTCTGTTGTAATAGGGAATATCGTCGGGTCCGGTTTGTGACAAGGCGATTAGCGGTGTGCTTTCGTGCATTTCTTGCAGATTTTGCGTTGACACTGCGCGGGCCCCAGCTTAAACGCCGCTCCACGACACCTGCCCAGGTGGCGGAATGGTAGACGCGCTAGCTTCAGGTGCTAGTGTTCGCAAGGACGTGGAGGTTCGAGTCCTCTCCTGGGCACCATAATAAGCTCCTAAGGTTTTGACCTTGGGAGCTTATTTGTTTTCAGGATGCTCTATTGACCTTGCTCGGCGCGACTTGTCTTACGCGCCCGCCGCCTTGGAGCTGACGGTTTCGATCCGTGGGCGGCTTTTTGTCAGCAGGTTTGAACAGTTCGGTTTTTGACGGCAACTCCGCGTGCGCCTCCGCACAACCGAGGGACGGTGCCGCAGGTTTGCTTCTTGCGCAGTCGGTTCAGGGGTAAGCCAAACCTCAATCCCGGCCTCCTGCGCGGCGATGCGGCGAGGTCAAACCTTCGGCACCATACGGGCAAAAGGTGCGCGGGGTCCCGGTGTTTCGGGGTGAGTTCACCCGCCTATCCATTGGTCTCGCGGGCGGGTGCAAAGTGTCCCGAGGGCCACGACTTTGCGCGAAATGCGCGCTGTCTGCGGCGGAAAGCCCGGTTTTCCACACCTAAAGTATAGTCCTCCTGTCCATCCTGAAAGCCTGCCTGACCTTCTTGCACGCCGCGATTCTCCCTTCGGTTCGCTATTGAATTCTGTATCGAAACAGATCCCTTGGGGGGGCACACATGTTCAACAACGGCCAAACATCCGCGCGGCGAAGCCACGCCTGGGCGATCACGCA
Source organism: Marinovum sedimenti (assembly GCF_054052205.1). Classification (NCBI taxonomy): domain Bacteria; kingdom Pseudomonadati; phylum Pseudomonadota; class Alphaproteobacteria; order Rhodobacterales; family Roseobacteraceae; genus Marinovum; species Marinovum sedimenti. The sequence goes on from NZ_CM133223.1 coordinate 2,437,649, forward strand.
ATTTCGCCTGACCAACTACTTTCGCATGCGCACAATGAACCCTGCGATGGCGTGCCTCGCTGGCGCGGCAGACGAAGAAGGCGACGCCGCGAATGGCCTCTCGCGCGAGGATCTGACCACGCTGTTTGCCGACGATTTGCAACGTGAGAACCGCGTCGCTGTCACACGCGCACGCAAGCTGCCGCAGGCCTGACCCTCCACACTTTGACGGCCTGCGCAAAAGTGGCAGTCCATTGGCGCATGGCAGGGCGCGCGCGACGCGCGTCTTGTGGCCAAACCTTTCGCTGACGTAACGTCGGTCACAGCCAGCCCGTCGCGGCGGCGTTACATTGCGCGGTGTACCCAAGCGTACAGACCGGCGCATGAGCCCGAAAAATCCTTGCCGTATGTCGGTTTTACCCTAGCTCCTCCGAAAGGGCGCGGCTGGGGACATCGGGATTTTTGCCAGAGTTTTCGACATTTTGAGTGGATTATAAACCGCGATCATGTTTCGATGTGAGTGTCGCTTTCATGCATCGGGGCACCAGGTGCGTGGCGAAGTTCGGTTGTGCCAAACCGCTTCGGACGCCCGTGTTTCCGATGAACGGCACCGAAGGACAGCCAAGGAATGCAAATCGGAACGCATCGATCGAAAGGCCGGATTTCAACACTCAGCCGGCCCAAGATAAAAGTTTCGATGGCACGAGCCTGAAAAAGGCCGAAAAAACAGTTCGCTCCTTTCGATGCGGGGACGGATAAATAAATGATAACAGGGAGAAAAAGATGAACAAACCAATGGACAAGGGCCTGATCGACAGGCTCTCGCTCGAGGCGCGGATGGGCCGCCTGTCACGTCGTGATTTCATGCGCCGCTCTGCGGCTGCGGGCATCGCGGCGACGGCGGCAACCGGCATTTGGACCTCGCAAGCCAAGGCAGAGCCCAAACGCGGCGGCACCCTGCGGGTGGCACAGCACGACGGCAACACCTCAGACACCCACGATATCGGCGCGTATCAGTCGAACTTCGACATCAACCTTGTGCATTCGCACCGGTCGTTCCTGACGATGATCAACCCCGACGGCACCCTTGGCCCGGACCTTGCGACCGAATGGAGCGCGACGCCCGACGCCACTGAATGGACGTTCAAGCTTAACACGGCGGCCACCTTCCACGATGGCAACAAAGTCACGGCAGCCGACGTGATTGCCTCGATGAACTATCACCGCGGCGAAGGGTCGACCTCGGCGGCGACGGCGCTGCTCAGCTCGGTCACTGACATCACCGATGGCGGCGATTCGATCACCTTCAAGCTGGATTCGGCCAACGCCGATCTGCCTTGGCTGATGACCGATTATCACCTCGCCATTGTTCCGGCCAACGACGACGGCACCGCCAATTGGCAGTCCGGCATCGGCTCTGGCCCCTACAAGATTGCGGAGTTGAACTTTGGCACCGGCTGTCGCCTTGAGCGGCACGACGATTGGCACGGCGAAGGCGCCTATTTCGACGCGATCGAAATTCTGGTGATCAACGATCCCAACGCCCGCCAGACCGCGCTTGTCACCGGCGATGTGGATTGTGCCTCGCTGCTTGAAAACAAGACGCTGGGCCTTTTGGCGCGTGACCCTTCGATCAAGGTGGAAAACATCCCGTCGGCGCAGGCGATCACCATGCCGATGTTCACCGATCAGGCTCCGTTCGACAATGTCGACGTGCGCATGGCGCTCAAGCTGGCGATGAACCGCGAAGAGCTGGTTGAAAAGATCGCCTTTGGTGCGGCAACCATTGGCAACGACTTCCACCATTCGCCCGCCATGCCTTATTGGCCCGAGGATATCCCGCAGCGCGAATACGATCCTGAAAAGGCCAAGGCGCTGTTGAAAAAGGCCGGGATGGAAGGGCTGTCTGTCAGCTTCTCCACCGCCGACTCGATCACCACCGGCGCGGTGGACATGGCGGTTCTGTACTCCGAACAGGCCAAGGCCGCGGGCATCGACATCAAGGTCGTGCGCGAGCCCAACGATGGCTATTGGTCGGATGTCTGGCTGGTCAAGCCGTGGTGCATGGTGGTCTGGGGCGCGCGTCCGACGCCGGATGTGATGTATTCGCTGGCCTACAAGGATGACGCGGCCTGGAACGAGTCGCATTGGCAGAACGAGCGGTTCAACGAGCTGCTCATCATGGCCAAGGCCGAGCTCAACGACGACAAGCGGGCCGAAATGTACCGCGAAATGGCAATGCTGGCGCGCGATGATGGCGGCACAATGATCCCGTATTTCCCCAACTTCGTCTACGCCCGCCGCTCGAACGTGCAACGTGGCGAAAATATCGCCGCAAGCTGGCAAATGGATGGCTATCGGTATGCCAGCCGTTGGTGGTTTGACAGCTGATCTGATAATCTTTGTGGTGGTCCGATGCACTTTCGGGCCACCGCCCCGGCCCCGCAAGGTGGCCCAATAAACCAGCCCAAAAGTGGCAACGAAAAAGGGGGATCCTCGTGGGGGACATTCTCAGTCTGATACTCAAGCGGTTGGGCTTTGGCCTGATCACGCTTTTGGTGATTTCGGTCATCATCTTCTTTATGGTCGAATTGTTGCCGGGCGATATTGCCCAGGCGGTGCTTGGCCAAGGCGCGACCGAGGAAAACCTCGCGGCGTTGCGGGAACGGATGGGCCTTAATAAGCCGGCCCCTGTGCGCTATTTCGAATGGCTTGGCGGCGCGGTGATTGGCGATTTTGGCACCTCGATCGTGAGTGGCGAGCGGGTCAGCACCATCATCACCGAACGTTTCATCAACACCATGTTCCTTGCGGCCTATGCGGCGGTGATTGCCGTGCCGTTTGCGATCACGCTGGGCGTTATCGTGGCGCTGCTGCGCAACACCTTGTTCGACCGGGTCGCCAATGTGCTGACGCTGACGTCGATCTCTTCGCCTGAATTCTTTCTCGGCTACGTGCTGATCCTGTTCTTCGCGGTAAAATGGCAAATGTTCCCGGCCATCTCGTCGCTCAGTTCCGGCATGAGTTTCCTTGACCTGCTCGAGCGCACCTTCCTGCCGGCGCTGACGCTGGTTTTGGTGGTGACGGCGCATATGATGCGGATGACACGCGCCGCGATCATCAACCTGCTGGCCTCACCCTATATCGAAATGGCGCGGCTAAAGGGCACGCCGCCGTGGAAAGTTATCGTGCGCCACGCGCTGCCCAACGCATGGGCCCCGATCATCAACGTGATCGCGCTGAACCTTGCCTATCTGATCACCGGCGTTGTGCTTGTCGAAGTGGTGTTTGTCTATCCCGGCATCGGCCAAGCGTTGGTCGACGCGGTGAGCAAACGTGATTTCCCTGTGGTCCAAGCCTCTTGCCTGATCTTCGCCGCCACCTTCATCCTGCTCAATCTTGCAGCCGATGTTGGGGCAATCCTCACAAACCCGCGTTTGCGGCATCCGAAGTAAGGGAGAGAGATCATGAGCCTTTTCGTCATTCTCTACTTCGCCTGCCTGATCATCGCGTCCTGTCTGGCGGCATTTTATGGTAAACGCGGGCCGTTTATCCTGCTGTTTTCGCTGACACTTGTTAGCTTTGTGATCGGTATCATCGGCGGGGCGGGCGCGTTGCGCTTTATCGCCATGTCGGCGGCGGCCTTGGCCTTTGCGGGCGGCGTGTCTTACTGTTTCCGCGAGTTTTTGGTGGTCATCATGCCAACGAACCTCGGCAAAGAGATCAAGACCGCGCCGCTCACAGCGTCCTTTGGCATGTTCATCATTTTCACTTATGCCATCGCCGCGATCTTTGCGCCGTGGATTGCGCCGTTTGGCGAAAGCGAGGTGATCTCGTCCGCCTTTGCGCCGCCGGATGACACCATGCTTTTGGGGGCCGATCAGCTGGGCCGTGATATGTTCAGCCGGATCATCTTTGGGGCGCGCAATTCCGTCGGTCTGGCGCTGTCGGCCACCCTTGCCGCGTTCTTTATCGGGGCCTCTGCCGGGCTTTTGGCGGCCACGCGCGGCGGCTGGCTTGACCAGTTCCTCGGTCGGTTTGCCGATGTGATCATGTCGATCCCCTCGCTGATTTTCGCGCTGTTGATGCTGTCGATCTTCGGACCGCAGATCTATGTGATCATCATTGCCGTAGCGATCATCTATGCGCCGCGCGTCTTCCGCCTGACGCGGGCGGTGGCGGGCAACGTCGTGGTGATGGATTACATCGAGGCCGCCAAGCTGCGCGGTGAAAAGAACAGCTACCTGATCCGCAAGGAGATCCTGCCAAATTCCACCGCGCCGCTGATCGCGGAATTCGGGTTGGAGTTCTGCTTTGTGTTCCTGCTGGTCGCCGGCCTGTCGTTCCTTGGGCTGGGCATCCAGCCGCCCACCGCCGACTGGGGCTCGATGGTGCGTGAAAACGCAACGTTGATCTCGTTTGGCGATATGACGCCGCTTATCCCGGCCGCGGCCATCGCGCTTTTGACGGTGTCTGTCAATTTCGTCGTCGACTGGATGCTGTTCCGGTCCTCGGGTCTGAAGGAGCAATAAACTATGGTACATGACAAAACCGTCCTGCTCGAGATTAAGGACCTCAAGATCGAGGGCTACACCGGCGAAGACTGGGTGCCGATCATCAAAGGCGTCGACCTGACGCTGCACAAAGGCGAGGTGATGGGCCTGATCGGGGAATCCGGCGCAGGCAAATCCACCATCGGAGCCGCCGCAATGGGCTATGCCCGCGACGGCACCCGCATTGTCGAAGGCTCGAAGATCGAGTTCGACGGCATGGAGTTGACCACCGCCACCGAAGGCGAGCGGCGCGCGTTGCGCGGCTCGCGGATTGCCTATGTGGCGCAGTCGGCGGCGGCCTCGTTCAACCCGGCGCATAAGATCATCGACCAGCACACCGAGGCACCGCTGCACTACCGCATCCAAAAGCGGCTTGAGGCGCAAGAGGATGCGATGGATCTTTACCATCGCCTGCGTCTGCCTGACCCGACCGAGATCGGCTTTCGCTATCCGCACCAGGTCTCGGGTGGCCAGCTTCAGCGGGCAATGACGGCAATGGCGATGGCCTGCCGGCCCGACCTGATCATCTTTGACGAGCCGACCACCGCACTTGACGTGACCACCCAGATCGAGGTTTTGGCCGCGATCCGCGACATTGTGGATCAGTTCAACACCGCGGCGATCTATATCACCCATGACCTTGCTGTGGTGGCGCAGATGGCCGACACCATCAAGGTTCTGCTCAAGGGCGAAGAGGTCGAACAGGCGCCGACCGAACAGATGCTGGACAATCCGCAAGAGGATTACACCAAATCGCTCTGGGCGGTGCGCAGCTTTGAAAAGCCACAGGTGATGCGCCCGGTGGGTGAAACGCCGATCATCTCGGTCAAGAACGTCGATGCGGCCTATACCGGCGGAATCAAGGTGCTCGATGATGTGTCGTTTGACATCTACAAGGGCATGACTGTCGCCGTGGTGGGCGAGTCCGGGTCTGGCAAATCGACCACCGCGCGCTGTATCACCGGGCTGTTGCCGCCCTCGTCGGGCGAGATCCTGTTCAAGGGTGAACCCCTGCCGCCGCGCTATCAGGACCGCTCCAAGGACCAGCTGCGACAGGCGCAGATGATCTATCAGATGGCCGATACCGCGCTTAACCCCAAGGTCAAGATTTCCGAGATCATTGGCCGTCCGGCACAGTTCTATTCCGGCCTGTCGGGGGCGGATCTGAAACATCGGGTGGATGAACTGCTCGATCTGATCGAGCTTGAGCCGTCGCAGTACTACAACCGTTATCCGCCCGAGCTGTCAGGCGGCCAGAAACAGCGGATCGGCATCGCCCGTGCTTTGGCGGCGGAACCGGCCTTCATCATCTGCGATGAGGTGACATCGGCGCTCGATCAACTGGTGGCCGAGGGCATCCTGAAGCTGCTCGACCGGCTGCAGGGCGAACTTGATCTGGCGTATATGTTCATCACCCACGATCTCGCGACGGTACGTTCGATCGCGGATGAGGTGGTGGTGATGCAATACGGCAAGGTGGTCGAGCAGGGACCGAAAGACCAGATGTTCACCCCGCCGCACCATCCCTATACCGATCTGCTGCTGAGTTCGGTGCCCGAAATGGACCCGAACTGGCTCACCGAGCTGCTCGAAGAGCGCGGCGTCGATAATGTGGGTGAGGCGGCAGACGTCTGAACCCAACTGCGCAAGGTGGGCCATGTGCCCGCCTTCGCGCGATTGGCTCAAGGCCGGGCTCAGGTCATCGCCATGCCGGTAAGGGCCATGGTGGCCAGCAGAATGCCATAGACAACAAAGACCGCGGGCAGGGTTCCTGCCCGTGAGCGTGCGTCGCGGATGATTTCGTCGCGTGTCAGCATGATGTCGACCTCTGCCATGCGTTCCGGTTTCGAAGATTAGGTGAATCGCAGGTAGGATATCATGCTGAGTCGGGCAAGGGCCGTATTTGGAATCTGACTGCGATTTTTGCATACCCGCCATGTGGTGAGCGCATTCCTCCGGTCTCGCGCACAGATGCTGTTGAAATGCGGCAGTTGGTGAATGGAATGCGACCGCGTATCTTGTGGTCACACCATTCGGAGGCCTGGGCCATGAGCCTGAAACACGATCTGCAAACCCTGAACGACCGGCTGAAAACCTCGGACAGACTGCCGGTGATCTTTCTGGGTCACGGCAGCCCGATGAACGCCATCCAAGACAATCCCTATGCCAAAAGCTGGGCCGCGTTGGGCCGCAATTTGCCGCGCCCGCAAGCGATCCTGGTGGTGTCGGCACATTGGATGACCAACGGCACGACGCTGGTGGATGTCTCGGCTGTGCCGCGCACGATCCACGATTTCTATGGTTTCCCCGAGGCGCTGTACCAAGAGCAATACCCGGCCAAGGGCGATCCGGCCTTGGCGCAGGATGTGATCTCGCTTTTGGCGAGCCACCATGCCGAGGGCGATGATACGTGGGGGCTGGATCACGGCGCGTGGTCGGTGCTGAAGTTCCTCTATCCCGAGGCCGATGTGCCGGTGTTTCAGCTCTCGATCGACATGACCAAAGACCTTGAGTGGCATCTGGAGATTGGCCGCAAGCTGGCCGAGCTGCGCAATCGCGGTGTTCTGATCCTTGGCAGCGGCAATATCGTTCACAACCTGCGCACCATGCGCCCGGGCGGCGCGGCCTATGACTGGGCCGAGGAATTCGACAGCCGTTTTGCCGAACGACTAGAGGCGCGTGATTTTGCGGCGCTGGCGAATAACAAGGAATGGGGAGCCCTGTTGAAACAGGCGCATCCTTCGCTTGATCACTATTTGCCGTCGCTGGCCATCGCCGGGGCAGCAGGGTCCGAGGATCACCTGACCTTCATGAACGACAGCATCGATCTCGCCAGCGTCTCGATGCGCAGTTTCATCTTTCACTAGAGAAATCCGCGTATCCCTAATCCGGTCAGCGTCTTGCAAGGCGTTGAAAATCCGCAAAGCTTTACCGGTCAAACGTGCCGCGCCATCGCCCCTTGGGAAGGCGATGGCGCGGCGAAAGCTGAGAGCCTATTCTGCCGCCCAGCCCGATACTGCCTTGATCTCGAGGAACTCGTCGATCCCCAGTTTGCCGCCTTCGCGCCCATTGCCCGACTGCTTATAGCCGCCAAACGGCGAACCTTGGGCAAAGCCCGCGCCATTGGTATCGATCATGCCGGCCCGAAGACGGCGCGCCACGCGGCGGCGTTTATCATCGTCTTGCGTTTGCACGTAATCGGCCAGCCCATACGGCGTGTCATTGGCAATCGCCACCGCCTCATCTTCGGTGTCGAAGGCAAGGATCGACAGCACCGGGCCAAAGACCTCTTCCTGCGCAATCGTCATGTCGTTGGTCACATCGGCAAACACCGTGGGCCGCACGAAATACCCCCGATTGAGCCCCTCGGGCCGCCCGGTGCCACCGGCCACCAGCCGCGCCTCTTTGGCACCGGTTTCGATCAGCGCCTGGATCTTGTCGAACTGCACCTCAGACACCACCGGCCCGATAAATTTACCGGCCTCAGAGGCGGGACCAACACGGGTTGCCTCGGCCACCTCAGCGGCAATTTTCACTGCCTCATCATACTTCGACCGTTCGACCAGCATCCGCGTCGGCGCGTTGCACGATTGGCCGGAGTTGGCAAAGCAATGCGCCGCACCGCGTTTGACCGCATCAGCGTCGGCATCGGCAAAGATGATATTCGCGCCCTTGCCACCGAGTTCGAGCGAGACGCGCTTGAGCGTATCAGCGGCGGCTTTGGAGATGGCAATCCCGGCGCGGGTCGAGCCGGTGAACGAGATCATATCCACATCCGGATGCACCGAAAGCTGCGAGCCGACGCCCGCGCCATCGCCGTTTACAAGGTTGAACACCCCCTTGGGGAAGCCCGCCTCATCGACAAATTCCGCGAACAGCAGGCTCGACAGCGGGGCCACTTCCGACGGTTTCAACACCACCGTACAGCCCGCGGCCAGCGCCGGAAACACCTTGAGCACCACCTGATTCATCGGCCAGTTCCACGGCGTGATCAGGCCGCACACGCCAATCGGCTCTTTCAGATGCTTCTCGGTGGCGGTGAAATCACTCTCAAAGCTGAAATCTTTCAGCGCATCAAGAAAGCCCTTCATGTGCCAGATCCCGGCGCCCACCTGATTGGCGTTGGCATAGTCAATCGGCGCGCCCATCTCGAGGCTGATCGCGGCGCCCATGTCCTTGGCGCGCGCTTTATACACGTCGTAAAGCTTGCGCAGCAGCGCGACACGGTCTTCCATCGACGTCTGCGACCAACCGTCAAAGGCGGCGCGCGCGGCGGCGACGGCGGCATCGGTATCGGCCTGATCGCCGAGCGAAATCACCGCGCAGGGCTCTTCCGTCGACGGGTCGATCACATTGAGATCTTTTGGTGCGGCGGGGTCCACCCAGGCACCGTCGATATAGAACTGACGTTTCTCGATCATTGGTTGACCTCCCTTGGATTAGCGGCACTGTGTCACCACATCTGAAGTGTCACAAGACACCACAAGCAGAATTTGATCAAATCTTCCGGCGCTGACCGGACCGACGTTACAGGAGAGAAACATGGGCTTACGCATCAACGACACCGTCCCGAATTTCACCGCCGAGAGCGATCAGGGCACCATCGCCTTTCATGACTGGATCGGCGACAGCTGGGCGATCTTGTTTTCCCACCCCAAGGATTTCACCCCGGTTTGCACCACCGAATTTGGCGCTGTGGCACAGCTGGCCGACGAATGGGAAAAGCGCGGCACCAAGGTGATCGGCATTTCCGTTGACGGTGTCGAAGAGCACAAGGGTTGGAAAAAAGACATCGAGCAGGTCGCCGGAACCAACGCGGGTTTCCCGATCATCGCGGACAAAGGGCTTGCCGTGTCCAAGGCGTTTGACATGCTGCCGGCCGAGTTCTACCTGCCCGACAATGCCACCCCGAACGACAGCGCCACAGTGCGCGTGGTCTATATCATCGGCCCCGACAAAAAGTTGAAGCTGTCGATGACCTATCCGATGAACGTGGGCCGCAACTTTGCCGAAGTGCTGCGCGCGCTCGACGGGCTGCAAACCGCGGCGAAACACGGCGTCGCCACCCCGGCCAACTGGCAGGTTGGTCAGGATGTCGTGATCCCGACGGCGGTCAATGACGAGGCGGCGAAAGAGAAGTTCGGCGAGTTCAAAACCGTGCTGCCTTATCTGCGGATGACCAAAACACCGGGCTAAGGCTTCCAGACCAAGGCCAAACAGATCGGCCCGAGGCACACGCCTTGGGCCGTTTTCATGCACACACACCGGCGCACTGGTGCAAGAGAACCGCGATATAGCCCCGACCCAAGGCAAACGGAGCCGGAACCGCGTCCGTAATGGACAAACGCCGGCATTTTACCTATCGCCGTTGAAACGCGGTTTCAGGGGACAGCCATGACCAAGCGCAACGGATTCCAAATCGGCGGCCAAACGATCGAGCCGGGCACGCGCGCGGTTGTTGAACTGCCGGTCAGCCAGATGCCCGATCATACCCCGGTGACAATGCCGGTGCATGTGATCCACGGGCGGCGCGACGGTCCGGTGATCTTTGTCTCGGCGGCGATCCACGGCGATGAGGTGATCGGCGTCGAGGTGGTGCGGCGGTTGTTGCGCGCCAAGCCGATCGAGCGTTTGGCGGGCACGCTTTTGGCGGTGCCGATTGTGAACTCTTTCGGCTTTATCAACCATTCTCGCTATCTGCCCGACCGGCGCGATCTCAACCGTTGTTTCCCCGGCCATCCTTCCGGATCGCTCGCGGCGCGGCTGGCGCATATCTTTGTGAATGAAATTGTGGCGCGCTCTGAGCTGGGGATTGATCTGCATTCGGCCGCGATCCGGCGCGAGAACCTGCCGCAGATCCGCCTGACGCCGGGCAACAAGCGGCTGGCCGAGATTGGCCTGGCGTTCGGCGCGCCGGTGATGCTGCAATCCAAGCTGCGCGAAGGCTCACTGCGTCATGCCGCCGAAGAGCTTAAGTGCGACGTGTTGCTGTATGAGGCGGGCGAGGGGCTGCGGTTTGACGAATATGCCGCCCGCGCGGGCCTGTCCGGTATCCTGCGGGTGATGCACCATATGGGCATGATCGGGCCGCGCGGCGTGCCGCACATCAAGACGCCGCCGCTGGCGTCTGAACGCTCAAGCTGGCTGCGTGCGCCTTTGGGCGGGTTGCTTCGGACCTATCGCACCATTGGCGACTATGTGACCGAAGGCGATTTGTTGGGCGTTGTGGCCGATCCGACCGGCGATGTGGAGCAAGAGGTCTTTAGCGAGATTGAGGGCATCATCATTGGCCGCACCAATATGCCGGTGGTCAACGAGGGCGATGCGCTGTTTCATATTGCGCTGACCCCGTCCGAAGCGGTGGCCGAGGCGGTGGTCGATGAAATGTCAGCCCAGCGCGACGCCGCGCCGCTGTTTGACGAAGACGAGATCATCTGACGGGCCTGATAAGGGCAGGAATACCAGTCCTTTCGTGATGTCCCTGCGGCGGCTATCAAGGTCGCAGCGGATTTCAACGAAGGGATTAGATTATGATAAGCCACGAAGTCGATTACGAAGTTTTTGGCGACGACATGCAGATTGTCGAGGTCGAGCTTGACCCCGGCGAGACGGTGATCGCCGAGGCCGGAGCCATGAACTACATGGAAGACGGCATTACGTTTGAAAGCAAGATGGGCGACGGCAGCACGCCAACCAGCGGTGTGATGGGCGCGCTTTTGAATGTCGGCAAACGGGTTTTGACCGGCGAGTCGATCTTTCTGACGCATTTTACCAATCGCGGGCAGGGCAAGCGCCGGGTGGCTTTTGCCGCGCCTTATCCCGGCAAAATCATCCCGATGGACATGGCGGTGCTCGGCGGCGAATTGATCTGTCAGAAAGACGCGTTTCTCTGCGCTGCCTTTGGCACCCGCACCGATATTGCCTTTCAGAAAAAGCTCGGCGTCGGGTTCTTTGGCGGCGAGGGGTTTATCCTTCAGCGTTTGACCGGCGATGGCATGGCCTTTGTGCACGCGGGCGGCACGCTGATCCGGCGGGAATTGCAGGCGGGCGAGGTGCTGCGCGTCGACACCGGCTGTATCGCGGCCTTCACCTCGGGCATTGATTACGACATCGAGCGCGCGGGCAATCTGAAATCGATGGTGTTTGGCGGTGAGGGCCTGTTTTTGGCCACCCTGCGCGGTCCGGGGACGGTGTTTCTGCAAAGCCTGCCGTTTTCGCGGCTGGCCGACCGGGTGCTTCAGGCCGGGCGCGTGGGCGGCAACAAGGGCGAAGGCTCGGTGCTCGGCGGCTTGGGCGATATGTTCGGCGACCGGTAGAGGCACTCCCGGCACGGAACCAAGGCGAAGCCGCCGTGCCAGCGCCGATCCGCCCCCCGGGGCGGCGCTTTGTCTGACCAAGGTTTATTGGGGAGAGCGCGGAGTGATTTTGCGGGCATAAACCGCCTTACATCTCCGCTACAGCGCCACCCCGCGGATCGGCGCAGTCACAGCTCACGTCAGATAGAAAAAGGCCCCGGCGTTTCCACCGGGGCCTCTTAAATTCTAGAAGGCGCGCAGATTACTCTGCGTCTTCTTCGCTTTTGGATTCTTCGCCGGTTTCCTGATCGACAACTTTCATCGACAGGCGCACCTTGCCACGATCATCAAAGCCAAGCAGTTTGACCCAGACTTCCTGACCTTCCTTCAACACATCCGACGGATGGTTCAGGCGACGATTTTCGATCTGGCTGACGTGCACGAGGCCGTCACGCTTGCCAAAGAAGTTCACGAAGGCGCCGAAATCGACGATCTTCACGACCTTGCCTTTGTAGACTTTGCCTTCCTCGGGCTCGGCCACGATCGAATAGATCATGTCGTACGCTTTCTGGATGGCTTCACCGTTCGGCGAGGCGATCTTGATGATGCCGTCGTCGTTGATGTCGACCTTGGCACCCGAGACTTCGACGATCTCACGGATCACTTTACCGCCCGAGCCGATGACTTCACGGATCTTGTCCGTCGGAACCTGCATGGTTTCGATGCGCGGAGCATGAACCGAGAATTCGGCCGCGCCGGTCAGCGCTTTGGACATCTCGCTGAGGATGTGGAGGCGGCCGTCTTTGGCCTGCGCCAAAGCGGATTTCATGATGTCGGCCGTGATGCCCGCAACCTTGATATCCATCTGCAGCGAGGTGATGCCGTTTTCGGTGCCTGCAACCTTAAAGTCCATGTCGCCGAGGTGGTCTTCGTCACCCAGGATGTCGGACAGGATCGCGTAAGATCCGTCTTCTTCCAGGATCAGACCCATCGCAACGCCAGCAACCGCCGATTTCAGCGGAACGCCCGCGTCCATCATCGACAAGGAGCCGCCGCAAACCGATGCCATCGACGAAGAGCCGTTGGATTCGGTGATTTCCGACACAACACGCACGGTGTAGGGGAAATCGGTCGGTGCGGGCAGAACGGCCTGAAGCGCGCGCCATGCCAGTTTACCGTGCCCGATTTCGCGACGGCCGGGAGGGCCCACGCGACCCGCTTCGCCAACCGAGTAGGGTGGGAAGTTGTAGTGCAGCAGGAAGTTGGATTTGAAGTTGCCATGCAGCGCGTCGATGAACTGTTCATCGTCGCCGGTGCCGAGCGTCGTCACAACCAGACCTTGGGTTTCGCCACGGGTAAACAGGGCAGAACCGTGGGTCCGGGGCAGAAGACCGGTTTCGCAAACGATCTGACGCACATCGGTGGTGCCACGACCATCGATCCGCTTGCCGGTTTTGACAACGTCGCCACGCAGGATGCCAGCTTCGAGCTTTTTGAGCGCGGAACCAAGGTTCGCATCGTCGAGCTGCTCTTCGGTCAGCGCGGCCTTGATGGCGGTGCGGGCCTCAGCAACGGCAAGCGTGCGTTCCTGTTTGTCGGTAAGAGCAAATGCAGCGCGCATCTGGGTTTCACCGGCGGCTTTCACGGCTTCATACAGCTCGGTGTATTCCGGCGGCTGGAAGTCGAACGGCTCTTTCGCGGCGTCTTCGGCCAGCGAGATGATCAGGTCGATCACCGGCTGGATTTGCTCGTGCGCAAAGTTCACCGCGCCCAGCATCTCTTCTTCGGTCAGCTCGTATGCTTCCGATTCCACCATCATCACGGCGTCTTTGGTGCCAGCAACAACAAGGTCGAGACGTTGTTCGGGGTTGAGGCGCAGATCGTGCATATCCTCGACCTCGGGGTTGAGGATGTATTCGCCATCCACATAACCGACGCGGGCACCGGCAATCGGGCCACGGAACGGTGCGCCGGAAATGGTCAGCGCAGCCGAGGCGGCGATCATCGCCACGATGTCGGGGTCATTGACCAGATCGTGGCTGAGCACGGTGCACATGACCAGCACTTCGTGCTTGAAGCCATCGACAAACAGCGGGCGGATCGGACGGTCGATCAGACGCGCAGTCAGCGTCTCTTTCTCGGTCGGACGCGCTTCGCGTTTGAAGAAGCCACCCGGCACTTTACCGGCGGCATAGTATTTCTCTTGGTAATGCACGGTCAGCGGAAAGAAATCCTGACCGGGCTTGGGTTTTTTGGCAAAGGTCACGTTGGCCATGACAGAGGTTTCGCCCAGTGTGGCGATAACCGAACCGTCGGCCTGACGGGCAACCTTGCCTGTTTCCAGTGTAAGCGTCTCCTCGCCCCACTGCATGCTTTTCTTCGAGATATTGAACATCATCGTATCCTGTAAGGGAGCGCTCCCGGCCCTCCGGGTCTCCCGTTTGAATGGCGGCCGCATTGCCGCCGACCCCTCCATCATGTGTGCGCCGGGGTCAAAGCGTCACGTCTCAGATTGCGGGGGAATACAGTGTTTTGCGCTGTTTGGAAAGGTGAGAGTTTGCAGCCGGGCGCTGCGCCGATTTGTTAACAAATCGGGACTGATCCATGAATGGATCCGGCTGCGCGCGGGGGCTTGAAACGAAAACGCCCGCTCGTGTCTGAGCGGGCGCAACGTAACTGGCTGTCGAAATCCTTAGCGGCGGATTTCCAGGCGTTTGATAAGGTCCTGGTAACGGGCCTCTTCTTTGCCTTTCAGGTAGTCCAGAAGTTTCCGGCGCTGGGCCACAAGCTTCAAAAGGCCACGACGGGAGTGGTTGTCTTTTTTGTGGGTCTTGAAGTGCTCGGTCAGCGTACGGATACGCGACGTGAGAATGGCCACCTGAACTTCGGGCGAACCTGTATCGCCTTCTTTGGTGGCGAAGTCTTTCATCACGCGGTTTTTGTCTTCTACAGTAATCGACATCGGGGTCTCCTTTCGGAAGAATTAAAGGGTTATGGCGCAAGCCGGGATGTCGTCCAGCAGGGCCCGTGGAGATAGAAAACCCCGACCATCAGGCCGGGGATAAGCGAGGCGTATAGGGGATTCTTGCCGGTTTGGGAAGAGGCCGCAGCCACGCGCCTATGCGGCAGGTGGCAGCACCTCAAGCGCGGCGGCATAGGCCTCAGAGACCAGCGTGATATCATTCATCGTCAGGTCCTCGGCTCCGCGCAGCACCGCCACCTCTTCGCCGTCCACCGCCATGTGCATCAGGCCCGCGTCGGTGGCATCCGGGGTCAGTGTGATCTCGACCCCGCCGCTTGGATCATCGACCACGATCAGCAGCCGGTCCTCTTGGGGTTCGAAGTCGATCAGGGTCAGGCTCTGACCGTTTCCGCCGTGAAACACGATGTCATCCGCGCCTTCGCCGCCGGTCACGATATCGCCATCGTCGGCCAGAATTGTATCGTCGCCCGCGTTGCCATTAAGGTAGTCCGGCGCATCGGCACTGCTTTCGGTGCCGTCCAGCAGGTCATTGCCCTGACCGCCAAACAGCGAATCCGCGCCCATCCCGCCATCAAGTGTGTCATCATCATGCCCACCAAGCAGCCCATCGTTGCCGTCCTGGCCGGCCAGCATGTCGTTGCCCATGCCATCGCTCAGCACATCATCGCCACTGCCGCCAAGGATCAGATCATTGCCGCCGTGGCCAAAAAGTTCGTCATTGCCGGCGTCGCCATACAGCGTGTCTTCGCCCGCTTCGCCGTGCAGGGTATCGTCATCCTCGCCGCCATGCAGCGCATCGTTGCCGTCGCCCGCCCAGATCCAGTCTTCGCCGCCGCCACCCGAGAGCGCGTCATCGCCGCCCAAGCCGTCAATCGCATCGCTGCCGTCGCCGCCATTTATGGTTGAGGCGCCATCGTCGCCGGACAGAGTGTCATTGCCGGGCGTGCCGTCGATGGGGCCAGTATCAAACGGGCCAGCTTCCTCGGCCGCCTCAAGAAACTCCGCAGGCTCGATCATGCCGCCGGGGCCGACATCTTCGTCAGGAAGCTCGTCCTCTGCGGCGTCTGTCTTTTCGAAATCGTCATCGTCTTCACCGATTGGCCCGATCATCATAACGGAGCCAACAGCGGCCAAGCCTAGCAAGCCTGCAATCAGAAACATTGGTTTTCACCCTTTTACCCGAGGCGCAGTATCGCCGCCGCACCCCCATCAGGTCAAAGGCTTTCCCACTAATTGGTTAACGCTTTCATACGCTTACAAATCGTTAACCAAATAGGGCTCAGGTTTGCGGGCATACGACACATACAGCGGGTGGCGCGGCAGCCCGTGCCGGGTGAGCCCGAGGGTAAAGAGTTTCGCCGGGTCCACGCTTAGCAAGGGCCGGGCCTCAACGTCGCGGCCGCGGTGCGTTCCATGCACGCCCCAGGCGGCCAGCACCATGTCGGCCCCGGCGCAGGCGCGCATAAGAAAACTGTCGTTCTCGGGGCCAATCGGGGCCTCGGCGGCGCGCAAATCCTGCGGCGCGGTGGCGCGAAAGGCAAAGAGGTTGACCACGTCCAACCCGCCAAACCCCAGCAATCGCGCGCGTTTTTCACAGCGCGCGATGGTCGGATCATTGACCTTTTCATTGGCGGTCGACGGGTTGAGCATGACAAAGGCCAGCCGCGTGCCGTCTGCGTCCCACGTCCGGCTAAGCCGGTAGCGGTAGAGGTCGCAGGCGGAATAGACCGCCTCAGAGCGGCACTCCGGCGTCTCGTGGGTCCGGGTGACGAGCATGACTTACGCGGTGACAAACACGCGCGACGGCTGCAACCGGCCGCCACGATATTCGCCTACGGCAATCGGCACGCCCTGATGGCTGACCCAAGCGATTTCGCCAAACTCGACATCGCCGCCGCCGGTGACTTCGGCGGGATTGCCATTGCGCAGCTTGATCGCGGCCTCGGTTCCGCAATGCAGCTCGGGCAAGTCCTGCAATCCGGTTTCCAGCGGCAGAAGCATCGCATCAAGCTCTGGCGTGCGGGCCAATTCCTCGACCCGGTCCAGCGTGACCGCACCGTCAAGATCGAACGGCCCCGACCACACCCGGCGCAGGGTGACAACATGGCCGAAACAGCCCAGCACGCGGCCCAGATCGCGGGCGATGGCGCGGACATAGCCACCCTTGCCACAGGTCATTTCCAGCACGGCGGTGTCGGCATCGGGCCGGTCGACCAGCAACAGCTCTTCAACCCAGAGCGGGCGGGCGGCAATCTCGACCTGTTCGCCATCGCGGGCCAGTTTGTAGGCGCGTTCGCCATCAATTTTCACCGCCGAGAACTGCGGCGGCACCTGTTCGATGTCCCCAACAAACTTGCCCAGTGCGGCCTTGATGTCCTCATCCGAGGGGCGGTTGTCGGAGGTCTCGATCACCTCGCCCTCGGCATCGTCGGTGTTGGTGGCAGCGCCCCAGCGGACGGTGAACTCATAGGCTTTCATCGCGTCGGTGACAAAGGGCACGGTCTTGGTGGCCTCGCCCAGAGCGACGGCCAGAATACCGGTGGCCTCGGGGTCAAGCGTGCCGGCGTGGCCCGCTTTCTTGGCGTCGAAGGCCCAGCGTACTTTGTTGACCACAGCGGTCGAGGTCGGCCCGGCGGGCTTGTCCACGATCAGCCAGCCTGAAATGTCGCGCCCTTTGCGTTTGCGTCCCATGATGCTCTCGCCCTGTGTTGTTGGAAGCGGCGGGATAGGAAGTCGCACCGGGGGCGTCAATAGCCCACGGGGAAAACCGCCCGTTGCGTGGCGTTACTGGGCGGGTTCGATCACGCCAACAATCGGCCCCATCGGAAAGCCGAGATCGCTGCGGCCAATTGCAGGCGCGTGCAGCCGCGAGACATTGCCATCAAGGAAAAGCGCCTGCGGCACGTCGAGCACATCGCGAAAGAAGCTGGCAAATTCCCAGAAGGTGACGGAATTCTGCGAAATCACGAAAAAGGCGGTCTTGCCATCGTCGGTGGTGCCGACGCCGTTGCGGATCAGGCGCGAGGTGCTGTCTTGCATGAACTTCGGGTGCAGTTCACCGTCGATCACCAGCATCGGGCCGGACTGCGTGGCATATTGGCACGTCGGCTGCGCCGCGATGTACGCGAGGGTTTCGATCACATTGGCGCGGCCCTGATTGATGCAGAGCACACCGTTGGGCAGCAGTCCGAAGTTGCCGGGGCCTTCGTTGGGAATAACGCGCATCTCTTCGGTGCCGTCTTCGATATAGTGGCCCACGGGGCCGCGGTCTTCGTGGTACATGCCGCCGTTGGTGGCAAAGCTGAGCACCTTGCCCTCAGGCTTGAGCGATTGCTCGAGCGTTGCGAAATTGCCGTAGGGCGTGCCGTTTTTGTTGGCGCGAAACAGGCGAAGCTCTTCGGTGCCGGGCGCGACCCGGCACACGGTGAAATCACTGCCCTCTGACGTGACCTCGGTGCAGGTCACGGCGAGCGCCGGAGAGGCCAGCAAGGTGAGGAAGGACGGCAGAATGAGCCTGGGCAGAAAATCGCGCAAGCTCATGCCTTCAGGTCACGCTCGTTTGCGTCAGGGCCATCGGCTTGGGTGTCCTCGGGGGCGTCGGCCTCTGGTTCGTCCGTCTCAGCTGTGTCTGATTCTGCCGCGTCGGGTTCTGGCGCTTTCAGATCGCGCTTGATGTCGTCTTGTTCGAACAGACGGCGGGTTTCGTCCATCTTGTCGAAGGTTTCATCAAGGCGAAAGCGCAGATCGGGCGAGAATTTGATCGTCAGCTGTTTGTTCACCAGCCGGCGGATTTCGCCTTTGTTGCGCGCCAAAAGGCCGACAACATCGTCGCTGCCTTGCCCGCCGAGGGGGCAGGCATAGACGGTTGCAATGCGCAGATCGGGTGACATGCGCACCTCGCCCACCGTAATCGAGACGCGGTTGAGATCGGGGTCATGAACCTCGCCCCGCATCAAAATCTCGGACAAACTGCGCCGGATCAGCTCGCCTACGCGGAGCTGGCGTTGGGATGGGCCTTGCCCGTCTTGGAAATTGTTCTTAGCCATACTCGCCAGATAAGCCTTTGTGCCGGCTTTGCCAAGCGGTGCCGCAAGGGGTAAGGGGGGCCAAGTCATAGGAGATCAGGAAATGAGCGCACCAATTCCGGGAATTGTGATCACAGGCGCGTCGGGCCGTATGGGCCAGATGCTGATCCGCACGGTGTGCGGCAGCGATAAAGTGCGGCTTGCCGGCGCGGTGGAACGCGCGGGGCACGCTTGGGTGGGCCGCGATGTTGGCGAGGCGATGGGCGGCGCGGCGCTGGGCGTGACGGTGACCGACGATCCGCTGGAGGCCTTTGCACAGGCGCAGGCGGTGATCGACTTTACCGCCCCTGCGGCAACCGTGGAGTTCGCGGCTTTGGCGGCGCAGGCGCGTCTGGTGCATGTGATCGGCACGACGGGCATGGAAGAGGCCCACCTCGCCAAAGTGCAGGCCGCCGCGCGGCATGCGGTGGTGGTGCGTGCGGGGAATATGAGCCTTGGGGTGAACCTGTTGACGGTGCTGGCCGAGCGCGTGGCGCGGGCCTTGGACGCGGATTACGACATCGAGGTGATCGAGGCGCATCACAACCGCAAGGTGGATGCGCCCTCGGGCACGGCACTGATGCTGGGCGAGGCGGCGGCGCGCGGGCGTGGCGTTTCGCTGGCGGATGTGGCCGACCGGGCGCGTGATGGCATCACCGGGGCGCGCAAGAAGGGCGATATCGGTTTTTCGGTGATTCGCGGTGGCGACATTGTGGGCGAGCATGACGTGATGTTCGCCGCCGAGGGAGAGCGGATTGTGCTGCGGCATATGGCGTCGGATCGGTCGGTCTTTGCGCGCGGTGCGCTTA
Source organism: Marinovum sedimenti (assembly GCF_054052205.1). Classification (NCBI taxonomy): domain Bacteria; kingdom Pseudomonadati; phylum Pseudomonadota; class Alphaproteobacteria; order Rhodobacterales; family Roseobacteraceae; genus Marinovum; species Marinovum sedimenti. Next base: position 2,457,332 of record NZ_CM133223.1, read on the forward strand.
AAGCTGCGCTTTGGGGGCAGGACAAGGCGCCCGGCGAATATGACATGATCGATGTGTTGGGGTTGGCTGAATAATTCTCCAGCTCAGTAGCGTTTTCCAAAATGTGCGCTTTGGCGCGCAGGTTGGTTTTGCGTTCTGGCCACGCAGGCCTTGGGGGTTTCACCCCCAAACCCCCAGCGTAGTTTCGCCGAGAAGAAGCCTTGGTCTGGATTTGAAGTCTCTGAGTAATCAGAAATCGATGGCGAGGCCTTTTTTTTCCCAGTCGCCGTAGCGCACCGGTTCTGGGCCATTGCGACCGCCGAGTTCGGTGGGCAGTGGGGCGCTGTCGTCGGCGGCGCGGCGGGCGTCGGCTTCTTCCAGGGCGCGGCGTGCGGCCTCGGGTAGGGTGGCGCGGCGTTTTTCTTCGATGTCAGTCATAAATTTTCCTTGCGGCCTTGGGTCTTTCCTCGCGGCTTCGGTCTAGATATACGCCGGAGCTTGATTGGGGCAAGCGGTCTGGAGGTCGCGGATGGCAGGAACGGCACGCGCGGGAGCGCTTTGGCTTTTGGGGCAGGTGTTGGAAGAGGGGCGGCTTTTGTCGGAACTCACCGGCGCGCCACAGCATCAGCGGCTGGAACCGGCAGAGCGCGCAAGGGCGCAGCGGCTGGCGGTGGAGACATTGCGCGGGCTGGAGCGGGCCGACCGGGTGCTGAAGCCGTTTTTGCGCAAGATGCCGCCGATGGCGGTGCGCAATGTGTTGCGGTTGGCGACGGTCGAGCTGTGTCAGGGCGGCGATGCCCATGGTGTGGTGAATGATGCCGTTGACTATGTGCGCAAGGGCAAGCGGACCACGGCCTATGGCGGTTTGGTGAACGCGGTGTTGCGCAAGGTGGCGACCGAGGGTTCGGCGAAATGGGCGGCGTTGCGGGTGCCGCATCTGCCGAAGTGGTTGCGCCAGCCTTTGGCCGAGGCCTGGGGCAGTGAGACGGTTGCCGCGATGGAGGTGGTGCATTTTGCCGGTGCGCCGCTGGATCTGACGGTGAAGTCGGATGCTGAGGGCTGGGCCGAGCGCCTTGGTGGCACGGTGTTGCCGACGGGTTCGGTGCGTTTGGAGACACCGGGGCAGGTGAGTGCTTTGCCGGGGTTTGCTGAGGGCGCGTGGTGGGTTCAGGACGCTGCTGCTGCTTTGCCGGTTAAGGGGCTGGGTGATGTTACCGGGTTGAAAGTGCTTGATCTTTGCGCCGCACCTGGGGGCAAGACCTTGCAGTTGGCGGCCGCCGGGGCCGAGGTGACGGCGGTGGATATTTCCGAAGGCCGGTTGGTGCGGTTGCAGGAAAACCTGACCCGCACCGGGTTGGTGGCTGAAGTGGTGGCCGCCGATGCCTTGGCGTTTGCCGGCGGTCCGTTTGATGCGATCGTGCTGGATGCGCCCTGTTCGGCGACGGGCACGATTCGGCGCCACCCGGATTTGCCATTGGCCCGCCGGGGGGAAGAGATCGGCGCGCTGATCGAATTGCAGGCCGCGCTTTTGGACCACGCTTTGGGGCTGTTGAAACCGGGCGGGCGGATGATCTTTTGCACCTGTTCGCTGCTGCCGGACGAGGGCGAATGCCAGATCGACGAGGCGTTGGCACGCCATGACGGTTTGCGGGTTGTGACCGAGGCGTTTGATCTGCCCGGTGTCGCGCCGGAATGGCGCAGTGACGAGGGCGGGCTGCGGCTTCGACCGGACTACTGGGGCGACCGGGGCGGCATGGATGGGTTTTACATGGCGTGCCTGACGCGGTAATTTTGCACTGGCGCGCCGCGCCGCAATCGGGGCGCGCTTTTGCGAGGTGACTTTGGGTGTGGCCGCGGCTATGGTCGCGGCAATACACGCACGCCAAGTGCGGACGAGGCAGAGCAGATGTCCGACTACGAAAGCTGGTCAGCGCGCCACACGCGCCTGATGCACCGCGTCCATGCGCGGCTGACTGCCCATGCGCGGGCAGCCACGGCATTTGTGTCTCAGCCCGAACCCCGCACCATCGGCAGCTTTAATCGCGGGCGGCAGTTGATTGCCGGGAACCTGATGTTCGCGGGCCATTTAATTGAATCGCGCGATGCGATGCTGTGGGATCTGGAGCCGCCGGACCAAGCGTTTATCGAGCAAATTCATGGCTTTGGCTGGCTCGATGATCTGGCTGCTGTGGGCGATATTCGGGCACGTCAGGTGGCGCAGCGCTGGCTTAAGGGCTGGATCGCGCAATATGGCCGTGGCAAGGGGCCGGGGTGGACGCCGGACCTAACGGGGCGGCGGCTTATCCGGTGGACCCATCATGCGATTTTCCTGCTGCGGGTGCTGGACCCGAAAGACAGCGAGGCGTTCTTTAAATCGCTTGCGCATCAGACCTTGTTTCTGGGCCGCCGCTGGTCGCGCGCCGCGCCGGGATTGCCCCGGTTTGAGGCGCTGACCGGGCTGCTGTATGCCGGGCTGTCGCTGAGCGGGATGGAGCGCTATGTCGACTCGGCCAAGACCGCGCTGGCCAAGGAATGCACCAGCCAGATTGATGGGCAAGGCGGTATCCCGACGCGCAATCCCGAAGAATTGCTTGAGGTGTTCACGCTGCTCACCTGGGCGGCGGCGGCGCTGGAGGAAACCGGCAATGCGGTGCCCCAGACGCATATGGCCGCCATCGCGCGGATCGCGCCGACCCTGCGCGCGCTGCGCCACAGTGATGGCGGGCTGGCGCGGTTTCATGGTGGCGGACGCGGCATTGACGGGCGGCTGGATCAGGCGCTGTCGGCGTCGGGCGTGCGCAAGGGGGCCGAGGGGCTGGCGATGGGCTTTGCTCGGTTGTCGGCGGGCCGCACCAGCGTGATTGTTGATGCCAGCGCACCGCCCGAGGGGGCGGCGAGCTATAATGCCCATGCCTCGACCCTGGCGTTCGAGCTGACATCGGGGCGCAGGCCGTTGATTGTCAGCTGCGGATCGGGGGCGTTCTTTGGCGAGGATTGGCGGCGCGCCGGGCGGGCGACGCCCTCGCATTCGACCTTGGCGCTTGAGGGGTATTCCAGCGCGCGGCTCGGCCGCGAAGGGCGGATTGGTGGCGCACGGCGTGAGATGCTTGAGGATGCGCCGCATGATGTGCCGGTTGAGATTGGCCATGTGCCGGACGGGCTCAAGATGGAGGGCGGGCATGATGGCTATGTCAGCACCCACGGGCTCACCCACGCTCGCATTCTGGAGCTGACGTTTGATGGCCGCGGGCTGGTGGGCGAGGATATGCTGCTGGCGCTGACGCCGCAGAACAAGAAGCGATTCGACCGGGTGCGCGATGCGGCGGGCAAATCCGGCGTGCCCTATCATGTGCGCTTTCACCTTCACCCGGACATCGACGCCGAGGTCGATCTTGGCGGGATGGCGGTGTCTTTGGCGCTGCGCTCCGGCGAGGTTTGGGTGTTTCGGCAAGAGGGCGGCGTGGAAATGTCGCTTGAACCCTCGGTTTACCTCGAAATGGGGCGGTTGAGGCCGCGCGCGACGAAACAGATCGTTTTATCTCACCGGGCAATGGAGTATGCGACGCGCATCCGGTGGTCTCTGGCCAAGGCGCATGACACGGCGGTGGCCGTCAGAGATCTGACACGGGATGATGATTTCGATTTTGACAGCTGACCGCAGGACCCTGACGATATGACCGATGATATCCGCCTCGTGCCGATCAAACGCGCGCTTCTTTCCGTTTCCGACAAGACCGGCCTGATTGAGCTGGGCCGTGCGCTCGATGCGCGCGGGGTCGAGCTGCTTTCGACTGGCGGTTCCGCCAAGGCGCTGCGCGATGCCGGGCTGACCGTGCGGGACGTGGCCGATGTCACCGGCTTTCCCGAGATGATGGATGGCCGGGTAAAGACCCTGCACCCGGCGGTGCATGGCGGCCTGCTGGCGCTGCGCGACAATGACGCCCATGTTGCGGCGATGAAGGAACACGGGATCGGCGGGATCGACCTTTTGGTGGTCAATCTTTATCCGTTTGAGGAAACCGTGGCCAAAGGCGCGGACTACGACACCTGCATCGAGAACATCGACATTGGCGGCCCGGCGATGATCCGCGCGGCGTCAAAGAACCACGGTTTTGTCACCACGGTGGTGGATGTCGAGGACTACGAACCGCTGTTGGGCGAGCTTGACGCCAACAATGGCGCGACCAGCTATACCTTCCGCCAGCGTCTAGCGCAGATCGCCTATGCCCGCACCGGTGCCTATGACGCCGCTGTCAGCTCTTGGATGGCCGACGCGCTGGGCGAGGTTGCCCCGCGCCGCCGTGCCGTGGCGGGCCAAGTGCGTCAGACCCTGCGTTATGGCGAAAACCCGCACCAGAAGGCGGCGTTTTACACCGATGGCACTGGGCGCCCCGGCGTGGCGACGGCGCAACAGCATCAGGGCAAGGAACTGTCCTACAACAATATCAACGACACCGATGCGGCGTTTGAACTGGTGGCAGAATTCGCCCCCGAAGATGGCCCGGCCTGTGCGATCATCAAACACGCCAACCCTTGCGGCGTGGCCAAAGGCGCGACTTTGCTTGAGGCGTATAAATCGGCGTTCGACTGTGACCGGACCTCGGCCTTTGGCGGCATCGTGGCACTGAACCAGCCGCTTGACGAGGAAACCGCGCGCGAGATCACCGGGATTTTCACCGAGGTGGTGATTGCGCCGGGGGCCTCGGCTGCGGCGATGGACATCTTTAAAGCGAAGAAAAACCTGCGTCTGCTGACCACCGATGGCCTGCCGGATGTGCGCATTGGCGGCCAGACCCTGCGGCAGGTCGCGGGTGGCTTTCTGATGCAGGACAAGGACGTTGGCTTTGTCGGTCTGGACGACCTCAAGGTGGTGACAAAAGTGGCCCCGACCGAGGAACAAATGCGCGATTTGCTGTTTGCTTGGAAAGTGGCCAAGCATGTGAAATCCAACGCGATTGTCTATGTCCGCGATGGCGCGACCGTTGGCGTGGGGGCCGGCCAGATGAGCCGTCTCGACAGTGCGATGATTGCCGCCAAAAAGGCCGAACGCATGGCCGAGGCGCTGGGGCTTGATGCCTCGCTCGCCAAAGGCTCGGCTGTGGCGTCAGATGCATTTTTCCCTTTCCCTGACGGGTTGATGGAAGCGGCCGAGGCCGGCGCGACCTGTGTCATCCAACCGGGCGGATCGATGCGCGACAACGATGTGATCGCGGCGGCGGATGAGGCCGGATTGGCGATGGTCTTCACTGGTATGCGCCACTTCCGGCACTAAGTCAGAGCGGCGTGATGAAGAAAGGCGGGCAGATGCGAACGGTGTTTTGGGCAGGTTTCTGGATATTCCTGCTCGACCAGCTCAGCAAATACATCGTGGTGCATCTGCTCGACCTGCGGACCCTGGGCGAGATTGACGTGCTGCCGCCCTATCTCAATCTGCGGATGGCGTGGAATTCGGGCATCAACTTTGGCCTGTTCTCTGGCAATTCCGATGCAATGCGGCTGTTTCTGATCGCGATGGCGCTGGTGATTGTCGGCTTTGTCATCGTCTGGGTCTGGCGCGATCCGCCGGGCCGGTTGGGGCGCATTTCCGCTGGCATCCTGATCGGTGGCGCGCTTGGCAACGTCATCGACCGCGCGCTCTATGGCGCGGTGGCGGATTTTCTCAACATGTCGTGCTGTGGCATCGAAAACCCCTTTGCCTTCAATGTCGCTGATATCGCTATATTTGTTGGGGCTTTCGGTCTTGTGTTGTTTTCAGGAACCGGCACAGGCAAGCCGTCGCCGGGTAAGAAAAAGGGCGCGTGACCTTGTGGGAACAATCCGTTAAGTCTTGGAAAAAGTGCAGGTGGAGTAGAACCGTATGACGATGTCGCCCTTTGCAAAGCTGGTGGTTTTGCTGGTCGTGGCCCTTGGGCTGGCGGCATGTGGCGAGCGTGATATCACCTTGCATGAACTTGGTGCGGGCAGTGATGGACCCGAAGAATTCGCCATCGTTCCCCCCAAACCCCTGCAAGAACCCGAGAGCTTTACCGCCTTGCCGCCGCCCACGCCGGGCGGCAAGAACCGCACCGACCAGACGCCCGAGGCGGACGCCGTGGCGGCGCTTGGCGGCGACAGAACCCGCGTTGAACCGCAGGGCACGGGTGTGGGCGCAGGCGATGGAACGCTTGTCACCTATGCCTCGCGCAATGGCGTGAACGGTGAAATCCGCACCCAACTGGCGCAAGAAGACCGGGAATTCCGCCGACGCGCCTCGATCTTCTCTTGGCAGATCATGCGCGAAGATCGGTACTATGATGCCTATCGGCGCATGGCGATCGACCCCTATGCAATGCTGCGCCTGTTCCGTCGGGCCGGGGTACGCACGCCTGCCGCCGATCCGCCGGGCGAGGCGCGCTAACAGCGCCTAAAGCTTTGCCACCACGCCCGCGAGCGCTGCGCCCAGCGTTTTATGGGCATCCGGCTCGAAATGCACGCCGTCCACATCGCTTGTCTCGATCACCATACCGGCATCGAAGAAATGCACCCCGCGCGCCTGCGCCAGATCGGCATAGGCCGCTGCCAGCTTGGGCCCATGCAGCCCGGCACCGTTGAAATCTCCCCGGATCGGCCCCAGTTCCTTGACCGCAGGCGGGCAGATCACCAGCACCTCCATCCCCGGATGCTGCGCCGCCATATCGGCATGCAACGCGAGGTCGAGCAGCCCCGAGACCCCAGCCGTGATCCGTGACGCACTTGGATCGAACCGACGTTTAAGATCGTTGGTGCCCAGCATGATCAGCAACAGCGACACCGGACGATGCGAGGCCAGCGCAATCTTGAGCCCCTCTTGCCCGTCCATATGACTGCCCATCACCGGATCGCCAAACTGCGTGGTGCGGCCAGGCAGGCCTTCTTCGACAAGATGCCAATCGTCGGCCAAACCTTGCGCCATCACCGTCGGCCAGCGGATCTCGGGGCCGTACCGTTCCATCGCCCCGCGTGCAGGCAACGGAACGGTGCCGTGGGTGTTGGAGTCGCCGAAAGCCAGAAGCGTGCGCATGATCTCTTGCCCTTTCACATTTGCCTGCGGCGATGCTAGATAACCGCCAAGCACAGGTAAACCGTGGCTGCGTCTTGCACCCGCCACGCCAGCGCCCATATCAGGCGCGACACGTATAAAAGGAGCCGGCGATGCTGGAACTCGGACAATCGCAAGACAGCGCAGCGCCAAGCGCAGACCTGATCAAAGATGTCTCGGAAGCGGACTTCATGGCCGAGGTTGTTGACGCCTCGATGACGGTTCCGGTGATCGTAGACTTCTGGGCCCCGTGGTGTGGCCCCTGCAAAACGCTGGGCCCCATGCTCGAAGAGGCGGTGACCAAGGCCAAGGGCGCGGTCAAAATGGCCAAGGTCAACGTTGACGAAAATCAGGCCATCGCTGGCCAGCTCCGGGTGCAGTCCATCCCGACGGTCTATGCCTTTTGGCAGGGCCAGCCGGTCGACGGCTTTCAGGGCGCGGTGCCGCCGTCGGAAATCACCGCCTTTGTCGATCGTGTGGTCGAAACCGGGGACGGTGTGCCGGGCGACGATGGCCTCGACGAGGCGCTGGATGCGGCTGATGAGATGCTGGAACTGGGGGCTGCCGATGACGCCGCCCAGACCTTTGCGGCCATCCTTGGCGAAGATCCGGCAAATGCGCGCGCCTATGGCGGGCTGGTCCGGGCGCATATCGCGATGGACGATCTCGATCAGGCCGAGGCAATCCTGAATGGTGCCCCCGCCGAAATCTCGCAAGCCCCCGAGCTTGAGGCCGCACACGCCCAGATCCAGCTTGCCCGTCAGGCCGCAGATGCCGGTCCGCTTGGCGAGCTGAAGGCAGCGGTCGAGGCCAATCCCGAAGATCTTCAGGCGCGGTTCGATCTGGCGCTGGCGCTGCATGCCGGTGGCGATGCCGATGCCGCCGTGGCCGAACTGCTTGAGGTGTTCCGCCGGGATCGCGAATGGAACGACGGCGCGGCCAAGACGCAATTGTTCACGATTTTCGAAGCCCTGAAACCGAACGATCCGGTGGTTCTGAACGGGCGTCGCAAATTAAGTTCGATGATATTTGCCTGATTGGTTTCGCGAACTAGGTTAGGCGCATGATCAGCGCCTCAAACCTCCCCGACATGATACCGGTCTTCCCGTTGCCCGGGACGCTCTTGCTGCCCCGTGCGCGGCTGCCGCTCCATATCTTTGAACCTCGCTTCCTGGCGATGATCGAGGATTGTATGAAAACGCCGGAGCGGTTGATTGGGATGATCCAGCCCAGCCCCCGACCGGGGCACAGAGACAACCGGCTGCACTCCATTGGCTGCGCCGGTCGTCTGACCCAGTTCTCCGAGACCGAGGATGGCCGCTTTATGGTCACTTTGGCCGGGGTGTCGCGGTTTCGCATCCGGGGCGAAGTCGAGGGTTTCACCGCCTATCGCCGGTTCAATGTGGGCTGGTCCGGGTTTGAGCAGGATTTAGAGGCCTCCGAACAAGACCCAAGCTTTGATCGCGCCCCCTTTATGGAGCTTCTGTCGCGCTTCTTTGATGCGCGCGAGCTTTCGGCGGATTGGGAAACGCTGACGCAGGCCAGTGATGAGCTGCTGATCAATTCCCTGTCGATGATGCTGGAGTTTGAAGCCGAGGAAAAACAGGCGCTGCTTGAGGCCCCCTCGCTGTCGACGCGGCGGGAAACGCTTGTCACCTTGCTGGAATTCGCGCTACGTGGCGGCAACACCGAGGAGATCATGCAATGAGCCAACCCGCCCCCCGCAAGGAAGTCTTTGACCGGCGGATGCTTGAGGCGCTGGTGTGCCCCCGCACCCACACGCGCCTTGACTATGATGCCGAGGCGCAAGAGCTGATCTCGCGCAAGGCCGGATTGGCCTTTCCAATCCGCAATGGCATCCCGGTGATGTTGGTCGATGAGGCCCGCCCGCTCGGCTGAGCGCCTCTTTGAGCTTTGGACAAAAATAAGGGGCCCCGAAGGGCCCCAAGTCGCTGCTCATGGTTTTTTATCGCCTGTTTTATACCTGTCTGGGGACGGCCTTTAGCGGCTGTTATATCCCCGGTATTCTAAGCGTCATCCCAGGGCGGACTGCACTGGGTGACGGAAGCTTTTCGCGGTTGGCCTGATAGATGATTTCATAGGCCGTGGTGGTGCCGTAGTGGCGCAGTGCAATTCCGGCCAGACTGTCGCCGGGTTGCACCGTATAGATCAGCACGTCGTTCGCCGGTGGTGCGATGTTGGGCAGGACCGGCGCGGCAACTTGGGCAAGTTCGGCCGCAGGCTGCGTTGGAACTTTGGCGGGAATTCTCTTTGGGGCCGGGGCGGGCGCGGGGGCGGTTTTAACCCCGGAGCGATTGACCAATGATTCCAACAGAGTGGCGGTGTCGACTTCGCCCGAAGACGTGACGATGGCCGCAGGCACGTCCACCGCGCCGCTGCCAACCGCCTCGTTCAACAGCGCATCGACGTAGGCATCGGATTGACCTTCGCCCATCGCCTTTACGATCAGCGCATCAAGGGTCAGCGGCACCTCTGCCTGCTGCGTCACCACGGGTTTGCCTTGGGCGGCCCCCAGTCCGGCGAGCACGCCTTGGGTCAGCGAGCGCATGCCGTCCTCATCGCCACCGGTCGTGGTGGCCACCTGGCGCAAACGGTCGCCTGTCACCGGGCGGCGGTATTCCATCACGATGGCACGGGTCATGGCGTCAAGCGAGAGCGCATCGCCGGGCGCCTGCACGGCCTTGCGGGCAAACGGCCCGGGCCCCTGCGCCACATCGCGCATTTGCAGCACGTCGCCGGTGTCGGTGCGGGTCACAGAGCCGCTGGCGTCATCAGGCGGCGCGCGGTTGATCAACAGCGCAATGACGATGGAGAGCACGCCGGTGGCCAGAAGGAAAAGTCGGATCACGTCTTGCCCTCCTGTTTCATTTGGCGTTGCTCACAGTCAGGCCGAGCAGCAACCAAAGCTGCATGCCGCCGCGATAATAGCTTATCTTTTCAACCGGATATTCCGCCGCGACAAGATCGCGGATGGCACGCGGGGCTTGATCACACCAAGGGCCGTTGCAAAACAGCATGAGGTCGAGCGCGTCGGTAAAATCCCAGCTGCCCTCTTCGCCCTTGGCCCCAAGCGCGCGCAGGATGTCGTTGCGATAGGGGTTGGCGGGGGCAAGCGTGGTGAACGGCACGTTGACCGCACCGGGGATTGACCCTTTGGCAAACCATTCCGGCACCCGGCTGTCGAGCAGCAAGCCGCTGCCAGGGGCAACCGCCGTGTCGAGAAACTCCATCACCTCAAGTTCGCCTACGGTGCGCACACCGGGCGCCGCCGAGATCGGCGCGATGCAGAACGGCGGGCAGGGCCGCGAGGTTTTGGTAAACTCTCCGGTCAGTTGGTTGGCGTTGTCCTGAATGCGTTCGATTGTCAGCAGGGCGCCATTGATCGTGGTTTCATGGCGGTCCACATCGGGGCTGATCCGCACGTCCTGTGCGCTGCTCATCTGGCCAGCCAAAAGGCACCCGACGGCTATGACACCCGCAATACGCACAAACTTGTCCCCCAAAGCCACCGCCATATATAGATTGGCAACATTTATGTTGGCGGTGTCCCAACTAATTGGACCAAATATAGCGATGTATTGCTGAATCAGTCAACGATTACCTGATTCGTTTTGGCGATTCTTGGGTCAATTTTTATGTGGCGATAAAATGACTCTAATTGCAGAGACTTAGCCGTTCTCTCTCAGCACAGACCCGGCCAGATAAAGCGATCCGCAGATCAAAATGCGGGCACGCGGCTCTTTTTTCGCGATGCGGGCGAGGGCGTCGGACACGGTTTGCGCTTGCTGCGCGGGCAGTCCGACTTGATCCGCCGCAGCCACGACAGCCTCGGGCGGCAGGGTGTTGGCCTCGCCGGGGATGGGCACGGCGGTCAGGCTTTGCGCCACATCCGCAAGAGGTCTGAGATAGCCGGTCACGTCCTTGGTGTTCAACATGCCGCAAATCAGATGCGTCGGGCGTTTGGGCAGACCCGCCAGATGCGCCGCCAGTGCCTGACCGGCGGCAGCGTTGTGCCCGCCATCAAGCCAAAGCTGCGCCTCGGGGGCCAGTGCCAGAAGCGGACCTTCGCGCAGGTGTTGCATCCGCGCGGGCCAGAACGCTTGGGTGACAGCCGCCTCACAGGCCTCGGGGCCAAAGCCGAGATGGCGCAAAGCGGCCAGGGCGGCACCAGCGTTATCAATCTGATGTGCGCCGGGCAGGTTGGGCAACGGCAGGTCCAGCAGGCCGGTTTCATCCTGAAACACCATGCGCTCGCGTTCCTCAAATGCGTGCCACTGCTGGCCGTGGGCAATCAGTGGCGCTCCGAGTCGGGCGGCGGTGGCTTCGATCACCTCCATCGCCTCATCGGGCTGCGGGCCAACAACGCAGGGCACGCCCCGTTTGAAAATGCCGGCCTTTTCGCCGGCGATCTTGGCCAGCGTATTGCCAAGAAATTGCTCGTGGTCGATCGACACCGGCGTGATCACCGTCAGCGCCGGGCGCTCAACCACATTGGTGGCATCGAGCCGCCCGCCAAGGCCGACCTCAAGCAAGGTATACTCCGCCGGGGTGCGCGCCATGGCCAGCAGGGCGGCGCAGGTGGTGATTTCGAAATAGGTGATCTGTTCGCCGCCATTGGCCGCGTAACATTCATCGAGATAGGCGCTCAGATCCGCCTCGGTGATCAGCGTTCCGGCCAGCCGAATGCGTTCATGAAACCGTGCCAGATGCGGCGAGGTATAGGCGTGCACGCTTTGGCCCGCTGCTTCCAGCCCGGCGCGGATCATCGCCTGAGTCGAGCCTTTGCCATTGGTGCCTGCGATGTGGATCACCGGCGGCAAAGCCCGTTCGGGATGATCAAGCGCCGCCAGCAGCCGCCACACCCGGTCCAGCGTCAGATCGATCACCTTGGGGTGCAGCGCCATCATCCGCTCGAGGATGGCGTCAGAGGGGGCCGCGCTCATTTTTCGGGCGCGCGTTTGTCCGCCGTATTCGGCGTCTTGGCCTGCTCTTGCGCCAGCGCGGTTGCGCTTTTGGTGGGGGCAGGCAGATCGCCCTGCACCGCAGGCGGCAGGCCCATCAGCATCCGGCAAATGGTGATCAGCTCATCGCGCAGATGTTTGCGCGGCGTCACCCGGTCCAGCATGCCATGTTCCAGCAGGTATTCGGCACGTTGAAAGCCCTCGGGCAGCTTCTCGCGGATGGTCTGTTCAATCACACGCGGCCCGGCAAAGCAGATTAGCGCATTGGGTTCGGCAATCTGCACATCGCCCAGCATCGCATAAGATGCGGTCACGCCGCCGGTGGTGGGGTGGGTGAGCACCACAATGTACGGCAGGTTCGCCTCTTTCAGCATCTGCACCGCCACGGTCGTGCGCGGCATCTGCATCAGGCTGAGAATGCCCTCTTGCATCCGCGCGCCACCGGCGGCGGAAAACAGGATCATTGGGCATTTGCGCGCCACGGCCCGTTCGGCGGCAGCGATGATCGCATTGCCGACATACATGCCCATCGACCCGCCCATAAACGAGAAGTCCTGACAGGCGGCCACAATCGGCGTGCGGCCAATCTCGCCTTCGCCCACCAGCATGGCTTCTTTCTCGCCCGTGGTCTTTTGCGCGGTTTTCATCCGCTCGGGATAGCGCTTTTGGTCGCGGAAATGCAGCGGGTCGGCCAGCGGCTCGGGCACCGCAACTTCGCGAAACACACCGCCGTCAAACAGGGTGATAAACCGGTCGCGCGCAGTAATCGGCATGTGATGGCCGCAACTGGTGCAGACGTTCAGATTATCCCGGATCTCGCGGTGGAACAGCATGGTGCCGCATTCGCTGCATTTGGTCCAAAGGTTTTCCGGCACCTCGCGGCGCGAGAAAATCGAATTGATGCGCGGACGCACGTAGTTTGTGATCCAGTTCATGTCCGACCTGTCTTCTGTGCCCCAAATGGGCGATTTGCCTTGGACTTAAGCGGGATGAGACGGAAATGCAATCAAACCCTCAGCGCAATGCGTGCCACAAGCCATGCCAGAGCGATGCTCACAACCTCACCGGGGAGCAGAGCGGCCAGTCGGGCCTCATCGCTGGCACCAAATGGCAGGACGAACAGCGCCAGCCCCACCAGCGGCCCCGGCAGGGCCACGCCAAGGATCGCCCAGACGTTAAAGGCGAAGTGCACGCCAATCGCCGCGCCAAGCGTTCCGGTGCGCGCCGTCAGATCGGCCATCGCAACGCCGAAAAGCCCGGCCCACAGCGCGATGAACAGCGCATTGCCGCCAAATTGCGCCGGGCTGTAGTGGACAGCGGCAAACAGCGCCGAGGGTAGGGCGATCCAAAGCACGGGCCAGCGCAGGCGCGCCGCAAGCTGTTGTTGCAGATAGCCGCGAAACACCAGCTCTTCGGCAGAGACCTGGACCAAGGTCGCCGCCAGCCCGAACGGCAGCAGGATAAGCCAACGGTCCAGCGGCTGTGCGTGGATCGGCGTGGCCCCCAGCGTCAGGATTTGCAGCAAGGACAGGACGGCGGTCAGCCCCGCCATCGGCGCAATCACTCGCAGGAAATCGGCCCGCGCCGCGGTGAGGGGGCCTAGGAGCGTGGTGACAGATCGGTTGTGCAACAGCCGCACCACAAGCGCCACGCTGACTCCGATCAGGCCAACCGTGAGCAGTTGCAAGATGGCGTAGGATGGCGTGCCGGGCCGGACCGGTTCGGGCAGCAGCGACACCACCACCCCCGACAGCGCCTGCGCGAGCGCCAGAAACAGAACGGCCCCCAGCACCAGTCCGGCCGCAGTGCGCCAGAGTTCGGCAGTTGGGCGGGCAGGGGCGCTATAACGCGCGTTCGGGGCGTAGGGTGGATAATCCATGTGCGAGGCTAATCGGTTTCAGGTCGGTTTGAAAACGATGAACTGGCGTTAACAAGTCTTGCAGGCTGCGAAAGGCCGGGCCACCATCGCGCGATCTTATGTTTCGGGAGGGAACCGGGCGGCTGTGCCGCCGGTGCAAGTCAATGGTGCAATTGCAGAATAACACGCGCCTGCGCGCCGTGGCGAAATCCTCTCTGCTGGTAGGCGCGTTGGCGCTCTTGGCGGGCTGCCTTAACAGCGGCCCCAAGTTGGCGCTGATCGACCGTCCTGCAGCAGGCGGGGGCGGCTTCTTCTCTGGTCTCACGCGCCCGAAAGTGGCCGGTCCTTCGGAACCGGTGACACGCGCGCAGCTGGCCAAAGGCGATGTGGTGATCGACGCGCCCGATGGCTGGTGCGTCGAGCAGCAGTCTCTGCGCGACAGGGGGCAACGCGGCTTTGCGCTTTTGGTCGGGTGCCGCGCGGTGACAGCCGGCGAAAGCGGCGCTCGAGTTCCCTTTGGCGCGGCAACTGTTTCGGTCTCGTCATGGCGCGCGCCGGGCGAACTCTCGGCACCAGAGGTGCTGCGCGCGGTGGTTGGCGTGGGGTCGGTGCTGTCGCAGGAAACCCGCGACGGCGTGGCGCTGGTACAGCTTCGCCAGACCGCCCTGCCCACGGAAGACGGGTTGGGCGATCCACATTGGCGGGGGGTGTTTGTTCACCGGGGGCGCACCGTGCTTTTGGCCGCATTCGGACCGCCGGGTGGCGAAATCTCGCAGCAGGGCGGGGCGGCCTTACTGGCGGCGCTGGCGGAGGGGATCCGCAGCAACAGCCCGGCGGATTGATCGGCGAAACAGGCTTGACCCCGAGGTAACATTCGGGCGTTTGTGAAATTGAAAGGTATCCGGGTAAGATTGCGTGCATCAATGACACGCGGCACGGACCACAAGACGGCGGGCAAAACCATGACACGGCACTCGGGCAACATATTGGACCGGCTCACCCAGCGCGCGGCGCTGCGGCGGTGGGGCGCGGCTGTGCGCGGTGCGCAAGAGGCCGATCTTGCCCTGCTCAAACGCCAACGGGGCCGGGCGCGCAAACTGCGCCATCAGTTGAACGAGCTGTTGTATGTTGCTGAATACCGGCTGGCCCTGCCAGAGATCGGCAGCAATGCCATCGCCGCACCGCATGACAGCGATTGGGTCTGGCGGCCCGAGGCCTGGCATGGCCCGATGCCCGAACCCGGTGAGGCGGCGGTGGAAAGCGGGGCGCAGCTTGGCTCTGAGGTCACACTGTTTCACGACTGCAAGATATCCGAGCTGACCCTGCGCCAGTTGCGCAACACCCGCGAGGCCGATCTTGCGCCCTTTGGCATCCGCATGGATGTGTTCCAGTTTGACGGCTCTTACCTGTCGCTGGCGATTGACCTGCCGCCCAGTGCGGTCGACGGCCTGACCCGGTCGCATCTGGTGCGGATGGATTGCGTTGTCGAGCTTGAGAGCCCGTTGGAAATCTTTGCCCGGCTCAACGTCAAAAGCGGCCCGAACACCGAAAAGCTGGTGCGGGAACTGCCGCTGAAAAGCAATGATCGGCATGTGGAGTTCGATCTGGCCTATTCCAAGCTGAACGAAAAGAGAATCGACAAGGCCTGGCTGGATCTGATCATCGAGGGGCCGCAGATGAACCAGGTGGTTCTGCGCGACCTGACATTCAGCCGTCGGCTGAGAGCAGAAATTTAAGGGGGCAGCGATGTCGGAACTGACGCTGACCAAGACGCGGTTTTTTGAGGGCATATGGGAGGGCGCGTTGCAGGACCGGTCGCCGGGCGCGGGCGACCCTGCGATCCGGGTGATGTTGGGGGACCGTCCGGTTGACGGCGTGGACCTGAGCGAGACGTCGGAGCCCGGCACATGGAAGGTGCGCTTTCCGGTGCCCGCGCGGCTGTTGAGCGAAGGCAGCCATACCTTTGTGTTTGCCGATGCCAGCGACGGTGACGTGCTTGATACCTTTTCGATCATCGCGGGCGATGCGCTGGGCGACGATATCCGCGCCGAGGTGGATATGCTGCGGGCCGAGCTGGATATGCTCAAACGGGCCTTCCGCCGGCATTGTCGCGAAACCGCATAACGCAATGTGGGACATGGATTTCGCGGCTGTTCCAAGGTCTGCCGTGTGGAACGCTGCGCCATTGGGCAAATGACCTGACGTTCTGCGTGACAAGGTAAAGCGGCATGGGCCATCTAAGTGTTAACACGGAGGCCGCTGATGCAAAACTACCCCAACCTGTTCCGCCCGCTTGATCTGGGCCACACCACGCTGAAAAATCGCGTGCTGATGGGCTCGATGCACACGGGCCTTGAGGAAACCAAGGACTGGAACCGGGTGGCCGAGTTTTATGCCGAGCGGGCGCGCGGTGGGGTGGCGCTTATGGTCACGGGCGGTATGGCCCCCAATCGTGAAGGCGGCGTGTTCCCCGGTGCGGCGGGGCTGTTTACGCCGGATGACATTGCCAACCACCGCATTGTGACCGACCGGGTGCACGATGCCGGGGGCAAGATCGCGATGCAGATCCTGCACGCCGGGCGGTATGCCTATGGCCCCGAATGCGTTGGCCCCAGCCCGATCAAATCGCCGATCTCGCCGTTTCCGCCCAAAGAGTTGGACGAAGACGGGATCGAAAAGCAGATTGCGGATATGGTGACCGCCGCCGCGCGGGCGCGCGAGGCCGGGTATGATGGTGTCGAGGTGATGGGATCGGAGGGCTATTTCCTCAACCAGTTCATCGTGGCGCACACCAACAAGCGGACGGACCGCTGGGGCGGCTCTTATGAGAACCGCATTCGCCTGCCGATCGAAGTGGTGCGCCGGGTGCGCGAGGCTGTCGGCCCCGATTTCATCGTGATCTACCGGTTGTCGATGATCGATCTGGTGCCGGATGGCTCGACCCACGAAGAAGTGGTGCAATTGGCGCAGGAGATCGAGGCGGCTGGGGCAGATATCCTCAACACCGGCATCGGCTGGCACGAGGCGCGCATTCCGACGATTGCCACCTCTGTGCCGCGCGCGGCCTTTGCCTGGGTGACGCAAAAGCTGATGGGCAAGGTCGGCATCCCGGTGATCACCTCGAACCGGATCAACACGCCCGAGGTTGCCGAACAGGTGCTCGCCGAGGGCTGCGCCGACATGGTGTCGATGGCGCGTCCGTTCCTCGCCGACCCGGCGTTTGTCGCCAAGGCCGAGGCCGGGCAGTCCGGGCTGATCGCGCCTTGCATCGCCTGCAACCAGGCCTGTCTGGACCATACCTTCAGCGGCAAGATCTCGACCTGTCTGGTCAATCCACGTGCCTGTCACGAGACCGAATTGGTGATCGCACCGGCGGAGGTGTCAAAGACCGTTGCCGTGGTCGGGGCGGGGCCTGCGGGACTATCGGCGGCCATCACCGCCGCCGAACGCGGCCATGCGGTGACGCTGTTTGATCAGGCCGATGAAATCGGCGGTCAGTTGAACATGGCCAAACAGGTGCCAGGGAAAGAAGAATTCATCGGGTTTGTCGACTGGTACGCCCGCATGGTTGAGGCGGCGGGCGTGACCCTGAAGCTGGGGCAGCGGGTGACGGCAGAGGCGCTTGTCGGCTTCGACGAGGTGATCATCGCCACCGGTGTGGTGCCGCGTGATCCGGGGATCGAGGGGCAGGACGGGCCGAATGTGGTCAGCTATATAGACGTGCTGCGCGGGCGTGCCGAAGTGGGCAAGCGCGTGGCGGTTGTTGGCGCGGGCGGCATCGGCTTTGATGTGTCGGAGTTCCTGGTTGAGCAAGGCCAGTCGCCGACGATGGACCTTGCGGACTGGCTGGCGGAATGGGGCGTGACCGACCCCGAGGCCGCGCGCGGCGGGCTGGCCCCGGACGGGCCGCAGCCCGAAGCGCCCAAGCGGCAGGTGGTGTTGTTGCAGCGCAAGCAAGAGCGTCCGGGCAAGCGGCTGGGCAAGACCACCGGCTGGATCCATCGCGCGACGCTGAAGATGAAGGGTGTCGATATGCGCGCCGGAGTGAATTACGAGCGGATCACCAATGAGGGGCTTTGGGTGTCGAAAGGCGAGGCGCGCGAAGAGCCGCAGCTTTTGCAGGTCGATACCATCGTGCTTTGCGCCGGGCAGGTGTCGGAGCGGTCATTGGCGGATGATCTGGCCGCGCAGGGCATTGCCTGTCATGTGATCGGCGGCGCGGATGTGGCCGCCGAGCTGGACGCCAAGCGGGCGATCAATCAGGGCACACGGCTGGCGGCGGCGCTTTAAGGTCCTCTCGGAAGGGGGCTTTATCGCCGTGCCTGCGCACGTCGACAGGCTGGGGGCGCTGCCCCCAGACCCCCGAGGTATTTAAGAACAGAAGAAGCCTGTTGGGCGTTGCGATTTGGCTTTGCCCGGGACGCTTCGGACTATTGGCGGGTGGGTGTTCTCGCGCGTGCGTTGTGATTTTTGCCTGTTTCCCGCTCTGCGACAGTTGGGTGTAAAACCCTGATATTGTCTGACCCCGGCCCCGGTTCTGCCTGATTTCAGAACGATGTTGGGCCTCGGGATGTCACTAATGCCGAGGAACAAGCATGGACCGTCTGACTGAAATGGAAGCCTTTGCCACTGTCGTAGACCAGGGCGGGTTTACCGATGCGGCCAAGAAGATGGGGATTTCGAAATCTGCCGTTTCGAAACATGTCTCATCGCTTGAGGCCCGGTTGGGTGCGCGTCTGCTGAACCGGACAACACGGCGGGTTAGCCCGACCGAAATCGGGCTTGCCTATTATGACCGTGCGCGCCGCGTGCTGAACGATGCGGGCGAGGCGGATGCGCTTGTCACCTCGATGCAATCGGCGCCTTCGGGGCTTTTGCGGATCTCGGTTGCGACTGATTTTGGCGTCAATCACATGTCGCCGATCCTGGGTGACTTTCTCAGCGAATTCCCAGACATCACCGTCAACATGGTGCTGAACAACCGCTATGTTGAGCTGATTTCGGAAGGGTTCGACATGGCCGTGCGCATCGGGGAGCTGGAGGACAGCACGCTGCGCGCCCGCAAACTGACCGAAACCACCAAGCGGATGATCGCCAGCCCGGGTTATTTCGAAAAATACGGCCGCCCGCAGCGGATTGACGATTTGAACGAACACAAGCTGCTGCATTATTCCAACCAATCCAGTGGCAACGTCTGGAAGGTTACGGCGCCGTCGGGCGAAAAGCGTCAGGTTCGGACCGCTGGCTGGCTGAGTGTGAATGATGGCCAGTCGCTGTTGAACGCGGCCGTGGCCGGGCTAGGTATCGCCTATCTGCCGTCGTTTCTGTACGCCGACGCGATGGACAAAGGGCTTGTCGAGGATGCGATCCCCGAGTTGCCGAGTGAGACGCAAGGGATCTATGCTGTGTACCCGCCGGGACGGTTTACCCAGCCCAAAGTACGCGCCTTTATTGATTTTCTGGTCCACGCCTTTGCCGACAAAGGCCCGACCGAGTGGTGATTTTCGAACCCCTGTAGTGAGTATGCCCCCGGTTTTTGCACCGGGGGTTTTTTATGTGTGACAGCGGCGCCGGGATCAGGCCGGTTGCAGCATCCGCCCAAGGCCGCGGCCGCCGAGAATGTGCACGTGCAGATGCGGCACCTCTTGCACACCGTCGCGGCCCGCATTGGCGATCAGGCGAAATCCATCGCCATCCTCGAGCGCAACGCCGCACATCTTGGCCACGGTGCCGACGCAGCGGATGTAGTCGACGATCTCCGCCTCGCTGGCGTGCAGCGCAAAATGGTCAAAGCTGACATAGGGCCCCTTGGGAATCACCAACACATGGGTTGGGGCCTGTGGGATGATGTCATTAAACGCGAGCGTGTGCTCGGTTTCATGAACGGTCTGGTTCGGGATCTCGCCACGCAGGATTTTGGCAAAGATATTCTGGTCGTCATAGGCGTAAGACATGCAGGGTCCTTAATCGGCAAACAGGTGATCGGTATGGGCGATTTCCATCGCGGTTTCCGGCGGGATTTGCAGGAAATCGGCAATCATGCGGGCATTGTGATCGGGGGTTTCCCACTCGCGCACCTGGCCGAAATGCGAAAATTCTGCGTCGCGAATGGTTTCGCTCTCAAACAGAACATCATTGCGAATCGTCGGCAGGAGGCGGCGCAGGGCGTCTGGCTTGGTGTGCTCACCGGCGAGCCCCACGCGCTTGGCATGGCCGACCAGATATTGGTCGGTGAAATTACACTGCACTTCCAGCATCCGGGTCATCGACCGATCGCCATAGAAATCCTGCATCAGGTCAACATTGGCGGGGTCGAGGCAGATGATCATCCGGTCGCTGTCGTAGTAATCAAACAGCATCCGCATCAGCGCGCGGCGGTGGCGGTGGCGTTTGTCCATCGAGGTTTGGATACCGCCCAGATCGGGAAGGGCGCAGGTTTCCTCGTTGAACAGATACTCCACCGCAGGAATATTCGTCAGCTGCTGGATTCGCGCGACCAATCGCTTGGCCACATGCCACTTTTTGCAGACCACGATAAGCATCTCGCGGTCGCGCCCCAGTGACCCTTCGTTTTCCCAGAACCGAGGGGCAAATCGCCGCCCTTCGCGGCCCCGCGCCGTCAGGAAGTGATAGAGGCTGCGGCCCTCGTTGGAAATCTGGAACTCGGCCCCATCCGAGGAATACAGCACGCCGAGCCGTCGCTTAAGCTCGCTGGCCTCGGGGCTGATTTTGCGGGCGAACAGGTAATCCTGGCTCAGCAAGAGGTCATAGTGATCGTTGTAGAAGTTGACCGGCATCCCATAATCGGAAAACAAAAGGAAGGTCAGCGTGCGGCACTGGATCTCGTCTTCCGGCACCAAGTGGCGCACCAGCGTCTGGAAAAACGTCTCATCCGGGATCCATGTGGTGCGGAAAAACCGCATCACGTCGCGGCGTTCGCGGGTGAAATTGAGGATCCATTCGATGGTGCGGCGGCGCAGACACCACCACTGGCTGCCGATCATGATCTGAAGGTCGTGCGGTATCTCACGCTGCAGCCCGAGCCGCTTTTGCAGGTTCATCGAGGCATAGAACATCGTCTTGTTCTCACGCTCATTGAAATAGTGGCGATAGGTCAGGCGCTCGGCCTGGATGCCGGTCTTGATCCAATCACTCTCGAAGAAATCGAAGCTTTCGATAAAGTCGGCCTCGTTTTCGTCAAGGAATTCATGGGTATACTCGGCCGACTTGATCGCCATGCAATCGCCCGACAGCATGTAGAAATGCGTGGCCTTGGGAAAAGCCTCGACAGCAGCCTCGGTCGCGAGCAGGGTCGCCTCGACCAAAGACCACTCACCCCAGCCGCATTTGATGCGCTTTTTGGCAAAGGCCACGCGGTCATTGTCGGCCAGCGCCTTGCGGATCTGATCATAGGCGGCCTTGGGTGCACGCGCGTCGAAGTGGATCGACATATAGTCGTCCTTCGCCGTAAGCCGCTGGGCCTGCTTGATAATGGCCTCGGGGTCTTTGTGGCACAGCAATATGAAGGCGATTTTTGCCATGTCGTTCGCGTGACTTCCCTCGATTTTCGCCCTAGGTAGCAGTTAAAGCTGAACTATCCTTGAATAAACAGGGTTTATTAGGAAAATCAAACCAGAGTATAGTCGCAGCAACGATAAAAACAGACTTGAGGAGGCAGCAACCATGGGCTTTCCCGGCACATGGATGACAGAGAGCGAGAGCGTGATTTACCGCGTGGTGCCGAAATGCGCCTGCTCGACCATCGGTCAGATCCTGTATTATTCCGATCACGGCGCGTTTTTCGACGGTGATATCCATGATGCGTCCGAGGGGCTTCACAAATGGGCCCGCGAGGAAAGCCAGCAGGTGATCAACGCCAATGTCCGGATGCATGCGGCTTATGCGTTCACCTGCGTGCGCAATCCCTACACGCGCATCCTGTCGTCGTTCTTTGACAAAATCTGCGGCATCCAGCGCAACGGCAACCGCTATCGCGGCAATCTGGTGCCGATGGTGATGCAGAAATACGGTGTCGATGTGGGGGGCGATGACGGCAAAGGCGAGTTCGACCAGATCGCCAGCTTCCGCCGCTTTCTGTTGTTCGCGCGCGACACCATCAAGTTTCGCAAGCCGATGGACCCGGATATCCACTGGTCAGCGACCTCTGGCCATGTGTCGACCTTCATCTGCAACGGCGGCAAATATGACAAGATCGTCTGGACCGAGAAGTTCAACGAAGGCATGGCCGAAGTGCTCGGCGCAATCGAGACGCCGCATCAGGTGAACATCGAGCAAATCCCCCGGTTTAACGAAAGCGAGGGTCACGGCCCCAAGCGGCTGCACCCGGTCGAGGATTACTTTGACGACCTGTCGATGCACCTGGTCTACGAAATGTACAAACGCGATTTCGAGGTGTTCAAATACGATTTCGAGAACCCGGCCAACAAACTGCCGGTGGGCGAGATTGATCTCGAGGAGGTGCACGCCAAGCTAGGCGAGTGACCAAGGCCACCTGACATCGCCGTTCCGACGTGTCTGTGATATTATTGCAGCACGTCGGAACAGGCGCGATAATTTGCTTAAACTGTTAAATATGCTTGGTATTATACCCCATCGGCCGCTCGGATTTGACGGCCAGTTGTGATTTTTTAATCAGTGTTTGGATACAGGTTTGGTTCAGGAAATTCTCGGCGATTTCGTTCGGTATTGCCATCTTTTGTCTGTTGCGATCGGTTTGGGCGTCGCGTTTACCGCAGATTTCATTGTGCTGTCTCATCTGCGAAGCCGCACCACCCCCCGCGATCACGCCACGCTTGAGACCTGTCACAGCGTCGTCACGCTTGCGCTTGTCGGAATGTGGGCGTCCGGTTTGGCGCTGATCTACCTGCGCACCGGGTTTGTCTGGGCCGAATTCTCGCCTAAACTTCTGGTAAAGCTGTTGGTGGTTGCGGTGCTGACCTTCAACGCCGTGCTGATCGGCCGCTATGCCCTGCCGATGTTTCGCACCGCAGGCGCGCGGGGGATCTGGGCGCTTGGCGCAGGGCAACGCAACGCTGCTGTGGTGATCGGTGGCGTGTCTACGGCAAGCTGGCTGTTCGCGCTTGCGCTTGGCTCGAGCAAGTTCCTCGCCACCAGTTCGGCCACGGTGTTTTTGTGCCTGCTGCCGTTGGTGTACGGGACCGCCATTTTGACGGCGATCTCCGCTGTTTCTCTGCTGCGGGTCAGGGTGAAGCCGGTGATCGACCCACCCGCCCCAGCCTGACGACCTATCCTGCCTGACGGCTTAGACTGTCGCCAGCCCCGCCGCCTCGAACACTTCCTGCAAGTCGCCCTCGGCGCGCGGCCCCACATGTCGGATCACTTCGCCCGCCACGGTACAGCCCATGCGCCCGCAGATCTCCATATCGCGGCCCGTCGCCAGCCCATACAGGAACCCGGCGGCAAAGCCATCGCCCGCGCCGGTTGCATCGACAGGCACGATCCGCTGCACGCCAACGTCGGTGCGCACACCGTCCGCCACAATCGTCACCCCGTCGCCCGACCGGGTGCAGGCCACCAGCGAACAGATCTCTGCCACCTTGGCCAAAGCCGCTTCGGTATCGTCGGTTTCATACAGCGAGCGAATCTCGGCCTCATTGCCGATCACATAGTCCAGCTCATTCTCAATCAGGTCGAGGAAATCCGCCCGGTGCCGTTCCACACAGAACGGGTCCGAGATCGCAATCCCGGCCTTGCCGCCCGCGGCGCTACAGGCGCGCGCCATGCGGGTGAAGGCCTCTTTGCCCTTGTCCTTGTCAAACAGATAGCCTTCGAGAAACACGATCTCGGCATTGGCCGCCACCGCTTCGTCCACGTCGTCCGGGCCGAGTTCGGCAGAAATCCCGAGGTAGGTGTTCATCGACCGCTCGCCATCGGGCGACACGATGATCATGCTGCGCGAGGTCGGCAATTCGCCCCCCGCCACTGGCGGATTGACAAAGGCCGTGCCGACATCCGTCATCGCCTTGGCATAAAACCGCCCCAGCGCATCGTCATGCACCCGGCCAACAAACGCGGTGCGCAGACCCAGATTGCCCGCCCCGGCGATGGTATTGGCAACCGAACCGCCCGCCGCCTGCTTGCGCTCACCCATCGCGCCATACAGCAGCTCGGCCCGCTCACGCTCGATCAGCTGCATGATGCCTTTTTCGATGCCCATATGACCGAGAAAGCTGTCATCGGCTTGGGTGATCACATCGACGACGGCGTTGCCGATGCCGACAAGCTGATAGGTTTTCATAGGTTCTTGTCCTCAAACATACAGAGATCGCGGATCAGGCAGGTGCCGCATTGCGGCTTGCGGGCCTTGCAGTGATAGCGGCCATGCAGGATCAGCCAGTGATGCGCGTGTTGCTGGAAATCCACCGGGATATTGTCCTCGATGGCGCGTTCGACAGCGTCAACATCCTTGCCGGGGCAAATGCCCGACCGGTTGCCGACGCGAAAGATATGGGTGTCCACGGCCTGTGCCGGGTACTGCCACCACATGTTCAAAACCACATTCGCCGTTTTGCGCCCGACACCGGGGAGCGAGATCAGGGCGGCGCGGCTGTTGGGCACTTCGCCGCCATAGTCGTCGACAAGGATGCGGCTCAGCTTGATGACGTTCTTGGCCTTGTTGCGATACAGCCCGATGGTCTTGATATGCTCGGTCACCGCCTCTTCGCCCAGCGCCAGCATCTTTTCCGGCGTGTCGGCGATGCGGAACAGCTCTTTGGTCGCCTTGTTGACGCCCGCATCGGTGGCCTGCGCCGAAAGCGCGACAGCCACCACCAGCGTATAGGCGTTCACATGGTCAAGCTCGCCCTTGGGCGCGGCGTCGGCCTGCTCAAAGCGGGTAAAGATCTCGCGGATCGTGTGATAATCAAGCTGTTTTGCCATGCGCGCTCTATGGCGCAGTGCAGGGATAAGCGCAACATTCGGGTCGCGGGGGCGCGCGTGTCGCCCTAGATTGAGGCAAAGGAGTTGCCCCATGACCATGCAGGACACCGGCTATCATTACCAGGTGATGCGCCGCGCCATTGATGTGATCGACGCCAGTGAAACGCCCCTGACGCTTGAGGCGCTGGCGGGCGAGATGAACATGTCGCCGGCGCATTTCCAGCGGGTGTTCTCGAAATGGGTCGGGGTGTCGCCGAAACGCTATCAGCAATACCTGACGCTCGGCCACGCCAAGGCGCTGCTGCGCGACCGGTTCACCACGCTGGCGGCGGCGGATGGCGCGGGGCTGTCGGGGGGCGGGCGGCTGCACGATCTGTTCCTGCGCTGGGAGGCGATGAGCCCCGGCGATTATGCCGAAGGCGGGGCAGGGCTGACGATCTATCAGGGCTGGTTCGACAGCCCCTTCGGCCGCGCTTTGGTGATGGGCACGGATAGGGGCATTTGCGGCTTGGGGTTCGCGGCCGAGATGGGCGAAGCCGCTTGCATTGAGGATCTGGTCCGCCGCTGGCCCAAAGCCACATTTCAGGACGCGCCGGATCGGCTTGCCCCGTGGGTCATGGCCGCCTTTGGCGAGGTGGCGGGCGCGGAGGCGCCGCTCTACCTCATCGGTGCGCCGTTCCAGATAAAGGTCTGGGAGGCGCTGCTGGCGATCCCCTCGGGCCATGTCACCACCTATTCCGAGATCGCCCAGAGCATCGGCAATCCCAAAGCGGTGCGCGCTGTCGGAACCGCCGTCGGGCGCAACCCGGTGTCCTGGCTGATCCCCTGCCACCGCGCGCTGCGCAAATCCGGCGCGCTGGGCGGCTATCACTGGGGTCTGCCGGTCAAACGCGCCCTGCTGGCCTACGAATCCGCCCGCAAAGACGCCTGACTCCGGCTTCTTCTGTTCATAAATACCTCGGGGGAGGCGCGGCTTGCCGCGTCGGGGGCAGAGCCCCCAAGGCCAACACCTGCGCCTGCCCCCACGCAAGCGGCAAGCTTCCGCCGATTCTCTCTTGCACGAAGAAGTGAGGGGCAGCAGGATCGCGCACAGTGTAAAGCACGCGCGGCGCGCAATCGCGCGGAACTGAGAGGCAAACGAATATGACTTTCCTGAGCAAACCCATTCTGCTGGCGTCCGCTGCGGCGTTTTCGCTGGCGGCCTGTACCACCGAAGGCCCCAACCAGAACCAAAAAGCCCGCCAGGGCGCGGTAATCGGCGGTCTGGCCGGTGCGGCGGCAGGCGTCCTTGCCGGCGGCAACGAAGTTGAGAAACGCAATCGCATCATCGGCGGTGCCATTGTTGGTGCCGGCGCGGGCGCAGTGATCGGCAACCGTCTCGACCAGCAGGAAGAAGACCTGCGCCAGTCGATGACCAACGGCACCATCACCAACACCGGTGACCGCCTGATCGTCTCGCTGCCCAACGACATCCTGTTTGCGGTCGATGACGCCTCTGTGCGCCCCGATCTGCAACGCGATCTGCGGGCGCTGGCCAGCAACCTGCAGGCCTATCCGAACTCGACCATCCAGGTCATCGGGCACACCGACAGCGATGGCGACGCGGCCTACAACCAAGGTCTCTCCGAGCGGCGCGCCCGCTCTGTTGCGGGCGTGCTGATCTCGTCGGGCGTGGCCGGCAGCCGGATCCAGACCCTCGGTCGCGGCGAAAGCCAGCCGATCGCGGACAACCTGACCTCTGCGGGCAAAGCCAAGAACCGTCGGGTCGAAGTTGTGATCCTGCCCAACGCATCCTGATCTGACAGCCGTTTGATGTTGATATGCCCCGGTCCGCGCACACACGCGGGCCGGGGTTTGCTTTGCCGAGGTTCGCTGTGCCTGCGGCTTGCTTCTGGATGGCTTTGCAATAGGTCTGCAAGGAACCGCAGGGAGACATACTGATGACATTGAACCTTCTGGGCCTGTCCGGGTCGCTCCGCAAGGAGTTGACCAACACCAAGCTGATCCGCGAAGCCGCCCGCGTGTTTGGCCCGGCCGACTTCGTCGAAGCTGACCTGCGCCTGCCGCTCTACGATGGCGACCTTGAGGACAGCGCGGGCATTCCCCCTGAGGTGCAGCGCCTTGCCGACCAGATTGCAGATGCGGATGCGGTGGTGATTTCCGGGCCAGAGTACAACAAAGGCATCTCCGGCGTGTTGAAAAACGCGCTGGATTGGGTCAGCCGCACCGAGGGCACGCCTTGGGTCGACAAGCCCGTCGCCATCATGTCTGCCGCCGCCGGGCGCGCAGGCGGAGAGCGGACGCAGACAATGCTGCGGGCCTGCATGATGGCGTTTCGGCCACGTATCCTGCAAGGGCCCGAGGTGCTTGTCGCGCAGGCGCGCCAGCAGTTTGATGACAGCGGGCGGCTGAAGGAAGAGCGCTACGTTAAAACCTTAAGCGACCTGATGGCGAAATTGCGCAGCGAGGTCGCAGGGTAGGGCGACTTGCCGCGCGCGCCTCGGTCGCCCAAAGTGCGCAGGTCTAACCACTGGGGGCCCGCATGACCGCATATATCGATCCCACCCGCGAAGATTTCGCCCGGTTCCGCGATTTGGACCGGGACGGCCCTGTGCATATGCTCAACCTTGTCCGGCTGCGCGCGCATGCCGCGTATCCCGACGGAACCGAGGCCACGGGCGCAGAGGCTTACCGTGCCTATGCGCGGGAGAGCGGCCCGGTCTATCAAAGGCTCGGCGGGCGTCAGGTTTGGATCGGAACGCCGGAACTGACGCTGATCGGCCCGGCGGACGAGCGCTGGGATCTGGCCTTTATCGCGGAATATCCGTCCGGTGCGGCCTTTGTCGCCATGCTGCGCGACCCCGAGTACCGGCAAGCGGTGCGTCACCGTCAGGCCGCGGTGGCCGATTCTCGACTGATCCGGATGCAGCCGGGCCTCCCCGGTGCGCATTTTGGCGAAACCGCCGAGGCGTGAACGGGCCTGATCCATTATGGATCAGTACTGATCCATAATGGATCAGGCACCGCAAAAGCCAAAGGGCGCACCCTGTGGCACGCCCTTCCGTTGTCGCTTGGGTCCGCGTTACTGAATACGCTGACCATTGGCCAAAATATGGCCCTGCTCGTTGATTTCGATATTGGATTTCACCTGATCGTCGCCGGTGGCCACCGAGAACATGCCCATCATCATCCGTGCGCCCATCGCCTGCTCCTCGGGCACGAGGCCCATGCCGATCAGTTTGTCGATCAGGGCATTCGCCCCGCTCAACTCAGCTTCCAATTCGCCCTGCGGACGTGGAAGGCCACCGAAGCTCTGCAAATCGCTATTGTCGAAGGTAAAGCTGCCGAACCCGGTCAGGACGGCCCCCACGGCATCGACAACCAACTCGTTCAGCGACACGGAATGAAGCTCGGCTGGCATGTCCGACATCGCCATCTGCTCGGCCTGTTCCGGGTCAAACAGGTCATACAGCATCCGCACCTTGCCGCTGACGTCAAACTTCACCGTGGCCGGATCGCGCGGCAGTTGCCCGCCCGGATCGATCATGCCCCAGATGATGTCGGTCATTACAAAATCGGTGAGGTTGAGCCCGACTGCCATATCCTGCGGCGCGTCGGATTTTGCCACCGGCACCGTGAAATGCGCGCCCATCTCTGCCGCGCTCATGGTCACGGGAAACGGGATGTCGCCGCCCTGAACCTGCATCTCATAGCCGGTCACACCCACGTCATAGCTCCAGACCTGCGGACTCAGCACCATGTCGAACTGGCCGCCGGTCGAAGCAGAGGAAAAGCTCACCGCCTCACCGCTTTCAACAAAGTTGAACTGGGTGCTGCCGCCGGTGTAGGTCATCGCGCCTTCCACATTCATCGCGGCCAAAAGCGCCATCGGGTCCTCCGCATCAATCTCAAGCGGCAGAACACCGGCCCCGCTGTAAGACACACCATCAAGGCCACCCTTCATCACCAGCGTATTCGCCGGCGTGTCGGGGTCGCGCGCGGAAATGTCATAGCGCAGGGTCTCGATCGCGATTTCTTGCGACACTTCCCGCATCTCTGCGGTGGTCATTGCGGACGACCCGCTGATGCCATCCATCACAATCTCACCGCGCGCCACCTCGGGGGGGATGCTCTGGCCGTCTGCGACCACGTCACTGAGCGATACCCGCGATGTGGTGGCACCGTAGTCCCAACGGGTGTCACCCGGATCGCCCGATACAGTCATGGCAAGGTCTGTGGTCTCATACAGCAGCGTCACCACCACCGCTTTGCCCTCGGCATCGACACTGAAGGTGACCGGCATCGAGGCAGGCCAGGCCACGTCAACCGCCCCGCCATCGGCGGTAAAGGTCATCTCGGGCATGCCCATCGTTATGGTCGTCTGTTCTTCGGGGATCGGGATGGTCAGAATGATGTCCGACACGGTGAGCGCGTCATCGGATCCGGTTTCGGTGGCAGACACCTCATAGCCATAGCCTTCGATATATCCGGTGAAATCGGCCCAGACCTGGGCAGGCGTGACATCGGCTGCGGCGGACTGCGCCACCAGGAGGGCCAACGCGCTGGTGCTGGTTAATTTAGTATATGAGTACATAATAAATGCGCCTTTCTTTGAATGACATGCCGCAGCATGCTCTTGCGGGCTGGAAGAGGTCAAGGGGAGGAAACCCCAAGGTAAGGCATTCCACCAGTTCTGGACCTGCCTTGGAGGACGGGCTACCACATGGCCCGATGGCAACCATTTGCAAGGGAAACCCATGCCGGATTTCATGAGTGGAAAATGTGTGATGATCACCGGGGCGAGCCGGGGCATCGGCGCGGCGGCGGCGCGCGGATTTGCGCGGGCCGGGGCCAATGTGGTGCTTGTCGCCCGCAGCGAAGAAAGCGTGGCCGAGCTGGCCGGAGAGATCGGCCCCAAGGCGCTTGCCGTGCCGTGCGATGTGTCCCGGTTCTGGGAGGTTGAGGCGGCAGTGCGCGCCGCGGTCGAGGCTTTTGGGCGGCTGGATGTGCTGATTGGCAACGCCGGGGTGATCGAGCCGATCTCGCTTTTGGCGACTTCCGATCCTGAGGGTTGGGGCCATGCCATCGACGTCAATCTCAAGGGGGTTTATCACGGCATGCGCGCGGCGATGCCGGTGATGATGGCGCAGGGCGGCGGCACGATCCTGACGATCTCGTCCGGGGCCGCACATGGCCCTGTCGAGGCCTGGAGCGCCTATTGCGCCTCCAAGGCCGGGGCGGCGATGCTGACCCGCTCTGCCGATCATGAGGGCCGCGCCCAAGGCATTCGCGCGATGGGCCTGTCGCCGGGCACGGTGGCCACCGACATGCAGCGCGAGATCAAGACCAGCGGCATCAACCCGGTGAGCCAGCTGGACTGGTCCGATCACATCCCGCCGGAGTGGGTGTCAGAGGCGCTGCTGTGGATGGCTGGCCCCGAGGGCGATGCACATCTGGGCGAAGAGTTGTCTTTGCGCGATGAAGGCTGGCGGCGGACGTTGGGCCTTGTGACATGATCGAGCTGAGCCGCGACGTCGGGCTGTGGGTGGCAACGATCAACCGCCCCGATAAGGCCAATTCGCTGACGCCTGACATGCTGGAGCATTTGGTCGAGATTGCGATAGGCGCCCGCGAGGCGCAGGTTTTCGTGCTGACCGGTGTCGGCAAGGTGTTTTCCGCCGGTGCCGATCTGGACGCGGCCAAGGCGGGCCTGGCCACTTCGGACGTGTGGGAGCGGCTGTCATCGGCGATTGCCGCGCTGCCCGGCCTGACCATTGCGGCGCTGAACGGCACGCTGGCGGGCGGGGCCTTTGGCATGGCGCTGGCCTGCGACATGCGGATTGCGGTGCCGGAGGCGAGGTTCTTCTATCCGGTGATGAAGCTCGGCTATCTGCCGCAACCCTCTGATCCTGGTCGTCTGGCGGCGCTGGTTGGCCCGGCGCGGGCCAAGCTGGTGCTGATGGGCGGGGCCAAGCTGACCGCTGACGAGGCGCTGCGCTTTGGTCTGGTTGAGCGGTTGGTGGCGCGCGAAGACCTGATGGACACGGTACAGGCGCTGGCGGCGGATACGCTGGCCGCCCGGCCCGAGATCGCACGCGGGATCAAGGCGCTGTGCTGCCCCGGCTAAGTCAGTCACAAACGGCGTCAGCCACGAAAAAAGGGCCGGTCACATCGACCGGCCCTTTCAATTTGGACAGCTTGATCAATCCCGAAAGGATTAATCGAGAACTTTGGACACCACGCCGGAACCGACGGTGCGGCCACCTTCGCGGATCGCGAAGCGCAGGCCTTGTTCCATGGCGATCGGCGCAATCAGTTCAACTTCGAACTTCAGGTTGTCGCCGGGCATGACCATTTCCGTACCCTCGGGCAGGTTCACGGTGCCGGTCACGTCTGTGGTCCGGAAGTAGAACTGCGGGCGGTAGTTGGCGAAGAACGGCGTGTGACGGCCACCCTCGTCTTTGGTCAGGATATAGGCTTCCGCTTCGAATTTGGTGTGCGGGTTAACCGACTTCGGCTTGCAGAGAACCTGCCCACGCTCAACACCTTCACGGTCGATACCGCGCAGAAGAACACCAACGTTGTCGCCAGCTTCACCGCGATCAAGCAGCTTGCGGAACATTTCAACACCGGTACAGGTGGTTTTCTTGGTGTCTTTGATGCCGACGATTTCGATTTCGTCGCCAACGTTGATCACACCGCGTTCGATACGACCGGTCACAACCGTACCACGACCCGAGATCGAGAACACGTCTTCGATCGGCATCAGGAACGGCTCGTCAACCGCGCGCGGCGGCTGCGGGATGTACGCGTCAACAGCGGCCATCAGCTCTTTGATTTTCTCTTCGCCGATTTCCGGATCGCGGCCTTCCATCGCCGCCAGTGCGGAACCCGCAACGATCGGGATGTCGTCGCCCGGGTAGTCATAGGCGCTCAGAAGCTCGCGAACTTCCATTTCGACCAGCTCGAGCAGCTCTTCATCGTCGACTTGGTCGACTTTGTTGAGGAAGACAACCATCGAGGGAATGCCAACCTGACGGCCAAGCAGGATGTGCTCGCGGGTCTGGGGCATCGGGCCGTCGGCCGCGTTCACAACCAGGATCGCGCCGTCCATCTGCGCGGCACCGGTGATCATGTTTTTCACATAGTCAGCGTGGCCGGGGCAGTCGACGTGGGCGTAGTGACGGTTCTCGGTTTCATACTCGACGTGTGCGGTCGAGATGGTGATGCCACGGGCTTTTTCTTCCGGCGCGCCATCGATCTGGTCGTAGGATCTGAAGTCACCAAAGTATTTGGTGATCGCTGCGGTCAGCGTAGTTTTGCCGTGGTCAACATGGCCGATGGTGCCGATGTTGCAATGCGGTTTGGTACGCGCAAACTTTTCCTTTGCCATGTCTTTTGGCGCCTCGTGCTATTGGGGGGCCGAAATTGGCCCGTTTCACATCGCGGGCGAGATATTGGTTCTGGCGAGAAAAATCAAGTATCAGTTGACTGGTTTGGCGTCCTTGTTGGACTTCTTGCCCTCGGCAGACTTTTCCACGCGGGCGTTGGGGGTAAACCAATCGTGGCGCTTTTGCTGCACGCCGAGCCAGACTTCCAGCTGTTTGGTGCCCTTGATCACAAGGTTATCAAGCTGTTCCTCGGCGGTCTGCGTCAGGCCCGATCCGGCGAATGTCTCGGCCGAGGGGGCCTCGAGCACGGTGATTTCGTGCGGCTCTTCGTTAAGCTTAACGCCTTTTACATCGTCCCAGACGGTGACGCGGAAGATCAGCACCGATTTGGGTTGCAGCACCAGCGGCACGCCGACCTGCGCCAGCACATACCCCTCGATCGAGATGCCGAAATGGTAGAGCTTCTTGTCGTCGCCCTCATAGCGGCGGAAGCGGTCTTCGACCGCTTTGTCCATTGCCGCAACCCACTGTTCCTTTGAGGCTTCGCGCGACAGCGGACCTTTGACGAGGTTGGGCGCGATCACGATGGAATGCCCGAGTTTGAAGTCGCCCAGCGGTGCCGGTGGCTCATCAAGATCACGCCCATCCGAGCATGCGACAAGGGTGACAAGGGCAAGCAGAGCAATCAAAGCGCGCATCGGGCAAGGGTCCTTCGTTGGATCGTGCAAAAACCTAACTAGCGCACGGGGCAGGGCGGCGCAATTGCACGCGGCGGGCCGAAGGCTATATGGTGTGTCAGAAGGAGCACGCCTCATGCCCGACACCACCTTGCCGCAGCGCCTGCCAGTGCATGTCCCGTTGGGCACCCGGCCTTTGGGATTGTTTGCCAGCCTCTCGGCGGCGCGGCGCAACCTGTTGAGTATCATCCCGAAAATCGCCACGACCCAGCCGATGGTATCGGGGCGCACTGGGGTGCGTTGGCATATGGTGATGGATCCGGAGGCGATCCGGGCGATGCTGCTTGAGCGGCTGGAGGATTACCCCAAGTCCTTGGTGACCAAGAATCTTTTGCGCCCCGCGATTGGCGAATTGCTGTTTATCGCTGAGGGCGCACATTGGCGCTGGCAACGGCGGGCGGCGGCACCGGTGTTTTCGCATCGCAACGTTATGAACCTTGCGCCGATCATGTCGGCCGCGGCCGAACGCAGTTGCGCGCGGATTGCGGCGGCGGGGCCGAGGGCGGTCAATCTGGCGGATGAGATGGTCACCACTACCTTTGATGTGATCTCGGACGTGACCTTTTCCGGCGACAGCGTGTTTGATAAATCCGGCGTGCACCGGGCGATTGACGATTACATCGCGGCGGCGGGCAAGGTGTCTTTGTTCGATATGCTGGGCATGCCCGATTGGGTGCCGCGCCCCGGGCGGATGATGTCGGGCAAAGCCCTGCGGCAGATGAAATCGGTGGCCGACAGCGCCATTGACCGCCGTGCCGGGCGCGCACATGAGGGCGTGCCGGACCTGCTCGATCTGCTGCTTGCGGGCGAAGACCCCGAGACCAAGCGCAAGATGAGCGTGCCAGAGCTGCGCGACAATCTGCTGACTTTCATCGTGGCGGGGCATGAAACCACGGCGCTGAGCCTCGCCTGGTCGCTTTACCTCTGTGCCTTTGATCAGGAGGTGCAAGACCGCGCGCGGGCCGAGGCGCAGTCGGTTTTGCAGGGGCGGGCTGCCGGTGGCGCAGATGTGGAAAAGCTGCCCTATATACGGCAGATCGTTGATGAGGCGATGCGGCTTTATCCGCCGGCGGGGATCGTTTCGCGGACGGCGCAAAAGGCGGACGAGCTTTGCGGGCGCGAGATCAGGCCGGGCGATACGGTGATGATCCCGATCTATGCGTTGCACCGCAACGGCCTGCTGTGGGATGACCCGGATGCCTTTCGGCCCGCGCGCTTTGCCGACCGCAAGGCGGTGCCGCGCTTTGCCTATCTGCCGTTTGGCGACGGGCCGCGCATCTGTATCGGCGCGAGTTTCGCCATTCAGGAAGCGGTGATCATCCTCGCAACGCTGCTGTCGCGGTTCCGATTTACCCAAGTGGCAGGGCGCGACCCCGAGCCGGTGATGATCATCACGGTGCGGCCCAACGGCGGTGTCTGGCTTGAGGCTGAGGCGCTTTAGCGCGGGCACGGTGGGGTTAGCCCACCGTGCCGGAGCTTTGATTTAGCCGCGCAAAACGCCGCCTGTCGCCTTGCTCACCTTTTCGACCACCTTGGCCGACACGGCTTCGATGTCTTTCTCGGTCAGCGTCTTGGCCGAAGGTTGCAGGCGCACGGTGATGGCCAGCGATTTCTTGCCCTCGCCCAGCGACCCGCCGATGAATTCGTCGAACACCCGCACTTCGGAAATCAGCGCCTTGTCGGCACCGCCGGCGGCATTCACCACGTCAAGCGCGGCGACATCCGCATCCAGCACAAAGGCGAAATCGCGTTCGACCGCTTGCAGGCCGTTCAATTCCAGCGCCGAGCGGGTGGCCCCGGTGTTGCGCGGCATCGGGATCGCTTCGGGCCAGAGGGTAAAGGCCATCGCCGGCCCTTTCACGTCCATCGCCTGCAGCACCTTGGGATGCAACTCGCCAAACACGCCCAGCACCTTTTTCGGCCCCAGACAGATCACGCCGTGGCGCCCCGGATGCCACCAGCCCGCGCCATCGCGGCGGATTTGCGCCTTGGCGGGCGCGCCCATCGCGGCCAGCACAGCCTCGGCATCGGCCTTGACGTCAAACACGTTGACCGGACGGGATGCGCAGTGCACATCCTTCGGCCCGGTGCGGCCAACCAGAAGGCCCGCCACCTGATTGCTCTGCTCGCCCGGCTCGCCACCCTGAAAGATGTGGCCCAGCTCGAACAGCGCCAGATCCATGAAGCCGCGCGCCTGATTGCGGGCCGCAGCCTGCAACAGACCGGGCAGCAGATCGGGGCGCATGTGGCTCATCTCTGACGAAATCGGGTTGGCCAGCTTGGTGGCATCCTCGCCACCGCCAAACAGCCCGGCCGAGGCCTCATCGATAAAGCTGTAGGTGACGCATTCGTTATAGCCCAGCGCTGCGGTGGTCCGCCGTGCGGCGGCCTCGCGTTTCTGCATCGGTGACAGGATCGGGCGCGGCACGCCTTCGCTAGGACGCGGCAGCGGCTTGGCTGGCAGTTTTGTCAGCGAGGTCACCCGCGCGACTTCCTCCACCAGATCAGCAGTGCCCAGCACATCCGGCCGCCACGATGGCACCTGCGCCATGCTGCCCTCTAACCGGAAGCCAAGCGAGGTCAGGATCTGGCGCTGCTCGCTCTCGTGAATGTCCAGCCCCACCAGCGATTGCAGCCGCTTGGGGTCAAGCTCATAGGCGCGCGCCACATTCGGCACCTCGCCCGCCACCACGATCGAAGACGCCTCGCCCCCGCAGAGATCGAGGATCATCTGCGTCGCGTCCTCCATCGCCTGCATGTTATAGGCCGGGTCGATGCCGCGTTCGTTGCGATAGCGCGCGTCGGAATTGATCTTGAGCGCACGGCCGGTCATGGCAATCTGGATGTGGTCCCAGACGGCGGCCTCAAGGAACACATTAACCGTCTCATCGGTACAGCCCGTCGCCAGCCCGCCCATGATGCCGCCAATGCTTTCGACACCGTTATCGTCAGAAATCACCACCTGACCGGCAGAGAAGGCATAGTCCTTCTCATCCAGCCCGGTAAAGCTCTCGCCGCCAGCCGCGCGGTGCACGCGCAACCCGCCCGACACCTTGTCAGCGTCAAAAACGTGCAGGGGGCGGTTGCGGTCATAGGTGAAGAAGTTGGTGATATCGACCAGCTTGGAAATCGGCCGCAGGCCAATGGCGCGCAGCCGGTCCTGAAGCCACGCGGGCGACGGCCCATTCTCAACATTGCGGATCAAACGCCCGGCAAAAACCTCGCAGCCGTCCTGGCGGGTGTCATCCTCAATCTGGATGCTGATCGGGCAGGGGAACTGGCTTTCCACATGGTGCCGCTCGGGCTGCTTCAAGGTGCCAAGCCCCCGCGCCGCCAGATCACGCGCCACACCGTGCACACCCAGCGCATCGGGGCGGTTCGGCGTGATCGCAATCTCGATCACCGGGTCGACCTTGGCGGGGTCATTCTCGGCCAGCCAATCAATGAACCGGTCGCCAACCTCACCAGAGGGCAGCTCGATGATACCCTCGTGCTCGTCCGACAGCTCCATCTCGCGCTCGGAACACATCATGCCATAGCTCTCGATGCCACGAATTTTGCCAACGCCGATGGTGATGTCGAGGCCGGGCACATAGACGCCGGGCTTGGCGATCACCACAGTGATGCCTTCGCGCGCATTCGGCGCGCCACAGATGATCTGGGTCTCGCCATCCGCGGTCGCCACCTGACAAACCTTCAGCTTGTCGGCGTCAGGGTGCTTTTCGGCGCTGACCACGTGGCCGATGGTAAAGGCCGCCAGCCGCTCCGCCGGGTTCGAGACCTCTTCAACCTCAAGCCCGAGGTCGGTGAGCGCATAGGTGATCTCGTCCACGGTTGCCGTGGTGTCGAGATGATCCTTAAGCCAGGACAGAGTGAATTTCATGTGCGTCGCTTCCGGTCAGTATAACGGTCTGGACCGGGGGATACCGCAAAGCCCCGACAGGGGAAAGGGCCAGCAGGGCAAAGGGCAGGCAGCGACGCGCCTCCAGGTCTTCTTCTGTTTAAAAATACCGCGGGGTCCGGGGCAGAGCCCCGAAACCCCCTCTCAACCCGCCGTTAGGCCACATCCAAAAGCGATGTCGGTGCCACCACGTCAATGCCCAACGCCGCGCCCACCGCGGCATAGGTCAACTGACCGGCATGCACGTTCAATCCGGCCAGCAGATGCGGATCGTCGGCACAGGCCTGCTTCCACCCTTTGTTGGCCAGCGCCAGCATGAACGGCATGGTCGCATTGCCCAAAGCGATGGTCGAGGTGCGCGCCACCGCGCCCGGCATATTGGCAACGCAGTAGTGCATGATGCCATCAACGTCATAGATCGGATCGGCATGGGTGGTGGCTTTCGAGGTCTCGAAGCAACCGCCCTGATCAATCGCCACATCCACCAGCGCCGCACCCGGCTTCATCTCGGACAGTTGCGCGCGGGAAATCAGCTTGGGGGCCGCCGCGCCGGGGATCAGCACCGCGCCGATCACCATATCAGCCTCACGCACCATTTCGATGGTGTTGCCAGCGCTGGCGTACATCGTCTTGAAGGACCCGCCAAAGACATCGTCAAGATAGCGCATCCGCGTCAGCGACCGGTCCATCACAGTGACATCCGCGCCCATCCCGGCGGCCACCCGTGCCGCATGGGTGCCAACAACACCGCCGCCAATCACCACGATCCGCGCGGGCAAAACACCGGGCACACCGCCCATCAGAACACCGCGCCCGCCATTGGCCTTTTGCAAGGTCCACGCCCCGACCTGCGGCGCAAGTTTGCCCGCCACTTCCGACATCGGGGCCAGCAAAGGCAGGCCGCCGCTGCGGTCGGTCACGGTCTCATAGGCAATCGCGGTACAGCCCGACGCCAGCAGATCGCGGGTCTGATCGGGGTCGGGCGCAAGGTGCAGATAGGTGAACAAAAGCTGGCCCTCGCGCAGCATCTTGCGCTCACCGGCCTGCGGCTCCTTGACTTTGACGATCATGTCGGCGGCGGCAAAGACCTCTTGCGCATCCCCGGCAATCTCGGCACCCGCGGCGATGTAGTCGGCGTCCTCAAACCCTGCGCCGATGCCCGCGCCGCTCTGGACGAGCACGCTATGGCCGTGGCCCACGGCCTCTTGCGCGGCATTGGGGGTGAGCCCGACGCGGAATTCCTGCGGTTTGATCTCGGTGGGGCATCCGATCTTCATCTGTCTGTGTCTCCTGCTGGTGTTTTATTGCTATTAGGAGGGGTATGGTCGTGCATAACAGGGCGCAGGTGTTTGACATTTTGCCTTGGCGTCGCCGGTATTTTCGACGATTATTCGATGATCTGGCAATTTAATCGATGAAATCTCTCATATATGCAGCTTGACCCGACAGACCGCCGAATCCTGACTGTTCTGCAAAAGAGCGGTCGCATGTCGAACGCTGATCTGGCGGAGCGGGTTAATCTCTCGGCTTCGGCCTGCCATCGGCGGGTGCAGCGGCTCGAAGACGAAGGCATCATCCGTAATTATGTCGCCATGCTTGACCCGCGCAAGCTGGGCCTGCCCTCCACCGTGTTTGTCGAGATCACGCTGTCGGGCCAGTCCGATGAAGTGCTTGAGGGCTTTGAAACCGCCGTGGCGCGCATTCCCAACGTGCTGGAATGCCACCTGATGGCCGGAACGGCGGATTACATCCTCAAGCTGGTGGTCGAGGATACCGACGATTTCGCGCGCATCCACCGGCAGTACCTTACCCGTCTGCCCGGCGTCACGCGGATGCAATCAAGCTTTGCCCTGCGCACGGTGTTCAAGACCACAGCGCTTCCGGTTTGATTCAAACCTGAGCTAATGCGCGTTTAGCATTAACCGCATTTTATAGTCCCTCTGCGCATTCTCTGCCCGAGCAGAGCGGTGTGGTGCGACGATGGTGTTAAGTGCGATTGATAATGAATTCATGGTCGCGACCGGCGACAACGTGAATAGTGACCCGGGTATTTCGACCTTTGATGAGCCGCCGCACAACTCGATAGATCTCGAAATAACGCCGCAAGCGGGCGATGCCGATCCGAACCTGTTCGAGCTCGATGAACTTTATGACCTTACCTATCAGTCGCCGTTGGGGCCGGTCATCATCAGCGATGCGAGGGTGATCCGAAGCGATTCCGTTGAATTTGGCACTGGCGGGGTCGTGGTGTTTGAGGGGCTCACCCAGGACGGCGAGCTTGTGCATGTGGTCTGGACGCCCCAATTCGATCTTGAGGGGTGGTATGCAGATACGGCGGCGCGTGGGGCGACGCCGCGCTTTTTCACCACCGATCAGCAATCCAGCTACAGCCACGGCGTTGTGTGTTTTGCGTCGGAAACGCGGATCGCGACTGTGGCGGGGGCCGTGCCGGCGGGCCAGGTGCGCATCGGGCAAAAGGTGGTGACGCTGGATGCGGGGCTTCGGCCGATCACTTGGATTGGCCGTCAGCGCATGTCGGGGCTGGGCAAAGCCGCGCCCGTGGTCTTTGCCCCCGGTGCCATCGGCAACGAACATGAATTGCGGCTCAGCCAACAGCACCGCGTGCTGGTGCGCACGCCCTTGGCCGAATTGATGTTCGGCGCGTCTGAAGTGCTGGCCCCGGCCAAGGCCTTGGTCAACGGGCGCGATATCCGCATCCTGCCGTGCCGTGACATCAGCTATGTTCACCTGCTGCTCGACAGTCATCAGATCCTGCGGGCCGAGGGGGCGCTGTGCGAAAGCCTGCTTCTTGGGGATGTCGCTTGCGATCTCATTTCCGTGCCTGCGGGGCTTGCATCGCGCACGACCCGCGTTCCGGCCCGCCGCATCCTGCGCTACCACGAAGCGATTGCGCTTGGGGGTGCAGACCTGGGTGGTGCAGACCTGGGAGCTGCGGCGTTGGCACCTGTTTTGCTGCCTGTACCGGCGCTGATTTAAGAAAATAGTCGTTCTGCCACGGCAGATTCCCCGCTAGATTTATCGCAACAGCGGGGATGCACGCCGTTTTTGCTCCCCTGACATCAAAGCGTTAAGCGCGGCGGTTAAAGACGCGCGAGCATAGAGCAGGAGCATGAGATGAGCACAGACGACGACCGCGCGCTGGATTGGCTGGAGGCCGAGCTTCAGGACACCTTTGACGAAGACATTGAGGTTGAGTTTTCCGAACCCATGCTCAGCCAGGAAATCCGCAAGATCTATAACCGCGAGCATCCGGATATGCTCGACCGGCGGGTGTATTTCCGCAATCTGCTGCGGCTTCAGGCCGAGCTGATACAGGTGCAGGATTGGGTGCAGCACACGGGTGCCAAAGTCTGTATTCTGTTTGAGGGCCGTGACAGCGCGGGCAAGGGTGGGGTGATCAAGCGGATCGCCCAGCGGCTTGATCCGCGGGTCGCGCGCGTTGTCGCGCTGCCTGCGCCCAACCGGCGCGAACAATCACAGTGGTTCTTTCAGCGCTATGTGCCGCATCTGCCGGCGGGCGGTGAAATCGTGATGTTTGATCGGTCTTGGTACAACCGCGCCGGGGTGGAGCGAGTGATGGGCTTTGCCAATGAGAGCCAGGTCGAACAGTTTTTCCAAGACGTTCCGGAATTTGAGCGGATGTTGGTGCGGTCTGGGGTGATCCTGTTGAAATACTGGTTCTCGATCACCGATCAGGAACAGCAATTGCGATTCCTGATGCGCATTCACGACCCGATGAAGCAGTGGAAGCTGTCGCCGATGGACCTCGAGAGCCGCATTCGCTGGGAGCAATATACCAAGGCCAAGGAAGAGATGTTTGCCCGCACCAATATCCCCGAGGCCCCGTGGTACATTGTCGAGGGCAACGACAAGAAGCGCGAGCGGCTGAATTGCATCGAGCATATCCTGTCGAAGATCCCCTATGAGGACGTGGTGTCGGAGAAGGTGACGCTGCCGGAGCGGGTGTATAACCCTGACTATGAGCGCCAGGTTCTGCCGGATGAGCTTTACGTGCCGAAGGTGTATTGAGGCGCGGACGGATTTGGGGGCTCTGCCCCCTGTCCCCCCGAGGTATTTTAGAACAGAAGAAGGGCTGGGCGCGCTTTAATCGCAGATCCGTTGCAAGGCCTGCCAGTCGGCTTTGGTGAGGACGGGGGTTTGTGTGAAGGTCGCAGGTGGCTCGGTTTGGATGGCAAGGATGCGGTCGGACAGCGCGGGGTGGCTGGCGAAATGCGCGAAGAAGCCGTCGTCTTCGCCGAACCGCTGGCGCAGGCGCTCGAAAAAGGTGCCGAGGGCTTCGGGGTTGATGCCTGCGTCGAGCATCAGGGCACGTGCATAGACATCGGCGCCGGCTTCGGCCTCGCGGGAATAGCTCGCCTGGATCAATTGTTCTGTCAGGAACAGCACCAGCGCGCCCCCGGCGAAATCACCAAAAAGGAGGCCCAGAACGCCGATGGATCCGGCCGAGCGCAGGGCGTGGCGGGTGGGGTCGCGGCTGATGACATGGCCGATTTCATGGGCAAAGACGGCGGCCACTTCCTCGGGGGTGTCGGCGGCCTCGATCAGTCCGTTGAAGAACACGATATAGCCGCCGGGCAGGGCGAAGGCGTTGAGCATGTCGTGGTCGAGCACATGCACCGAAAGCGTTTGGCCCTCGGGGAGGTCGGGGGCAAGTCGGGTCAGCACTTTGCTCAGCGCGGCCTGCCCTTCGGGCGCTTCGCAGAAGGCCACCGGGTCGCCCAGCCCGGTTTCGTCCAAGGCGCTGCGGATCTGGGTGAGGGTGGCTTCGCCCAGCGCGCGTTCGCCTTTGGGCGGGATGTAGTCGGCCATCTGGTCGGCCAGCGTCGGCACGAGCACAAGGATGATCAGCGCCACTGAGGCGACCGCCGCCACAGCCCATGCCGCCAGCCGTCCGCGTCGCGCCACCGGGGCGCTGCGGCGCACCTCCGGCAACCGTTGCAAGAGCAGCGGATCGTTGAGGATAAGCCGCGCGACAGGATCAGACTTGAGCCGCAAGACGATGAGGTCTTTGCCGCCGAGGTCGGGCAGCAGCCGCAGATCGTCGAGCGGCCAGAACAGCGGGGCAAAGCCCACCCGCGCGATGATCAGCTGGTTTGTCGTTTCATCGACTTTCAGCTGGGCGAGGTCGCCAACAGCCGTGTCGCCGTCATGGAAAAGCCCGGTGGCCCTATATGCCTCGGGGGCGGCACCGACGCGGATCGTGGTCATATCGAGGCTCCTACGTCCAGCGCCTCGGCAAAGCCTTCGGCCTCTTCGAATTCATCCCGCGCGCGTTGCGATATGCTGCGCAGGGCCTCGGGATTTACGATGGTCAGGGTTGTTGCATAGTGCCGCCAGATCGGCATCGTCACCCAAGCGTGGGTGAAGGTGGCCCAGAGCAGGAAGATCGCGAAGTAGAGTGCGATGCCGAGAGCCACGAGAACAGCGCTGGGCACGGCGGCGGCCAATGTGCCCAAGTCGCCCAAGTCCTGCGCCAGATCGGTTTGGGCAAATTGCACCAGCGTGATCCCGAGGGCCAATATGCCAAGCGGCACGGCCAAGATCAGCACTGTGACCAGATAGCCGAACACCGTGATCATCAAGATACGGAACGTGCTTGGGCGGGCGTGTAGCCGGACACCGGCTGCTGATTTGTGATTGGTCAGAAGGCGTTTGGTTTCAACGCGGTAATATACAAACCCGTAGAGGGCGCTGAGCATGGCTGCAACTGACACGGCCGCCGATGCCGCCGGTGCCCCGCCAAAGCCCAACCCGGTCGCCGCTGCCGCCAGTGCCACCGCAAGGAACATCGGCCGGGTGGCGCGATAGAGCATGGTCCAGCGACCGCCTTGTTGCAGTCGCGCATCGCCGAAATAGGTTCGGTCGGTGCGGTATTTCTCAAGCCAGAAGGTCATGCGCGGCCAGAGCAGACCGAGTGTGACGAGGGTGATGGCCCAGTGCAGCAAGGCGCGCCAGACATAGCCCCAAGCCCCCGGTGCCATGCCAAACCGCACGCCACGCCACCGGGTGCGCGCCAGTACATAGCGCCGGGCGCGGTAGCTGGCGTAGAACCACAGTGGGATGACGCCGAGAAAGCTGAGCAGATAGGCGGCGAAGCTTTGCTGGAACAATGCGAAGCTGACGAACATCAGGATCAGGTTCACCACCCCGATGTAAAACGCGAGGATGACGACGGCGATCAAGAAGCCCAACAGCTTTTCGTAGGGGTCGCCGACGTATTCCAACGGGGTGCCGCCGGGGCGGGTCGACGACCAATACCAGCGCCGCAGCCGGGTCTTCATCCAGAAGCGATAGAGCCCGAGGGTGAGCACGGTCAGGATCCCGGTTTTCAGCGCCAGCCAGAACACCGCGCGCCGGGTGCCTGCGAATGCGGTGTCGAGCGCTTCGGGCGGGGTTGAGCTGGCGTAAGAGCCGGGGGGCGGCCAATCGGGCGTGTGCTGAGGCGACAGATCTGCCGGTGGGGCTGCGCCGGTGTCAGGGGAGGCCCGTTCCCAAGGCGACGTCTCTTGCATGGCTGGCTCCCTGGGCGACAATCACGGGTAAAGAAAAGTGCCGGGGACGGGTTGTCAACCGAGGGTGCGCCGGGCGCGGGGCCGATCTGTCGACAGATCGGGACCGATCCATTGATGGATCGGCGCCACCCCAAGTCGCGGCGGGTGTCAGTTAAACTTATTGTCCCGTGGGAAACCGCGCGGGGCCATCCGTCCGGTGCCCGCGCGTTTGCCGCGCCACTCGTCCATATTGGTTTCGGTGCGGGTGCGGCCCGCCGGATCAAGCCAGCTTAGCCCGTCCGCGAGCGTAAAGGTGGTGGCGTCAGACATCCCGCCGTCCTTGTACTTCTGCAATCGCACGCCCTTGCCACGGCCCATTTCAGGCAGCTCATCCAGACCAAACGCCAGCACTTTGCGGTTTTCGCCCACCACCGCAACGGCATCCCCCGTCACCGGTTTGCAGACGCTCGCCCGCGTGGGGGTGCGCACGTTCAGCACCTGTTTGCCAGACCGGGTCTGCGCCACCACATCGGCCTCGGGCACGACAAAGCCATCGCCCGCCGAGGAGGCCACCAGCAGCTTGCGCTCGGGGCGGTGGATGAACAGATCGACGATGTCGGCCTCGTTCGGCAAATCCACCATCAGGCGCAACGGCTCGCCCATGCCGCGCCCACCGGGCAGATTGGCGGCGGACACCGTGTAAAACCGGCCATTCGAGCCGAAGACCAACAGCCGGTCCGTCGTCTCTGCGTGCAGGATAAAGCGCGGCCCGTCGCCGTCCTTGAACTTCAGCTCGCGCGCAAGATCGATATGGCCGGTCATCGCGCGGATCCAGCCCATCTGCGAACAGAC
The DNA here is from genome assembly GCF_054052205.1 of Marinovum sedimenti. NCBI lineage: Bacteria > Pseudomonadati > Pseudomonadota > Alphaproteobacteria > Rhodobacterales > Roseobacteraceae > Marinovum > Marinovum sedimenti. Next base: position 2,501,542 of record NZ_CM133223.1, read on the forward strand.
CACCGTGATCGGCTCGCGGTCGATCATCGCCTCGATCGGCACTTCTTCGATCTGGCCCGCCTCGGCAAAGGTAGTGCGGCGACCGCCAAATTCGTAGCCCTTGCCAAAGGTCTTTTTCGCCGCCCTCAACTGCTCGCTGATGCGATCCCATTGCAGGTCTTCGCTGTCGAGCAGGTCTTCCAGCGCGGCACGCTCTTCCATCAAGGCATTGCGTTCATTCAGCAATGCCATCTCTTCAAGCCGGCGCAACGCCCGCAGACGCATGTTCAGGATCGCTTCGGCCTGCACATCGGTGAGGCTTTGCGTATCGGTCATCGCCGGCGCGACATAGTCGCTCTCGTCCATCGCGCGAACGAAATCCCGACCCCAATCCTCGCGCATCAGCGCCGCTTTCGGCTCATCATCATAGCGGATGATGTCGATCACGCGGTCGAGGTTGAGGAAGGCGATGATCAGCCCTTCGAGCACCTCAAGCCGGTGATCGATCTTTTCCATCCGGTGGATCGAGCGCCGGTGCAGCACCTCGCGGCGGAAGTCGAGGAAGGCGCGCAGCACTTCCTTCATGCTGCACACCTTGGGCGTCACGCCGTCGATCAGCACGTTCATGTTGAGCGAGAACCGAATCTCAAGATCGGAGGTGCGGTAAAGCATCCCCATCAGCACATCCGGGTCCACATTCTTGGACCGGGGTTCCAGAACCACGCGGATGTCGTCGGCGCTTTCATCGCGGATGTCTCCGAGAATCGGCACTTTCTTGGTTTGGATCAGCTCGGCGATCTTCTCGATCAGCTTGGATTTCTGAACCTGATAGGGAATCTCGGTGACGACGATCTGCCATTGGCCGCGGCCAAGATCCTCGACTTCGTAGCGGCAGCGCAGCCGGAACGAGCCGCGCCCGGTGCGATAGGCCTCTGCGATGTTCTCGGGCGGCTCGACGATGATGCCGCCGGTCGGAAAATCGGGGCCGGGCACGTAGTTCAGCAGCGTTTCGTCGCGCGCATCCGGAGTCTTGATCAGATGCAGGCAGGCATCAATCAGCTCGGGAATGTTGTGCGGCGGGATGTTGGTGGCCATGCCCACGGCGATGCCGCTCGAGCCGTTGGCCAGCAGATTCGGGAACTCAGCCGGCAAAACCACCGGTTCGGTCAGTCGCCCGTCGTAATTATCTCTAAAATCGACAGCATTTTCGTCGAGACCATTCAGCAGCGCTTCGGCCACAAAGGTCATCCGCGCTTCGGTGTAACGCGAGGCAGCAGGGTTATCGCCGTCGATGTTGCCAAAGTTGCCTTGGCCATCCACCAGCGGATAGCGAACGTTGAAATCCTGCGCCAGACGGGCCATCGCATCATAGATTGCCATGTCGCCATGAGGGTGGAAATCCCCCATCGTATCGCCGGAAATCTTGGCAGATTTCAGGAACTTGCCGTTCGACGCCAGCCGCAGCCTGTGCATCGCATATAGAATGCGCCGGTGCACCGGTTTCAGCCCGTCGCGCGCGTCGGGCAGGGCGCGGTGCATGATAGTCGAAAGGGCATAGGTCAGATAGCGCTCGCCCAATGCGCGGCGGAGCGGTTCTGCGTAGTCGGCTTGGCCGATATTGTTGTCGAGAGTGTCGTCGCTCATGGATGTGGTGTAGCGGGCGGAACAGGGGCCGTAAAGCGCGGGATGCATCGTGGTCTCAAAAGGATAGGAACCTATTCAAAATTTCCCTGCCGGTTTTCGAAAGAATCGATTAACCAATCAGGGGTACAGTGCGGTGGCGCTTAGTGTGACGGTAAATGGGGAACGTGGTTATGAAGGCATATATATGGGTCACTTTTGGACTGTTGGGGTTTGGCTATTACCAGGCTTCGGGCGGGGCGGATTTTGAACCCGGCAAGCAGAGTGTCGCGGTGTTTGCGGCGGTGGACGCACTAGAGGCAAAACCACTGCGCGAGGTTGCAGCGGCCGACCCGGCGTCGGACGAGGCGCTTCTCAAGATGGAGATGTTGTCCGTAACCGCAGAGCTGGCGCCAATTCAGGTGGCCCAATTTGCGATCATGGACACGACCAGCGTTGTGCCGATCAAGGCAGTGCAGCCGGCGAACGCCGTAGATGTGTCTGACGTTGTGGTCTTGGCGGCGCTGCGCACGATCGAAGCGATGCCGGATGAAATGTCACCGGTGGCCGAGGCCGCCGCCAGCGAAAAACGGGTGTCTTTGGTGCTGCCGGTTGAAAGCAGTGCGCCAGAGTCTGCACTCAAGGCAGAGCCGGATCTGCGCGCGGTCAATGGCACGCGGGTCAACCTGCGTGACGGGCCGAGCACGGATCACGGGGTCGTGGCCAAGCTTGGGCTGGGCACTGAAGTGGAAGTGCTCGAGGATCCGGGCGATGGCTGGGTCCGGTTGCAGGTGCTTCCCGAAGGTGAAATCGGCTGGACCGCTGACTTTTTGTTGGACCAGTCCTGAGTCGCGCAAAATTACGCTTGTGAAAAAAAGTCAAGCTGGGCGGAACCATCCGCCCTGCGCTTTGTTGTATATTCAACCGGACGCACAGCGAGCAGCGCGTCGCCGGGGGCCTCACGGGAAACCTTTGACGGTTTTCCCCGCGAATTCGCGGGCCCCATTCGGCATGTCTGTCGCAAACGTGCAAAGCCGGAGCCGCCCCAAACGGGGTGGCGCACCAGCGACAAAGGGACACGACATGAAAACCTATATTTGGCTCACATTCGCATTTCTCGGCTGGGGATACTACGAGGCCTCAGGCGGAGCAGATTTCCAACCGGGCAACGCGAATGCCGCATCCAACGAAGTTGTTGCAGAAGCTTCGGAAATTCGCCCAGCGGCCCCGGCACGCATTGCACTTGCGTCCGACCGTTCGACCCGCCCCGGCAGCACGGAACATCAGCTTGAGGCGGCGCTTCTTGTTGCGCTGCGCAACAGCTCGAGCGATGCGATCCAGCCTCAGACCCTGAGCAACGCGGGCAATATCCAGACCGTGGCGTTCCGGGCCGAGAGCGACACCGTGGCAAAAACCCCGCGTGGCCCGCGCCACATCCGGGTCAGTGCTGAAGTAGATGCGCCTTCCGAAGACATGTTCGCAGCTGTGACCGAGAGCGCCCCCGAGGCAACACCGCGGCCCCGTCTGCGACCTGCCAACCTGGAGACCGCTCAGGCGACAACCGTTGTGCCGACAATTTCGACCAGCGGCTTGGTTGAAGACCAGACCATGACCAAGGTCGTCAGCCGCGCCAATTTGCGCCTCGGCCCCGGGACCAACTTCCCGGTCCTCGACACCCTGAGCGGCGGCAGCGAAGTGCGCGTTCTGCGTCGGACAAACGACGGTTGGATCAAGCTTAAATCGAGCGAAAACGGGCGCATCGGCTGGATGGCTGACTTCCTCGTCGCCGCGCGCTGAGACTGGGGTGATACGACTTGCACTCGGATACCGACTGCTGCAAACCGGCCTGTAACAGTGTTTTAAAGTGAGGCCGGTTATGCGCAAATCCATTCTAATCACAGGATGTTCCTCGGGCATCGGACTTGACGCTGCCTTCGGCCTTCAACGCCGGGGGTGGCGCGTTTTTGCCTCCTGCCGCGCCGAAAAAGATTGCCTTCGTCTGCGAGACGCCGGATTTGAAAGCCCCCAGATCGATTATGCCGATCCCGACAGCATCCGCCGCGGTTTGGCAGAGGTGCTTGCCGCGACCGGCGGCACCCTCGATGCGCTTTACAACAATGGGGCATATGCCTTGCCGGGCGCAGTCGAAGATCTGCCGCGCGACGGGCTTGAAGACCTGTTTCGCACCAATGTTTTCGGCGTTCATGATCTGACCTGTCAGGTGATTCCTGTGATGCGGGCGCAGGGGCATGGGCGGATCGTCAATTGCTCGTCGATCCTTGGGCTGGTGGCGGCCCCTTGGCGGGGTGCCTACAACGCCAGCAAATTCGCGCTTGAGGGGCTTACCGATACCCTGCGGCTGGAAATGCGCGACACCCCGATCAAGATCATCACGCTAGAGCCGGGGCCGATCACATCGCGCTTTCGCCAAAACGCGATCCCGCAATTCGAGCGCTGGATCGATTGGGAAGGCTCGCCGCGCGCCGAACAATATCGCAAAGACCTGCGCAAGCGCTTGTATGAGGATCGCGGCACCGACCGGTTTGAATTGCCGGCCTCGGCCGTCACGGAAAAACTGTGGCGCGCGCTCGAAGACCCGGCCCCGCGTGCTCGCTATTATGTGACCACACCGACCTATATCTTTGGTACCCTGCGGCGCATCTTGCCCACCGGTGTTCTTGACTGGATCCTTGCCAGAGGGTGAGGTCGCTTTAACACCGCGACGACCTATGCCAGAACAAGACCACACATCGCGGCGGACCACCCGGAGGCACCCATGTCAAACGACCCATTAATCATCGTCATCGGCATAGTCATGATCGGTGTCGTGGCCGTTTTGTTTTTCGGCATCGGCAGCTTTGCCAAGGGTGGCGAATTCAATAAAAAATACGCCAACAAGGCGATGCGCTGGCGGATTGCGGCGCAATTCGTGGCAGTGGTGCTGATCCTGCTGTTTGTCTGGATCCGGGGAGAAGGCTGAGCCAATGGTTGTTCTGAGCAAGATTTACACCCGCACCGGAGACAAGGGCGATACCGCGCTTGGCAATGGCGCGCGGGTGCCCAAACACGCGCACCGGGTCAGCGCCTATGGCACCTCGGACGAGTTGAATTCGACGGTTGGCATGGCGCGGCTGCATGCGAGTGGCGAGGTTGATACCGCCCTGTCGCGCATTCAGAACGATCTGTTCGATTTGGGGGCGGATCTTTGCAACCCCGATATCGAAAATGACGCCACCGCAGACTATCCGCCGCTGCGCATGGTCGCCGAACAGACTGCGCGCCTCGAGGCCGAGATTGACGCGATGAATGCGCGGCTTACTCCGCTGCGCAGCTTTATTTTGCCTGGCGGTTCGGCCTTGGCCGCGCATCTGCATCTGTGCCGCACTGTGGCGCGGCGGGCCGAGCGGTTGACCGTTGAGCTTGCCGGTGAAGAAACCATTAACAGCCACGCGATCACCTATCTCAACCGGCTGTCGGATTGGTTTTTCGTCGCCGGGCGGATTGCCAACAATGACGGTCAGGATGATGTGCTTTGGGTGCCGGGCGCGAACCGATAATCTGGTTCGGCGTCAGGGCACCGCAAACGTGAGCGCGGCCCAGAGCGACTCCCACACCGGATCGTCGGGCTGGGCAGGCTCAATCGACCGCAGAACAACCGCATCGACGAGATAGCGATAGCCGGGCTGAACCGGGAAAATCGCTGTGCCCGCGTCATCGGTTCTGATCTGGCTAACGTCGACGCTGCCATCCGGCCCCTTGGCAAACAGCTCGATCTGCGCGTCTGCGCGCGGCGCCCCTTGGTAGAACACCTGCACCGGCATTCCGTCGGCCAAATCATCGGTATACGGGTTGGCCAGGGCCACAATTTCAGTCTCAAGCCCCACCGCGCTGTCACTGCCAGCGCCGTCACCCACGGCGATCAGCGCCTTGGCATAGCGGGAATAGCGTTCGCGGAACCCGGTTTCTGGCAGGCCGCGCGCCTTGTGTTCATCGAGCAGCGGCACCCAATCCTTGGTCGTCAGAAAGGACTCGAACTTCGCCCATTCGCTGTAGGTGAGCTGGTAATCCGTGGTCGCGTGCACCACCACGGCGAGGCCGTCCGCAGGGGCCGCCATCGCCAAAGCGGGCTTGTCGCCGGCGCGGCTTTCAACCGGAGTAGTCACGCCGTCCATCACGATGTCGAACCGCCGAATGCGGTGCGGCAGAAACGAAAACGCCGGTCCTTCGAAATCCTGCCCGACGCGAATGTCAGCGGTGATTGGCTCTCCGGCCTTGAGTTGCCAGGCGTGGGGGTCGATCCAGAATTCATGCGCCGTGGCCGCAATCGGCAGGGCCAGACAAACAAGAGCAGCAGCGATTCGGCGCAACATGGGGAAATCCTTAAGACAGGCGGGACAAGCGCACAGGGGGGAACGCGCATTACCGTGAAAGGTAGCACCGCCTTGGCGCGCGGCAAGCATGATCATCCGAGCTTGCGGGCGCGCTCCTCGAGTGTTTTGGCAAATTGCGCCACCCGGACCGCGAATTTGCGGGTCACGCGGCCTTTTGCCAGCTTCAACGACTGCACCACCAGGCGCGACGACAAAGTCTTGGGGGCAAGCCGCGCGGTCACGCTCATCCGGGTGCGGCTGGGCGACAGCGCGGTCAGATCGACATCCAGCTCGGTTTCTAGCCCGCCGGCCTTGCCCTGAAACACCAGCGCTTCGGGCGGGGCATAGCGGCACAACTCGATCTCGGCTTGCATCTCGCGGCCACGAAATTTGAAACCGGCGGTCCATTGCATGCCTTCGGTCGCGCCATTTGTCGACGTGATGCGGCGGACTGTTGCGCCCCGTCTCAGGGCTTGCCGCTCCATCGCGTCAACGTCCGACAGCGCCGCAAAGACCTGCTCAATCGGCGCTTCTATGTCTTCTTTGCTGGTGAATTCCATCTGACTGCCCGGCTCTGTTTTATTGTGATTGGCCGCAGTGTCGCGTCAATCCAACGTGTCCGCAAGCCAGTTCCGCAGCAGAAAATGCGCGATTGCGCCTTTGCGCGCGGGTTTCAGCACGGGGTGTTCGCCGGCAAACGCCGTGGCAATGTCTTCGCGGCTGACCCACATCGCATCCTCGAGTTCGACCGGATCAAGCGTGATCTCGCGGCCCAGCGCTTCGCCCCGGCAGCCGAGCATCAAAGAGGCGGGAAAGGGCCAGGGTTGCGAGGCCAGATAATCGACGGCCCCGACCGGGATACCGGCCTCTTCCATCACCTCGCGGCGCACGGCGGCCTCCATGGTTTCGCCGGGTTCGACAAAGCCGGCAAGCAGCGAATACATCCCCTCGGGCCACCCCGGAGACCGGCCCATCAGCACAGAATTTCCCTCGGTTATCAGCATGATGACCACCGGATCGGTGCGTGGAAAATGGTGGCCATTACAGGTCGGGCAGGTGCGTTGCCATCCGGCGCAGCTGATCTCAGACGGATCGCCGCAGCGCGAACAAAAGCGGTGGCTTTCGTGCCAGCCAAAGATGGCCTTGGCCGAAGCCGCCAGTTCGGCGTCGCGCGGCGACAGCCGGGTCATGATGGTTCTGAGTTCCGCAAAACCGTGGCTGTCGGGCAGGGCTGGATGCCGCTGGATGCTTTGGTCCACAAACAGGCCGAGGGTTGCGTCGTCAAGCGCCTCGGGCTCCCACGGGGAGAGGTCAAAGGCGAAAACATGCCGGCCGTCGTCGCGCCCAAGCAGGATGGCATCCGGCCCGGCATCGCGCAGCGCGGCGTGATCAAGCGGCAGTTGCACAAGGCGATCTTCGGCATCAATCAACGGTTTGCCCCGCCAAAGCAGGACGGCGCGGCTTTTTGTGTCGGCGCGCGCGGCGGCAATGGCCTCTGCATCGCTGCGGATTTCCGCTGCGCGATCGAGGGCTGATCCGCCAAAGGTCACCGTTTCCGCATGTCGCATCCGCATCTCCCTGGGCTTGCGGTTTTGGGATGACATGGGCCGCAGCCTCTTGCAAGCGGGGCGCGGGTTGATTAAGTAACCGGTCGAGAGGTTGGCGCGGGCGAGCGCCTCGCCAACCCGGTCAGGTCCGGAAGGAAGCAGCCGTAACGAGCCCCGCTTGGGTCGTTGTCCAGCCTCTCACCTTATTCCCGTCAGTGCTTTGAAAAGAAAGAAAACCCTGTTTTTAAAGGGCGTTGGTCACAAATTCTGCTACAAATACTGCTACAAATCAGATCGCAGAGGCATGCATAAAACACGTCCAACAGGTCCGCGGAAGGTGGATCGTCCGCATAACGATTCCCGAAGAATTGCGCTGCATCATGGGAAAGCGGGAACTGATCGAAAAGGACTTACCTGTAGAGACACGAGAGCGCGAGCACCGAGCGATCAGCGTCATCAACGGCTTTTACGCTCAGATCGACGAAGCTCGCGAGCGATATGAGTTCTTGAGAAGCCGCCCTGACTTAGAGCTCACGCATGCGGCCAAGTCGCAGTATGCGGCCACGCTCGAAGCCGACGAAGAAATGCGTGCAAATATGCCCAGTGTCGAAAACATGGAAGCCGAACACTCGCTCCTCTTGGACAAAGTGGCGGACGGCGAGATCGGAATAAGCCACGGCCTTCCAGCGCTCATTAACAGCACAGCAGACTATGAGTTGATGCTGCGAGCCAGGGACGATTATGCAAACATTCGAGGCAGACGTCTTGCGGCTCTTCGCGCCAGTTTCTCGACCGGTGAAACGCGTTTTATCGAGCCAATTGTTGAGCAATATATTCTAGACAATAATCCATCGATCAACAGAGGGTCTCGCGAGTGGGTGAGCTTGTCTAATGCTATAACGCGTGCTGAAATCGAAGCCTTGGAGCGGACTATTGAGCGCGATCGAGGTCACTTTTTGGGGCAACCACGCGATCCGCTTTTAACTCCGCCTGAACCTGTTGAGGACCCGTCCTCGCCGTCAAACCTGGAGGGGGAAGGAATGACCCTCAGCGAGGCTCGAATTGCTTTTCACAAAGAGCGCACGGCGGGTGGTGGAACATTGGCATCGAAGACGATGAAAGAGCATGAAAACGCTGTGCGCATGTTTTGCGAGTTCGTGGGTGGCGAAATCGCAGTTCGATTGATTACCAAGCGGCAAATAATTGAATATAAGCTAGCCCTTCTCGAGACGCCGACGCACTATAGAACGCGATTTCCAGGCTTGACGTTGCCACAGGCAATTAAGGCCAACGACAAGCTCGATAAGCCCTACGCGAAGCTGGCTCCGAAAACCATAATTATGAAGTGGCTTTCGCACCTATCAAGCGTGTTGCAGTGGGCTTCCAACAACGGACATATCGAAGCCAAACCTGCTCAGGGTGTCCGTGTGGACACTGGCAGCAACGTGCACCGAGAGCCCTCTTACCTTCCCTTCAACCGAAATGAGCTGAAACAAATATTTGGTCATGTGAGGTGCCCCGAATTTTCTATACGCCTGCGTCGTACATTTTTCTCTGTTCTGTTTCATAGTTAACTGGCGACAGCATGCCATTGTTGGTGTGCTTGCGCGTTGGGTTGTAAAACATCTCAATGTAATCGAACACGTCCTGCCTTGCTGCTTCGCGTGTGAGGTAGTTCCGCCTCCTGATCCGTTCTCGTTTCAACAACTGAAAAAAGCTTTCCGCGACGGCATTATCATGGCAATTCCCGCGACGGCTCATGCTGGCGACCAAGTTGTGTTTGCCAAGGAACGATTGCCACTCCCCGCCAGTAAATTGGGAACCTTGGTCGGAGCGGATCATGATCCTTTGCTTTGGTTTGCGCCGCCAAACAGCAGCCAATAATGCTTGCAAGGCGAGATCTGTGGTCATGCGTGACTGCATCGACCATCCAACAACCCGTCTTGAAAACAAGTCGATGACGACGGCCAAGTATGACCGGCCCTGATGGGTTCTGATATATGTGATGTCGGTCACCCAAATCCGGTCAGGTGCATCGACTTCAAACTGCCGGTCCAGTGTGTTGTCGGCAACAACAGCAGGCTTGCCGCCATAACGACCAGGGCGGCGTTTGTAACCGATCTGCGCCGCTATGCCTGCTAAGCTGGCTCACCGCGCAACACGGTTCTCAGAACAGGTTTCGCCCTGATCGCGCAGGTCATCTGTCAGCTTTCGCTATCCATAGACCTTGCCGCTATCGATCCATGCCCGCTGGAGCAGATCAGTCTGCCGTGCATCTTCAAGCGCACGCTGGCTTAACGGTTCTTTGAGCCATGCATAGAACCGCTGAAATGCACCGCCAGCACACGACACATCGACCGCACAGAAAACTCTGCCCGATGAGCCTCAATAAACGCGTACCTCACAGAGACTCGCGCGCGACGTACGCGCGCGTCCATTGTCGCTCGGACCATGTATGGATGGCACCCGCGGGGCAAGGGCTCTTCGTTGCGATTTTGGCTTTTCGGTCAGTTGCGGCCATGTATACGGCGTCTGAATTGCAGTGCTCTGACTGCGCGCCCTGATGAATTCCGCGGTCGCTTGGGTCCCAATCAATGGCGCGCGCTGTAAAGCGCTTCGGTCCGAACAGGGTGTCCTTTGCGATTTTCCCACTTTTTGCCATCATCTCACGATGCACTTGCCTTTCTGTCAGAGGTCTTGGCCCCCGGTTTCGTTTAGGCGGTTTTGGTCGCCCGATATTCCGTTTCGTTCTTCAAAAGCGCATAGACCGTCCGCGCCGTACGATCGGCCAGCGCGATTGCAGCTTGTTTAGGCTTTTTGCGCTGGATGATTTTCCACAGCCAATCATCGCCAGGTTCCCCACGGCGGCGGGCGCTGACCTGCGCCATGGCACCGAGGTATAGCAATCGTCGCAAGTACCGGTTGCCCATTTTGGAAATGCGCCCCAATCGTTCCTTGCCCCCGCTGGAATGGGGCTTTGGCGAGAGACCCAGCGTCATGCCAGAGGCATGCTTTCAGTATGACGCTGAAAGATCCCTTCCTGACTTGAAACCGGACACCTCTGGCAAGGATGCGACCATCGCACTGGCTGTGATCGGGCCCACCCCTGGAATTGTTTGCAGGCGCTTCGCCGCTTCATTCGTGTTCGCATCTGCATGCACATCTGCGGTCAGATCCGTGATCTTCTTTTGCGTATCCATCAGTTGATCCGCCAGCAGATTCAGCGCTTTATGTGCTGCGGCAGGCAAACTCGTTTTATCACAGGCTTCGATCAGACGACCGACGTTCTGGATGCCCTTGGGTATGACGACACCGAATTCCCCTAAATGTGCGCGGATTGCATTCACGATCTGAGTTTGCTGACGTACCAGAAACTCACGTGCCTTATAGGTGACCAAATGACCTTGGGTCGTCTCGGATTTGACCGGAACAAACCGCATCGATGGTCGTGTGACAGCTTCGCAAATCGCTTCCGCATCGTTCGATGCGCTTTCGCGGCCCCACTGGGGCCACGGTCGCATCTCACCATCGGTCTTCCCACGCTTGACGTAACTCTTCACGTAACTTGGCGGCATCAGCCGAACCTCATGCCCCAGCTTGATGAGCGCACGCGCCCAGTAGTGCGCGCTGGCGCAAGCTTCCATACCGACCAAACAGCTGGGCAGTTTCTGGAAAAACTCCAGCATCTGGCTTCGCCGGAGCTGCCGCCGTATGACCGGTTTCCAGGACTCGTCTACGCCGTGAAGCTGGAAAACAGATTTGGCCAAATCGACCCCGATCGTGGTAATCTCATTCATGGATGGCTCCCGTCATTGGTGAAGTTACGAGCACCCAATGTGGCACATTGCGATGCCGGAAGCGGTGCCATCCATCCCATCAATGGCGGAAAATGGCCACGCCTTGGCGGAGCGGCAGCCCGAGGATGACCTTCAGGGTGAGGCAGGCCTGAATTGCAGCGTCGCTATAGGCCTGTTGACGGCCGCGACGGCTCGACGGAATGACTTCCCACTGCATTGAGGGATCGAACCAGACGGTCAGCAATCCGCGCTGCCTTAGCGCCCGATTGTAGCTTAGCCAAGTTGGTGGTCTTGTGGGTCGTTTTCGGAGGTTTGCTCATGCCTTCCGGTTACTACATTGGATTCGCAAGATGAATCCCTCCCCCTTTGTTCAACAAGGCCCTTCCGATGTCAATAAATTGCTTGGCTTCGAATCCCGTTTATTAAAATTCAACATTATAAAACTCGAGTAATAAGTCGCAGTGTTGTCGGATTTAGGTTCCGCAAACCGTCCCAGTGAAGAACGAAATATGCCCCATCACTTGCAATACATATCTTGGGGAATGGGTAAATGCGGACTAGAACTTATATTGCCAACAACGGGCTGGATCAAATACACACTTTTGCCGGGGGATTGGATAACACTGTTAATCATTGGGACACCTTAGGGTTTGAACGGATTACCGAGTTCTCCCACGGACACCATGCCCGCGCCGGCGGAGGCAACGACATTTTTGACTTTCAGAATTTGGATAACGTGGCGGGCACCGTAGTTGGCCGACTTGAGGATTTTGATCCAGCGCGTGACGAAATTCTCGTTGAAGGCCAGGCTCTCGATTTCGACAATCTGCCCTCCAATGTGCGGGTTGTTGCCTTCAACGGTGGACACAATGAAGCGGGTGCCACCCCACAGCCTTGGCTCTTGATCGAGACATCGGGGGGTGGGCACATCTTCTATGCGCTGGAAGGCGCGCGGGTCGACTTGGACCGCGACGGCGGCTCAAACGCCCATCGCCACGAAAACCATTTCATTTCAGAATCGATGGTGCCCGATTTCGACAGCCTGCCTGATTTTAACTATGACGACCCTCAGAACGTAGTGCCCATCGGCTATCAGGCAGATGGCGGCGTGGTCATTGAAGACCATGACCACTACGCTGACGACGTCACCACCGTGGTTGAGGGAACACAAGACGGCGACCTGATCGCGGCTGGCCTCAATGATGATACGGTGCGGGGTTTTGGCGGTGATGACTTCATCTGGGGCGGCAGCGGTGCCGATGTCGTCGAGGGCGGCAGTGGTAGCGACGAGATATGGGGCGGTGGCGGCAGTGACAGGCTGGACGGCGGGGAAGGCCGCGACATAATTCGCGGCGAAAGCGGGAATGATGGCATTCAAGGCGGAAGCCACGCGGATGTGGTGCGCGGTGGCGACGGCGACGACACTCTGGACGGTGGTTTTGGCCGCGACCGTGTATTCGGCGGCGCAGGCAACGACCTGATCATAGACAACGATCAAGACGGACCAAGCGGCGCAGACTTGTTGGTTGGAGGTGCTGGAAATGATGTAATCCGCGCCCAAGGCGGAGAAGACACCTTGATCGGCGGCAACGGTGCAGACATTCTACAAGGCGGCCATGGCTCGGACGTTCTGCGTGGTGGTGCCGGCGCAGACGAACTTTACGGGGGGCGGCACTCCGACCGGTTGAGCGGTGGGTTTGGCGACGATACGCTCGATGGCGGGTTGGGCCGCGACCAAGTTTACGGTGGCGCAGGAAATGACCTGATCCTAGACAACGATCAAGGCGGGCCTTGCGGCACGGATTTCTTAGCTGGAGGCGCAGGAAACGACGAAATTCGCGCCGGTTGGGGCGACGATACGCTAATTGGCGGCGGTGGCAATGACACGCTCTCCGGCGGCTACGACGACGATCTGCTTGAGGGCGGCTTCAACGCTGACGCGCTCTATGGCCAGCGCGGCCACGATACTCTGGTCGGTGGCAATGGGCGCGACATGATGGACGGCGGCGGCGGAAACGATACGCTGATTGACAATCAGCAAACCGGGATCTACGGCAACGACGTGATGCTGGGCGGCAATGGCAACGACATCTTCCAAATTGCCGGCGGTGATGACACCATCTCGGGGCAAGCGGACGCCGATACCTTTATCTTTATCGGCAATAACATCGAAAATGACATTGTGACTGATTACGAGGTTGGCACCGATGCGCTTCATCTGGACGATGCACTTTGGGGCGGCGGCCTGACCGAGGCCGAGGTCATCAACCAGTTCGCCACCGTGGTAAATGGCGATGTCGTGTTGGACTTCGGAGGCGGCAACTCGGTCACGCTCGAAGGCGTTGGCAGCACCTCCGGCCTGACCGCCGACCTCGAAATCTTCTGATCCGGCGCAGCGCCGTCGGTCATTTGGCCGTCGGCAAACTCGGCGCGTTCACCTCACAATTGCTGTCGTGTTTTCCTGTCGTGTCAAGCTTGGGAGCGGACGCCGCTCAGTTCTTTTCTTACTGTCTGCACTCGCGATCATAATCCGAACTGTCTCTTGTAAAACGCGGATCAATAATGGGCCACAGAAGCGGCTGCGCATCGCAGTTGTAGCGGAGTAAAACTCCGCCAGTTTGTGTCCTTCGTTTAGGGTCAGGACTCGTTCTCGTTTCATAGCCAGAACATGACGGTTGCGGCGAGGGCGATGGCGGAGAGGAAGACTTTCGGGCATCGGTCGTAGCGTGTGGCAATCCTGCGCCAGTCCTTCAGGCGCCCGAACATGATCTCGATCCTGTTGCGGCGTTTGTAGCGGCGCTTGTCGTATTTGACGGGCTTGGCGCGGGACTTCCGGCCAGGGATGCAGGGCTTTATCTCCTTGTCTTTCAACGCTTCCCTGAACCAGTCGGCGTCATAGCCCCGGTCGGCCAGAAGCCATTGTGCCGATGGCAGGCTGCCAAGAAGGGCCGCAGCGCCGGTGTAGTCGCTGACCTGGCCCGCGGTCATGAAAAACCGGATCGGTCGTCCCTCGGCATCGGTGACGGCATGCAGCTTGGTGTTCATGCCGCCTTTGGTTCGGCCGATCGCGCGCCCCCGCTGGTCGTCGGGCCCCCCTTTTTCGACCGCAGACTGCTCGCCGTGCGGTGCGCCTTCAGATAGGTCGCGTCGATCATCACCGTCTTTGGAACCGCTGCCTCCGACGCAAGGCCGTGCATCATCCTCGCGAAAATGCCCTTGTCGCTCCATCGTTTCCAGCGGTTATAGAGCGTTTTGGCCGGGCCGTATTCCGCGGGCGCGTCGCACCAGCGCAAGCCATTGCGATTGATGAATATTATTCCACTCAGAACACGCCGGTCATCCACCCGCGGCTTGCCATGGCTCTTGGGAAAAAACGGCCGAAGCCGGTCCATCTGCGCGTCCGTTAGCCAGAAAAGGTTGCTCATCATCACCCCCGTCAGTTTGGGAGCTTGAATCACGCTGCCGACGTAGCCTCAAGCAGATCAATGGGTCCTGAGCCTAGGACTTCGACAAAATCAGCGACAGATCTGACAATCCCACCCGACCGGGGTTCGCTGCTGCGGTAAGTAAGTTCTATGAACTCATTATTGAAGTGAACACAATGACTTACCCCTACAAAGCGTCACTTGCTGCGAAGTTTGTCTCTGATTGCGTGCAAGCTCTCTCGCACCGTAAGACCCAAGCGGAAATAGCGTCACAAGCTGGCTTCGCGAATGCCAACATGATGACCTTTCTGAAAAACGGAAAGAACAAGATCCCACTCGACCGGGTGCCGTCTCTTGCAGCAGCGCTTGAGGTCGATCCTGCATACCTGATGCGCCTGGCGCTTGAGCAATCGGCCGGCCCGACCGCCGCCAAGGCAATCATCGACGTCTTTGGAACGCCAGCGACTGAGAACGAACAGGGGTGGCTTGCCGAGTTGCGTGATGCGTCGGACAACAGCGATCCCCGCATCACCGCCCGGTCCCGCGTGGCTCTGAGAGGAATTTTCAACAAATGACTGAGGCAACATTCGCCGCTCCTGCGGCCCCGTCGGGGCAATGGGACAAGCTGAGCTCGAACGAGAAGGCGTGGGTCGAGTTTATCCGGGTTATCTCAAACGGAACTGATCCGCGCATCACAGCTGGTCGGGTGCGCGCGATGAGGGTGCTGCTCGACGATCCGTGATTGCTCCGAGGGCGGGAGGTTTCCCAGTCGGCTTGCGTTTCGTTAGGTGTCTGGTCCTCTTAGCCGAGGCTGCACGCTCACGCGCCCGGAGGGCGTGTATGCGGTCCCCTGAGGGGTCGCGGGGGTGTCAAGTTGCTAGTAGTTGTTTTTATGCTACAAGTATCGCGCCAATAATTGCTACAAAGTTCGCCGTGGGTTGCGCGTAACCCTTTGTAATTACTTGCTGTAAAGGAGAGGGGGAGAAGTCCAGCCTCTCACCTTTCTCCCCAAAACTGTCGCGGCACGTTTGATGCGCCTGCATGTGCTAGGAGTGGCAGCACAGCAAGTTGCGTTTGCGTGCCGTCAGCTGTGGGGGCGCACCAAAATATGCTCCGGGAGAATGCGTGGTCGGCAAGCGCTGGGGCGCTTGTTCAGTTGCATGCGGGTTAGGCCGGGACTGTCGCGGGAAGCGAGACCCGGCTATTGCGAATCGCGCTGTGGCAAACAGTGGTGTGGAGGTGCGGGTGGCATTGCGCCAAGCCGCGCACTGTTTCGCACCCGGTCGCGTAAAGCGAATTTGGCAATGAAAAACCGGTGCCGACACATCTGCCGCCACCGGTAATTTTCTGAAAGTACCGCGTATCCTAGAGGATATCGAACTCGGTGCTGGTGCCGCCGGCGGTTGCGGAGCCGGAATTGTCCGGATCGGTGCCGCGTACGCCTCCGGTCATCAACAGTTCTGCACTTTCGATATCATCCGGATGCTCGGTGAACTCGGGGAGGGTGTCGGCCGCGGCCGCGACTTGGGTGCCGCTCCACTGACCCTGCCCACCGGTCGTTCCGCCCGAGCCAGACCCTTTGGTGCCGCCCGTCGCGGAGCCACCGGTGCCGGACCCTTTGGTCCCGCCGGAGCCAGAGCCGCCAGTGCCGCCCGAACCCGAGCCGCCGGTACCAGATCCGCCAGTACCTGAGCCACCTGTGCCCGAACCACCCGTGCCGGACCCTTTGGTCCCGCCGGAGCCGGAGCCGCCCGTGCCACCTGAACCCGAGCCGCCCGTTCCTGAACCGCCGGTACCCGTTCCGCCGGTGCCACCTGTGCCCGAACCACCCGTGCCGGACCCTTTGGTCCCGCCGGAGCCGGAGCCGCCAGTGCCACCTGAACCCGAGCCGCCCGTTCCTGAACCGCCGGTACCCGTTCCGCCGGTGCCACCTGTGCCCGAACCACCCGTGCCGGACCCTTTGGTCCCACCGGAGCCGGAGCCGCCAGTGCCGCCCGAACCCGAGCCGCCGGTGCCAGATCCACCGGTGCCACCTGTGCCCGATCCACCGGTGCCGGACCCTTTGGTCCCGCCGGAGCCGGAGCCGCCGGAGCCGCCCATGCCTGAACCGCCGGTACCCGTTCCGCCGGTGCCACCTGTGCCCGAGCCACCCGTGCCGGACCCTTTGGTCCCACCGGAGCCGGAGCCGCCAGTGCCGCCCGAACCCGAGCCGCCCGAACCCGAGCCGCCCGTACCTGAACCACCAGTACCAGATCCGCCGGTGCCACCTGTGCCCGAACCACCCGTGCCGGACCCTTTGGTCCCACCGGAGCCGGAGCCGCCAGTGCCGCCCGTACCTGAACCGCCGGTACCCGAGCCGCCGGTGCCAGACCCGCCGGTGCCGCCAGTGTCGACGGAGTCAGCCGGGACAAGATACGCGTCCAGTTCCACTTTCGGCGGCAGGCCAGGACCATGGTCGCCTGTAATGGTGAAATCGTCCTCAGTGTAGGTAAAGCTCGTCGGATCCTCGGGCAAAATGATATCCGAGACATTCTCGAAATGGCCCCAGGCAACGGGTTGCCCGTCGGCACCCACGAACTCGACCGAGCCGGATTGGTTGCCGGTCGCCGGATCGGTGGTGACGTTGATGACAAAGGCCGCGCCCGCATCGGAGAGGTCGAGAACCGTGTCGCTCTGGCCAGCTACCGGGTCTGTTGAGCCTTTGGTGCCACCTGTGCCCGAGCCGCCTGTGCCGGAGCCACCTGTGCCCGAACCACCGGTTCCGCCTGTGCCTGAACCGCCAGTGCCGGAGCCTTTGGTGCCACCGGAGCCGGAGCCGCCCGTGCCGGAACCACCTGTCCCCGAGCCACCGGTTCCGCCCGAACCTGAGCCGCCCGTGCCAGTGCCTTTGGTGCCGCCTGTGCCGGAACCACCTGTGCCCGTACCACCTGTGCCACCTGTACCCGAGCCACCGGTTCCGCCTGTGCCTGAACCGCCAGTGCCGGAGCCTTTAGTGCTGCCGGAACCTGAGCCGCCCGTGCCGCCGGAGCCGGAACCGCCCGTGCCAGTGCCACCGGTACCGCCCGAACCTGAGCCGCCAGTGCCGGAGCCTTTGGTCCCGCCGGAACCTGAGCCACCTGTACCGGAACCTCCCGTGCCCGTGCCGCCCGTGCCGGTGCCACCGGTTCCGCCAGAACCTGAACCGCCAGTGCCACCGGTTCCGCCAGAACCTGAACCGCCAGTGCCACCGGTTCCGCCAGAACCTGAACCGCCAGTGCCGGAGCCTTTGGTGCCACCCGAACCAGTGCCACCTGTGCCAGTGCCGCCAGTCCCAGTGCCGCCAGTCCCAGTGCCACCTGTGCCAGTACCGCTCCCAATCGGGTCATCTTCTTTTTCGAACTCTTCCGCCAGATTGGCGGCGTACCATGCCTCCAGGGAATCGCCCTCGACGCCGCCATTGTGGTATGCCTTGGTCGTGCTGGCCGTGTCGTTGCCTGAACCTGTGGTGTCGGTCCGCAAATTCGTATCGCTAATCTGATCGTCAGACATTCGAAATCCCTTCTTGATGACGTGCCCATACGACGCCATCGTCCACAGTAAGCGGGCGGGTCTTTGGGCTGGGTTTATTGCGCGTATCAATTTGGGCTAAACGACCGCGGTAAATCGATCAAGTTTTCAATAATTTCATGGCTAATTCACCGCCCCACCGGAAACAATCACCTGCCTTAAGGAGTATTAACGCCGGAGCCTGTGGCAATCTGCCCAAGGCCGCCCCGGCGCGCTGTCGCAATTTCGCCCAAGTGATTCTCTCGCCGTCCACAGACCATCAAACTTCCGCCATTTTGTTCAGCTACTCCGGAGCGTGACGAGTAAAACCACGGGGCCATGATCGGCGTTGTGTCGGGCACTATTTGGTCGAAAGGTGATTGGGATGACACGCAGAAAATACCGCGAGCGGATTGCGAAACTGGTGACCTGCGCCGAGGCATTCTTTGGCGAAAAGGTAATGAAAACATCGGCTCCGGGTGGGGAAGGGCGCGCAAGTTGGCGCTTTGAGATGGAAAGCCGGCCGGTCATTGTCACCATGCGGCCGAACTTTCGGCGCACCCATATCGAGGCGATGGCGCTGCGCAAGATCGGCCAGTTCAACTCCGACATTCCGCAATGCCTCGGGGTGGTCGGTGAGGTCATGTTTCAGTCGGATGTCGGCGCGCGGCGGCTCAATCAAGAGATTGCCCTGATTGCCCCCGACCAACGTTTGGATATGGCGCAAGAGGCTGTTGCCGCGATATTTCGCATACAAGCGGCGGCGCGGCAGGCCGGGTTAAACGAAACAATGCCGCACCTCGGGGTCAATCGCGAATGGATCAGCAATTTCACCGAAGCGATCATATCATTAGAGCCGTTTTCCGCCGGGCGATGCGCGAGCGTTGATAAAATCGCCTTGGCCGAGGCAATTGCGCGCCCGGCCACGCAATTCGTCAAATGGGATTGTCGCTCGGGCAATGCCGCGATTGGCGAAGACGACCGCCTGCGCTGGTTTGACTTTGAATATTCCGGCGTGCGCCACGGCGCCGAAGACCTTGCCTGGTTGCTTGGTGATGAGGCTTGGCCGATTGCGCCCGACGCGATGGAACAGATCATCATTGCGAATTTTGACGCGGCCTGCGGTCATGATCTTGAGGGGTATCTCGATTATCTCGCGGTCTATGTGACCCTGCATTGTGTGCAACGGCTCAAGCTGATTGTGAAAGAGGCACACAAGCGTGGCTGGCTGTCGAAGGCGCGGGTGCGCAAATACGATGATGCTGGCGTTCACCCGGAATTTGCCGCCCAGATCTGTCGGGTCGGGGCCTATTTCGGCGCGCGTATGCCGCTCACGGTGCCCTTGGCGCGGGACTTTGAGGACGCGCAGAAGGTGTTTGAGGAGGTGCTGCGCAAAGGCAGCACCACGGCGCAAAAAGCGAGGGTGGCGGCATGAACGATCTTCGTCCAGATACGGCGCTGCACGCCGGGCTGCGTGTCGAGGTGATCGATACGTTTGACGGGTTCAAGTCGGTGGAGGCCGATTGGAAGGCTCTAGAGGCGCAAGACCCTGAAACCACAGTGTTTTTGTCGTGGGATTGGCTGGCGCAGGCCTTTGCCGACAATCCGTTCCGCTGGAGCGTGCTTGCGGTGCGGGCCGCCGACGGGTCGAACCGGCTTGTCGGGCTGTTGCCGCTGAAATACCGCGTGCATTGGAGCAGTTCGCGCAGTTGTTTCCAGTCCGAGATCGAGGCCGGCGGCCGGCTTTTGTTCAGCGAATACACCGGGTTTCTTTGCGATCCAGGCCAAGAGCCGCTGGTGATGTCGACGCTGGCGCATGCGCTGCGCACGATGCCGTGGTCGCGGCTGTCGCTGCGCTATGTCGCCCAGACGCGCCGGGCCGAACTGTTCTGCGCCGCATTCGAGCGGTTTGGATATGCGGTGGCGTGGAAGGATTATCGCATCAACGACGGCGAGACCGATAATCTGGTCTGTCCGCATGTGACCCTGCCGGACGATTTTGAGGACTATCTTCAGTCGAGCGTCAGCGCCAACACCCGCCAACGCTATCGCCGATTCAAGCGCAAGTATTTCTCGGGCGGGGAGTACTACTTCACCCATTGTGAGGCCGACACGCTCGACCGGGACATCGCCAATCTGATGCGGTTCTGGCAGATGAAGTGGGATCCGGTCAAAGGCGCGTCGAGCAGCAGCAAGGTCGCGGCGAACTTTGAGCAGGTGCTGCGCGCGGCGCACAGTGCCGATGCGCTGTTTTTGCCAACGCTGTGGCGCGGGGAAACGCCGCTTGGCGCTTTAGGTCATGTAATGGACCCGCGGGTCGGGGCTATGCATTTCATTATCGCGGGCCGCAATCCCGAGGCAGACGAGGCCTTTATCGGCCCGGCGCTGCATTTCCATAGCATCGAATGCGGGATTTATCTTGGCTGCCAAACCTATGATTTCGGCCACGGCGATGAGCCTTACAAGTTCAGCTATGGCGCGGAAAAGGTGCCGGTGTCGTATTTCACCATCATCCGCCCGGATGAAGACCGCGCGATGATGTTCGACCCGCTCAGCACCGGTGCGGCGCTGAAACGGATCGGGCAGTTCATCAAAGCCGGCAAGACAGAACAGGCCGAAGCCGCCTGCACCCAGCTTGCCGAATTGCTGGGGTAAACGCTGCGATTACAACCGGTTGGTGGAGAAGGTATCGCAAGCCTCCACCTGACCAGTCTCATAGCCATTGGCAAACCAGCGCGACCGTTGCTCGGATGTGCCGTGGGTAAAGGTGTGCGGCTGCGGCACCCGTCCGGCGCGTTTTTGCAAATAGTCGTCACCGATCCGCCGCGCCGCGTTCAGCGCTTCGTCGATGTCGCCGGGTTCGAGCAAGCCTTTGACCGAGCGCGCCCAGACACCGGACAGGCAATCGGCCTGAAGCTCCAGCCGCACGGTAAGCGCATTGGCCTCAGTCTCGCTCGCGCGTTGGCGTGCCTGTTGCACTTGCCCCAGAATGCCAAGCTCGTTTTGCACATGGTGCGCCACCTCGTGGGCAATCACATAAGCGGCGGCGAAATCGCCCTCGGCGCCCAATTCACGCGATAATGTGGCAAAGAAATCAGTGTCGAGATAGGCTTTCTCATCCGCCGGACAGTAAAACGGACCCGTCGCGCCGCTGGCATTGCCGCAGGGCGATTGCGTCACGCTGGAAAACAGCACCATCACCGGCGGCTCATAAGCGCGGCCGATCTGTTGCGGGAAAATATCGGTCCAGACATCTTCGGTGGTGGCCAGAACTTGCGAGGTGAACTGCGCCGCGCGCTCCTCTTCGGGCGAGATTTCGCGCGAAACGCGGGTTTGACTGCCGCCGCCCAAGGTGCCATCCAACAGCGGTGTCACGTCGATCCCAGTGAAATACCCCACCGCCAGAACGACCAAAAGCCCGACACCGCCGATCCCCCCCGCCTTGACACCCCCGCCGCTGCGACGGCGATCCTCGATATTGCGGCTGCTGCGGCGTCCTGTCAGGCGCATGGGGTCTCTCCTCGCTGTGGTGTGGCCAATCGTGGCGCGAACCGGGGGCAAGCCGCCCACAGACCACGCAGTCCGAAGGAACAACGGCCCAACCGCCCAGAAGTTCCCCGGTTTGGGTGCGGTCGGCTTAAGTGGCTGGTGTCGCGGTCAATTCCTGATCGAGCCAGTCGCGGGCGGCTTCCAATTCGCTGCGCTCAAACACCCGCATCCGCGCTGGCAAAAGCGCGCCCACTGCGCGGGCAATCGGGCTGATCCAGCCGATGTCGGTGACCAGCGCGATGTGGCTGATGTGCGGCACCGCCTTGAAATCAAACTTGATCCCCGGCAATAGGATCGACGGATCAAAGCCAGAGAAATGGTCCACCACCTCGATCATCTGCACCTTACCGTGGGTCGCGATAAACGCCTCCATCGGGTGGGCAATCTTTTCGTAATCCTCGCGGCTGATATGGCCGCTGACAGTGAATTCCACCCGCTTCTTTTCGGGGATTTCGGTGTAAGTGACGGTCATCTGGTCTCTCCTGTGCTGTGGTGTCCAGTCTGCCATCGCAATTGGCCCGCCGCCTTGATGCGGATCAACGTGAGCATCGTTCCCCGGCGTTGCGGGGGTGAAAACCTCCAGCGCGGCCACCCACCTGAGAACGCCCGGACTGTGCAGCCAAAGGCAAAGCGCGGACTGTCGGTCATGGGGTGCTTGTATCCGATCGCCCGCCGGGGCATCACGGGTGGCACTGTTTCAAGAGGTAAGCCATGGAATGTGATCACGCCAGTTGGCCGGAACCGGTGCGGCGGATCGTCGCTGCTGTTGGGGGTTGGTCATGAAGGTCGACGCGCTGGTCATCGGCGGCGGCCCTGCCGGGCTGATGGCAGCCGAGGCGTTGGCGCAGGCTGGGCACCGTGTGGTTTTGGCCGAGGCCCGGCCCTCGCTGGCCCGCAAATTCCTGATGGCGGGCAAATCCGGGCTGAACCTCACCAAATCCGAGGCTGCCGCGCCCTTCCTCGACAGCTACACCAACCGCACCGAGGCATTGCGCCCGATGCTGGCGGATTTCGGACCGGATGAGATGCAGCGCTGGGCCGAGAGCCTCGGGCAGGCGCTGTTCACCGGGCCAACCGGGCGGGTCTTTCCCAAGGCGATGAAGGCGTCGCCGCTGTTGCGCGCCTGGCTTGTCCGATTGGATGCCCTGGGCGTGGCGCGGCAGGTGCGCTGGCGTTGGCAGGGCTGGGACGGGGCGGACACCGTGTTTGACACGCCCGAGGGCCGGATCGCGGTGCAGGCGCACGTGACGGTGCTGGCGCTGGGCGGCGCAAGCTGGGCGCGGCTTGGCTCTGATGGCGCATGGGCCGAAATCCTGCGCGGCGAGGGCATTGCGGTCGCGCCCTTCCGTCCGGCAAACATGGGGCTCCGCGTCGACTGGTCCGATCATATGACGGCGCGTTTCGGTGCCCCGGTCAAAGGCGTGGCCTGGCACGCAGGGCCAGTGATGAGCCGGGGTGAAGCGGTGATTTCGGCGGGTGGCCTCGAAGGTGGTGGCATCTACGGGGTATCCGCTGCGGTGCGCGACGGCGCGGCGCTGACCGTTGATCTTGCTCCCGATTTCACCCTCACGGCGCTGACCGACCGGCTTTCGAAACCGCGCGGCAAGATGTCGGCGGCCAATTTCCTGCGCAAACAGGCGCGGCTTGATCCGGTGCAGCAGGCGCTCTTGATGGAGTTCGGCAGGCCGCTGCCCGAGACCCCGTTCAAGCTGGCCGAGCGGATTAAGGCGCTGCCGGTGCGCCATGCCGGACCGCGCCCAATGGACGAGGCGATCTCGGTGGCGGGGGGCGTTGATTTCGCCGCGCTGACGCCTGAGTTGGAGCTGCGCGCCCGCCCGGGCGTGTTCATCGCCGGCGAAATGCTGGATTGGGAGGCCCCGACCGGCGGATATCTCCTGACCGCCTGCATGGCCACTGGGCTTTGGGCGGGCCGGCACGCAGCGGCTTGCCTTGGCGCGCGGCGCGTGTAACTCAAGCCCGACAAAACGGGAGCCATCATGAACATCGGTCTTATCCTCCTCACGCTGAGCTATGTGTTCAGCCAGTTTTTCCGCTCGTTCCTTGCCGTTCTGGCCGAGGTGCTCGAGCGTGACATCGGGGCCTTGCCCGACGATCTGGCGACGGCGTCGGGCATTTGGTTTCTGGTGTTCGCAGCGATGCAGATCCCGGTGGGCAGCGCGCTGGACAAGATCGGGCCGCGCCGCACCGCGTCGGTCCTGTTCCTGCTCGGCGGGGCAGGCGGGGCAGCGGCCTTTGCTCTGGCCACCGCGCCTTGGCATGTGATGCTGGCAATGGGGCTGATCGGCTTTGGCTGTTCGCCTGTGCTGATGGCGTCGTACTACATCTTTGCCCGCACCCAGCGCCCGGCGATCTTTGCCTCGCTCGCCGCAACCGTTCTGGGCATCGGCACACTGGGCAATCTGGCCGGCACCGTGCCGCTGGCGCTGCTGGTCGAGGCGATCGGCTGGCGCGAAACGCTTTGGGCGCTGGCCGCTGTCTCGGCGCTGATCGCCGTCGGCCTGTTCTTTGTGGTGCGCGATCCGCCGCGCGCCGACACCGGCCACAAGGGCTCGGTGCTGGATCTGCTGCGGATGCCGGCGCTTTGGCTGATCTTTCCGATGATGTTCGTCAATTATGCTGCATCGGGCGGGCTGCGCGCCGTCTGGATCGGACCGTATCTGCGCGATGTACACGGGTTGGCGCAGGGCGCGGTGGGGCTGGCCACACTGGCGATGGGGCTGGCGATGATTGCGGGCACCTTCGCCTATGGGCCGCTTGACCGCTGGCTCGGCACGCGCAAATGGGTGGTGATCCCCGGCAATGTGATGGTGGTTCTGGGCTGCGGCGCGCTCTGGCTTTGGCCTGCGCCAGGCATGGCAGCGGCCATTGCGCTGTTCTGCATGGTCGGCCTGTTTGGCATGGCGTTTCCCCTGATCCTGGCGCATGGCCGCAGCTATGTGCCCGACCACCTCGCCGGGCGCGGCGTGACCTTGATGAACCTCTTCGGCATCGCCGGTGTCGGCGTGTTCCAAGTGGTCACTGGCCGCGTTCAGGACGCCGCCGCCGCCACAACACCCGTCGCCGAAAGCTACGCCCCGGTCTTTGCCGTTTTCGCGATCATCACCCTCATCGGCATCCTACCCTATTTGTTCAGCCGCGACCGTCTCGACTGATCCCCCTGCTTCTTCTGTTTATAAATACCGCGGGGGAGAGGCCGAAGGCCGAGAGGGCAGAGCCCCCACACTGCGCTGACCTTGCCACAGGCGATGCCGCAGTGCAGCATCACCCCCCTTTCCTCTTGCCGCGCTCTGCGGTATCAGGCGCGCACCAAATGCAAAGGAAAGGGTACCATGGGTTATCGAATCGTCGTCGCAGGCGCCACTGGCAACGTGGGCCGCGAAATGCTCAACATCCTCGCCGAACGGGGCTTCCCGGTCGATGAAATCGCAGTGCTGGCCTCGCGCCGGTCGCTGGGCACAGAGGTGAGTTTTGGCGACAAGACGCTCAAGATCAAGGACATCGACGGGTTCGATTTCTCTGGCTGGGACATGGCGCTCTTTGCGATCGGCTCTGACGCCACCAAGAAATACGCCCCCATCGCGGCGGCGGCGGGCTGTGTCGTCATCGACAACTCCTCGCTCTATCGCTACGACCCCGATGTTCCGCTGATCGTGCCCGAGTGCAACGCCGACGCGATCCACGGCTATTCCAAGAAAAACATCATCGCCAACCCCAACTGCTCGACCGCGCAGATGGTTGTGGCGCTCAAGCCGCTGCATGACCGCGCCAAGATCAAACGCGTTGTGGTATCGACCTATCAGTCGGTGTCCGGCTCGGGCAAAGAGGCGATTGATGAGCTCTGGGATCAGACCAAGGCGATTTACAATCCGACCACGGAATACAAGCGCAAGGTCTATCCCAAGCAGATCGCCTTCAACGTGATTCCGCACATCGATGTCTTCCTCGACGATGGCTCGACCAAGGAAGAATGGAAGATGGTCGCCGAAACCAAAAAGATCATCGATAAATCGATTAAAGTCACCGCAACTTGTGTGCGCGTGCCGGTTTTCGTGGGCCACTCGGAATCGATCAACATCGAATTCGAAGAGTTTCTCGATGAAGACGAGGCGCGTGACATCCTGCGCGAAGCGCCCGGGATCATGGTGATCGACAAGCGGGAAGACGGCGGATACGTCACCCCAATCGAATGCGTCGGTGATTTCGCCACCTTCATCAGCCGCATCCGGCAGGATTCGACCATCGACAACGGTCTGAACCTGTGGTGCGTCAGCGACAACCTGCGCAAAGGCGCGGCGTTGAACGCGGTGCAGATTGCCGAAACTCTGGGCAACAAGGTCCTGAAAAAGGGCTAATCCAGCGCGTCGCTAAAGCTTTGAAAAGGGGTGCCTCGGGTGCCCCTTTTTTTTATGCTCTGTCCTGCCGTTAGGGGCTGACGTCGCCTGCGTCCTTGCCCAAAATCCGTTGTTTCAAATGGCCCGGGGCGGCGCGTTTGGCTGGCGCATCTGGGCGTTTTCCCTGCGGACAGGGGCCAGGGCCGTGCAGAGGCGCGCACCGCTAGGCATGCCCAACAAAGCCAAGCATCTCCTGTCCTCGCCGGATTCACTTCGGGCGGGGTGCAGTCTGGTGTGCGGATCTAGCCACCAGTCTCTCCCCCGGCGCGACAGGCCGAAAACCGGTGCGAGGATTGCCTGCATCAGGGCCAAGAGCGCCTCAATCGCGCTCATCAACCCGCGCGCAGGCGGCAAAGTCGCAGTCCGTGAGTGGCCCAAGACCTGTGAAAACCTCATATCCCGTCGACTTGCGACTCGCTTCGCCACAGTCTGTAAAAGCCTATGCAGTTTCAGGGTGATTAATTGAATCATCATACCACTTAAAATTGCATCACAAGGTTAACAGACGGTAAACGCACCCCAGATTGACGTAATATTCACACATTAGACAGAATATGTTGAATTCGGAGGAATATGCGCAATATTTGAAAAATGAGGCCTCGTTGCTGCCACATTTAGATGGGACGCTTGGCACATAGGAGGCTTAGACAATGATACATCCACAGGACATCGCCCCACCGACGGGGCCCTCACAGACCCGCTGGCGCGGTCCGCAGGCAAGCAATCGTCTGGATTGCGAAACCGGGGTTCTGCTTCGCACCTTGCTTGAGCCGGTGTTTCAGCAAGCCACAAGCTGGGGAAACTTGCGCCGCAAGCTGTCTGGCAAGGGTTTTGGGCTAAGGTTCCACGACGGTCGGCTGGTTCTGACCGACAAGGCCAGCGACGAACGCATTTGTTCGTGCAAGTTTCTGGGCCATTCGCTGCAATCACTCAGCACCAAGCTGGGCCGGGCGCGGGTCATGGCCTCGACCCAAGGCATGGGACGTGGCACGCTGCTGGCCTAAGCCGCAGCGCGCATCCTCTTATCCGACGGGCCGGAACTGGCCCGATGCCGGATGAAATTCTTCCAACGCGCCTTCGCCAATGCCGGTCCACAGACCGTGCAGCGAAAGCTCTCCTGCTTCGACCCGCTCCGACACAAAGGGGAAGGTCATCAGGTTTTCCAGTGAAATCACAACCGACCGCTTTTCTAGCGCGCGTGCCTGTTTTTCGCCGGGCTCAACAGTCTTGATCGACTCATACCCCGGGCGCAGGATATCCATCCAGCGGCCGACGAAGGAATGCGGCTTTTCAAGCTCTGGCGCTTTGCCGTTGCACATGTCGATACAGCCCTGCACCCCGCCACATTGCGAATGCCCAAGCACAATCAGATGCGCCACATTCAGCGCCGTCACCGCGTATTCCACCGCGGCCGATGTGCCGTGGTGATCGCTGTCGGGCGCATAAGGCGGCACAAGGTTGGCGATGTTGCGGTGAATAAAGAACTCGCCGGTGTCCGCGCCAAAGATCGAGGTCACATGCACCCGGCTGTCGCAGCAGGAAATCACCATCGCACGCGGATGTTGTCCGTCGGTGGCGAGGCGTTTGTACCAAGCGGCGTTCTCGGCATAATCGGTGGCTTTCCAACCCTGATAGCGCTGCACCAGATATTTGGGCAGAGATTTCGCATGTTCCATCGGCGCTGTCCCATCTTTTCATCTGGCCACGGGTGATACGCGCAAACTGCTACGAATTCGAGCGAAATAATGCAGCCGCAGAAAGGTTTCCCAAATCAGTTTGCTCTAGATCGGTCTGTGCCGTGGGGGCAAGAGTGAAAGGTAGGATCCGATGGAACAGATAAACAGGCTTGCGCCGCAAGAGGGCGTTCGGCTTGATGAGGCGCGGATCGAGGCGCTGTATCATCAGATGGGCGACCAAGGGGCCGATGACGTGGTGTGCCGCGCATTGGAGGAGATCGCCGTTCGGATCGCCTGTGCCGCGAAACTGCGCCTGGACGGCAAGATTGACGAGTTGCGCAAATGTCTGCGCTCGCTGTCAAAGATTGCCGAGCAGGTCGGGATGGTGGCGCTTGCCAGTGTCGCGCGCGATGTGTGCCAGTGCATTGATCAGCAGGACACCGTTGCCATTGCGGCCACCTTATCGCGCCTGGTGCGCACGGGAGAGCAATCGCTGACCGCGATCTGGGATTTGCAGGACTTCTAGACAGGACTTCTAGACTGGACGTTTGGGCAGACCTCTTGGACAGGCGGTCTCGCCGGGGGCAATCGTTGGCCGTCACGCGCGGCGCCCCTTGCAGGCACCACCGGGCAGGCTAGGCTGCAGAAAAGGTTTTTTCCGGAGTGTGCCCCATGTCGCAAGACAATCCCATGATGTTTGCCGATCCCGATGCCGCGGCGATCCCGCTGGCGCTTTTGACCGTCGAGGCGTTCGATGGTTGGAAACTGGCGCAAGAGCCAAGCGCGCGGGGCTGGGCCGAAGCCAATGGATTTACCGCCGGGCCCGGTCAGACCCTGCTGTTTCCGGGCGAGAATGGCGCACCCGAGGCGGTGCTGGCCGGGGTTGGCTCTGCCAAAGACCGCGCGCGCGGGCGATTCGCCCTTGCTGCGGTGGCGCAGAACCTGCCCGACGGCACGTATCAGATTGAAAGTGGCCTGCCTGCGGACCCGGCCGACATCGAGGCCGAGCTTTTGGGTTGGCTTTTGGCGGGCTATCGGTTTGACAAATATCGCGCTGCGACCGGCAAATCGGTGCGGCTGGTGGCCCCGTCGGGGGTAGACACCGCCCGGATCGAAGCCATTGCCGCAGGCGAGGCGCTGACCCGCGATCTGATCAACACGCCCGCCAATGACATGACGCCGGATGGGCTTCAGGCCGCTGCGGCGGCTCTGGCCAGCGACCATGGGGCCAGCTGCACGGTGATTGGCGGCACCGAGCTGTTGGCCGAAAACTTCCCGTTGATCCATGCGGTGGGCCGCGCGTCGGATTGTGCGCCTCGCCTGATCGACATGCGTTGGGGCAAGGCCGGGCCAAAGCTGACCTTGGTGGGCAAGGGCGTGTGTTTCGACACTGGTGGCCTCAATCTCAAGCCCGGCGCATCCATGGGCCTGATGAAGAAAGACATGGGCGGCGCGGCGACGGTTCTGGGGCTGGCGCAGATGATCATGGCGCTGGACCTGCCGCTGCAATTGCGGGTACTGATCCCGGCGGTCGAGAATTCGGTCTCTGCCGGCGCCTTCCGTCCCGGCGACATCCTGACCTCGCGCAAGGGGCTGACGGTCGAGATCAACAACACCGATGCCGAGGGGCGCTTGGTTCTGGCCGATGCGCTGGCGCTGGCCTGCGAGGAACCATCGGACATGGTGATCTCGATGGCCACGCTGACCGGCGCGGCGCGGGTCGCGGTAGGCCCCGATCTGGCACCGTTCTACACCGATGACGAGACCGCAATCCGCCTCGAGGCAGGCGGGCGCGAGGCGCACGATCCGCTATGGCGGATGCCGTTCTGGGATCCATATGAATCGATGATTGAACCGGGGATTGCCGATCTCGACAATGCGCCCAAGGGCGGCTTTGCCGGATCGATCACCGCCGCGCTGTTCCTGCGCCGTTTCGTGACCGAAGAGACCCGCTATGCGCATTTCGACATCTACGGCTGGCAACCCGAGGCCAAACCGGGCCGCCCCAAAGGCGGTGTCGGCATGGGCGCGCGGGCAATTCTCGCGGCGCTGCCGGAGCTGTTGCAGCTGGAGGACTAAGCGATGAACACCGACAGGCGGGTGCTGAAATCCAACGGGCGTGTTGCGCACAGTTCGCTGCGCGGCACGGTCGAGGCCGCGCATTTCACCGATGGCGAACGCTGGCAGGTGGTGGCGGACCGGGTGGCGGTCATGGACGCCGATGGCGTCAAACGCGAACGCGAGATGATCCTCGGGCAGGGGTTTCAGGAGTTGGAGGTGCGCGACCGGATGGCCTTTGGGTTCTGCGAGCACAACGGCTATGTCGGCTATGTCGACACGCTTGGCCTCGCGCGGAATATGCCTGCGCCGACGCATAAAGTGGCCGCGTTGATGAGCTATTCCAAGGCCGCGCCCGATCTGAAAGCGCGCAACGAGGTTTCTTTGCTGTCGCATGGAGCGCTTGTGACTGTGCTAGGCCAGCAGGACGATTGGAGCGAAATTGTCACCTTTGCCGGTGACGAGGGCGGCCCGGCGTCGATCTGGGTGCCCTCGCAGCATCTGGAACCGATTGCGCAGCTCAAGGATGATCCGGTGGCCGTGGCCGAGATGTTTGTCGGCACGCCGTATCTTTGGGGCGGCAATTCGGTGTTTGGCTTGGATTGCTCGGGGCTGGTGCAGGCCGCGCTGCACAGTTGCGGCTATACCTGTCCCGGCGACAGCGATCTTCAGGAGGCGGCGCTGGGCGTGACCTTGCCCAAGGAGGTGCCGCTGCGGCGCGGCGATCTGTTGTTTTGGCCGGGGCATGTGGGGATCGTGGCCGACGAACGCACGTTTCTGCACGCCAACGCCCACCACATGGCCGTGGCTTATGAGCCGTTGGACGCGGTTTTCGCCCGCATTGGCCGCCACGGAGCGGACTCAGTGCGCCGCCGCGCGCGGCTTGATCCGGCACAGAAAGGGACGCAATGACCGAGGATTTCTTTACACCGGTGTCCGGCATGGACCTGCCGCGCTTTGCCGGGGTGCCAAGTTTCATGCGCCTGCGGGTGGTGCAGCCCGGCCATGCGCGGTTTGACGATGTCGATATCGGCATCATCGGCGTGCCTTGGGACAGCGGCACCACCAATCGCCCCGGTCCGCGCCACGGGCCACGGCAGTTGCGCGATGCCTCGACCATGATCCGCGCCGAAAATGCCGCCACCCGCGTGCGCCCGTTCGAGGCCGCCAATTGCGCCGATCTCGGCGATGTGGGCATCAACCCGGCGGATATTGACGATTCGATGGATCGGATCACCGCTTTTTACGAAAAGCTCGCCCCCGCAGGCATCCGGCCGCTGACGGCGGGCGGCGATCACCTGACCTCGCTGCCGGTTCTGCGGGCGCTGGCCAAGGACGCCCCACTTGGCATGGTGCATTTCGATTCCCACACCGATTTGTTTCACAGCTATTTCGGCGGCACAATGTACACCCACGGCACCCCGTTCCGCCGCGCCATCGAGGAAGAGCTGCTTGATCCGCGCCGGGTGGTGCAGATCGGCATTCGCGGCACGGCCTATGACTTTGAGGACCGCGACTTTGCCGAGGCGGTCGGGGTGCGGGTGATTCCGATTGAGGAGTTCTTTGCCCGTGGTGTGACCGATGTGATGGCCGAAGCCTGCGAGATTGTCGGCGAGGCTCCGGTGTACGTCAGCTACGACATTGATTTCGTCGACCCGGCGTTCGCGCCCGGCACCGGCACGCCGGAAGTGGGCGGGCCGAATGCGTTTCAGGCGCTGCAGGTGGTACGGGGATTGTCGGGCCTCGATATCATCGGGGCTGACATGGTCGAAGTGTCGCCGCCGTTTGATAACAGCGGGGCCACCGCCTGGCTCGGCGTGTCGATCATGTTCGAACTGCTCTGCGTGATGACCCGTTAGGGGCAGTGGCTAGGAGACAGGGGC
This sequence comes from Marinovum sedimenti, assembly GCF_054052205.1. Classification (NCBI taxonomy): domain Bacteria; kingdom Pseudomonadati; phylum Pseudomonadota; class Alphaproteobacteria; order Rhodobacterales; family Roseobacteraceae; genus Marinovum; species Marinovum sedimenti. Next base: position 2,533,383 of record NZ_CM133223.1, read on the forward strand.
TTACAGCCCCTTGTCTTGCGCCCGGATCTGGCGCGCGCGCGTCAGGATGGCATCTTCGATGGCGCGCACGGTTTCGGCGCTGACCGGACCCGCCCGGGTTTGCAGCGCGAGATTGAGCGAACGCGCATCAAGCGCCGGGTCGGTGACGAAAATCGTGGCGCGATAGGCGCGGCCGCCGCCCGGAGGGGTGCCATAGCCAGTGGTGATCACGCCGGTAAACGGGTCGACCGATTCCACGGGAAGGAAATCGAGCACCTCAAGCGAGGCGTTCCAGATGTATTTGTTGACCCGTCCGACAGTGGAGCGGTCCTGCGGGCCGCGGAAAAAGTCCCACAGGGTCGAGCGTGGCGCGCCGCGGCCTTCATAAAGCTCTTCGGCCAAAACCTCGTCCGGGTCGCGCCCGGGGCCGAACTGCGTGCCACAGGCGGTAAGGACAAATGCGGCACCAGCCAGAAGAATCACGGCTTTTCTGGATATGGCGATCATCTTTGCTCCTGCGCGGCGGCTTCAGTTGGGTTCAACGTCTTCAATACAAGCCATAACAAGCAACGACAAGATACTCATTCGCAATCGCTTTTCAGTGCATTTTGAGGGGGCGAAACCACTGTAGTAATATGCGGCTGTCCGGCGGGCCAATTTCTTGTGACAATTGCGCATCACTCAAAGCCTTGTTGCCGCCACGATTTCGGCACGCGCTTGCATCAGGAGGGGCAGAAGGTGCAAGACAAGCTCATCAAGGCCGGGCGACCGGTTTGGTACGTGCACAAGACACATGAGGGAAACAATGAAAAATATTCTTTTTGCTACCACGGCACTGGTCGCAACTGCCAGCTTCGCTTCCGCTGAAGTATCCGGCTCCGGCCCCGGCACAATCAACATCACCGGTTCCGCCGAAATGGGCGTAATGGGCGGCGAGTCCATCGACATGTTCGGCCCGTTCGCAATCGGTACAACCGATGTTGACGCGCAATTCCACACCGACATCGACATCACTTTCGCGATGACCGGCACAGCTGACAACGGCCTGACTTTCGGCGCGTCGGTTGACCTCGACGAAGGCGGCGCGGGCGCAGCAGCTCACGCAAACGACGCAGACGATGGCGGCGCGACAATGTTCGTATCCGTTGGCGGCGCGACACTGACAATGGGCGACACCAACGGTGCACTCGACCAAGTCATGCGCGAAGTTAACTATGCTGGCGGTTCGCTCGGCGACAACGAAGAGCACATCGCATTCGGTGGCTTCGGCAACAACGGTCTCGACGGCTTCTACGACGGTCAGATCGCTCGTTTTGACTATGCTTTCGACGGCTTCACCGGCTCCCTGTCGGCTGAAATCGACGACTCCGGCAACGACAACCCAGTTTGGGGTCTCGGCGCTCGTTACTCCGGCGAAATGTCCGGCGTTTCCTTCGGCGTTGGCCTCGGCTACCAAGCTGTAAGCGAAGTCGGCACCGTTACCTTCATGGGTTTCCCGGTTGGTACAGACGCATCCGTTTCGCTGGTTGGTCTGTCGGTTGACGCAGGCTTCTCGAACGGCGTGACCGCTGGCTTCACCTACACCGTTGCAGACATCGACGGCGACGAAGCAACTCACGGCGCGCTCGGCCTCGGCTACGAAATGAACGCTCTGGCAATCGGTGTGAACTACGGTCACTACACCATCGACGGCGACGAGTACACTTCGGGCTTCGGCCTCGCGGCGTCCTACGACCTCGGTGGCGGTCTGTCCGCTCAAGCCGGCTACGGCGCTTCGACTGTTCGTGAAACCTTCACCGCATCCGGTGATGACGAAAACGGCAGCAGCTGGTCGCTCGGTCTGGCAATGTCGTTCTAAGAACGTCTTAAGCCTTACTTAGTTAAGAGCGGGTCTTCGGGCCCGCTCTTTTCGTTTGTGCCCCCTTTTCCTTTCCCGCATGGCAATGTTAGCAACGGTCCAGACAACAAGGGCCGGGATATGGGACTGACAGACATCACCGCGCGCATGCACAAGGCCGAGATCGCCTCGGGCCGTGCAGAGGGCAGCACCACACTTATTGCCGTATCAAAAAAGCAGCCGGATGCGCGGGTGGCAGAGGTGTTGGACGCCGGCCACCGGGTCTTTGGCGAGAACCGGGTGCAAGAAGCGGCGGGCAAATGGCCCGACTTCCGCGAGGCCTATGACGGGATCGCGCTGCACCTGATCGGCCCGCTTCAGACCAACAAAGCCCGCCAAGCGATGGAGCTGGCCCAGGCCATCCATTCCGTTGACCGCCCGAAACTGGCCACCGCTCTGGCGCGACTGGCGCAGGAAATCGGCCAGTGTCCGGACCTGTTTGTGCAGGTGAACACCGGGGAAGAGCCGCAAAAGGCCGGGGTTCTGCCTGCTGACGTTGATGGGTTTATTGCCGACTGCCGCAAACTTGATTTGCCGGTGCAGGGTTTGATGTGTATCCCGCCGGTAGAGGAGCACCCCAGTTTGCACTTTGCTCTGCTGGCGAAGTTTGCGGCGCGCAACGGGCTGGCGGGGCTCTCGATGGGCATGTCGTCGGATTTCGAGCAGGCCATCGCCCTTGGCGCGACACATATCCGGGTCGGGTCTGCGATCTTTGGCGAACGCCCAACACCACCTCAGGCGTAACGCGGCAAACCTATACGTTCGTATAGGCTGCATATCCGTTTGGGTAGGTGGGTATACGACTGTCCTCCGGCGCCGGGATTCATATCGTGTAAAAGGAATGTGGGCACCTCCTCACTGCGACCCCGCCACTGTGCGGGAGGGGGAGGCACACGGTTACGTTCTGAGCGCTCTGCGTTCATCACTCACGGGACACACCGTTGGCGGGCGGCCAGATGACTGGGCGCCCGCCGTCACTTTGCGGCAGCGGCTTCCGTACCATCCAAAGATTCGATCACCTGAGTCAGACGCGCAATCGCGTTGGTCCACGTCCCGGCGTCGGGATCGTTTTTGGCTCTGCCCTGCATCGCAATCAAAGCGGCGTGCAGGTCGGTTTCGCCAAAGACCGCCGCAGTGCCAGCCGCTTGGTGGCAGCGATAGTCCACCTCGGCCGGATCAGGCTTGGACGTTGCGAGCCAAGCCACCAAAGCGTTCATTTCCGTCAAGAACCGCCGCCGCAGATCCGGCGGGATTTCCACCGGGTCCTCGTTTACCAAAGGCACCGAGGAGAGCAGGCCGATGTTGGCCAAAAGCTCCACAAGGCTCTTTTTCATCAACGGTTTGGTCAACGCGTGCTGCATCCCCGCAGCAAGAAAGCGGCGCCGGTCTTGCGGCAGCACATTGGCCGAAAGCGCCACAATCGGGACCGTCGCAGATGCGCCCTCAGAGGATCGTATCGCCGCTGTGGCCTCGATCCCGTCCATCTTGGGCATCGCGATGTCCATCAGGATCAGATCAAAGCGCTGCGCTGTGGCCATCTTGACGCCCAACTGCCCATTGCGCGCCACATCCACTTTGTGGCCCATGCCCCGCAGCATATCGCGGGTCAGTTCGAGGTTGATCTGGTTGTCTTCGACCACAAGGATGCGCAACGTTTCCGCCGCTTCTTTCGGCACGATGGCGGGGCGCGGCTTTGGCGGCGCGGCGCTTGGCGGGGCCGGAAACCGGACCCAGAACACGCTGCCCTCGCCGGGGGTGCTTTCAACGCCAATCTCGCCCTGCATCGCCTTGACCAACCGGTAGGCAATCCCAAGCCCAAGGCCGGTGCCGCCAGTCTTGCGGCCAAAGGATGGATCGGTGGTGCGAAAGTCGTCAAACACATGCGGCAGGTCTTCGGGCGCAATGCCGGTGCCCGAGTCGATCACCCGCAGCTCCATCTCGCCCGAACCATCAGATTTGGCACGGCGGTGGTATTCCGCCTCGACCGAAACCTCGCCGATATGGGTGAATTTCAGCGCGTTGGAAACCAGATTGAGCAAGATTTGCTGCAACGCTGATTTGTCGCTGCGGATCCACTCCACCGGCGGCCCGATCCATGTCCAACTAAGCTTGTTGCCCTGCTCCATTGCACGGCTTTCCTGCCCGTCAACGATGTCTTGCAGCAGTTGTTCAACCTGTAGCGGCTCGTCATTCAGGCTGATGTTGCCGGTGGCAAACCGCGTGAGGTCAAGTACGGCGTCGACGTGATCCATCAAAACCTGCCCCGAGATGTCCATGTTGCGGACATATCGCGCCTGATCGGTCTCAAGCGTGCTGTCCTGCAACAGGGCGATATTGCCGAGGATGCCGTTCAGCGGCGTGCGGATTTCGTGGCTCATGACAGCGAGGAACTGCTCTTTGGCCTTCTCGCCGGCCAGCGCGCGGTCACGGGCTTCGGTCAGGTCACGCTCGGCGGTGACATTGGCCGAGATGTCGCGCAGGAACCCGATAAACAGCGGGGCCTCATTGCTTTGGATTTCGCGCAGAACCACCTCGACCGGGAAATTGCTGCCGTCTGCCCGCCGCGCCTCAAGGCGCACCCGCCCGCTTCCCAGCAGGCGGTGAACGCCGGTGTTGCGCGCCCGCTGCATCCCGGTTTCATGCGCCTCGCGCAGCGCGTGCGGCACGATTAATTCGCCCACGGTTTTGCCCCGAACATCCATCAGCCGATAGCCAAAGATATCCTCGGCAGCTGCGTTCATCTCGATAATACAGCCATAGGCATCAGTCAGGATCACGCCATCAATCGAGGCCGACAGCACCGCGTTCAGCCGTGCGTTGGTTTCCCCAAGGGCGCGCCCCTGCCGCAAGGCGCGTTTGCGCACCCTGTTGGAATACAGCGACAACACGCAAAGCGCCGTCACCATCGCCACCGTGACAATGGCAAGCCGCAGCAAGGTCCAAGAGATCGTATCGCGGCGCGCATCAGAGATCCGCGCGAACTGGGTCAATCCGATGGTCGACAGGCTGCGCACATTATCGGCAAGCCCACGCGACGCCCGCAGCAGGGCCGGCACGGCGCTCACCAGATCGGGGTCATTTGCATCGATCACCGGCGCATGACCATCAAGGAAATCGCGCACCGTGGTCAGCACGCCAGAGAATTCCGGCGTGCGCCGCAGGTCAATGTAAATCCGCCCGTTTTCCAGAGTGTCGATCCGGCTGTAGAAGATGTCAAAGGCTCTGCGCACCTGCTCGGGGGCGGGTGGATCTGTGGTTGCCGCCGCGTCCAACGTCGCGAGAAACTTGAGGAATTCAACCTCGGATTGGGCGATGCTCCACTGCACATTGTCGGAGTTGGCGGTGGACAACAGCCGCAGATCCCGCGCCACCTGACCGGCCAGCATCACAACGGCCAAGGCCGACGCCACCGCGAGGCCCAGCAAAAGAGCGATGCCGATGCGTTGTGTCAGGGCGGAGCGTTCCATCGCGGCCAAGACTAGACCAGTTCAGCGCGGGGCGGAAACCCCAAGTGGTGTGTCAGGTCGCGCCAAACCGCAGATTTCACAGGCCTTTGCGCGCGATTTCGGTGATCACATCAAAGGCCAGCGCCACGTCGGCCTCGGTGCAGTCAAATTGCCCGGCCTGAAAGCGGATCGCCTTGTCGCCCTTCACCAGCGTCTGGGTCAGATAGATGCGGCCATCATCGTTGATCGCATCCACCAGCCGTTGGTTCAGCGTGTTCAGATCCTCGGCCACCTGCGGCGCATAACGAAAGGTAAACAGCGATAGCACCGGCTCGGTCACAATCTGGAAATCCGGCTCTGCGCCCAGCCGGTGACACAGGTTTTGCGACCAGGCAACGTGGTTGCGCAGGCGTGTCCGCAGGTCTTCAAGTCCGTAAGAGCGCAGCAAAAACCAGATCTTCAGCGCGCGGAACCGGCGGCCCAGTGGAATCGACCATTCAGAGTAATTGACGATCTCGGCGTCGCTTGTGGTTTTGAGATAGTCGGGCTGGATCGCCAGCGTCTTGCGCAGGGTGTCAGGGTCGCGGATGAACTGGATCGAGCAATCGAACTGCGCCCCGAGCCATTTGTGCGGGTTGAACACGATGCTGTCGGCGCGCTCTGCCCCGGCCCAAAGCTTGCGGAACTCGGGGCAGATCATCGCGCTGCCCGCCCAGGCGGCATCGACATGCACATAAAGATCATGCGCCTCGGCGACGTCCATCACACCGGAAATCTCGTCACAGGCCCCGGTCGAGGTGCCGCCGGTGCAGGCGATGATGCCCGCCGGTTTGTGCCCCGCCGCGATGTCCGCCTCAATGGCGTGGCGCAGCGCCGCGTTGTCCATTGCGCGCATCGGGCCAGTGGTCGGGATCCGCACGAGGTTGTCCGCCCCGATCCCGGCAAACCAGATCGCGCGGTCAATCGAGGTGTGCACCTCGTCCGAGCAATAGATCCGCAGCACCGGCTGCCCCGACAGCCCCTGTTGCTTGCCCGCCCAGTTCAGCGCCCGTTCCCGCATGCAAAGCACCGCCGATAGGGTGGCCGACGAGGCACTGTCCTGGATCGCGCCGGTGAACGCCGTGGGAAGACCCAGCGATTGTCGCATCCAGTCGACCATCCGGGTTTCCATTTCGGTCGCGGCAGGCGAGGTTTGCCACAGCATGCACTGCGGTGCGATCACCGAGGTCAGGAAATCCGCGAGCATCGAGGGCGGCGTCGCGTTGGCGGGGAAATAAGCAAAGAAGCGGGGGTGTTGCCAGTGGGTGATGCCGGGCAGGGCGATGGTTTCAAAATCCTCAAGGATTGCCTCCATCGCCTCGCCACTCTCGGGGGGGGCGTCGGGCAGCGCGTCGTAAACTTCGCCCGGTTTTGTACGGGCGCGCACCGGCCTGTCGCGCAGCGTTTGGTGGTATGTCGCGCCCCAATCAGCAATGTCGCGCCCGTGGCGGGCAAAGGTGTTCCAGTCCATAAGTTCCCCCTGATGCGCCAGTTCACCTGCACGGCGTCGTGCAATCGCACAGGCCGTGATCCCATGCGAAAGACCGCAGGCCAAGCCAATTTTAATTGCGATGTTAATTAAATGACGCACGCGCGTCCATCTATTTTGCTGGCTTGGTTGGGCCGCAGGGCATAAACTTTGGAAATGACAGATGATGCGCGCGACGTTCCCCCGATTGACCTGCCGCCAACGCAGCAGTCTTTGCCGATCGCGATGATCCGCGCGCGTGAAAAGCTTATGGGCCCGATCCGCGATATGCTTCAGGCCTCGGGGTTGACCGAACAGCAATGGCGCATCCTGCGCGTGCTCGAAGAATACGGGCCGCAGGACGCCACGAAACTGGCCGAACGCTCTAGCCTGTTGATGCCCAGCCAGACCCGGATCGTGCAGAACCTGTCGGAAAAGGGCCTTGTGTCGCGCAAGACAAGCACCGAGGACCGTCGCAGGCAGGTGGTGACGATCACGCCCGAGGGCCGCAGCATCCTTGTCGAGAATGCTGAACAGGCGCGGGCGATTGCCGGCCAGGTGCGCACCGCACTTGGCGATGAAAAGGTGCGACAACTGCTGGCGCTCTTGGATGATATTGTGCGCATGTAGCGCAGCCAGACCCGCACCCCTGCTGTGCTTTAACCTTGCATCAATACCGCGCCTGCCGCAAAACGGCGGGAATTATTGCTGGAGGTTTTCATGAAGATTGCAATGCTTGGCACTGGATATGTGGGCCTTGTTTCCGGGGTCTGTTTTTCGGATTTCGGCCATGAGGTGGTTTGCGTCGACAAAGATCCGCGCAAGATCGAGCTGTTGCATCAGGGCAAGGTGCCGATCTACGAGCCGGGTCTTGAAAGCCTGATGATGCGCAATGTCGAGGCCGGGCGCCTGACCTTCACGCTTGATCTGGCCGAGGCGCTCGACGGCGCCGATGCGGTGTTTATCGCCGTGGGCACCCCCACGCGGCGCGGCGATGGCCATGCCGATCTGACCTATGTGATGGCCGCCGCGCGCGAGATAGCGCAGACCGCCAAGGATTACATCGTCGTCGTCACCAAATCGACAGTGCCAGTGGGCACCAACCGCAAGGTGGCGCAGGTGCTGGCCGAGACCAATCCCGATCTGCAATTCGACGTGGCCTCGAACCCCGAGTTCCTGCGCGAAGGCGCGGCCATCGACGATTTCATGAAGCCCGACCGCGTGGTTGTCGGCGTTCAAAACGCGCGTGCGGCCTCGGTGATGGAAGACGTCTATCGCCCGCTGTTCCTGCGTGATTTCCCGATTGTGACCACCGATCTCGAGTCCGCCGAGATGATCAAATACGCCGCCAACGCGTTTCTGGCGACCAAGATCACCTTTATCAACGAAATCGCCGCCCTGTGCGAAAAGGTCGGCGCGGATGTGAAGCAGGTGTCCAAGGGCATGGGGCTTGATGGCCGGATCGGCAACAAGTTCCTGCATGCCGGCCCCGGTTATGGCGGCTCGTGTTTTCCCAAGGATACCAAGGCGCTGGCCCGGATTGGCCAAGAGCACGCCAGCCCGATGCAGATCACCGAGGCGGTCATTCAGATCAACGAAGAGGTCAAGCGCCGCATGGTCGAAAAGCTGCGCGATCTCTGCGACGGATCGTTCAACGGCAAGACCATCGCTGTGCTTGGCGTGACGTTCAAGCCCAACACCGACGACATGCGCGACGCGCCGTCTTTGACCATCGTTCCGGCGCTTGTCGGCGGCGGGGCCAAGGTGCGCGTTACCGATCCGCAGGGCCGCCACGAGGGCGAGGCGCTGCTGCCCGGCGTGACATGGAGCGGTGACGCCTATGAGGCGGCGGACAAGGCCGATCTGGTGGTGATCCTGACCGAGTGGAATGAATTCCGCGCGCTTGATCTGTCGCGCCTGTCGGGCGGCATGGAGACACCGCGGATGGCCGATCTGCGCAACATCTATTCCGAAGAGGTCGTCAAAGGCGCAGGCTTTACCGACTACACCTCAATCGGTCGCGGCCGCGAAGCCAGCGCGCAGGCGGGCTGAGCCATGCCCAAGGCGCTGGTCACCGGCTCGGCCGGCTTCATCGGTTTTCACCTGTGCCAGCGCCTGTTGGCGGATGGGTATGAGGTCATCGGGCTTGACGCGATGACCGATTATTACGACGTCGCGCTCAAAGAGCGGCGGCAGGCGATGTTGTTGCAAACGCCCGGCTTTCGCGCGGTCAATGACCGGATCGAACGCGACGGAGTGCTGCATGATCTGATCGCCGCCGAGACCCCGGATGTGATTGTGCATCTCGCCGCGCAGGCCGGGGTGCGCTATTCAATCGACAACCCGCAAAGCTATGTCGAGGCCAACCTGATCGGTACCTTCAAGCTGCTCGAAGCGGTGCGCGCGACGCCCTGCGACCATTTGCTGATGGCCTCAACCTCGTCGGTGTATGGGTCCAACACCGAGATGCCGTACGCCGAGACGGATAAGGCCGATACGCAGATGTCGTTCTACGCCGCGACCAAAAAGGCGAACGAGGCGATGGGCCATTCCTATGCCCACCTCTATGATCTGCCGATCACCATGTTCCGGTTTTTCACCGTCTATGGCCCTTGGGGCCGCCCCGACATGGCGCTGTTCAAGTTCACCAAAGCGATTCTGAACGGCGACCCGATTGACGTCTATAACCACGGCGATATGCGCCGGGATTTCACCTATATCGACGATCTGGTGCACGGCATCCGGCTGTTGATCAATGCGGTGCCCGAACGCTCGGACGATCCGGTGCCCGAGGGCGACAGCCTGTCGCCGGTCGCGCCCTACCGGGTGGTCAATATCGGCAATTCCGAGCCGGTCCAGCTCTTGGCCTTTATCGAGGCCATCGAAGAGGCAATTGGCCAGAAGGCGGCCAAGACCTTCATGGATATGCAGCCCGGCGATGTGCCCGCAACCTGGGCCAATGCCTCGCTGTTGCAATCGCTGACCGGCCACAAGCCGCAAACCGAAGTGCGCGACGGCGTGGCCAAGTTCGTGGCGTGGTATCGGGAATACTACGGGGTCTAGCGCGACGCATCCGGCGCGTTAACAGCGGCCACTGCCGCCGCGCATCGCCGATCCGCCCCACGGGGTGGCGATTTTGTTCCCGCCAGCGCTTCCTTCACAGCTTTTTCGGATGTTGCCGGCATAAACTGCCCCTCGCACCCGTCGCATCGCCACCCCGCAGGTCGGCGATGCGCGGCTTTGCATCCAGCCGAATAACCCCGCCCGCTTGCGCGGACGGGGCCGTGTCATTGCGCTGCTTACGCCAGATCGAAGCGGTCGGCGGTCATCACCTTGGTCCAGGCGGCCACAAAGTCGCGGGCCATTTTCTCGGCGTTGTCGTCCTGTGCATAAAGCTCGCAATAGGCGCGCAGGATCGAGTTCGAGCCAAACACCAGATCAAGCCGCGTTGCGGTCCATTTCTCGGCACCGGACTTGCGGTCGATGATGGCATAGGTGCCGTCGCCCTTGTCTTCCCACTTGTTCGCCATATCGGTCAGGTTGACGAAGAAGTCATTGACCAACGCGCCTTCGCGGTCGGTAAAGACGCCATGCTTGCTGCCACCGTGGTTGGTGCCGAGCATCCGCATGCCGCCAACCAATACGGTCATTTCCGGCGCGGTCAGGCCCAAAAGCTGTGCCCGATCCACCAAAAGCTCCTCGGGCGGAACGCCGAGATCTTCTTTCAGCCAGTTGCGGAACCCGTCTGCGAAAGGCTCGAGCGGCTCAAAGCTCTCGTTGTCGGTCATCTCGTCGCTGGCATCGCCACGACCGGGGGCAAAGGGCACATCGACGCTAAGGCCAGCAGCCTTGATCGCTTGTTCCAGCCCGACATTCCCGGCCAGCACGATGGTATCGGCCAGCGAGGCACCGGCGGCATCGGCCAGCGGTTGCAACGTGTCGAGAACCTTGGCCAGACGCGCAGGCTCATTGCCAGCCCAGTCCTTTTGCGGCGCAAAGCGGATGCGGGCACCATTGGCCCCGCCGCGCAGGTCAGAGCCGCGGAAGGTCCGCGCCGAATCCCAGGCGGTGGCGATCATGTCGGCACCCGACAGGCCGCTATCAGCGATCTTGGCTTTCAGCCCGTCAACGTCGTAACCGGTGGCACCTGCGGGCACCGGATCTTGCCAGATCAGGTCTTCGCTCGGCACATCAGGGCCGAGGTAGCGCACCTTGGGCCCCATGTCTCGGTGGGTCAGCTTGAACCATGCGCGTGCGAAGGTGTCCTTGAAATACTCCGGATCGGCCATGAATTTCTGGCAGATTTCGTTGTAGATCGGGTCCACTTTCATCGCCATGTCGGCGTCGGTCATCATCGGCATGGTGCGCTTGGACGGGTCCGAAGCATCGCGCGGCATCTGGTCTTCGGCAATGTCCACCGGCTTCCACTGTTTCGCACCTGCGGGCGAGGTGGTCAGCTCCCACTCATGGCCGAACAGCATGTCGAAATAGCCCATATCAAAGGTGGTGGGGTCCGCCGTCCATGCGCCCTCGATGCCAGACGACACCGCGTTTGACGCCAATCCGCCCTGGTTCTCGTTGACCCAGCCAAAGCCCTGCGCCTCGATGCCCGCCGCTTCGGGATCGGGGCCGAGGGTCGAGGCATCGCCGTTGCCATGCGCCTTGCCGACAGAGTGGCCCCCGGCGGTCAGTGCGGCGGTTTCTTCGTCGTTCATCGCCATGCGTGCAAAGGTTTCGCGGACATGCAGCGCGGTGCGCGCGGGATCGGGGTTGCCGTTCACGCCTTCGGGATTGACGTAGATCAGACCCATCTGCACCGCGGCCAGCGGGCCGTTCATCGTGCCGGCATCCTCAAGATCACCATAGCGGCTGTCGGACGGTGCCAGCCATTCCTGCTCTTCACCCCAGAACACATCGTTCTCGGGAGACCAGATATCTTCGCGGCCAAAGGCAAAGCCAAAGGTCTTGAGACCCATCGATTCATAGGCCATCGTTCCGGCCAGCAGCATCAGGTCAGCCCAGCTGATCTGGTTGCCGTATTTCTTTTTGATCGGCCACAGCAGGCGGCGGGCCTTGTCGAGGCTGACGTTGTCGGGCCAGGAATTCAGCGGCGCAAAACGCTGGTTGCCAGTGTTGCCACCGCCACGGCCATCCGACAGACGGTAAGAGCCAGCGGAGTGCCACGCCATCCGCACCATCAAGCCACCGTAGTGGCCCCAATCGGCGGGCCACCAATCCTGACTGTCGGTCAACAGCGTTTCGACGTCTTTCTTCAGCGCCTCAACATCAAGGTTTTTCAGCTCTTCGCGGTAGTCGAAATCCGGGGTCATCGGATTAACCTTGGCGTCATGCTGGTGCAGGATGTCGAGGTTCAGCGCATTGGGCCACCAGTCGCGGGCGCGGCGGCCTTTGGCGCTGCTGCCATGCATTACCGGGCATTTGCCCATATCATTTCCATCCATTTGCTCACTCCGATGTTGGTTTTTTGGTTTCTCTTGCGTGTCACACAAGGGCCGCGCATTGCGCGGTTCGGACGAATCCTCCCTCATGTCCTGCGCTGACGCTAACAAAGGAATTCGATATGATAAAATTGTATTTCCGGATTGATGTGATAATCTAAAGTTATGGACAGCATCACTCTGAGACAGTTGCGTTATTTCGAGGCCCTCGCGCAGCACGGGCATTTTGGCCATGCCGCCGCCGCCTGTTCGGTGTCGCAGCCCGCGCTTTCGGTGCAAATCAAAGAGTTGGAGGAAACGCTTGGCGCGGTGCTGTTTGAGCGTGGCACACGGCAGGCGCGGCTTACCGGTTTTGGCGCGGCGTTTGGCGAACGGGTGCGCGGCATCCTGAGTTCGGTGGATGATCTTGGCGATCTCGCGCGCGCGGCGCAGGACAGGCTGGTCGGGCGGCTGCGGATCGGGGTGATCCCGACGATTGCGCCGTATCTGCTGCCTCGGATCATTGGCGTGCTGACCCAAGGCTATCCCGGCATCGATCTGCATGTGCGCGAAACCCAGACCGAAAAGCTGATCGGCGAGCTGGCCGAGGGGCGGATCGACACCGCCATCGTGGCGCTGCCGATCTCCGAGGCTTGGCTGACCGAAGCGGCGCTGTTTGACGAAGATTTCGTGCTGGTCCGGCCGGCGGCGGATGCAGGCAAACCGGTGCCCGACCGCGAAAAGCTGCGCGAAATGCGGCTGCTTTTGCTGGAAGAGGGGCACTGCTTTCGCGATCAGGCGCTCAGCTTTTGCAACATCCGCTCGGCGCTGTCGCGCGATGGGCTGGATGGCTCATCCCTCACGACGCTGGTGCAGATGGTCGGCGCAGGCATCGGCGTGACGCTGATCCCTGAAATGGCGGTGCAGGTGGAAATGCGCTCGGCCAATGTGGCGATTGCGCAGTTCCCCGCGCCCCGGCCCAGCCGCACCATCGGCATGATCTGGCGCAAATCCTCGCCATTGGCGCACCAATTGACCGACTTGGCCGAAGTGCTGCGCCGCTTGACCCCGCCGGGCGCCGATGTAGGTTCTGGGGCAAGGTCACAGCACCACAGGAGCCCCATATGACACAGCGATTGCACCTCGTTTTCGGCGGCGAACTCGTCGATCCCACGGGAACCACGTTCAAAAATCCCGACGATATTCACGTTGTCGGGATTTTCCCCAATTACCAATCCGCCTATAACGCCTGGAAATCCGAGGCGCAGCGCACGGTGGACAACGCGCATATGCGTTACTTCATCTCGCACTTGCACCGCATGCTTGATGAAGAGGCCGAGGCCTCGCCGACCCAAGAGATTGACAACTGACCGATCTGCCACGCCCCTTTTCCATTCAGGCCCATATGACCTGGGCGCGCAGGCGCGACCGCAAGCGGGTGATCTATCCGCCGCGCCCCGAAGGCATGATCGTGTGGATTCATGCCGCGCGTGGCGAGCGGATGTCGGCCATCATGCAGCTTGCCGCGCGGCTGGTCACGCAGCGCGGCAATGCCTTTGTGCTGGTGACGCTGTCGCCCGGCGTGATTGGCCCCAAGCGGCTGAAGAAAAAGATCATCACGGTCGAGGCACCGGGGGTGCACCCCGATGATATGGCGGCGTTTCTGGCCCATTGGCAGCCCGAGTTGTGCCTGTGGACCTGCGGCGATCTCGTAACTTCGCATGTGGTGACGGCGGCCGAGGCCGGGCTGGCGCTGTATCTTGTGGATGCACGCGAGGATGGGTTTGATGACCGCCCGGTGGCGCTTTTGCCCGATCCGGCCCCGGCGTTGCTGGGGTATTTCACTGTGATCATGGCCTCGGATGCCAATGCCGCGCGGCGGTTGCGCAAACTGGGGCTGGATGAGGAAGACCTGACCATTGCCGGCCCGTTGCAAGAGGGCAGCGCGGCGCTCGGCTGTCGCAAGTCTGACCTTGATGATCTGCGCGAGGCGATCGGCACGCGCCCGGTTTGGCTGGCGGCGATGGTGCAACCCGAAGAGCTGGCCACCGTGCTGCGCGCCCATCGCGCGATTTCGTCCTGGGCACACCGGTTGTTGCTGATCCTGGTGCCGGACAAGCCCGAGATGGGCGATGACATGGCCGAGTTGATGCGGCGCGGTGACATGAGCTTTGTGCGCTGGTCTGACAGTGAATACCCCGACGAGATGACCGAGGTTCTGCTGGCCGACACTTATGGCGAAATGGGGCTGTGGTATCGGCTGGCACCGGTGTCGTTCATGGCGTCTTCGCTGGTGGCGGGGCATGGCGGCTGTGACCCGTTCGAGCCTGCCGCTTTGGGGTCTGCCATCCTGTATGGCCCCAACATTGGCCGCCATCTGCACGCCTATTCGCGGCTGGCCGAGGCCGGTGCTGCCCGGATCGTGCGCGACACCGATACCCTGAGCACCGCGCTGAAACAGCTTGTCGCGCCGGACCGCGCGGCGGCGATGTCTTTGGCCGCGTGGGAGATTGTGTCGGAGGGCGCGCAGGTGACGGACCGGATCATGGACCTGATCCACGACACGCTTGATCTGGCCGAGGTGACATGATGCGCGCGCCCCGATTTTGGCACACTGCGCCGGACAAACCGGCGCTGGCGGCGCGGCTTTTGGCCCCGCTCGGGGCGCTGACGGCGCAGGCCACGGCGCGGCGGGTGGCCAAACCGGCCGATCTGCGCGCCGAGGTGCCGGTGATCTGCGTCGGCAACCTCAACGCCGGGGGCACCGGCAAGACGCCCACCACGATGGACCTGTTGCTGCGGCTGATGGCGCGGGGGCGCAATCCTGTGGTGTTGTCGCGCGGCCATGGCGGGCGGCTGGAAGGCCCGGTGACGGTGGACCCGCACACACACGGCGCCGCAGATGTGGGCGACGAGCCGCTGCTGCTGGCCGCCTTTGCGCCGGTGGTCGTGTCGCGCGATCGGGCGCTTGGCGCGCGCCTTGCGCTGGCCGAAGGGGCCGATGTGCTGGTGATGGACGATGGCTTTCAAAACCCCGGACTGGCCAAAGATCTGTCGCTGATCGTGGTCGACGCCGCCAAAGGCTTTGGCAACGGGCTGTGCATGCCTGCCGGTCCGCTGCGCGAGCCGGTCACGGCGGGTCTGGCGCGGGCCGATCTGGTGCTCAGCATCGGGGCGGACACGGCGCAGACGGCGTTTGCCGCGCAATGGGCCAGCCAAATCGCGCTGCCGCATATCAAGGGAAAGTTAGAGCCGCTGATGACCGGGATGGATTGGCAGGGCCTTGCGGTGCTGGCCTTTGCCGGCATCGGCCACCCCGAGAAATTCTTTGCCACCCTGCGCGGAATGGGGGCGGATTTGCGCCGCGGCGAGGCGTTGGAGGATCACCAGCCGCTGACTCCCGCCTTGCTCACCCGGCTTGAGAAAGAAGCAGCCGAGCTTGGCGCGCAATTGGTCTGCACCGAAAAGGACGCGGTGCGCCTGCCGCCGGAGTTTCGCCACAAGGTGCTGACCCTGCCGGTGCGGTTGCAGATCGATGACGATACGGCGCTGAATGCGGCGCTCGACCGCGTGCTGCAACCGCGCTGATCCCCACACCAAACACAGAGCCAGTAAAACCCAAAGCGCGACCTCTTGATGGACAGTCCCGCGCGCCCAATATAATCAAGCGAAATGGCCCAGAAGAAAAACACAGACCCGAACTACAAGGTTCTCGCCGAAAATCGGCGGGCGCGGTACGATTATGCCATCGAGGACGATATCGAATGCGGCATCATCCTGACCGGGTCCGAGGTGAAAAGCCTGCGGGAAACCTCATCCAATATCGCGGAAAGCTATGCTGCCGTGGATGAGGGCGAGCTGTGGTTGGTGAACTCCTACATCGCGCCTTACGACCGGGCGATGTTTGGCCACGAAGAACGCCGCCGCCGCAAGCTTCTGGTCTCGCGCAAGGAATTGGCGCGGCTTTGGTCGGATACCCAGCGCAAGGGCATGACGCTTGTGCCGCTGGTGCTGTATTTCAATCACAAGGGTCTGGCCAAGCTCAAGATCGGCATCGCCAAGGGCAAAAAGAACTACGACAAGCGCGCCACCGATGCCAAACGCGACTGGAGCCGCCAGAAGCAGCGGCTGTTGCGCCACAACAGCTGAGCGCGGGCCGGGGCGGAAAATAGCCAATTGGTAGCGCTTTGACTGGCACCTGCCGCTCTTGTTTCCGGTCTTGCCCTTGGGTACAGAGGGCCAACGGCTTTCAGGGGGCATCATGATGCAGGACGATCCCAAAACGCTGGTCTCGACCGAGTGGCTGGCGCAGCACCTCAAGGACCCGGATCTTCGCATTCTCGACGGCAGTTGGCACATGCCCGACGCCGGGCGCGATGCGCGGTCTGAATATGACTCGGGGCACATCCCCGGCGCGCGCTTCTTTGACATCGACGATATTTCGGACGCGCGTTCGGATCTGCCGCATATGGTGCCGCCGGTCGAAAAGTTCATGAGCCGGATGCGGGCCTTGGGCGTGGGCGACGGCCACCAAGTGGTGGTGTATGACAGCACCGGGCTGTTTTCGGCCGCGCGCGTCTGGTGGCTGTTCCGGCTGATGGGCCAAGACAACGTTGCCGTGCTTGATGGTGGGTTGGCCAAGTGGAAGGCCGAGGGCCGCGAGATCGAAGACCTGCCGCCGGTGATCCGCGATCGCCACATGACGGTGCGGGTGCAAAACAACCTTGTGCGCGACGTGACCCAGGTGAGTGCCGCCGCCAAGCTCAAGACCCACGTTGTTGTCGATGCCCGCGGTGCGGCGCGTTTTACCGGCGAGGCGCCTGAGCCGCGCGCAGGTCTGCGCTCGGGGCATATTCCCGGTGCGCGCAATGTGCCCTATGCCAGCCTGCTCAATGCGGATGGCACGATGAAATCCCCCGACGAGACCCGCGCGATCTTTGATGCGGCGGGTGTCGATCTGACCAAACCGGTCATCACCTCCTGCGGCTCGGGCGTAACGGCGGCAATCCTGTCGCTCGCGCTCGAACGTTTGGGCAAGACTGACCATTCGCTATATGACGGCTCTTGGGCCGAGTGGGGGCAGTTCCCCACCTTGCCCGTTGCCACCGGAAAGGCCTGACCCCCATGTTGTCACATCTCAAAGAGCAACCCGCCGACAAGATCCTCGCGCTGATGAAGACCTACCGCGATGATCCGCGTCCGCAAAAGATCGACCTTGGCGTTGGCGTCTACAAAGATGCCGAGGGCAAAACCCCGATTTTCCGGGCCATCAAGGCGGCGGAGAAAAAGCTCTGGGAACAGGAAGACACCAAGAGCTATGTCGGCCTGATCGGCGATCCGGCGTACCGCGATGCGCTGTCAAAGCTGATCCTTGGCGATGCGGTCACACCCGATACCATCGCAGGCGCGGCCACCCCCGGCGGCACCGGCGCGGTGCGCCAATGCTTTGAGCTGGCGCGGATGGCCAACCCCGAGGTGCGGGTCTGGGTATCTGATCCGACATGGCCCAACCACCTGTCGATCCTCAAGTTCATGGGCCTGCCCTTCACCGAATACCGCTATTTCGACAGCGAAACCCGTGGCGTCGATTTCGACGGCATGATGGAAGATCTGGCCGAGGCACAACCCGGCGATCTGATCCTGCTGCACGGCTGTTGCCACAACCCGACCGGGGCCAACCTGAACCTGACCCAATGGCAGTCGGTGGTGGATCTGCTGCTGAAAACCGGCGCGACGCCAATGATCGACATCGCCTATCAGGGCTTTGGCGACGGGCTGGAACAGGATGCGGCGGGCACGCGGCTTGTGGCCTCTTCGGTGCCCGAACTGCTGATTGCGGCGTCCTGCTCCAAGAACTTCGGCATCTACCGCGAGCGTGCCGGCCTCGCCATGGCGATCAGCCAGGACACAGAGCGCCGCGCGCTCCACGAAGGCGGGCTGGCGCATCTCAACCGTCAGAACTTTTCGTTCCCGCCCGATCACGGCACCCGTCTGGTGACCATGGTGCTCAACGACGCTGATCTGCGCGCCGATTGGGCCGCCGAGCTCGAAGACATCCGCCTCGGCATGCTCAAACTGCGCGAACATCTGGCATCCGAGCTGCAGGCGCAGGCTGGCTCCGACCGCTTCGGTTTTATCGCCGAGCACCGCGGCATGTTCTCGCGCCTCGGCACCACGCCCGAAATGGTCGAGCGTCTGCGCGAAGAGCACGCGATCTATATGATCGGGGACAGCCGGATGAACATTGCCGGCCTCAACAAACACACCGTTCCGGTGCTCGCCAAAGCGATCGTCGAAACCGGTATCTGACCTATGAAAAATGCGCCCGGCTTGCCGCTGGGCGCATCTTGGTCTTCTTCTGTTTGAAAATACCTCGGGGGGCGGCCAAAGGCCGGGGGGCAGCGCCCCCAACCTTCGCGTGCCAATCAGCGCCCGCCGAACAGATCCTTGAGCACCTGTTGCAGCACGGTCTCGGCCACATCCTCAATCGTTGTGTTGCGCCGTTTTTCCTGCCGTGGCTGTTGCTGGCGCTGCTCCTGTTCCGGTTGCGGCGGTGGGGCCGCACGTTCCGGTACCTTCATCGGCAACTCGCGCACCGGCAGACCCTCATGCACGCGCACCATCGTCTCGTGCCAGATCTCTGCAGGCAGCCCGCCACCAGTCACCCCGGTCAGCGGCGTGTTGTCGTCATAACCCATCCAAACGCCCGCCACGTAATCGGCGGTGAAGCCGATGAACCAGGCATCGCGCGCGGCCTGCGTGGTGCCGGTTTTGCCCGCCGCAGGACGACCATCCAAAGCCGCGCGGCGGCCCGACCCCTCGGACACGACTTTTTCCATCATATAAACGAGGGACCGCGCCGCATCTTCCTGAATGACCCGCTCACCGATGCCGCCGGTTGCGTCCATCATCGGCGCGTCGTCGCCCAGCAGCTTCAGGTCCACAAGCCCATAAGGCGTGACAGCGGACCCGCCGTTAAGGATGCCGGCATAGGCGCCGACCATCTCGATCAGTGTCGACTCCGAAGCCCCCAGCGCCATAGCGGGGGTGTCGGCCAAGGCGCTGTCGATGCCAAAGTCGCGCGCGACCTTCTGCACCAGATCGCGGCCCATCGCCTCGGAAATCTTGACCGCCGGGATGTTCAGCGAGTTTTTCAACGCATCGGTCAGCGTCACTGACCCCTTGAAATCATTGGTATAGTTCTTCGGGCACCATTCACCCGAGCCGGGGATGTTCATACAGAACGGCTCATCCACCACGGTATCAAGCGGGCTGTAGCCCATCTCCATCGCGGTGGCATAGACGAAGGGTTTGAACGATGACCCGGTCTGCCGCTTGGCCTGCGAGGCGCGGTTGAACACGCCCGACACTTTGGTGCGGCGCCCGCCAACCATGCCGCGCACCGCGCCATCGGCCGACATCACCACGATGGCTGCCTGCGCTTTGCTGCCTTCGCGCACCTTTTCTTCAAAGATGTATTTCATCGCATCTTCGGTCGCGGTCTGAATACGTTGGTCCAGCGTGGTGCGGATGATCACGTCTTCGGTGGTGTTGCGGGTAAAGAACTCCGGCCCCGAGGCCATCACCCAATCGGCGAAATAGCCGCCCGCTTCGGCCTCCGCGGCTTCGGACAGCACCGCAGGGTTGGCCTGCGCTTGGCGGGCCTCGGCGGCGCTAAGCAACCCTTGTTCCTCCATCAGCCGGACCACCGTAGCCGCCCGGCGCTGCGAGCGTTCAAGATCGTTGGTCGGGGCATAGCGCGTCGGAGCCACCAGCAACCCGGCGAGCATCGCGGCCTCTGCGGGGGCAACCTCATTGGCGGATTTGCCGAAATAGCGCTGGCTTGCGGCTTCGAACCCGCGCGACCCTTCGCCAAGGAAGGCGCGGTTCAGGTAGACGGTCAGGATCTCGTCCTTGGAGTATTTGGCCTCCATCGCCATCGAATAGGTGGCTTCCTTGATCTTGCGCCAAAGCGACCCTTCGCGGCACTCGGCCTCATAGGCGCGTTCGCTATCCCACAGCTTTTCGTCGAACGGCGTGCCAAGGCAGATCAGTTTGGCGGTCTGCTGCGTGATGGTGGAGCCGCCGTGGCCCGACAACGGCCCGCGGCCTTCGCTCAGGTTGATCTTGATCGCGCTGGCCACACCGCGCGGCGAGATGCCGAAGTGGCTGAAAAATCGCCGGTCTTCGGTGGCAACCACAGCGTTGCGCAAATGCGGAGACACAGTGGCGGCATCAATCGCACCGCCAAATTGCTGCCCGCGCCAGGCAAAGACATCGCCGTCCGAGTCGAGCATGGTGACAGAGCCGCGCGCGCGCCCGTCGAGCAGGTCCTGCACCGGCGGCAGCGTTGAATAGAAATACGCCACACCAGCCGCAATCAGCAGCACAATTACGGCTCCGACACTGGCAACCGTCTTCCAGATCAGCCCCAGAACCCAGCGCACAGCCAGGGCGAGATAGCCAATCGGTCCCCGCCGCACCTTCTTGGGGGCTGGCTTGCGCGCGCGCTTTTTCGGCGGTGCAGGGGGCTGTTTGCCGCCGCCCGTCCCTGTCTTGGAGGAATATCTTTTATCCGCAATCAAACGCGGTTTCCGGCCACCGGAATCACTCATGTCACTGACCTGCTCGGGCTTATCGCTTTCGCTCTAAACTAGTTCGTTTTCTGCCGGATGTTGAGGGCACCCACCGCTTCCCACAGTTTATTTACTGCCTAATTTTTGAACATAGGTCAAGATTAGTGCAAAAAATGTGCAAGTGCTGCGATATTCGCCGCTTGTTCGGCGCTGTTCAACTTCAACTTTGCCCTTAACCGCCGTTTTGCTGCGAGTGCGAAATCTGCAGCGCCCGAACGATATGGGGTCTGCTTACCGAAAGGGAAGAACGTGAAACTCATCATTGCAACAATCAAGCCGTTCAAGCTTGAAGAGGTGCGCGAGGCGCTGACCGGCATCGGAGTGCGCGGCATGATGGTGACCGAGATCAAGGGCTTCGGCTCGCAGTCCGGCCACACCGAAATTTATCGTGGCGCCGAATACGCCGTGAACTTCGTGCCCAAGATCAAACTCGAAATCGTCGTGTCCGCCTCGATGGTGGATCAGGTTGTCGAGACGATCACCACAACCGCCCAGACTGGCAAAATCGGCGACGGCAAGATTTTTGTGCTCGACGTCACGCAGGCCGTGCGCGTCCGCACCGGCGAAACCAACGAAGACGCGCTCTGAGCGACGCGGAATAGGGGACCAATCCAATGAAAACACTCACCAAACTAAGTCTTGCCGCTGCGATTATCGCCGCGCCGAGCCTTGGCGTTGCGCAGGACGCGGCCGAAGCCGCTGTCGACATGACGCCGCCGACCGGCGAAATCGGTTATATTTTCACCACCTTCATGTTCCTCGTCGCGGGCTTTCTCGTGTTCTGGATGGCGGCCGGTTTTGCCATGCTCGAAGCGGGCCTCGTGCGGTCCAAGAACGTGGCGATGCAGCTGACCAAGAACGTGGCGCTGTTTTCGCTGGCGTCGATTTTCTATTACCTGATTGGTTACAACCTGATGTACCCCGGCGATGGCTGGAGCGTTGACGGCATCCTTGGTGCCTTCGCTCTGACCGGGCTTGAGCCTGTTGGTCTTGATGGCGCAGAGCCCGATCTGACCTACGCGTCTGTTGGGTCCGACTTCTTCTTCCAGCTGATGTTCTGTGCTGCGACCGCCTCGATTGTGTCGGGTGCGCTGGCGGAACGTATCAAGCTGTGGCCCTTCCTGATCTTCACCGTCATCCTGACCGGCATCATCTATCCGATCCAGGCGTCGTGGAAATGGGGCGGTGGCTTCCTTGATGCGATGGGCTTCCTTGATTTCGCTGGCTCGACCGTTGTGCACTCGGTTGGGGGCTGGGCCGCTCTTGCAGGCGCTCTGATCCTTGGGCCGCGTATCGGCAAGTACACCAAAGACGGCAAAACTATTCCGATCCCGGGCTCCAACTTGGCGCTGGCCACTCTGGGCACGTTCATCCTGTGGATGGGGTGGTTCGGTTTCAACGGCGGTTCGCAGCTTTACATGGACACCGCGAGCAACGTCACTGACATCAGCCGCATCCTCTCGAACACCAACGCATCGGCGGCCGGTGGCGCCATTGCCGCGCTGATCCTGACCCAGCTGCTGTACAAAAAGCCTGACCTTACCATGGTGCTCAACGGCGCTCTGGCGGGCCTCGTTTCGATCACCGCAGAGCCGCTGACCCCCTCGCTGGGCGCAGCAACCCTGATCGGTATGGTCGGTGGCGTGATCGTGGTCTTCGCGGTTCCGTTCCTCGACAAGCTGAAGATCGACGACGTTGTTGGCGCGATCCCGGTTCACCTGTTCGCCGGTATCTGGGGCACCATCGCCGTGGCCTTCACCAACTCTGATGCGTCGTTTGGCACCCAGCTCTATTCGATCATGGTCGTGGGTATCTTTACCTTCGTGGTGTCGGGTGCGATCTGGTTCATCCTCAAAGCGACCGTGGGCATCCGCGTCGGCGAGGAAGAAGAGATCAACGGTCTCGACATGGCCGAACTGGGCATGGAAGCCTACCCGGAATTCTCCAAGAGCTAAGCCGCTCTTCACATCGTTACTAAAAGGCGCGGGACCCCTCGCGCCTTTTTTCATGCGCAGTGTTGTCCGGGGTTACGCTGGGTGATCTGTCGGGCGCGGTCCTCACCGGGGTTATCCACTGGAAAGGCCGCCAATCCCCCTCGCAGAATCAAAGTGGCTTATGCTAGGTTTGGGGGTATGAAGGACCAAACCCCCAATATCCGCGATAGAGACGCCCCTGTGATCCGCCAGCTTGATGAGGCGGCGGTCAATCGGATTGCGGCTGGCGAAGTGGTGGAGCGGCCTGCTTCTGCGGTCAAGGAACTGGTTGAAAACGCGCTGGATGCCGGGGCGACTCGGATCGAGATCGACATCGCGGGTGGGGGCAAATCGCTGATCCGCGTGCGCGACAATGGCTGTGGCATGTCCGCCGATCAATTGCCGCTGGCGCTGTCGCGCCATGCCACCTCCAAGATCGACGGCTCCGACCTTCTTGATATTCATTCCTTCGGCTTCCGGGGCGAGGCGCTGCCGTCGCTTGGCGCGGTTGGGCGGCTCACCATCACGTCGCGGGCGGCCAATGCCGAGGCGGCGATGATCCATGTCGAGGGCGGCGACCATGCGCCGGTGCGTCCCGCCGCCTGCAATCGGGGCACCACCGTCGCGCTGTGCGATCTGTTCTTTGCCACCCCGGCGCGGCTCAAGTTTCTGCGCTCGGACCGGGCCGAGATGCAGGCGATTTCCGAGGTGGTCAAACGCCTTGCGATGGCCGAGCCGTTCGTCGGCTTCACCCTGCGCGATGTCAGTGGCGACAAAGAGCGCGTCAGCTTTCGCGCCGAACCGCAATCGGGCGAGCTGTTTGAGGCCTTGAACGGGCGGCTGACCCAGATCCTTGGCCGCGAGTTCACCGAAAACGCTGTGCCGCTGGGCGCCGAGCGCGAAGGGCATCACCTGACCGGCTTTGCCGCCCTGCCGACCTATTCGCGTGGCTCTGCCGTGGCGCAGTACATGTTCGTCAACGGTCGTCCGGTGCGCGACAAGCTGTTTTACGGCGCGCTGCGCGGGGCTTACGCCGATTTCCTGTCGCGGGACCGGCATCCGGCTGTGGCGCTGTTCCTTGATTGCGATCCGCATCTGGTTGACGTGAACGTGCACCCCGCCAAATCCGAGGTCCGCTTTCGCGATCCCGGCCTTGCGCGCGGGTTGATCGTCTCGGGCCTGCGCCATGCGCTGGCCGACGCCGGGCACCGCGCCTCAACCACCGTGGCGGGCGCAACTTTGGGTGCGATGCGGCCCGAACCGATGCAGTCTGATCCGATGCAACCCCGCGTCTATCAGATGGACCGCCCCAGCCCCTTTGCCCGCGAAGCCGCGTTCAAGGCGCAATCGCCGGGGTTTGCCGATATGGCCGACAGCTATAGCGCCCGCGTTGAGCCGCAAGGCGAAGCGCCGACGCAAGCGCAGGAGCAACCGCTCCAGCGCCATCCGCTGGGGGCCGCGCGCGCGCAGGTGCATGAGAATTACATCATCGCCCAGACCGAAACCGGCATCGTGCTGGTTGATCAACACGCGGCGCACGAACGGCTGGTTTATGAGCGGTTGAAACGGCAAGCGGCGGAAAACGGCATCGCGGCGCAGGCGCTGCTGATCCCCGATGTGGTCGAACTGTCCGACACCGATTGCGCCTTGCTGCTGGAACATGCCGAGGCGCTGCGGGATCTTGGGTTGAGCATCGAGCCGTTTGGCGGCGGCGCTGTCGCGGTGCGCGAAACCCCGGCCATTCTGGGCGAGGTCAACGCCCCCGGCCTGATCCACGACATCCTTGATGAGCTGCACGATCTCGGCCAGTCCGGCCAGTTGAAGGACCGCATCGACGCCATCCTAAGCCGCGTCGCCTGCCACGGGTCGATCCGGTCGGGCCGCCGGATGCAGGCCGACGAGATGAACGCGCTGCTGCGCGAAATGGAGGCGACGCCGCATTCGGGGCAGTGCAACCACGGGCGGCCCACCTATGTCGAGCTGAAACTCAGCGATATTGAGCGGCTGTTCGGGCGCACATGATCCAGATCGGTCCGTATTCCTTTTCGTTCAGTGACCCATCGGCGCTGGCGGCGCTGGGGGGCGTTTTGGTCCTGCTGCTCATCCTGTGGCTGCTTGTTTCCACCGCGCGGGCGGCGGGCCGCTCTGCGCGCATGACCGAACCTTTGGCGCGGCAGATGCATGCGCTGGGGGGGCGGGTGCAGGCGCTCGGCGACGGGCAGGAACGGCTTTCGGGCGGGCTTCACCATGTCAGCGAGGCGCAGGCGCAGAGCCAGATCAAGATGCTGCAAATGATGGAGCAACGGCTGGCGCAGGTGCAGCAGCAAATGAGCGAGAACCTGCATGGCTCGGCCCGCCGCACCGCGCACAGCCTTGGCGAATTGCACGAACGCCTGACCGCCATCGACAAGGCCCAGGACAATATCACCAAGCTGTCCGGCGATGTTCTGAGCCTTCAGGACATCCTGTCGAACAAACAGACGCGCGGGGCCTTTGGCGAGATCCAGTTGAATGACATCGTGTCCAAGGCGCTGCCGTCCGACAGCTATACGTTGCAGGCTACGCTTTCCAACGGCAAGCGGGTCGACTGTCTGATCCATCTGCCCAATCCGCCCGGCCCGATTGCCATCGACAGCAAATTCCCGCTTGAGGCGTATGAGGCGCTGCGCCGGGCCGACAGCCCCGAGCGGCTGCAACGGGCGGCGCAACAGCTGCGGATATCGGTGCGCAAACACATCAAGGACATCGCCGAGCGCTATATTCTGGATGGTGAGACGGCGGAGGGCGCGCTGATGTTCCTGCCCTCCGAGGCGGTCTATGCCGAGCTGCACGCCAATTTCCCCGAGGTGGTGCGCGAGGGGTTTGATAAGCGGGTTTGGATCGTATCACCGACCACCTGCATGGCGACGCTGAACACCATGCGCGCGATCCTGAAAGACGCAAGGATGCGCGAACAGGCCGGGGCAATCCGCAAAGAGCTTGGCCTGTTGTTCTCCGATGTCGAGCGTTTGGGCACGCGGGTCGAGAACCTTGATCGGCATTTCGGGCAAGCGGCCAAGGATATCGCAGACATCAAGATCAGCGCGGATAAGGCCGGACGGCGGGCGCGGCGGCTCGATAACTTCGATTTCGAGGAACTGGCCCCGGACAGTGACGCTAAGGTGGTGCCGCTGACGAAAGGCTAGGGCACGGTAGGGACGGGGCTGGCGACTGCGCAGGCGCGCGGTACATCGCCCGGTTTCAGATTGCTCCGTTTCAGATCGACCCGTTGCAAGTCTCCCAGTCTTGGATTGACCAGTCTCCGATCGCCCGGTCTCAGATCCCGAGAAACGGCTGAGCCAGTCGCGGCAAGAGTCCGCGAAACCGCAGCGGCGCGTCGGTCACGGCGAGACAAATGCAATCCTCGCCAATATCCGCAATCGGAGTGTGTTCGTCGGCCTCGTTGGCAATTTCCACATCGCCGGGGCCAAACCTGTCGGCCTCGTCAAAGAACGCCCCGCGCAGCACCAATGTCAGTTCGGTGCCGCGGTGCCCGTGGTCCGGCATCGCCGCGCCCGCAGGAATATACAGCAGCCGGGCCGTCGCCTCTTTCGAGGTTTTCAGCACGGCTTGTTTCACGCCCATCCCCACCGACCGCCACCGGACATCCGCAAGCGAGCCGCCAATATAGGCGGTCAGTGGCTCTGGCACGTCAGTCGCCACAGGCGCTTGCGGCGGCGCCGTATCGGCATGGATCATCGCGAGGGTCATCGCCAGCGCATCTGGCCGCATCTCGGCGGTGTTGGCCTCGGCCAGAACCACCCCGCCGAGGGCATCAAAGCTGTCAACCGAAGCGCGGCAGGCGTCACACATCGACACATGCGTGGCGATGGCGAGGTTGAACGCCTCGGGCAGCGTGCCCGCGCAATAGCCCAAGAGCAGCGCGTCAGTCAGGTGATGGGTGATGGTATCGGTCATTGTGTTCATTTCATCGCATGGCGCAGACGGTCAATCGCCAGCCGTATTCGGGATTTGATCGTGCCAAGAGGAAGGCCTGTCAGCGCGGCAATCTCGCTATGTGACATGTCGCCATAAAACGCCTTTTCGATCAGCTCCCGCTGTTTGGCGGGCAGGTCGGCCAGGGCGCGGCCCAGTTGATCGGTTTCCTGTTGCAGGGCCAGCACATCGGTCTGATCCGGCTCGGCCTCGGGCCCCCAGGTCAGGTCTTGCGGCTCGGGGCGGCGCTGGCGGCGCAGCACGTCGATCCGTTTGTTGCGCGCGATGGTAAAGATCCAGGTGGCGACGCTGGCCCGGCTGGGATCAAACAGATGCGCCTTTTGCCAAAGGGTGGCCATCACCTCTTGCGCGCATTCCTCGGCGATCACCGGATCGCCGCCCGAGCGCATCAGAAAAGCCTTCACCCGCGGCGCGAAATGCGCAAACAGCTCGGCGAAAGCGGCTTCGTCACGTGCATCGCGGATGCGCATGACATGCGTCACCCATTCGGTCCGCGCGGTCGCGACGTGCATCTTTCGGCTCATACCTTGTGTCGTTGGCACCGGGCGCATTGCCCTGCACCTATATGAAACCGAAATCGGCAGGTTGTCACCCGCTAGTCTGTCTATTGCGTTCAACATGACTGTTCTACGGGCCAGCGCCGCCCTCGGATCACGCAATAGCCGATTTAATTTTCATCCGATTGATCACGCGCGCCGTAGATATGTCAGAAACGTTTTTATGGTATCGGATTTTGGTATGTTGATCAGTCGCTCAGGCCCCACACAGACCCGCATCGCCGTCATTGGCGGCGGCATTTCAGGTATGGGGGCGGCACATTTCCTCGCGGAGGACTATGATGTCACGGTGTATGAGGCCGGTCGGCGGCTGGGCGGCCATGCCCGCACCATTGTGGCCGGAAAGAATGGCGATCAACCGGTCGATACCGGGTTTATCGTGTTCAACCACGCCAATTATCCGCTGCTGACCCGGCTGTTTGACGATCTGGGTGTGCCGACCACCGAAAGCAACATGAGCTTTGCCGCGTCTCTGCGCGATGGCGCGATGGAGTACGGTCTGGCCAACCTGAACGCGGTGTTCAGCCAGCGGCGCAACATGTTCAATCCAAAGTTCCTTGGCATGATCCGCGATATCGCCCGCTTCAATGCCCGCGCTTTGGATGCGGCGCGGGATCGGCACCAGCCGTTGGGCGATTTTCTGGCCGAGCTGGGCACGGGGGACTGGTTTCGTGACTACTATCTGCTGCCGCTCTCGGGGGCGATCTGGTCGACGCCGCCGGAAAAGATCATGCAATTCCCGGCGCAGGCGCTGATCCAGTTCTTTGAAAACCACGCGCTGCTGCACCACAAGGACCAGCATCAATGGCACACGGTTGAGGGCGGCTCGGTAGAATATGTCACCCGGCTTGATGCCTCGTTGCGCCTACGGGGGGTGAAGATCAAGACCGATACGCCGGTCGGGGCGGTGCGCCGCGTGCCGGGCGGGGTTCAGGTGTGCAGCGAGAGCGGCATATGGGAGCCTTTCGATCAGGTGGTCTTTGCCACCCATTCCGATGACACGCTGCGGCTGTTGTCCGACCCCTCCCCGGATGAGACCCGCGCGCTGGGTGCGATCCGCTATCAGCCCAACGAGGTCACGCTGCACGCCGATCCGCAGGTGATGCCGCGGCGCAAGGGGTGCTGGTCGTCGTGGAACTATACCGAAGGCCCCAAGGCGCGTGAGGGTGGCATTGATCTGACCTACTGGATGAACAAGCTACAGCCGATCCCCGCCAATGATCCGATGTTCGTGACCCTGAATGCCCGGCGGCCGATCCGGGAGGAGCTGATCTATGATCAGGTCACGCTGCGCCACCCGGTCTTTGATCTTGGCGCGCTAGAGGCGCAGCGGGCGGTGCGCCGTTTTAACGGGGCGCAACGGACGTGGTTCTGCGGAGCATGGATGCGCAATGGCTTCCACGAAGACGGGTTGGCCAGCGCTGTGGAGGTGGCGACCCAGATCGCCGCCGGTCCGCAAACTCTGTTGGCGGCGGAATGAGCGCGGTTGACCATATCGCCGGCCACACCTGGCATGGCCGCAAGGGCGGGGCGAAAAATGCCTTTCGCTATGGCGTCGATTATGTGCTGCTTGATGGCGAGGCGGAGGTCGCCGGGCCGTCGCTGTTTGCCCGCAATGGCGCTGGGCTGACTTCGCTTCACGACCGCGATCATGGCGGTGCGCCGGGTGAGGGGCGCGGTGCGGCCTGGGTGCGCGAGGTGTTGCACGCGCATCAGATCGCGGTGACGGGGCGGGTGCTGCTGCTGGCGCAACCTCGGGTGCTGGGGCACGGGTTCAACCCGGTAAGCTTTTGGCTGGTGCATGACCAAGCCGACCAGTTGTGCGTGGTGATTGCCGAGGTGACGAACACCTTTGGCGACCGGCATTCCTATCTCTGCCACCGGCCCGATCACGCGCCGATCACCGCCGAAGACCGGATCGAGGCGCAAAAGCTTTTGCATGTCTCGCCGTTTCAGCCGGTTGAGGGCGGGTATACCTTTCGCTTTGACATCCGGCCCGACCGCATCGGCATCTGGATCGACTTTTCCTCTGGTGAGGGCGGCGTGATGGCCACGCTTACCGGGCCGCGCCGGCCTTTGACCAACGGCGCAATCCTGCGGTTCTGTCTGCGGCGGCCGTTTGGCGCGCGGCGGGTGCTGGCGTTGATCCATTGGCAGGCGTTCAAGCTGTGGCTGAAAGGCGCGCGCTACCGCACGAGGCCGGAGCCGCCGAAGGCCGAGGTGTCTTGATGCCCCGCTTTGAGGCGCTAATTTTTCAGTGAACGGTTTGAACGTGAGGTTTGAGGAGGCGAGATGACAGATTGGATCGGCAAACGCTATTGGCTGGTGGGCGCAAGCGAAGGGCTGGGCCGCGCATTGGCGCTTAAACTCAGCCGGGCCGGGGTGCATCTGATCCTGTCGGCCCGCTCCGAGGATCGGCTGGCCGCCCTTGCGGCAGAGCTGCCCGGACCTTGCGAGGTTGTGCCTTGCGATGTGTCGGATGATGCGGATGTTGCGCGCGCGGCGGCGAAGGTGGGCGAGATTGACGGGCTGGTTTACCTCGCTGGGGTTTATTGGCCGCAATCGGCGCAGGGTTGGCAGGCCGATCAGGTCACCGCGATGTGCAACGTGAATTTCACCGGTGCTGCGCGGGTTCTGGGGCAAGTGGTGCCGGGCATGGTGGCGCGCGACCGGGGGCATATCGTCATGACCGGCTCGCTTTCGGGCTTTCGGGGCCTGCCCGGTGCCACGGGCTATGCCGCCTCAAAGGCCGGTGTGATGGTCATGACCGAGGCGCTACATGCCGATCTGCGAGGCACAGGCGTGTCGGTGCAACTGGTCAATCCCGGCTTTATCCGCACCCGGCTGACCGAAAAGAATGATTTCAACATGCCGTCTCTGATGGAGCCCGAAGAGGCCGCGACGGCAATCTTTGAGCATATGAACACCGACAGGTTTCAGAAAAGTTTCCCTGCGCCGTTCTCTTGGCTGTTCCGGTTTGGCCAGCTTTTGCCGGACGCTTTGTATTATCGCCTGTTTGCGTGACGGCCTTTCGGCAACGGGCGGAGCAATCCGCCCGCCTCGGGATCAACCCGCGCTTTTGAGATCCTGAATCATCGCATCGATGTTGCCTTTGCGCCGGTCAATCATCGCGCCGATCTCGGTGCGTTCGGTCAGCAACAGGTTCACGCCTTCGATCTTCATGTTGCGAAACAGGGGCCGACCGGTCCGATCACTCACCTCGAAATCCAAGGCAAACGGGGCGTGACCGCGCAAATGTGCAAGGCTGGTGACTTCATAGAAGCTCTTGACCTTGCGCACGCCAGTAACCTCGATCCGCCCCCCGATGAATTCCCGAAACCGTGCCCCATATTTGCGAGAGATGTAGCCCGTGAACGCATCCGAAAACGCCCGTTTTTGCCCGGCCGAGGCGCGGCGTCCATCCACGCCCATCGCAGAGGCTGCAATATAAGGGATGTCACCGTAGCGTTTGAAAATGCGTTCAAAGTCGGCGTACATCGCCGTCTGAGACTTGCCCGAAGCAATCACTCGGTTGATCTCGCCCACGAGGCCCTCGACAAGCGTGCGAGCCGAAGCTTCGTTGACCGCCGCCATAGCCGGGGCCGCAGGGAACGACAGAGTTGCAGCGGCAAGGCCGGTGGCGATGAAGTTGCGGCGTGAGAAATGGGTCATTGGTTAAAATCCCTCAATATCAATTTCATCGGGTTCAATATAGTCTGTTTCCCCGTCGCCGCCAATTTCGAACCGTCTATTTTGCAGGTAAAGAATGCGTGTCTGAGCATAGCTGTCGGCACTGTCATAGAGCACGGAATCCAACGACCCCGCAAATCGCCCGCGTTTGCCGAACTTCGCGGTGATCCGGCTGGCGCTGAGATAAGTGCTCGTGGGCCGGGGCGCAGAGTTCAACGGATCAATCAGGCGATCGACGACGATGCCCACCGCGTCACGCTCGGTTGCGGGCCCGAAAATCGGCAGTTCAAGATAGGCCCCCTCGGGCACGCCCCAAACCGCGAGGGTCTGGCTGAAATCGGCGTCATCCTCGATAATCTCAAATTCGCGCGCGACATCAAAGATCCCGCCGAATCCGAGCGTGGAATTCAGCCCAAAGCGGACGGTATTGCGCAACGCCCCTTCGAGATCGGCCTGCAGCACTTGGTTCACCACCGATCCGGGCACCGACAGATTGCTGGCGAAATTGGTCACTAGATCCTGCGCCGGGACGGGCACGGTGTTGACATAGGCCAGCGCAACCGGGCGGATCACCGCGCGGTCGAGGCTCTTGCTTGCTTCGTGCACCTTACGATTGCGCGCCTCGTAGGGATCGAAGACACCATCGCGCGTGACCTCGCCAGGTGACGGCAGGGTGCACCCCGCAAGAAGCACAAGGCCAACGATGGCCAAGGCCTGTTTGAGGGGCGCGCGCAGGATCATGGGAAGAACTGTTGGCAACACTGGCAATCTCAATCGGTTGGCAATAAAGTTTGTGTAGTGAATTTGGCAGTCGTGCCGGTGGGCCGCTCTGGCGATCAATGAGTTTATAGCCCAAGACCGACCCATAGTCTGGCCCATTCGGGCCGTCCGGACAACCCGGCATCCGGGCAGGCTCTGTCAGGACGGGCAAGAGAGGCAGGAACCCGCGTATGCAGCAACGCCAAGCTGGTCTGAGCGAACTTCGGGGCATTCGCCGCGAAAGCCGTGGGCTCTATTGGTCTGTCGGCCTGTTCAGCTTTTTCGCCAATCTTCTGATGCTGACCGGGCCGCTTTATATGCTTCAGGTCTATGACAGGGTGCTGTCGAGCCGGTCTGAGGCAACGCTTGTGGCGCTCTCGGTTATCGTGATTTTCCTGTATAGCGTTATGGGTTTGCTGGATTTTGTCCGGGGGCGGGTCATGGCGCGGGTCGGTGCACGGTTTCAGGCGCGGCTGGATGACCGGGTGTTCGACGCCAGCCTGCGGCGCTCGGCCACGCGGCCCGATGATACGGCGGCCACCGGGCTGCGCGATCTGGAATCGGTGCAGCGTTTTATGACCTCGCCGGTGCTGTTGGCGCTGTATGATTTGCCATGGACACCGCTGTTTCTGGCCGGAATCGCGATTTTCCATCCCTATCTCGGGATTATGGCGGTTGGCGGCGGGGCGCTTTTGGTGGGGATCGCGTTGATTTCGCAACAGATGCAGAAGGCGCCGGTGCTGGAATACGGTCGCGCGGCGCATAAGTCCGAAACCGTGGCCGCCCGTCTGCGCGACGAGGCCGAGATGGTGCAGGCGATGGGCATGCGCAAAGCGGCGCTGTCACGCTGGAAGGGCGCGCGGATGGCGACTTTGGTGGGCCAGATGCGCAGTTCGGATGTCAGCGGTGGCTTTACCGCGATGACCCGTGCGCTGCGGCTGTTGTTGCAATCGGCGATGCTCGGCCTTGGGGCGTGGCTGGTGCTGCGCGGCGAGATGTCGCCCGGCGCGATGATTGCCGGGTCGGTCCTGCTGGGCCGGGCGCTGGCACCGATCGAGGTTTTAATTGGCCAGTGGGGGGCCGCGCAGCGGGCGCGCCAAGGCTGGAGTTCCCTTGCCGATCTTCTGGGGAACACCCCGCCCGAGGTGGCGCGCATGGAGCTTCCCCGGCCCAAGGCACGGCTGGAGGTGCAGCAAATCACCATCATTCCGCCCGCAGACCGGCAAGCGGCCCTGCGCATGGTCACCTTTGATATCAAACCCGGACAGGCGATGGGTGTGATCGGGCCGTCGGGCGCGGGCAAATCCACGCTGGCGCGGGCAATCACCGGGCTGTGGCCGCCGGCCTCGGGGCGCATCCGGCTTGATGGCGCAACGTTGGACCAGTACGACGCCGAATTGCTGGGGCAATACATCGGCTATCTGCCGCAAAAGGTTGAGCTTTTTGATGGAACCATCGCCGAGAATATCGCCCGGCTTCAGCCCAATCCCGATGCAGAACAGATCGTCGCGGCGGCGCGGATGGCGGCGGCGCATGAGCTGATCCTCAAGCTGCCAGACGGGTATGACACCCGTGTTGATATTCATGGCGGGCGGCTGTCGGGCGGGCAGATGCAACGGATCGGGCTGGCGCGTGCGCTTTATGGCAACCCCGAAATTCTGGTGCTCGACGAGCCCAATTCCAACCTCGACAACGAAGGCAGCGCGGCGGTCAATTCCGCCATTCGCGCGGTCAAGGCGCGGGGCGGCGCGGTGCTGATCATGGCGCATCGTCCGGCGGCGATACAGGAATGTGACACGCTTTTGGTGCTGGATCAGGGGGCGCGCGTGGCCTTTGGTCCGCGCGATGAGGTGCTGAAGAAAACGGTGCAGAACGCGGCGCAGTTGCGCACGCCCAACCCCGGAGGCGTGCAATGAAAGACGCAGGGTTCCCCGTCCGCATACCGATGATTCTGGGTGCGCTGGCGCTTATTGTGCTGGTGGGCGGCTTTGGCGGCTGGTCAGTGTTCAGCCGGATTTCCGGCGCGGTCATCGCCTCGGGGCAGGTTGAGGTGGATCAAAACCGGCAGGCCATCCAGCACCCCGATGGCGGTGTGGTGGACGCGCTTTTGGTGAAAGAGGGCGATGCGGTGGAGGCCGGCGATGTCCTGCTGCGGCTTGACCCGGACCTGATGCAATCGCAGATGACGGTGGTGCAGGACCAGTTGCACGAAATCATGGCCCGCCGCGCCCGGCTCGAGGCCGAGCGGGATGGCGCGCCCGAGCCGGTGTTTGACGACAGGCTGCTGGCCGCGGCGCTGGAAAATCCCTCGGTGGACGAACTGATGAACGGGCAGGCGCGGCTGTTCCATGCGCGGGCAGAATCGCTTGCCCGTGAGACCGAGCAATTGGCGACACAGTCCAAGCAGATTTCGGTCCAGATCGAGGGGATTGATGCGCAACAGACCTCGCTGAGCGAGCAATTGGTACTGATCGAAAAAGAGCTGGCCGATCAACAAAGCCTGCTCGACAAGGGGCTGGCACAGGCGTCGCGGGTGCTGGCGCTGCAACGGCAAAAGGCGCAATTGGCCGGGCAGGTGGGCGAGCTGACCTCGCAAAAGGCGCGCGCCTTTACCCGGATTTCCGAGATCGACATTGCGATCCTTTCGGTCGGCTCGCGGCTGCGCGAACAGGCGATTTCCGAGCTGCGCGACCTGCATGTGCGTGAACGCGAGCTGGCCGAAGAGGCCAACTCCCTGGGCGACAGGCTGGGCCGGATGGCGATTCGTGCGCCGGTGGCCGGGGTGGTCTATGGCCTTGCGGTCTTTGGCCCGGCGGCCGTGGTGCGCCCGGCTGATCCGCTGATGTTCCTTGTGCCGCGCGACCGTCCTGCGATCATCGCCGCCCGCGTCGCGCCGATCAACATTGACGAGGTGCATGTCGGGCAGGATGTGCTGTTGCGGATGACCGCGCTCAGCCAGCGGGAAACGCCCGAGATTTTCGGCGAAGTGGTCAATATTTCCGCCGATTCCTTTGTCGATGACGTAACGCGCCAGCCTTATTACCGCGCCGAGATCGTGCTGCGCCCCGGCGAGGCGGCCAAGCTGCCCGAGGGCACGCCGCTGATTCCCGGCATGCCGGTCGAGGCGTTCATTCGCACCGGAGACCGCTCGCCGCTGGCCTATCTGTTGAAACCGATGGCGGATTATCTCGCGCGGGCCCTGCGCGAAAGCTGATCCCGGCTCTTGCCCGCGCTGCGCCTGCCGTCTAGCGTCGCCGCAAATGACAGGAGATGCGCGATGGACAACATGATCGAAAAACGGCTGTCGGACCTCGGGCTGACCCTGCCCGCCGCCCCCGCGCCTGCGGCCAATTACGTGCCCTATGTGCGCACGGGCGATACGCTGTATGTCTCCGGGCAGGTGTCGGCGGATGCGGATGGGCTTATCCTCGGCAAAATCGGCCGCGACCTGAGTGTCGAAGACGGGGCCAAGGCCGCGAAGGCCTGCGCGCTGAGCCTTTTGGCGCAGGTGCGCGCCGCCTGTGACGGCGATCTGTCGCGGCTGAAACGGGTGGTGAAGCTGACCGGTTTCGTCAACTCCACCGATGATTTCACCGACCAGCCCAAGGTGATCAACGGGGCCTCGGATACGCTGGTCGAAATCCTTGGAGACGCCGGGCGGCATGCGCGTTCTGCGGTGTCTGCTGCCGCGCTGCCTTTGGGCGTTGCGGTTGAAATCGAAGGCATTTTCGAAATCGCATGACCCTGCATTCCGATTTCTTGACTCGCCCGGTGGCGCACCGGGCCTTGCATGATCTTGCCCAGGGGCGGCCCGAAAACTCGCGGGCTGCCATCCGTGCCGCGATTGCGCGCGGCTATGGCATCGAGATTGACCTGCAACGCTCGGCGGACGGTCGGGCAATGGTGTTTCACGACTATGATCTGACGCGGCTGACCGGGGTTGAGGGGCGGCTGGCCGATCACACCGAAAGCACGCTGGCCGGGATTGGGCTCACTGGCGGTGACGAGGGCATTCCGACGCTGCCCGAGGTGCTTGAGATCGTTGCGGGACAGGTGCCGCTGCTAATCGAGATCAAGGATCAGGACGGCGAAATGGGCCCCAACGTGGGTCCGTTGGAGCAGGTCACGGCAGAGGCGCTCAAGGGCTATGCCGGGCCGCTGGCGGTGATGTCGTTCAATCCGCATGCCATGGCCGAGATGGCGCGGCTGGCGCCGGATATTCCGCGCGGGCTGACCACCTGTGGCTATGATCCCGAAGACTGGCCCGAGGTGCCTGAACCGGTGCGGGCGCAGCTGCGTGATATTCCCGATTTCGACCGGGTCGGGGCCTGTTTTATTAGCCATCACGCCCGCGATCTGGCCGCCGCGCCGGTCGCGGCGCTCAAGGCCCGCGACGTGCCTGTTCTGTGCTGGACCATCCGCACGCCCGCGCAGGAGGCAGAGGCGCGCAAGCTGGCCGACAATATCACCTTCGAGCGGTATTTGCCTTGAAAGCGGATCGCGCCGCGCCAATTCTGACAGTGCAAGGCAGGTGACATGCGCGAAACCCAGATCGAAATTCAGACCCATGACCGGATTTCCGCGATTGGCGCGGCGGTTTGGGATGCCTGTGCCTGCCCCGAGGCGCAGGACGGCGGGCGGCCGGTGGACCCCTTCACCACCTATCGGTTTCTCAATGCGCTGGAAGACAGCGGATCGGTCGGGCGCGGCACCGGGTGGCAACCCACCTATCTGACCGCGCGGATTGATGGCGAGGTCATCGCCTGCGCGCCGCTTTATGCCAAAAGCCACAGCCAGGGCGAGTATATTTTCGATCATAACTGGGCGCAGGCTTTTGAAAACGCGGGCGGCGACTATTACCCCAAGCTTCAGATCGCCGCGCCCTTTACCCCAGCGACAGGCCGCCGGTTTCTGTGCCGTCCGGGGTTTGAGGAAGTTGGCGCCTCGGCCTTGGTGCAAGGCGCGATACGGCTGGCGGCGAACAACGATCTATCGTCGCTGCACATCACTTTTTGCACCGAGGAAGAGGCCGAAGCCGGGGCCGAGATGGGCCTTTTGCGTCGCCAGACCCAGCAGTTTCACTGGCTCAATCAGGGATATGCCGATTTCGACGGGTTCCTTGCCGCGCTGTCATCGCGCAAGCGCAAGACCATCCGCAAGGAACGCCAGCGCGCGCAGGGCTTTGGCGGTACCATCCGCACCCTGACCGGCGATCAGATCGAACCGGAGCATTGGGATGCCTTCTGGGTGTTTTATCAGGACACCGGCAGCCGCAAATGGGGCACGCCTTACCTGACGCGGGCGTTTTTCGACATCGCGCAGGAGGTGCTGCGCGACGATATCGCCTTGGTGCTGGCCGAACGGGATGGCGTGCCGGTGGCGGGGGCGCTTAATTTCATCGGGCGTGACGTGCTGTTTGGCCGCTACTGGGGCTGTATCGAAGATCACCCCTGCCTGCATTTTGAGGCGTGTTACTATCAGGCGATCGACTTTGCCATTGCGCGCGGGCTCAAACGGGTCGAGGCCGGGGCGCAGGGCGAGCATAAACTGGCGCGCGGATACCTGCCGGTGCCCTGCCATTCGCTGCATTGGGTGGCGGACAAGGGTTTTTCCGAAGCGATTGCGCGCTATCTTACCGCAGAACGGGCCGCAATTGACGAGGATATCGAGATCCTCACAAGCTATGGCCCGTTTCGGCGCGACACCAGGGAGGAACAGCCATGAGCGAGAAATTGTCGGACACCGGTCGCAAGACCATGCTGGCCCCATTGATCGAGGCGGGCTGGACCGTCGATGAAGCCCGCGATGCGATCTGCAAGACCTTTGAGTTCGCCGATTTCGTTGAGGCGTTCGGCTGGATGACACGCGTGGCGATCTATGCCGAGAAATGGAACCACCACCCGGAATGGCGCAATGTCTACAAAACGGTTGAGGTGGTGATGACCACCCATGATCTGGGCGGTTTGTCGGCGCTGGATGTCAAGCTGGCGCGGCGGATGGAACAGCTGGCGGAATAGTCAGAGGGGGCCGGGGGGGCCGGGCGCGCAGAGCCTGCGCACCCGGTTTGTATCAGATTTCCGCCAGCAGCGCTTCGCCGCCCGAGATGTCACAGACGCCGGGGCTTTCCTCGCGGTGCAGCACCTTGACCACGCCGTCTTCGGCATAAAGTGCATAGCGCTGCGACCGGTCGTGCAGGCCTGCGGGAGGGGCGTTGAACTCCATGCCGATGGCTTTGGTGAACGCGGCCGAGGCATCGCCAAGGAAGGTCAGGCCCGCCTCGGTGGCACCGGTGCTTTCGCCCCAGGCCTGCATCACGAAGGGATCATTGACCGACACGCAGATGATCTCGTCCACGCCTTTGGCATCAAAGTCACCCTTGGTGCGCATAAAGCTGGGGACATGTGCGCTTGAACATGTGCCGGTATAGGCACCGGGCAGGCCAAAGATCACCACTTTGCGGCCCTTGAGCTTGGCACCCAGATCGACCTGTTCCGGTCCTTCATTTCCCATTGTCAGCAAAGTTGCCTGCGGCAGGCTGTCGCCCACTGAAATCGCCATATCTACGTTCCCATTCGAATTGATTTCACATCTCCCGGCAATATAAGGTCCGGCGAACCGGGCACCAGCCCCAATAGGCCGATCAGTCAAGAGGAACGCCATGACCCATTTCATCGTTGTCGGCGGCGGACAGGCCGGGGCGTCGCTTGTGGCGAAACTGCGCAATTCGGGGTTTGAGGGCGAGGTCACGCTGATCTGTGGCGAACCGGTGCCGCCGTATGAGCGCCCGCCTTTGTCCAAAGCGTATCTGTCGGGGGACATGGCGCAGGAGCGGCTTTATCTGCGGCCCGAGCAGTTTTACGCGGATCAGGATATTGCGCTGCGGTTGAATGCGACGGTGAGCGCGATTGATGCCGAGGCGCGGACGGTTCGCCTTGGCGACGAGGTGCTGCAGTATGACGAATTGGCGCTCTGCACCGGTTCGCATCCGCGCCGGTTGCCGGCTGCGATTGGTGGCGATCTCGGCAATGTTTTTGTGGTGCGCACGCTTGGCGATGTCGACGCGATGGAGCCGCAGGTGCGCGAGGGTGGGCGCGCTCTGATTGTGGGCGGCGGCTATATCGGGCTTGAGGCGGCGGCGGTGGCGGCCAAAAAGGGGATGACAGTCACGCTGGTCGAGATGGGCGAGCGCATCCTGCAACGGGTCGCGGCGCCAGAGACGTCGGATTTCTTCCGCAAGCTGCACCGCGATCACGGCGTGGATATCCGCGAAGGCGTGGGGCTGGAGCGGTTGCTGGGCGACGGCAACGTGTCTGGCGCGCGGCTGAGCGATGGCAGCGAGATCGCGGCGGATATGGTTGTGGTTGGCGTCGGCATCATGCCCGCCACCGAACTGGCCGAAGCGGCAGGGATTGTGATCGACAACGGCATCGCGACCGATGCGCAGGGCCGAACCTCTGCGCCGCATATCTGGGCGGCGGGCGATTGCGCCTCGTTTCCCTATCGCGGTGGACGCATCCGGCTGGAAAGCGTGCCCAACGCCATCGACCAGGCCGAGGTGGTGGCGCAGAACATGATGGGCGGCGCGGTGGATTACGTTGCCAAGCCGTGGTTCTGGTCGGATCAATATGACTGCAAACTGCAGATCGCCGGGCTGAACACCGGCTATGACCACGTCGAAACCCGCCACAGCGATTCGGGCCATGTGTCGTTCTGGTACTTCCACGGCGATGCGCTGGTGGCGGTGG
The DNA here is from genome assembly GCF_054052205.1 of Marinovum sedimenti. Lineage (NCBI taxonomy): Bacteria > Pseudomonadati > Pseudomonadota > Alphaproteobacteria > Rhodobacterales > Roseobacteraceae > Marinovum > Marinovum sedimenti. Next base: position 2,573,006 of record NZ_CM133223.1, read on the forward strand.
ACGCGATGAACGACGCGCGCGCCTATATGGTGGGGAAGCGGCTGATCGAGGCAGGCAAGACCCTGAGCCGCGATGAGGTACACACGCCCGATGGCGATATGAAAAAGCTGCTCAAGCGGTGAGGATCATCGCCGGAGAGCATCGCGGACGGGCGCTGACGCCGCTGGGCAAGGGCGACGCGGGCGCGCATCTGCGGCCCACCACAGACCGGGTGCGCGAAAGCCTGTTTTCGATGCTGGGCGGCGGGCGGTTTGGCGCGCCGTTTGACGACACCCGTGTGCTTGATCTCTTTGCGGGCACCGGCGCGTTGGGGCTTGAGGCCCTGTCGCGCGGGGCGGCGCATGTCACCTTTGTTGATGATGGCCGCAAGGCGCAAAAGCTGATCCGCGCCAATGTGGCGATGCTGCGCGAAGAGGAAAGCTGTCGGCTGTTCACCTGCGATGCCACCCGGCTTCCGGCGAATGACGGGGCAGCTTGCGATCTGGTATTCCTTGACCCGCCGTATGGCAAATCGCTTGGCGCGCGGGCGCTGGGCGTGGCGCAGGCGGGGGGCTGGCTTGCCTCCGAGGCGCTGATCGTCTGGGAGGAAAGCACCGCCCAAAGCGCGCCGGACGGCTTTGACCTTTTGGAGAGCCGCAAGTACGGCGATACCTTTATCAGCATACTTGAATTTATTGCCTGACCGGCTGTGACATTGCGGTGACAGACAAGAAATTTCATGTTACGCTTGAAGCAGTATCGTACCACCCTCACGGCGGCCTAGGGGCCGCAAAATGCCACGGCATCGGAGAGCTGCGCACGGGCCACAAGCAATTGGGGCTAGCTCTCTCGATGGCCGTGGTTTCGTTTTGCAGGGGGGGTCGTTTCGCGGCTAAAGCGTCAGACCCGGTGGTAAGGCGCACCGGCAAGGATGGACGCCGCGCGATACAGTTGCTCGCTTAGCATCGCCCGCACCAGCATATGCGGCCAGACCATTTTGCCAAACGACAGCGCCATATCGCATTCGGCGCGCAGCCCCGGATCAATGCCGTCCGCCCCGCCGATGATCAAAGCGAGGTCGCCGCGCCCGTCGTCGCGAAAGCGGGACAGGACACCGGCAAAATCCGGCGAGTTCATCAGCTTGCCGCGTTCATCAAGCGCGATACACACCGCGCCTTGCGGCAAGGCCTTGCGCAAAAGCGCGGCTTCGGCGCCCATGCCGCCGCCTTTGCGATCCTCAACTTCGTGCAGTTGCAACGGGCCAAGCCCCAAGGCCCGGCCGGTGCGATCAAAGCGCGTGACATAATCATCAATCAGCGCCTTTTCGGGGCCCGCCCGCAGGCGACCCACAGCGCAAATATGCACCCGCATCCGTCTAGATCAGTTGTGGCTTGTCGGCCGCGCCGCGGCTTCGTCTGTCGGCAGCCACATCTTTTCCAGCTGATAGAACTCGCGTACCTCGGGGCGGAACACGTGCACGATCACATCACCGGTGTCGATCAGAACCCAGTCACCGGTGCCCTTGCCCTCAAGCTTGGAGTGGCGCCCGAATTCAGTCTTCAACGTATCGACAAGCCGTTCCGAAATCGACGCAACCTGACGCGACGAGCGACCTTGGCAGATCACCATATAGTCGCCGATGGCGGTTTTGCCGCGCAGATCAATCTGCACGATTTCCTCGGCTTTGCTGTCAGCAATAGAGGTTAGAATGTGCGCAAGCAGCTCTTCGCTGGTGACTTGCGCGTGTTGGCCCGCGTGGGGCACGCCTTGAACGGCTGTGTTTGCCGCTTCAATGGTAACAGTCAGGACACTGTCCTCCTTGATATCGCGCCGATTGGCCCTGGCGCCGAGCATCTCCCTAAAATAGCAAGCAACAGGTCACATTTCAATGAATGTGGCATCAAGGCTGCAAGATGCCGCCGGTTTCGGCCGTATCCGCATCGTCCTTGAGCACACGCACCTCGCGCTGCGGGAAGGGAATCGAAATGCCGTTTGCCTTGAAAGTGTCCCAGAGTGCAAGGTACACATCGCCGCGGATGTTGGTCAGGCCGCCGGTCGGATCCTTGATCCAGAACCGCAGAATGTAGTCTACCGACGAATCTCCGAAGCCAACGATGTGGCAAACCGGGGTTTTGGGGAACTCCAGCACCCGTTCGGCACCAGAGGCGGCCTCGATGGCGAGTTTGCGCACTTGGTGCGGGTCGTCCTGATAGGCGGTGCCGAAAAAGATATCGAGCCGCACGAAATCCGACGAGTGTGACCAGTTCACCACTTGCCCGGTGATCAGGTCTTCGTTCGGGATCAGGTATTCCTTGCCGTCGCGGGTCACAACGCTGACGTACCGCGCGCCCAGCGAGTTGATCCAGCCAAAGGTTTCGCCAAGGCTGATGACGTCGCCCGGCTTGATCGACTTGTCGAGCAGGATGATGATGCCGGATACGAGGTTCGACACCACCTTTTGCAGACCAAAGCCCAGGCCGACGCCGATGGCCCCCGACAACACCGCCAGACCGGTGAGATCGACGCCGACAAGGTTGAGGCCGATAAAGAAGGCCGAGCCGTACAGCACCACTTGCAGGAACTTGACGGTCAGCACCTGCATCGAGGGCGAGATGTCTTCGTTGCGGCGAATGCGGTCCGAGGTGGTCTTGGCGATGAACCGCGCCAGCGCGATGGTCGCCGTCAGCATCACCAGCGCCTGCACCAAAAGCCAGGCCGAGATCCGGGTGTCGCCCAGCGTGATGGCCATGCGATCCAGAAGGATCTGCGTGCCGTCGGTGAGGCCAAGGATCGACAGTGTCACCCAGATCCACGCGCCATAGCGCACGGTGGTGCGCAGCAGCGGATTGTCGATCAGCCGGGTGGCAAAGACCACAAATAGCCAGGCCGTGGCCAGATTTGAGAAGATCCCAAGCAGATAAGAGCGGGATGGCCAAGCGATCTCGCGCATGATCAGCACGGCGATCCAAAGCAGGATGACGAAGAAGATCATCCTGAGGCGCCGGTGCACAATCACCAGTACCCGCATGCGCCAGCGTGGCCAGCCTTCGCGCCCGCGCATCCAGTCATGAAGCCGTGGGCGGGCGAGGCTGCCCAGCCCCCAGGCCAGCGCGAACAGGCCAAGGGCAATGCCAACCTGATACAGGTTCCATCTGCGCATCAGGCCGGTGAGGTAGAATTCGCCAAGAGATTTTGCGTTGGTGAGAAATTCCTGAAGCAGGGCCATGGCCGCTACCGGGTCGGTCTGGGGATCCATCTGCGCTCCTGTCAGGGTCTTTTCTCAGGGTCGCATGATTTCCAGCTGTTTCACAAGTCGCAGGGCAAGTCGCAGCACAGGGCGCGGGACAGGGCGTTAGGGCTGGCCCAGCCCGGTGGCCTCGATGATGGCGCGCAGGCTTTCCTCGGAAAACGCGGTTTCCGACGGGGTGATCCCGCCTTGACCGGCCTGCACGGCCAATCCAACGCTTAAGGTCGCGGCGCACAGGGCCGCATAAATCACACTCAACTTGCTCATCGCCAATACCTCACTACCGCTGCGTTTTGTCCACGCATCCCACCGGATCACGATTTTCGGGAAACTTCCGCCAAGGCTTGATAGAATCTCGCCTAGGCTGTAAGTGGCGAGCTATGCAAATGCTGACAAATATTCAAGACCGTGCCCGCCTTCGCGAGCGGTTCTACGGTGCGTCACATACGGTGCTCGCCCGGGCTTGAGCGGCCTTTTGCCAATCCGCCCCACACATATTTAATTTTTGAACGGGAGAGGACCAGCCATGTCCCCCAAAACGCTCTATGATAAAATCTGGGATGCGCACCTTGCGCATGAGGCCGAAGACGGCACCAGCCTTCTGTACATCGACCGTCACCTTGTTCACGAAGTGACCAGCCCGCAGGCCTTTGAAGGGCTGCGGATGACGGGCCGCACCGTGCGCGCACCGGAAAAGACCATCGCGGTGCCCGATCACAATGTGCCCACCACCGAAGACCGCGTGAACGGCATCGACAACGAAGAGAGCCGCATTCAGGTCGAGGCGCTCGACAAGAACGCCAAGGAATTCGGCGTACACTATTACCCGGTGTCGGATGTCCGTCAGGGCATCGTGCACATCGTTGGCCCCGAGCAGGGCTGGACCCTGCCGGGCATGACCGTAGTCTGCGGCGACAGCCACACCGCGACGCATGGTGCCTTTGGCGCACTGGCGCATGGCATCGGCACCTCCGAGGTTGAGCATGTTTTGGCGACGCAGACGCTGATCCAGAAGAAATCCAAGAACATGAAGGTCGAGATCACCGGCAAGCTGCGCCCCGGTGTGACCGCCAAGGACATCACCATGTCCGTGATCGGCGAGACCGGCACCGCCGGCGGCACCGGCTATGTCATCGAATATTGCGGCGAAGCGATCCGCGATCTGTCGATGGAAGGCCGCATGACCGTCTGCAACATGGCGATCGAAGGCGGCGCACGCGCCGGCCTTATCGCGCCGGACGAAACCACCTATGCCTATGTCAAAGGCCGGGCGCATGCGCCCAAGGCTGGCCAGTGGGAAGCGGCGCTGACCTGGTGGAAAACGCTCTATTCCGATGACGACGCGCATTGGGACAAGGTGATCACTCTCAAAGGCGAAGACATCGCGCCGGTTGTGACTTGGGGCACCTCGCCCGAAGACGTGCTGCCGATCACCGGCAAAGTGCCCGCCCCCGAAGACTTCAAGGGTGGCAAAGTCGAAGCCGCGAAACGTGCGCTGGCCTATATGGATCTGACACCGGGTCAGGCGCTGACCGATATCCAGATCGACACGGTCTTTATCGGGTCGTGCACCAATGGCCGGATCGAGGATCTGCGCGCTGCGGCCGCGATCCTCAAAGGCAAGAAGGTCAAAGACGGGATGCGCGCGATGGTCGTGCCCGGCTCGGGCCTTGTGCGGGCGCAGGCCGAGGAAGAAGGTCTGGCGGATATCTTCAAAGCAGCCGGTTTCGAGTGGCGCATGGCGGGCTGTTCGATGTGCCTCGCGATGAACCCCGACCAGCTGTCCGAGGGAGAGCGCTGTGCCTCGACCTCGAACCGCAACTTTGAGGGGCGTCAGGGTTTCCGGGGTCGTACCCACCTTGTTTCCCCTGCGATGGCGGCGGCTGCGGCCCTGACCGGCCACCTGACTGACGTGCGCGAGATGATGTGACGGTGTGCCGGGCCTATGCCCGGCCTACCCATGACCGTAGGCCGGGCTACTGCCCGGCACCCGTTCCAAGAGGATTGAACCGATGGAAAAATTCCAAAAACTCACCGGCACCGCGGCCCCCATGCCGTTGGTCAATATCGACACCGACATGATCATCCCCAAGGTGTTCCTGAAATCCATCCAGCGCACGGGCTTTGGCAAGAACCTGTTCGATGAGATGCGCTATAACCGCGACGGCAGCGAAGTCGCGGATTTCGTGCTGAACAAGCCGCAGTACCGCAACGCCGAGATCATCGTCGCGGGCGACAACTTCGGTTGTGGCTCGTCGCGCGAACATGCGCCATGGGCGCTCAAGGACTTTGGCATCAAATGCGTGATCTCCACGTCCTTTGCCGACATCTTCTTTAACAACTGCTTCAAGAACGGCATCCTGCCGATCGTTCTGCCGCAGGAAGATGTCGACAAGCTGATGGATGACGCAGGCCGTGGCGCCAACGCCACCCTGACCGTGGATCTGGTAAACCAGACCATCCAAGGCCCCGACGGCGGCACCATCGCCTTTGAGGTGGATGCGTTCAAAAAGCATTGCCTGCTTGAAGGTCTCGACGACATCGGGCTGACCATGGCCAAAGAGGCGTCGATTGATGCGTTTGAAGCCAAGGCCGCGCAGGAGCGTCCCTGGGTCTGAGTTTTACGACCCCTGTCAAATGAGGCGGCGCTGGATACTCCGGCGCCGTTTTCGTTTCTGCTCCCCCGACTCTGCCCCGATTGTTTCCACGCGGCCTTCGCCCTATGCGCGCGCCGCTAGTGGTGCGGGGGGCACGTTCCGCTATATCTGGTGTACCCTGTTTTCATTGACATTTTTTGGCCACCGGATTGATGCAATGCAGCACCACCCGCCCCACGAAATCGCCAAATTGAGTCCCTTATGGTGAACAGACGGTTGAGACACCGGCCGAAAAGGGGCAACAATTGGGCAAGAATGAGGCAGGCCGCATCACCCAAGCGGCATCAAACGGGAACAAGAGCACGGCATTGAACCGCGCTCGACCGGATTGAAGGGGAACGAACAGTGATTTCACGCATTTTCGGTGCGGCTATACGGGCGTTGCTGGTGTCCAGCGTTGTCGTCCTTCCCGGCCTGATGCTCGGCTCGAACGGAGTCGACAGTGCGCAGATCTCTGTCTTTGTCGCTTTGCTTGCCGCGCTGTTCGTGTTTGCCGAATATGCCTCCTCTTACCCCAGTTTCGTTGAATTCCGCCAAGCGCCGCCGTTCAACCGGATGCGCTTTGTGATGTTGGTTCTGATGGTGCTTTGCCTGACGTTGCTTAGCCGCGATGCGACCCATCCCGGCGTGCTGTCGGGCGTTGTGGCCCGCGGTGCGGCCACCATTGGCGATTTCATGGACCTGCCGTATTCGCCGGTGCGCATCCTTGTGTATGGCTTGCCCGCCGATTCCAGCCTTGAGTTGGTTCAACGTGCCCGCGACGGGGCGGCGCTGGTGTATGCGCTGTCGTTGACGGCGCTCGGGACTTTTGCGCTGTTGGTGCATATCTATGACTGGCCGTCGCGCAATGGTGCCTTCAACGTCTGGACCAATCTGCCGCTGTTTGATCCAACCACCGGCGGCGATGTGCTGCCACGCCTGCGCCGCGACGGGTATCTCAACATTGCGGCGGGGGTTGTGCTGCCGTTTCTGATCCCGGCGTTGTTCCGGGTGGCCTCGGTGATGTTCGACGCGCTGTCGCTGTTTGACTCGCAGAGCTTTGTATGGACGATGGTTGCATGGGCCTTCATTCCCGCCAGTATGATCATGCGCGGCATCGCGATGAGCCGGGTTGCCGATCTGATCGAGGAAAAGCGGCGCCGCGCCTATGCCCGCGCCCAGCACGCTGGCTGATTTGCCTTTTTAGTTTGATGGTGGGTCCGGCTTTGGCCGAACCTGTGCGCGTGGCGACATGGCATGTGGAGCTGAGCCGCAAGGGGCCGGGGCTTATGCTGCGCGACATCCTGAAGGGCAAAGACCCGCAGGTGGCGGCGGTGATCGAAACGCTGGCCGAGGTCCGCCCCGATATCCTGCTGCTCACCGCGATTGACCATGATCTGACGCTGGCCACTCTGACCGCGCTGGTCAAGGGGCTGGCCGCGCGCGGTGTTGAGTACCCGCATCTGTTTGCGCCAGTGCAGAACGCTGGCCGCGATGTCGGCGCCGATCTGGACGGCGATGGGCGGCTGCAAGAGCCGGAGGATTCGTTGGGGTTTGGGTTTTTCACCGGGCAGGGCGGCAATGCGGTGCTGTCTCGGTATCCGCTGGATGTCGCGGCGGTGCAGGATTTCTCGGGGCTTTTGTGGCGCGATCTGCCGGGCAATCTGATGGAAGGGGCCGAGGTGCCCGAAGCGGCGCAGGCGGTGCTGCCGCTGTCGAGCACGGCGCATTGGGTGGTGCCGGTGCTGATGCCGGGGGGCGTGCTGAGCCTGCTGACCTTTTCGGCCACGCCACCGGTGTTTGACGGCCCCGAAGATCGCAACGGGCGGCGCAACCATGACGAGGTGCTCTTTTGGCGGCAGTATCTTGATGGCGGTTTCGGGCCGGTGCCCGCGCATTTCGTGCTGATGGGCAATGCCAATCTTGATCCGTCCGACGGCGAAGGGCGCCATGATGCGATCCGTATGCTCTTGGCTGACCCTCGGCTTCAAGACACGCAGCCCGCCGATCCTGCTGCTATAGCCGAGGACAACCCGGCGCAAACCGGCGATCCGGCGCTTGATACCGCGAATTGGAACGATCCGGTGCCGGGCAATCTTCGGGTGGATTACGTGCTGCCGTCGGCCGGGTTGCAGGTGATCGACAGCGGCACACTTTGGCCCGCGCCGGGCAGCCGGGCGGCCGAGGCCTCGCGCCATGCGCTGGTTTGGGTGGATCTGGAGTGGCCGCCCGCGCGCTGATCCGCGTTTCAGGGTCGGTAAGAGCCCATTGCGGCGGTCATTTCTTGAACTTCCCGCCGGTATTGGCTAGGCGATGCGGGACCCATTTCGACAAAGGAATACCCCCATGAGCACGCCCTCCCTTCTGATTCTGCCCGGCGATGGCATCGGCCCCGAAGTCATGGCGCAGGTGCGCCGGATCATCGCGTGGTACGGCGACAAGCGCGGGCTGAATTTCGACGTCAGCGAAGACCTCGTCGGCGGCTGCGCCTATGACAAGCACGGCACCGCGTTGCACGATGACACGATGGCCAAGGCGCAAGAAGTTGATGCCGTTCTGCTTGGTGCCGTTGGTGGCCCGCAGTACGACAACCTCGATTTCTCGCTCAAGCCCGAGCGCGGCCTGCTGCGTCTGCGCAAGGAAATGGACCTTTATGCCAACCTGCGCCCGGCGCAATGCTTTGACGCGCTGGCGGAATTCTCGTCGCTGAAAACCGAAGTGGTGTCGGGCCTCGACATCATGATCGTGCGCGAGCTGACCTCGGGCGTGTACTTTGGCGAGCCGCGTGGCGTGTTCAAAGAAGGCAACGAGCGTGTGGGCATCAACACCCAGCGTTACACCGAGTCCGAGATTGCCCGCGTGGCGCGTTCGGCCTTTGAGCTGGCCCGCAAGCGCAACAACAAGCTGTGCTCGATGGAAAAGGCCAATGTGATGGAATCGGGCGTGCTTTGGCGCGATGTCGTGACCGAGGTGCATCAGGCCGAGTATTCCGATGTCGAGTTGACGCATATGTATGCCGACGCCGGTGCGATGCAGCTGACCCGCTGGCCGAAACAGTTCGACGTGATCGTGACCGACAACCTGTTTGGCGACATGCTGTCGGATCTGGCGGCAATGCTGACCGGATCGCTCGGCATGCTGCCGTCGGCCTCGCTTGGCGCACCGATGGCCAATGGCCGCCCCAAGGCGCTGTATGAGCCGGTACACGGTTCGGCGCCCGACATCGCCGGTCAGGGCAAGGCCAACCCGATCGCCTGTATCCTGTCGTTCGCAATGGCGCTGCGCTACAGCTTTGACCAAGGGTCCGAGGCTGACCGTCTGGAGCAAGCCGTGGAAAAAGTGCTGGCCGATGGTGTGCGCACTGCAGATCTGCTGCAAGCTGACGGTTCCGAGCCGGTGTCGACCTCTGAGGCCGGTGATGCGGTTCTGGCGGCGTTGGACGCCTCGCTTTGATATCGGTCCGGGGGCGGCGGAGTTTCGCCCCCGGTTCTCTCCCCCCCGGATCTGCTCTGTGATCTGAACCATCGACGGCACGTCGACCGCTGCGATAGGCTGGGCCTGTTTCAACCCCACAGGTGCCTCATGTTCAGAGCTTTTGTAGCCTCCCTTTTCCTCGCCACCCCCGCATTTGCCAACGGAACCGAAATCGGGGAGATCGTCGATTGGCCGATGGCGGAGATCACGCAGGCCATCGCCGGCTTTCCTGCCAGCGAGGAAGAAGGCCGCCCCCAGATCAATTTTGTCCTGCGGCGCAACAACGAGGGCCACACCGTCGCGCAGTTTGCCGAAACCGGGTTTGCCGACGATTCGGTGTTTGGTGAGCGCCACACCTATGTGCTGGAAAATCAGGCAGACGGGCGGGTAAAGCTGCTCGACGCCAAGGTAGAGTACAGTTGTTACCGTGGTGCCACCCCCAGAACGTGGCAATCTGGCCTTTGCCCGTGATCGCGCGCCGCACCCCTTGAACCCGGCAGCCAAATCGCCCTAACAGTTGGACGACGCGCAACACCCGCCCCGGCGGCCAGATCCGGCGAGATCCCATGAACATCAAAGGCCTTCTGTATGCCCTTTTGGGCTTTGCCATGTATTCCACGCATGACGTGGTGGTAAAGTTTCTCGGCGCCACCTATTCGCCTGTGCAGATCATCTTTTTCGCCTCGCTGATCAGCTTTCCGCTGGTCACGTTCATGCTGATGACCGACCCGAGCCGCGACCACATTCGCCCGGTGCATCCCTGGTGGGTGCTGATGCGGGTGCTGAGTGCGCTGATTGCCGGGCTTTGTGCGTTTTATGCCTTTTCGGTGCTGCCTTTGGCGCAGGTCTATACACTGCTGTTTGCCGCGCCACTGCTGATCACCGTGTTGTCGATTCCGATGCTGGGCGAAAGCGTTGGTCGGCATCGCTGGGCGGCGGTGATTGTCGGGCTGATCGGGGTGCTGGTGGTGCTGCGGCCGGGTTCGGGGGCGGGGCTTTCGCTGGGCCACCTCGCGGCGCTGACGGCGGCGTTCGGCTCGGCGCTGGCCTCGGTGATTGTGCGCAAGGTCGGGCGGGAAGAGCGGACCGTTGTGCTCTTGCTCTATCCGCTGGCGGGCAACTTTGTCCTGATGGGCGCGGCGTTGCCGTTTGTCTATGTGCCGATGTCGTTGTTGGAGTTTGGCGGCATGGGCGTGATTGCTTTGCTCGGCTTTCTCGCCTCGTTCTGCATCATTCTGGCCTATCGCAATGGCGAGGCCGCGATTGTCGCGCCGATGCAGTATTCCCAGATCCTTTGGGCCACGTTCTTTGGCTGGATGCTGTTTAATGAAACGCTGGATCGGCCAACGCTGATCGGGGCGGGGCTTATCATCCTGTCGGGCATCTATATCGTGTTCCGCGAAAGCCGGGCGGGCGTGTCCGAGAACACGCCGGTGTTGCGCAACCGGTCGCGCCTGTTCAGCCCCGGCGGGTTCCGCGTTTCGGTGCTTTTGCGCCACCACGATTAGGCGAACCGCCTTGGGGCGGTGCGGCTGGCGGGATGACAAAAGCGGGGAATGCCTCTTGCAAAGTGGCGAAGCCCGATGTAATCCGCCGATCACAGTCGGAGTGTAGCTCAGCTTGGTAGAGCACTGTCTTCGGGAGGCAGGGGCCGGAGGTTCGAATCCTCTCACTCCGACCATTTTCCCGCTTTCCCTACAGTCTATTGCCGTTGATCGCAGGCTTGCGCAGGTTGGCCGCGGCGGCGCATGTCGCGCGGTTTCGCTTAGCCGTGTGGGGCGGTTTCCGGGCCGGGCAGGGCGTGTTCCCGGAGCCGCCGATAGTGCGGCAGGGCGGCGTCTGCGACGGCCTGAAGCGCGGTTGTGAGCGTTGGCAAAACCCCCTCCGCCCCGGCAAACCCGGTCGAGCGGTGGGCGGCATCGTACCAATGCGCCGCCCAGACACCATCGCGCGCGTGGCCACCGGCGGGCCAGCGTAACATCCCCGGATCGAAGGGGATGCCAATCGCCGTGCAAAGCTGCCGCAGCATCCATTCGGGCGCGCGGCGCAGATCGGCGCTGTCGATCACCACAGCCGGCGCACCCGCCGCCCGGACCTGATCGAAAATCTCGGTCTGTTGCCGAAATCCGATGTCATCGAGCACCGGCTTTTCCCGCTTGCGATCATAGCTGGCGAGGACACGCGCAGGGTGGCGAATGAGGAAAATATGGGTAACAGAGCCGAACCATTCTCGGTCAAATCCGGAAATCATGTGATGGGTCATATGTTTTTGATAAAAAAGTTTCTGGCCGCCCGGCGCTGGCATCGCGCAGCCTTTCGCAACCACTGCGGGATCTGGTTCGCCGGCGGAAATGATCGCCTCGCGCATTGGATGGACGAGCCCGGTCTGCGCCAGATAAGCCGCATAAAAAGGTTCATCCCAGATATAGCAATCCGCGCGCGCACCGAAGGAATACATCATCGCGGTCGACAAATTCCGTGGCCCGGACCACATGGCAATATTCATGGCCAATTCCTCCAACCCATTGCGAAATCTTTGCAAATTCCAGCAACTGTAAGCCTGCGCCAAGCCATTGAGTAAAGCAATTGCTTATCTGGCACCCTCTGCATTCAAAGGCCAGCAGTGCCAATTCAAAGCGATGGTCATAGCCGCGGATTGATCTTATCGGCCGTTTCCCGCCGGTGCGCAACGGGCGCGATATGCTGCTATCTTTAATCGCCTTTATGTTGATACTGGTTCGCGTCAATGGCAACCCAGTGCACAGTCTAAACGCGAAGGAATGCCCTGAATAAAAGGGGAAAGTTGTGTACTTGTCGCCTTGACACAAATAGCCGAATTGACTGTATATTCACGATGAATTAACGATCTTGGGTGAGACAAAAAACCACCAACAGGAAAGGATATGCCGGAAATGGACTTAGAGGGACTTTCTTTAAAGGAACTGAAGCAGCTGCAGAAACAAGTGGCAAAGGCGATCAGTACTTTTGAAGACAGAAAGAAAAAAGAGGCGCTTGCAGCACTGGAAGCCAAGGCAGCAGAGATGGGGTTTTCCCTTTCCGATCTGACCACAGGCAAGGGCGGCAAGATCTCAGCGCCCAAGTACCGAAATCCCGACGATGGCACTCAAACCTGGACAGGCCGCGGCCGTAAACCCGGTTGGTTTGTCGAAGCACTCGACCGCGGCGTTTCGCCGGAAGACATGCATATTTCCTAAAAATACGGGCCGAAAGGCCACCTTGCCTGGAGTGAGACACAGGCCACAACAAAACCCCCGGTGCCAAGCATCGGGGGTTTTGCGTTTATATATCTGCGCAGGTCAGCCGATGGCGGCCGCTTTCACATCGTCGTCGATGAAAGGCACATATTGCTCGAAATTGTCGGCAAACATCTGCACCAGCTTGGCGGCCTGCGCATCATATTCGTCGCGCGCGCCCCAGGTGCGGCGCGGATCAAGCAGAACCTCGGGCACACCCGGCACGTCCTTGGGCACGTCGAAGCCAAAGTTCGGATCCTTGCGGAACTGTGCATCCGCCAGCGAGCCATCGAGCGCCGCTGTCAGCAGGGCACGCGTTGCCTTGATCGGCATCCGCGAGCCAGTGCCATAGGCCCCACCGGTCCAGCCAGTGTTGACCAGCCAGCAGGTCGCGCCATGTTTGGCGATCTTTTCGCGCAGCAGGTTGCCATAGGCCTCGGGGCGGCGCGGCATGAAGGGCGCACCAAAACAGGTCGAGAAGGTTGGCTCAGGCTCGGTCACGCCACGCTCGGTGCCCGCCACCTTGGAGGTGAAGCCCGACAGGAAGTGATACATCGCCTGCGCCGGGGTCAGCCGGGCAATCGGAGGCAGCACGCCAAAGGCATCACAGGTCAGCATGATGATGTTCTTGGGGTGCCCGCCTAGCGCGCTGGACGAGGCGTTGGAGATGTACTCCAGCGGATAGGCGCAGCGCATGTTGGCCGTCAGGCTGTCGTCTTCAAAGTCCAGCTCTTTGGTCTCTTCGTCATAGACCATATTCTCGATCACCGTGCCGAACTTTGACGTGGTGGCGAAAATCTCGGGCTCGGCCTCGGGCGAGAGGTTGATGGTCTTGGCATAGCAGCCGCCTTCGAAATTGAAGGTGCCGCGATCCGACCAGCCATGTTCGTCATCGCCAATCAGAACGCGCGCGGGATCGGCCGACAGCGTGGTCTTGCCGGTGCCCGACAGGCCAAAGAAGATCGCGGTATCAACCGGATTGCCCACTGCGTGGTTGGCCGAACAGTGCATCGGCATGATGCCCTTGGCCGGCAGCAGGTAGTTCAGCAGGGTGAAAACTGATTTCTTGTTCTCGCCGGCGTATTCGGTGCCACCAATCAGGATCATCTTGCGATCAAAGTTCATCGCAATCACGGTCTCTGACCGACAGTTGTGGCGCGCGGGGTCGGCCTTGAAGGTGGGGCAGTTGATGACGGTGAAATCCGCCGTGAACTCATCCAGGTCTTCCAGCTCAGGGCGGCGCAGCATGTGGCGGATGAACAGCCCATGCCAGGCCAGCTCAGTGACCATGCGCACGTCGATGGAATGCGCCGGATCGGCCCCGCCCACCAGATCCTGAACAAAATAGTCGCGGCCCTTCATATGGGCCAGCATGTCCTCATACAGCGCGTCAAACCCTTCGGGCGACATGGCGGCATTGTTGTCCCACCAGATGCTGTCAGCGACGCTGTCGGTCTTGACGACATGTTTATCTTTGGGGGAGCGGCCGGTGAATTTGCCGGTCGATACAAGGAATGCCCCTCCTTGCCCCAGCGAGCCTTCCTCGCGCCGAAGTGCCTCTTCAATCAGCGCCGGTTCCATGAGGTTGTAATAGACATTGCCCAGACCTTCGATCCCTTGATCTTCGAGCCGGAACTGCGGGTTTACCCGTCCAAATGCCATCTTTTCTCTCCATGTATCCGCGCATCACGCAGCGGAAGTCTTGTAACTTGGCGGTCTAATTGACGCCCCCGCGACGTATTTCGACGCCCCGGTGACAAAGGTGTAACATGCCGGTTATTCGGGTGAACAGGACGCAAACGCACAGTTAGCGCCACCAAACCCCTGTTTAGCGCAATCATATTTCCCTTAGGTCACAAGTGAAGACGTAGGTGAGGCAAATTAGCCATTCCTTCGTACTTTTCGGGTGTGATGTGGGGGATGCAGTTGCCTGATTCGCAGTTAAGGATTGATTGCGCTCTGCGAAACAAGGCATAAAGGTGAAAAAATACAGGCATCCAAGCAGTATAAGGACAGACATAATGTCTAAAATCGCCCTTGTGGACGATGATAGGAACATCCTGACATCCGTCTCCATGACGCTTGAAGCCGAAGGCTTCGAGGTCGAAACATACAACGATGGCCAGTCCGCGCTCGACGCGTTCAGCAAGAAACTTCCCGACATGGCCGTGTTGGACATCAAGATGCCGCGCATGGACGGGATGGACCTGCTTCAGCGCCTGCGCCAGAAAACCACCATGCCGGTGATTTTCCTGACTTCCAAAGACGACGAGATCGACGAAGTGCTCGGTCTGCGGATGGGGGCGGACGACTATGTGAAAAAGCCGTTTTCCCAACGGCTTCTGGTAGAGCGCATTCGTGCGTTGCTGCGCCGTCAGGACGCGATGGACAATGACACCGTCGGCGACACCGAGGAAACCAAGGTGATGGAACGCGGCGATCTGCGGATGGACCCGCTGCGCCATGCGGTGGCCTGGAAGGGTCAGGACGTGTCGCTGACCGTGACCGAGTTCCTGCTGCTTCAGGCGCTGGCCCAGCGCCCCGGTTTCGTGAAGTCGCGCGATCAGCTGATGGATGTGGCCTATGATGATCAGGTCTATGTCGACGATCGCACCATCGACAGCCACATCAAGCGTCTGCGCAAAAAGATGCGCACCGTGGATAGCGATTTCTCCGCGATCGAGACGCTGTATGGTATCGGTTATCGGTACAACGAAGAGTAATGGCTCTGGTCGAGGAGATGGGCGTGCAGGACGCAGGCTCTAAACGCCGCGGGGACGTGGTTCTTGGCGACGATTGGGTGGCTCCCGACGGCACCGTCGAGCAGGAGCTTCAGGACAGTCGCGCGCGCCGTGGCTGGTTTTCGCTGCGGACATCGCCGCTGACGCGCAAGATTATCATGTTCAACCTCGTGGCGTTGAACGTGCTGGTTGGGGGCATCCTGTACCTCAATTCCTCGCGTGATGGTCTGGCGGCGCAGCGCGCCTCCGGGCTTGTCAGCGAGGCAGAGCTGATCGCCGATGTGTTCGAGGCGCAACTGCCGGGAAGCGCGCCGGTCAATCTGGCCACAGGCGACGGCATCGACGTGGGCGGAACGCTGGACGGCATCGCCTTGCGACGCGGGGCCGAGGTGTTTGTTTTCGATCCGGGTCAGGCGCTGGTGGGGCGGTCGGCCTCCAAGACTGTCGGCGCTGCGGATGAGGATGGCCGCACCTTGATCACCGATCTTCTCGGAACGATCTGGGATACGGTGGCCGGTCTGGTCACGCCCTCCGAAGAAGAGCGTATCGCAGCCTTTGAAGAGCATCTGACCGGGCTTGCCGAACCGGCGTTGGCGGGCAAAACCACCGTGCGCACCACTGAATCCGCTGAGGGTGGCACGGTCTTTACCGTCGGCACGCCGATTGAGCACAACGGCACCACCATCGGTGCCGTGGTTCTGGTCTCGGCCTCGGGCGAGATTGACACGCTGGTCCGCACCGAGCGCGAGCGGGTGTTGCAGATGTTCCTCGTGGCGACGCTTGTTTCAATCGGGCTGTCGCTGGTGCTGGCCTCGACCATCTCCAATCCAATCTCCGATCTGGCGCGCGCCGCCGAGTTGGGCCGCGAGAAAGACCGACGCAAGGACTCCAAGGGCCGTATCCGCATCCCCGATCTGACCGCGCGGCCCGACGAAATCGGCCGCCTGTCGGGGGCTTTGCGCGGCATGGTGACCGCGCTTTACGACCGGATCGATGCCAACGAACAATTCGCCGCCGATGTGGCGCATGAAATCAAGAACCCGCTCGCGTCCTTGCGCTCTGCCGTCGGCTCGTTGCGTATGGTCAAGCGTGAGGATCACCGCGCGAAACTGCTCGACGTGATCGAGCATGACGTGCGTCGCCTTGATCGGCTGGTCAGCGATATCTCCGATGCCTCGCGGCTTGACAGTGAATTGGTCAAAGAGGACGAGGATCAGTTCAACCTGCTCGATTTGCTGGGAAATCTGGGCGAGTATCTGGGCAAGGATGCACAGGCCAAGGACATCGAATTCATCACCGATCTGCCCGACGCGCCGATCATGGTCGACGGGCTCGAGGCGCGGCTGGCGCAGGTTTTCGTCAACCTGATCACCAACGCCATCAGCTTTTGCGAAGAGGGCGATGCCATCCGCGTCTGGGCCCGCCAGCGTGAAAATCGCGTGCTGGTGGTGGTCGAAGACACCGGTCCTGGCATCCCGGACGAGGCGCTGACCAAGATTTTCAAGCGCTTCTATTCGCACCGTCCCGAGCATGATTTTGGCAACAACTCCGGCCTTGGGCTCGCAATCTCCAAGCAGATTGTCGAAGCGCATGACGGGGTGATCTGGGCCGAAAACATCCGTCCAACCGAGGCTGACGTGACGTCGGAACCGCTGGGCGCGCGCTTTGTCGTGGGCCTTCCGGTCTGATCCTGCACGCCAGCACTGTGGCGTTGGCGGGGCGCGGGGTGTTGATCCTCGGGGCGTCGGGGCGCGGAAAATCGGCGCTGGCGCTGGAGCTTTTGGCGCTGGGCGCGGGGTTGGTGGCGGATGACCGAACGGTGATCACGTTGCGGGACGGTCAGGCCATCGCCAGTTGCCCGCCCGCGCTGTCCGGGCTAATCGAGGCGCGGTTTGTGGGGCTGTTGGCGGCTGATCCGCATCCGCCGGTGCCGCTGGCGCTGGTGGTCGATCTTGACACAACTGAGGACCAACGCCTGCCGCCGGACCGTCGTCGGGACATCGCCGGGATCACGCTCCCGCTGCTTCACAATATCGCGCGGCCCTATTTCGCTGCTGCAATTCGACAATATCTCTTGCATGGTCGCCGCGACTGAGGAGACGACACCGAAATGGCCCAGACCCCTCTGGCCCCCCAACCCCGCCTTGTGCTTCTGACCGGCCCGTCCGGTGCAGGCCGGTCTACTGCGCTTAATGCACTCGAAGACCTCGGGTTTGAAACCATCGACAATCTGCCGCTGTCGCTTGTGCCGCGCCTGCTTGACGGTGGGCTGACCCGCGATATGGCGCTGGGCCTTGATGTGCGCACGCGGGATTTCTCGCCTGCCGCGGTGTCTGGGCTTCTGGCGGAAATTGCCACGCTGACCGGCCAAGCGGCGGATCTTTTGTTTCTTGACGCAGAGCCGGGCATTCTGGTGAACCGCTATTCCGAAACCCGCCGCCGTCATCCGATGGCTCCGGATGGTACGCCAGAGGCCGGGATCGCGCGCGAATTCGATTTGCTCGGCCCGCTGCGCGATCAGGCGTCGATCCTTGTCGACACCTCGGCCCTGTCGCCGCATGAGTTGCGCGCCGAGGTGCACCGGATCTTTGGCGTCGATGGCGGTCATGAATTGGCGGTGTCGGTGCAATCGTTTTCCTACAAACGTGGCCTGCCGCGCGCGGCGGATGTGGTGTTTGATTGCCGCTTCCTGACCAACCCGCACTGGCAGCCCGATCTTCGCCCGCTGACCGGCGAAGACAGCCGCGTCGCGGATCATGTCGCCAGTGATGCCCGCTTTGCGCCGTTTCGCGAAAAGGTGCTTGATCTGCTGGTGTTCCAACTGCCCGCCGCACGCGAAGAGGGTAAGGCGCATTTCGCTGCCGCCTTTGGCTGTACCGGCGGCAAACACCGTTCTGTTGCCCTTGCGGAAAGCATTGCCCGGGGGCTTGCAACGGCGGGCTGGCGGGTGTCAATTAGGCACCGTGAACTAGAGCGGCGCGCGCTGGCGCCGAAGGCCCCGGATGAGTGATGACGCGATGAAAATGGGGCGATGGACGGGAGACCGACGACGTTGATCGGGATCGTGATTGTGGCACATGGCGGATTGGCCCGCGAATACCTGGCCGCGATAGAACATGTCGTGGGCCAGCAGCCGGGGATCCGCGCCATCGCGATCGAGCCCGACCATGTCCGCGAGGTCAAGCAGGGCGAGATTTGCAGCGCTGCCGATTCCGTGGATCAGGGCGGCGGTGTCGTGATCGTGACCGACATGTTCGGCGGCTCTCCGTCGAACCTTTCCTTGATGGCCTGTGCTCCGGAAAATCGCAGAATCCTGTACGGCGCGAACCTGCCAATGCTGATCAAATTGGCAAAAAGTCGCGATTTGGGCGTTGCTGATGCCGTTCGGCGCGCGACAGAGGCGGGACGTAAGTATATAGACAGTCAGAATATCTCGTCGGATCAGGCATTATGACACAAAGCGTTACCCGTAATTTGAAGATCGTGAATGAAAAGGGTCTTCATGCCCGGGCCTCGGCCAAACTTGTTGAGGTGGTCGAAGGATTCGACGCCCGCGCCGAGGTGTCACGCGATGGCATGGACGCGTCGGGCGACAGCATCATGGGGCTTTTGATGTTGGCAGCGTCAAAAGGAACCACTATTGAGGTTCAGACGTCGGGCCCTGACGCTGAAGCGCTGGCAGACGCGGTCGAAGCGCTGGTGGCGGACCGGTTCGGAGAGGACTGCTAAGGCCTCATTTGGCCTTTTTGGAAGGACCTGGACGCAAGAATGGTGGAATCCGCGCAATCCGCAGCCGAGCGCAAAGCGTCTTTGGCAGCCCAGCAAGCCCCCTATGACAAGCGCAAGCTGTCCTATGCGAACACCTTTACCAACCCGTGGAAGGCCAACACCATCCGTGCGATGGAATGGCTGACGGGCAAGCTGCCGCTGTTGCGGCTGGTGCGTCGGTTCGAGCGCGAGGGGCCCAAACAGGGCCATGCGTTCTTTGGCCAAGCGCTTGAGTTCATGAAAATCGAGCTTCAGACCCCGCCAGAGCAAATCGCCCAGATCCCCAAGACCGGCCCGGTGGTTATCGTGGCGAACCACCCGCATGGGCTGGTGGATGGGATGGTGCTGGCGGAATTGGTCGGGCGGGTGCGGACGGACTACAAGATCCTGACCCGCAACCTGTTGTCCGGGGTCGAGGAGATCGAGGACTTCATGATCGCGGTGCCGTTTCCGCATGAGGATAACGCGCGCGAAGAAAGTCTTGAGATGCGCAAGCAGGCCATGAGCCATTTGGCCAACGGCGGCGTGCTGATCCTGTTTCCGTCCGGAGTTGTGGCGGCGAGCGAGACGATGTTTGGCGACGCGGTTGAGGCGATCTGGAACCCGTTCACCGCCAAGTTGATCTATCGCTCGGGGGCGACTGTCGTGCCGGTGCACTTTGTTGGCCAAAATTCGCGGATCTATCAGATCGCAAACAGGATTTCAGCGACGCTGCGCCAGGGGCTGTTGATCCATGAGGTGATGCACGCCTGCAAGCGGCCGCAGGCCCCGATCATCGGCGCGCCGATCTCACCCGAGGAAATCCAGCGCTGGGGCACCAAGCCGCGGCGCATGATGGCTCGGCTGCGGGAACATACGCTTGGTCTTGGCGGGTAGAAATTCCGTCAACGGAATTTGCAAATTTCATTGATGAAATTTCGCCCCGCTTACCGCGTCGGCACCGGCTCATCGCCCCGATAATCATAGAAGCCACGCTTCGTCTTACGGCCCAGCCAGCCGGCTTCGACGTATTTCGTCAACAGCGGGCAGGGGCGGTATTTGGTGTCGGCCAGACCGTCATGCAGCACGTTCATGATCGCAAGGCAGGTGTCGAGGCCAATGAAATCCGCAAGCTCGAGCGGGCCCATCGGGTGGTTGGTGCCCAGTTTCATCGCCCGGTCGATCGAGGTGACGTTTCCGACGCCCTCATACAGCGTATAAACCGCCTCGTTGATCATCGGCATCAGGATGCGGTTGACGATGAAGGCCGGGAAATCCTCGGCACTGGCGGCGGTTTTGCCCAGCTTGGTCACGACGCCAAGACAGGCGTCATAGGTTTCCTGATCGGTGGCGATGCCGCGGATCAGTTCGACCAATTGCATGATCGGCACCGGGTTCATGAAGTGGAACCCCATGAATTTTTCCGGCCGGTCGGTGCGGCTGGCGAGCCGGGTGATCGAGATCGACGAGGTGTTGGAGGTCAGGATCGTGTTCGGCTTTAGATGCGGCAGCAGCCCGTCAAAGATCTTTTGTTTGACCACCTCTTGCTCGGTCGCGGCCTCGATGATCAGGTCGGTCTGACCGACCTCCTCGGGGGCCATCGTCGTCGAAATACGGGCCATCGCGGCGGCGTGGTCTTCGGCCGACAGCCCGCCTTTCGACACTTGGCGGCTGATATTCTTGTCGATCCGCTGAACGGCGGCGGCCAGCGCATCTTCGGAGATGTCGGTCATCACCACGTCATACCCGGCAACCGCCATCACATGAGCAATGCCATTGCCCATTTGGCCCGCGCCGATCACGCTGATCGAATGAATGTCCATGCCCTGCCCTCGTCTTGGTTTGCCAGACAATAGGCAGCAACGCCAACCAAGGGCAAGGGCGGGCGACTGCGGCGAAAAGGTTAAAGGTTGCTGTAAATCCGTTGTTTAGCCTTTTGGCAATCGAATCAGGCGATAGTCAACTTAGGTGAGTAATTAACTAGGTGGGTAACATGACCTTTGAAATGACCGGAGCCGATGCTCCTGACTATCTTCCGTGTCGCTACGGCACATCGCGTCTGACGTTCCGTGGACCGCGTCGCAAGCTTGACGGAGACTATATTGCCTTTGTTGGCGGCACGGACACGTATGGCAAATTCATTGAGACGCCGTTTCCGGCTTTGACCGAGGACACACTTGGCGTGCCTTGCGTGAATTTCGGCTGTGTCAACGCCGGGGTCGACGCGTTTGTCAACGATACCGCGCTGCTTGAGGCGGCCAACGGGGCCAGCGCCACCGTTATTCAGATTATGGGCGCACAGAACATGTCGAACCGGCTTTACTCGGTGCACCCGCGCCGGAATGATCGCTTCGTCAACGCCTCTGCGATGCTCAAGGCGATTTATCGCGAAGTGGATTTCACCGAATTCCACTTTACCCGGCATCTGTTGACCGAGCTGGAAGCGATCAGCGAAGAGCGGTTTCGGATGGTGCGCGAAGAGCTTCAGGCGGCGTGGATGGCGCGGATGCGGTTGCTGATCAGCCGGATCAAGGGGCCGGTGGTTCTGCTGTGGCTCGGCGAGTCCGCGCCCTCGAACGACGAAAACCACCGGGCCGATCCACTGTTCATCACGCGCGACATGCTGGATGAGATCAGCGAAAATGCGGCCGGCTTGGTGGAAGTTGCGGCATCAGACGCGGCATTGCGCAAGGGCACGGAAGGTATGCTGTTCAATCCGATGGAAGCGGCTGCGGCCCGCGAATTGCTTGGCCCCGCGGCACATGATGAAGCTGGAACGGCGATCTCGGCCGAACTGGCTGGCCTGTTGCGCCTGCGCCATTGAACGTAAAAAGGCCCGCCGTGATTTTGGCGGGCCTTTCTTTTTGCGGCACCCCGATCTGTCAACAGATCGGTTCCGATCCATTGATGGATCGGCGCGTCGTTACAGCTTTTCGGTCAGTTCCGGCACAGCCGTGAACAGATCGGCCACAAGCCCGTAGTCGGCAACCTGAAAGATCGGCGCTTCTTCGTCTTTGTTGATGGCGACGATGATCTTGCTGTCTTTCATCCCGGCGAGGTGCTGAATCGCGCCCGAGATACCGACGGCAATGTACAGATCCGGCGCGACAACCTTGCCCGTCTGGCCAACCTGCCAGTCGTTCGGGGCAAAACCCGAATCCACAGCCGCGCGCGAGGCACCAACCGCTGCGCCAAGCTTGTCGGCAAGGGCTTCGATGATCTTGAAATCGTCTTCCGATCCCACACCGCGTCCACCGGACACAACCACACCGGCCGAGGTCAGCTCGGGGCGATCGCTGGCCGCCAGCTTGTCTTCGATCCACGAGGAGAGGCCCGGATCTTCTGCCGCGCCAATGGTTTCCACCGAAGCAGCGGCCTGTTCGCCGGCTGCATCAAAGGTCGAGGTCCGGATCGAAACGACCTTTTTGGCGTCGACGGATTTGACGGTTTGGATCGCATTGCCCGCATAGATCGGGCGCTCGAACGTGTCAGCGTCAACAACGCCCGAGACATCGGAAATCACCATCACGTCCAACAGCGCCGCCACACGGGGCAGCACGTTTTTCGCGTCGGTGGTGGCCGGGGCAACGATGTGGTCGTAATCGCCGGCCAGTGACACGATCAGCGCCGCGGTCGATTCCGCAAGGCGGTGGCCCAGCGAGGCGTCTTCGGCCACGAGAACTTTGGTCACGCCCGCGATTTTGGCCGCCGCATCGCCCGCGGCAGCAGCCGAGCCGCCCGCGCAGAGCACATGCACATCGCCAAGCGAGGCCACGGCATTGACCGCCTTGGCAGTGGCGTCGAGCGACAGTTCGCCATCGTTGACTTCTGCAAGAAGAAGAACAGCCATCACACAGCCCCCGCCGCTTTGAGTTTCTCGATCAGCTCGTCAACCGAACCCACCATTTCGCCCGCAGCGCGTGCCGCCGGTTCCACGGTTTTGATCACTTCAAGACGCGGGGTGACGTCAACGCCATAGTCTTCGGGCGTCTTCTCATCCAGCGGCTTTTTCTTTGCTTTCATGATGTTGGGCAAAGAAGCATAGCGCGGTTCGTTCAGCCGCAGATCGACAGTTATCACCGCCGGCATCTTGACGCTGATGGTTTGCAAGCCGCCGTCAACTTCGCGTGTGACCTTGGCAGTGTCACCGTCAATGTCGACTTCCGAGGCGAACGTCGCCTGCGACCAGCCCAGAAGCGCCGCAGTCATCTGACCGGTGGCGTTCATGTCATTGTCGATGGCCTGTTTGCCGCAAAGCACGAGGCCGGGGGCCTCTTCTTCAACGATTTTGGCAATGATCTTGGCCACGGCCAGCGGTTCGATGTCTTTGTGCACATCATCAGCGGCCACCACGAGGATCGCCCGGTCGGCACCCATCGCCAGCGCGGTGCGCAGGGTTTCCTGCGACTGCTTCACGCCGATAGAGACGGCGATGATTTCTTCCACTTTGCCGGCTTCTTTCAGGCGGATCGCCTCTTCGACAGCAATCTCGTCGAAAGGGTTCATCGACATTTTGACATTGGCCAGATCGACACCGCTTCCGTCCGCTTTGACGCGCACTTTCACGTTGTAATCGATCACGCGTTTGACGGGTACAAGGACCTTCATCTGCGTATCTCTCCGATGGTTCTCGCCACTTCTTGGCGACTCTGAATACGTGTTTCCGCCACGTTGATACTGATTGGGTTCACATGGCAACAGGCCAAAAACGCTCCGCTAGCGCTAAACGACGCTGCGTATGGCCAAAAGTCTGAGGCCTATAGGCTACGCCAGTCGAAAAATCCCGGCCCGGCGCGGTCCAACAGGCGCAAGCCCAACTCGCGGCCCAGCGCGGCACCATCCTCGATCGGGGCATCGGCGGCGTCGCTTAGGGTTTCGCTGCCATCGGGGCGCAGGATTTCGCCGCGCAGACGGAGCGTGCCGTCGCTCAGTTCTGCCAGACCGGCAATCGGGGTTTCGCAAGATCCATCCAACGCGGCCAGAAAGGCGCGTTCGGCAGCAAGGCGTTGACCGGTTTGCAGATCATGCAGCGGTTCGAGCAGGGCAGCGGTGGCGGTATCGCCCTCGCGCCGTTCGATGCCAATCGCGCCCTGCGCGACGGCGGGCAGCATATCGTCGGGGGCAATCGGGAAGGCGGGCACCAGGCCCAGCATCCCCAACCGCGTCAGCCCGGCCATCGCCAAGAAGGTGCAAGAGGCCGCGCCGTCATCCAGTTTTTTCAGCCGGGTCTGCACGTTACCGCGGAATTGCACCACCTCAAGATCGGGCCTGCGCGACAGCAATTGCGCGCGCCGCCGCAGCGACGAGGTGCCAACAATCGCGCCCGTCGGCAGATCGGAAATGCCGCCAAGCCCTGGCGAGACAAAGGCATCGCGCACGTCTTCGCGCGGCAGAAAACAATCAAGCACCAGCCCGCCGGGCTGCAACACCGGCATGTCTTTCATCGAATGCACGGCAATATCGATGCCACCCGACAGCAGCGCCTCTTCGATCTCGCGGGTGAACAGCCCCTTGCCGCCCAGCTCTTTCAGCGGGGTGTCCGTAGCAATCAAAGCGCGATCATCGCCGGTGGTCTTGATCACCACGATCTCAAACGCCGCCTCAGGCAGGTCAAACGCCGCCGCAATCCGGGCGCGGGTTTCGTGGGCCTGTGCCAGCGCCAGCGGCGAACCACGGGTGCCGATTTTCAGCGGTGCATCGGGGGAGGGAAGGGGGTGCGTCATGGCCAACTGTCTAGCCTTGGCCAAAAGGCGTGACAAGCGGTTGCCTTGACATCACCCGCCCTACGTTAGACCAACCTGCAAACCAAATCGGAGACCGGCATGACCAAAGCGAATAAGACAATCCTGCGCGCGCTTGCCGGAGAGACCCTGCCAACGCCGCCAATCTGGATGATGCGGCAGGCCGGGCGTTACCTGCCAGAGTATCGCGCGACGCGGGCGCAGGCCGGGGATTTCCTGTCGCTGTGCTATAACCCTGAGCTGGCCGCCGAGGTGACGCTGCAACCGATCCGCCGCTATGGCTTTGACGCCTCTATCCTTTTTGCTGACATCCTGCTGATCCCCCAAGCACTTGGCGCGGATCTGTGGTTTGTCACCGGCGAAGGCCCGCGCCTCTCGACGATCACCGAGCAGCGTGATTTCGACAAGCTGAAACCGGCCTCGGATATCCATGACACGCTGTCGCCGATCTATGAAACCGTCCGCATTCTGGCGCGGGAATTGCCGTCCGAGACCACGCTGATCGGCTTTGCCGGCGCGCCCTGGACCGTTGCCACCTATATGATCGCCGGGCGCGGCACGCCGGATCAAGGCCCGGCACATGCGCTGAAAGACGAAAACCGCGCGCTGTTTGAGGCACTGCTGGATCGGATCACTGAGGCGACGATTGACTACCTCTCCTGCCAGATCGAGGCCGGGGCCGAGGTGGTCAAGCTGTTCGACAGTTGGGCCGGATCGCTCAAGGGCGACGATTTCGAGAAATACGCACTGGCCCCGGCCAAACGGATCATTTCGGCGCTCAAAGCCAAACATCCCGACACACCGGTCATCGCCTTCCCGCGTGAAGCGGGCGAAAAATACATCGGTTTCGCCAAGGCCACCGGTGCCGATTGCGTCGCGCTCGACAACTCGGTCGATGCCTCTTGGGCGGCGGCGCATGTGCAGGTGGACGGCTGTGTGCAAGGCAATCTGACCTCGTCGCATATGGTCACCGGTGGTCAGCCGCTGGTCGATGAGACCCGCGCCATTGTCAACGCACTGCGCGGCGGGCCGCATATATTCAACCTCGGCCACGGCATCACGCCGGACGCCGACCCCGAAAATGTGCAGCTGATGATCGACACTGTGCGCGGGATGTAACCCCGCAATCTGTGCGCCAGCGCGCGATGGCCTCTGCTGAAATCGAGATTGCGCTAACCCGTGGTGCCATTAGATTGCGCCCCTGACCATCAGGGAGGCTGCTATGGCCGCGATCGTGGAAATCAATGACCTGCGCAAAGTCTATGACGGCGGGTTCGAGGCGCTCAAGGGCGTCACGCTCGACATCGAAGAGGGCGAAATCCTCGCGCTGCTTGGCCCCAATGGCGCGGGCAAAACCACTCTGATTTCAACCGTTTGCGGCATCACCAATGCCACCTCCGGCTCGGTTCGGGTGGGCGGGCATGACATCGTCCGTGACTTCCGCGCCGCGCGCGGCATGATCGGGCTGGTGCCGCAGGAAATCTCGCTCGAGCCGTTCGAAACCGTACACCGCGCGGTGCGCTATTCGCGTGGGCTGTTTGGCTGCAAACGCAACGATGCGCATGTGGAAAAGGTCCTGCGCGACCTGTCGCTCTGGGACAAACGCGATGCCAAACCGATGGAGCTATCGGGCGGTATGCGGCGCAGGGTGCTGATTGCCAAGGCGCTGAGCCACGAACCGCGGGTGCTGTTTCTTGATGAGCCGACCGCCGGGGTGGACGTCGAACTGCGCCGTGACATGTGGAACGTGGTGGCCGATCTCAAGGCCGCTGGCGTGACGATCATCCTGACCACGCATTACATCGAAGAGGCCGAGGCGATTGCAGAACGGGTGGGGGTGATCGCCAAGGGCGAATTATTGCTGCTCGAAGAGAAGGCGGCGCTGATGGCGCGGATGGGGCGCAAGACTTTGGACATCGAACTGACAGAACCGGTGAGCGAAATTCCGGCAGCCCTTGCCGGCCATCCGCTGGAGATCGTCAACCAAGGCCGGGCGCTGCGCTATAGCTATGACGTCAATGCCGAACGCACCGGGATCACCCAGCTTCTGGCCAATCTCGCGGCCGCCGGGTTGCAAATGCGCGATTTGCAGACCCGTCAATCCAGTCTCGAAGAGATCTTTGTCGGTCTCGTGGCGGAGGATGCAGCATGAACTTCCGAGCAGTCTGGTCAATCTACACCGTTGAAATGGCGCGGTTCTTCCGCACGCTGGCGCAGAGCTTCATCTCGCCGGTCATTTCCACATCGCTGTATTTCGTCGTCTTCGGCACCGCCATCGGCAGCCGCATCGATCAGGTCGAAGGCATCAGCTATGGCGCCTTTATCGTGCCGGGGCTGATCATGCTCACGGTGATGACGCAGGGGCTGTCGAACGCCTCGTTTGGGATCTATTTCCCTAAATTTATCGGCACTTTCTACGAATTGCTCTCGGCCCCGATCAACTTCCTCGAAATCGTGCTTGGCTTTGCTGGCGCGGCGGCGACCAAGGCGCTGTTCATCGGCTTGGTGATCCTCGCCACCTCGGCGTTCTTTGTCGACCTGTCGATCATGCACCCGTTTGCGATGGTGCTCTTTTTGGTTTTGACCTGCATCTCCTTCTCGCTGTTCGGCTTTATCATCGGCATCTGGGCGAAAAACTTCGAGCAATTACAACTCATTCCGCTGTTGGTGGTCACGCCGTTGGTGTTCCTTGGCGGGGCGTTCTACTCGATTTCGATGCTGCCGCCGTTCTGGCAATCGGTGTCGTTTTTCAACCCGGTGGTCTATCTGATTTCCGGCTTCCGTTGGGCGTTTTACGGCACCTCTGATGTGCCCATCGGCCTCAGCCTGTTGGCGATTGCCGGGTTCACCGCGCTTTGCCTTGGCATCGTTTGGTGGATTTTCCGCACCGGCTGGCGCATTCGGAGCTGACCGGGGCGCGTGCCGGAATTCCGGGCGGTCGAAAAGATTGCCGGGGCCGAGCCTTGTTTGTGGGGCCACAGCCATTTACATCCGAACGTATGAAACGCTGGCTTCCCTTTGTGAAATCCGGTCCCACAGTGGCCGTTATCCGTCTTGAAGGTGCGATTGGCACCGGCGGACGCTCATCGCTGACTGATGCCGGGCTCGCGCCCGTGATCGAGAAGGCGTTCAAACGTGGCAAGCCCGATGCGGTGGCGTTGGAGCTGAATTCGCCGGGCGGATCGCCGGTGCAATCCTCGCTGATCGCGGGCCGCATTCGGCGGTTGGCGGCCGAGAAAAACATCCCCGTGTTCGCCTTTGTCGAAGACGTGGCGGCCTCTGGCGGCTATTGGCTGGCCTCGGCGGCGGATGAAATCTATGCCGATCACTCCTCGATTGTCGGGTCGATTGGCGTGATTTCCGCTGGCTTCGGCGCGAGTGTTTTCCTTGCGCGCCAAGGGGTTGAGCGGCGGGTGCACACCGCAGGCAATTCCAAGAGCTTCCTCGACCCGTTCCAACCGGAAAAGGAAGAAGACGTCGAGCGGTTGAAGCGTTTGCTTGACCAGCTGCACGTCAACTTCATCTCGCAGATCAAGGAGCGGCGCGGCGACAAGCTGGCCGATGACCGTGATCTCTTTACCGGCGAGATTTGGGTGGGCGAGACTGCGCATTCGGTGGGTTTGATCGACGGGATTGGCCATCTTGACGCGGTGATGAAGGACCGTTTCGGGGCCAAGGTGAAGTTTCGCCGCTATGGCAAGGGCCGCACTTTGGCGCAACGGCTCGGCATGTCGCTGGCCGAAGATGCGCTTGGGCTTGTCGAAGAACGGGCAGCCTTTGCCCGGTTCGGGCTGTGACGTGATCGTTAAAATTGTAACTCTTTTTCTGATCGGGATCGGCGTGCTTGCGATGTTTGGCAAGCTGCGCCTGCCCAAACAGTTGGCTTCGGCCAAATGTCCGTCCTGCGGGCGCTATCGTATTGGCAAGGGGCCGTGCCCCTGCGGACGGGACAAGGGACGCCGGGGATGATGGTTTGGCTATTGTGTGGGCTGGGGCTGGTTATCCTGCTCCTCGCCGGGGATGCGCTTGTCAAAGGCGCGGTCAACATGTCGCTCCGGGTCGGTATTCCGGCGCTGATCGTCAGCCTGACGATTGTGGCGTTCGGCACCTCCGCGCCCGAGCTTTTGATCGCGATTGCCGCGGTGCATGAAGGCGCTCCGGGGATTGCGATGGGAAACGTGGTGGGGTCGAACACCGCCAACGTTTTGTTGGTGCTGGGGATTCCGGCGCTGATCACCGCGCTGCACACCTCGGAATGTGACACCCGCAAAAGCTATCTTCAGATGCTGGCCGCGACGGTGCTGTTCATCGCGCTGGCCTTTACCGGCACGTTCACCTGGGTTTCGGCGCTGGTTTTGTTGCTGGCGCTGGGTGTCATGCTGTTCTTCACCACCCGCGATGCCCTGCGCCATCGCCGCGATATCAAGGCCGCAGCACGCGACAATTCGGCGTTGGAAGACCTCGAAGATGTCGAGGGCGCTGATCCCAATATGCCGTGGTGGAAGATCGTCGTTTACCTCGTGCTTGGCCTGATTGGCTTGCCGCTGGGGGCTGATCTTCTTGTCGACAATGCGTCTCAAATTGCGCGCGCTTACGGTATTTCGGACACGGTCATCGGGCTGACGCTGGTGGCGGTGGGCACCTCGCTGCCAGAACTGGCGACAACGGTTGTGGCGGCGCTGCGGCGGCAGGCGGATGTGGCGCTTGGCAATGTCATCGGGTCGAATATGTTCAACCTGCTGGCGATTATTGGCATCGCGGCGCTGATTGGGCCGATCCCGGTTGATCCCATCTTCCTGCGGTTCGATCTGTGGGTGATGCTGGCGGCCTCGCTGATCCTGTTTCCGTTTGTCTTCCTGCGCTGGAACATCAGCCGGGTCTGGGGCGGAGTTCTGGCCGCGCTCTACCTCGTTTACATCACGATGGTCATTATCTGAGAACGGCGGAGGGCGCGATGCGGGCATTGGTGACAGGGGCGGGCAAGCGGCTGGGCCGGGCGATGGCGCTGTATCTTGCCGACCGTGGCTATGACGTTGCGGTGCATTTCGCCAGCTCTGCCGAGGCGGCCGAGGCTGTGGCCGAAGAGATCCGCGCCAAGGGGCGCAACGCCGTGATTTTGCAGGCCGATCTGGTGGTCGAAGATCAGACGCAGGCCCTGTTGCCGCGCGCGGCCGAGGCGTTGGGCGGGCCGATCACGGTGCTGGTGAACAACGCCTCGATCTTTGAATACGACACGATCCAAACCGCCACCCGCGACGGCTGGGACCGGCATATGGAGAGTAATCTGCGCGCGCCTTATGTGCTGACCCAGGCGCTGGCGGCGCAGGCTCCGGCGGCAGCGATGGATGACAATGGCGAGCCGGTGGCGCAGGCGCTTGCGGTCAACATGATCGATCAGCGGGTGCGCAAGCTGACGCCCGAATTCTCGACCTATACCCTTGCCAAGATGGGCCTTTGGGCGTTGACGCAGACAGCGGCGCAGGGGCTTGCGCCGAATGTGCGGGTCAATGCCATTGGTCCGGGGCCGACGCTGATTGGCGAACGCCAAAGCGAGGCGCATTTCGCGGCGCAGCGGGCCGGTACGGTGCTGAGCCGGGGCGTGGACCCCAGCGATATCACCGCCGCGCTGGGCTATCTGCTGGATGCGCGTGGCGTGACCGGCCAGTTGATCTGCGTGGATGGCGGGCAGCATCTGGGGTGGAAAACGCCGGACATTCTTGGGGTTGAATAGCCCCTTAGAGATGCGGCTTTGCTGCATTTCGTCGGGAAGTTGTGCACTGGCCTCTGAACACCGGCCAATAATATGTAAAAAGCTATGAAATACAAACGTTTACAAAACGTTAAAAAAAGTACCATTGTAAATCAATGGCTTAAGGTGCAGCCTAAAAATTAGGCACTTTAATCAACACCCCTGAAAAACAGGGAAAAAGCGTGATCTCCTGAACTAACCCCCAAACTTATCCACAGATTTAGTGGATGTTAAATCTCTTGTCCCAGACGCCATCCCGTTGCAGCGCAGCGAAGGGAATCATAAGTTGGCGCAATGACAGATTTGCCTGAGGGGACAGCCGCCCCCGACGTGACCGGCCACGCCTGTATTCAGGCCTATCTCAAGACGCTGGACAGTTCGCCCGGCGTGTACCGCATGCTCGATGCCAAGAACGCCGTGCTCTATGTTGGCAAGGCGCGCAACCTGCGGGCGCGGGTGTCGAACTATGCGCGTGCGTCTGGCCACAGCCCGCGTATTGCGCGGATGATCCAAGGCACGGCGTCGATGATGTTTCTGACCACGCGGACGGAAACCGAGGCGCTGCTGCTTGAGCAGAACCTGATCAAACAGCTCAAGCCCAAGTACAACGTGCTGCTGCGCGACGACAAAAGCTTTCCCAATATTCAGGTGACCGAGCACGCCTTTCCGATGATCCGCAAGCACCGTGGTGCCAAGAAAGAAAAGGGCGCGTATTACGGCCCCTTTGCCAGCGCCGGGGCGGTGAACCGGACGCTGAACCAGCTGCAGAAGGTGTTTCAGCTGCGCAATTGCTCGGACGCGATGTTCGAGGGGCGCACGCGGCCCTGTCTGTTGTTTCAGATCAAGCGCTGTTCAGCGCCCTGCGTTGGTAAGATTTCGGACGCCGCTTATGCCGACAGCGTGCGCGATGCGCAGCGGTTCCTGTCGGGGCGGTCGACCAATGTGCAGGAAAAGCTGGCCGCCGAGATGCAGATCGCGTCGGAGGAGATGGAGTTCGAACGCGCGGCGTCATTGCGCGACCGCATTCGCGCGCTGACGCAGGTGCAGACCGCGCAGGGGATCAACCCGCGCACGGTGGACGAGGCCGATCTGATCGGGCTGCATCTTGAGAACGGGCAGGCCTGCGTGCAGGTGTTTTTCATTCGCGCCGGGCAGAATTGGGGCAACCGCGATTTCTATCCGCGTGTGGGCGAGGATGTGGAGGCGGCGGAGGTGCTTGAGGCCTTTATCGGCCAGTTCTACGATACGAAAGAGCCGCCCAAGCAGTTGATCCTGTCCCATGGCATCGAAAATGACGATCTGATGACCGAAGCGCTGAGCCAGAAGGCGGGCCGCAAGGTGACGCTTTTGGTGCCGCAGCGGGGCGAGAAGTCCGAGCTGATCGAGAGCGCAGTGCGCAATGCCCGCGAGTCGCTGGGTCGCAAGATGGCCGAGACTGCGACGCAGGCGAAGCTGTTGCGCGGGGTGGCGGAAGCTTTTGAGATGGAGAAGGTGCCGGCGCGGATCGAGGTATATGACAACAGCCACATTCAGGGTGCGCATGCGGTGGGGGCGATGATCGTGGCGGGGCCGGATGGCTTTATGAAAAACCACTATCGCAAGTACAACATCAAGGGCGACGACCTGACGCCGGGCGACGATTTCGGCATGATGAAAGAGGTGCTGGCGCGGCGGTTCAAGCGGTTGTTGAAGGACGATCCCGAGCGGGACAAGGGGCTGTGGCCGGATCTTCTGTTGATCGACGGCGGCGCGGGGCAAGTTTCGGCGGTGGCCGAGATCATGCGCGAATACGGTGTCGAGGATATTCCAATGGTGGGCGTGGCCAAAGGTGTGGACCGCGACCACGGCAAGGAAGAGTTTCACCGGGTTGGCCAGCGGGTGATGGCACTTAGGCGCAATGATCCGGTGCTGTATTTCGTACAACGGCTGCGGGATGAGGCGCACCGCTTTGCCATCGGCACGCACCGGGCAAAACGCGCCAAGGCGGTGGGGGCCACACCGCTGGACGAAATCGCCGGTGTGGGGGCGGCGCGCAAGCGGTCGCTCTTGGCGCATTTCGGGTCAGCCAAGGCGGTGAGCCGGGCCAATCTGGCGGATTTGAAAGCCGTCGATGGCGTGTCAGAGGCGCTGGCGGAGAAAATCTATGCGTTCTTTCACGAGGCGGGGTAGATTTTTCAAACGGTGCGCTGCGCGCGCAGGTTGGTTTCCGTTCGCGCCACGGAGGCGCTGGGGGCTCTGCCCCCAAACCCCCGCGGTATTTTCGGGCTTATGTATCAAACGCACCAAGCGGGCGCTAGGCTCAGGACCCATTGATCTGCTTGAGGCTACGTCGGCAGCGTGATTTAAGCTCCCAAACTGACGGGGGTGATGATGAGCAACCTTTTCTGGCTAACGGACGCGCAGATGGACCGGCTTCGGCCGTTTTTTCCCAAGAGCCATGGCAAGCCGCGGGTGGATGACCGGCGTGTTCTGAGTGGAATAATATTCATCAATCGCAATGGCTTGCGCTGGTGCGACGCGCCCGCGGAATACGGCCCGGCCAAAACGCTCTATAACCGCTGGAAACGATGGAGCGACAAGGGCATTTTCGCGAGGATGATGCACGGCCTTGCGTCGGAGGCAGCGGTTCCAAAGACGGTGATGATCGACGCGACCTATCTGAAGGCGCACCGCACGGCGAGCAGTCTGCGGTCGAAAAAGGGGGGCCCGACGACCAGCGGGGGCGCGCGATCGGCCGAACCAAAGGCGGCATGAACACCAAGCTGCATGCCGTCACCGATGCCGAGGGACGACCGATCCGGTTTTTCATGACCGCGGGCCAGGTCAGCGACTACACCGGCGCTGCGGCCCTTCTTGGCAGCCTGCCATCGGCACAATGGCTTCTGGCCGACCGGGGCTATGACGCCGACTGGTTCAGGGAAGCGTTGAAAGACAAGGAGATAAAGCCCTGCATCCCTGGCCGGAAGTCCCGCGCCAAGCCCGTCAAATACGACAAGCGCCGCTACAAACGCCGCAACAGGATCGAGATCATGTTCGGGCGCCTGAAGGACTGGCGCAGGATTGCCACACGCTACGACCGATGCCCGAAAGTCTTCCTCTCCGCCATCGCCCTCGCCGCAACCGTCATGTTCTGGCTATGAAACGAGAACGAGTCCTGACCCTAGGTGTGGTCTCTCTTGGGCAGCCATACTCAATAAAATCAAGCTTTGCCTTTGCCACTGGCATGCTTTGCCATTTTGCGAATCGGTCTGTTGATAAGGTGGACTGGATTGACGACTTTCCAGACAAGAACCTTTACTTAAATGATATCGAACCATATTGCGCACGGTGGAAAAGGTATCGAAAGCTCAAGCTTAAAGTCGAGGAAATTGCGAATCGCACCTTTAAGGAGGAAACAGACGATTTCCGAAACTCCTACAACCACGGGTTTTCATCTCGATTTCTCATTGGGCAGGTCACGACCATCAATAGACGCGTGACTGTAGGCAATATGATATACCGCGTGGCAATCGGCCATAAGGAACCACTGAGTCTTGAGCATCTAGCGAACGTGTTGGATGCTGAATGCGAAAAGTGCCGAAAAGCTTTCGCTGCATTCCAAGCGCTGGTTCGAGAGCACATAGATGTAATAACGTGCTCTCAGAATGGCGATCCGGTAACAGCAGGCGGACGCAAATAGAGTGGTCACATTTACTCACTGCAGCCGCGGCCGCCCCTCCAGCGTCTCCGCCCGCTCCAGCATCCGCACCACGTCTCGCAGGCTCATCCGGCGCCCCATGATCCGGGGCGCCATCACCAACGCCTCGCAGACTACCTCCAGCGCCTCCTGCGACAATTTCATCTCCATCCCGCGCCGCACGGCAAAGTCGTGCAGCTGCGCCGGGGTGATGTCGTGGACCTCGACGATCTGGCAGCGCGACAGGAAGGACTCCGGCACGGTGCTTAGCTTGTTCGACGTGAACAGCCAGGAGAAGTGGCTCATGTCGAAGGTCACGCGGAAATAAGGGCAGTTCCAGGTACGGGCCGCGCCTGGTTCCATCAACCCGAGCATGGCGTCGGTCAGGGAAAACGCGCGCCCGGTCGTGGAAGTCGCGATCCCGGCCTTGCAGATCTCGTCCACGACGAAGATCGGATTGGCGACCCGATGATTCAGAAGCAGGTTAACCAGCCGCCCGGGTTGCGCGCTGCTCCAACCGCGTTCTACACCCGCCACATCGAACCCGGCGCTGCCGGCCCCGGCATCGCTCTGACCCATTGGCAGCCCAAGTTGATCCGCCAGGGCCCGCGTCCAGGCGCTCTTGCCAATGCCCGGGGGACCGTTGATCACCATGGGCGCGATCTTGATCGGTGTGCCGCGGCGGGCGGTCCGGCGCAGATCATGCCAGGCGCACTCCGTCGCCCGGCCCATCCAGGGCATTTGCGCGTGCAGCGCCGCGGCGATCTCGTCGGCCCAATGCTCCGACGGCGCCGTGACGGCCTCCATGGAGGCATCTTCCGGTGAAAGGCGCGCAAGGTCATCCTTCGCGAGATGCGCCGTCCCCGTGGCCCGATGGCGCTTGGAGACGAGGCAGCGCACACGCGCCGCGATCGCAGCCTCATCCTTGTAAGTGATGTCAACGTCCGGCAGCCCATGCCGGTAACCCTCGACTTCGATATCATCAAACTCAGACGAGAACTCGTCGTCTCCGATGAGCTCTTTCGCAAGGATCCGCTTCCGAAGGTCGCGAAGATAATCGCGCAGATGTTTTTTGATGGCGCGCTCGTCGGTGTCGAGAGCTCGTACCTGGATGATCTTGATCTTGGGCATGTTGGTCTTCCGTGGTCGGCTGAAACGGGATGGGCTTGGGCGCAACCAACACGCGGCGCGCCGTGGCCCAAAGGGGCGGGTCAGGTGCCCCGTATGAGGCCGATGGGAAGATGCTTTGCCATACCGAACAAAAAAGGCGATCCGAACCCGAAAGGTCAAGCCCGGCCTTGGACACGAAAAACGCCGCCCCGGTTCGGAGCGGCGTATTTTGGGGTCACGCAATATCAATGACTTACGCGGCGGTGGCAGAGATAGACCCGCCAGGTGGCGGCCGAAATGCCCAAAGTGGCAAATTTACCTTGGGCATTTCAATCAATTTCCTTAATAAACCCCAGTCACCCGCACTTCGAGTGCCCGCAGCTGCCGCAGGTCATGCAGCCTTCTACCATCCGCAAATCGTATTGGCCGCAGGACGGGCAGGCTTTGCCGCGGCTTGGGGCCTCTAGGCCGACGACTTTGGCGGTGGGGTCGGTTTTCAGGCCCATGCCTTCGCCTTCGAGGAAGCCGGTGGCGATCATGTGGCGTTCGATCACGCCGCCGATGGCCGCGAGGATCGAGGGGATGTATTTGCCCTGCACCCAAGCGCCGCCGCGCGGGTCGAAGACGGCTTTCAGCTCTTCGACCACAAACGACACATCGCCGCCGCGCCGGAACACTGCCGAGATCATCCGCGTCAAAGCCACCGTCCAAGCGAAGTGCTCCATGTTCTTGGAGTTGACGAAAACTTCGAAGGGGCGGCGGTGGCCGTTGATGATAATGTCGTTGATTGTCAGATAGATGGCGTGTTCGCTGTCGGGCCACTTCAGCTTGTAGGTCGAACCTTCAAGCTCTTGCGGGCGGTCCAGAGGCTCGGACATATAGACCACGTCGCCATGCGGTTGCAGAGGGGCGGCGTCGGTGGTGGCGGCCACTTCGGGGGCGGTATTGCTTGACCCAATTATCTCGGAGAATGAGACTTTCAAAACCGATGCAATTTTCTCCAATCGATCCAAAGTCGGTTCTTTGCCGTCTTTAATAATTCCGTGCAAATATCCGTGGCTCAACCCAGCATCTAGCGAGACCTGCCGCATTGTCGTGCCTCGCGCTTCAATCAGATTGGAAAGCCGCTCTCTGAAAGTCAGATTGTCTGCCGGTTTCTCCTCCGACACCGACAAAACCGAGCCCGTCACATCATTCGGCCGATAGGTCGTGCAGCCTTTGCAGCCGGTCTCGTAGGCCTGCATATAGACGCTCTTGAACGCCTCGAAATCAATGTCCTCAGGGCAGTTGATCGTCTTGGAAATCGACGAATCCACCCACTTCTGCGCCGCCGCCTGCATCTTTACATGCTCCGACGGGGCCAGCGTCTGGGCGTTGACGAAATAGTCGGGCAGGGCGGTGTCGCCAAACATGTCGCGCCACATCTGCACCGCGTAGTCGACGACTTCTTCCTCGGTTCGCGTCCCGTCTTTCTGCAAAACCTTGCGGGTGTAGCGGTAGGCAAAGACCGGCTCGATCCCCGACGACACGTTCCCGGCGTAAAGCGAGATCGTCCCGGTGGGCGCAATCGAGGTCAGCAAAGCGTTGCGGATGCCGTGCTTGGCCACCGCCTCTCGCACGTCGGCGTCCATCGCTTGCATCGTGCCGCTGGCAAGGTATTTCTCGGCGTCGAAAAGCGGAAACGCCCCCTTTTCGCGCGCCAGATCGACCGAGGCAAGGTACGCTGCGCGGGCAATCCGTTTCAGCCAGCTTTCGGTCTGGGCGGCGGCCTCGTCCGAGCCATAGCGCAGGCCCTTCATCAGCAAGGCGTCGGCCAAGCCAGTGACGCCAAGGCCGATCCGGCGTTTGGCAGCGGCTTCGCGCGCCTGCGCCTCAAGCGGGAATTTCGACACGTCGACCACGTTGTCCATCATCCGAACGGCGGTGGCGACGAGGGTATCAAGCGCCTCTTCGTCGATATGCGCCGCGTCCGAGAACGGATCAGACACCAGCCGCGCAAGGTTGATCGACCCCAACAGGCAGGCGCCGTAAGGGGGCAGGGGCTGTTCACCGCAAGGATTGGTGGCGGCGATGGTCTCGACATAGCTCAGGTTGTTGGCGGCGTTGATCCGGTCGATGAAAATCACCCCCGGTTCGGCATAGTCATAGGTCGCCTTTATGATCCGGTTCCACAGATCGCGGGCCTGAATGGTGTGATAGACCGTGTCGCCAAAGCGCAGATCCCACGGGCCATCCGCCTTAACCGCCGCCATGAAATCATCGGTGATCAGCACCGACATGTTGAACATCCGCAGGCGGGCTGCGTCCTGTTTGGCGGCGATGAATTCCTCAACATCGGGGTGGTCACAGCGCATGGTGGCCATCATCGCGCCCCGGCGCGAGCCTGCGGACATGATGGTGCGGCACATCGCATCCCAGACGTCCATGAAGGACAGCGGGCCAGAGGCATCCGCCGCCACGCCGGTCACGCCTGCACCCTTGGGGCGGATGGTCGAAAAGTCATAGCCGATGCCGCCGCCCTGCTGCATCGTCAGCGCCGCTTCGCGCAGCATGTCAAAGATGCCGCCCATGCTGTCGGGCACGGTGCCCATGACAAAGCAGTTGAACAGCGTCACCTGACGCGCGGT
The DNA here is from genome assembly GCF_054052205.1 of Marinovum sedimenti. NCBI lineage: Bacteria > Pseudomonadati > Pseudomonadota > Alphaproteobacteria > Rhodobacterales > Roseobacteraceae > Marinovum > Marinovum sedimenti. The sequence continues at coordinate 2,610,987 of NZ_CM133223.1, forward strand.
GCCGGCACCTGCGGTGATGCGGCCGGCGGGGAGGTATTTGAAATCCTCAAGCGCGGCATAGAACCGGTCTTCCCACAGCTTGGGGTCGGCCTCTTTGCGCGCCAGATCGCGGGCGATGCGGCGCCAGCTGTCTTCGACCGAAAGATCGATGGGTGTGCCATCCGCCTGCTTGAAACGGTACTTCATGTCCCATATCTGCTCGGCGATGGGGGCGGCAAAACGGGTCATGGGGCGATTCCTCGGATATGGGGAAGGCCACTATACCGCATGGATCGCACCACAACAACTTGAAGCCCTCTGCCGTGGGCCTACAATAGATAGGACCGCTGGGGGGCGGGAATCGCATGTCGCACCATATCAATCTGATCAAACTTTGCGTTGGCACCGAAACGCCGGATGACCTCGCGCGCTGGCAAACCACGCGGCGCAAGACCTTGCCTGACAATCTGCCGCGCCATGTCACCCGGATGTGGCCCAAACGCAGCGCCGAGCTGATCGACGGCGGTTCGCTTTATTGGGTGTTCAAGGGGGTGACTTTGGCCCGCCAACGGGTGATCCGGCTGGATGAGGTGATGGGCGAGGATGGTATCCTGCGCTGCGGCATCGTGCTTGACCCGGACATCATCCGCACCACTCCGATGCCCCGGCGCGCCTTTCAGGGCTGGCGCTATCTCAAGCCCGAGGACGCGCCCGGTGATCTGACCGACCGTGGCCAAAGAGAAGACCCGCTGCCCGCCGCGCTGAATGCGGCGCTGGCCGAGATTGGCGTGCTCTGACCCCGGCTTTGGGGATCTAAGCACATCGCATTTCATCTAAATTGCCGGTAAAACGCGAAACGCTCTAGCCCGGCTGTTTGGTTAGCCGGTCGCCGACGCTGACTCGCCCGTCCTGCACAATCCGGCACAGAATGCCGCGCAACCGCAGATCACGGTTGGGGCCGGTGTTGATCCAGTGCAGGCTGTCGCGGCCATACCACTCTTGCCATTTGGCACAGCCCGAATTGCGCTTGTCGGACACTTCCAAAATCGCCGTTCCAGCCTGAAGCCTTGTGCCGACCGGCAGGTTGTCGTGACCAAGGTCCATGTCGACCACAATCGGATCGCCGGGGTGGGGCGTGCCGTCGCGGTCGCGCCAGCACAGGTCCATCACCCGCTTGGACAGGATCGACACCTGGATCCGGGGGTCCGGCGTGCCATCGGGCAATTTCAGCCAAGGCGCTGTCAGCCAGCGTTCCCCCGCAATCCCGCCCGCCACCGTCATATCGAGGTGATCGGGATAGGCGCGCGCACCAACGGCAGGGCGGAACACCAGCTGATCGATCACCGCACCGTCCTTGGGCGCGGCGCGGATATGCTCCAGCGCCGCGTCAAGCTCTTGGGTGGTGACAGGGACACCCGTCATGGCGTCAGGCCGTGCGCGACAGAACGCTGCCGGGACGTGCCCGCGCCAGCCCTGCGGTCAGGTTGCCCGCAATCGCCGCCTTGAGCAGATCGCCGGGGATGAACGCCGTCACCAGACCGGCGGATTGCATCAGCGTCTTGTCCAGAGCGATTGCCATGCCAACGATGCCAAAGACATAGAGCACGCCAATCCCACCAATGACCGAGGCCACCCCGGCCACCAGCGTCAGCGGCGCATCGCGCCACTTCTCAACGATAAAGCCGGTCACAAAGGCCGCCACCGGCCAGCCGATCAGGAACCCGGCAGAGGGCGAGGCAAACAGCCCAAGGCCACCGCGCCCACCCGCCAGAAGCGGCAGGCCAATTGCCACCAACAACAGGAACAACAGCACCGCCAGCGCCCCGCGACGCGCGCCCAAAACCGTGCCGCACAGCATGATCCCAAGGCTTTGCGCTGTGATCGGCACGCCAAACCCAAGGGTGAATTTCGGGATAAGCCCCAAGACGGCAATCAGCGCTGCAAACAGCGCGATCATGACAACGTTACGTTCCATTTCTGTCCTCCATGGAAACCAGTCCCCCGCGCGCCCGCAGCGCGTCGGAGATATGTTCAGCGTCGTCCAGCGCAAGCAGCGTGAACGGTAAAACGATGCGCCAGTTGGGCCGCCGCGGCGACCGCGCGCGCCAGGCATCGGCCAGCGCCGTGCCCTTGCCCAAAAGCACAGGGGTGATGCGAATGACCAGCGCAATCGCAATCTCAAGCGCGCGGGTGTTCAGCCCCAGCGCGCGCAGCGGGGTGGTGACGCGGTGCACCACCGCAATCATATCCGAAAGCCGGGTGGTCATCGTGACCAGATTGGCCAGCGCCACCGCCGACATCAGCCGCAGTACGATCACCGCGCCTTTGGTCAGGCTGCCGTCGATCAGATGGAAGATCACCACCACAAGGATAAACGGCCAAAGCACCTTCAGCTTGGCCAGCCCGGCGCGCAAAAACACCAGCCCCGGCAGCGCATAAAGCCCCAGCACCGCTGCGAAAATCGCCAGTTGCGCTGGCAGCTCGGTGACAAAGAACAGGCCCAGCGTGGTCACGCAAAGCGCCGCCAGCTTGGCCCCGGCAGGCCAGTCGTGGGCGCGGGTCTTAATCGGAGAGGTCAGTGATATCATCAGCCTCTCCCAGCTCTGTCATCCGCGCCACATAAGCGTCGATCACCGTATCACAGGCCCCATGTTGGCGGATCTTACCCTCGTCCAGCCACAGCGCCTGATCATAGCCCGCCAGATCCGCCGGATCATGGCTGATGTGGATCAGATTGCCCTCGTAATGGCTTAGATACCGGGTGAGCTGCGCCCGTGTCGGGATATCGAGCCCGGCAAAGGGCTCGTCCAGAATAAGCAGCCGCGGCCCCATCGCCACCACGGCCATCAGGCACACCAGATGCTTCTGACCGTGGCTCAGGGTGTTGATATAGACCTCTTCCCAATGGCTCTTGCCAAACCGCGCAAGCGTGTCGCGCGCCAAGGCATCGGCCTCGGGCTGCTTGCGGCCCTGTTGCGCCAGACCAAAGGCCAGCTCTTCAAGCACGGTGGGGAAAATGATCTGATGATCGGGGTTCTGAAACAGAATGCCGACCTCGCCCAAGGCCGCCTTGCGATTGCGCGAAACATCGACGCCATTGATCGTCAACGTGCCGTGCTTGGGCGCGACAAGCCCGGCCAAAAGCCGCGCCAATGTGGACTTGCCCGAGCCATTGCGCCCGACAATCGCCAGCCGCGTGACCGCAAGATCAAGCTGCAAATCGCTCAGCACAGGTTTCGCATCATGCGCAAAGGACACATGGGCAAGCGCAAGCCGGCTGGCCGGTGTCTGGCGCGCAGACAGCCCTTGGCCGTCCTGTGTCATGGCCCGTGCGTTCACGGCAGTCTCCCAGGCGAAATGTGGTCGGCTTTGCATTTCAGATGCACGCGCAGAATGCAACCTGTACGACAGCCGCGCTTTACGCTACCGCCCCGCTCACAGGATCGGGCCGACCGTCGCCACCAGATTGTTCCAGATCCGCCGATGATACGGCCAGTTCATCACGATATCCAGCGTCACAGCCTCGGCACGCGGCAAATAGCTTTGCTGACGTGCGCGCAGGGCACGGGTCAAATCATCGTCTTGAAACAGGATGTTGTTCTCATAGTTCAGGTCGAAACTGCGCAGATCAAGGTTGGTTGACCCGATCAAGCTGACGCAACCATCGATTGTGAGGGTCTTGGCGTGCAGCATGCCGTCAAGGAATTCGTAAATCTCGCATCCGGCTTCGAGCAACAGCCGATAATAGCTGTGGCTCGCGGCGGCGACGATCCAACTGTCACTGCGCTTGGGCAGGATCAGAACCACCCGCACCCCGCGCAGCGCGGCTGCGGCCAGCGCCTCGAACACCGTGGTGTCGGGCACGAAATACGGCGTGGTCAGCACCAGTTCCTCGCGCGCAGAGCCGATCAATGCTGAGAACAGCTGCGGGGTCGAGCCGCGCCGTTCGGTCGGGCCGTCGCCAATCACCTGCGCCGGAAAGCCGCCCGGTTCGGGCACAGCCTCCAGCCGCACATCGTCGAGCACCTCGCCGGTGGCCTGCATCCAATCGCTGGCAAACAGCAGTTGGTTCTGATCGACCACCGGGCCGGTAAACCGCATCATGATGTCGATCCAGGGCGCATAGCGCGCCTTGATCTGGAATTTGGGGTCGGCGGAGTTCTGGCTGCCGCAATAGGTGATGCGCCCGTCGATCACCGCGATCTTGCGATGGTTGCGCAGGTCAACCCGGCTGGTGAACAGCGTCCGCATCAGGTGATCAAGCGGAAAGGCCACGGCCATGTTCACCCCCGCCGCCTCCATATCAAGCCACATCGGCGATTTGATAAGCTGCCGAGACCCCAACCCATCGGCAATCGCCCGACATGTCACCCCGCGCTGGGCGGCCCGGATCAACGCGCGGCCAATCGCCCGGCCGGTGTAGTCCTCAAGCCAGATGTAATACAGCACATGCACATGGGTGGTGGCATTGTCGATGTCGGCCACCAGCCGGTCAAGGAACTCGCCGGACCCGGGCAGCAGCTCGGCCTTGTTGTCGGGCATCGGGTAAAAGCCGTTAATGGTCGCGGCATAGGCAAAAGCCGGGCGATAATCCCGCCCGATCAGCCGCGCCAAACTGTCTGGCGTGCCCATATGCGGCGCGGCCCGCTTGCGGATCAGATCCCAGATCGCATCGTGGCGCTTGCGGGCGCGATGGCCAAGGTCAATCTCGCCCAGCAGGAAGTACAGCAGCGACCCAAGGACCGGGATCAGCACAATGGCGATGAACCACGCCAGCCGCGCCGGAGGGGTCAGATCATCGCGCAGCAGGATGCGAAGGGTGAAGGATATGACAAACGCACCGTTCAGCGCAGCCAGCAGGATCCAGATCACGGCGCATCCCCCATTTCGAAATCCATCACCACCGGAAGGTGGTCAGAGGCCCGCGCCGCCAGCGGCGAGCGGTGCACAAACGACGCGGTATGCCGCAGCGGCCCCGAGAGGATGAAACGATCTAGATGCGCCACCGGCACCGAGGCATGAAACGTTGGCCCCGGTTCGATCACCTCGCCCAATTGCTCGACATGATCGCTGCCCCGGCGCCATTCGTTGAAATCACCGCCAAGGATCACCGCGTGATCAACCCCGGCCACATGCGCCTGAAGCGCGTCCAACTGCTTGCGTCGCATCGCGGCATTCAGCCCCAGATGCACGCCAATCACCTCAAGCCGGGGCTGTTCCAACAGCGCCGATACCGCGCCGCGCGGCTCGACCGAGGGCAGGTCAATCCGCTGGGTTTGACGAACGGCGTGGCAGGCGCGAATGAACAGGGCGTTGCCGTGCCAGCCGTGGCTGTCGGCCCGGATCGACAGGTCCGCCGGGACATAGCCCAGATCTTCGCGGAGCCGATCCAGCTGCAAAACGCCCTCGCGCCGCCCGATCCGCTTGTCGGCCTCTTGCAGCACCACAATATCGGCATCAATCTCGGCCAGCACCTCGGCAATCCGCTCAGGCTTGCGTTTCCAGTCGAGGCCCACGGCCTTGCGGATGTTATAGCTGACAATACGCAAGGTGTGAGGCGTCCTTTTTGGCATGGCGTTCCGGGTGTCGGTTGATTTAACCGTATGGGTCACGCCAGTTGCACACAGCGCTGTACTGTTTTCTAGTGCGCCAAACCGAGTCCGCCAGTTGAAAGGCCGAAAATGACATATCTTGGGATCGATCTTGGCACGTCTGGCCTGCGCGCCTTGCTGATGGACGACACTGGCAAAATGCTGGCCTCGGCAGAGCGGCACTACGAGGTGAGCCACCCCCATCCCGGCTGGTCCGAGCAAGATCCGGCCTGCTGGATCGCCGCTTTGGACGGCGCGGTTGAGGAACTGCGGGCGGCCGCGCCCGAGTTTGCCGATTTGCGTGGCATCGGCGTGGCGGGGCATATGCACGGCGCCACCCTGCTTGACCACACCGGCGCTGTGTTGCGGCCCTGTATCCTGTGGAACGACAGCCGCGCCAGCGCCGAAGCGGTGATCCTGGATGCGATGGCCGGTGTTCGCGGGATCTCGGGCAATATCGTCTTTCCCGGCTTCACTGCGCCAAAGCTGGCCTGGGTGCGCAACCACGAGCCCGAGGTCTTTGCGCAGGTCGCCAAGGTGCTGTTGCCCGCCGCCTACCTCAATTATTACCTCACCGGCCAGTATGTCGCGGATATGTCCGACAGCGCCGGCAGCGCCTGGCTTGATACCGGCGCGCGGGCGTGGTCGCCACTGTTGCTCAGCGTTGGGCATGTCGATCTGATGCAGATGCCGCGGCTGGTCGAGGGTTGTGAACGGGCCGGGGGGCTGCGTCCGGCCCTGGCCGAGAAATGGGGCCTGTCCGAGCCTGTGACCGTGGCAGGCGGCGCGGGCGACAATGCAGCGGCGGCCTGTGGTATCGGCGCTTTGAGTGCGGGGCAGGGGTTTGTGTCGCTTGGCACCTCGGGCGTGCTTTTGGCGGCGCGCGATGGCTATGCGCCGGCACCCGGCTTGGGCGTACACACCTTTTGCCACGCGGTACCCAGCAAATGGTATCAAATGGGGGTGATGTTGTCGGCCACCGACAGTCTGAACTGGCTGGGCCGCATCACCGGCGCCAGCCCCGCCGAGCTGACCGCCAGCCTTGGCGACGACGTACAGCCCCCCGGCGCGGTGCGGTTCCTGCCTTACCTCTCGGGCGAGCGCACGCCCCACAACGATGCCGACATTCGCGGCAGCTTTACCGGACTGTCGACCGCCACCACCCGCGATGACCTTACCCGCGCGGTGCTTGAAGGCGTGGCCTTTGGCCTGCGCGACAGTTTCGAGGCGCTGCAAAACGCCGGGGCCAGTCTTGACCGGCTGATGGCGATTGGCGGCGGCAGTCGGTCGGACTATTGGCTCAAGCTGATCGCGACGGTGCTGGATGTGCCGCTTGACCTGCCCGCCGAGGGCGAATTTGGCGCGGCGATGGGGGCCGCGCGTCTGGGCCAATGCGCCGCCGGGGCCCATTGGCGCGACGTCATGACTCCGCCTGCAATTGCCCGCAGCATCGCACCGGTTGTGCCTCTGAAAGTGGCATTTGACGATGCGTATTCCGGCTTTCGCGCCGCGTACCTCCACATCAAGGCCGCGCAGTAAAACCGGCTTTTCAATCCCCGGCCCCGCCACTACAGCTTGGCGCATGGATATACGCGCAATCTTGATGGGGCTGGCATTTGCCGCCATGTGGTCTTCGGCCTTCACCTCCGCAAGGATCATCGTGGCCTATGCGCCGCCGATGGGCTCACTTGCGCTGCGGTTCCTGATCTCTGGCCTGATCGGCGTGGCCATCGCCCGCGCCATGGGCCAAAGCTTTCGCCTCACCCCCGCCCAATGGCGCGCGACGCTGATCTTTGGCGTCTGCCAAAACGCGATCTATCTCGGCCTCAACTTTGTTGCCATGCAAACCATCGAAGCCTCGCTGGCCTCGATCATCGCCTCGTCGATGCCGCTGATGGTGGCGCTGGCGGGCTGGGTGCTGTTTCGCGATCGGCTGCCGCGGATGGCGGTGGCGGGGCTTGTCGCGGGCTTTGGCGGCGTGCTGCTGATCATGGGCGCGCGGCTGGGCGACGGGGTCGACCTTTTTGGCCTGATGCTCTGTGTCATCGCCGCCGGAGCCCTGACGGTGGCCACGCTTTCGGTGCGCGGCGCCTCATCGGGGGGCAATGTCATGATGATCGTCGGCTTGCAGATGTTCGTCGGCGCGGCGATCCTTGCGGTGGCCTCGGCGCTGCTGGAATGGCCGTTCGAGGTGCAGATGACCCAGCCCTTGGTGCTGGCCTTCCTCTACACGACGCTGGTGCCCGGACTTTTGGCCACCTATGTCTGGTTCACGCTGGTCAACCGGATCGGCGCGATCAAATCGGCCACCTTCCACTTTCTCAACCCGTTCTTTGGCGTCGCTGTCGCCGCTGTGCTGCTGGGCGAAGAGCTTGGCCCGCTTGATATGATCGGCGTGGCCATCATCGGCGCGGGCATCCTCGTGGTGCAATTGTCCAAGCAAACCGCACCCAAGATGCCACGCACCACGGTCTAGCTTGCGGTGTTCACCCACTTGTCAGGTGACATTTCAGCCGCGCGCAGCACCTAATGCGGCATGGAACTGCTGTTTGCCTATGGTGCGGGGATACTGACCCTGATCAACCCCTGCGTTTTGCCGGTGCTGCCGATCGTGCTGGCCAGTGCCCTGCAATCGGGGCGCGCCGGGCCGCTGTGGCTGGCGGGCGGGATGAGCCTGTCGTTTGTGAGCCTCGGCGTGCTTGTCACCGCCTTTGGCCACCTGATCGGACTGCGGCCCGACGACATTGCCCAGGGTGGCGCGGTGCTGATGATCCTATTTGGCGTGGTGCTGCTGGTGCCGCGCCTGTCGCTGGGGTTTTCCACCGCCACCGCCGGTTTTGCCGCCCGCGCCGATGGCACGCTGGAGGGCGTCGACCGCACCACAGCACGTGGCCAATTCACCGGCGGCTTGCTGCTTGGCGCGGTCTGGAGCCCTTGCGTTGGCCCCACCTTGGGCGGTGCGATTGCGCTGGCCTCGCAGGGCGAAAACCTCGCCAAAGCCACCGCGATCATGGCGTTCTTTGCCGCCGGGATTTCGACGCTGATCGCCCTGCTTGCCTATGTCGCCCAGAACACCAGCGTGCTGCGCAAGCTGGCGCATGTGTCGCGCCCGGTGCTGGGCGTGGTTTTCATCCTCGTCGGGGCAACACTTTTGTTCCGGCTGCACTATATCATCGAAGCCTGGCTGCTTGATCTCATGCCCGCCTGGCTGATCGACTTCACTGTCGTGATCTGAAAGGAACCTGAAATGCTACGTCGCGATTTTCTGATACTGGGCGCTGCAAGCCTTGCCACACTGCCGCTGTCGGCCTCTGCCGCGCCGCTCGACTACATGCCGGGCATGCTGCAAGATCGGCTCGACAACGGCGAAACGCTGTTCCTCGACTTCAAGGCCAGCTGGTGCAGCACCTGCCGCGCACAAGAGAAGGTGTTGACCAAGCTCAAGGCCGACAACCCGGCCTATGAGGCGAATATCACCTTCATCAACATCGATTGGGATCTTTACGGTGCCTCGCAAATGGCGGTGCGGATGAAGATCCCGCGCCGCTCAACGCTGGTGGTGCTCAAGGGCGATGACGAACTCGGCCGCATCGTGGCGCAAACCCGCGAAGAAAAGATCCGCGAGCTGATGGATCTGGCGCTGAACGCCGCGACCTCGGTCTAGGCCAAGCTGCGCCGCCGAACTGCCGGCGGCGCGATGCCTTTAGCCTTTGCCGCGGGTGCGGGTGTTGCCGGGTTTGGCATTCTTTTCAAGATGTTCAATCATCATCCCGGCGATGTCCTTGCCGGTGGCGGTTTCCACGCCTTCCAATCCGGGCGATGAGTTCACTTCCATCACCACCGGGCCGTGATTGGCGCGCAGCATATCGACACCGCAGGCGTTCAACCCCATTGATTTGGCCGCCCGCGCAGCAGTCGAGCGTTCCTCGGCGCTCAGCTTGATCACCTCAGCCGATCCGCCCCGGTGCAGGTTCGAGCGGAATTCGCCCTCGGCCCCGGTGCGTTTCATCGCCGCCACCACCTTGCCGCCCACCACAATGGCGCGGATGTCGGTGCCCGCAGATTCCTTGATGAACTCCTGAATCAGGATGTTGGTCTTGGTGGCGCGAAACGCCTCGATCACCGATTTGGCCGAACGGTCGGTGTCGGCCAGAACCACACCCAGCCCCTGCGTGCCCTCAAGCAGTTTGATCACCAGCGGCGCGCCGCCAGCAAGCTTGAGCACCTCTTCGGTCTGTTTGGGGTCATGGGCAAAGGTTGTCACCGGCAGGCCAATGCCATCGCGCGCCATCAACTGCATCGAGCGCAGCTTGTCACGCGACCGGCCAATCGCCACGCTTTCATTCAGCGGATAGACCCCCATCATCTCGAACTGGCGCAGCACCGCCGTGCCGTAAAACGTGACCGAGGCCCCGATTCGCGGGATGACAGCATCATAGCCCGTCAGCCGCGCGCCATTGTAATAGACGTCGGGCCGCCGCGAGGCGATGTTCATGTAACACCGCAAAGTGTCAATGATATCAAGCTGGTGGCCGCGCTGTTCTGCGGCTTCTTTCAAACGTTTGTGGGAGTAGAGTTGCGCATTCCGCGCGAGCATGGCGATTTTCATGACGTTTCCTTCCAATTGAGGTCGACAGGTGAAATCGGGGCGGCTCTAGCGTCGCTTTCCGGTCGAGCCGAACATCCAGCCGAGCGCAAATCCCAGAAGCACACTGCCAAGGATGAGAACCGCGCGGCGGCTGTTTAGGGTCCATGTTAGAAAATGGACCTCAATCTGCGCGCCGTTCTGCACCATGAACAGGGTGACAAGCAGCCCCCCGGCGATAAGTGTAAGCCAGCGCAATTGTTGCAGTATTCCGGTCATGCCGCATCCTCCTCGGGGGTTGCAGGGGGCACACCCCGGCCTGAGATCATGCCCAGTTCGGTGCAGGCACGCAGAATGGTTTGGTAATGATGGCGAATTTCGGCCTCGCTCAGGCCGCCTTGGTTGGCCCTCGGCAAGGTGATCGTCCGATCGATCGGGCCGATGGCGACCAGGCTGTCAATCTGGCTGAGCGCATCATCAAGCGCATCAAGCTGGATCAGGATCAGATTGCCCTTCATCCATGGCAAAGTGGGGATATGCATCAGGCGATCAAACGCCAGCTCTGCGGCCGCACAGGTGCCAAGTACGGCGACCTGCGGCCCGGCAGATGCGCCGACAAGCCGATATCCAAAAACGGTTCCGTCACGTGTGTTGGTGAGAACGTCCACATAGTTTGCGTCTGCTTCGGGTTCTGTCATCCGATGTTGCATGGGATGGCCCTCCTCGCTTGGCAGATGAAAAAAGGGGGGCGGTGTCCCGCCCCCAAGTTTACATGAGGGATAGAGCAGTCAGTCGATTTAGAAGCCGTAAACCAGCGACACACCCAGGGTGTTGTCTGCGTTTTCGAGGCCAGGAAGCGGATCGCTGTCCCACTCGGTGCGGTACGAAATACGGGTCGACAGATTGTTGCTGACCTTGAAGTTCGCGCCCAGATCGTTGGCAACGACCGCATCTTCCTCAGAGAAGATCACATCGGTGTCCATCGAGAAGGACACGGTATCGGTCAGACCGTAGAAGTAGCGCGACGAGGCGATGCCCGCGACTTCGGTGGTGTTGCTGCCGTCTTGCTCTTCGACATAACGCACGCCTGGGCCAGCCTGAACGCGCCAGGTTTGGTTGGGCTGGTTGATCACGCGGTAGCCGGGGCCAACGCCGATGAAACCGTCGATTTTGTTCGAGTCAAAGTTGTCATACCGGGCCGAGGCCAGACCAAAGACGTAGAAGTTTTCCGAAAAGTAACGGTTTACGTCATAGGTGGTGTAGAACTCTTCTTTGTTCCGCACGGCATTGTCTTCGGCAAATTCTGCCGCGAAACCAATGGTGTGGTTCCAGGGTCCGCTGCCATAACGGAAGCGACCAGCCAGATCGAGATCGGCCGTGTCGGTGTTGCCCGATGTCGCCGAAAAGCCCAGCGCGAGGCTACCGGTCCAGCCCTGCGCGTACTGGTTGCCCAGACGGTCGCGGGTGTTGGCATTCGACAGATCGTCAGCGACGTCTTCCTGAATGTCATCGATACGGTCGTCCAGCGCGTCAACACCAACCAACGCGCCCTGTGCAAATGCAGGCGCGGCAACCAGGAGAGCGAGGACCGAAGCGGCCAGGATGTTACGTTTTTCCATGGGTCTATCCTTTCCCATTAATTCTGTGACCCGTCCCAAAAGGAGGGGAGCATACTTGCTGAAACAGCAGATAGGGCGTGATTTGAATTGATGAAAATTCAAATTATTCGGGGATGGCTTGATTATTACTTATGGATAGTGAAAGATGAGCACTTCCGGGCACTTCGCGGGGTTTGGGCCGAAAACTCGAAGACCTGTGCGGTTTTCAGGGCCGCGTGTTTCGGATTTTAGTGGCTAAATAATCACGAATTGTAGGGTTTGGCGGCAGGTGCTCGGGGCATCCCCGGCGCAGCGTGCCCTGCGGATCAGAGATCCTTTGCCATGAGACCTGCGCAAAAGAAAACCCCCTGCGCGCGCTGGGCGTACAGGGGGCATTGTGGTGCTGCATGCGTCCGTCTGGCCGCATCAGTATCCGTCGGTGGGCTTAGCCGCGCACCATGCCGACGATTTCATAGGTCCGCTCAAGGATCGGCTGGGCAATCTCTCGCGCACGCCCCGCGCCATGCGCCAGAATGCGGTCAATCTCGGCCGTGTCATCCATCAGCCGCGCCATTTCACCGGAAATCGGCGACAGCTTGGCCACCGCAAGATCGGCGAGCATCGGTTTGAACTCCGAGAACTGTTTGCCGCCAACATCCGCCAGCACCTCGGCCACACTCTGGTCATTCAGCGCGGCGTAGATGTTCACCAGATTGCGCGCCTCAGGTCGCTCTTCCAGCCCTTTGGCCTCCGATGGCAGCGCCTCGGGGTCGGTCTTGGCCTTGCGGATTTTCTTGGCAATCGTGTCGCCATCATCGGTCAGATTGATGCGGCTGGCGTCCGAGGGATCGCTTTTCGACATCTTTTTGGTGCCATCGCGAAAGCTCATGACCCGCGTCGCCGCGCCTTCGATCACCGGCTCGGGCACCGGAAAGAAATCGGTCCCGAAGTCATTGTTGAACTTGATTGCAATGTCGCGGGTCAGCTCAAGGTGCTGTTTCTGATCCTCGCCCACCGGCACATGCGTGGCGTGATAAGTCAGAATATCCGCCGCCATCAGCGCCGGATAGGCAAACAGCCCGAGCGAGGCGTTCTCTTGGTTCTTGCCCGCCTTGTCTTTCCACTGGGTCATGCGCTTCATCCAGCCCATGCGGGCCACACAGTTGAAAATCCACGCCAATTCGGCATGGGCGCTGACCTGCGACTGGTTGAAAAGGATCGACTTTTCCGGATCAATGCCCGAGGCGATGAAGCCGGCGGCCAGTTCACGGGTGGCACGACGCAGATCGGCAGGGTCTTGCCAGACGGTGATCGCGTGCATATCGACCATGCAAAAGATCGATTGAATGCCATTGTCCTGGCTGTCGGCAAAGCGCTTGAGCGCGCCGAGGTAGTTGCCAAGGTGCAGGTTCCCCGAGGGCTGAATGCCCGAAAATACGCGGGGGGTGAAGGCAGATGGGGTTTGGACGCCCTCTGTCATGGGATCTCTCCGTCTGGATTTCTGGTTCATCTGCGCTTACCTACGGCATTCGGGGCCGTCAAGCCGACGCGCCCGACCAGTCCTGTCCAGACCTGCCCAGACCTGCGAGCGTGCCCCCCAATGTCCGACCCGTCCAAACCCAATCCTTTCAAGCCCGACCCCTTCAAGTCTGAGCCGACCTATCAGCCACCGATCAACCCGATGCCGCCCGCGATTGTCGGGCTGTTTCTGGTGATGGCCGGGATCGAACTGGCCTTTCAGATGGGCGCGCAGGGCTATGTCGGCGGGCCGCAGGCGGTGGGCTGGCGACTTGAGGCGATGCGGACCTATGCGTTTTCGGGCGACATCTTTGACTGGATGCTGGCCAATGGCATCTATCCCGCAAGCGAGCTGATGCGGTTTGTCACCTACCCGTTTGTGCAGGCCAATTTCACCCATGCGCTGTTTGTCGGCGTGATGCTTCTGGCGCTCGGCAAATGGGTGGGCGAGGTGCTGGGCGGCGTGCGCGTGCTGGCGCTGTTCTTTGCCGCTTCGGTGGTGGGGGCGTTGGCCTATGGTCTGCTGCTCAACGATCCGGTGCCGCTGATGGGTGGCTTTCCCGGCGTCTATGGCATTATCGGCGGGTTCACCTTGTTGCTGTGGCGGCGGCTTGGCGACGAAGGTGCGCCGCAGGCGAGGGCATTTTTCCTGATTGGTGGCTTGTTGGTGTTCCGGCTGGCATTCAGCCTTTTGTATGGTGTCGACAGCACTTGGGCCGCGGATTTCGCCGGGTTTGGCACGGGGTTCCTGTTGGCGGCGGTGCTGGCACCGGGCGGCTGGCGGGCGGTTCTGGCCCGCATCCGGCGCGATTGAGGCAGGCGGGGTTTGGGGGCTTTGCCCCCTCGGCCTTCGGCCTCACCCCCAAGGTATTTTAAAACAGAAGAAGCCCTAGGGGGCGTGGTTTTGCCGCCTAGGCGTCACGCTTTGCGGCGGCTGAGCGCGCCTTTTAATTCCCGGTAGGTGAACGCTCCGAACAACTGGCCGAAGGCGAAGTAGCTGAGGCTGCCAAGCAGGATCAGCACCAGCAGGGCCGGGTAGCGGATGTAATCCATCACGAGGAAACGTCCGAGGCTGGCGTTCAGGCCCCAGAGCACCACGCCCATCGCGACCGAGGCGGCGATGATGCGCCAGATGCGGGCGCGAAAGCGGGCGTCAAACCGCACCGTGTCACCGAATTTGCGGCTGCCCAGCATCAGCATCAAGACCATCGCCCAGCCCGCCAGTGTTGTGGCAATGGCGGGCGCGATCCAGCCGAGCACATACGACAGCCCGATCGCCACCACCGCGTTGATTGCCATGGTCCAGACCGCATAGCGGAACGGGCTTTTGGTGTCTTCGCGGGCGAAAAACAGCGGTTGCAGCAGCTTTTGCAGGATAAACGCGGGCAGGCCGAGGCCGTAGATCGCCACCGCCACCGCGATGGCAGCGGCGTCGTCGGGGCCGGTTGCGCCGCGCTCGAACAGCACCGACACCAGCGGCAGCGGGATCGCAATCAAGGCCACGGCGCAGGGCAGCGAAATGATGAACGCGAACTCGCTGGCCCGCGACAGGGCATCGCGCGCGCCTGTATCATCGCGCGCCTTCAACCGGCGCGATAGGTCGGGCAACAGCACGATCCCGGCGGCAATACCCACCACGCCCAGCGGCAGTTGATACAGCCGGTCAGCGGCATAGAGCCAGCCCACGGCCTTTTCGAAATGCGACGCGACCTGTTGCCCGACCAGCAGGTTGATCTGCATCACCCCGCCCGCCAGTGCCGCAGGCAGCGCCACAACCGCGAGCCGCTTCATATCGGGCGTCAGCCGCGGCCTGCGCCATTCCAGCTTGAACCCCGCGCGGCGCACTGCCACCCAGACCACCGCCAACTGCGCGACGCCGGCAAACGGCACGGTCCAGATCAGCACCTCGGCAATGGGCCCGCCGACGAAGTAGGCAATCGACATCGTGGCGATCACAAAGACATTGAGCAGCACCGGCGCGGCGGCCGCGGCGGCAAAGTGACCCGAAGCGTTGAGCATCCCCGAAAACAGCGCCGCGAGCGAGATGAACAGGATGTAGGGAAACACCACCCGACCGAAATTCACCGTCAAATCAAAGCGTTCGTTCCCCGAAAATCCCTCAGCCGTGGCCCAGACCAGCGCGGGCATGAACACCAGCGCCAGCCCGGTCAGGCACAACAGGATGAAGGCAAGGCCCGACATCGCCTCGGAGGCAAAGCCTTCGGGATCGGTCTGCGCCTCGAGCCGTTTGGAAAACATCGGCACAAAGGCGGCGTTGAACGCGCCCTCGGCGAAGAAGCGGCGAAACATATTGGGCAGGCGGAAGGCGGCCACAAAGGCATCCATCACCGGCCCCGGCCCGATCAACCCGAGGATCATCACCTCGCGCACCACGCCAAACACGCGGCTGAGAAGGGTCCATAATCCGACGGTGAACATGCCGGAAATCAGACGGATCGGTTTCATATGCGCGCCTCGGGTTGCTCTTGCCCGGACTTAGCGGATTGGCGGGCAGGGCGGAAGAGGGCGCAGAGAATGGGCACCGCCGCCATCGCGGAAACACGCCGCCGAAAACCATGGGTTGAACGAAAAAAGCCCCGCCAAACATGGCGGGGCAAGTCGGGTGCCGCCGCATTGGGACGGCACCGGCGGTGTTCTGATTGTTCTGGAGGGTAACTTAGTTCGGGCGGTGGCCCATTTCGGCGCGAATCTGTTGGCGGAACACGTCGATCGGCACCGATTTGCCGTCACGCTTGATGTGCCAATAGGTCCAGCCGTTGCAGCTTGGCGCGCCTTCCAGCGCCGCCCCCACCTGATGGATCGAGCCGCGCACATCGCCGCCAACCAGCGTGCCATCGGCGCGCACCTTGGCGTGGTGGCGTTGGTTCATCGAATGCAGTTCTTCGCCCGGACACAGCATGCCACGCTCGACCACCTGGCCAAAGGGCACACGCGGTGCCGAGCGTTTCGAGGCCGACACTTCCAGCACGTCACGGTCAAACTTGCGGATCTTGGCGATGCGTTTCTCGGCGACCTCGCGGTAGGCCTCTTCCCGCTCGATGCCGATAAAATCGCGGCCCAGCATCTTGGCGACAGCGCCGGTGGTGCCAGTGCCAAAGAACGGATCAAGCACCACGTCGCCCGGATTGGTCGACCCGACCAGCACCCGGTGCAGCAGAGATTGCGGCTTTTGCGTCGGATGCGCCTTTTCGCCAGCGTCATTTTTCAGCCGCTCACCGCCGTTACAGATCGGCAAAACCCAGTCCGACCGCATCTGAATACCCTCGTTCAAGGCCTTCAGCGCCTCATAGTTAAAGGTATATTTCGCGCCTTCCTCTTTCGACGCCCAAATCATCGTTTCATGGGCGTTGGTAAAGCGTTTGCCCCGGAAATTCGGCATTGGGTTGGACTTGCGCCACACCACATCGTTCAGGATCCAGAAACCTGCGTTCTGCATCGCGGCCCCGACGCGGAAAATGTTGTGATACGAGCCGATGACCCAGATCGCGCCCTTGGGCTTGAGCAGGCGGCGCGCCGCGGCCAGCCACTCTTGGGTGAATTTGTCATAAGCGGCAAAAGACGAGAACTGGTCCCAGTGATCATCCACCGCATCAACGCGGGAATTATCGGGGCGGTGAAGCTCGCCTTTGAGCTGAAGATTATAGGGCGGGTCTGCGAAAATCAGATCGACCGAGTTTTCCGGGAGGCTTCGCATCACCTCGATGCAATCCCCGGAAAGAATCGTGTTTAGAGGGAGCGCAGTTGCGCTCTGTGCTTGTATTTTGGTCTTCATGTTCTGCCTCTGTCCCGGTGCGTTATCGCACTCATTGGTTGCCTACAGGATGAGTCAAAGGCGAATCGTGGTCAATTTCTTTATTGAATCAAGAGGTTAAGTTTTTATCTTGATACAAGATATGGTGTACCGGTTTGAAGGAACGTCTATGGTGTGGGGTCACCCCAAGATTCACCAGCGCGGCCTTGTGGCTTTTCGTCGGGTAACCTGCGTTTTGCTCCCAGCCATATCCTGGGAAGTGTTGCGCCAAATCCCGCATGACATAATCCCGCCTGATTTTGGCCACAATTGAGGCCGCTGAAATCGACTGTGAGCGGCTGTCGCCCTTGACGATGGCCTCGGACGCAAGGGTGAGGCCACGGGGAATCAGATTGCCATCAATCAGCAGGTAATCCGGCGGTTCGGGCAAATTGGCGATGGCGCGCACCATGGCGATGTGGCTGGCGCGCAAGATGTTGTGTTCGTCAATCTCGGCAACGCTGGCCTCGCCAATGCCGATCTGGGCGCAGGCTTCGATCTCGGCCAAGAGGGCGATGCGCTTCTTCTCGCTCAACACCTTGGAATCGTTAAGGCCTGCCGGGATGCGCGCGGGGTCAAGAACCACCGCCGCCGCCATCACTGGCCCGGCCAGCGGGCCACGCCCGACCTCATCCACCCCGGCGATGCGGGCAAATCCACGGACGCGGGCGGCGTCTTCGAAACTCATATCTGGCTGTGTCATGGCCCCGGAGTGGCCCGCATCACCCGCGCAACGCAAGCAGAATCAATGCGCCGGAAAACGAAAAACCGGAGCGCCCCATGATGGAGCGCTCCGGCGCGGTGCAAGCCGCAGGGGCGTGGGGCCTGCACATCTGCTCGATCAAGCAACGGTGAATCGAGCGATCTCTAGCGTCCGGCGACGCGGAATCCGCGGTTGCGCAGGCAGCGCGGGCTATATCCGACTCGGGTGACGCGTCTGCCGTTGTCCCGGGTCCGCACTTGCACCTTGCACGATTGCGGCAGGCGGTCGGCGTGGCGATAATTGCGGTTCAGACAGCGTTGGCCGTACATCCGCACAGGTCCATCGCGCGATTGCACGCGGGTCAGACAGTATCCCGGCAGCGGCGCATAACCGCGCTTCTTGGACTTCTTCTTATACCGGCGCTCGGGTTCGTACCCCCTGCCACGCTCGAATCCACCATTGTTGTTGGCGAGTTGGTTCAGCAACAACAGCGTGCCAGCCCCGATGACAAAGCGATCAAGGTTGCGGTTGTGACCGTGGTTCGCGGCGGCTGGTACGGCCGAGAGGCTGGTAAAGGCCATGGCGGCGGCCACGACGGCGGCGATGAGTTTACGTGACATTGAAAAGTCCTTTCTAAGGCAAGTCTTCCTTCGCTGAAATGGCCCGGTGGGATGTGCAGGGGATGTGTGGGCCGACGGTAAGGAAACGATGCGGCAGACCGGCCCGGACAGGCAATAACAGGGGGCTGTTATCCAATAACAGGGGGGTAAACCTGCTGTTGTTATTGAAAAACATCGCGGTGGCGCGCAGGGTGGAGCCATGAACAGACCCCTTGCATATCTCGCGCTCGCCGCAACGCTAAGCCTGACCCCGGCCTGGGCCGAGGCGGCCTGTTTCGCCGAGTTCAAAGCCAAGAGCGACAATCCTCTGGCGCTTTATTATGATGTCGCGCGGATCAAGGGGCCCTGCACCGTTGAAAACGCGACCGCGCAATTGCAGCTGCGCCTCGCCCGTCGTGGGCTGACCCTGCTCAAGGTGCTGTCGGTTCAAAGCGACTGAGCGCGACTGAGCGCGCGTGCGCGTGACTGAGCGTGACTGAGCCCGGTTGACGCGATGCATGTCATCGTGCGTCATGGTCGCCAGCCAGCAAACCCGGAGCCGCCCTTGGAAGACACCGAAGCCACCGCCGCCGACCTGCGCCGTTCCGGCAGCCGACTGGTGCAATTCGGCGTCATTGCTATTGTCGCGATTCTCGCGCTGACGGCGGTGTTTCTGTTCCTGACCTTGCCCGACGCGAATGCCTTTAATGCGCGGGTGGAACGGATCTTCGTCGAGAACGACGCGCTGACCTCGGATGCGGAAATCAAGCTGCTGGAAATCCTCGCGCTTTCCGGCACGGCGTTTTCCGAGACGTTGTCCTCTTACCGTATGGTCATTTTTGTGCTGTTGATCTTCGCCGCCGCGCTGCTGATCGCGACTCTGGTGTTTCTGGTCATGCTGGTGGCGTTGAATCGGCGCATGGCCCAGATCGAACATTCCGGCATTCAGGTGTCGTCGCTGCTGATCAGCCGCGATGAAAAGACGGTGTACCTCAACAATATGGGCTTCAAGCTGACCGACGCCGCGATTGAAACGCTGTGTGTGCTGGCCGAGGCGCGGATGGATGAAGAGGTGCTGACCGGCGTGCAGATCGAAGCGATGATCTCGGGCCGGCCCGAGCCCGACTGCGAAGAGGCCGCCGGGGCCACCCGGGTCAAACGCCTGCGCGATGGTCTGGGCAATCAATTGGTCAGCGCGCTTTTGGTCAAGAACATCGCCCGGCGCGGCTATGTGCTCTCGGTCGGCAAAGACGTCATCCGCGTTCTCTAGCACACCAAGTCCTAAACCACTCCGCTAAGCCCCCACTCCGCCCCGCCGCCCCCGATCTGTCAACAGATCGGCCCTGATCCATCAATGGATCAGTTCCCCCCCACCGCGCCCACCGCGCTCCCCGATCTGTCAACAGATCGGTTCTGATCCATCAATGGATCAGATCTCCCTCACCGTGCCCACCGCGCTTCCCGATCTGTCAACAGATCGGTTCTGATCCATCAATGGATCAGTTCCCCCCCACCGCGCCCCCGAAGCCCCCCCGATCTGTCAACAGATCGGCACCGATCCATCAATGGATCGGCCCTCTGTCTTGAGCCTCGCCCCCCGGCGGTCTATGTCTCACGGAATATATCAGGAGCCCGCCATGCCCGTTTTTCTGTCGACCCGTCAGCCCGATTTCGAGCCGCAGTTCCGCGCGCTTCTGAGTGCCAAGCGCGAAGACAGCCCCGATGTCGACGACACCGTTGCCAAAATCATCGCCGATGTGCGCGCCCGCGGCGACCGTGCGGTGATCGACCTGACCGAACGCTTCGACCGGCTGACGCTAGATCCCGCCACCATGGCCTTCACCGCGCAAGAGATCGAAGACTACAGCGCCCAAGTGCCCGATGCCGAACGCCACGCGCTCGAAACCGCCGCCGAACGCATCCGCGCCTACCACGTCCGCCAAATCCCCGACGACCAGCAATGGACCGATCCCGAAGGCGCCACTCTCGGTTGGCGCTGGACGCCGGTCTCGGCTGCGGGCCTCTATGTGCCCGGCGGGCTGGCCTCCTACCCCTCATCTGTGCTGATGAACGCGATCCCGGCCAAGGTCGCGGGCGTCAACCGCCTTGCCATCACCGTGCCCACCCCCGACGGCGTGGTGAACCCCACCGTTCTGCTGGCCGCCAAAATCGCTGGCGTCGACGAGGTGTACCGCATCGGCGGCGCGCAAGCGATCGCCGCGCTCGCCTATGGCACCGAAACCATCGCCCCGGTCGACAAGATCACCGGGCCGGGCAATGCCTTTGTCGCCGCCGCCAAACGCCGAGTGTTCGGCAAGGTCGGCATCGACATGATCGCCGGCCCCTCGGAAATCCTGGTGATCGCCGACAAAGACAATGACCCCGACTGGATCGCGCTCGACCTCATGAGCCAGGCCGAACACGATGAAAGCGCGCAATCGCTGCTGATCACCGATGACGAAGCCTTTGGCCGCGCCGTCGCTGAGGCGGTGGAAAAACGCCTCGAAACCCTCGAACGCCGCGCCATCGCCGGGGCAAGCTGGCGCGATTTCGGCGCGGTGATCACCGTGCGTGACCTCGACGAGGCCGCGCAACTCTCCGACCGGATCGCCCCCGAACACCTCGAACTCTGCGTCGCCGACCCCGAAGCGCTATGCGAAAAGGTCCACCACGCCGGCGCAATCTTCCTTGGCCAATGGACGCCCGAAGCCATCGGCGACTATGTCGGCGGCCCCAACCACGTCTTGCCCACCGCCCGCTCGGCCCGCTTCTCCTCCGGCCTCTCGGTGCTCGATTTCATGAAGCGCACCACGCTGTCGAAGATGTCGCCCGACGCCCTGCGCGCCTGCGGCCCTGCTGCCGAAATCCTCGCCAAATCCGAAAGCCTCGAGGCCCACGGCCTGTCCGTCACCGCGCGCCTGCGCAAACTCAACGGATAACCCATGGCCATCGTGATCTTTCACAACCCCAACTGCTCGAAATCCCGCGCCACGCTTGATTTGATCCGCGAGACGGGGACAGAGCCGACCGTGGTGCCCTACCTCAAAACCGGCTGGACCAAGCCGCAGCTTCAGGCGCTGTTCGCCATCGCCGACATCTCTCCGCGCGACGCCCTGCGCACCGCGCGCGGCACCGCACAAACCCTCGGCCTGCTTGATGACGGCACCAGCGACGAGGCGATCCTTGATGCGATGGTCGCCCACCCCGAACTGGTCGAGCGCCCGCTGGTCTGTTCGCCCAAAGGCGTCCGCATCTGTCGTCCGCCCGAGCGTGTCACCGATCTGATCTGAGACTTGCGCGCGCGGCGGCTTCGGGCAAGGGTGACACGTCATCCCAACCGGAGCCTCCCCATGCGCCTGCTCGCCTTTTGCCTCAGCCTTCTTGCCGCGCCGCTTTCGGCGCAGGACGCCGCCACGCGGGTGCAAGAGGCGTTTGACCTCTGGATCGGCGCCCAAGGCCACCCCGCCGCCGTGCTGGTGCTGATGCAGGGCGACAGCGAGATCGCCGCCATCGAACGCGGCATCACCGCCGACATGCCGGTTGAATTGCAAAGCAATTCCAAGGCGATCACCGCGCTGTGCGTCAAGTCTCTGGTCGATCAGGAGCGGCTGACCTGGCAGACCCCGCTAAGCACCTTGCTCGAGACCAACCTTGATCTGACCATCGCCGACCTTATCACCCACACCACCGGCCTGACCGCCGACGCGACGCAAGCGCTGATGCCAGAGTGGCGCGGCGATGGCACCCCGCGCTGGGCCGAGGCCACGGTTTCCGCACTGGCGCGCACCCCCAAAGGCCCGCGCGGGGCCTTTGCCTATAACAATGAAAACTACGCCATCCTCGGCACCGTGATCGAGGTCGTCACCGGCGAGGATTATGCCACCGCTTGCCAGACCCGCGTGCTCTCGCCTGCCGGTGTCACCACGGCGCGGCTGTCGGCGGTCACCGGCAGCTTTGGCCCGTGGGGCGGCTGGGAAATGTCGGCGCGCGATTTCGCCCGCTTCCACCGCTATCACTTCGTAGGTCAGGATTTCACCGCCTTGCCCTCGGCCCATATCGGCGATGGCGCATACTATGGGCTTGGCATGGCGGGCCGGACTGCGGGCACCGGCATCAATCGCTGGAACTTCGGCGTGCTCTGTTTCCTTGGCGGGCCGGGCGACGGCGGCAGCTTTACGGTGAACTGGGGCGCGACCTACAGCCTTTTTGCCGCGTATTCCGCCTGTGTTCCGGGCGAAGCGATGGCCGGGCTTGATCGCGCGATGATCGAGGCTCTATCCTTGGACCGATAATAAACGAGCAGGTCAGCCATGTTTGCCAAAGCCCTCACCCTCGCGGGCGGGATCACCGGCGCGGCGGGATTGTCGCAATTCCCCGAGTTTTCCCAGCAGTATGCCCAGCGGCTTGGTGGCGCGGTGGATGAACTGTCGCGCGTGGTCACAGAGTTCGATGCCGACGCCGCTGATCTCGGGTTGACCCGCGCCGCCGCGCTCACTGATCTCGCACAGGGCAGCGACATGGGCCTTGCTCGCGCCCGGTCGATTCAGACCACCTTTCGCCGTCACGCCCAGCTCTCGGCCGACCTTGCCGCGCTTGACGGTGCTGGCCCCTTCACCCGCGCCTATCTCGCCTCTCGGATGACCGACAGCGACGTCGCCAAACGCGCGTGGGAGGTCTACAAACCAGCGGTGCCCGTCACCTTTGAAGGCGCGGTTTTTGCCGGGGTCGGGTTTGTCGGCGGGATGATGATATTGGTCGCGCTGATGTCGATGCTGCGGCGGTTGCTGCGCCGCAATCCCGCGCAGCGCACCCAACGTGCGCCGGGTTAACCAACTGTTAGTAAACAACAAATGTTTCGCGCGCGAAACATTTCCCGCCTAAAGGTCGATTTCGTCCGGCACCTCTTCGGGGTCTTCGATCCTCTCGTCCGGCGTCTTGCGACGGATGATGATATCGCCATTCTCAAGCACCTCGGGCGGGTGGTAGGCGCTCCAATCCTCGACCTCGGCCATCAGGTCGCGCAATGCCGGCCCCATCTCATTGGCAAACGCCCGCAAGCCCGGCTCGATCTCTTGCGCTAGGCCTTCAAGGTCTTTCAGCGCCGGTTCCATCTCGTCCATCAGCCCGCGAAAGAACAGCCGCGCGCCTTCTTCCATCAGGTTAAAACCTTCGTCCTCTTCCTGCGCAGCGGCAGGCAAACCAAGGCTGATGGCAAGGCATGTGGCGGCGGTGATCCGGGTCAAATGTGTCATGCACAAAGATATAGGCGCGCCACAGCGCGGTTTTAAGAGGCCGCGCGCGGACCCCAGTAGGATTCCAGCTGCGTCACGATTTGATCGCGGGTCTGTCGATAAGCGGCAAGCTTTGTGGCGCGGGTTTCGCCGGTGCTGGTCGGGTCGAGCACCGGCCAGAATTCCACCGTCAGATGAAAGCAGCGCGTCAGCTCCAGCGCCCGCTCATGGCTGGTGCGCGACAGGGCCACCACCAGATCAAAGGACGACAGCGCCTCGCCCCATTCCTCAAGCTCGTCAAAACTGCGCGAGCGATGGCGGTCCAACTCGACACCGATTTCCTGACAGACCGCGATGGCGAAACCGTCAATCTCCAGATCGTTGCGCACGCCGACCGACTGCACATAGGTCTCGGTGCCATAGAATTTCTTCATGATCCCTTCGGCCATCGGCGAGCGGACGGCGTTGTGATCACAGCAGAACAAGATCGATTGTGGCAGCGCACGCGTCACCCGGTCAGGCCCCGAAATGCAACACGCAGATCAGCGTGAACAGCCGCCGGGCGGTATCGTTGTCGACCTCGGCCTTGCCTTCGAGACGCTCTTGAAGAATGCGCGCACCTTCGTTGTGGATGCCGCGGCGGGCCATGTCGATGGTCTCGATCTGGCTGGGAGGCAGCTTTTTGACCGCATCGAAATAGCTTTTGCAGATCTGAAAGTAGTCCTTCACCACCTGCCGAAACGGCGTCAGCGACAGATGGAATTCCGCCGCTTGCTGGTGGTCTTCGGTGGCGACATCAAACACCAGCCGCTTGTCGCGGATCGACAGGCCAAGCCGATACGGCCCCGGCGGCACCACCCGGTCATCGCGGGCGGGCAGGTCAAAGGAATTCATTTCCATCAGGTCGAACATGGCGACCTTGCGCTCTTGCTCGACCTCCGGCGTCGGCGGCGGCAGATTGGCGTCGTCCAGATCGATTTCGATGATACGGCTCATGGCGTTGGCCTTAGGTTGGGCAATCGCCCCCTGCCTAGCGGATTGGCGGGGGCCGGGCAATGCGGCGATAGTACACCCGTGGCGGTGCCGAGCGTTTTCCGTCCGACCCACACGGTGATTGGAGGTGGCGGTGCAATGTCGAAATCCGACGTACCTAGGTGAGTGATGAGGAGCTGGTTCAATCTTAGATTGAAACTTTTGCGAATTTTCGTTATGCAAAGCAAGCTTTCTTAAAAATTTAATCTGCAAAACTGGAGTATTGTTATTGTCCGTTTTCTGACCTGTTTTTTGACGGCTTTCGTGAGCGTCATGCTGTCTCTGCCTGCGATGGCCCAGACCGATTTTACATTCACGGCACCTGACATTTGCCCGGTTGATCCGGTAGCTTATGCGACGGTCGAGCTTATCGCCGGGGCCAAGGACGCGCGCGTCATGGTGGAACGGCGGGGCTATGAGGTGCCAGTTGTCGTGACCTACAACCACAATGCGCGCAGCGTCACCCTTGATACGCGGGGGGATGGATCAGTGCGGTATACGCTGCAAGAGGATCAACAGGCGGCAATCTCGGTGTCTGTCACCGGACCGGATGGCAAATCGGTCGAGACCATCCTAGCCCCGGAGTTGGGCTTTGCCTATCTTGCAACCCCTGAAGAAGGCGTGGAAAAATCGGTGCATGGCCTGAAAAGCGGGATATTTCAAAGCATATTGGCACCCAAGGATGTGCCCGACGGGCCTGCGGGTACAGTGCGCCGGCTTGCCCTGTCTGCGGACGATGACACCGACCAATGCGGGCCGAGCGCCGCGATCTGTACCAGCCGCTTTAACCGGATGATCGGGGACGGGTTTCTTTGCGCGGTCAGCCTTGGCGGGGATCTAGGGGCCTGCAACGGGGCCAATGAGGCCAAATGCGCCTGGTGCGAGTGCAAAGGCTATGCCTGTCAGGGGTGCGACTAAGCCGAGGCGGCTTGCACAGTTTTTATCCGCGCGGTTGCGAAAGATTGAAACCTGCCGGTCGCAGATGTTGCGGTTCGGCGGCGAGAACGGCGACTGTCCGGTCGCCGTTCTCATGTGCCTAGAGAACGCCCTGATAGATCGCGGCGAGGCGTTTGACCGCCTCTTCGGGCGGCAGCTCTTCGCTTTCACCAGTGCGGCGCGAGGTGAGTTCGACCACGCCGTTTTTCAAACCGCGCGGTCCGACGGTGATGCGCCATGGCAGGCCGATCAGGTCCATCGTGGCGAATTTCGCCCCGGCGCGGTCCTTGCGGTCGTCATACAGCGGGTCGAGGCCGAGCGCCTTGAGCGCGGCATACAGCGCGTCACAGGCCGCGTTGGCTTCGTCGTCGCCTTGCTTGAGGTTGACGATCCCACAATGGAACGGCGTCACGCCTTCGGGCCAGATGATGCCTTTGTCGTCGTGGCTGGCTTCGATGATCGCGCCAAGCAGGCGCGAGACGCCAATGCCGTGCGAACCCATGTGGACCGGCACCTTGTTGCCCTCGGCGTCGGCCACGGTGGCGCCCATAGCCTCGGAATACTTGGTGCCGAAGTAGAAGATCTGGCCCACTTCGATGCCGCGCGCGGAGCGGCGGCGCTCTTCCGGCACCTCGTTAAACAGCGCCTCGTCATGGGTTTCATCGGTGCGAGCATAGCGCGAAGTGAACTCGTCGAGCACCGCGCTACAGGCGGCGTGATCGTCGAAATCAATCTCGCGGTCGCCGAACTTCAGCTCGGTGATCTGGCTGTCATAAAACACCTCGGATTCGCCGGTTTCGGCCAGCACGAGGAATTCATGGGTGTCGTCGCCGCCAATCGCGCCGGAATCGGCGCGCATCGGGATGGCTTGCAGACCCATGCGTTCATAGGTGCGCAGATAGCTGACAAGGTGGCGGTTGTAAGCGTGCAGCGCGTCTTCTTTGGTGAGGTCGAAGGTGTAGCCGTCTTTCATCAGGAATTCGCGGCCGCGCATCACGCCAAAGCGCGGGCGGATCTCGTCGCGGAACTTCCACTGGATTTGATACATCGTCAGCGGCAGATCCTTGTAGCTGCTGACATGGCTGCGGAAGATGTCGGTAATGAGCTCTTCTGCGGTGGGCGTGAACAGCATTTCGCGGTCGTGCCGGTCGGTCATCCGTAGCATCTCTTCGCCAAAGGCATCGTAGCGCCCGCTTTCGCGCCATAGATCGGCGGATTGCAGGGTCGGCATCAGCATGGCGATGTGGCCGGCGCGCTCTTGCTCTTGGTGAATGATCTGCTCGATCCGTTGCAGCACCTTAAGCCCGAGCGGCAGCCAGGAATAAATCCCGGCGGAGGCCTGTTTGATCATCCCGGCACGCAGCATCAGCCGGTGGCTGACGATCTGCGCCTCAGAGGGGGTCTCTTTCAGCACGGGCAGGAAATAGCGGGACAGGCGCATGTTGCTTGATCTTTCGGCAATCGGGGTTGCACCGGGTTTTGCGGTATGGGGGCGAAGATGGCAAGGGGGCTGAGCGTTGCGCAGACCCTGGCCACGGCTTTCGGCACCAAAACGGCCAAAAGAAACCGCAGGGTGCCGCAGGATCACCGAGTTATACACTGTTATACAGGGTTATACGGCGTGTCGCGGTGTGGCCCGCCCTTGAAACCCCGACCTCAACAGGCGATGTATCGGGAAACATAAGGGATGTGCGCATGGCCCTGCCGGTTCGGGAACAGTTCAAATATTGGGGCGTCGCCGCCGTTGTTATCGCGTTGTTGCTATGGCTTC
This sequence comes from Marinovum sedimenti, assembly GCF_054052205.1. Classification (NCBI taxonomy): domain Bacteria; kingdom Pseudomonadati; phylum Pseudomonadota; class Alphaproteobacteria; order Rhodobacterales; family Roseobacteraceae; genus Marinovum; species Marinovum sedimenti. The sequence goes on from NZ_CM133223.1 coordinate 2,638,341, forward strand.
TGGGCGATGTGCTGTTGCCTTTTGTCCTGGGCGGCGCGATTGCCTATCTGCTTGATCCGGTGGCGGATCGGCTAGAGCGGGCCGGGTTGTCGCGGGCTGCGGCTGTGGCCGTCATCACGGTCTGTGCGCTGGTGGTCTTTGTGCTGCTGGCAATCCTGGTGGTGCCGACGCTGGTGACACAGGCGGCGGACCTTGTGGACATTGCGCCCGAGCTGTTTGCCAACCTGCGCGACTTCCTTGTCACCCGGTTTCCTGACCTGATGGAAGCGGATTCCGCGATGCGGCAATCGCTGGTGTCGATTGGCGAAAAGGTGCAGGAATACGGCGGCAAGCTGTTGGAAACATTGTTGTCTTCGGCGGCGTCGATCCTTAGCATCGTTATGCTGTTTGTTATCGTTCCGGTGGTGACCGTCTATCTTTTGGTCGATTGGGATAACATGGTGGCCCGCATTGATCAGCTGCTGCCGCGCGACCATGCGCCGGTGATCCGAGGGCTGGCGCGCGACATTGACAGGACGCTGGCCAGCTTTGTGCGCGGTATGGGCACCGTCTGCCTTATCCTTGGGACATATTATGCCGTGGCACTGATGCTGGCGGGGCTGCAATTTGGCCTGATCGTCGGGTTTATCGCCGGGCTTGTCACCTTTATCCCCTATGTCGGCGCATTGGTCGGCGGGGCGCTGGCGCTGGGGCTGGCTTTGTTTCAGTTCTGGGGCGACTGGCTGCAAATCGCAATTGTCGCGATAATTTTCGTTGTGGGACAAGTGATTGAGGGTAATCTGTTAACACCCAAGCTGGTGGGAAGCTCGGTCGGGTTGCACCCGGTCTGGCTTTTGCTGGCGCTCAGCGTGTTTGGATCGCTGTTCGGGTTTGTCGGGATGCTGGTGGCCGTGCCAGTGGCCGCGGCGCTGGGTGTGGTGGCCCGATTTGCCACCCGCCAATATCTTGACAGTCGCCTGTATCGGGGGGTGTCGGATGACTGAATTTGCCGGCCGCAGGATATTTGAAATGACCAAGCAGCTAAAGTTCGACCTGACAGAACAGCCGGCGCTGGGGCGGGATGATTTCTATATCTCGCCGTCCAATGCGCTGGCGCTTAGCATGATTGATGGCTGGCGCGATTGGCCCGGGCGCAAGCTGGTGCTGAAGGGTCCAGTGGGCAGTGGCAAGACGCATCTGGCGCATGTCTGGGCCGAGCAATCGGGCGCGCGGATCGTGCGGGCGGTGGACCTGCCCGACGCCAAGGTGGGCGAATTGGCGCAGGGATCGCTGTGTATCGAAGACGCCGAAGAGGCGGCGGGCAACGCCGATGCCGAGGCGCATATGTTTCATCTGCACAATCTGGTGCTGGCCGAGGGCCATACGCTGTTGATCACCGCGACGGATGAACCGGTGCGCTGGGGGCTGGAGCTGCCCGATCTGAAAAGCCGGATGCAAGGGACACAGGTGGTGGCGGTGAACCCGCCCGACGACGAATTGCTGGGCGCGGTGCTGGGTAAGCTGTTTGCCGACCGACAGCTTAGCCCCAGCCCGGATGTGATCCCGTATCTGGTGCGCCATGCGCCGCGCTCGTTCCTTGCGGCGCAAAAGATTGTGGCGGAACTGGATGATGTGGCGTTGAACAGTGGCAAACCGATGAGCCGCGAAATGGCGCGCCGCGCCGTGCAGGCGCTTGCGGATCTGGATGGCTGAGCCCGTCATGACGCAAGCCGATTTCCTGAATTCCGACTTCCCCGAGCCGGTGGCACAACCCAAGCTGGATCTTGCAGGGCCGGGGCGATTTTTTAACCGGGAATTAAGCTGGCTGGGGTTTAACTGGCGGGTATTGGAAGAGGCGGGCAATCCGCGTGTGCCGTTGCTGGAGCGGCTGCGGTTCTTGTCGATATCGGCGGCGAACCTTGATGAGTTTTTCACCGTGCGGGTGGCGGGCCTGCGCGAGCTGGAGAACAAGGGCCTGACCACGCCTGCCGCAGATGGGCTGACACCGGGTGAGCAGCTGGTGTTGATCCGCAATGATGCGCGGCGGCTTATGGCGTCGCAACAACAGACATGGGCGGCGCTGCGCCGCGAGATGGAGGGCGAAGGGATCGAGATCGTCGACCGGGTCGATCTCAAATTTTCGGACAAACAGCATCTGGATCAGGTGTTTATGCGGCAGGTCTTTCCAATCCTCTCGCCGCTGGCGATTGATCCGGCGCATCCGTTTCCGTTCATTCCCAACACCGGCTATAGCCTCGCGCTAGAGCTTGAGCGGCAAAACGATGGCCGGGTGCTGAAAGCGCTGTTGCCGATCCCGCATCAGACCGACCGGTTTGTGCGGCTGCAATCGGCCGAGGGCACGCATCGGTTCCTGCCGCTGGAGCAGCTGTTGCTGTTGCACACCGAAAGCCTGTTTCCGGGCTATCGCTTGCGCGCGCATTTCCTGTTCCGGGTGCTGCGCGACAGCGATCTTGAGGTTGAGGACGAGGCCGAAGACCTTGTGCGCGAATTCGAGGTGGCGCTGAAACGCCGCCGTCGGGGCGAGGTGGTGCGGCTGACGATTTCTGCCGGGGCCCCGCCGCGCCTGTTGGATGTCGTCAAACGCGAACTGCATGTGCGCGACGAAGAGATTATCGAGCTCGACGGCATGTTGGGGGCCGCTGACCTCAAGGAATTGGTGCTAGAGAGCCGGCCCGATCTGCTGTGGCCCACGTTCACGCCACGGGTGCCCGAACGGGTGCAGGACCACGACGGCGACATGTTTGCCGCGATCCGGCAGAAAGACATGCTGCTGCATCACCCGTATGAGACCTTTGATATGGTGGTGCGCTTCCTGCAACAGGCGGCGCGTGACCCGGATGTGGTGGCGATCAAACAGACGCTGTATCGGACGTCCAAGAATTCGCCCATCGTCAGTGCGCTCTGCGAGGCGGCGGAGGATGGCAAATCGGTCACCGCGCTGGTCGAGCTCAAGGCGCGGTTTGACGAGGCTGCCAATATTCGCCAGTCCCGCCGGTTAGAGCGGTCGGGGGCGCATGTTGTCTATGGTTTTCTGGAGTGGAAAACCCACGCCAAGGTTTCGACGGTGGTGCGGCGCGAGGGCAAAGACCTTGTGACCTATACCCACTATGGCACCGGCAATTACCACCCGATCACGGCGCGGATTTACACCGATCTGGGCTTTTTCACCTGCGATAGCGGGCTTGGCACCGACGCGACCAAGCTGTTCAACTATGTCTCGGGCTATGCGCGCCCGTTGGAATTGAAGAACATCTCGATTTCGCCGCACGACATGAAAAATGATCTGTTGGCGATGATCGAGGCCGAGGCGGCACATGCCCGCGCTGGGCGGCCCGCCGCGATCTGGGCCAAGATGAATTCGGTGATCGAGCCGGATATCATCGACGCGCTTTACGGTGCCAGTCAGGCCGGGGTGAAGATCAGCCTGGTGATCCGCGGCATCTGTGGGCTGCGGCCGGGCGTGAAGGGGCTGAGCGAGAATATCCGCGTCAAATCGATCATCGGTCGGTTTCTGGAGCATTCGCGGATTGTTTGTTTTGGCAACGGCGGCGGGCTGCCGTCGGACCGCGCGCGGGTGTTTTTCAGCTCGGCAGACTGGATGGGGCGCAACCTTAACCGGCGGATCGAAACGCTGGTCGAGGCCAAGAACCCCACCGTCAAAGCGCAGATCACCGATCAAATCATGGCCGCCAACCTGGCGGATGTGGCGCAAAGCTGGGTGATGCGACCGGATGGAAAATTTCTCCGGGCCGTGCCGGGGGAGGGCGAATTTGCCTTTAATTGCCACCGGTTCTTTATGGAGAACCCCTCGCTTTCGGGGCGCGGATCGGCGGGCGCGGGCGATGTGCCGACGCTGACACACGGCAGCGACTGACCGGTCGCGCGACGATTTATGCGGATCGGATCGTTGACCCGAGAGGGGCGACTGGTCCATATGAGAAAAAACACCGGGGACTTCCATGGATGTAACAACCGAGACCGCGGGCCAGGATCATGGGCCATTTGGCCGGGCTTTGTTTGACGATCCCAGCGCACGCAAGCTGGCGCGGGTGGGGGTGGTCGACATCGGGTCGAACTCGGTTCGGCTGGTGGTGTTTGACGGCGCGGCGCGCAGCCCGGCGTATTTCTACAACGAAAAGATCATGTGCGGCCTTGGCGCGGGGATGGCGGAATCCGGCATTCTCAACCCCGAGGGCCGGCGCCGGGCGCTGTCTGCGCTGCGCCGGTTTCAATACCTCGCGCGGGGGATGGACCTGCCGCCGCTGACCGCCGTGGCCACCGCTGCGGTGCGGGATGCCGAGGATGGGCCGGACTTCTGCCACCAGGTCGAGCGCGAATGCGGGCTGAAGATTCACGTCATTGACGGCGAAGAAGAGGCGCGGCTGTCGGCGCAGGGCGTTCTGCTGGGCTGGCCGGGGTCGTATGGGCTGGTCTGCGATATTGGCGGCTCGTCGATGGAACTGGCCGAGATCAACGACGGGGTTGTTGGCAAGCGGGTGACCTCGCCTTTGGGGCCGCTGAAGCTGCGCGATATTAAAGGCGGGGCCAAGGGGCGTAAGGCGCAGATCAAATCGGTGATGGAGGACCTGCACGCGCGGATGGGGCCGCAATCGAACCGGTTGTTCCTTGTCGGTGGGTCGTGGCGCGCGATTGCGCGGATCGATATGGAGCGGCGCGGCTATCCGCTTCATGTGCAACACGAATACCGGATGAGCACCACGGCGGTGCGCGAGACAGCGAAATACATCGCGGGCTGGGATCTGGAAGAGTTGCGCGGCGTTTGCGGCTTGTCATCGTCGCGGATGGCGCTGGTGCCGTATGCTGTTGAGGTGCTGAAACGGCTGGTGCAGACGTTCCGGCCCAAGGATATCGCGGTGTCGAGTTATGGCATTCGCGAGGGGCTGCTTTATGAGCAGATGCCGCAGCAGTTGCGCGACCGGGATCCGCTGATCGAGGCCTGTCTGTTTGCCGAGGCCAAGGATGCGCGGCTGCCGGGGTTTGGCCGTGATCTGTACGAATTCATTCTGCCGCTGTTCGCCAATGTGCGGCCGGAAAAGCTTCGGCTGGTGCAGGCGGCGTGCCTGTTGCATGACGTAAGCTGGCGGGCGCATCCGGATTACCGGGCCGAGACCTGTTTTGACAACGCCACCCGCGCCAATCTGGGCGGGTTGAGCCATCCGGAGCGGGTGTTTCTGGGGCTGGCGCTGCTGCATCGCTACAAGAACAAGCGGAGCGGCTCGCGGTTTGAGGAGCTGTTCGGCATCATTGATGAGCCATCGCAGCGCGAGGCCGAAATCCTCGGTAAGGCGATGCGGTTTGGTGCGATGTTGTGGATGTCGGAGGGTGGGCATATTGGCGAGCTGGGCTGGCGGCCGAAGAAGAAGGTGCTGAGCCTGCGGCTGAGCGAGGGGGCCTGGCCACTGTACGGTGAGGTGGCCGAAGCGCGGTTCATGTCGCTGGCGGCGTCGCTTGATGCCACGGTTGACGTTCATCTGGTGAACTGACCGGATGCACTTCTGGCGCGCGTTTTCAAATTGAGCGCTTCCGCGCGCTTTTTCTTATAGATGTAGTGAGGTGACGCGCCTTTTGGGGGCGCGCCGCCTGTTGTTTCGTGCGGGAACGAGGGGCCAGCCCCTCGCGCTCCCCGCGGTATTTTAGAACAGAAGAAGGGGTTAGAGTTCGCTGAGGCGAGCGAGGGCCTCTTTCAGTTTAGACTCTTCTTCTTCGCGCGCGGCAAGGTTGGCGCGGGTTTCTTCGACCACCTCTTCGGGTGCGCTTGCGGCGAATTTCGGGTTTTTCAACCGCCCGCGCAACCCGCCCAACTCCTTGGCGAGCTTGCCAAGGGTCTTTTCCAGCCGCGCCTTTTCTTCGTCGACATCAATGATATCGGCCAGTGGCAGGCCGAAGGTGGCGCCGGTGACGGGCAGGGTGGCGCAGCCTTTGGGGAAGCTGTCGACGGCGGTCAGGCTGTCGATGCGGGCGAGGCGCTTGATCAGCGTTTCATTGCGATCCCATGCGGCGCGGGCGAGGTCGTCCATTTGGGTGACCAGCATCGGTACGTGCAGACCAGCGGGGACGTGCATCTGGGCGCGGACCGAGCGGGTGGTTTCGATCACTTCGATCACCCAGTTCATTTCGCGGCTGGCCTCGGCATCGATCAGCGTGCTGTCGTAGGTGGGCCAATCGGTGTGGACCAGCATTTTCGGTCGTGTCGCCAGCGTGCCCCAAAGCTCTTCTGTGATGAAGGGCATGATCGGGTGCAGCAGGATCAGGCATTGGTCGATGACCCAGCCCATGACCTTTTGCGTTTCCGCCTTGGTGGCGTCGTCGCCGTCAAGCAGCAGCGGTTTGGAGAACTCGACGTACCAGTCGCAGACCTTGCCCCAGACGAAGGCATAAAGCGCTTGGGCGGCATCGTTAAAACGGAAATCGGTCAGCGCTTGGTCGACCACTTCGCGGACGCGGGCGGTTTCGCCGATGATCCAAGTGTTGACCGGGTAGGTGGCCGTCGGGATCGTGCCGTCCGAGCCTGTCGCGCCGTTCATTTCGGCGAAACGGGCGGCGTTCCAGAGCTTGGTGCCGAAGTTGCGGTAGCCGGCAATGCGCTGCATGTCGAGCTTGAGCACGCCGCCGAGCGAGGCCATCGCGGCATTGGTAAAGCGCAGGGCGTCAGCGCCGTATTCGTCCACGATATCAAGAGGATCGACCACATTGCCGGTGGATTTCGACATCTTTTTGCCTTTGGCGTCGCGCACGAGGCCATGCAGATAGACGGTGTCGAAGGGGATTTGATCGACCACGGCGAGCTGCATCATCATCATCCGGGCGACCCAGAAAAAGATGATGTCTTGGCCGGTGATCAGGGTCGAGGTCGGGAAGTATTTGTCGAGCGCCTCGGTGTTTTCGGGCCAGCCGAGCGTGCCGATTGGCCAGAGGCCGGAGGAGAACCAGGTGTCGAGCACATCGGGGTCGCGGAACACCGGGATCGCTTGCGGGCGGCGGCGTTGGTCGACGCCGGTGGTGTCGGTCATGTTCTCGAAGTAGCTCGCCAAGAGATCGGTCGCGGCCTTTTCATCCTCGACCATCAGGAATTCAGCGTCGTCGCCAAAGGTCGCGTGCATTTGCGCCAGCGCATCTTCTTCGGTGGCGGCGCAGAACGAGCGCCATTCGTCGCCAGTGCCGGGCGTGTGCCAGACCGGGATCTGGTGGCCCCACCACAGCTGGCGCGAGATGCACCAGGGTTCGATGTTTTCGAGCCAGTTGTAATACACTTTTTCGCCCGACTCCGGGATGATCCGAACCGTGCCATCGCGCACGGCGTCGAGCGCCGGCCCGACGATTTTCGCTGTGTCGACAAACCATTGGTCGGTCAGCATCGGCTCGATCACAACTTTGGAGCGGTCGCCATACGGCTGCATGATCGGTTTGTTTTCGACATAGGCCATCATGCCGCCGTCAAAGCAGGTTTCGCCGTCTTCAACCGGCGGGGCAGGGACCATCACGGCGAGGCCCTCGTCGGTGATTTGCTGCACCACGATTTTGCGCGCTTCGAACCGGTCGAGACCGCGCAGGTCTTCGGGGACGAGGTTGATGGCGTCGGCTTCAGACTCGGTCAGGGTACGTTCGCCGGTGGCGACTTCGACTGCGATTTCAGAGGCTTCTTCATACGGTGCGCCGTCGTCGCGCATCTGGCCGCGGGTGTCCATCAGGCGGTACATCGGGATGCCGCCGCGTTTGGCCACCTGATAGTCGTTGAAATCATGCGCGCCGGTGATTTTCACCGCGCCGGAGCCGAAATCTTTGTCCGGGTATTCGTCGGTGATGATCGGGATCAATCGGCGGTGTTCTTTCGGGCCCACCGGGATTTCGCAGAGCTTGCCGACGATGGACGCATAGCGTTCGTCGGACGGGTGCACCGCGACTGCACCGTCGCCGAGCATGGTTTCGGGGCGGGTGGTGGCGATGGAGATGTAGTCGCGGGTTTCGCGCAGGGTGACGTTGCCGTCTTCGTCTTTCTCCACGTACTCATAGGTCGCGCCGCCCGCGAGCGGGTATTTGAAGTGCCACATGTGGCCCGGCGTCTCGATATTCTCGACCTCGAGATCGGAGATCGCGGTTTCAAAATGCGGGTCCCAGTTGACCAAGCGCTTGCCGCGATAGATCAGGCCCTTGTTGTACATTTCGACAAAGACTTTGATCACGGCGTCGTGGAAATTGCCCTCTTCGCCCGCAGGCGCATTCGGCGCGCCCGACATGGTAAAGGCCGCTCGGTCCCAATCGCAGGAGGCACCGAGGCGTTTGAGCTGTTGGAAGATCGAGTTGCCGGAGGTGTGTTTCCACTTCCAGATCTCGGCAGTGAAATCATCGCGGTCCCAGTCGCGGCGCGGCGGTTTGCCGTCTTCGGCCAGTTTGCGTTCGACAACCATCTGCGTGGCGATGCCGGCGTGATCGGTGCCGGGCTGCCAGAGGGTGTCATAGCCCTGCATGCGTTTCCAGCGGATCAGGATGTCTTGCAACGTGTTGTTGAAGGCATGGCCCATGTGCAAAACGCCGGTGACGTTGGGCGGCGGGATCATGATGCTATAGGTCGATGCGCCGTCGCGGGCATTGGCACCGGCGCGGAAGGCACCGATGTTTTCCCAGGCGTCATAGATCCGTTGTTCCGCGGATTGCGCGTCGAATGTCTTTTCCAGTGCCATGGGGCTCTTTCCGCTGTCGAATTGGGTTTGGATTGGTCTAGCGAATCTAGGGGCCGAGGAAAAGTGGGTAAGCGTGGGGGGATTGTGCTGCGCGCGGAATCAAGGCCGCAGGCCGCCGCGCATCCATTGCCCGGCAGGAGATTTGGCCGCGCCAAATCCGCCGAGAGGGGCTGGGCCGCCCCCTGGCACGGCGATTTGGCTGCGGCTGGCGCATTGGTTAGGGGGTGTACGGGTTTTGCGGGGATAAAGCGCTGTAACAGTGCCGTTGGCTCGCCGTACCACGGCCCAGCGATGCGCGGCTTGCGCCAGCGTCGGTAGGGGGCACATTGCGCGGCTTGTGTGGTCTGTCGGGGGATGCGCCCGCCGATGGGGCGGGCGCGATGTTAGGGGATCAGAGGATGCCTTCGTAGATCGGCTCCAGCGTCTCGTGATCGAACAGCGAGGACACCGAGGTGCCGTTCCAGATGTTCAGGATCGCTTGGGCAAAGATCGGCGCGGTTGGCACGATGCGGATGTTTTTGGTGTTTTTCACCGCGTCGGTGGCTTCGATGGAATCAGTGATCACCAGCGATTTCATCACCGATTTGGAAATCCGCTCGACCGCCGGGCCGGACAACACGCCGTGCGAGATGTAGGAATGGACCTCGGTCGCGCCGGCCTTCAGCAGCACTTCGGCGGCTTTGCACAGCGTGCCGGCGGTGTCGCAGATGTCGTCGACGATGATGCATTTCTTGCCCGTCACATCGCCGATTACGGTCATTTCCGCCACTTCGCCCGCCTTTTCGCGGCGTTTGTCGACGATCGACAGCGGTGCGTTGATCCGCTTGGCCAATTCCCGTGCGCGGGCCACGCCGCCAACGTCGGGCGATACGACCATGATGTCATCCATCTTGCCCTTGAACTGGTTCTTGATGTCGAGCGCGAACACCGGGCTGGCATAAAGGTTGTCGACCGGGATATCGAAGAAGCCCTGGATCTGCGCGGCGTGCAGGTCCATTGTCAGAACCCGCTCGATCCCGGCCTGGGCGATCATGTTGGCCACCAGCTTGGCGCTGATCGGGGTGCGCGCCTTGGAGCGGCGATCCTGACGGGCGTAGCCGAAATAGGGGATCACAGCGGTGATCCGCGCCGCCGACGAGCGTTTGAGCGCATCGGCCATGATCAGCAGTTCCATCAGGTTGTCATTGGCGGGGTTCGAGGTCGGCTGGATAATGAACATATCCTCGCCGCGGACGTTTTCATAAACCTCTACAAAGACTTCCTGATCGTTAAAGCGTTCAACACGGGCGTCGACAAGGCCGACATTTATTCCGCGATGCATCGACATCCGGCGTGCGATGGACTTCGCCAATTGCAGGTTGGCGTTGCCGGACATCAGTTTCGGTTCGATCATCTGGGGCATGTCGTGGTCCTGAGGAGGAGGGAAAGTAAAAGATTCGTGACGTTGACTTCGCTTAGCACGCGGTTACGGTCCGCAAAACCCAACTGTCAGGGGACAATGCGTCATGACACAAATTGATTACTACTTCGCGACAATCTCACCATTTGTCTATCTTGCAGGCACACGCCTTGAAGAGGTGGCCAAGCGCCACGGGGCCGAGATCAATTATAAGCCCTTCGACATCGCGGCCTGCTTTGGCCGGACCGGGGGGCAGCCGCCGAAAGACCGCCATCCGAGCCGTCAGGAATACCGGCTACAGGATCTGGAACGGCAGGCGAAAAAGCTGGGGATGCCAATCACGCTTAAACCAGCGCATTTCCCGACCAACATGGCACCGTCGTCGTATGCGTTCATCGCGGCGGGGCAGGCAGGGGGCGGAAATTTGGGCGAACTGGCGCATTCGTTTACCCGAGCGGTTTGGGCCGAGGAACGCGATATTGCGCAGGATGATGTGATCCGCGATCTGTTGGGCAAAGCTGGGTTTGATCCGTCGCTGGCCGACAGCGGCCTGCTGGCCGGGGCCGAAGCTTATAGCGCCAACCTTGAAGCGGCGGTTGAAAACGGCGTGTTTGGTGCGCCGTTTTACATTGTCGGGGAGCAGAAGTTTTGGGGGCAGGACCGGCTTGAAGAGCTTGACCTGCACCTCGCGGGGAAGCTGTAACCTAGCGCAACGCGGCCTGCATCGGAACGGCACCTGCCGTCACCGGTATGGTCGCGGCGGGCAGCGTGTCGAGGTCGAACACACAGCGATAGCCGGTGGGGGCCCCATCGGCGTCGCGGATCACGGTGCCATGGGCATAGATCGGGCGGGCACGGCCGGTTTCAGTGTCTTCCAACTCGGCTTCGGCACAGCCGTCAATCACCGCGATGGCGTGATCGGACGCGGCGATAAAGCTCGGGCCCGTCACATCCACCAAAACCTGTCCGGTGTCGCCGCGTGATACCGTGATCTCTGCGCCGTCGGGCGTGGGGGTGGCGCTGGCGCGAACGTGGGTCTCAAAGGCGGTGATCAGGCACATGATGGGCTTCCTGTTGTCTGGTGGCACGTCCGCCGGGCGCGGCGGGCATTCGCAGGGACAACGGGGCAGGGGGCTTTTGGTTCCCCGGCTTTCGCCAGCACATCTGCCAGCCCAGCCGTTTGCCAGTTTCCAAAGGAAAACCCCGGCCACTGGGACCGGGGTTTATCAAGATTACTGTACGATGCAGGCCGGTTTACGGCTGCTCTTCGCCGTCGTCTTCGCTGCCGGGCAGGTTGAAGAAGCTGTCGGCGTCGTGGATGTCGCGCTTGTCTTCTTCTTCCTCATCATCGTCGCTGCCAGACAGCGAGAAGGTCTCGAGACCCTCGATGGCCGTCGGAATGCGCGGCTCTGTGGTCATGCCGAGGCTTTGCTCGGTGGACAGCAGCTTGCGACGTTCGTCATCCGACATGGCATCGCCCGCGGCGGCACGCTTGGACGCGGCTTTCTGGACGGCGGCATCCAGTTCGGTCTGTTTGCACAGGCCCAGCGCAACCGGATCAATCGGCTGCATGTTGCCAATGTTCCAGTGGGTCCGTTCGCGGATCGACTGGATTGTCGGCTTGGTGGTGCCCACCAGCTTGGCGATCTGGCTGTCGGCCAGTTCGGGGTGGAATTTCACCAGCCAGAGGATCGAATTCGGCCGATCCTGACGTTTGGACAGCGGGGTATACCGCGGACCGCGACGTTTTTCTTCGTCATGGGCGGCGGCGTTGAACTTCAGCTTGAGACGCGCCATCGGGCTCGATTCGGCCTTGTCGATGTCGTCTTGGGTCAGTTGATTGTTGGCAATCGGGTCAAAGCCTTTGACACCAGCGGCAACATCGCCATCCGCGATGCCCTGAACTTCGAGCTCATGCATACCGGTGAAATCGGCAATCTGCTTGAAAGTCAGCGTGGTGTTGTCCACCAGCCAGACGGCGGTTGCCTTGGGGTGCAGCAGTTTGGCCATGCGGCGGTCTCCTTTGAACAAATCTCTCCCGTCGCCTGGATAAGGCTGTCTCGGTCTGGGCCGAAACTGTTTCCATTGTCGGGGAACTGCGGGGCTTATAGTGTTGCCGGGGACAAAAGGGAAGTAAAAATGCGTGTGATTGCTGTGTGTGTGGCGTTGAGCCTGCCGGTGTTGGCCTGGGCCAAGGGAGAGAAGACCGGGGAGTTTGATTATTGGGTGCTGGCGTTAAGCTGGTCGGCGAACTGGTGCGAAATTGAGGGCGATGCCAAGGGATCGGAGCAATGCGATCCGCGCCACGATTATGGCTGGACGCTGCATGGGCTGTGGCCGCAGTACCATCGCGGCTGGCCGTCGTATTGCCCGACGGTGGCGCGCGCGCCAACTCGGGCGATGACCAGCGATATGGTTGATATCATGGGAACATCCGGGCTGGCCTGGCATCAGTGGAACAAGCATGGCACCTGTTCGGGGCTTTCGGCGGCGGGGTATTATGACGCCTCGCGCAAGGCCTATGACGCGGTGGTGCGGCCAGAGGTGTTTCGCAAGCTCGACCGGGTTGTGAAGCTGCCAGCCACGGTGGTGGAAGAGGCGTTTTTGAAGGAAAATCCAGAGCTGGAGCCGGATATGATCACCGTGACCTGCCGCGATGGATTTATCCAGGAGGCGCGGATTTGCCTCTCGCTTGATATGGAGCCGGTGCCCTGCGGGCGCGATGTGATCCGCGATTGTTCGTTGCAGGATGCGGTGTTTTCGCCGGTGCGGTAGGGGTGTGAGGCCGGGAGAGGGAAGAAGGGGGCGCTGCCCCCTCGGCCTTTGACCTCTCCCCCGAGGTATTTTTTACCAGAAGAAGCCTGAAAGGGGTCAGCTTTGTGAGAGGCCGGTTTCGGCTTCGATGGCTTTGCGCGATTTGCGGGCGCGTTCGGTTGCGGATTTGAGCTGGCCACAGGCGGCCATGATGTCTTCGCCGCGGGGTCTGCGCACGGGCGAGGCATAGCCCGCGTTGTGTACGATATCGGCAAAGCGTTTGATCCGCTCGTTGGTGGAGCGTTCGTACGGCGAGCCGGGCCATTCGTTGAACGGGATCAGGTTGATCTTGGCCGGTATGCCCTTGATCAGGTTGACCAAACGGCGGGCATCTGCGTCGCTGTCGTTCACGTCCTTGAGCATCACATATTCAAAGGTGATGCGCTCGGAATTTGAGACCCGCGGATATTCGCGCAGCACGTTCAGCAGGGTTTCGATGTTCCAGCGTTTGTTGATCGGCACCAGCGTGTTGCGCACTTCGTCGGTGGTGGCGTGGAAGCTGACGGCCAGAAGGCAGCCGATTTCCTCGGCTGTGCGGGCAATCTCGGGGACCACGCCCGAGGTCGACAGGGTGATCCGGCGGCGCGAGAGTTGGATGCCTTCGGGGTCCATCGCGATTTTCATCGCGTCGCGGACGTTTTCAAAGTTGTAGAGCGGTTCGCCCATGCCCATGAGCACGATGTTGCTCAGCAGGCGCGGTTGGTTGCCCGTTGCGCCCTGTTCCGGCCATTCGCCAAGGTCATCGCGCGCCAGCATGACCTGGCCGATGATTTCCCCGGCGGTCAGGTTGCGCACCAGCTTTTGCGTGCCGGTGTGGCAGAACGAACAGGTCAGCGTGCAGCCGACTTGCGACGAAATGCACAGGGTGCCGCGATCGGTCTCGGGGATATACACCACCTCGACTTCATGGCCGCCGGCGATGCGGACGAGGTATTTGCGGGTGCCATCGGTGCTGACGGATTTGGTGACGATTTCGGGCAGTTCGATGCAGAAATGGTCAGCCATTTCAGCGCGGTACGCCTTGGACAGGTTGGTCATCGCATCGAAATCGCGCACGCCCCAGAGATAGAGCCACTGCCAGATCTGGCCGGTCCGCATGCGGGCCTGCTTTTCCGGGGTGCCCATGGCAATCAGCGCGGCGCGCAGGGCGTCACGGGTCAGGCCAATCAGATTGGTCTTGCCGCCCTCAGGCAGTTTACGGGGGATGGTCAGGACATCCTGAGTGATCGGCGCGGTCATATCAGCGGCTCATTTTCCGAAAAGAAGTGCCCCACATATAGGATTCGGGCGCGGAATCAAAAGGATTCCCGCCCGAAGTGCGGCCAGTGGTGCGGCATGTCGCCTATGGGCCCGGCGCGGCGCTCTCATATTAAAGAGAGCACAGCCGGGATAAACGCGGGGTTACCCGGCGCAGCGGTTTTCCGCGTCTTCGATCATTGCGGTGAACCCAAGCAGCGAGAACGTGTCCTTGGTGATCGTGCCGCGCGCCGAACGGGCGGTCAGAATCGCGGAAGATCCGCGCTTCATCGCAGTCACGATCTTGGCATCATCGGCAGGCGATGCCGCCCAAGCCCATTCGCCCTCGGTGAACAGCTCGAACTCGGTGCCGCTCACGTTGATGTTCACCGTCGATCCGCTGGCAAAGGGATAGCCGCCGGTAAAGGTGATCTGTGCCGTCTTGACCCCGGCCTCGGGGCGGAAGAAGGCAAACAACAGGATGTCGCCCCGGCGCACCGCCACGACGCGGCCATCGCGGGTGTTGACCGTTTCCTTCGGTCGCGTCACGGCCCAGCATTCCTTGGGGTCGCTCTCGGTGAAAACGCTCCAATCGGTCTGGGCCGCGACGCGATTGGTGCTTTCTTGTTGTGCAGACACGCCGGTTGCTGCCGTCAGTGCGATCACCGCGGCCATGCTGCGCGCAAAACCAAAATTCATATGTCCAGCCTCCAAGCTGTCCTAGCCTCAATCAAACAAAGCCGCGTGGTCCCTTTTGAGGGTCGGGCTTCCTACGCGGCCATTTCCTTCTCGACCAAACCATATTAGCGTCAAAGGTGCGACGGGCGAAAGGCCCGTTGGCAGAAAATCGCCAATAGTTGAACGGTGTTTGATGACCCAAAATCCTCATGCCGGTGCTGTGCCACTGGTAGAAATCCGGCGCGGTCCGTTTCTGGAAAGCCTCCATCACGGTCATGCCGTCATTTGCGACAGCAGTGGCGCGATTGTTGAGGCCTGGGGGGATCCGGAGGCGGTGATCCTGCCGCGCTCGTCGATCAAGATGATCCAGGCGTTACCTTTGCTGGCCAGCGGGGCGGGCGCATCGCTTGATTCGTCGCATCGCGCGCTGGTTTGTGCCAGCCATGACGGTGCTGCGATCCATACGGATCTGGCGGCGTCCTGGCTCGCCGGCATGGGGCTGGGCGAGGCGGATCTGCGCTGTGGATCGCAGTGGCCCGATGACCGTCCGGCGCAGGCGGCGCTGATCAAGGCAGAGGAGCGCGCTTGCCAGCTTCACAACAACTGCTCTGGCAAACATTGTGGATTTCTGATGCTAAACAAGCACTTGGGTGGTGGGCCGGAGTATGTCACGCCGGATCATCCGGTGCAGCGTGCGGTGCTTGAAGCCTATGAAACCGTGACCGGCGAGACCAGCCCCGGCTATGGCATCGACGGCTGTTCGGCGCCGAATTTTGCAGCCTCGTTGCACGGTGTGGCGCGGGCGATGGCGTGGTTTGCCAGTGCCGGGTCGCGCAGCGATACGATGAGCCAAGCGGCAGCACAGTTGGTGAGCGCGATGCACGCCCATCCGGAGTTGGTGGCCGGCGAAGGCCGCGCTTGCACCGAGCTGATGCGGGAGATGCAGGGCACTGTGGTCAAGACCGGGGCCGATGGCGTTTTCACTGCGATTGTGCCGCGTTTGGGCATGGGCATCGCGCTGAAAATCGCGGATGGGGCGACCCGTGCGAGCGAGGCGTTGATCGCGCAATTGTTGATCCGTTTGGGGGAACTTGACGCCAATCATCCTGCCGCGCTGCGCCGGGTGAACCATGTGATCAAGAGCCGTCGGGGCGTTGAGGCCGGGCTGATCCGCTGCGTGGAGGGCATCTGATGGCGATCGAGGCCGTGGTTTTCGACATTGGCAATGTGCTTTTGGAGTGGAACCCAGAGCGATTCTACGACGCCACGATCGGGGAGGTGCGGCGCAAAACGCTATTTGCCGATGTGCCCTTGGCCGAGATGAACGACGATGTTGACCGGGGGGCGGATTTCGCGGCCTCGGTGGGTGATCTGGCCACGGCGCACCCGGAGTGGCACGCCGAGATCATGCTGTGGCGCGACAATTGGATCGATATGGCCAGCCCGGCGATTGATCGTTCGGTGCGGCTGTTGCGTGGACTGCGGGGGCGGGGTGTGCCGGTTTATGCGCTGTCGAATTTTGGCCGGCAAACCTTTGATCTGGCCTGCGCCCGATATCCGTTTCTGTCGGAATTCGACCAGCGCTATATTTCCGGACATATCGGCGCGATCAAGCCTGAGGCGCGGATTTATCAGCTGTTGGAAGCGACCTGCGGCGTGGCCCCAGAGGCGCTTTTGTTTGCGGATGACCGGGCGGACAATATCGCCGTCGCCGAGGCGCGCGGCTGGCAAGTGCATCTGTTTGACGGGGCCGAAGGCTGGGCCGCGCGGCTGGTGTCTGAAGGGTTGTTGACGGAAGAAGCGGCCGCATGACGCTTCCACGGTGGCATGCTGACACGAAACGCTCTGCGGCGGAGGACACCGATCTGTCAACAGATCGGATTGCGTCCCAGTTTCAGCGCGCGCGTACCTTTCCCTATGGAAGTACTGCGGCTCGCGGCAACCACCCCGATCTGTCAACAGATCGGCACCGATCCATCAATGGATCGGGCTGCGCCCCGGTTTCAGCGCGCGCGTACCTTTCCCAAGGTAAGCGCTGCGGCTCGCGGCAAACGCCCCGATCTGTCAAAAGATCGGTACCGATCCATCAATGGATCGGGCTGCGCCTAGGCTGCAACGGGCGCGCGGCGGATCTCTTTGACCGGCAGATGCACGATCGCCGAAAACGCCCCAACGCCGACGCCGATCCACCAGACCATCGTGTAGTCGCCATAAACGTCATACATCCGCCCGCCCAGCCAAACGCCCAGAAAGCTGCCCAATTGGTGGCTGAAAAACACGATGCCATAGAGCGTGCCCATGTAGCGCAGCCCATACAGATGCGCGATCAGCCCCGACGTCAGCGGCACCGTCGCCAGCCAGAGCGCGCCCATGCCGACGGAAAACAGCAGCACCGTGACCGGGGTGATCGGGACCAGGATGAACAGCGCCGCGATCACCGTCCGCCCGGCGTAAATCCCCGCCAGCAGGTATTTGCGCGAGTAGCGATTGCCCAGCCAGCCCGCCGACAATGTGCCAACGATATTGGCCAGGCCGATCAGCGATATCGCCACCGCGCCTAAGGCCGAGGTCGAGGTGATGCCGATATTATAGAGTGCGCTACCGGGCAGGATCGGGGCGCTCATCTCGGTCACCATCGCCGGGAAATGCGCGGTGACAAAGGCCAACTGATAGCCGCAGGAGAAAAATCCGAGGAAGATCAACGTGTAAGACGGGTCGCGAAAGGCCCGGTTGAGGATTTGGCCCATGCTTTCCTCAAGCTCTGCCTTGCTGGCGGCCTGCGGCGCGCGCATCAGCGGCAAGGTCAAAAGTGAGGCAAGGATCACTCCCGCAAACACAAGGAACACGGTCTGCCACGACATCAACCCAAGCAGATATTCCGCCAGCGGCGCACCAAACACCTGACCGGCGCTGCCTGCGGCGGTGGCAATGGCAAGGCTCATCGAGCGGTTTTCATCCGAACTGGCCCGACCCACGACCGCAAGGATCACCCCGAATCCGGTGCCAGCGATGCCAAAGCCCACGAGGATTTCCAGCATCTGATGCGCTTCGGGCGTGACAGCCGCCGACGACAGCACCAGCCCCACCGCGTACATCAGGCCACCCACCACAATCGCCACCCGGTCGCCCAACTTTTCGCCAAGCGCGCCGAATATAGGCTGACCTATCCCCCAAGCGAGGTTCTGAATCGCGATGGCGAGGCTGAATTCTGCCCGCAGCCAGCCGAAATCCTCGGCAATCGGGATCTGAAACACGCCAAAGCTCGCGCGGACGGCAAAGCTCAGCATGATGATGACGCAGCCGACCATCAGGACGGGGGTAAACAGCGGTGTTTTGGCGTGCATGATCGGGCCCCTCCTGACGGGCAGCGGCCACCATAGGTGATATGAACGCTTGGTCAATTCAGCAATTGTGATGCGTACAATTCCACCCTGCGATGCGGGCTACACAATCCCTGAGCGGCGCGGTATTCGAGGGATATGGAAACCCTGCCCGAGATTTACGCCGCCCGCGTCGCGGCCAAAGAGCTTCAGCGCGACGATGCGCAGGAGGCAGTTTTGCCGGAGTTCGAGCGCATTCGCGCCGCGCTGGCCCAGCCGGTGAAACGCGGGCTGTTCCGCAAGGCACCGCCGCCGCCGCAAGGGCTTTACCTGTGGGGCGGGGTCGGGCGTGGCAAATCCATGCTGATGGATCTGTTTGCCGAGGTGCTTTCTGCGCAGGATATCCCGGTGCGTCGGGTGCATTTTCACGCCTTCATGCAGGAAATTCACCGCGGCATGCATGAGGCGCGCAAATCCGGGGCCGAAGATGCATTGGCCCCGGTGGCCAAGCAAGTCGCCAAGGGGCTGCGCTGTCTGGCGTTTGACGAAATGCAGATCACCGATATCACCGATGCGATGGTGGTGGGCCGTCTGTTCGAGTTCCTGTTTCAGGCCGGGGTGGTGGTGGTCACCACGTCGAACCGGGTGCCGGATGCGCTTTATAAAGACGGGCTGAACCGTCAGCTTTTCCTGCCGTTTATCGAGCAGATCAAAGAGCATTTGGTGGTCTGGGAGCTGGCCAGTCCGCGCGATTACCGCCAGGATCGTTTGTCCGGCGAACAGGTGTTTTTCACCCCCGCAGACGATGCCGCCCGCGCCAAGATCGAAGAGGTGTGGCAGCAATTGACCGGCGGCAAGGGCGCGCCTTTGACGTTGGTGGTGAACAAGCGCGAGGTCGAGATCCCGGCGTTTCACAACGGCGTGGCGCGGGCGCGGTTTTATGACCTTTGCGGGCGGGCTTTGGGGCCTGCGGATTATCTGGCGCTGGCCGAGGCGGCGCGGGTGTTGGTACTGGAAGACATCCCGCGCCTGAGCCGAAACAACTTCAACGAGGCCAAGCGTTTCGTGACGCTGGTGGACGCGCTTTACGAAGCCAAGGTCAAGCTGGTGGCGAGTGCGGCGGCGGAGCCGGAAATGCTCTATGTCGAAGGCTCGGGCGCGTTTGAATTTGAACGCACGGCGTCGCGATTGCGCGAGATGCAGGATGCCGATTGGGGCCGCGCGGATTAAGTTACGCTGGGCCGACGGCTGCCCGCTCGACTGGGCTGTCGTGGCGTCCCAAGCGTTTCGCTTTGAAAGTGTCCGGATTTTCTGGGGATAAAGTGCCTTAAAGCACCGGTGCTGAGGCATCCCGTGGACAGCCGTTGGCCCGGCTTTGCGTTCAATCTATCGCGCGGAATCAAGGCCGCAGGCCGCCGCGCAATCGCCGACCCGCCCCTTGGGGCGGCGATATGGTGAGGGCATCGCATTGTATGAAAGATCTACGGTGAGGCAGAGATAAAGTGGCTGTCAAATCCGTTGGATCGCCACCCCACGGGTCGGCGATTGCGCGGCTTTCGCTTGGTGCGTGGGTTGGTTACAGCGCTTTGCCTTGCAACAGTCGCGGCAGATCGCCGGTCAGGCCAGCCGCCTCTCGGATAAAGCTGCGGCGCAGGGCGGGGACGGCGTTGACCAGCCCCATGCCGATGTCACGCCCGGCACGCAGGATCGGATTGTCGTTCGAGAACAGGCGGTTGAACGTATCCGTCGCCCCGGCCAGCGTGGCCGTATCAAACCGCCGCCATTCGGCGTAGCGCGGCAGCACCAGCGGGCTGGCGATGTCTTCGCCCCGGCGGGTGGCATCGGTGATCACCTCGGCCAGCGCCGCAATATCGCGCAGACCCGCGTTCAGCCCTTGCCCCGCAATCGGGTGCAGCCCATGCGCCGCATCCCCCACCAGCGCCAGCCGGTCGCCGACAAAGCTGTTGGCGAGGCTGAGCGACAGCGGATAGGTGAACCGCGCCCCGGCAAGGGAAATCTCGCCCAGGAAATCGCCGAAACGCGGGCGCAGAATGGCGAGGTAGTCGTCTTTCGGCAGCGCGTTGATCGCGGCGGCCTGCGCGTGGGTCTCGCTCCAGACAATCGAGCTTCGGTTGCCGGTCAGCGGCAGTATGGCGAGCGGTCCGGCGGGCATAAAGAACTGATGCGCGCAGCCGTGGTGCGGCAGTTCATGCGCGATGGCACAAACCAGCGCGGTCTGGCCATAGTCCCATCCGGTGCGCTGGATGCCCGCGCGCGCAGCGGTGCCGGAATTGCGACCATCGCACCCGACCAAAAGCCGGCCAGTCAGGGTACGGCCCGAGGCCAGCGTGACGCGGGCGGCACTGGCGTCGGTATGTTGGGCAATCACGGTTTCGCCGGGCAGATAGGTGAGGCCGGGCGCTGTGGCGAGGGCGTCTTGCAAGCTGCGGCGCAGGTAGCGGTCTTCGACCATATAACCCATCGGGCCTTCTTCGATTTCATTGTGATCGAAGTGCAGGAAAAACGGCGAGGGGCCTTCGCCCGCGCGCCCGTCCGATACCTTGATGTCGAGCATGGGCTGGGCGTGGGCGGCCAGCGGCCCCCAGAGATCCAAAGCGGCAAGCATCCGCTGGGACGCCTGCGCCAAAGCATAAGAGCGGCCATCAAAATTGTCTGATTTTTGGGCAGTGCTGTCTTGAGCGTCTATTATAATAGCCGAAAACCCGGCCTGAGCCGCCGCAAGTGCCAGAATTGGGCCATTCAGCCCACCCCCGACAATCAGAAGATCGCTATCGTACATCATGATGGGGAATATGGCGCGCCGGGCGGGATTGTCCATGCGCTTCGGTGCCGCTACCGTCCGCAAAAATGGAGGCGCGAGATGCAGGATTGGCTTTGGATGACGGCGGCAGAGCTGGGCCGTGGAATTGGCGCGGGCGAGATTGACCCGTTGGCCCTGACCGACACCTATCTTGACGCGATTGCGGGCCATGAGCATGGCACGGTGATCTATGCGCGGGTGACGTCAGAGCGGGCGCGGGCCGAGGCAAAGGCGGCGGCGGCGCGGGCGAAGTCCGAGCAACGGCTGTCGCTGCTCGATGGGGTGCCGGTGTCGTGGAAAGACCTGTTTGACAGCGCGGGCGTGGCCACCGAGTCCGGCTCGGCGCTGTTGGCCGGGCGGGTGCCGGACCGCGATGCGGTGGTGTTGCGCAATGCCACGGCGGCGGGGCTGGTGTGCCTCGGGAAAACTCACATGAGCGAGCTGGCGTTCTCGGGGTTGGGGCTGAACCCGATCACCGCGACGCCGCCTTGTATCAATGGCGAGGGGGCGGTGCCGGGCGGGTCATCCTCGGGCGCGGCAACCTCGGTGGCCTATGGCTTGGCGGCGGCGGGCATCGGCTCGGACACCGGCGGATCGGTGCGTATCCCGGCGGCGTGGAACGACCTTGTTGCGTTGAAAACAACGGTGGGCCGGGTGTCGTGCAAAGGCGTGGTGCCGCTGGTGCCGACCTTCGACAGCGTCGGACCTTTGGCGCGCACGGTCGAGGACGCGGCGCTTTTGTTGGCGATCTTAGAGGGCAGCAAGCCGGTGGACCTGCGCGGCGCATCGCTCACAGGGCGGCGGTTTGCGGTGCTGAAAACCGTGGCGATGGACGGGGTGCGCAAGGCCCCGCGCGCGGCGTTTGAAAGCGCGGTTGACCGGTTGCGCGGGGCCGGGGCGCTGGTCGAGGCGATTGAGGTGCCCGAGGTGGCCGAGGCGCTGGAGCTGTCGGCGATTCTGTATTCGCCCGAGGCCTATGGCACCTGGGGCGCGGTGATCGAAGCCGCGCCAGACAAGATGTTCGCGCCCATTCTGGAACGGTTCCGCAGCGGTGCCGAGGCGACCGCGAGCGATCTGTTTGTCGCGCAGGGTATTCTGGCGCGGTGCAAGGCGGCGTATTTTGCGGCGACAGCGGGCTATGATGCGGTGATCACCCCGACGGCGGCCAATCTGCCCCCCGATTACGAGCGTTTGATGGCCGACCCGGCGTATTACGTGACCGAGAATCTGTTGGCGCTGCGCAACACACGGATCGGCAATCTTATGGGCGGTTGCGGGCTGAACCTGCCGACCGGGGTGCCGTCTTGCGGGTTGCAGATGCTGGCCCCGCCGATGGCAGAGGCGCGGTTGCTTCGGTTGGGCGCGGCGGCGGAACGGGCGCTGTCATAAGGGCGAACCGCCCAAGGAGGCAGCGGGTGTGTGGCGCGAGTGCGGCGGGATTGGCGCAAATGCCACAAAGCCTTACGTCATCGCGCCTTTTTCTGGACGAGGGCGAGGCGGTGCCTTATCCTTGGGCGGAAATGGGGCATAAATGACCCCGTATCCGAGGCAGAAAAAGCAGTATTCTCATGTTCCCCGAACGGTTTTCGAACCTTCCGGCCTATGCGTTCCCGCGGTTGCGGGCGCTTTTGGACCCCCATGCACCCGCAGCGGCGCATGGGGCCGATGTGCTGCATATGACCATTGGCGAGCCGCAACATGCCTTTCCGGGCTTTGTGGCCGAGGTTATGGCCGAAAATATCGCCGGTTTCGGGAAATATCCGCCAAATGACGGCACGCCCGAGCTGCGCGGCGCGATTTCGGATTGGGCAAAGCGCCGCTACGGCGTGACGCTCGATGCCGAGACGCAGATCATGCCGCTCAATGGGTCGCGCGAGGGGCTGTATAACGCCGCGATGGCGCTTTGCCCCGAGGAAAAGAACGGCCAGCGGCCCATCGTGCTGACCCCGAACCCGTTTTATCAGGTCTATATGATTGCGGCGATTTCTGTCGGGGCCGAGCCGATGTTTGTGCCCGCGACCGAGGCCACCGGGCATTTGCCGGATTACGCCGGACTGCCTGAGGACGTGCTGAACCGGGTGGCGATGGCCTATATCTGCTCGCCCGCCAATCCGCAGGGCGCGATTGCCAGTGCGGACTATTGGCGCGAACTGATCGCTCTGGCCGAACGCTATGATTTCCGCATCATCGCGGATGAATGTTACTCTGAGATCTACCGCGATGCGCCGCCCACCGGCGCGCTGGAGATTGCCGCCGAGATGGGCGCAGACCCCGAGCGGGTGGTGCTGATCAATTCGCTGTCGAAACGCTCGAACCTGCCGGGGCTGCGGTCGGGTTTCATCGCGGGCGGACCGAAAAGCATTGCGCGGGTCAAACAATTGCGCGCCTACTCGGGAACGCCGCTGCCGCTGCCGTTGCAGATGGTCAGCGCGCGGGTTTGGGCCGACGAGGCGCATGTGGTGGAAAACCGCGCGCTCTATCAGGAGAAATACACCGCGGCAGACGAGATTTTCGCCGATGTGCCGGGATACGCCGGTCCAGAGGCGGGATTTTTCCTTTGGTTGCCGGTGAAGGATGGCGAAGACGCTGCTTTGACGGCGTGGCAAGAGACGGCGGTGCGGGTGTTGCCCGGGGCCTATCTGTCGCGCGATGTGGCCGGGGACAATCCGGGCAAAGGATATATCCGGGTCGCCATGGTGGCCCCAATAAAGGACATGTGTCGCGGGCTCACTCGCCTGCGCGATTGTCTGTACAGGTGAGGTAAACATGGCATTTCAGGCACGCGGGCGGGATCCGCTTCTCGACAGCAACACTCAGGCCGCCGTTGAAAAACGTGGCAAGGAGCTTTTCGGAATCGCGCTGATCCTGTTGGGTTTGGCTGCGGCTGCGATGATTGCCTCTTACACACCGGAAGACCCAAGCTGGATGTCGGCCACCGATGCGCCTGTTCAAAACTGGATGGGCCGCGCCGGGGCATCGATTGCCGCGCCGTTGTTCATGATTGTGGGATGGGGAAGCTGGGGGCTGGCCGTCGGGCTGTTGGCCTGGGGCGGGCGCTTTGCGCTGCATCTCGGGTCGGACCGGGCGATGGGCCGCGCGATTTTTGTGCCGATTGCGATTGCTTTGGCCGCCGTTTACGCCGCGACGCTAGTGCCGGGGCCGGAATGGACGCATGCCTTTGGGCTGGGCGGGCTGTTTGGCGATACGGTGCTGGGTTCGGTGCTGACGGCCTTGCCGGTCGGGTCTTCGCTGGTGGTCAAGCTTGCTTCGTTGGTGATGGGCGTGCTGATCCTTTTGGTCGGGGCCTTTGTTTTGGGCTTTACCGTGCCAGAGGTGAAATCCATCGGGCGGTTCCTGTTGCTGGGCGTGATCATGGCGTATGCGACGCTGCTCAAGGTGCTGGGCCGTGGGGCCACAGGCGCGCTGGGCGCGGCACATGTGTTGCAGACCCGCCAGGCCGAACGTCGCGCGCAACGCGAAGAAGAACGCAAACAGGCCGATGATTGGGCCGCACAACAGGCGACGGAAGCCCATGCCGCGATCACGCGGCCTTATGTGCCGCCGGTGCCTGAAGAGGTGCCCGCCTATAGCACGCCGGAAAAACCCAGCTTGCTGGCGCGGATGCCCTCGCTGATCCGGCGCGCTGATCCCGGGCCCGAAGAGATGCCTTCGCCGGAATTGATTGAGATGGCTGGGCCAGATCATGAGGTGGCGATGCCGGGGGAAGACCGGATCAAGGCCAAGATCAGCTCGGTGATCAAGGACCGGGTGCGCCGCAGCCCCGAGGTTCAGATTGAATCAGTTGCGCCGCTGACCAAGGGTCGTGGACGTGGCCCCGATCCGCTTATCTTCCGGGATGTGCCCCGGACGCCGGCGGCCCCGGTCACGAAAGCCGAACCGCCGCTGACCGCGTCGTATCCTGCGCATGGCACACACACCGATGAGCCGCCGCTGACCGCCCCCGCGCAGGGCCACGCCGAGCCGCGACTGAGTGCCGAGGCCCCGCGCCCTGCGGCCCCTGCGCCGCGACTGAACGCTGCCGAACCGCGCCCCGCCGCCGCGGCACCGCGCGTGAATGCGGTTGAGCCGCGCATATCCGCCGCTGCCGCACCGCGCGCTGCTGCGCCGATGCCGGAATCAGCCCCCATTGCGCCGATCATGGCGGCAGATCCGATGGCGACCCCTGTTCCTGCGCCGACGGCCCCCGTGGCCGAGCTTGCCGAGCCTGACTATGACCGCGACCCGGTGAATATCTTTGCCGAAGACGGTTCAGGGTATCTTAACTCGGGCGACGAAGACGATTACGATGTGACCGAGGCCGATATGGCGCCCTCCGCCGCCTATACGCCGACCCGGATTCCCACCGCCGAACCCAAGAAAGTGGTGCAGCAAACGGTGCGCAAAGCCGCGCCCATGTCGCGGCGTGCCGAGGCCGAAGCCCAACCCAGCCTCGCGTTTGACGACAAGCAAACGGATTATGAGCTGCCGCCGCTGGCGCTGTTGGCGGATCCGACCAATATAGAACGGCATGTGCTGTCCGACGACGCGCTGGAAGAGAACGCGCGGATGCTGGAATCGGTGCTTGATGACTATGGCGTCAAGGGCGAGATCGTCTCGGTTCGCCCCGGCCCGGTTGTCACCATGTACGAGCTTGAACCTGCGCCGGGCCTCAAGGCGAGCCGGGTGATTGGCCTTGCTGACGATATTGCACGCTCGATGTCGGCGCTGTCTGCGCGGGTGTCGACGGTGCCGGGCCGCAGCGTGATCGGTATCGAACTGCCGAACGAAAAGCGCGAAATGGTCTCCTTCCGCGAGATCCTGTCAGGCCGCGATTATGGCGATGGCAACCGGTCGCTGCCGCTGGCACTGGGCAAGAACATTGGCGGCGAGCCGATGGTGGCCAACTTGGCCAAGATGCCTCACCTTCTGATTGCCGGTACCACGGGGTCGGGTAAGTCGGTGGCGATCAACACGATGATCCTGTCGCTGCTGTACAAGCTCACGCCCGACGATCTGCGGCTGGTGATGATCGATCCCAAGATGCTGGAACTCTCGGTCTATGACGGCATTCCGCACCTGCTGTCCCCGGTTGTGACCGACCCCAAAAAGGCGGTTGTTGCGCTGAAATGGGTCGTGGGCGAGATGGAAGAGCGCTATCGCAAGATGTCCAAGATGGGCGTGCGCAACATCGACGGCTACAACAGCCGGGTCAAAGACGCGCTCGACAAGGGCGAGCTGTTCAGCCGCACCGTGCAGACCGGCTTTGACGATGACACCGGCGAGCCAGTTTTCGAGACCGATGAATTCAAGCCGGTCAAAATGCCCTATATCGTGGTGATCGTCGACGAGATGGCCGACCTGATGATGGTGGCAGGCAAGGAAATCGAAGCCTGTATCCAACGGCTTGCCCAGATGGCGCGGGCCTCTGGTATCCACCTGATCATGGCGACACAGCGCCCCTCGGTTGATGTGATCACCGGCACGATCAAAGCCAACTTCCCGACGCGGATTTCGTTTCAGGTTACCTCGAAGATCGACAGCCGCACCATTCTGGGCGAGCAGGGGGCCGAACAGCTTTTGGGCATGGGTGACATGCTTTACATGGCGGGCGGGGCGAAAATCACCCGCTGTCACGGGCCGTTCTGTTCGGATGAGGAGGTTGAGGAAATCGTCAACCACCTCAAGGCCTTTGGCCCGCCGTCTTATGTGTCTGGCGTGGTGCAGGGCCCGGATGACGACAAGGCCGAAAACATCGATGCGGTGCTGGGGCTGAACACCGGTGGCAACACCGGCGGCGAAGATGCGCTGTATGATCAAGCGGTTGCCATCGTGATCAAGGACCGCAAATGTTCGACGTCTTACATCCAGCGCAAGCTGGCCATCGGCTATAACAAAGCCGCGCGGCTGGTCGAACAAATGGAAGACGAGGGCGTTGTGTCGTCGGCCAACCATGTCGGGAAACGCGAAATTCTGGTGCCCGAGCAGGCGTGATTTGGCCCAATCGGGCCCGATCTGTCCGGGTTTCTCACGCTCAATTGAGCAAAACCCCGCGAGGGTGATTTGCCTACGTGGGGGTGCGCCCCTACATCTATACGCAAGTGACGTGATATCGCATAACAACGCGGTTTGCGTCATGCTTGGTGAAACGAAACCAGTGAGACATAGAGTAATGCGTGCATTCAAGACCCTGATTCTGGCGCTGGGCGTATCCCTCGCCGCGCTTCCCGCCGCCGCCGAAAAGCTGTCGCTTGGGCAGTTGTCGGGCTATCTTAACCAGATGAAACAGGCCAAAGGCGCCTTCACCCAGATCAACGACGACGGCACCATTTCTACCGGTGACATCTCGATCAGACGGCCGGGCATGGTGCGGTTTGACTATAACCCGCCGGCCAAAGCGCTGGTGCTGGCCTCGGCGGGCGAGGTGGCGATCTTTGACCGCAAAACGCGGCAAGCGCCGGATCGCTATCCGCTGCGCGATACGCCGCTGAACCTGATCCTCGACAACAACGTTGATCTTGCGCGCTCCGGCATGGTGACCAAGCACAGCTATGACGGCACCTCGACAACCGTGCGCGCGCGCGATCCCAAGCGCCCGGAAATCGGCACAATTGATCTGGTGTTCACCGCCAACCCGGTTGAGCTTCGCCAGTGGGTGATCAACGATGATGGCGGCGGCAAGACGACCGTGATTCTTGGCGAACTCGACAAGAACGCGCGCCTGCCGCACAACATTTTCTCGATCGTGCGCGAGATTGAGAACCGCTAACGCCTGTCAGGTCCGAAACACATGCACGGCACAGGGCGCGTGTCGCACGACGCGCGCCGCTGTGGACCCGAGCAGGTAATCGCTGAAATCCGGTTTATGCGAGCCGATCACAATGCAATCAATCGCGTGTTGCGAGG
Organism: Marinovum sedimenti; assembly: GCF_054052205.1. NCBI lineage: Bacteria > Pseudomonadati > Pseudomonadota > Alphaproteobacteria > Rhodobacterales > Roseobacteraceae > Marinovum > Marinovum sedimenti. The sequence continues at coordinate 2,666,211 of NZ_CM133223.1, forward strand.
CATATTCCACAATCGTGCGATAGGTATGCCCGCGCACGATCTCGGCCGTCACACCGTCAAGGTGGGCGGTCTTTTCATTGAGCAGCGCCTGCGCGCGCTCAAACCCCTGTCGGATCGCGTCTTTGCCCAGATAGGCGCTGGCGGTTGAGGGCGGGGCCTCGACCACGTGAATGGCCTTGATCTGGCCGCCGGGGTTGCACAGCAGCTTGGCAATCTCAAGCATCTGCGGCGAGATGCCGTGATCAAGCGCCATGGCGACGAGTAGCTTGTTGTACATGCGGGTCTCCTTTGCTGGCTTAAAGCGTTACGCGAATTGCCTGCGATACCAATCATCCCCTAACGCGTTATAATCTTTGCTTTCAGGCAGTGTCAGGGGATCTAGGTTGTTCGCATAAGGCTTAGTCTTGCCCGGTCAGATCGAAGGTTTCATCGGGGAAATACTTGGCCAAACGCACATCGGCGGCGCGGGCGTGGCCTTCCATCCCTTCGAGCCGGGAAATGCGGGCGGTCGCCTCGGCCACGGGCTTTGACCCTTCGCGGGTCGCGCGCTGCCAAGTGACGATCTTCAGGTATTTGTGCACCGACAGCCCGCCGGTGTAATTCGCGGCGCGCGAGGTGGGCAAAACGTGGTTGGTGCCGGCGGCCTTGTCGCCATATGACACGGTGGTTTCCTCGCCCAAAAACAGCGAGCCATAACAGGTGAGACGGTCGAGCCACCAATCGGGGTCGGCGGCCTGCACGGTCAGGTGCTCGGGGGCGTATTCATCGGAACAGGCGGCCATGCCTTCGCGGTTTTCACACAGGATCACCTCGGCATAGTCGCGCCATGCGGCGGCGGCGTTGTCGCGGTTCAGCTCGGGCAGATCGGCGATCATTCCGGGGATATAGGCCATGACCGCTTCGGCCAGCGCGCGGTTGTCCGTCACCAGCCAGACCGGCGAATTGTAGCCATGTTCGGCCTGACTGACGAGATCGGTGGCAACGATATGCGCATCGGCCGCGCCATCGGCAAGGATCAGACTGTCGGTCGGACCGGCGATCATATCAATGCCAACGCGGCCAAACAGGATGCGCTTGGCCTCGGCCACGAACTGATTGCCGGGGCCGACAAGGATGTTGGCAGGCGGCAGGCCGAACAACCCGTAGGTCATCGCCGCGACGCCCTGCACCCCGCCCATCGCCATGATCTTGTCCGCGCCGCAAATATGCGCCGCATAGACAATTGCAGGATTGACGCCGACGCCGGGGCGGGGCGGGGAACAGGCGGTGATGTGCTTGCAGCCCGCGACCTTGGCAGTGGTCACCGTCATGATGGCGCTGGCAATGTGGCTATAGCGCCCGCCGGGCACATAACAGCCCGCCGCCGCCACCGGGATCGCCTTCTGCCCGGTGACAAAGCCCGGCGTCAGCTCGGTTTTGACATCGCTGAGGGTGCTTTTCTGCAACTCGGCAAACTTGCGTACGTTGTCATGGGCAAAGCGGATGTCGGCTTTGATCTTGTCCGACACCTGCGCGCAGGCCGCTTCAATCTCGTCCGGCGTCAGCAGGACGTTGCCATCGTATTTGTCAAATTTCGCTGCATACTCAAGCGCTTTGGCGTCGCCGCCCGCCTCGATATCGGCAAGGATGCCCTTCACCACCGCGTGGGTTTCCACCTCAGTCGTTTCCGGCGTGAGATCAGCCTTTTTCAGATATTCGCGGGGCATGCACCGATCCTTTTAAGCTTTGGTCTGTCTGTCTTCGCGCCGATTGTGACGCACCGAAGAGTAAAGCGCCAACCCGATCAGCGCGACGCCGACAAAGCCGGTGATCGTCTCCGGCACATGGGTCAGCGATTGCAGGAACATGATCAGCGACAGCGCAAAAATCGAATAAAAGGCACCGTGTTCCAGATAGAGGAATTGTTTCAGCGTGCCCTTGTCGACCAGCATGATGGTCATCGACCGCACGTACATCGCGCCGACCCCCAGACCGATGGCAATCAGGATGATGTTCGAGGTGAGGGCGAAGGCCCCGATCACGCCGTCGAAAGAAAAGCTCGCGTCCAGCACTTCGAGATAGAGGAACGCGCCCATGCCACCGCGGGCGGCGTCGTGGTTTTTCTCGCTTTCGCTGCGGTCGAGGTAGGTGCCCAGCCCGTCGACCATGGTGAATACCAGCAAGCCCATGATCGACGACAGCAGGAACGTGGCCTGTTGATCGGCGGGCAGGGCGCGGGCGATCAGCACAACGATGACCAGCACAAAGGCAATTTCAAAACCGCGCACCGAGCCCCATTTGCGCAAGCGCCGCTCGACCACGCCGATCCAGTCGATGGATTTGTCCTGATCGACAAAGAAGTTCAGCGCCACCATCATCAGAAAGGTGCCGCCAAAGGCCGCGATTGAGCCATGTGCGCCGGAAATGATCCGCGAATACTCTTCTGGGTCTGCGAGCGCGAGGCGCACCGCCTCAAACGGATTTACCCATGCGAAAATCGCCACGATGGCCAGCGGAAACACGATCCGCATGCCGAACACCGCGATCAGAATGCCCCAGGTCAGGAAACGCTGCCGCCAGACCGGTGTCATCTCCTCAAGCTTGTTGGCGTTGACGATGGCATTGTCGAACGACAGCGCAATCTCCAGCGTGGCCAGCACGATGCCGATCAACAGAAAGGACATCACGCCGTTCACCGTGCCAACCGTCGCCCAGCCAAGCCAGCCGGACAGGGCGATGCCGATGGCCGTCACGATCAGCGGCCAGAACAGGTAGGACAATATCGAACGCGGCTGGGTCATGGGGCTTTACCTTTGTGCGCGGTCGGGCCGATCAGTTGGCGTAGATGTAATTCGGCAGCCACAGCGCGATTTGCGGGAAGACGAAGATCAGGATCAACCCGATCAGTTGAATCACCATGAACTGCATCATGCCCAGGTAAATGTCACGTAAATCCCATTCCGGAACCACCCCTTTCAGGAAATAGGCCGACAGCGCCACGGGCGGAGAAAGCCACGCGGTCTGAAGATTGACTGCGACCAATATCGCGAACCAGATCATCAGGTCGTTGCGGTTCTCAAACCCGAGGTCGAGCGAGGTGACGGTGGGAATCAGGATCGGCACGATGATCAGCACGATCGGCACCCATTCCAGCGGCCAGCCGAGCAGGAAGATCAGCGCCATGATCAGCATCAGGATCAGCACCGGCGACATATCGAGCGACAAAAGCAGCTCGGTCAGCATCTTGGGCGTGCCAAGGTTGGAAAACACCGCGCCAAAGAAGTTCGACGCCGCGACGAGGAACATGATCAACACGGTGATCTCAAGGCTTTTGATCAGTGCATCGTAAAGGCCGGGGATGGTGAATTTGCGATAGAGCATCGAGAGCAGCACCGCGCCGAACGCGCCGCAGGCCGAGGCTTCGGCAGGGGTGGCCCAGCCTGCCAGGATCGAGCCGAGGGCAAAGGCAATAAGCACGGTGGGCGGCACGAGGCCCATGAAGAACTCATACCAGAGGTCGGAGAAATAAAAGCCGCCGGGGCGGATTTTGCGCATCCAGACATAAACCGCGAACATCACGCCGATCCATGCCAGCGGCACAATCAGCCCGCCCAAAAAGAAGCCAAACCCATGGGTCAGGCCACGGGTGATCAGCCAGATCAGGATGACCAGCGAGGCCATGACAAGGATGACTTCGAGCAGGTAAAACCGCGATGTGACGGGCTGTTCTTCGGGCGGCAGGATCGGCCCGAGGCTGGGGTTAAGCCAACAGCGGCCCAGCGCATACAGCAGATACAGCCCGGCCAGCATCACGCCGGGGAGGATCGCGGCGCGGAAGAGGTCTGTCACCGGGACTTCGAGCACCGGACCCATGACGATCAGCATGATCGACGGCGGGATCAGGATGCCAAGCGTGCCGCCAGCGGTGATGGTGCCCGCCGCAAGCCGCACATCATAGCCCGATTTGTTCATCGTGCGGGCGGCCATAATGCCAAGGATCGTGACGGACGCGCCAACAATGCCGGTGGCGGCGGCAAAGATGGTCGAGACGAACAGCACCGCGATGAATAGCGCGCCTCGGGTGCGGCTCATCATCATCTGCACCGCTTGGAACAGGCGTTCCATCAGCCCGGCTTTCTCCATCACGATGCCCATAAAGATGAACAGCGGCACCGCAACCAGTTGATCTGACAGCATCACCGAGTTGGTTTGCAACGTCATCAGAAAGGTGGCGAGTTTGAAATTCGCGCCCCATGTGCCGAAAACAAAGCCAAGGAAGATCAGGGTGAACGAGATCGGGAATCCGATGAAAATGGCGAACAGCATCACCGCGAGCATAATCAACCCGATGGTGGGTTTGGCGACGTTGAACAGGCCTTCGCGGCCAAAGGCGTCTTTCCACCAGTCCGAAATCGGCACGATATCCGGGAAGAACACCGCGCCGGTGACGATGGCCAAAGCGACGCCGTAAAACGGCAGGATGCGCAGGAATTTGGCCTCGCGGTCCTTGCCCATCTTGTGAAAGGCGCGGAACAGTTCGGGCAGGCCTTGCAGCAATAAAAGGAAGGCCCCGACCGGCATCGCCAGACGCGCGGGCCAGAGCAGCGGGGCCCAGGTGCTGTCGCTGGCCTGTTCGCCGGACAGAAAGGCCTTGAGCCAGTATTCCGTTGAAACCCAAGTGAAAAACAGCATCGCGGGGATGTAGAACGCCATGTAGAGCACGGCGTCGACGGTGGCCTGCGTCTTGTCCGACCAGTTGCGATAAAGGAAATCGGCGCGGATGTGGACGCCGCGCATCAGCGCATAGCCAGCGGCGGCCATGAACAGTACACCGCCGAGCATGCGGGCAATGTCATAGACCCAGAGCGTTGGGCCAAAGCCCCAGGCAATTGCCTGTTCGTTCATGCCGTTTTCGGTCAGCACGGCGAACATATTGCGCGAAAACACCTCGTATACGATGGCGAGGATCAGCGGGATCATCAGCACGCAGATGATGCGCCCGGCCCAAAGGTTGATCACGTCGATGGTGGCGGTGATCGGACGCTGCCACGGGGTCATATCGCTTGGCGTCTGGCCGGGCTCTTCGGCGCGGCGTTCAGCGATCAACTCATCCGTGATGTCGAGTGCGTCGGGAATTACCTCGTCGGCCATGCGACCCGTCCCTGTCTTGTCTTTGGCGTATAAGCGAAAGCCCCGGACGGGCCGGGGCTTTCATCAGGTTTCGGACCTGATTATTTCAGGCTATCGGCAAAAGCCCGGCCTAGGTTGGCATTTGAGGTCTGTGCCCCGGCCCAGAAGGGCACCGCAACCGCGGCGAAATCCTTCTGGCTTTGCCAAACTTCGGCAAAAAACTCGTTATCGGCAGCATTGGATTCGAGTGCCGCCTTAGCCGCTGCCATATACTCGGTAAAATAGTCCTTGGGGGTGTCGTGCAGGATGACGCCATGATTTTCGGTCAGGTCTTTCAACGCCTTGCCGTTTTCATAGATCCGATAGGACATGGATTTCGACAGCGAGGCATTTGCCGCCACTTCCAGCGCCTTTTTCTCCAGATCGGTCAGCCCTTCGTACACATCACCGTTGATATAGAGATCGGCGTTCACCACGACCTGGTGCAGACCTTGCAGGTAGTAGTGCTTCAGCACCTTCTGGAAACCGAACACAGAGTCCGGCTTGGGGCAGCACCATTCCGCCGCATCAATCGTGCCTTTTTCCAGCGCGGGAAGGATGTCCCCGCCGCCCATCGCCACCGAAGCGACACCGATGTCTTTGTAGGTCTGGCCGGGGATGCCCGGAGGCGTGCGGAAGCGGTATTTGCGGAAATCCGCCATGCTTTCAATCGGTTCCTTGAACCAGCCCAGCGCCTCGGGGCCAACTGGCTGGAGCATGAAGCCTTTGACGTTCATGCCCATCTCGTCCCACAGTTGGTCATACAGCTCTTTGCCGCCGCCATATTGGAACCACGAGACAAAGGCGATGTTGTCGATGCCGACGCCAGCGCCTGCAACGGGCGAGCCGAACAGCATCGCCGCCGGGTGCTTGCCCGACCAATAGTGCGTCCAGGCAAAGCCGCCCTCGATCAGCCCGCTGTCGACCGCATCCAATGTCTCGCGTACGCCGACAACCGCGCCTGCGGGCAGCACTTCGATCGTGAGCGACCCGCCGGTCAGCGCCGCGACGTCTGCGGCGAAATCCTCGAGCATATGCACCTCGTCGGCCTGCGCCGGGATCACCGATTGCACGCGAATGGTGGTTTGGGCCAGACCAGCAGTTGCCGTCAGGGCCAAGGCCGCGGCACCCATTGCCAATGTCTTGAGATTGAACATCAATTCTCCTCCCTTGATGTGTTGCCCCCGGTCTATTTATTCTCAAGCACAAGGTGAAGGCGACCTTGGCTGTTTTCGTATCCCGATGACCCCCCTCCCAAAGGGCCACCGGAATTCCTGTGGGGCCGTCAGGCCCGCGCGTCTTGCAAAATGAAATCACTCGCGCGTTCGCCGATCATGATCGCGGGCGCGTTGGTGTTGCCACTGACAATCTGCGGCATGATCGAGGCATCGGCCACGCGCAATCCGCGTATGCCATGTACCCGAAGGCGGGGGTCGACCACTGCCATCGGGTCGATGCCCATCTTGCAGGTGCCGGTGGGGTGATAAATCGTGGTCGCGGTGCGGCGGGCCCAGTCCAGCGTTGCGGCGGTGTCCTCGAACGCCACGCCTTTGCCCGGCGCGTGCTCTTCGGTGATGTGGTCGCGCAGCGGGCCAGTGCGGGCGATGCGGCGGGCGATCTGGATGCCTTTGACCAGCGTGCGCCGGTCGGTTTCGGTGGCAAGGTAATTGGGGTGGATCGCCGGATGGTCATCAATACTGGCGGATTGCAGCTCGAGATGGCCGGTGCTTTCGGGGCGCAGTTGCAAGACCGAGGCGGTGAAGGCGGAAAACTTATGTGCGCCCTCTGCCGGGCTGTCGGCGCTGAACGGCTGGATGTGAAACTGGATATCGGGGGTCGCCAGATGCGGCTCGGTCTTTAGGAAACCTGTGCCGAGGCTGGCGGCCATTGTCATCGGGCCGCACTGGGTCAGCGCATATTGCAGCGCGATCCGAAGCTGTTTGCGGACATTGTTGGCTTCGACATTGATCGTGCTGAGATCGGTTTTGAACACCGGGCGGGCCTGTAGATGGTCCTGAAGGTTGCGGCCAACGCCCTTGAGATCGGCGAGCAACTCGATGCCATGCGGGCGCAGTGCATCGACATCGCCAATGCCCGACAACATCAGGATCTGCGGCGAGCCAATGGCCCCGGCGCTCAGGATCACTTCGCGGCGGGCAAAAATGTCGACGAATTTGCCCTTGATGCGGGCGCGCACGCCGTCGGCCTTGCCATCGGTGATCAACAGCTTTTCGGTCACGGCACCGGTGAGGATATGCAGGTTCTTGCGCCCGCGCGCCGGGCGAAGATAGGCGGCGGCCGAAGAACAGCGGCGGCCGCGTTTCATCGTCAGCTGGAAATATCCCACGCCTTCCTGATCGGCACCGTTGTAATCGGGCGTCTTGCGATAGCCGGCCTGTTGCGCCGCCTCGATCCAGTGATCGACAATGTCGCGCCGCAGCCGCGAGGTTTGCACCGACAGTGGGCCATCGCGCCCCCGCAGACCGTCGGGGTTTTCGCCGCCCCAGGTTTCGGCCCGTTTGAAGCAGGGTAGCACATCATCCCAGCCCCAGCCGGTGCAGCCCGCCTGCGCCCAGCCATTATAATCCTGCGGTTGCCCGCGCACATAAAGCAGCCCGTTGATCGAGCTTGATCCGCCAAGAACACGCCCACGCGGCCAGGGAATCGAACGCCCGGCAATGCCGCGATCCGGCTCGGTGCGATACCGCCAATCCGAGCGCGGATTGCCCATCGTGCGAAAGTAGCCCACCGGGATATGGATCCACGGATTCGTATCGCGCGGGCCAGCCTCCAGCAGGGCGACCGCAAAGCGACCGTCCTCTGACAGGCGGTTCGCAAGGGCACAGCCTGCTGAACCTGCGCCGACGATGACGAAATCGTACTCCATAAGCCTCCGAAAGTGAAATTAATGAGACTTTTGGTCTCGATTTTTGGGTCGAGTGCAGGCTACAGTGATTCGCAGGCAAGTCCATAAACAATTTGAGCAAGAAGACACAAATGGCCGACGGCGCGCGGATACCGACCAACCTCAGAACACTGCTGATCCTTGAAATTCTTGGGAAAAGTGACCGTGCGATGACGGCCACCGAGATCAACGAGGGCCTTGGTTTGCCAAAGCAGACCATCCATCGGCTCTGTGCCACGCTCGAGGAAAACGGCTTTTTAACGCAATATGGCAGCGACAGAAGGTATCAGGTGTCGCGGCGTTTGCGCGAGCTTGGGACCGGGCTGCTGTACAACTCACGCGACCATATCGAGATCCACCAGATCCTTCAGGAGGTGTCGCACGAGGTCGAAGAGACGGTCAATTTTGTGCGCCCCGGCGACAACGGCATGAAGTATATCGACCGGGTCGAGACCGATTGGGCCTTTCGCATCCAGCTGCCGATTGGCACCCACGTGCCGTTTCATTGCACCGCCAGCGGCAAATGTTTTTTGTCCAGTCTCGCCCCCGACGCGCGCAACCGGTTTGTCACGTCGTTGAAGTTGATAAGCATGACCGAAAAGACGATGACCGATCCAGAGCCGCTGTTGGCCGAGCTAGAGACAATCCGCGAAAACGGCTACTCTCTCGACCGTGAGGAATTCCTCGATGGCATGGTGGCGATTGCGGTGCCGGTTACCGATCCGGCGGGGCGGTTTATCGCCGCGATTGCGGTGCATGCGCCCAAGGTGCGGATGACCCTCGACGAGGCGATGGGGCGCAAGGGGCTGTTGCAGGGGGCCGCAATCCGCCTATGCGACACCCTGTTTCCCACGGCCTGAGCGACGGCTTTACAGCCCGGTCTGGTTGAGCACTTCGGCCAAAATCGGGGCAAGCCGTTCGGCCCAAGCGCGCTGCGTTGCCTCTTCGGCGATCAGATCATTTCGCAGCTCTATCAGGATGTTGGGCAGGCCCATCGCCAGCGCATGGCGTTCAATGCTGTCGCCAGGCAAGTGCCCGGAATAGGGCACATTGGCATCAACAACGAGGTCGGGTTCCTGCTGTAACCGTGCGGTCAGCGGCGCGGCGAGGCGGGCATCATGCGCGTGCAGAATGCCGATGTGCCAGGGCCGCGGCGGACGCGCCTGAAGCTGCGGCGTAAAGGAATGCACCGCACAGATCACCGTGTCCGGGCGGCGCGAGGCAAGCTTGTAATACTCGGCATGATAGGGGCGGTGATACGCGTTCAGCCGGCGTTCCACCTCGGCGGCATCGGCGTGGCGGTTGGCGGGAATGAGGGTGCCGTCATAAAGCTTCATCAGCAGGGTCGGGTCGTCTTCGCCCCGGTTCGGATCAATCACCAGCCGCGAAAAATTGGCGAACAGCGCGGGCGCATTCAGCAGCTCTCCGAGGTATCGGGTGACCCCCAAAGCGCCGGGGTCATAGGCGATGTGGCGGCGCATATCGGCGGGCGAAATGCCAAGGTCGCCGCCGTTCACATCCGGCGGCACAACGTTGGTCGCGTGATCGCTGGTGATCAGCCAGCGGCCGGGCCGATCTGCACCTTCTGTCCAATAGGGGTGGAAGCTCATGTCATCCCTTTGTAATGTAACCGGGGGATGTGTACCGCGCCCGGCGCTTGCCTGCGAGGGCGAAATCGGGCATAGAGCGAGTGAACAACGTTAGCGATAACATCGCACCTTTTCTGCGATAAATCCGCAAGCTACGAAAGGGCCTACGAGCCATGAAGCGCGACCGCAAAGTTAAGATTGTTGCCACCCTGGGACCGGCGTCCAGCGATTACGCCATGATCCGCAAGCTGCACGAGGCAGGCGCGGATGTTTTCCGGCTCAACATGAGCCACGGCACCCACGAAGAACAGGCCGCTCGCCACGCGATCATCCGTAAAGTCGAGAAAGATCTCGACAGCCCGATCGCGATTCTGGCCGATATGCAGGGTCCGAAACTGCGCGTTGGCACATTTGCCAAGGATTCCGAAGAGCTTGTGCAGGACGCGATGTTCCGCCTTGATCTCGACAAAGCCGAAGGCGACGCCACCCGCGTTTGCCTGCCGCACCCCGAAATTTTCGCCGCTCTTGAGGCGGGCTCGCATCTGCTGGTCAACGACGGCAAGATTCGCCTGCGGGTCAAAGACTGCGGCAAGGATTATGCCAACTGCGTGGTGGTTGCCGGTGGCACCATCTCTGACCGCAAGGGCGTGAACGTGCCGGACGTCGTGCTGCCGCTGGCCGCGCTGACCGATAAAGACCGTCGCGATCTGGAATTTGCCTGCGAGCTGGGTGTGGACTGGATTGCGCTGAGCTTTGTGCAGCGTGCCAAAGACGTTTGGGATGCGCGCGATCTGATTGATGGCCGCGCCGCTGTGCTGTCCAAGATCGAAAAGCCCACCGCCGTGCGCGATTTTGATGAAATTCTTGATGCCTCCGACGGTATCATGGTGGCCCGTGGCGATCTTGGCGTGGAACTGCCGGTGCAGAATGTGCCGCCGATCCAGAAACGTCTGGTGAAGAAATGCCGTGCCGCCGCCAAGCCGGTGATCGTGGCAACGCAGATGCTGGAAAGCATGATCGACAGCCCGGTGCCGACGCGCGCCGAAGTGTCGGACGTGTCGAACGCCATCTATGAAGGTGCCGACGCCATCATGCTCAGCGCGGAATCCGCCGCTGGTGATTATCCGGTCGAGGCCGTCACCACGATGGACGACGTCGCGGTTGAGGTTGAGAGCGACCCCACCTACACCGACGTGATCGAAGCCGGCCGCCGGATCGAGCGTAAATCAATCGCCGACGGCATCGTTGCCGCCGCGCGTGAGATTGCCGAAGCCACGGACATCAAAGCAATTTGCTGCTTCACCTCCTCGGGCACGACGGCCGCATTGGTGTCGCGCGAAAAGCCGCGGGTGCCGATCATTGCAATGACCAACCATCTGCGCACCGCACGTCGGCTTGCGCTGACATGGGGCTGTTACTGTGTTGTCACGGCTGACATGGAGCGGTTCAAGCAGGCGGTTGTTTCGGCAGCACGGGCGGCACGGTCCTCGGGTCTGGCTACAGAGCATGATCAAATTGTGGTCACTGCGGGCGTGCCGTTCAACGTTTCGGGCACCACCAACATCCTGCGGGTTGCGCCCTGCGATGAGCGTTTGATTTACAATACTGATCCGGAGTAAATCTTCCCTACATTAGATAGGGAGACTTTTATGGATTCAGATTTGGCACTCGTGATCGGCGTGATTGTGTCCGTTCTCGCGCTTCCATCGATTGTATCCGCCATATCGGATGGCCGCGCCCCTCGGGCCGCGGCCATTGCCGTTTTGATCGGCGGCGGACTGGTGGTTTTTGCGGTCTCAAGCCGCGCGGGCGGCTATACCGTCGATGAATTGCCCGAGGTTTTCTACCGGGTTGTCAGCCGGTTCATCTGATCGCTCCCTTGCGGCGCATTTGCGCTTGGCTTTCGTCGCAAGGCATCCTATACGGCGCTTTCCATCGCGCGGCCGGCCGAAGTGGCATGCCGAGTCGTGCGCATAATTTCCGAATGAAGGAGACCGAAATGCCCAAGATGAAGACAAAGTCGAGCTGCAAAAAGCGGTTCAAAGTGACGGCCAAGGGTAAGATCAAAGCCGGCCAGGCGGGCAAGCGCCACGGTATGATCAAACGTTCCACCAAATTCATCCGCGACGCGCGCGGCACCACCGTCCTCTCCGAGGCGGATGCCAAGATCGTTCGCCCGATGATGCCCTACTCGCGCTAAGGAGACCTGACATATGGCACGCGTTAAAGGTGGGGTAGTTACCCACGCCCGTCACAAAAAAGTCACCAAGGCAGCGAAAGGCTATTACGGCCGTCGCAAGAACACCTTCAAGGTGGCACGTCAGGCCGTCGACAAGGCCAACCAATACGCCACGCGCGACCGTAAAGCGCGCAAGCGTTCGTTCCGCGCGCTGTGGATCCAGCGGATCAACGCTGCTGTCCGTGCGTTCGACGAAACACTGACATACTCGCGTTTCATCAACGGTCTGGCCTTGGCCGGTATCGAAGTTGACCGCAAAGTTCTGGCCGATTTGGCCGTGCATGAGCCCGAGGCGTTTAACGCCATTGCCGCTCAGGCGAAAGACGCTCTGCCAGCGTAAGCTGCGGACGTTTGACAGAGATAGAAGGGGCTGTCCGGATCGCCGGGCGGCCCCTTTTTCTATGTTTGATCGGTTTGCGGGCAGGCGCGGGCCACCCGCAGGGCTGAAAGTGGCGCGGACAGCTTGCAACGCCGGGGCGTGGCCGTTACTTGGATCGAAACGCCAAGAACCTCCCGGAGCCTCGCATGGACGACCTGCGCACCAAGTACATTCAGCTGATTGCCGACGCGGGCGACGAATCCGCGCTAGAGGCGCTGCGGGTGCAGGCCGTGGGCAAGAAGGGCGAGATCAGCCTGCAAATGCGCGAGCTCGGCCGGATGACGCCGGAAGAGCGGCAGGTCATGGGGCCAAAGCTTAACGCGCTTAAGGATGAGATCAACTCGGCGCTAGCCGGTCGCAAAGCTTCGCTGGGCGATGCCGCGCTTGAGGAACGTCTGCGCGGCGAATGGCTGGACGTGACCTTGCCGGCCACGCAAACGCGCGGGCAGGGCAGCATTCACCCGATCAGCCAGGTGCGCGAAGAGGTGACGGCGATCTTTGGCGAGATGGGGTTTTCCGTCGCCGAAGGGCCGCAGATCGACAGCGATTGGTATAACTTCGACGCATTGAACATCCCCTCGCACCACCCCGCGCGGGCCGAGATGGATACGTTTTACATGCACCGTGCCGAGGGCGACGACCGTCCGCCGCATGTGCTGCGCACCCACACCTCGCCGGTGCAAATCCGCACGATGGAGAAGGTCGGCGCGCCGATCCGCATCATCGCGCCGGGCCGGGTGTACCGTGCCGATTACGACCAGACGCACACGCCGATGTTCCATCAGGTCGAAGGTCTGGCGATTGACCGCGATATCTCGATGGCGCAGCTGAAGTGGACGCTGGAGGAATTTCTGCGGGCGTTTTTCGAGGTTGAGGGCGTGGAGCTGCGTTTCCGCGCTTCGCACTTCCCCTTCACCGAGCCGTCGGCCGAGGTCGATATCCGGTGCTCCTGGGCGGATGGTCAGCTTAAGGTTGGTGAAGGCGATGATTGGCTCGAGATCCTTGGATCGGGCATGGTGCATCCCAAGGTGCTTGAGGCAGGCGGGATTGATCCGAATGAATGGCAGGGCTTTGCCTTTGGCATCGGGATCGACCGGATTGCGATGCTGAAATACGGCATCCCCGATTTGCGGGCGTTCTTTGACAGCGATCTGCGCTGGCTGCGGCACTACGGCTTTGGTGCGCTGGAACAGCCAAACCTGCATGGCGGGCTGAGCCGGTAATCGCGCAGTTTTGCGAACCCCGACCAACGCGAGCCGGGCCAGTGGCTGCCCGCGGGATGCCGTAGCAACCGGTATGGCGGCCACTTAATGTCTGCAAAGTCACTCTGACATCTCAAAGGCGTGCAAAGCTGAGAGGTAGCGGCAGCCCGGGGGGCGGGCAGCCGCTGGCCCGGCGGCTACGCCTTGATTCCGGGCTAAGGCAATAAGCGGGCTCTGTTACACTTGCCGCGCCGCCGCCCGGATCGCCCGTTCCAATCCATCCAGAAACCGCGAGCGGTCCGCCTTGGAAAACGCCTTGCCGCCGCCCTGACGAAACGGGTCGGCGGCGCGCAGATCGGTCATCAGGTCGCGCATCGCCAATTGCTGGCCGATATTGGCCTGCGTGAAAGCATCGCCAGTGTGGCGCAAAACCTGCGCGCCGGCCTCGACACATTTCGCCGCCAAAGGGATATCCCCCGTCACCACCACATCGCCCGGTCCGGCGCGGTCGGCGATCCACATGTCCGCCACGTCCGGCCCATCGGGCACGATCACCACCTCGACAAACGGGTTCTGCGACATCCGCAACCCGCCGTTTGACACCAGATACATCTGCATCTTGTGCCGCGTGGCGACCTTTTCGGCCTCAGCCTTGACCGGGCAGGCGTCGGCATCGATAAAAACCGCCACCGGGTCAGGCCCAGAGCGCGTTGGCGTGAAAACCGATGTGGTCTTCGATGAATGTCGAGACGAAGAAATAGCTGTGATCATAGCCCTTCTGCATCCGCAGTGTATGCTCGACCCGCTTTTCCGCCATCGCCCGCGCAAGCGCTTCGGTCTTGAGCAGATCGCCGAATTGGTCGTCGGTGCCGGTGTCGATCAGCACCGGTATATCAATACCATCCTGCGCCATCAGGCGGCTGGCGTCATGCGCCTCCCAGTCGGCATCTTCGCCAAGATACGCAGTGAACTGCTTGCGGCCCCAATCGCTGTCCGACGGATTGCAGATCGGGGAAAACGCCGAAACGCTGGCAAAACGGCCCGGGTTCTTCATCGCCAAAGTCAGCGCGCCATGCCCGCCCATCGAATGCCCGGTGATCGACTGATGCGCCACGTCGAGCGGGAAGTTGTCGAACAACACGCCCGGAAGCTCTTGTGTGATATAGCTTTCCATCTGGAAATGCGGGGCCCAGGGGTCTTGGGTGGCGTCGATGTAGAACCCCGCGCCCTGACCCAGATCATAGGCGTCGTCATTGGCGACATCCGCGCCGCGCGGCGAGGTGTCGGGAAACACGATGGCGACGCCATGCTCGGCGCACCAGCCCTGCGCGCCAGCCTTGGACATGGCGTTTTCATGGGTGCAGGTGAGGCCAGACAGAAACCAGATCAGCGGCACCGGACCGTCCTCGGCCTGCGGCGGCAGGTACAGGCCAAAGGTCATCTCGCCCTGACAGACCTCTGAGGTGTGGGTGGCAACAATCTGACGGCCCCCAAAGGCGCGGTTGTCGGAGGTGATCTGCATGGGCTGACCTTTCGTTCGAATGGGTTTTACGCCCCGGAAATCCAGGCGATGACATAGGGCAGCGTCAGGATCGACGCGGCAGTGGAAAACAGGATCGCCGCCGAAACACGCTGGGGCGCGACACCGTAATGCTGCGCAAGGATGTAGACATTGCCCGCCACCGGCAAGGCGGCGGCCGACACGATGATGGTGGCGGTGAAGGTATCGACCGGAAACAGGACCAGAGCCGCCAGCGCCACCGCCGCCGGGTGCAGCACCAGTTTGCAAAACGACAGCCAGCCCGCCACCGACACCCGCTCGGCCGATTTCGA
This sequence comes from Marinovum sedimenti, assembly GCF_054052205.1. NCBI lineage: Bacteria > Pseudomonadati > Pseudomonadota > Alphaproteobacteria > Rhodobacterales > Roseobacteraceae > Marinovum > Marinovum sedimenti. The sequence goes on from NZ_CM133223.1 coordinate 2,681,506, forward strand.
CGCCAAAGAGGCCCCGATGGCAAACAGTGCGCCGGGGGTGGCCGCACCGCCAAGGATCACCGCGAATTCGTTGACCGGGGTGGGCAAGGGCATGCCGGTGGCCGCCCAACCAAGGCCCAAGACCATCGACACAATCATCGGGTTCTTCAGCAGGCCAAGCCCGACAGGGCGCAGCACGCCAAGCGACATCCGCCCATCGCGCGCGCCGGTGATCAGGATCACAATGACCGAGGAAAACACGATCAGATCGACCGACAGCACCAGCATGATCGGGCCAATCGCCGCCTCACCAAACAGCAGCACAAACATCGGCACGCCAAGAAACCCGGTGTTGCCGATCACCGCGCATTGCGCCTCAACCGCGGTTTGTTCAATGCCGATGCGGCGGAACAGCCCGACGAGCGTGGCCACGATATAGATCGCGGTCGTGCCGGTGAGATAGGCCAGCACCAGCTGGCTGTTCCAGATTTCTGCCAGCGACAGGTTGGCCGAAAACCGGAACAACATCGCCGACAGGGCAAAGTAGAACACGAACTTGGTGAGGTAAGAGGTGGCCTCTTCCGAGAAGAACCGCGCGCGCCCCGCCCCGTAGCCAAGGGCGATGATTGCAAAGAACGGCAAGGTTTTGAGGAAGATGGCCAGCATGATCAACCGATAGCATGTGAGGGGGCGGGGTCAATTTGAAAGGTGGCTGCGCCCCGGGTTTGATCCGGGGCGGGTCTGTTTGGCCCGATCCGCCTAGCCCGATCCGATCAACACGCCCGCGCCAAACACCAGCGCGCCGCCAAGGACAACCTGAAACGCCGCGCGCAGCATCGGCGTGTCCATAAACTTGTTCTGGATCCAGGCAATCGCCCAAAGCTCGATGAACACCACAATCATCGCGACACTCGTGGCGGTCCAGAAATCCGGGATCAGATAGGGCAGCGCATGGCCCAGCCCGCCCACCGTGGTCATCACCCCCGAGGCGATGCCGCGTTTGACCGGCGAGCCCCGGCCCGAAAGTTCGCCATCGTCCGACGCCGCCTCGGTAAAGCCCATCGAGATGCCCGCACCAATCGACGCGGCCAGCCCGACAAGGAAAGTGGTCCATGTGTCCTGAGTGGCAAAGGCGGTGGCAAAAATCGGCGCCAACGTCGAGACCGAGCCATCCATCAGCCCCGCCAGCCCCGGCTGCACCCACGTCAGCACGAATTGCCGCTTGGCGCTGGCCTCTTCGCTCTCGCGGCTGTCGTCGTCGAGGTGCGCGGTTTCGAGCCGTTCGGCGCTGTCTTGATGGCCGGCCTCGGCGGCGGCCAGATCGCCCAAAAGCTTGCGCGTGGCGGCATCGGTGGTGCGTTTCGCGGCAGTCAGGTAAAACCGCTCGGCATCGCGTTCCATCGCGGCGGCCTCTGTCCGGATACGCTCCAGCCCGAGATTTTCCACCAGCCAGACCGGGCGGCGGGCGTAATACCCCGCCACATGTTCACGCCGGATCAGTGGGATCACCTCGCCAAACCGGCTGCGGTGCAGATCGATAAGCTGCTGTCGGTGGCCGTCTTCTTCCATAGCCATGCCATCAAACACCCGCGCGGTATCGGGAAACTCGGCGCGCAGCCGCTCGGCATACATCCGGTAAATGCGGGCGTCGTCTTCTTCCGACGAAATCGCCAGCGCAAGCACCTCTTGCTCGGAGAGATCGGAGAAATGTCGCCGTTGTGTGAGAAATCGCATGGTCGCCCCTCGTTTAGAATTGTTCTAAACATAGGCGTTGGACGCTGGGTGGCAAGTGGATCGCGGTGCGCCTAGCTGCGATCTTTTCGCCGCCCCTGCGCCATCAGCGCCGCGACGCTGCCATCGGCCATCGCGGCATCGGCGTAGGTAAATGTGCCGTGGTCGCGCACCTCTTCGGCGGCGCGTTTCAGGGCGCCCAGGGCGGCGCGGGCAAAGCTGCCGCCGACGCTGATCCGGGTGACACCGGCCTCGGCCAATTGCGCCACGCTATAGGCCGGGCCGCTCAGGCCCATCACCACGTTGACGGGTTTGTCGACCTCGGCGCAGACCCGGCGGATATCGTTGATGTCCCGCAGGCCGGGGGCATAAAGCACATCCGCCCCGGCCTCGGAAAACGCCTGAAGCCGGGCGATGGTGTCGTTGAGGTCGGGGCGCTGCCAGAGAAAGTTTTCGGCCCGCGCGGTCAGCAGAAAGGGCTTGCCGCGTGCGGCCTCGGCGGCGGCAATGATGCGGTCGCGGGCAAGGGCCGGATCATGGATCGGGTTGGCCGGATCGCCGGTGGCATCCTCGATCGACCCGCCCACCAGCCCGGCCTCGATCGCCTCGGTGATGGTTTGGGCACAATCCTCGGGGGCGGCACCAAACCCATCCTCGAGATCCGCCGAAACCGGCAGGTCGGTGGCCCCGACGATATCGCGGGCGTTGGCAAGGATCTCGGCGCGGGTCAGGCTGGCAAAGCTGTCACGCTTGCCGGCGGAAAAGGCATAGCCGGCGCTGGTGGTGGCCAGGGCGGCAAAACCCATCGCGCTTAGGATACGCGCCGATCCGGCATCCCACGGGTTGGGGATGACAAAGGCCCCGTCCGTATGATGCAAGGCCTGAAAGGTTTGGAATTTCGCGGCTTGATCGGGCATGGTGCGCCTCCTTGTTGTTGGGTCCGGCATACCATCTTAGCGCGGGTCGAGCGAAGCTTTCAGCTATACGGTCAAGCGAAGCTTTCCGCGCCGTGCCTTGTTGAAACTGAACTGATCAGTCTATACTTTGGTGCAAAGGGGAGTTGCCACATGGGCGCAGATGCCAAGCTGGCGAACACGGGTGATATTTCGCAAATTCGCCGTGGCCGGAAATTTGATCAGGTGCTGGCCGGTGCGCGGGATGTGTTTCTCGCGCAGGGGTTTGAGGGGGCGTCGGTGGATGATATCGCCCGTGCTGCGGGGGTGTCGAAGGCGACGCTGTACAGTTATTTCCCCGACAAGCGGCTGCTGTTTTCCGAGGTGACGGCCTGCGAATGCTGCCGTCAGTCGGATCATGCGCTGACGGCGGTAGACATGACCGGCCCGCCCGAACAGGTGCTTGATCAATGTGGACGGCACTTTCTCGGCTTTATCCTGTCGGATTTTGGCCAGTCGATTTTTCGCATCTGCGTGGCCGAGGCCGATCGCTTTCCCGATCTCGGGCGTCAGTTCTACAATTCCGGCCCGGCGGTGATGCACGCGGCGGTGTCGGAATACCTGCGCGCGGCCGTTGCGCGGGGCGAGCTTCAGGTTGATGATTTCGACCTTGCCGCCGCGCAATTTGCGGAACTGTGCAAGGCCGACCTGTGGATCAAGATGATCTTTAACGTGACGCCGCAGTTTGAGCCTGAAGAGATTGACCGGGTGATCACCGGCGCGGTTCAGACATTTTTGGCGCGCTATGGCACCTAAATCATCTTGCCTTTGAGTGCGTCTGCAAAGCGTTGAAAGTATAGATTTCAACGCTTTGGAAGATGTTGAATGCTCCGTGTAGAACGCGGAATGCTCTAGTCGACTCGGCGCACAAGCAGCTGATTTCCGGGGCCTTTTCGGGTCTCAAAGACCTTCAGTTGCGCCACAAGATCGCTCAGTTTGCGGTGGCCATAGCTGCGGGTGTCGAAATCGGGATTGGCGGCGGTGATGAACTGGCCGATCTGGCCCAGCGTATACCATTCGTCGCCTTGCTCGATCCCCTCCATCGCCTTGAAGATCAATTTGCGCGCCTCGTCGAGCGACCGGTTGCTTGGGGCCTCGGTGGCTTCCTGCTCGCCGATGTTTTCCAGAAAGATGAACCGCTTGCAGGCTTTGCGAAAGGCGTCGGGCGTTTTGCGCTGGCCCATGCCGTAAACGGCAAGCCCCTGTTCGCGGATGCGGCTGGCCAGACGGGTGAAATCGCTGTCAGAGGACACCAGCACAAAACCGTCGAACCGGCCGGAGTGCAGCAGGTCCATCGCGTCGATCACCAGAGCAATGTCACTGGCATTCTTGCCGACGGTATTGGCGGGCTGGTGATGCGGAACAAGGCCGAATTCGGCTTGCACCCTGCTCCACCCGGCCATCTGCTGCGAGGAGAAATCACCATAGCAGCGCCGGACCGAGGCTTCGCCAAGGGTGGCGATCTCGTCAAAGATCGCCTTGGTGTATTTCGGAGATGTATTGTCGGCGTCAATCAGGACGGCGAGGAGATTTGTTTGATCTGTCATGCGCGCAACATGGGGTCAGTCCGGTCCAAGGTCAAACCAAAGTCTTGTGCATCACAAGAGCATCGACATAGCCCTCAGCCGGATGGTGGAATGCGCCGGGCAACCGGCCCACTACATCAAAGCCCGCCCGTTCCCATGTCGCAATGGCGCGGGTGTTGGTGGCGATAACGAAATTATACTGCATCGCACGATACCCCTGCTGCACGGCTTCCTCCAACGAAAACGCCAGCATCGCACGGGCCGCGCCTTTGCCCAAAGCGCCAGCCGCGGTGCAATAACCTGCGTTGCAGACATGTGCCCCTTTGCCGGTCTGGTTTGGCCGCAGATACCAGCACCCTAGCGTTTCGCCCTCCTTTTGTGCCAGCCAGACCTGTGCTGTCTCGGGCCAGAAGGAGGCCAGCCCGCCCGCTTGCCCGCCGCCGGGATCGGCACAAAACGTCTCACCATTTTCCACGGCTGGGCGAATTATCGCCCAGACCGCATCGTCATCAACGCCGCGCCGCGCCGCGTGCATTTCGATCATCATGGGCCCCAATGCCTAACAAATCGTAAAATCCAACGCCGCAGGGTGCGCATTTTACAGCGCACCCCGCCTGTTTCATCAGAATTCCACGACCGCGCGGATCGATTTGCCCGCGTGCATCAGCTCGAATCCTTCGTTGATATTGTCGAGCGTCAGCTTGTGCGTGATCATCGGGTCGATCTCGATTTTGCCGTCCATGTACCAGTCGACAATCTTGGGCACATCGGTCCGCCCCGACGCGCCGCCAAAGGCCGTCCCGCGCCAGACCCGGCCGGTGACCAATTGGAACGGACGGGTCGAAATTTCGGCCCCCGCCGGGGCCACGCCGATGATGATCGATTCGCCCCAACCCTTGTGCGCGGCTTCCAGCGCGGTGCGCATCACATTGACGTTGCCGGTGGCGTCAAATGTGTAGTCCGCGCCGCCCTTGGTCAGCTCGACCAGATGCGCAACCAGATCGCCTTCCACCTTGGAAGGATTGACAAAATCGGTCATGCCAAAGCGCGTGGCCATCTCGATCTTGTCTTCGTTCAGGTCGACGCCGACGATCTGATCGGCCCCTGCCAGCCGCAGCCCCTGAAGCACGTTAAGACCAATGCCGCCGAGGCCGAAAACAATGGCGCGCGAGCCGATTTCGACCTTGGCGGTGTTGATCACTGCGCCGATGCCGGTAGTGACGCCGCAGCCGATGTAACAGACCTTGTCAAACGGTGCGTCCTTGCGGATTTTGGCCAGCGCGATCTCGGGCAGAACGGTGTGATTGGCGAAGGTCGAGCAGCCCATGTAATGCAGGATCGGCGTGCCATCGAGCATCGAAAACCGCGAGGTGCCGTCGGGCATCACGCCTGCGCCTTGGGTGGTGCGGATCGCCTGACAGAGGTTGGTCTTGGGGTTGAGGCAATACTCGCATTCGCGGCACTCGGGCGTATAAAGCGGAATGACGTGATCGCCGGATTTAAGGCTTTTCACGCCCGGTCCCACCTCAAGAACAATGCCCGCGCCTTCGTGGCCGAGGATCGCGGGGAACGCGCCTTCGGGATCGGCGCCGGAGCGGGTGAATTCATCGGTGTGGCAGATGCCGGTGGCCTTGATTTCCACCAGAACCTCGCCCGCTTTGGGCCCTTCGAGGTTCACTTCCATGACTTCGAGGGGTTTGCCGGCCTCAAGTGCCACTGCTGCTCTGGTGCGCATGTGTTTTCTCCTTGCGAAATGTTTGCCCGACCCTGTGGCAAAGGCCGGGCAGGATCAAGGGTGCAGGGGCGACGTTTGCGTGGGGGCCGTTTGTGAACAATTTGAGTTAAATCGGCGGATGGCCAATCTCGACTCTGGCGGTGGCGGGTGATACGCATGAGAACATAAAGCGAACAAACCTGCCAGTTTACGCCATGTCACGCCGCCGTCTGCTCTCATTATGGTTCCCCAGGTTGGGGGCCGAACGCCTGTTGCGCCATGCGCGCGGGGCGGCTCTGGTGCCTGACCAGCCCTTTGCCGTGGTTGAGGATGTGGGCAACAGCCAGATCCTGTCGTCGGTCTCGGCTCTGGCCTCGGCGGCGGGGGTGTATCAGGGCCAGCCCCTGCGCGATGCCCATGCTGTGGCCGCCGATCTGCGCACCGCGCGGCGCAATCCACAGGCCGAGGTGGCGTTTCAGAGCGCGTTGATGCGCTGGGCGAGCAAGTTCAGCCCTTGGGTCGGGCTGGATGGCGAGGACGGGCTGATGCTGGATGTGACCGGTTGTACGCATCTGTTTGGCGGCGAAACCGCGCTCTGCGCGCAGATGGCGCAGGACTGTAGCGATATGGGCCTGACGGCGCGGGTTGGGCTGGCCGACAGTCGCGGCGGGGCCTGGGCGCTGGCGCGGTATGCCGGGCGCGGTGGTGCGCATGCGCGGTCGGGCGATGACATCGATCAAGAGGCCCGCGCCACCCGCTCGCGTGCGGCCAAACGGCGGCATTGGGAACGCGGCGGTGCGGCCCCTTCGGGGCGGCAGTTGCGGGCAGAGACCGGCTTTATCGCGCTGCCGGGCCAGACCCGGACGGCACTGGCGGGGCTGCCGGTGGCGGCACTGCGGCTGGATGGCGATACGGCGGCGCAACTGGCGCGGCTGGGGCTGCGCAGCATTGGCGATCTGGCGGGCCAGCCGCGCGCGGCGCTGGCGCGGCGGTTTGGCACCGGGCTGGTTTTGCGGCTGGATCAGGCCTTTGGCGCGGTGTCCGAACCGCTGTCGCCTGCCCCCCCGCCAAATCGATACGCCGTGCGGATGAGCTTGCCTGATCCGATCGGGCTTGAGGCGGATCTGGCCGCCGGGATGGACCGGCTGCTGCCGCGTCTGTCGGAGCGGCTCAGGGCAAAGGGGCAGGGCGCGCGCACCCTGCGGTTTCAGGTGTTTCGCAGCGATCATACGATGCAGACCCTCGAGGTGCGGCTGGCGCGGGCCTCGGACGACCCAGAGCGGCTGCGGCCGCTGTTGATGATGAAGCTGAGCGACATCGACGCCGGTTTCGGCATCGACCTCCTGCGGCTTGAGGCGGTGCAAGTTGAACCATTGGCCGAGCATACCCCCGTGGGCCACATCGGCGCGGGGGCGGCGGTAACGGCGCAGCTTGCGGCAAACACGGCGCTTGACGATCTGATCGGGCGGATCGGCGCGCGGATGGGGATGGAGGCGGTCACCCGCCGCCACCCCGGCGACAGCCATATCCCGGAAAAGAGCGAAACCGTTCTGGCCGCCGCTTGGTCAGAGCCGGCTGCCTCTTGGGGTGTGCCCGCGCGGCCGCGCCCGTTGCTTTTGTGGCGGCCCGAGTCGGTGCAGGTCTCCGATGGGGCGGTCCTGCCAAAACATTTTCGTTGGCGTGGGCGAGATTTACGGTTGGAGGTGGCACGCGGGCCAGAGCGCATTTCCCCGGAATGGTGGCTGGACGATGCCAACTGGCGCTCGGGCCAGCGCGATTATTGGCGGGTGAGTTGCGCCGAGGGGGATAAGTTGTGGCTGTTTTATGCCCATGGTGCCGCGATGTCGGCGGGGTGGTTCTGTCAGGGGAGCTTTGGCTGACGAACCTTAGTTGAGCGGAGGATGCCGCCCAAAGATCAGGCGGCAAGGCCACAGTTGTCGCACTCTCGCACCACAGACGCTTGCCATGCGGCGAAAAGCGCGCGACGCTTGGGGTATGAACAGCATCTCTCCGTTTTCCGGCTCCGGTTCGGATGTGGTGGCCTTCCAGCGGGCCGAGTTGGGTGTGATCCTGTCGCTCTATGGCCGCATGGTGGCCGCCGGAGAATGGCGCGATTACGGCATTTCCAATCTGCGCGAGGTCGCGGTGTTCTCGGTGTTTCGCCGGACTGCGGAAAACCCGCTTTACCGAATCGAAAAGCGCCCCAAACTTCGGCAGAAACAGGGGATGTACGCCGTGATCGGGACCGAGGGGCAGATGCTCAAGCGCGGGCATGATCTGCGCGCAGTGCTGCGGGTGTTGGAGCGTAAATTGATCCGGGCGGTGGACTAAGCGCGCAATGTCGCCACGCCTGAGAGCGCGGCGGCCCTCCGATCAATCCTGTGGCGGGCGCGGCTCTAGTTGCATCAGACTGTCGACCCAAGCCAACTGTCGCGGCAAACACACCTTTTGCAGATCATACTCCGCCACCACTTTGGCCCGCGCCTTTGCGCTAAGATCTGCGCGCAGATCGGCGTCGTCGAGCAGGGTACAGACCTTGTCGACCAGAGCCGCGCGGTCAAAGAAATCCACCAGCAGCCCGGTTTCGCCATCGCTCAAAACCTCGCGCACCGGGGCGGTATCGCTGGCCACGATCGGCGCGCCGACACTCATCGCCTCTAGCAAAGACCAACTGAGAACAAAGGGATAGGTGAGGTAGACATGCGCCCGGCTGACCCGCATGAACGACAAAAACACGTCATACGGCACCCGGCCCAGAAAATGCACCCGCGCCCAATCGGCATCGGGGATTTGCGGCCGCACCTCATCGATGAACACCTGTTTCCAGGTCTGTCCGTCGGGGGCCTTGGCGCCGTAACTCACCTGATCGCCACCGATCAGCACCACCTGCGCGTTCGGCCGTCGGCGCAAAAGGTCGGGCAGGGCGCGCATGAAGACGTGATAGCCGCGATAGGGTTCGAGATTGCGGTTGATGAAGGTGATGACCTCATCCCCGGTGCCCAGCGCGCGCCCATCTGGCAGGCTCAGGCGCGCGGCCCCATCGGCCGTGACAAGATCGGTGTCGATGCCATCATGCACCACGCTGATCCGGTCGCGCATCGCGGGCGGAAAGGTGTCGGCCTGAAAAGCGGTCGGGCTGATCCCAGCGTCACCAACCTCAAAATGCAGACGATTGTTGAGATTTTTCAACCGCAGCCGCAGGGAGTCGGTCTCGGGCGACGCACCGGTGAATTCAGGGTCAAAACCGACGAATGGATAGTCCGAGGTGTGGTAAAGCTCGCAATACAGGCCCAGCCGGGCCTCGGGCCAGACATCCTTGAGAAACAGGCTCTCGCCCCAGCCATGGTGCGCGAGGATGACATCGGGGGTAAAGCCGCGGTCGCGCAGGGCCAGCGCGCCACGATAGCAGGATTGGCCGCGAATCAGCTTGGTCTCGAAATCCACCAGCCAAGGGTGCAGCCCCTTGGCCGGTTTGCCCGCGTATTTGTAGGGCACGACGGTCACGCCCTTCCATTGCGTCACTTTCTCGACCTTGGGCGTCAGCGCCACCACCTGATCGCCGCGCGCAGCCAGAGCCGGGGCAAGGTGTTTGTACTGGCCGGGGAAATTTTGGTGAATCAGGAGGTACTTGGTCACTGTGGGGCACTGCTTTCGGCTTTTCCCCGACTATGGGGGCATTTGCCCCATGGCTCAACAGGCGCTGCGCCGAGTGGAACAGAAAGGCCCGGCACAAGAGAACCGCACAAAAGAAAAGGACCGCGCAATCGCTTGCACGGTCCTTTTGATCTGATCGCTGTGTGCGTTCAGCCCTGACGGGCCTTGAACCGCTTTTGCGTCTTGTTGATCACATAGACGCGGCCCTTGCGGCGCACTACGCGGCAATCGCGGTGGCGATTCTTGAGCGAGCGGAGCGAGTTCTTGACTTTCATGTCAGTCTCTCCTGTTACGCGGCGCTGGCGTGCGCCTAAGTTACGGTTCTGCCCCCGGGAAACCCCCGAAAGCGGTGATATGGTGGGCGATACTGGGATCGAACCAGTGACCCCTTCGATGTCAACGAAGTGCTCTACCGCTGAGCTAATCGCCCGAGAAAACTCGAACCAGGCGGGAGCCCCAAATAATTGGGGCGCGGAACCCCGCGCCAGTGGCGGCTTCTATAAAAGCGAATGAAGGGGGGATCAAGGGCTTTTGATGCACAAAGAAAAAGGACTATCATAAGTTTATCCGATCAGGAGACATGCGTGCCGAAATTCGCCTTTCATCTGACCCGGCCAGAGCGGCCGGCGACCCCCGTTGTGTTTGCCTCGCCGCACTCCGGGCGGGATTACCCATGGTCGTTTCTGCGCCGCACGGTTTTGGATGAACATGTGATCAGAACCTCGGAAGATGCCTATGTAGATAGGCTTTTCGAGTGTGCGCCGCAGTTTGGGGCCGCGTTTTTGCGGGCCGGGGCACCGCGCGCTTTTGTCGATCTCAACCGTTCTGCGGACGAGCTTGACCCGGCGTTGATCGAGGGCACGCGCAAGCTTGGGCACAATCCGCGTGTGACATCCGGGTTGGGGGTGATTCCCCGCGTGGTGGCCGGTGGGCGCACGATTTATCGTGGAAAGCTGACCTTGGCCGAGGCCGAGCGGCGAATCGAAAACTATTGGCGGCCCTATCATGACCAGCTTCAGCAGCTTCTTGACGAGTCGCACCAGCGGTTTGGCGAGGCAGTGCTGGTCGATTGTCACTCGATGCCGCATGAGGCGCTTGATCCGATTGCCCGCGCCGGTGCGCGCCGCCCCGAGGTGGTGATTGGCGACAGGTTCGGGGCCTCCGCCAGCGAAGCGGTGGTCGAGCGGATCGAAGCGGCCTTTGTGAATGCCGGGCTCTGTGTGGTGCGCAATGCGCCCTTTGCCGGGGCCTATATCACCCAGCATTACGGGCGGCCGTCGCGCCAACAGCACGCGGTGCAGATCGAGATCGACCGGTCGATCTATATGAACGAACACGCGATTCGGCCCAACGCGAACTTTCAGGCGTTTCGCAAGGTGCTGCGCGGCGTGGTCGAGGAAATCTCGCACATCGGGGCGCGCGAACTGCCTCTGGCGGCGGAATAACCGATCAGCGCAGGGCGCGTCCCTTAAGAATCGCATCCGGGCCAAAGCGCGCGCGAATTGCATCGGTGGCGCGTTCGGCTCCGGCCCGGCGCGCGGCATCGGGATCGAGCAGGTCGGGCGTGCGGTCGGCCTCGCCTGCGGGCACCAGATGCGAGATGCCGCAGCCCAAAAGCCGATACGGTCCCTTGTCGCCCGATGCGTCAAACAGCGCCCGCGCGGTGCGGTAAATCGTGTCGGCCATCTGCGTGGCGTCGCGCAGCGATTGGCGGCGGCTCAGGGTCTGGAACTTCGCGGTCTTGAGCTTGAGCGTAACAACGCGGCCCGCCTTGTCCTTGGCCTTGGCCCGGTCCGCCACCTTTTCCGCCATGCGCCAAAGGTGGCCATCAAGCAGGTCAGGGTCGCCGGTGTCCTCAAAAAACGTGGTTTCGTTTGAGATCGATTTGACCGGCGCATTGGCCGAGACGCGGCGGTGGTCTTGCCCGCGCGCCAGGTGCCACAGCCGGGTGCCCATCGTGCCGAACCGCACGGCGAGATCGCGTTCGTCCCAGCGGCGCAGATCGTCAAAGGTGCGGATGCCGGCGCGCTCAAGCAATTCTTGCGTGGCCTGCCCAACGCCCCAGATCAGCCGCACCGGCTTGCCCGCGAGAAAATCGCCAGTCTGCGCCGCGCCGATCACCGAAAACCCGTGCGGCTTGTCGAGATCGCTGGCGATTTTGGCGAGAAACTTGTTGTGGCTCAGCCCGATCGACCCGGTGATCCCCAGCTCGACCCGCATCCGCCGCACCAGCCGCGCCAGCATCACCGCAGGCGGCGCGCCGTGCAGGCGTTCGGTGCCGGTCAGATCCAGAAACGCCTCGTCGAGCGACAGCGGTTCGACCACTGGCGTCAGCTCGTCCATCATCGCTCGAATGGCGCGCGACACTTCAACATAGGCGTCCATGCGCGGCTTGATCACCACCGCATTGGGGCAGAGCTTCAGCGCCTGAAACATCGGCATCGCCGAGCGCACACCGCGAATCCGGGCGACATAACAGGCGGTCGACACCACGCCGCGTTTGCCGCCGCCGATGATCACCGGTTTGTCGGCAAGGCTGGGATCGTCGCGCTTTTCGACGCTGGCATAAAACGCATCGCAATCCATATGCGCGATGGTCAGCTGGTTCAGCTCTTCATGCGCCACAACGCGCCGCGACCGGCACGCCGGACAGGCGGTGCCAGTGTCAAATTCAGTAAGGCAATCGCGGCAAAGGGCAGGCATGGAGGTGCTCAGGCTGGCATCCCACCATATATACGCTTGATTGGCCATCAGAGCGAGGGGCGTCATGGAAATTTCTGCATTTGCCGGGGCGAAGCTGGCGCTGTTTCTGGGGCCTGACCTGTTGGTGATCCGCCGGGATGACCGCGCCGATATCCCCTACCCCGATCATCTTGACCTGCCCGGCGGCGGCCGCGAAGGGGCGGAAACCGCCGAGACATGCGTGCTGCGCGAAACGGCAGAGGAGGTGGGGCTGCGAGTCACTCCGGCGCAGCTGATCTATCGCCGGGCGTATCAGCGCCCACACGGACTTGTGGTGTTTTTCGCCGCGCATTTGCCTGCCGAGGCCGCGCAGGATGTGGTGTTTGGCGACGAGGGGCAGGGCTGGATGCTGATGGCCCCCGAAGCCTTTGCCACCCACCCCGAGGCCGTGCCGCATTTCCGCGAGCAGCTGCGGATTTACCTTGATCAGGCGGCGCAGCGCTAAGTCTACCCCTTAGGTCACAGCCGCGTTCGCTTTTAAGGAGATTTATCCTTTGACGAATCTCCCGCAGATCGACCACGATAGAGCCTTGATCTGTTTCGTTTATTGATTGGCGGCACTCTGCGGGGCGCTGCGCCCGGTTGTTTCAAGCCGATTTCAGTGTTCCCGCCACCGGTCCCCAGCGCGTTGCGCCACGGACCCCGGCGCGAGAGCAGCCCTTTCAGGAGATCCATTGCATGAGCCTCTTTGACTATCCCCGCATTCATTTTTCCGGTGCCTGCACGCTGAACCCCGGCACGGCCAACAATGACGATTATTCCGGCGGAGCGATCTGGCCGCCGACGGGGGAGAACCTCGCCCTGATCGACAGTGCCACCGTGATGCCGCGCACCTTTGGCATGACCGACGATGCGTTTCGCGCGTGGATTCAAAAGCCACAGACCTTTGACAGCGCGCATGCCCCCAACAACGCCGATCCCGGTGATGCTGCCGATTGCACCAAAGCCAAAGCTGCCACCAAGACCACCGAGATTGTCCCGGCGGAGTGGAATTACTATGGCGATATGCAGATGGACGTGTCGGCCCCGATCACCGGGGTGCAGGTTGATCCCGCCACTGCGCCTGACCCTGCGGTGCAAAGCGCGCTTGAGGCGCTCAACGGTCAAAGCCTCAGCTTTGCGGGCAACATCACCGATGTAAATTCCGAAGGCTCGCCGCCGGGCACGCAGTTTTTCATCAACGCCCCCACCTTTGCCATCGGCGCCAACACGCTTGGCGGCACCCCGACCAAGGCGGCCTGTCAGTGGATCAACTTCCTGCGCAACGTCAATCTGGTCGCGGATGGCGGGGCGGGCGGCTACATGTACCATGTGATTGAGGGCGCGCAGAAGGGCCTGCCGGGGTTTGATGCGCCGGGTGTGACCGGGATTGTCCTGCGGTACTACCTGTTCGCACGGCACGGCGGGCTTTCGAAAAACGCGGATATTGCAAAGCTTTACGAGAGTGGCGGCATCAATCCGGCCGAGCTTCAGATCACCGGAACGATCGCGCCCTATTACGGCAACGAAACCGCGCGCACCGGCCCTGTGGGGCATTTGTTGACCGCGGATGTGCCGAACATCTCGGTCCCGGCAGAGTATCACAACAACCTGTCACAGCCCTCTGGCCCCACCGAAATCGCGCTGGCCCCTGCGGTGGTGAGCGTTGCGGGCCAAAGGGTGAGCATCGACGCCATCGGCAGCTTTCCGGAATGCGCCAACAGCGGGGTGACCAATCCTTGGTCCGACCCGACTAAATTCAACCCCAAGTTCGATTTCGGCCCGGTGGCGCTTCAGGTGGCCAGCAGCGCCGGGAATACCGCGACGCTGGGCGAGATCGATTACGCCGACACGGCTGGGGGCAACGCCAAAGGCTGGATCTTTGATTTTGATGTCTCAGACAATGCGGCGGCGGCCGAGATACTGGAGGACTCCGAAGCGCAGTTCTCGCTGGTTCATCCAGCCTACGGTCCGGTGCTGTCGGAATCCGAGTATTACGTGCTGACCAACATGCAGGCGATTTACGGCGAACAGGGCGGATCAACCACCGCCTTTCGCAATCAGGGGGCCGCGCTTGAGGCGGTGTCGTTTGACGTGCTCCGCTATGGCGCGCCGGTGGGGGCGGGGGGCGCCCCGATGCAGGTTTGGGCCTATCGCACCACGCCACTGGGCTATTCGAGCAACCGGGTGAAGCTGGGCGGAAACTACGTGCCGGGCGCGCCGCTGACGATCCCGGTCGACCAGTCCGGCACCTTTCTTCTGACCCTGCAAATCGGTGACGAAGCCCCGCCGCCCGAGACCTATGGCCCCAACCCCGGCACCTATATCGGCCCGAACTTCACCATCCTGACCAACCGCACCGCGATCAGCCTGCGGGTTCTGCCGAACGAGGATTTCTCGGCCTACCTCACTGGTCCGGCAGAGGCACCAGTGGGCAACGACGCGCTGACCTTTGATGTGGTTTATGCCCATGTGCTGCGGACCTATGATCTTTTGTTCCCGTCGATGAACAAACACTTCCACCTCAGCGATGAGGCGGCGGTGATGTCGAATGCCGGGTCGATCCTTGCGCGCACCGACCCGAACATTTGGAACACGCCGCAATACATGCCAATCACCCGCGACCTCTCGGACAGCCGCCGGACGCTGTTGCAGGCGTGGTGCCGCAAGGCGCTGGCAAGCTGAGCCAAGGGGCGCATCCGCCCAAAGACGCGTCGCATGATCCATAAGAAAACCCCCGCGAGAGCCAGTCTCGCGGGGGTTATTTTTAGGGCGAAACGGCAGGGTTCCCCCGCCGCTGCCCTGTCCTGTTTATTGCTTCGGCACCGTCAGCTGTTTGATCTGAGAATAGATATGGCTGAGCTCGAACGGCTGAAAGCTGTTGGGCGAGGTTGGCGTCACCGCGTGGCAGCTAAAGCAATGGGTGCCTTGGGTATAGGTTTCCATCGTGCCGTTGAAGGCAAACAGCGAGCCACGCAGATCACCGTTGGTATACCCCGAGGCGCTGGGAATCGGCGCATCGGCGGTGGCGCTGGCCGCGCTGGTCCAGATGCCGCCGGTCTGGATATAGTTGGCGCGCACGTCGCCCGCGCTCAGCTGTGAGCGGATCGAGGCATTGACCGACAGAAGCGAGGTGTTGTTGGTCACGGTTGCCGTGCTCTTGTCATCCTTGGCGCTGCCCCACGGGTATTGCCGATAGGTGTTCGAGGCCACAATCCCGCCGTCGCAGGCGGTTGCCCCGCTGCCAAGGGTGGTGGCAACGATGTCGCTTTTCGAGGCCTTGGCGCATTCGATATTCTGCGGCTCTGGCGCGTTTCTCGCCATGAACAGAAACTCGCCATCCGACGAAAACGCCTGTTCCACCACATCACCGGCGGTGTTCATGTAATAATAGTTGCCGTCGGGCGCATTGGTGATGTGCTCGTAGGTGATCCAGACAAATTCCGGGTGGTTTTGCACCGTGCCAACGATATGCAGCCCGGCCAGCGCCAGTGTCGTGGATTTCGGCGGGCCTTGGGTCCAGGTGGAGTTGTCGGCATTGGCGGTATAGGTCGGAACGGTGGCCTCGATCGTTACGAACTGGCTGACGTCGGCCACAGTGTCGGCCTCAACCCAAGAGCTTTTAAGCTCCATCACCAGCGTATCAGGCGCGACCAGCGTCTCGTTCGGAAAAGTTTTGGCCATATAGGTCTGGATATCGCTCAGATCCTGCTGGTTGCGCGGGAATTCGGTTTGCGCCAGCGCGCCGTCCTTTTGCCCGGTGAGGAAATAGCCATAAACGTCATTCACATGCACGCCGTAATACACCAGCCCGCCGGCTTGCGACACCAGCACGCCGCTGCTGCCCGCCTGTCCGACTTCGCCAATGTCATCCTGTTTTTCCGCCCGCAGCGCAAAGTTCAGCGCCGCGCCGGTGTCGTTCTCCTGAAAATACCGGTCGCCGTTGGCATCGACGGGCAAGACGTTGAAAATCGCCGGGCTGTCGAGCACGCGGCCCATCTCGGCCGGGGAGGTCAGCCAGAGGAACATCTGCGCGCCCCAGGTGTAGAAATCGCAGACGGTGTTGGTGGTGGGGAAGGTCACGCTGTTGGCGGCCTTGACCACGCCATCAGCCGAGGGCGCGCCATCCTGGAACCAGCCCGAGAAATCCGCAGGCGCAACGCTACAGCTGTCTTGCACATCCGTGGGGATCGCCATCTGCGCCGCAACCGGAGCCGCCAAAAGCGCGAGCGCCGCCGCGAGGGGGGCCAAGGGTTTATAAGTCATGGTGTGGTTCCTTCCCTGAAATCTGATTTTATTATTATGTGTTGACCGCGTTTCAGCAGGCCGCGCCTGGAATATTCGGCGTGAGGCGCACTGCCGGTTTGGTTGAATAACAACCACCAAGAATCGTAACGCGCGTATACGCCTGACAGGCTGGCACCCTGCACCATACCTGTCAACTTGCGTGCAATTGTAGCCTGAATTCCCGCATTGCGGGAGTGACCTGCGTCACGTGAGCAAGCTGAAACAGGCCGGGCGGTCGGCTCTGGCGTCAGGAAAAGATGTGATCGAGCACCAGTTTCTTGAACGCAACCGCCTCGACCGGCCCCTCGGGCAACAGCTCTGGACGCGATGAAATCACCAGCGGCCCATGCGCCGGGTCATCGGTGATCCGCCCATGCGTGCCTTTGACCAGCTTGGTATCCGAGGGCGAAATCACGTCGAGCAATTGCCGCTGGCCCAGTTTTCGCCGCGCCAGTTTCAACCCCATTTGCAGTTTCGCCATCGGCAGGGCGGGGTCAACGAACAGTTCAACCGGATCGTAACCGGGCTTGCGGTGAATATCGACGGTGCGGGCGAAATCGGGGGCTTTGTCTTCGTCGAGCCAGTAATAATAGCTAAACCACCGGTCCGCCTGACTGACAGCGACAAGCTCGCCCGAGCGGGGATGCGCCAGCCCGTTGGCCTGTTTCCCGGCCTCGTCCCAGACGCTTTCCACCCCGTCGAGCCCGGCGACAAGCGCCTGAACCTCGGCAATGCGCGCAGGGTCTTTGACGTAGATATGCGCGATCTGATGGTCGGCGACGGCAAAGGCCTGCGACGCCCCGGCATCCAGAATTTCGCGTCCATGTTCCTCGGGGCGCACCGCCAAAAGCCCGGCGTCGCGCATCGCCCGATTGATGTGGATTGCATCGGTCGCGGGTGTGATGCCGTATTCCGACACGATCACCACCCGCCGATCCGTTGCCTCGGCATAGTCGATCAGCTCGCCACACAACACATCAATCTCGCGCAGATCCTGTTGCAGGCGGGGATGATCGAGGTCGGGACCAAGGCGCTGCAGGTTGTAATCCAGATGCGGCAGATAGGTCAGCGTCAGCGTCGGATCACGGGTCTCCATCACGTGCAGCGTCGCCTTGGCGATCCAGTCGGACGAGGTGATATCGGCCAGCGGCCCCCAGAATTTGAACAGCGGAAACTGCCCCAGCTTGGCATCAAGTTCATCGTGCAGATCGGGCGGAAAGGCATAGTGATCGGGGATCTTGCGGCCATCGGCGGGGTACATCGGGCGCGGCGTGGCCGACCAATCGGCGGTGGAATACATGTTGTACCACCAGAACATCTTGGCACAGGTGAACGCCGGATCGCGCAGTTTGCCCGCATCCCAGATCTTTTCGCCGCTCACCAACTGGTTAGGCTGGCGCCACAGCAGCACCTCAGCGAGATCCTTGAAATACCAGCCATTGGCCACCGCGCCATGCCCCGAGGGCGGCAGGCCAGTGACAAGCGTCGATTGCACGGTGCAGGTGACGGCGGGGGTGACGGTGTTGAGCGGGCGCAACCCGCCTCGATCCGCCAGTTTGGCCAGATGCGGCGTGTGGGGCCCGATCAGGTCCGGGCTTAGGCCAACGACTAGAATCACAAGAGTTTTTTCCATTGCCTCGACCGTCCTGAAATCACTGAAAGAAAGCAAGTGTTTTGGGCGAGGTGGTGCGTCCTTACCCCAGCTTCTGCCAGAACGAAGGCTTGCGCGCATGATCGCGCCGCAGCGCCTCGGCATAGGCCTCATGTGTTGGGAAATCGCCATAGTCGGCGATGAACGGGGCGCTCGCCTGACACTCGGCAAAGTGGCGCGCGGCATGGCGGTAGCGTTTGGATTTGCCGTAATCCAGCGCGTGGCGAATGATCGCCCGGCGCAGCACCGATGCGGCCAGCGGGTGGTGGGGATCAAGCGCATCGGCAATACGGGGCAGGGCGTACCAGGCGTCGCCGTCAATCTCATCGGCGCGGGCCAGCACCGCCTGCGCAGCGCGCTCAACGGCGGGCCAATCGATCAGGAACTCCAGCGCGTCGGTCAGGTCGGGGTGGTCTTCGGCCAGTCTCAGGGCCGCCTCTTCGGCCTCATCATCATCGAAATCCGGCAGCAGCTTGAGCAATTGGCGCAGGCTGTCGGCATGTAGGTCGCGCGCGAACCGGTCGCGCAGGTGGTCTTTCAGCGCCTCGGTATCGCCCATCTGCTTGAGACAGTCGGCCTGCGCGTCCTCAAGTTCGGGGTAATCGCGGTCGGGGCTGGCGGCGCGGGCCTCGGCGATGATGCGGGCCGCGTCTTCGGTCCGGCCAGCCTCAAGCAATCGCTGCGCCACGCCGGGCGCGATGGTTCCATAGGTCAACTGCTCGGGTGAATACCGCGCCATATAGGCATCGACGTCGCCCTGTGCGTCGGCCACATCGGCGAGGATCACCGAGGCGGTCAGCTCCCTCATCCGCCGAACCCGGTCTTCCTTGGAGCCACGGCCATAATAGTCGACGTCGGCGAGTTCGGCCTCGGTCGGCGGACTCTGCTCCCAAGCTTGGGTGAGCGTTTTGAGGTGGGCAAGCCCCTCTGGCCCCAGCGTCTCGGCCAATGCCGGAATGATATTGTCGAACTCGCCGTACCCGGCCTGTGCAATTGCTTCAAGCATCCGTTCCGCAAGGGTTTCTGTGTTCTGGACCAGCCGGGGCGCGAGGCTCTCGATCAGCGCCATGGCGGCGCGGAACACCGTGCCGATGGTGCCGTTGCTGTCATCCGTGCGGCCGTGGATCGGGGAGGCAAGCTCCAGAAAGCTCCACGTGACCTCAAAGGCCAGATCGGCGTCATGCGGGGCGATGGCGGTCTCAATCGTGGCAAGCAGGCCGGTGAGCTCTTTCACCAGCGTCCTTTGTTTGCGCCAACCGATATAGCTGCGCGAGCGGCGGATCGTGGCGAAGCGCTTGCGCAAATCGGCGGCCACCTCGGTTGGCCCCTGCGCCGCCGACAGCTCCATACGCGCGCGGGTTTTCAACGGCGCGCTGCCTTGCACAAGCTCCATCACCAGCGCCGCAAGCCGCTCTGGCCCCAAGGCTTCGAGGTTCTTTTGATTGAGGGTCTTGCGTGACATCGGTTCGGTTCCCAAGGGCAGACCCTGCGCAAGATGCCTTAACATCGGCGGTCGAACAATGGCACGTCAGCAGGAGGACCACCGAATGCGGCAATCCTCCTCGTTTGGGTCGGCCTTCAGACCGTCTCGGCCAAGGCGGTAAGGGCGGCTTCTGCCACCGAGAGATCCTGATCCGGCGAACCGCCGCTGACGCCGATGCCGCCAACAACCGCGCCGCCGAGCGACACAGGAAGCCCGCCGGCAATGACCACCATGCGCCCGCCAATCGTAGAGGCCACGCCGTAGGCCGGTTTGCCGGGTTGGCTGGCGTCGCCCAACCCTTTGGTCGGGTTGCGCGTGCCCGCCGCGGTAAAGCTTTTGTCGATGGCGATGGTGATGCTGGGCACTTTTGAGCCGTCCATCCGCTCAAACGCGATCAGGTTGCAGCTTTCGTCGGTCACGGCAATGCACATCGGCACGCCAATGGCCTCGGCCTTGGCTTTGGCGGCGGTGATCAGGGCGCGGGCCTCGGACAGGTCCATTCGGTTGAATGTCAGCATGTCAT
Source organism: Marinovum sedimenti (assembly GCF_054052205.1). Classification (NCBI taxonomy): domain Bacteria; kingdom Pseudomonadati; phylum Pseudomonadota; class Alphaproteobacteria; order Rhodobacterales; family Roseobacteraceae; genus Marinovum; species Marinovum sedimenti. The sequence continues at coordinate 2,701,728 of NZ_CM133223.1, forward strand.
TTCCAATTTTATTGCAGACAACAGTAGGGGGCCAGCCCGTCTAGGCGGCCCCCTGTGTGCGGGTCTAGGCGTTGGCAGCGGGGCGCTGGCGCATCCGGGCCACGAGCATCCCGATCAACGGAATGGTCCAGATCAGGATCGTGACCACCCCAAGGGTGCCGCCGACCGGGCGATCAAAGAAGCCGATGATGCCGCCGTCAGATTTGATCACCGTCGCCATGAAGTTATCCTCAAGCATCGGGCCAATCACGATGCCAAGGATGGTGGGCGCGATTGGAAAGCCGTTCTCCTCCATCAGGAAACCGATGATGCCAAGCACCACCATGATGGCGATGCCAAAGACGCTGTTTGTGATGGCGAACGAGCCGACGATGCAGAACAACAGGATCACCGGCATCAACAGCCGCGCCGGGGTTTGCACCACGTACCGCGAGCCGCGAATGGCGAAGTAGCCAAGGAACAGCAGCAGGAAGTTGGCGACAAAGAAGGTCAGGAAAATCGCGGAGGTCAGTTCGGCCTGCATGACAAACACCATCGGGCCGGGGGTGATCCCCTTCATGAACAGCACGCCGATGGCGATGGCTGTCACCGAGTCGCCGGGGATGCCAAACACCAGCGCCGGGATCCAAACACCCCCAAGCGCGGCGTTGTTCGAGGCCCCGGCAGCGGCAAGGCCTTCGGGGTGGCCGGTGCCGAATTTCTCGGGCGTGCGGGAAAACTTTTTGGCCACGGCATAGGCGACCCAAGCAGCGATATCCGACCCGGCCCCCGGCAAAATGCCAACAACCGTGCCAATCAGACTGCCGCGCACAAGGTTGCCTTTGTTGTCGCGCATCATCTTGGCTTGACCGCCAAAGACGGTGGAATTCGACTTCGGGATCGCATCTTTGTCGTGCCGTTTGGCCATCGCAAAGCGCAGGATCTCGGTCATCGCAAACATGCCGATCATCGCGGGAATAAAGCTCACCCCGGCCATAAGCTCGACCGAGCCATAGGTGAAGCGCGGGAAGCCGCCGGTGACGTCAATGCCGATGGTGGCGATAAACAGGCCGATCAGCAGCGCAATCATGCCCTTGACCGCCGAGCCGCGCGAAATGATCACCGAGCAGCTAAGACCCAGACAGGCAAGCCAGAAATACTCGACCGTGCTGAACTGAAACGCAAATTCCGCGAGGAATGGCGCAGAGGTGGCCAGAATGATCGCCCCGACCATGCCGCCAAAGACCGAACAGACCAGCCCGATGCCAAGCGCCTTTTCGGCCTCGCCGCGCAGAGTGTATTGATAGGAGTCATCCACATAGGCCGCCGAGGCCGGCGTGCCCGGAATGCGCAACATTGCGCCGGGAATGTCCCCGGCAAAGATCGCCATGGTCACCGCGCTCACGATGGCGGCAATGGCCGGCAGCGGGTCCATGAAAAAGGTCAGCGGCACCAAAAGCGCCGTGGCCATCGTGGCCGACAAGCCGGGGATCGCCCCGACAAACAGCCCAAACACCGACGAGGCCAGGATCACGCCCAGCACCGTGGGGTCCAGGACCATTAAGACAGCTTCACCAAACGTACCCATGAGGTTCTCCTTGCCAGCCTGTCAGGCCAGTTTACCAGGCAATAGATTGAAGGATGCCCCAAGGCAGGGGGACGAGAAATACTTTGCTGAACAGCGAGTGGATCGCCAGCGAGGCGATCACCGACAGCAAAACCGCCGTCAGCAGGCTCACCCGGAGCGAGATCAGGAAGGCCAGCAGCAGCGAGATGCTGAGCACCGGAAACCCGATCACATCAAGAAGGGGAAGGAAGCTGGCCGTTCCAAGCAACACGATCCCGACGCGGATAATCCTGCGCGGGTCGGTGATCCAGTCGCCCGGCGCAATCAGCTTCATGCGCTCGGCGTTCAGGACATCCTTGGCAATCAGGATGATCGCGCAGACCCCGATGCCGAGGGCCACGATGGTTGGCAAAAGGCCAGAGCCAATGGATTGTCCGGGGATCACAGGGAAGGCGCGGGCCTGAAGCAATATTCCGCCCGCAAACAGCAAGAGAAAGCAGCCAATCAGTCGGTCACTAATTTTCATGTCTTTTCCAATCGATATCCGGGGGCCGGCCCCAAATATGCGGGCGTATCGGACACAGTCCGGGCCATCGCCGCTTGGCAATCAGGGCGTCTTTCGGACTGTGCGATGGGGTGGCGCACCGGTCAATAAACCAGTGCGCCGCTGGGTTACTTCGCGAGACCTGCCGCTTTCATAACCTTGCCGTTCGCGGCATCCGCTTCGGCCATAAAGGCACCATATGCGGGGCCATCCATCCAGACCTTGCCAAAGCCACGGTCGGCCATGAACGAGGTGAACTCTTCCGAGTTCCATGCGGATTCCAGCGCTGCCGAAAGCTTGGTCACGGCGTCGTCGGGCATGCCCGCCGGGCCAGCAACGCCGCGCCATGTCGCGACTTTCAGATCAATGCCGGTTTCGGATTTGACAGTCGGAAGATCGTCAAGACCCGGCAGCGTTTCGTCGGCCATCACGGCCAGAGCTTTGACCTTGCCCGCAGAAATCAACGAAGCCGCTTCGGGGTAGGAGCACGACACGATGTCAACACCGCCCGAGACCAGATCCTGGAGGCCAGCAGCGGAGCCTTTCGAGGGCACCCACGGCACAGCATTGGCATCAAGGCCCGCTTCCACCACGAGACCCGCCATCGCCAGATGCCAGATGCCACCTTGGCCGGTGCCCGAGGATTTCATCTCGCCCGGCGCAGCTTTGGCAGCGTCGAGGAACTCGGAAATCGTATTGTACTCCGAATCGGCGCTGACGTGGAACGCCGCCGGATCTGCGTTGAACAGCCCGATCGGGGTGTAGGCAGAGTAATCAAGCTCGGTCAGACCGGCGTGGTGCATCATTGCGATTTCCACGGTCGCGGTGCCGATGGTGTAGCCGTCAGCTTCGGCATTTGCGATGGCCGAGTGGCCCACAACGCCCGAACCGCCGTCACGGTTGACCACGGACACAGGAACGCCAAGCTCCTCTTCCATCAGACCGGCCAGCATACGGCTTGTCGCGTCGGTGCCGCCACCGGCGCCCCACGGCACGATCCATGTGATCGGACGTTCGGGGTATTCCGCCAGTGCGGAGCCCGCAAATGCCATCGCACCCACAGCGAAAGTTGCAGTGCCAAGCGCGGCTGTGACAAGATTACGAATCATGAAGTTCTCCCAGTTTGTTATGCGTATGGGCGGCTCGGAATTCCTCCTGGCCGGCAACGCCCAATTCTTGTGTCAGTGTCTTGAGGTAAGCGGTCTTCTTCGAACACAGTCCGTTTGACTGGCGGCGGTGTCCCCAAGGTGCCTGCGTCGCGGTCAAAGCCGCGGATGCGCATCGGCAAAAGGGCAAACGCCAAGCCAAATAGAACAGTCGCCTCCCATTTTACGACCAACATCGCATTGCTACACGAAAGTAGGATACTAGTCAGCAACTTTTTTGGGCAGATGTCATTCGGCTGATACGAACTGGCTGAGCCGTCCAAAGCCGCGTCTTGTAACGGATAGCTGGCGTCACGAAAAGGCACGCCAAACAGGGTCCGGTGTCTACTAGAGCAAACCCGAATGCGCCTGACAATGAGTCTGCTGCCTGTAAGTGCAATCTGCACGCATTTTGGGCGGCCCTGACTTGCGTATTGGCCCTCGGGTTTACCACAGCCCGCTACGCGACATCCGCCCGATAGGCCCGGCCTGTCAGGCGCTTGGATCAGCTTTCACTCCGCTTAGCTTTGGCGGGCATCAGCGACAGAAGCTCAACATCGGTGGTGTTTTTCGGGTCGGACTCCGGGCCAAGGACGCGCAGCTTGCCGCTCTTGTCGAGTTCCGCAACCGGAAAGCCTTCGGGGTTCTTTTCGCGCCATTGTTCAAACGTGAACTCCTCGGACAAGCCGGTGACCCGAAATTCCCAGCCCTCGGCGATCAGGGCGTTGGCTTCGAAATAGGTCTTGCCGCCGCCAATCGGTTGCCCGCCCAGCGTTGCGGGCAGAGCGTGGCGCGAACTGGCCTCGCGGACACGTTTCACCTGAAACACGTTCTCGCGGCCAAATTCCGGCGCCAGATCGGTTGCGACCAACGTGTTATAGGCATCGTTGTCGGTGGCGCAGACCAGCGTTTCATAGGCCACAAGGTCAAGCCGTTCCTCGGCGGCTTTCGACAGGATATCGCCAAAGAACGTGTCCACTCCGGCCTCGCGCGCGCTGCGCAGATGGGCATGGTTGGGATCAGCGATGATCACTTGCAGGTCCATCTTTTTGAGCGCCAGAGCCAAGGCCACAGACCAGCGCGACCCGCCCAAAATCATCACCCCCGGACTGGCCGACGCGGTCAGCCCAAGCAGCCGGGCCATCGGCGTCAGGGTAAAGCCGTGCAGAACAACGGTCGCCGCGACAAGCGCAAAGGCCAGCGGGGCAATGCGGGCGGCATCGGCGATCCCGATCTCGACCAGCCGCTCGCCAAACAGGCCCGCAACCGCCACCAACACAACGCCGCGCGGCCCGGTAAAGGCCACCAGCAAGCGCTCGCGCCAGGGCACGTCTGAAAACGAGAGCGCCGCCAGCACAGGCAGCGGCCGGGCGATCAGGATCACTGCCAGCACAAACAGCAGCGCAGTCATGTCCAGCGATCGCAGCGAGGCCCAGCTCATGTTGGCCGCCAAAAGGATGAACACGCCCGAGACCAGCAGAACGGTCGCGTGCTCCTTGAAACGCCGCAGCTCGGTATAGGAGGGCAGGCGGGCGTTCGCGACCCAGATGCCCATGATCGTCACCGCCAGCAATCCGGATTCATGCAGCACATAGTCGGACAGGGCAAAGATGCCGAGAAGCACGACAAACAGAACCGGAACCTTCATGTATTCAGGCACATAGGCCTGACGGAAGGCACGCGCGATACCCCAGCCACCCGCAATGCCAAGCAGCGTGGCGATCCCGATGCCGATGGTCAGATCCTGCACGGCGGCGCTGGCAGAGGTGGCGGTTTCGAGCACGATGACCACTTCAAAGGCCAGAACCGCGGCCAGTGCGCCCACCGGATCGTTCACGATGGCCTCCCATTGCAGCAGGGCGGCGGGGCGTTTTTGCAACTTGGCTTGCCGCAGCAATGGCGCGATGACGGTCGGGCCGGTGACGATCATGATGCCGCCAAAGACCGCCGAGGTGGCCCAGCTCAGCCCGGCCACATAGTGCAGTGTCAGGGCCGAGGCGAGCCAGCCGAGCGGCGCACCGAGCGCCACAAGCCGTCTGACACCCGTCGCGGCGTCGCGCAGGGTGTGGAAGTTCAGGGTCATCCCGCCTTCGAACAGGATGATCGCCACCGCGATGGCGATGATCGGCCCCAGCATATCTCCGAACTGCGCCGCAGGGTCGAGGACGCCCAGAACCGGGCCAAAGATCAGCCCGGCCAGCAGCATCAGCACGATCGACGGCATGCGCAATCGCCAAGCCAGCCATTGGCTGCCGACACCCAGAGCGCCCACAAGGGCAAATGCCAGAACCGGGGCCAACCCAGCTGCTTCCGCTGTCGCCATCAATCATCACCGCTTTTATTTGTGTCCGACGCTACCCCGCCCTGCGCCCGTTCGCCAGCCTCTTTGGCGGGCGGCCCACAATGCCCTTCCGTCATATCGGCTCACCTTGGGCATCGCCCGCCCTGCATCGCCTGGATCAAGAGAACCAAAGTCGCGCGGCAAAAGACTGCCGTGGTGTCGCGAGACGACCCGGATGTGGACCCCGCGTCGGTGTTATGGATTGGCCAGCGGTTGCAACATGCGGCTGACAAATTCATCGCCGCGGCTGTTGTCGACGTGGCGCAGCAAGATGCGATGGATCGCCTGCGCCAGTTCGGCCTCGTCGCCTAGCGTCGCGGCGGCATACCGAATGTCCTTTTCGGCGTTGCGGATGGTAAAGCGACTGCCATCGAAATCACCCGCCAGCGCGGGGCCAACGGCCTTTTCCAGCGTCCCGGACCGGGCCGCGCCGACGCACATGACATCGTAAAGCGATTGCCAGTCGACACCGAGCCGGTTTGCCGCCCCGAACGCCTCGGCCAGCAGCGCCATCGTGCCTTGGGTGACGAGGTTGTTCAGCAGCTTGGCAGTGTGGCCGGTGCCGACGTCGCCAAACCTGCGCACAGCGCTGGAATACACCGAAACAACCGCATTCACCCGGTCGAACGCAGGCTCTACACAGCCCACAAGCGAGGCCAGTTCACCCGCCTCGGCCTGCGCCGGGCCGCCTGTCACCGGCGCGTCGGCGAAGATGGCACCGCGCTGGGCGGCCTTCTGCGAAATGCGCCGTGTGACCTCCGGGTCCGAGGTGGTTGTATCGATCCACAGCGTGTCGGGCGTCAGGGCGGGCAGGATCTGGGCCGCACAAGCCTCCACCGCCGGGCCGTCGGGCAGGCAGGTAAGTACCACGTCAACCGCTCCGGCAAGCGCGGCGGCAGAGGTGCATTCCTCGGCACCATCGGCAACCAGCCGGTCGATGATGCTGCGGTTGCGGTGCGGCAAGACCCGCACGTGGTGCCCCGCGCGCAGCAGACAGGCCGCCATGCCGCCGCCCATCATGCCCGCGCCGATCACGCCGATGGTGGGTTTGGCTGCACGCACCGGGTCACGGCCCATAGAACACATTCACCAGCGATAGCGACACGGCAGGCACATAAGTGACCAGCAGCAACACCAGAACCAAGACGCCGATGAACGGCAGGTTGGTGCGGGTTGTGCTCCAGACATCCGTCTTGGCAATCGAACAGGCGGTGACAAGCACGCTCGCGACCGGCGGTGTTTGCTGGCCCAAGGCGATGTTGAGCGTCAGAAGGATGCCAAACTGGATCGGGTCGATGCCCAGTTGGTGCACCAGTGGCATGAAGATCGGCACCGTCAGAATGATCGCCGCCGCGCCATGCAGGACCATGCCGACAAACAGCAGAAAGACGTTGATGATCATCAGCACCGCCAGCGGGTTGGTGGTGATCCCGGTGATGCCCTGCGCCAACCGCTGCGGCAGTTCGGTTTCGGTCAGATAGAGGCCGAGCACCGCAGAGGAGGCGACAAGCAGCATCACGACGGCTGTCTGGTTCACACCATCCACAAGCGCGTGGTAAAGCTTGGTCGCGTTCAGCTCGCGGTAGATAAACCCGCCGATCAGCAAGGCGGCTAATACGGCAAGTCCTGCGCCCTCGGTTGCGGTCACGATGCCGCCAAAGATGCCGCCAAGGATGATGACGGGCAAAATCAACGCCCAGACCGCCTCTTTCGTCGCGTGCCACAACCGGCACAGGCTAAAGCCTTCTTCGCGCGGCAGGTCATAGCGCACGGCGAAATAGTAGCAGAGCGCCATGAGCAGTGCTGCGCCCAACAGGCCGGGCACAATGCCAGCGACGAAAAGCTTGACGATCGAGGTGTCTGACAATGCGCCGTACAGGATCATCGGGATCGAGGGTGGAATGATGATCGCCAGCGATGCGGTTGATGAGGTCAGCGCGGCGGCAAAGCGCGGCGAATAGCCCTTTTTCTTCATCGCCGGAATCAACACCGAGCCGGTGGCCGCAACATCAGCGACCGCCGACCCAGAGATCTCCGCGAAAAACAGCGAGACGCCGACGTTGACCATGGCCAATCCGCCGCGGACAAAGCCGATCAACGCCGAGACAAAGCCGATAAGGCGGGTCGAGATGCCGCCGGTGTTCATCAGCGCCCCGGCCAGGATGAACAGCGGGATCGCGATCAGCGGAAAGCTGGTCGCCCCGTCATAAAGCGAAAGCGCGGCGTTCAAAAAGCCCAAGTGGCCGTTGAGGATATACACCCCGATAAGTGCGCTGCCTAAGATAGCAACGGCAATGGGCACACCGATGCCGATCATCAGGAACATCGACAGAAGGATCAAGGCTTCGGTCATTGGTTGGTCTCCGTTCCGGCGCGTGTGCGGGCCAGTTCGGCCTCGGCGCGGGCAATCTCATGCTCAATTTCTCGGGTTTCGGGGTCGATGCCCGAGTGCACGTCGGCTTTGCGTCGTGGCAATGTCAGGGCGCGGCCTAGCAAGATGAACGCAGCACTGACCGGCAAGATGCCCTGCACAACGGTGCGCGGCACAAAGCGCAGAGTGGTCATGGTTTCGTTGCCAAAGATGCCCAGAATGGTCCAACCAGCCCACAAAACGATGGCGAAAATGGCGAAAAAGATCACCTCGACCAGCCAAAACAGCGCCATGCGCCCGGCGAGAGGCAGGCCAAACATCAACCCGGTAAAGCCAAGATGCGCGTCTCGCAAAACAGCGAGGGCCGCACCGCTAAAGGTGGTCCAGGCCAGCAGCAGCACCGCGACCTCATCATACCAAATGAGCGAGTTGCCCGAGTAACGAAAACCAACGGCCAGAAGCACGATGGCGGCAAGGATAACAATCAGCGAGACGGTGAAGACTTGCAGAATGATATCGAGCCAATGAATGACGCGGTCGAGCATTGCACTGTCCGTTTAAAATAAGGGTAGGGAAGGAAAAAGGACGCATCAAACCAATGATGCGCCCCTTTCATTCGGGTAAGATCAGGAGTCGCCGTCAGCGAGAGACATGACCTGATCAATCATCGCCTGGCCGCCTTCGACCTCTTCGGCGAACTTTTCGTACAGCGGTGCCGAGGCTGCGACGAAAGCGGCGCGGTCGGCCACGTTGACCTGCATGCCGCCGTCCTCAAGCTGTTTGAGCAGCACCCCATCTTGCTGGGCCCCTTGATCGCGCGCCCAAAGCGCAATTTCCTGCGCGGTTTCCGTCAGAACCTGCTGGATCGCTGGATCGAGCTTTTCAAACGCCGCCACGCCAACCGTCGGATAGGCGGGCGAGTAGACGTGACCCGACATCGACAGGTACGTCTGCACTTCGTTCAGCTTGCCGCCGGCGATGTTGGTCAGCGGGTTTTCCTGCCCGTCGATCACGCCGGTTTGCAGGGCAACGAAGACCTCAGAGAACGACATCGGCGTGGGGTTCGCGCCATATTCGCTAAACATCGCAACCCGCCATGACGAGTTGGGCGTGCGGATCTTCAGGCCTTTGAGGTCGGCAGGCGTGTTGATCGGCCGTTCATTGTTGGTGATCTGGCGAAAGCCATTTTCCCAAACCGCGAGCGGGCGATAGCCTTGCTCTTCGGCGGCGGGCACAAGCACGCCTTTGAAAAACGTTTCGTCGATGCGGGCAAGGTGATCCCGGTCAGCCACGAGGAACGGCAGGTCAAAGATTGCGTATTCAGCCGCGATCTCGGGCATGATCGACGAGGGCAGGGTCAAATGCATGGTGCCCAGCTTGATCTTCTGGAGCATATCCTTGTCTTTGCCCAGTTGCGAGCTGTCGAACAGCTTTACAACAGCCGTATCGCCCAGCTTTTCGTTGGCCACGCGGGTGAATTCCGCCGCGCTTTGCTGTTGCAGCGAGCCGGTGGCCGCGCTGATGCCGAAAATGATTTCTTCTTGGGCGACGGCGGCGCCCGCAGTCATGGCCAGCGTGGCTGCGCCGAAAATAATGCTATCAAGTTTCAATGGTCTTCCTCCCTTTGGTTGGTGACGGCAGTGCCGTCGGTCAGGCTTTCAGCCTGTACTTAACTCTCTGTCGTGGCCTCCTGCGTTGCCGACCCGCGGAACAATTCCACCCATGCGTCTGGCGTCACATCTGCCAGCGCGGTTTTGCGCTCGGCGCGGGCGGCCAATTTGCGGCCAAGCGCGACGGCATTGAACGTCGCCCCCGTGTCGGCCACGCCCTTGCCCGCAATGTCATAAGCGGTGCCGTGGGCCGGGGTGACAATCGGAAACGGATAGCCCGCGATCAAGGTCACTCCGCGGTCAAACCCGATCAGTTTCATCGCGATCTGGCCCTGATCATGATACATCGTCATGACCGCGTCGAACTCTCCCTTCAACGCGCGTACAAAGACTGTGTCTGAGGGCACCGGGCCGGTCACAGCCATCTGACGGGCCTGCGCCTTTTGGATCGCAGGCAGCAGCACGTCGTCATCTTCGGTGCCAAAGTTGCGCCCGTCGCCCGCATGGGGATTGAGCGCAGCGACGCCAATGCGAGGCCGCTCGAACCCTGCGTTCTCCATCGTTTCGATGGTCAGGCAAAGCGCATCAAAGACCCGATCGGTGCTGAGGGCATCGGCGACGTCGCGCAGCGGAATGTGCGAAGTGACACGCGCATTCCAGACCTCATCAAGCACATTGAACTCGCGTCCGCTGCGCGTGGCGTTGATCGTGGCGTTGATAAAGCCGATCTCGTCAACGTAGTCGGATTTGGCGAGCCGCATCCCATGTTTATTGAACGGCGTAAAGAATGCAGACCCCGCGAGGCCAGCATTGGCAATCCGCAGAGCCGCCGCAAAGTTCTCAAGCGCGGCCGCACCGGTTTCTCGGCAGGACTCACCCAGCGTCAGCGTTTCGGGATCGCAATTGGCCATATCCACCAGAACCGTGCCGTCCGGCAATCCTTGCGCGGCTTGTTCCGGCGTGATCGTGGGCAGGTCAATCTCGACCCCTGCGTGCTGTGCCCCCATGGCGAGCACGCGGGCATCGCCAATGACAATCATATCGCCCTGATTGGCCTTAGCATCCGCAATCACGCGGGCGCTAAGTTCCGGGCTAATTCCCCCCGCATCGCCAATGGCAAAAGCTACTCGCTGTTGGTGATTCATGTATTTCCTCATCATGTATACAAAATACATTGCACAGTCTCGCCGCGGGAGGCAAGAGGTTATATAGGTGTCGAGACGACGAATCCGGGAGCCTAGGCATGGACAATCTTGACGTGACGACGGGCGGGCCTGTCGCGATCCAAAAGCAGACCCTTCACGATCAGGTTGCGAACCGCATTCGTGACATGATCATCGAAGGTTATCTTGAGCCCGGCAGCCGGATCGACGAGACGCGCTTGATCGAGCAGCTCGAGGTGTCGCGCACGCCCTTCCGCGAGGCACTGCGGACCTTGGCGGCCGAAGGGCTGGTGATTATCCGTCCGTCCCGTGGCGTGCTGGTCCGCAAGCTGACCCGCCATGACGTGTTCTCGATGCTTGAAGTGCTCGCGCATTTGGAGAAACTTGCCGGACAACTGGCCTGTGACCGGGCCAAGGATGAGGACGTCACGGCCTTGTTGGCGCTGCACGAGAAGATGCTGGCCCTCTACGAAACGCGCGAACGGCTTTCATATTACAAGCTGAACCAGGACTTCCACTCACAGCTGTGCAAGCTGTCGGGGAACGAGACGTTGCAGGAAATGCAGCGCAACATTCAGGCGCGGCTAAAGCGCATCCGCTTCATGGGCAACCGGAAGCCGGAATACTGGGCCGCCGCCGTCGACGAGCACGAGAAAATGGCCGCCGCACTGCTCCGCCGCGACGGTGCCGCCCTTGGTGAAATAATGGCGCAACACCTGATGAATACATGGGAGCGCGTGAAAGACAGCGTTTAGGGCTGGACCTGTCACGCTTTAGTGCCGCCCCAAGTGCTCGTTTATGCCACCTTTCGTTCAAAAGCGACCGGGCTTTTCCAGCCGAGTGCCGAGTGGCGTCGGCGAGGATTGTAGAAGCCGTTGATGTATTCGAAGATCGCCATCTCAGCCTTCCGTCGCGTTTCCCAAGGGTGTCTCCAGATCAGCTCAGCTTTGATGGTTTTGAAGAACGTCTCGACCGCTGCATTGTCGTAGCAATTTCCTTTACCGCTCATGGACACTTTGAATCCATGCTGACGCAGGATCTTCTGATAGTCGTGAGAGCAGTATTGGGCGGATTCAACTGGTCGTCGCAACGGTTGGTTTATATCTTACCGCAGGACGTCGTCCAATGCCTCTGCAGGCGTTCTCCAGCCAAGCGTTTTGCGGGGTCTGCTGTTGAGTGTGTGTGCCACGGCGTTCAACTCGTCCTCACCATGCGCACTTAGATCCGTTCCTTTGGGAAAGTATTGGCGCAGCAGGCCGTTGGTGTTTTCGTTAGAACCGCGTTGCCAGGGGCTTTGAGGTTCGCAAAAGTAGACGTCGATCCCGGTTTCAGACGTCAGCGTTTCGTGCTGAGCCATTTCAGCACCTTGGTCCCACGTGAGTGATTTACGCAAGTGTTCGGGCAGATCCTGAATGGATTTGGCGATGGCGTCGCGCACGGCTTCAGCGCCGTGCCCGGCAAGAGCTGGGCCGTTCTTGAGGCGCAGGCCCGTTCCATGGCCGGGCATAGGTGGCAAATGAAGCAGCAGCGTAAAGCGGGTTTTGCGTTCAACCAATGTGCCGATCGCAGAGCTTTTAAGACCGAGGATCAAATCTCCCTCCCATGTGTGGATGCCCCGTTTGATGCAAGAGATTTTTTCAACGGTTCGAACATGTGATCGGGTACGGTCATGTGTCAGGCCTCAGTTTGCGACTTTTCACATGCCGCGGGCCGGTATGGCGATGCGAAGGTCGGGTCCAAATCAATGCCACGAGCGCGAAGCTCTCTGGGAAGGCCTGGTTTTCCTAACCTCGATCTAATCGATCATTTGTCCTTACTGTCTCAATGTCCTTCTCACATCATACCGAGTGCTGCAGTTTACACTGCCGCGATCGGATCTCGATAATCTTCATGCTTCGTCATCATTGCCCAGATGGTGCGCGCTGTTTTGTTGGCGAGCGCAATCGCCACCAACATGCGCGGCTTGCGCTCCAACATCTGCTCCAGCCATGAGCCTTTCGGCGGGCCATTCTTGATCGCCCATCTGACCCGGGACATGGCGCCAATGATCAACAATCGCCGGATATCGCGTTGCCCCATCTTCGATGTCTTGCCTAATATTTGCCTGCCGCCGGTGGATTTCTGGACAGGGACCAACCCAAGCCATGCGGCATAATCACGTCCTCGCTTGAAGCCCTCCAGTGGGGGTGAGAACGCTTTGATTGCCATGGCGCTGACTGGGCCAATGCCCGGTGCAGTCTGCAAACGGATCGTTTCGGGATCAGATTTCGACTCCTCTTTTAGACGTCGCTCTATCGCGACAACCTTGTCCGTGATGACACTGAGCTGCTCCAGATGCACACGGCTAAGTTCCATGACAATTGAAGGCAGGTCACTATCTGGGTTTTCAATCTGTTCGGCTAATTTCTTCACAAAATTTCGGCCGGGTGGAGCGATAATGCCGTATTCCATCAAATGACCGCGCAACGCGTTAATGATCGCATTACGTTGCCGAACGAACAAATCTCGCGTCTTAAAAACCATAGAACGGGATTGTTGTTCAGCCGATTTGACCGGCACAAACCGCATCGTTGGCCGGACAGCCGCTTCTGCAATGGCCTCGGCATCGTTCGCGTCATTCTTCTGACGCTTGACGAATGGCTTCACATAGATCGGCGGGATCAAGCGGACGTCATGGCCGAGCTTCATGATCTCACGTCCCCAGTAATGCGATGAGGCACACGCCTCCATCGCCACCACACAGGGCGGCTGTTCGCTGAGGAACTTTAAGAACTGCCCTCGAGATAATTTCTTACGGAACACGGGCTCACCCGTCGCTGTCGCGCCATGCGCTTGGAAAACTGACTTTGCCAAGTCTACGCCAATCATTGTAACTTCGTTCATGGATGCCTCCTCCGGTTTGGTGCTTTCAACATCACCACTATGGCACAGTTTGATGCCGGTTTCGGGGTGGGGCACCCACACCATCAGTGTCCTGGAACCGCACGATCCTCGACTTCGGCTGGACGTTCACTGATCATTATCTCGTCCGTAACGTAAGCCTTGCCTTTACCCTTTCGTCGCGCGCGAGGAACGCGCAAGGCGCGGCCAGAGCGCAGGCAAGCGACCAATTCTCGACGCAGCGCACCACGCCCCTGAATAAACAAGGACTGATAAATGGCTTCATGGCTGATACGCATCAAGGGGTCATCCGGATAATCCAGCGGTAGGCGGCGTGCAATTTGCTCAGGGCTCCAAGCCAGGGCCCATTTGCGGTGCTGGCGCCGCACCGAACGCCGCTTTGTCCAGCGTACGGTAGGACCAGCGACAACATCCCCATCGGGGCCCGCTATCTGACCCGACAGCCGCTCTTCGACATAGTGCCGCAACATATCATGTCGTGCCAGTTTTGTTGTCTTGGGTCTGCGCGCTGCACGATCAGCGTGCCATTGGGCGGTTGTCGCGCGATACTCAAAACCGCCGCTGCGCGTTGCTGCATTACGACGCAATTCTCTGGAAATCGTAGAAGCAGCTCTGCCAATCTTACGGGCGATCGCGTTGACGCCCAAACCTTGAGCCCGACAAAGCGCAATCTCTTCACGTTCTGCAAAACAGAGATAGCGCCCCGAAGGTGGCGGTGCGGAACTGGAGTATTGTGATGGCGGCATGCCTCCGGCCTCTCGAAACCAACGACTGCCAACAGGGGCAGACGCTCCAGCTTGAACTGCGGCTTCTTCGCTGGAAATGCCCTGTTCAATCAATCGCCAAAACAAAACTTGCTGAGCGCGATCTGCCACTTTGGGCCGTCCTGGCGAGCGCATCTTGTCTCGGGTGCTTCGATCCGAAGCTCGTTTGTGTGTTGTCATCACAACCTCCAATCTGGAACCGTTGCGACGACCAGTTGAATCCGCCTTGGCTGCCGCGATCCGTGTGGTGGATGCAGTCTTTCGGCGGTGACCGGAACGCGATGGCCATTTTCAAAGCCCGGATCGCAAGATCGCGCTTCATGCGATTGCTCACAGCCCACCTGTTACCCGGCAGTGGTTTGCCTTTGCAAACCATGAGAGGGCGATGACACGACGGGAATGCAAATCTATGACCACAGCCAGATACAGCCATCCCTCACGGGTCCAGACGTAGCTTATGTCACCAGCCCATTTCTGATTTGGCCCATCTGCGTTGAAGTCACGATCCAGCAGGTTTGGCGCGATATTGAACTTGTGATTGCTGTCTGTGGTCACCTTGTGTTTGCGCGTCCTGACCACAGATATGCCGTTCTGACGCATCAAGCGCCCGACACGGCGGTGCCCGACATCCAGACCAATCTCTTTCAGTTCTTCGGTCATCCGTGGCCTTCCATAACTGCCCAAACTAAGACGGGACTGTTCTTTGATGTGGGCCAAGGTCACCAGATCTGACCGCTGCCGACGGCTGGCAGGACGACTGCAGAAGGCACGTAGACCGCGTGCGCTGACACCAACGACATCGCACAAGCGATTGGCTGGGAAGCTGGACATGTGCTCTTCGATGAACCTAAACCTCATTGCTTTAGACCCGCGAAGAATTGGGTGGCCTTCCTAAGAAACAGCCGCTGTCTCCGGGATGGGCGCCAATGCAAATCCGAGGGTCTTGGCGCGCCGTTGAAGGTTTGACAGCACACGTTGCCGATGTCGTTCGTCATAAGCTGCGGCGCCTTGATCTTGGTAAGTCATGCCGTGCCGCACAGCGTTGTAAAACAGAACTGCGATCTTGCGCGCCGTTGCGGTCACCGCCTTCTGCTTGCCGATCCGGGCCGAGAGGCGTCGATAGAACGCACCGAGGGCCGTGTCACTTCGGCCAATCGTGACGGCTGCAAGACGCAGAAGTGCAGCGGCGCGGCTTGAAGATCGGCGTGTCCGCGAAGACAGCAGCTTGCCACCAGAGATCTTGTTGCCCGGCGCCAGACAGAGCCACGACGTGAAGTGCTTGGCGCTCTTCCACGCGCGCAAATCCGTGCCGCATTCGGCCACCAGCTTCAAAGCCAGCGACGGCCCAAGGCCATGGATCTGCGTCAGGTCCGTGCCCAGCACCCCGTAAAGTGCAGCGCGCACATCGAAAGACGGCGCGTTGTGCTGCTTGCACTTGATCCGTGCCTTGGGCAGTGGGGCCAGATCTCCATCTGCCTTGGCAGTCAGCGCTCCGACCGCCGTCTCGAGCCTGCGGTCGCATGCTTCGATCTGCGATTTGTAGAAATCGTAAAGTTCCAGCGACTGTGTCAGGGCAAAGACATGCTCCTCACGGTCGTTGCCGACCAGCGCGGCCTTGATCGTGTCCATAGAGGATTTGCAGCGAACATCCCGGAACGCGGCGAGAGCCTCCGGATCACGCTCGCCAGCGACGATGGCGCGGATGATCCGCATACCGGTCCCGCCTGTGATATCGGAGACGACATGATGCAGTTGCAGGTTCATCTCCATCAGCGCCTTCTGCATGTGTTGGATGTGAGCGGCGGCATATTCTGTCAGGCGTTCGCGCTGGCGCATATAGGCGCGCAAGGTGGCGATCTCGGCCTCAGGCCGAAAACTGCCACGCAACAGACCATAGGAGTGTAGCTGACGCAGCCATCCGGCATCGCTGACATCGGTTTTGCGGCCAGGCACATTCTTGGCGTAACGGGCGTTCACGAGGATGACCTCGAAGCCATTCGCTTCCAAGATCTCGAAGGCCGGTATCCAGTAAACGCCGGTCGACTCCATGGCCACGCTGGTGACACCGCACGACCGGAACCAGTCGGCAAGGTCGTGCAAATCTTGTGTGAATGTCCCAAAGGCGCGCACTGGCATGATGTCGGTGTCAGGGTTCACAGCCGCCATGTGCATCGTCGAGCCGATGTCGATCGCGGCCGCATTGGGATTGACCATCTTCAAGTCCGGGTGGCCACCGGATTTACGCTTCGTCATGGCACCTCCTCCGTTCAAGGCGAAGGGCGTGGGCTATGCAAGTTCGTCATCTTCCTAACCGGGATCACCGCGATGGCGGCGTCACCACTCTCAAGTGCGCATCAGCCCATGTGCCACGTTTTTTAACGGGGTCCAGCCCACCAATAAGCCATCGGCAACTGCCCTTCAGGCGCAGCATAGCACAGGCTGTTTATACTGCGCACAGGCGGGCTGCGGCCGGGAACGGTTTTTTTTAAGATCTCCCTCTCCTCCTTGAGGAGCCTGATCTCGCGCCGAAGCCGATCATTCTCTTTGGCGAGGTCTAAATCCTCTTTGGAAACCACGTCTGTATCTCGGTGCGCGGTGATCCATTTGTTCAGCGTTGACATGCCAACACCCAGATCGTCAGCCACCTGCTTACGTGTTAGCCCACTGGTTAGTGCGATACGAACCGCATCTTGGCGGAATTCGTCCGTCCGTTTCAGTCCCATAGTCAATCTCCTTTGTTGCAGTAAATGCTATCAAAGGAGCGGCATCAAACCGCGACAGGTCCAATTTGCTTCTTGCGCTTTTCAGGGATCAACATGGCCTTCTCCACCAGATAAAAGCGAAAGGCGTCCGTGATGGTCGGCTCGGGGCTGGTTTCGGGTATTCCTTTTAGGAGTGCGGTCGCTTGAGCTTCCACCTCAGCGGGGACTGCGTTCCACTGCCCTGTGTCGGTGTCTTGGAATGGCGCTAGCATCTGGTCAGCCGCCTCGCTGCGCCAAGTTCGCTCATTCGCATCTGCCCCCGGCGAATGCGGGTCCGCGCTCCAGCCCTTCAGCATCGCTTTAAGGTGGCTACGCTGTTCGGCAGCGGTCCGCCCAGTCACTCCAGCCTGTGCTAGGGCGAGAAGATGTTCGATGTGCTCATGATACTTACCATTGGCAACCATCGCCGCTCCGCCCTTGCCTAGTGCTTTAACAAGCATTGTTTGGCTGGGAAAGAACTGTTGCAGCGCCTTTGGAACGCGGCGGCGGTAATTCAGGTTGCCCGTTCGGGTGTCTGTCTTGGCATACTTCACGGTGATCATCGGCATTGCTATACCCGTTTGTGAACACGGGTGTGAACACAGATACCAATCCGCTGGCAGTAATGTCCATTAAAATCAAAGTCTTGTGTGTGATTTAATGGTGCCCGGGGGCGGAATCGAACCACCGACACGAGGATTTTCAATCCACTGCTCTACCCCTGAGCTACCCGGGCACGGGAGAACGACACGTCGTTCGGGTGCAGGCCTTTTAGAAGCGCTAAGCAGCGGTGTCCAGCGGATTATTCAAAAAATCCTCACCCGCGAAAGCACGCCACAAAAACTAAGGTTTTCTCCAGATCAAAGACTGATCGCCACCAAGTTTCGAACTGCCCAAAGGCCGATAGCGCGCAGCGATATCTTCGAGGTCGATCGCGTCCGGCGCGGCGAGATATGCCTCGAGCCACGCCAGATTATACGAGGAAATCTCGCGGCTTCCGTCGAAATAACTCTGGACCTCGCCCGTTATGTTTTGCGTGTGGTTTCCATCAGCGAGGTCGTCGATCACAAAGCCCACAATACGGTTCAGCGCGTCGTCGCAGCGGGCCCCCGGCGCGATGTCCCAAGCGTTGAGAAGCCGGGTCGTGACGACCAGCGGAGCGACTGCGTGCAGTTGGTAATGATAGGCAAGGCGCCCGCGCGTCATCTCTTGGGGGAGGCTACCGTCGGGGGCGGCAGTACAGAGCACGTGGTCGGTTGAAACGGTGGCCCAAGCGCGCAGGATTGCGTCGTCTGTCAGATCCGAGATCGCCGCCAGCCCCAGCGCCGCCCAGGCGCGCAGATTGCCGCGCCGCGCACCGTCGGGGGCGGCGTCCTCCCAATAGGTCATCTGCGCATAGGCCAGCCCGGTGAGCCACTCCAGCACCTGTTTGTATTCCTCGGTGGCGGCGGCGTGTGGCGCGACTTGGCGCAGGATCATCCCGATCCCGGCGAGGCGTGAGCCGACGGTGAGCTGCGCGGTCTCTGTCGACAAAGTGGCCAGCGCATCGGCGCGGGCCCAGACGGCGAGTTGGCTGACCACGCAGTCGGAAATCGTGCTCTGTGCCGCCTCGGGGGCGTATACCTGATTGGCCAAATCTGCGAGGTCGCGGATGAAATCGTCAAGCGGCTGAAGGGCGGCTTCGGTCTCGGCCTCGGCGTCGGGATCGATGTCGGAGCGGGTGGCGCTGTCGTCGGTATAGCGGCTTTCAAACGCCAGTGTCAGAACCGGATCCGGCGCAGGGGCGCAGTCTTGGGCAAAGCTCAGGCCGGGCACGCCTGCGATCAGCGCAGCCGCAGCCAGCGCGCAAGTTCTGCGGCGTCCGGGTCTTTGGCGGTGGCAGCTTTGTCGAGCCATTCGAGGGCCTCCGTGTCGTCGCGGGTGATGCCGAGCCCAAGAGCCAGCGCGCGGCCGTATTGCGTCATGGCCGGGACCGATCCGGCCAAAGCGGCGGCGCGGACGGCGGTAACGGCCTCGGCCAGAGCTTGTATCGAACCGGCGTCGGACTGCAACAGCCGGGCTTGGCGCCAGAGCGCATCCGGGTCGCCGGCCTGTGCGGCTTTGGCGAGCAGCAGCTTGAAATCGAGCGCGTGATCGATGGCCGCGCGCAGCTCTGGCGGGGTCGCCAGATATTGCTCAAAGGCGCGCGGCATGGTGCCGGGGATCTGGGCGAGGGCCTTGAATTGGCTGGCGGCGGTTTCGGGGTCGTAGCCAGAGAGGTCGGGGCTGCCGGTGAGCGCAAACAGCCGCCAGAGCGCGGCGGTATCAGCGCCAAGATCGCGCTCTGCCACGGCGCTGGCGGTCGGGGCCGCCTGGGTGTCGAACCCCTCCATCTGGCCATTGGTCAGCCGCAGCCGGGACAGGGTGTTGTGGCCTTCGATGGTCAGCCCAATCTCGCGCCAATGAAACGACATGTCGGCATTGCCGTGGATGGCGTGGGCCTCGCCCATCTCATCGGTGTCCTTGGTGGTGCAGTTCATCTCGCTGGCGGCGCGGTCGAAATAATCGTCGCGTTTGTCGGCCGTTACATAGGGCAGGGCGAACATCATCGCCAGAAAATCGCCACGGTCGTCAATGATCTGGGCGAATTCGTCAAACACTTGCTGTTCGGCATCCGCCTCTTTGCCAAGCCGGGCAAGCAGGCGGATCGCAGCGCCTTCGCCGCGGTGGCTGGCTTGGCGCAGCTGGGTGCGGACTTCGGCGGCCATGTCCGGCGACATGCCATTGTCGTTGATCATCGCGACCGACAGATCAAGCGCCGAGGTGACACCGTTGTTAAGGTAAACCCGGCGGAAGAATTCAAGCGCCAAGGCGCGTTCGGCGGGGTTGGTGGCCAGCTCAAACTCCAGCTTGGCGAATTCTTCCAACGTCTTGTCGGAATTGTCGGTGCGGTCCGCCCAGAGGCGCTGGCGGGTCTCGGTGGCCAGCGGATCGACCTGCACCAGTTGCAGGTAATTGGCGAGCGAAGTGGGCCGCCCCGACAGGGCCTGCGCTTGCAGACGGGCAAGGCGCCAAGGGTCTTTGAACGGGTCGAGCGCCAAAAGGTTGGTGGCGCTGAGCGAAACGGTGTCATGGCCGGTGGCCCGATAGGCGCGGGCCCAGGGGGCGGCATTTTCCAGCAGGGGCGCGTTCGGGGCCTGACAGCGAAACAGGGTATCAAGCGCGTCCATCGCCGGAGCATCCCGGTGGCGGGTGGCGGCGCGAGTCAACAGGTCGATCGCGCGGTTGAGCTTGGAAGGATCGTCGCGATAGCGCAGCAGCTTGCGCGCCAAAAGCCGCATGCCTTCGGGATCATCGCGGTTCGTGGCAATCTCAAGCTGCGCCATGATCTCGTCTTCGCCAGCCCAACGGCCAATGCGCACCTGCAGCTCTTGCGCCAGATCGGTAAAGACCGCGCCGGGGGCGGAGGGCAGGGCGACGATTTCGCGCAGATAGATCAGGTGGGGGCCGGACAGGCTGGTTTCTTCAGCATCAATGTTGACGTTCAGCCGCAGCAACCCGGTCAGCGAGGGGCGTTGGCGGCCCCGGTCGTCGGACTGGTTGAAGGCAAGGATTTCGCGCAGGGTGTCGGCGTCGATGCCGCCGGCTTTCAATTGCCCCTGCGCCGCATCGTCGACCACAATCCCGCGTGACACCGCGCGGCGCAGATAGTGCAACATCTCGGCGTTGTCTTGCTGGTTCACCCCGGCCGAGAGGTGAAATTCCACCATCCGCCACGACGCCCGCGCCGAGCCCAGATCGGCGGCAAAGCGATACCACGCCCGCCCCAGCTCGGGGTTTCGGCGCAGGATGCCACCGCTCAGATACTCTTCGGCAATGCGTTCGGCGCGGGCGCAGACCCGGCCATCCATCTGGCCCAGCAGCCCGCCAAAGGCCATCGTTGCCGTCAGGTCTTGTGGGGCATCCCAGCCGGGCAGCGGGCGATCCTCGGCCAAGCGGCGGGCGATGAACAACAGCGCCTCGGGGTGGCCCCCAAAGGCCGCCTCGCGGATCAGATCAAAGGCCGCCGTTTCATCGGGCTGCGTGCCGACACCTTGCAGCAGGAACAGCGCAAGCCGCATGCGCTGCGCATTGTTCAGGGTGTCGCGCGTGTCGAGCAACTGTTGCACAAGGCCGGCCTGTTCCAGCGGCAGCACCCGGCCCGCATCGATATGAAGGCCGATCATGTCGATCAATTCGTTCGGCCCGCCAAAGCTCGCATCCGCCGCAGTCAGCCGTTTGCGCAGGTCTGCGACGAAATCGAAAAACCGGTCCGGGTCTTTCGATTGGAACCGGCGGATATCGCGTTGCAGATAGCGGACACGTTCGAGATCGGTCAGCCTGTCGTCCTGCCCCGGTGATCCATCGTGGACGGTTCGTTCCTCAAGCCCGGTGCCGCAGAGGCTCTGTTGCTCAATGGTGGGCGGCAAAAAGGCAAGCTCCAGCGGCGCAGACACCGACGCGCTTGGGATCAGCGCAGGCGCCAGCAGCGCAGCGGTGCAGGGGGCCAGAAACATCCGCTTTAACGCTGACATGCGCGCACCTCGATCTTGTCGCCAAACGGCACATCCAGTGTCACCTCGACCGAGGCCGCCCCGCCGGGCCAGAGCCCGGTCATCGGAGTATAAAACCGCCCCGTCGGCACTTGCGCCTTGTGGCGGTCAATGTCGCGGTGGCGGATTTCGCCGGCGTCGTTGGAATAGGCAAAGCGCGCGGCCCAAGCGGGCGCGCCGCCGCTGTCGACAAACAGCATATAGTCGGCCTCGGGGTCGAGCGCGGCAAGATCGACGCTCACCCTGTCGGGGCGGTCTTCGTCCCGCTGAACCTCCAGTTCAAGGCTGCAGGTGCCGCCCGCCGCCGCGATCAGCTCTTGCATCGGCTGGTCGTCATAAAGGCCGGGGGCCTCGGATTGGGGGAACTCCCAGACAAGGATGCTGGGGCGGGCGGATTGGAACTCTGCCGAGGTCAAATAGGTGGAAATCGCCGCAAAGGCACCGCCGCCGGGCACGGAATACTGGATCACATCCAGCCCACTTTCCTGCGCAAGAAACCCGGCAAAATTGGCCTGCGGCGTGTCGGAATATTCGCTGCCCAACAGCGCGATGATGCCCTGCGCGCCCTCGGCGGTGTAGGTGCGCGTTGTGCGATAGGTCTCGGTTTCGGCCTCGGGCAGGGCTTCGGCGCAATGACGCTGGCGGATCAGACGGGCGGGCGAGTCCACCACAGATGTGCCCGTCGCTTCGGATTCAAACCGGCTTTTGGCAAGGTCATCGATGCCGGGCACCTTGGCGATGGCCGCTGCAATGGCGGTGGCCGCGATGCGCGCGCCCTCGGCCGTCAGGCGGGGATCGGTCTTGAAATAGGGCAGGGGGCCATCAGGGTTCACTTTGTCGGCGCGCACCATATCGGCGCGGATGTCCACCACGCGGACCCCGGCGGTGTGCAACCTGTCCAGTTTGTCGAGAAAGACGGTGGTCGCGAGCGAGTAATCAAAGCCGAAATCGACCGTGTCCTGTGACAGAAACCGGGGCATCGCCAGCGATTTCTCGGGCACCGGCACCACGATCAGCGCGGTGCCTTTGGCGGCAAGCGTGCGGGTCAACTGGGCGAGGTCTTCGACGGTTTCGGGCTCCATCGGATGGTCGTTCTTCAGCGCCGGATCAATGCGAAAGAGCACGCCGTCGCGGCCCTCAACGCTCGCCATGTAGTGCCCGCCCGCCAAGCCCGAGCAGCCATAAAGCGTTTCTGCGGCAACTGGCGCGGCGAGCAGTGTCGCGGCCAGAAGGGAGGCCGCCAATGTGGGAGGCAGGGCGCGTCGGAAGGCGTGGCGTGGCATCAATTGGTTCCCCGAACGTCTACCCGAGCGTCAGCCCGTGCGTTGACCTGTGCGGCAAGCCGAGCCTCGGCCCCGGTACGCAGGCTGTGCGCCACCGTGCGCAAGGCCGGATCGCCGTGGCGCTCCGCGAGGGTGAAGTA
This sequence comes from Marinovum sedimenti, assembly GCF_054052205.1. NCBI lineage: Bacteria > Pseudomonadati > Pseudomonadota > Alphaproteobacteria > Rhodobacterales > Roseobacteraceae > Marinovum > Marinovum sedimenti. The sequence goes on from NZ_CM133223.1 coordinate 2,724,848, forward strand.
GCCGATGATGCGGGTCAGATCGCCGGCCTCAAGCCCCTCGTGCCCGAGGTCCGCAATGGCGAGGCTCAGCACCAGACGCCCATGACTGTCCGCCGCCTGTGCCACGATCCGTTCGCGGGTGGCAGGGCCCATCGGGCCAAACAAACGGCCCGGTCCGTTGAGCGCGATCATGGCGTCCTGCGCCATCGTGTTGCCCGCCCAGGCGTGGCCGTAGAGGATGCGAATGTATTGCGAAATCCGCGCCTTGGGTTCGGTTTCGGGATCAAGCAGATAAAGCGCCTCGACGAAATCATTGAGCATGCCCTTGCGCCCGGCACCTGCCGCGACGCTGGCATAAAACGCGATGTCAGAGGCGTTTTTACGGGTGTCGCGCGTGCGCAGAAGTTTGACCATTTTAAGCGCGGCAAGTGAGTCTTTGGCGTCGGCCAACTGGCGCAGATCGGCTTCGGCCATCGCGGCCTTGCCGACCATCTGTTTGCGCAGATAGCGCAGGTGCGGGCTGCGCAATTGCCGGGTGTGGGTGATGCCACGGTCGACAACAACGGTGATCTTGCGGCTTTCCGGCGGAGCGGGCAGCACCAGAGATTGCGCCAGCGAGGCGGTGGCCAACACAGTGGCCAAAAGGGTGGCCAGCATCATAGCCAGCAGGGCCCCGGCACCGGTTTTGATCCAACTCTGCCGCATCGCTCAGCCTCCGTCGCAGTGGCGGGTGAGGTCGGTGATCTGCACCGGGCCCGCGGCATCCAGCGCAATCGCCGTTGCGCCGGTAAGATCGGACGCCACGAACCGCGCTTGCCGCACCATGTCACCGTCAAGAAACTTCGGGAACTGGGCGGTGAAATCGTTGCCCTCAAGCAGCAGCGCCTCGGCGGTCGCGGTGGCAAGCCCCGAGCCATTGGCATCCAGCACGTTGTCCTCGATCCGGGTAACCGCCCCTTTGGGCTGGCCCGAGACCCAGATCCCGGCGCTTTTGTTGCCGACCAGCATATTGCTGCCCAGTCGCGCTTCGAGACTGCGGCGCACTTCGATGCCTTTTTGCCGGTTGTCGATCAGGAAGTTGCCGGTCACTTCGGTACAGCGCGCCCGGTCGACCTTGATCCCGCTGCCATCGCGACGCCAGACGATATTGCCGTGGATGCGGGTGCGGTCGGCGGCGTTCTTGATCAGGATGCCCACCCGTTCGCCGCCCAGAATGGCGTTGCCCGCCAGATACGTCCCGACCGAGCCTTCGAGCACGCGGATCGCATTGGTCGTGGATTTGCCCTGCACAAGGTTCGACGTCACCGTAACATCGCGGCTGTGCTGGATGACCAGCGCCGCAGAGCTCGCGTCAATCAGGCGGTTGTTGTCAAGCGTCAGCCCGTGGGCGGATTGCACCGAGATACGGCGCACGCGGGTGATCACACTGTCGGTGATAAACGAGGCCGCGGCGGGCCGGTCCAGCGCGGTGCGCGCCACGGACAGGCCGGAAAACTTCACCGTGCTGCCAAACCCAAGATCGGTGACGCGGGTGCCGCGGATCTGGAGCGTGCCGGGGCCGGAGGTTGTGACAAAGGGCGCGAACTCTTCGTTGTGCGGGTTTTCCCCGCCGACGCCGCGCAACTCGGCTCCGTCGATGATCAACCGGCCGAAATTCAGGATAAAGGCCCCGTGTTCGCGGCTGAGTTGCAGCATCTCGCCGGGGGCGACCCGCAGTTCGGCCCCGTGCCACAGAATGATTGGCGCACGCAGCTCCAGCACCGTGGCGCCAGAGACGGCCTTGGGCCCCATGATGGTTGCCAGATCAGCAAGGCTCAGGCTGCCTTCGGTGATCATCATCACCTCGGTGCCACTGGCCTGTTGTGCGGCCAGAACCGCGCTGTTGTCTTCGTGGCCGAAAGCCTGCGCCAACAGCCCAAGCGCGATGCGCAGATCAAACCGGTCGGTCGTGACCGCACCCCCGCTGCGCGCTGGCAGCGGCGACAGGTTTGGCGGGGCAGGCAGGGCAAACCCGGCCTCGGTGATCAGTTGCCGCGCACTTCGGCGCGCGTCGGGATCGGCCTTGGTGGCCTCGGCCAAACCCTCGACCGCGCGGCGCTGGATCTGGCCGGGGCTGTCAGGGGCGGCGGCCAAAGGCATGGCCAGCGCCGCCAACAGCCCGAAGAGTGCCAGCCGGGACGTCAGCGCTCTGGTGCGCTCACGACGCATATCGCGCGCTGCTTGCCAGATCTTGTGGAGCATCCTGCATTGCAATCGTCAGAACCAGCACCTCAAACGGCACATCGTTGGGATTGCTCAGGGTGGTGTGGGTTTCGTCACACAGCAGTTGGCGGTCGCCTTCGCTCAGCCGGGCCTGCGTGCGGCCATTGGTCAGAAGCGCCTCGCCGGCAGAGACAATCGCCTCACGCCCCGGTGCCGGATCAAGCCGCATGGTGGCCCCCGGTTTCACCGTCACGGCGCACATGGTCATGTGATCGCGCGCCACGATCTGGCGGATGCTGCCCCATTCGTAATCGCTGCGCTGGTGCTTCTCGGCCTCGATGCGTTCGTTCGATTTCAGGTGTTCGGCCACCTTCTTGACGCTTTGACAATGGCCCACCTTGGTGACCAGCAGCGCGTCAGCGGTGTCGACCACAATAATGTCCTCCAGCCCGACACAGGTCACCAGCCGGGTTTCCGACCGGATCATACAGTTCTTGGTCTCGACCGAGATCACATCGCCCTGAATGACATTGCCGTTCGCGTCCGCATCCGAAATGCCGTACATCGCGGTCCAGCTGCCAACATCGCTCCACTCCACGTCCAGCGGGCAAAGCGCGATGCGGCGGGTGCGTTCAAACACCGCCTTTTCGGTCGGCTCACTGTCGGCGCGGCCAAAGGCATTGCCGTCGAGCAAAAGCCCCTCGGGGGTGTCGGTGCCCGCGCTCAGCGCCTGCACCACATGGTCAAGCGTATCGGGGTCGTATTTGCTGTATTCCTCGATGATGGTCGAGGCCTTGAACAGGCTGATCCCCGAGGCCCAATAGGCGATATCGCTTTCCACCAACAGCCGCGCCTTGCGGGTGGGGGGCTTTTCGACAAAGCGTTCGACTTCGCGCAGATTGGCATGTTCGATGATCGGGCCGCCATCGGTGATATAGCCGAACCCGGTTTCCGCATAGCGCGGCTTGATGCCGAAGGTGATGATATAGCCCGCTTCCGCCCCGGCCTGCACCGCCTGAATCGCGGTGTTGATGTCGCCTTCGATCACATGATCGGCGGGCACCACCAGCATCAGCGCTTCGGGGTCTTTGGCCGAGAGTTTCAGCGCCGCCGCCAGAACCGCAGGCCCGGTGTTGCGGCCCATCGGCTCAAGGATCACATCCGCGCCGCGCCCGATCTGGCGCAATTGCCGGTGCAGCGTGCGGGAATGCTTGGCCGATGACACCACAACGGGTGTCGCAAACCCGTCACCAGAGTGCCGCTCGACGGCGGTTTGAAAGAAGGTCAGCGTATCCTGCGCACCGATGCGCTGAAATTGCTTGGGGCTGTGCGTGCGCGATATCGGCCAAAGCCGGGTGCCGTTGCCGCCGCAGATGATCAGAGGAGTGATCTCGTTCATTGCGCTTCGATCCCATTTTCGAATGCTCTGGCGAAAAGTGCCTTGGAAATCCGCACCCGCGCGGATTTGCCAATATCATTGGCGGTGAGAGCGCCAGGTTCCGGGTCAAGCCGGACGGGCAGGAAGATGTCGCCTTCTTCCGCCGCCGCGCTTGTCGCAGATGTCAGGATGACACGCGCCGGTATGGCCCGCCCGTCATCCATTTGAAGATGGACAAGTTCGCCGCTCATCGCGCGCGACAGGCCCTCGGTGCTCATCTGGGTCTGGACCCGCACCGATGTGTCATCGCCATACAGCGTCAGGATGCTGTCACCGGGCAAAACCGTCGCGCCCTCAAACATGGCGTCGGTCAGCGAGACTTCGCAGTCGCAGGGCGATTGAAAGTTCAGCACGTCGCCGGTGGTGGCCGAAAGCGAATAAAGCACCTCGCCCTTGCCCGCTGTCGGATCGAGATAGATGATCTGGCCGCCGCTGGTGGCGCGCATCTCGTTGCCGGCCCGCATGATAAACACCGGACGCAGCTCATAGCTGGTGGTGTAACGCTGGAACAGCGAGCCGAGCGCGAGGTAGATCAGCACCGCCGAAAGGATCACAACGCCGATGCTTTTGACCCGGCGGCGGTTGTCGGCAGGGGTGTTGCCGATGGTATTAAGCTCTTTCAACTGGGTCGGCCCGGTGTAGGCCATCATTGACCCCAGTGCCACGACATCGCCCGCGATATAGGTGTTGAGGATATAGCGCAGCTGCGGCAGGTGCGGCCCGGTGGGGTCAATGAATTGCAGCGTCAGCTCGTCGCCGGTGGCATTGGCGGTCACGGATGCTTCGACAAACAGCGTGACGGTAAAGCCGCCAAAATCGAACCGCAGTCGGACGGCCTGGCGGGTGCCGATCAAGGTCGGCGAGATCGCGCCTTGCAGATCGACATAGGCCGCTGTGACCGAAATGCCGGTGCCGTTGAATTTGGCTTCGCCGATCTGGGCGGTGAAGGGCACCGGCAGGACCGGGTGCTCGGTGTCAAAGCCGAATTCGGCGGGCACTTTGGGCGGTACGGGAATGCCGTTTGCGTCTTTTTCAGTCGTGATCTTGTCGAGCATTATGACCCCTCAGACCTTTGTAAAATACAGAATGGCAAGCGTGAGCCAGACCAGTGCAATGATGTGATGAACAGCGCTTTCGGCGGCCTTAAGCTTGTCGCGGAAGGCAACAATGGCGCCGCTGGACCCGGTCGATTGTCGGGTCCATTTCTGCTTGTCCATGCGGAAGCTGACGTAGGTTTTCAATGCCGCACCCACGACTTGGCTAAAGTAGAGGATCGGTGGGTGGGTGATGGGAAACCATGTGCCGCGAAACAGGGCGATGATCACGCAGAACACGTAGCGCGTGACCATGACCCAAGCGATATAAAGCGGGATGACGGTGGGCGAGACCATGAGCGCCGCCAGTGCTACGGTGATCGGGCCAACAAGCGTCGTCCACATCGAAACCCGCTGGTCGAGGATCGACCACCAGGTAAACGGGCCGATCAAACTTGGAGCCAAGCGCATCGCCCGGCCATTGGTGCGGATCATGTTGCCGAACCAACGCACCATCAGCGTCTTGGAGCTGTCAAGGAACGTCGGGCGCGGCTGAAACTCATAACTGACCGAGCAGACGTCGGGCAGGTAGTGCATTTCGTAGCCGTTTTTCAGCAGCCAGTACCATGTCGATTTGTCGTCGCCGGTCAGGAACTTGACCCGGCCGAGCCGCCAATGATCGAGGAAATCATGGTTGATGCCTTCGATGAAATCCGCCCGCGTCGCCAGATCGGCGCGAAACACGCTCATCCGACCGGTCAGCGTGAGGACATGTTTGGACAGGCCCATCGAACACATCATCACCTGCCGTTGGTTAAAGCGCAGCACGAACCAGTCTTTGAACAGGCTCTCGCGGCCCACTTCGACGGCTTCGTCGGTGGTCAGCGCGCCCACCTTGAGATCGGTAAACACCGGGGCGCTTTCGAACCAGATATCCTCGGGCACCATCGTATCGCCGTCGATGAACACAAGGATGTCGCGGTGGGTGGGGCTGTGGCTGCCCAGAATGCGCAGGGTCTTGGCCAGGGCATCGCGTTTGCCGTTGGCCTTGATGCGGTCAATGATCAGGTGAACATTGGCCATGTCCTCGACCTGTGTCTCATAGATCGAGCGGATTAGGCGTTCGTCCGCGCCATCGACCACAGAGGCCACAATCGTTGCGCCATCCCGAGCGCGCGACGCGGCGCGAAAGACGCTGCGATAGACCGGCAGGGTGACATGCGGTTCGACCATGTAAGACGTGACCAGCATGTACATATGCGAATTGCCCGCCCGCTCGGCAAAGCGCTTGCGCGCCTTGCGCTTGCGCTTGGGATGCACGATCCGGCGGAAAATCACGGCACGGGTAAAGTTGATCGCCGCCCAGCTGTAGCGCCAGGTGCCCAGAAACCCCATGATGAAGATCGTGTTGGTTGCGTAGCTGATCTCCCCCAGTGCCGCCTTGGGCACCAGGGTCACCAGCAGGATCACCACTGAGAAATAGGCAAGATGGGAGAGCGCAAGCATGGCTCGGCTCCTCTTTGCGATCGGGGTGTCGGAGTGCTGGATTACCAGCAGATCCCTTCATAGGTGCCGTCAGACACTTTCGAGCGGCTCATCCGGGTCAGGTCTAGAACCGGGCGGCTGGTGGCCGCCGCTTCCAGCGTTTCCACCGTGTCGCGGTAGAAGTTGCCCACCAGAATGGCTCCGGCCCCGTCGATCATCGCATCAAGGTCCGGGGTCATCCGGTCCTTGAGGTCGGGGATCACATCGTTGCCGCGCCCTGCTGTCGAATTGTCGTTGGCATAGGCCTCAAACACATAGGGATCGTAGATATCGACCTGCACACCGTTCTTGATCAGCCGCGCGGCCAGTTCGGCCAGCGGGCTTTCGCGCAGATCATCGGTGCCGGGTTTGAAGGAGATGCCGACAAAGCCGACCTTCTTGGCCCCGGTGCGTTCAACCATTTCCTCGGCGCGGCGAATTTGCGCCTCGTTTGCCTCAAGAACTGCGTTCAGCAGGTGCGCCGGGGTGCCTTGGGTGCTGGCCAGATGGCGCAGCGCGCGCACATCCTTGGGCAGGCAAGAGCCGCCAAAGGCAAAACCGGGCCGCATGAAGTAAGACGAGATGTTAACCTTGGTGTCAGAGCACAGGATTTCCATCACGGTCTGCCCGTCAAGTCCGCTGGCCTTGGCGATATTGCCGATCTCATTGGCAAAGGTGACTTTGACCGCGCGCCATGTGTTCGAGGTGTATTTCACCATCTCGGCGGTGCGCACGTCGACAACCTTGATCTCGCAGGGGAGGCCGGTGTTGATCTCGGTGAGAATGTCAGCGGTGCCTTGATCGAGCGCGCCAAAGACGATCAGACCGGGATCGTAGTAATCCTCGATCGCGGTGCTTTCGCGCAGGAATTCAGGGTAATAGCCAACGCCAAACTCTTTGCCCGCGGTTTTGCCGCTGGCCTCTTCGAGCACCGGAATGCAGGTGCCTTCGGTCGAGCCGGGCACAATGGTCGAGCGGATGACAACCGTATGATAGGCGTCTTTCTTCGCGAGCGCCGCGCCGATGTTGCGGCAGACGATCTCGACATATTTCAGACCGACAGAGCCATCCGGCGCGCTGGGCGTGCCAACGGCGATGAAGCTCGCATCGGAGTTGTCGATGGCGTATTGCACATCGTCTGTTGCAGTAAGTTTGCCGTCTTTGACGACCTGTTCGATCAAATCGTCGAGTCCGTTTTCGACAATCGGGGACAAACCGGAATTGATTGCATTGATTTTGCCGGGGTCGACATCCACCGCGATCACTTGGTGGCCATCGCGGGCCAGACAGGCCGCGGAGACCACGCCTACATACCCAATGCCGAAGACACTGATTCTTGCCATATTCTCTACCTCAATTTCCGCTCTTTTTGAGCGGTTATGTTTTTTTAGGTGCGCCCGTTTTCGGGCTGCATTGTTTCGCGTCAGGCGCGATTTATAATGCAATGTTAAGAATTTGGCCGGTTTGCGTAAAGTAAAATGTTAACAGATTTGGGCCGCCGTCGCTTGGTGGTATTTGCGCCACAGTCACTTTTGGCCGGTTTGCAAGGCTTGACGCGCAACGGCGTCACGTCACCGATGGCAAGCGCATGGGGTTTAATTTCGAACATATTGACGGCGCGACAACCTCGCCCACGATATATCGCGAGCGCGTCTATTCGTTGGTCACCGGGTTCTTTGTGTCGGAATATGCTGGGGCAGCGCCGACCTGCACGCGCGCCGGTCTGTGGGATTTTGACCGCAAGTTCAATTTTTGGAATTTTCCGGGGTTCGGCCCCGGGCGAAAGTTGTATTGCAACATTTTTATGTGGCCGACTCGCGGTTATATTGCCCCCGTGGCCATTGATTGGCCTGCGCCAGCGTCACCGAAGTTCAGGAGAGCAAGATGAGCCAGTACCCCACGAATTTGACGGTTGTGCCGCATGTGCAGGGCTTTTTCGACGCGGCCACCAACACGATCTCTTATGTCGTCAAGGATCCGGCGTCCAAGGCCTGCGCGATCATCGATTCTGTCATGGACATCGATTATGCGGCAGGCCGGATCACCTATGAACACGCCGATGAGCTGATCCGCACGATCCGCGAACAGGATCTGAGCCTTGAGTGGATCATCGAGACGCATGTGCACGCCGATCACCTCTCGGCCGCGCCTTATATACAGGACGCGCTGGGCGGGCAGATCGGCATTGGCCGCAATATTATGGTGATCCAGGACACCTTCGGCAAAGTGTTCAACGAGGGCACTGAGTTTCAGCGTGACGGCTCGCAGTTTGACCGGCTGTTTGACGACGGCGACACCTATATGATCGGCACCATGAAGGCCTATGCGATGTACACGCCCGGCCACACCCCCGCCTGCATGACCCATGTGGTGGGCAACGCGGCCTTTGTTGGCGACACGCTGTTTATGCCCGACGGCGGGTCGGCGCGGGCCGACTTTCCCGGGGGCGATGCGGGCATGTTGTTTGACTCGATCCAGAAGGTGTTGCGCCTGCCCGACGAGATGCGCCTGTTCATGTGCCACGATTACGGCCCCAATGGGCGCGACATCCAGTGGGAGACCACCGTGGGCGAGGAGAAAGCGCATAATATCCACGTGGGCGGCGGCAAGACGCGGGAAGATTTCATCACCTTCCGCACCGAACGCGATGCGCAACTGGCGATGCCCCGGCTGATCATCCCGTCTTTGCAGGTCAATATGCGCGCCGGAGAGGTTCCGCGCGACAAAGACGGCAATGCGGTGCTGAAGATCCCGGTCAACGGGCTGTAATACGCGGCTGAGGCGGGCGTTTGGTTTGATTCGCCTGCCATCCCGACCTTGCCAAAAGGCTTTGCCAATAGGCCTTTCGCGCCACTGGATGCGATAAATCATTGGTTTCAGACGCGTTACTCGGTGAATCTCCATCGAAACCTCACCCGTTCGCAGGGGCAGACCTGACCAAAAGGATAGTCGCCTCACCCTCCGCGCACCGCGCTAGGCTTTCGCAGTCCTGCCCCGAACGGCAAAGCAACTGTAGCTTCAATCCCAGAAGAACACGGATCAAGGGATGAAGACGATGAACGACTTTTCAGACAAAGCAAGAATGGGCCGCCTCAAGGCACTGGATTTCCTCAACTCTCAGCGCAGCCAACGCGCTCAGATGCTCAAGCAGACCGGCATCGGCGGTCGCTCCGGGCAGATTGTTTCGCCATTTGGCAACCTGCAGTCGAAATTCCACGCGGAGGCACTGTAATGCTGATTGGTCTTGTCATGTTGTCGGCCGTGTTCGGCGCGATCTGCGGTCTTGTTGCGATCATTTCGGGTGTTGGACTCATCGGATCCTTGGCGATCTACGCCGTGGTCGGCCAGGTGCCTTACCTTCTTTATGTGATCTTCATCTTCATGACTGACGATGTTGATGTCGAGGCGGGCTTTGTTTCCGGGGTTTCTGCCCGGTTCTAAGCCTCTGAGTGTTTTCTGGTTTTGTGATTTACCAATTGTGAACGTCAACCTGCGAAGAAGAAGGAGCCATCCTTGGCGCGCTGCCGTGTTTGGCATGCCACGGGGACCCGGCGCAGGAGTAAAGGACCCGTTTTTATGAGTGCTGTTGTATCGCGTGTGTTGAGTACGGATCGTAAAATCCGCCGCCTTTGTTGGACATTGGCCATCTGGTGCCTGACGGCCGTGGCCGCGTTAAGCCATGGGGCCTGGTTGGGCACCGGCGTTATCGATCTCACCCCCGGGTCCCGGACTGAGATCAAAGGGCGGGTCCAAAGTGGCCAGCCAGCGGTCAGTGCTGGTGATGTTGTTGAGATTTTTTCGAGTTTTCCTGTTATCGCGGACGGCACCCTTGATGGTCCGGGGGGCTATGCAACAATGTACGTCCCCGCCGGAACCGAGGTGGTTGGGGCCTTCATAACGGACGCAGCGGGTAATCCCTTGCCCGCGCGTCCGGCACAGGCCACCACCGGAAGTGGCGTTGCCAAAGGCTGGGGCCCCAAAGGGCAGCAAGCCTTTGATGTGACTGCATTTGGGTGGCAACCGTCTGAAACGACGGCCTGTTCGCTCGCCGGGTATACCTCTGATGATTGCAACTCTGGTCTTGCCTATATCTATGGCGATACCGGGATTTTTTATTCCACGCGGTCCGACACGGCGCTTTTTGCCGACGGTTCGGATATTGCGACTTTGGAAAACGGCTATCTGGTCGATCCGACCAACGGCACCCCCTGGACAACCGTAGGCGGCACTGGCACCGCGCGCGTACACAACAAGTGGGATGCGGTTCAGATCAACGCCTTTGGGTCAGGCGGCAGCATCTTTGACAACGGGTTTTCGACCAGTGAGCAGACCACCATCACCGGCGGTCGCGGCGCAACGCCGTTCCGCTCTGGCAGCCCGGTCGCAGGGCCGGAAAGCGGCATGGATTGGGACAGGTACGGAACCACCGGACCGTGGAATCGCATTCAGTACGCGGGGTCCTGCAAGGCAGACGATCCGGCGATTCCCGGACAGGAAGGCCCGGCCAATGGCGATGGATCGGTTTTCCCCGAAACCACTGATCCCGGCGTGAACTCGGTTGAGGTCTGTTCTGATGCTTCGGCCTCTGGCGTCGATTTGAACACAACGGACGTAACATCCTTGCCCGCGGGCACCAATGCGGTGCGTTTCGCCTTTGGCGGGATTGCTGAGAACGAGATTTACTATGCCTCGCTGCGTCTGCGAATCACAGATCCCGACGCGCTTGGCCCGATCAATGCCGAGGGCCACGGCGGCGACAGCGCCCAAGGCGCATCAGCAGGCAACGATAACCCCTGGCGCTACTGGGTCGCGGGGTCGTCGACCTATGCGGTGCCCGGCCCGGACGATATCGTTGTGGGCATCTCGATTGTCGAGGTGAACGGCGCGGCCTATCCCGGTGGCGATATCCCGCCCGCGGCCACCGTTCGCTATCGCGTGACCTATGCCAACACATCGCTGTCGCCTTTGACGGACGCGCTGTTGCAGGTAACATTGCCGACGCAGACCACCGCCACCAGCAATTTCGAGGTGATCGCAGGCGACGATATTCGCCCCGCCAGCAACCCGGCGGGCGGCACGTTCAGCTTTGCCAACATGCCGGTGCTAAAGGGCTTCGGCAACGGCATCGTCGAATTCGACGTCACCACCAATGCGGCCGGGGGCGCGGTTGTGCAGGCCGATACCCAGATCGCCGCCAATGAATCCGGGCCGTCCAACGATACTGTAAGCGTGAATGTCACGCCGGCCCCCGTAGGCGTGCTGCCCACATGTAACGGCTCGTTCTTTTCGCTGGTGGATTGGGCCACCGAAGCCCCCGCTCTTGTCGGTCAAAACGTGGCGTTCTCGCGGTATGGCGTGTCCGGTTCCGTTGTGGCCAGCGATCTGTCCCAGGCCTTCCGCCCGGCGGCCGTGTCGACCATCAGCACGCTTTACCCCGGCACCGGCGGCAACCCGATGCTGGATGCGCAGTATGTCGAAGTACGCGTGACACTTAGCCAGAAAATGAACGGCGTCTATTTCTATGTCGCCGATCTCAATCAGGATGAATCGATCACCGTTTACGGCGAATTGGTTGGCCAGCGCATCAGCCCGGCCATGACCACCGCGGTCGGCAGTTTGGGGATGACCTTGGTCGCCAACAATGACGGCAGTGTCACCGGTGAACGCTCCGGCCCACTGGGCACAGGCGCAAGCCGTGCTCTTACCGTCGGCTTCAGCCAGCCCATCGATACCTTGGTAATTCGGCATACACCGCTGGTGTTTATCGGGCCCGGCCTGTCGGGGGCGGACGGAATGCACCTCAGCGATATCCAGAGCTGCGCCGACTTTACCGACGCGCCCAGCATCCTTGGCGACGCATTCCACAACTTCATCGACGGCGACAAATACGTGATCGGTCCGGTCATTTCCGGGGATACGGCACCGGGCGACGCGGCAAATGCCGACAGTGACGATGACGATGGCGTTAGCTTCCTGCCAATGACCCAAGGCATTCTGACCACCATCACAACCGAGGTCTCGGGCAATGACGGCCTGTTGCAGGCTTGGGTGGATTGGAACGGGAATGACGTGTTTGAAACCGGCACCGCCGAACATATCGGGCTTGATGTCGCGGACGACGGCACCGGGTTTGACGATGTTGCGGGCGATGGCCTCATTCAGATTGACGTTGTCGTGCCCGGCGATGCCGTGCTCGATCAGACCTATGCGCGCTTTCGCTGGTCCACCACTCCCGCGCTTAGCGTGACCGCCCCGGCCAACGACGGTGAGGTCGAGGACTATGCTGTTGTGGTTGCGGCGGCTCCGGTTGTTGACCGTGGCGATGCGCCCGAAAGCTATGGCGACCCACAGCACATCATCGCCGAAGTGGGCGGCGTGGCCGGTACGTTTCTTGGCCCGATACAACCGGATCCTGATGCCGCTTCGCAATACAGCGCCAATGCCACCGGCGATGACCTTGACGGCAACGACGACGAAGACGGCGTGGTCATGCCGCAGCTGTTCCAGGGTGGTACGGCGGAAGTATCTGTTATTGTGAACGAAATCACCGGACGGGTTGGCGGCTATACCGGCGCAATCGCCTATCTTCAGGCCTGGGTCGATTTTGACGGCAACGGCACATTCGATCCCACTGACATGATTGCGTCGAACCTGCGTGACGGCGAGGCAGGCGATAAAGACGGGCTCCAGAACGGCACGATTGTGTTTGACGTTGCCGTTCCAGCGAACGCCACGCTTTTCCCGACCTTCGCGCGGTTTCGGTGGTCAACCACTGCGGGCGTGGTTCCCTTGGCGCTCGATGGCGAAGTCGAGGATTATCAGGTTACCGTTTCGGGCGATGCTCCGCCGGTGATCTGCGACGCCGGGCTGTATCAAATTGCCACCACAGATTCGACGCTCAAGAAGCTGGTCTTTTCCGCCGGTGTTACGGGCTACACGCTGAACCTTCAGGATCTGGGGACGGCGGGGGAAAACCTCAACGGTGGCTGGGGTTACAGCGAAGTTGACGGCTATTTGTATGCAGTCAAAAACAAAAAACAGGAGCTGTGGCGCGTTGATGGCGGCGGCAACTTTACCCAGATGCCCGATCCGCCGAACTCGGTCGAAAACGGGTCCAACGCCGGTGATATCATGCCCAACGGTGTGATGATTTACAAAAAGGACGGAAACGAATTCCAACTCCTCGATATCTCGAACCCCAACGCTTCGGTCGACAATGGCCTGTTACAATTGGATGCCAGCGTCAACGTGGCCGACTTCGCGTTCAACGCCTTAGATGGAAATATCTATGGTCTTGACGGCAACACCAGCCAAGCATTCCGCGTGTCCGCGAACGGCGGCAATGCCAGCGTCGGCAGCGAAGCGGTCGAATTTTTCGGACCGGCAATTCACACCGGCACCTTCGGCGCGATCTGGTTTGACGATACCGGACGGATGTACGCGTATGACAACGATACAAATGAGGTCTTTCTGGTCGATACAGTAACGGGTCTTCGCCAATTGCTTGCCGTCAGTCAGGACGAAGAAGGCGGTACAAACGATGGCGCATCATGCCGAGGCCCGTCGGCCATCCCTTATGGCAGCCTGTCTGGCAATATCTATATCGACCAGGATGGCTCGGATGCTAAAGACGGGGTCGAGGTCAACCTTGGCGGCGGCGTTGCGATTGATGTCTACGATGATGGTGCCACACCCAATGACCTGAGCGACGATACATTCCTGAAAAGCGTGAATACGCTGGCCGACGGCACATATTCGGTTGGCGATCTTTCTCCCGGCACGACCTACCGTGTTGAAGTCGATGTAAACGACACCGATCTGCCGGCTGGTTCGCAGATCGGCACGTCGAACCCGATCGTTGGCGTCGTCGTGACACCATACAGTGACACGCCCAACAATAACTTCGGCTTTGACCCGCAGGAAAGCGACCTGTCGATCACTAAGGTGGCTTATAACAATGGCGGCAACACGGTCATCACCCAGGCTGCACCCGGGGATTTGATCGACTTCGTGGTTTCAATCAACAATGCCGGGCCGGGCTCGCCCTCTGGCGTCACAGTGATCGAAAAGCTGCCCTCCGGCTTCCAGTACGTCAGTGACAATGCGCCAGCGACTGGCGACTACTATGATCCGGCCTCCGGCGTCTGGTTCGTCAACGAGATCCTGCCCGGCGCGGTCGAAGAGCTGCGTATAACTGTGCGGGTGCTCTCAACCGGCAACCATGTCAACTCTGTCGAGATTATCGAAAGCTCGCTGCCCGACACCGACAGTGACGTCAATGTCGGCGCCGCGGTAGACGATTTGAACGATGGCTTGGCGGATGACGATGAAGACAGCTACGCCATCTCTTTGTACGCAGGCGAGCGACTCTTGTCGGGGCGGGTGTTCATTGACAATGGTACGGGCGGCGGCACCGCACATGATGGCCTGTTCAACGGCACAGAGGTCGGCGCGCCCATTGCGCAACTGCTCATCACCGACGGAACCGGCGGGGTTGTCGCGTCACCGCTGGTCGATGACGATGGCACCTGGAGCTATGCTCTGGACGCTTCTTTCAACGGTCCAATCACGCTAAGCGTAGCAGGCACGGCCAGCCACGTGCCGATCTCTGAGCGGAAATCCGGACTGCCTGCCCTGGTCGATCCCGATCCGCGCGACGGCAGCTATACCTTCACACCGGACGCTGAGACGGATTATGCCGGACTGGATTTCGGTCTCGCGGCCGAGCCACGGTTCACCCAAGATCAAACGGTGGCTGTCGAAGCCGGGCAAATCGCGCTGTTGAAGCACGAATACGTGGCAACAACGAGCGGTACGGTCTTATTTTCCTATACCCAAGTGAACATGACCCCCGATGGCGCATACAGCGCTGCGATCTATACCGACGCGGATTGCAATGGCGAACCAGAGACGGCCTTGAACACTTCTGTTACAGTGGTCGCAGGTGAACGCGTCTGCATCGTCTCGCGGGTGATGGCCAGCGGCGGGGTTGGTCCAGGTGCCAACCTGACGTACGACATTCTCGCAACGACCACCTTTGCATCCACCACAGTTACGCATGTTGTTGACAATACCGACCGCGTAGAAACGGGCAGCCGATTGGGACAATTGAAACTGTCCAAATCGGTTCGCAACGAAACTCAAGGCACGCCCGAAGGCACCGCAAACGCGGGCACCGCCGGGGACGTGCTCGAATACCGGATCCGGTTGGAAAATTTGAGCAACGCTGCGGCGCTTGACGTGATAATCTATGACCGAACGCCGGCCTACACCAGTTTGGCTGAGCCAGTGCCGACCCCGGTCGCCGTTGGCGGCGCGCTGAGCTGTGCTCTCGCTGCACCAGCAGTAAACGTGGCAGGATACTCTGGCCCCCTCAGATGGGAATGTTCAGGAGATTACCCGCCAGCTTCGGATGGATCGGTAACATTCAAAGTCCGCATCGATCCATGATCAAAGAGGTGAGCCGCTCGCGTGAGATCCGCCTAGAAACTGTCTCTTCCATTCGGCTGGCACCATCCATATCAGACGCGCCTTGCATAAAACGTTAGCGACTGTGACAAGCTTTCTCGTGACGGCGGTGATGACGACCTTGTGTGGTTTTCCAGCGGCGCGAAGCCGGTCGGCGAATGTCTTTTAGGACTGCATTGTGACGGCTGCCGACGAGAGCGGCTTGGAACATCACATGCCGTGGCAATCGTCGGCCACCGCCATCTGCGCGCTTGCCGCGTATCGCGCCGCTGTCATGTGCAATTGGCGCAAGGCCTGCGAGCGCAGCCACTTGCCCGCCCGTGATCTGGCCGAGCTCCGGCATTTCAGCGATCAGCATCGTGCCGGCAACCGGGCCGACGCCAAGAACGGAAAGAAAATTGCCATCAGTCGTGGCAAGGCTCTCATCTGCGGCGATGACCTTTTCGTTCTGTGCCTCAAGTCCTGCAATCTGGTGACCCCGATTGGATTCGAACCAATAACCTGCCCCTTAGGAGGGGGCTGCTCTATCCAGTTGAGCCACGGGGCCGTCCGTGGGTGACATAACCGCTGGCGCGGAGGTTGTCAGCCTCAATCAAGCGCGCTCAGAAAAGTCCGGGCGCGTCTGTGTCCAGGGGGTCGGCGCTCACACCCTGTTTGATGCGCATGCCCGCTCGGGCACCCGCCTTCATCGGTGCGCCAAGTCCTGGCAATGGCCCACCCCGCGCCCCAGCAGGCTCAAGCTCGCCGCGGATGGCCATCAGGCCCAGCCGGTGGTCAGAGCAGGCGTTGAGGATACCCTGCCGCCGGGTGTCATACTCCTTCAACTGCTTGACCCAAGCCTCGCGGTTCATCGCGGCACGGCGATGCACACTGCCGTCGCCAAAGCCGGTCTCGTACACCCGTTTGCCCATCAAAACCGCCTGATAGGTCGGATGATCAAACAGATGCCCCGTCGCCAGATCAAGCGGGCCGGGGGGCTGCATTTTCCACAGCTCAAGGTTCTCGGCCAGGCTGTCAGGCACCGCCAGATCTTCGCGCGCCGCGATCCAGTAAGGGTCATCCGTCCGGTTGCCCAAAGCGTAGTGCAGGCAAATGAAATCAAGCACTTCGCTGTAAAGCGCTTCCATCGCCTCGTTGTAGCGCTTGCGCTTGGCCTCGGCGAAATCGGTGTCGGGAAAGTACAGCAGCAGGCGCTGAATGGCGAGGTCGATCATGTGGATCGCGGTGCTCTCCAACGGCTCGATAAAACCAGAGGACAGGCCGATGGCGACGCAGTTTTTTTCCCAGAAAGTCTGCGACCGGCCCACCCGCATCGGGATGATACGCGGCTCTGCCCCCTTGGGCGCGTCGCTGCCCAGATGCGCCATAAACTCGTCACGCGCCTCTTCGTCGGTGCGGTGCGCCGAGGAAAACACATAGCCGGTGCCGATCCGGTGAAACAGCGGCACCCGCCAGACCCAGCCAGCGCCAAGCGCGGTGGACGAGGTGCAAGAGGTGATCTTGGTTGGATCAGGGTGGGGGATTTGCAGCGCCATCGCGCGGTTGTTGCCCAGGTATTTCGAATAATCGATAAACGGCACCTTGAGCGCCTTATTGATGATCAGCCCCTTGAAGCCGGTGCAATCAATGACAAATTCCACCGGATGCAGCCCGCGCTCTTTCAGCTGGATGCCAGATACATTGCCCTTATCGTCAAGCGCCACATCCTCGACATCATCAAGGATATGCTCGATCCCGCGCTCGGTGCCGATCTCGGCCATCATCTTGGCAAAGGCCCCGGCATCAAGATGATAGGCAAAGCCGACACCGGGCACGTTCTTACCCACCTCGATCGACATCGGCCCCTTGTTCAGCCGTGCCAGATCAAGGCTGGGCGAAAAGGTCTGGGCAAAGGCGCGCCCGCCCGAACCGAACCTCTGGTGATACACACAGGCATCCACCCCGCCGAGGATCTGCGGCTTGCCGAAAGGGTTGATGTAATCCACCATCTTGCCGTCGGGGCCGACATTCCATTGCTTGAACATCACGCCAAGCTTGAAGGTCGTGTTGCAGCGTTTGAAAAACTCGCGGGTCGGGATCTTTAACATGCTGAGCGTCAGCGGCATCTGCGGCACCGTGGCCTCACCAACACCAACGGTGGGAATGTTGGGCGACTCGATCAATTGCACATGCAGCGATTTTTCCGACAGGGTGCGCAGCATCAGCGCGGTCAGCCAGCCCGCTGTGCCGCCGCCAACGATGGTCACTGTCTTGATCTGATCCGCCATTTGAAACCTCCCGCGCTTGTCCCTACGTCAACCTTAGAGCAATCCGACGCAAACGGGAACGGCACAGGGATTGGTACGGAAACAGCATAGGCCACAGGACGGGGCGCGATTTGCCTAAAGCAGCGCCGGACGTCAGCAACTTGTATAACCCTGCCAGATTGCTTTAGTCTGCGGATATATCAAACGGGATTATCCAAGTGACATCAGAGCATAACCGCCCGCTGACGCTGCGCGACGTGTCCGAAGCCTCGGGCGTGTCCGAAATGACGGTCAGCCGGGTGCTGCGCAACCGGGGCGACGTCAGCGCCGCCACCCGCGAAAAGGTTCTCGCTGCGGCCAAGGAGCTGGGCTATGTGCCCAACAAGATCGCAGGCGCATTGGCCAGCCAGCGGGTCAATCTTGTGGCGGTGATCATCCCGTCGCTGTCCAATATGGTGTTCCCCGAAGTGCTCAGCGCGATCAGCGCAGTGCTCGAAGAGACCGAGCTGCAGCCGGTTGTCGGCGTCACCGATTACATGCCCGAAAAAGAAGAACGAGTACTGTTCGAGATGCTGTCGTGGCGCCCCTCGGGGGTGATCATCGCCGGGCTTGAACGCTCGGACGCAAGCCGCGCCATGCTCAAGGCCTCGGGCATTCCGGTGATCGAGATCATGGACACAGACGGCACCCCGGTCGATGTGGCCGTGGGGATTTCGCACCGTCGCGCCGGGCGCCAGATGGCCAAGGCGATCCTCAAGCAGGGTTATGAAAACATCGGGTTCATGGGCACGAAAATGCCGCTGGATCATCGTGCCCGCAAGCGGTTCGAAGGCTTTACCGAAGAGCTCGGCCGCAACGGTATCGAGATTATGGATCAGGAATTCTATTCCGGTGGCTCGGCGTTGGCCAAGGGCCGCGAGATGACCAAAGCAATGCTGGATCGCAGCCCCGACCTCGATTTCCTGTATTATTCCAATGACATGATCGGGGCCGGTGGGCTTTTGTATCTGATGGAAGAGGGCATGGATATCCCCGCCCGCATCGGTCTTGCCGGGTTCAACGGCGTCGAGTTGCTGCAAGGTTTGCCGCGCCAGTTGGCCACGATGGATGCTTGCCGGCGCGACATAGGCACCAAGGCGGCGCAGGTGCTTGTCGAGCGGCTGGAAGGCAATGATCAGGACGGCCAGCGGGTGTTTGAGATGACCCCCAAGATCAGCTTCGGCGACACGCTCAAACGCTACTAGGCACCCCCGATGCCGGGCGCGCTTTCCCATCCGAACGGAGGTCGGCCCTCGGTGCTTGAAATCGACAACAAGACCGCGCGGCGGATTTTCCTCGACCGACATGCGCTGGCCGAACAGCCGGGCGGCGCGGCGCAGGGGGCGGCCCTGACCGATCTGATCACCCGGCTCGGCTTTGTGCAGATCGACTCGATCAACACCGTGGCGCGCGCGCATGACATGATCGCTTTTGCCCGCCGCCCGCGCTATCGCACTGGCAATCTCGGGCAGCTTATTGAGCGGGATCGCACGCTGTTCGAACACTGGACCCATGACGCCGCGATGATCCCGATGGCGTTTTACCCGGCCTGGGCGTTAAAGCGGCGGCGCGACGCAAACACTCTGAAACAGCGCTATAAAGATTGGCACCAGCAGGAATTTCAGCAGGAATTCGACCGGGTGTTAACCATGATCCGCGATAAGGGCCCAGTGTGTAGCAGCGACTTGGGGCCTGACACGCCGCGCAAATCCGGCGGTTGGTGGGATTGGCACCCGGCGAAAATCGCGCTGGAATACCTGTGGCGCAGCGGCACGCTGGAAATTTGTCACCGCGCCGGGTTTCGCAAATACTATGATTTGGCCGAACGTGTGGTGCCGGGCGCCCTGCGCACCGCCGACTGGAGCGAGGCTGAGACGATTGATTGGCTGATGCGCGGCGCGCTTGATCGGCTTGGCTTTGCCACCAGCCGTGAACTGGCGGCGTTCTGGGATATCGTGTCGCCGCAAGAGGCGCGCCACTGGTGCAAGGCGGCACTGGCGCGGCACGACCTTATCGAGGTTGCGGTGATCGGGGCCGATGGCACGCCGCGCACCCACTTTGCCCGGCCCGATATTGCCGAGGCACCGACCCCCGCGCCGCCCGGTCGGCTGCGTGTGCTCAGCCCGTTTGATCCGGCGCTGCGCGACCGCAATCGGGCCGAGCGTCTGTTCGGGTTCCACTACCGGATCGAGGTGTTCGTGCCCGAACCCAAGCGCATCTATGGCTATTACGTGTTCCCGCTGCTCGAGGGCGACAGCCTTGTTGGCCGCATCGATATGAAGGCCAATCGCAAGGCCGGCGTGCTTAACGTCACCGCGCTGTGGCCCGAGCAGGGCGTGCGCTTCGGCACCGGGCGGCAGGCGCGGCTGGAGGCCGAGCTAGAGCGGATTGCGCGACTCGCCGAGGTTGAACAGGTGGTTTTTGCCGACGGATGGCTTCGGGCCGCGAAGTCTTAAGTTGTCATTGGGCTGTTACTTTAGGCGGCTAAACGCAGGGGCGTTGATCAACGCTTTTTCTGGCGTGCCCCCGGTTCCGAGTGATTTCTAGAGCAATTTACACCACCAACGGATGGCCTTTTGGGCCATCCAATTTTCCGGCGCAAACCAAGGCGCTCTCGTTAGGGTTGTGTTTGACGTAAAGAGTCGAACCGCAGTTCAATCCGTCGGCGCAGTTATAAAGGTAGGGTTCCATATCAAAACAGCCCCGCATGGAGGCTGCTTTGATCTCGCCTGACCTGCGATGCAGGTCATCATTTTCTGGAACCCGGGGAGGATCAAGCGCCAGATCATGGGCGGGAGCGTTCATTTCGTGTACCGCTTAAGGTGTAGGATGCATGTCAAATTTCATTCTGTCAAGAACGTGCCGACCTCTGTGCTTTTTGGGGCACAGTCCCCGCGCTCTACCCCCGCTGCGCCACCCATTCCGACCGACCGCGCCATTTGACGCCATTGCCCGATGGCACGCCGCGCCGTAGCATTGCAGCGACATTGCGCGCGAAGGGGCCAACATGACCTTGCTGCATTCAATCCTCCGGGTCTTGGCGCCTCTCGCGCTGGCAAATCTGCTGGGCACCTCCGTCCCAGCCGAGCCCTTGCCCGAGGCGCTGCAAAACGTGCTGAGCGAGTTCGACGTGCCCGTGACCCAAGGTGCGGCGCCGAATTACGTGCCCGATGCCGTCTGCGGCACTTGCCATGCCGACAAGGCCGAAAGCTTTGCCGAGGTCGGTATGGGCAAAAGCTTTTACCGCCCGTCGCCCAACACCGTGATCGAAGATTTCACCCTGCCGCCCTTTGTGCACGCCCCATCCGGGCGGACCTATCGGATTGAGATGCGCGGCGAGCACTACTGGTTTCGCCGGTGGCGGCGGTCGCCCGAGGGGGCCGAAGTGGATGTCTTCGAGCGGCGGATCGACTGGATCATGGGGTCGGGGCACCACTCGCGCGTCTATCTGTACCAAACCCTGAACGGAACGCTCTTTCAATTGCCGCTGGCGTGGTACGCGCAAGAGGGCAAATGGGCGATGGCGCCGGGGTATGAATTTGCCGATCACCTAGGCATCCAGCGTCAGGTGCCGCAGCGCTGCATGGGCTGTCACAACGGACTGCCGGATGTGCCCGAGGGCAGCGATCTGGCCGGGCATCCCAACTTCTTTCCCACCGATCTGCCCGAGGGCATCGGCTGTCAGCGCTGTCATGGCCCCGGTGCGCGCCATGTGGCCACGGCCTTTGGCGGCGCGGCCGAGCCTGAGGCCATTCGCGCCGAAATCGTCAATCCCGCCAAACTGCCCCCCGACCAGACTTATGCGATCTGCTACGGCTGCCACCTGCAACCCTCGGTCGCGGTCAATTCCGATGTGCGCTTTGGGCGCGGCCAGTATTCGTTTCGCCCCGGTCAGGCGCTGACGGATTTCCTCGTGCATCTCGATATCGAGGACGGCAACCAAACCAAATCCGAGCGGTTTGACATCAATCACCACCCCTACCGGCTTGAGCAAAGCCAGTGTTTCATCGAGAGCGAAGGCGCGCTGGGTTGCCTGTCCTGCCACGACCCGCATGTGAAACGCAAACCGCAAGAGCGGGCGGCGCATTACCGGGCCGCCTGTCTAACCTGTCATGACACCGATACGGCGGGGCAGGTGGTGGCGTTCACCCCCGGTCTGACCCACCCCGAGATCGCCGAAACCGACGATTGCACCGCCTGCCACATGCCCCCGCGCCGCACGCAGGACGTGATCGAAGTCTGGATGACCGATCACAACATCAGCCGCGCCCCCGCCGAGGGGCTGCTGCGCCCGATCCCCAAGATCATACCCGACGTCCGCGCCGTTCGCCTGCATGCGCCGGGCACCATCCCCGCCGATGAGTCGCTGATGCAGAAAACGCGCGCGGTGCTTGAGCTGACCGGGCATGGCTCGGACGAGGCCGAGGCGGCGCTGGAACAGGCGCTTGCGGAGTATGACGGCCCGGCGGTCGAGCCGTGGCTGGCGCTGGCCGAGGCAAAGCTGGCGGGCCACGATACGCTGGGCGTGATCATCGCGGCGAAAAAGGTGCTGGCCCTCGCGCCCGACAACCCCTCGGGGCGGTCCCTGCTGGCGTCGGCGTACATTCGCGGC
The DNA here is from genome assembly GCF_054052205.1 of Marinovum sedimenti. Taxonomy (NCBI): domain Bacteria; kingdom Pseudomonadati; phylum Pseudomonadota; class Alphaproteobacteria; order Rhodobacterales; family Roseobacteraceae; genus Marinovum; species Marinovum sedimenti. Next base: position 2,747,390 of record NZ_CM133223.1, read on the forward strand.
GGCGCCTTGGACAAAGCCGAGGCGCTGCTGGGGGATCTGTTGCGCGACCACCCCGGATTGGCCAACGATTGGTTCAACCTCGCGCTGGTGTATCTGCGCCAAGGGCAGGAGACGCAGGCCATTGCCGCCGCCCGCGAAGCACTGGCGCAGCAGGACACCCATTGGCGCGCGCAACGCCTGATCGCGCGGATCGAGGCCGGGCGCGGCAACCAGGCCGCCGCAATCGAGAGCTATCTCGCCGCCCTCGCGCTTGAGCCGCGCGCAGACGATGTGCGCGCGCCGCTGGTCAAGCTTTTGACCGGCGAGGGCCGTCTAGACGAGGCCGACAGATACGCCGAGTGACCAAGCCACCCGCCAAAACTGCTATGCGCCTGTTGCAATACGGGGTTTCCGCGATGGGCCTAGTAGAAAATGCTGCAGGTGCATAATCTATATCCAACACACGGCCTTCTCCCCCGGGCCACTGAAAAGGATAAAGACCATGGCACAAGTCACAACCAACCTGCACATCGAACGCCCCAGCATCTGGGAGCGTATCGGCAACTTCCTCGTCTCGATTGCCGAAAACGATCACCGGATCAAGAAAGTTGATTTCCTCAACGGTCTGTCCGACGCCGAGCTGACAAAACGCGGCATCCGTCGTGAAGACATCGTGCGCCACGTCTTTGCCGACTCGATGGGCATCTAAGACGGCCTCAGCCGTCAGTCTTACCCAATGCACGGGCGCGTCCGAAAGCCGGACGCGCCCGCATGTTTGACAGATACCGCGCCAAGCCGGGCTCAGGCTCTGGAAACTTGGCGGAAATGGCCCAGTTACAGCAATGGGTCAGCACGATATCGGGTATCGTCATCATCTCTCCCATCACAAACGGCCCTTCGATCCGCGCCGAGAGTGCCTTGATATTGCGCGCATATTCAAGCTTTAGGCTGTCTTTGACCGCAGGCACACGCTCGCCCTCGGGCAGCACAAAGGAATGGCGCGCCGCCGTCCACAGCACCGCGTCCAACTCATCAAGCACCGCACAGGTGACCCCGTCTTGCCGGGCGCGATCAAGGGTGCCGGCGGGATAGGTCAGGGCCTGATGCTTGTCGGCCAGATAGGTCAGAATCGCTGTCGAATCGCTCAGCGCTTGCCCTTCGTCAATCAGCACCGGGATCTTGCCGCGCGGATCATGCGCCGTCACCTCGCCCGAATGTGGGCGCGCGGGCACATGTTCATACGACGCGCCCAGTTCTTCGAGCATCCAAAGCACGCGGAACGCGCGGCTCGCGACGCCGCCGATGACAGTGTACATGACAGTTCTCCCCCAAACGCTCGCGCAGGTTAGGGCGATGTCGGACCCCACCGCAACCACGATTGCGGCCAAAAGTGCCTAGCGGGTGGCCCCAAGCATCGCCAAACGGATCAGCATCCGCTCGACCAGCGCCATCGCCGGGGCGTTCTGGCCCGCCGAGCGCAATTGCAGATCGGTGTCCGTCAACAGCGAGATCGCCTGATCCAGCTTGTGCGGCCCCCAGGCCTGGGCCTGCCGGGTCATCCGGTCGCGGCGCGGCCCAAAGATCGGCGGACGCATCGCACCAATGCCGCGCGCGGCCCCGTCGGGGTGGCTCGAGGCGGCATGCAGGGCGCGGAAATGGCGCATCGCGGCAATCACCAGCCCCACCGGTTGCGTGCCCTGCGCCGAGAGCCGCGTCAGCATCGGGCCGATTTCGCGGGTCTTGGCCTCGGCCACAATGTTCAGCACGTCGTCCAGCTCCGCCTCGGTCGACACGGGTGCCACGGCGGCCACATCCTCGGGCGTGACCGGCGTGGTGTCGCCGTGTTTGTACAGCGCCAGCTTCTCAAGCGTCTGGCGGAAATCGCCGGGATCAAGCGCGCGGCTCAGGGTGGTGATGTCCTCCATCGCGTCGCCGCCAATGCGGACGCCCGCGCGGCTCAGCTCGGCTTCGATCTCGGCGCGCGAGGGCGGATCATCATAGATTCCAACGGCATAAGCGTTAGAGTGCCCCTCAAACGCCTTGCGGATCTTAGAGGTGGCCTTGAGCTGGCCGGCGGTCACGACGATCTGCGCATCGCCCTCGGCCCAATCCTCAAGCGCGGCAAGGATGGCGGGGGCGGCGGTGTCGGTCGCCTCGTCCACAAAGGCCACGCGCGGGCCGGGGAAAAACCCGATCGCCTTGACCGCATCCGACAACAGGCTCGGCTCTTTGCGCAGGTCACTGCCGGGAATACGGCTCAGCCGCATCTCGGATTCACCTTCGGGGCCAACCAACGCGGCAATCACCTGCTGCCGTTTCAGGGCAACGCGCATGCCGTCGGGGCCATAGATCAACAGCCCGGTGCGGCGCGGGTCAGGTTTGGCGAAATAGCCGGTGGCTTCGCGGGGGGACAGTTTCATGCGCGCTCAGAAATCGGGCGCGGCCAGAACCAAGCGGTCAATCACCTGATCGGCCAGCATGATCATCAGCCGGTCTTCGGCGTCGCGCTGCGCGGCAAGGGTGGCGACCGTTGACCCCGAGGCGGAATAGCCGGTAAAATTGCGCACGATCCCGGTATAAACCGCCGTCGCATCACCGGGGCGGCGCAGGGTGAACTCTGTCTGCCCAAGGATGCGATACCGCGTCAGTTTGCCGTCCGAGGTGGTGCCAAAGCTGTCTTGCGAGGTGTCGATCGACAGCGCCAGCGTATAGGGCGCAGCGGTGCCCCCCGCGCCAAGCCGTTCCTCGATCCGGCGGGTGACAACATAGGCCTCGTGGTCGCCGGGTTCGTCGATATGGATCGCGTTTTGCAACTGCGACGCGCTGCCACCGGTGCCATAAGCGGGCGCAAAACCGCAGCCCGCCAAAACCACCAGCGCCACTGCGCCGCCAAGGGTTTTGCGGCGATCAGACAACCACATTCACGATCCGTCCGGGCACAACGATCACCTTCTTGGGCGCGCTGCCATCCAGCGCCTTGACCACAGCTTCGTGGGAGAGGGCGATCTTTTCAACCTCTTCTTTCGACATATCGGTCGGGACGCTGATTTCCGCCCGCCGCTTGCCGTTGATCTGGATCGGCAGGGTGACGGCATTCTCGACCATCATCGCCTCGTCGGCCACCGGCCAAACCGCGTCAATCACCAGCCCGTCGCCGCCCATCATCGTCCAGATTTCCTCGGACAGGTGCGGCGTCATCGGTGACATCAGCTGTGCCAGCACGCGGGTCGCTTCGCGGGTGGCTTCGGCCCCGGCCTTGGCTTTGGCAAGGGTGTTGGTAAAGGCATACAGCCGCGCGATGGCGGCGTTGAAGCCAAAGCTTTCGATGCCCAGCGTCACGTCGCGGATCGCCTTGTGCATCTCTTTCAGCAGGTCTTCATCACCCGCTTGCGGGCCAGCGTCCGAGGCCGCGGCCTCCGTCGCGATGCGGTGCACGCGCGACAGGTGGCGCGCGGCGGCTTCGGCCCCCGAGGCGGTCCATTCCACGTCCCGTTCGGGGGGCGAGTCGGACAGCACAAACCAGCGGGCGGTGTCGGCCCCAAAGGACGAGATGATCGCGAGCGGATCAACCACGTTGTTCTTGGATTTCGACATCTTGGCCGAGGGGATCACGGTCACGGCCTCGCCGGAGGCCTTGACCACAGTGCTGCCGTCCCGTTCCTCGACATCCGCCGGATAGTGATAGACCGGACGGCCGGTATCGGCATTCTCGGTCTGGTAAATCGCGTGCGTCACCATGCCTTGGGTGAACAGCGCATCAAACGGTTCGCGCGCGCTTTCCGGCAAGTGGCCGGTGATCTGCATCGCACGGGCGAAAAAGCGCGAATAGAGCAAGTGCAAGATCGCGTGCTCGACACCGCCGATATACTGATCGACGTTCATCCAGTATTTCGCGGCGTCGAGATCGGTGGGCGTCTCGGCGTGCGGCGCGGTGAACCGGGTGAAATACCACGAGCTGTCAACGAAGGTGTCCATCGTATCAGTCTCGCGCAGCGCGTCCTTGCCACAGGCGGGGCAGGCGCAGTTGCGCCAGGTCGGGTGCCGGTCAAGCGGGTTGCCGGGGGTGTCAAAGTTGACATCATAGGGCAGTTCGATCGGCAGGTTCTCTTTCTTCTCGGGCACCACGCCACAGGCGTCACAATGCACCACCGGGATCGGACAGCCCCAATAGCGCTGCCGCGACAGGCCCCAATCGCGCAGGCGGAACTTGGTCACGCCTTGGCCCACACCATTGGCCTCACAAAAGGCGATGGCGGAGTCGATGCCTTGCTCGCCGGTCTGCTCGGTCTCGCCGGCAAAGCCGCGCACATAGATCACCTTTTCCGACTTCAGCGGCACATAAGCCTCGCCGCCGTCTTCGGGTAGGGTGCGGCCTTCGTCTTCGGCCGAGGCAAAGGTCGAGGTGACAGGCAGCTCATATTTGCGGGCGAATTCAAGATCGCGGGCGTCATGCGCCGGGCAGCCGAAAATCGCGCCGGTGCCGTAATCCATCAAGATGAAGTTGGCGATATAGACCGGCAATTCCCAAGCGGTGTCAAACGGATGGCGCACGCGCAATCCGGTGTCAAAGCCCTTCTTCTCGGCCTTTTCAAGCGCCTCTTCGGTGGTGCCTGTCTTGCGGCAATCCGCACAGAAAGCCGCAAGCTCGGGGTTGTCCTTCTCAAGCTGTTTGGCCAGCGGGTGATCCGGCGAAATGCCAAGGAACGAAGCGCCGAGCAGCGTATCGGGGCGGGTGGTATACACTTCAACCCGGTCAAACCCTTCGGGGGCATCGACCAGACCAAAGGCAAATTGCAAACCGCGCGACTTGCCGATCCAGTTCTGCTGCATCAGCTTGACCTTGGCAGGCCAGTCGTCGAGCCCATCAATGGCATCGAGCAGATCTTCGGCCATGTCGGAAATGCGGAAGAACCACTGCGTCAGCTCGCGCCGCTCAACCTCGGCACCCGAGCGCCAGCCCTTACCATCCTCGACCTGTTCATTGGCCAGAACGGTCATATCCACCGGATCCCAGTTCACCACCGCGTTCTTGCGATAGACCAGACCCTCTTCGAGGAAGTCTAGGAACAGCGATTGCTGCTGGCCGTAATACTCGGGATCACAGGTGGCAAACATCCGCGACCAATCGAGCGAGAGGCCCAGCGGCTTCATCTGTTCGACCATCGTGTCGATGTTGGAATAGGTCCAGTCCTTGGGGTGGCCACCGCTCGCCATCGCGGCATTTTCGGCGGGCATGCCAAAGGCATCAAAGCCCATCGGATGCAGCACGTTATGCCCGGTCGACATCTTGTACCGCGCGATCACGTCGCCCATCGTGTAGTTGCGCACATGGCCCATGTGCAGCTTGCCTGACGGATAGGGGAACATCTCAAGCACATAGTACTTCGGTTTGCCGCCCTCCATTGTGGCGGTGAAAGACTGGGCCGTGTTCCAGGCCTCTTGCCATTTTGCCTCGATCGAGGCGGCATCGTAGCGCGACATCAACGTATTCCCTTGGGCGGCCTGTGGTCCTTGCGGGTGATATTGCGTGACGGGGCCAGCGTCCAGTGTGCTGGCCAAGAAACCGGGCAATTTGCCCCCGATGCGCCGCCTAGACGAAAAAAAAGCGCCCCGCCGGTGGGGCAGGGCGCGATTGCAGTGGTGTGGGCTGGCTTAACGACCGGCGAGAAGGAAACCAGCGGTGCGCTTGGTCACATAGCCGGTGATGTCGATGCCACGGTCCTTTTGATAGCGTTTGATCGCGTCGCGGGTGTCATCCTTGAAGTTGCCATCGACAAATCCGGGATCGTAGCCAAGGCTTTGCAGCCGCTGTTCAACAAGCAGCCGGGTCACCGGGCTGTTGAGGATCTCGCGTTCCTCATCGCGTGCGGCGCGCAGGCGGTCGTTGTCATTGTCCTCGGCGGCGGCTTGCAGCGCACGGATGCGGGCCTGGGCCTGATTTGCAAACTCGCTGTTGCCATAGCTGTTGAGAAAATCGCGGTATCCGGCCACCGAGTTGATCTCTTGCGCCTGCTGCCAAGCGCGGCGTTCGGCGCGTCGGTCTTCGGTTTCACGGGCTGCTTCGATCTCTTGCAACTCGCGTCGGGCATCTTCGGCAAAGCGCCCACGGGGATACCGCTCGAGGTAGCGGCGCAGCCCAGCCTCACCACCATCAGCGCCGTTTTGACGCCAGAACGTGGTTTCGGCGCGCTCATCCTGCTGCGCCTGTTGGGCGCGGCGGCGGTCGCCCTCGTCGCTGATCTGGCGCCATTGCCGGTCGGTCAGGAACGAGGTCACCTCATGGCCGCGATCCCGTTGCCACCGGCCAATCGCGCTGCGGGTGCCTTGGCCAAAGATGCCATCGATGCCGCGGGTGTTATACCCCAGCAGCGTCAGATCGCGCTGAAGCTTGCGGCGGTCATCGCGGCTCAGGTTGAGGTTGGTCTCTTCACGCTCCCAACGGCCCTGCCGGTCGGCGACAAGCGCCGTGATGCGGTTGTTTGCTTGGGTGCGGAACCGGCCACGCGGGTAACGCTCGATATAAAGCTGCAAGGCCGCCTCGGTATCAATCGCGCGGGCGGCATTCCAAAACCCCTCGTCCAACGCGGCCTGTGTCACCGCATCGACATCGACAACCGGGCCCGAGCGGCCGCCATCGGTGAACCCAAGGCTGTCGGTCAGGAACCCACGCGCCGCGAGTTGGCTCAGCGCTTCGTTCAGGCTTTTGTCACGGTTGAGCAGCCCTTGCAGGATCGCCGCTTCCAGCCGATTGGAATTGCCGCTCGCCAGGGTTACGCCCTGTGGCAGATCCACCCCTTGGGTGCCAATCCGCAAGCCTTCGCCCCGCAGCCGCAGCTCGCTTGACCGCCCGGCAAAAATCACCGCCCGCCCGGCGGCGTTTCGGCCCGCGATCTCGGCCAAGGCCGACAGCGACAGCCCCTGTGACGCGACCGTCAGCTGATCAACATCGCGCGTGTCGGTCGACAGCAGCCAGGCATCGGTGCCGGTGCTGACGAAATGGCCATCAAGCAGGATGATCACCCGGTCCGCATCGCTGGCACGGCGCTGAAACTGCGCGGCGGCCTCGGCCATATCGCCGGTGCGCGCATTGTAAGTCTCGATCACGTCAAAGCCTTCGCGCGCCAGTTGCCGCGCAATCGGCCGCAGGTTTTCCGCAGCGCGCGGGTCATCAAGACGTTGGTAATCGTAGTTCGCAATCACAAGCGCCAAATCGGCAGCGCTGGCCTGACTTGCAGCAACAAACGCCGCCGCCGCCAGTCCGCGCAGAAATGCGCGAGGCAGAGTGAGGGGCATAGAGGGATCCTCCCGGTTCAATCGTAAACCCGAGTATCCTCTATCACGATCCCGTCTTTGGGAAGGGTGCCGGGGGACACAAGTTCGATAGACCCGCGCAGCTTGAGCACTTCGCGCACCGTTACATCATAGCGCGAGGGGTCGTCGCCCGCGCTTTCCAGCCGCACGATCATCTTGTCGGTTTCGCCTTCGCGCGCGGCAATCACGCGGGCGCGGGTGATGTCATCATGGCGCGCCACCAGTTCGGCCACCTGTTCGGGGCGCACAAACATGCCCTTAATCTTGGTGGTCTGATCGGCGCGGCCCATCCAGCCCTTGATGCGGGTATTGGTCCGCCCACAAGGGCTTTGGCCCGCCATAACCGCGCTCATATCGCCGGTGGCAAAGCGGATCAGCGGATAATCGGGGTTCAGCGTCGTCACCACGACCTCGCCCACCTCGCCCTCGGCCACAGGCGTGCCGGTGCCGGGCGTCACGATCTCGACGATCACGCCTTCGTCGAGGATCATCCCCTCCTGCGCGTCGCTTTCATAGGCGATATTGCCAAGATCAGCGGTGGCATAACATTGCAGACAGGTGATGCCGCGATCGGCGTATTCCTGCCGGAGCGAGGGGAACAGCGCGCCGCCGCCCACCGCCGCGCGGGTGATTTTCAGCGGCAAACCCATGTCGTCGGCCTTATCAAGAATCACCTTGAGGAAATCCGGCGTGCCCGCATAGGCCGTCACGCCGACATCATGCGCCGCCCGCGCCTGAAGCTCGGTCTGGCCGGTGCCAGCGGGCAAGACCGTCGCGCCAACAGCCCGCGCGCCGTTTTCAAAGATCATGCCAGCCGGTGTCAGGTGATAGCCAAAGCAGTTCTGCACGATGTCACCCGCGCCAATCCCCACCGCATGCAGAAACCGCCCCATCCGCCACCAATCGTGGCTGACACCGCCGGGTTCATAGATCGGGCCGGGCGATTGAAAGATATGCGCGAGGTTCGACACCGGCAGCCCGCCAAACGGCGGCTGTGCCTTTTGTTTTGCCACCAGATCGGATTTGCGCAGCACGGGCAGGGCGGCCAGCGCCGAAAGATCGCCAACCGGGTCCAGCCCGTTCGCGGCAAGCTGGGCATTCAGCTGCGCCAGATGCGTCGCGGTACGCTCATCATGCGACCGGGTTTCGAGGGCATCGTAATGTCGAGTCATGACAAAAGTCCTTTGATCAATGGTCGCGGCACGCGGCACAGAGGGGGGCAGAGCAAAACTGTTTGGGTGGGGGAGGCGGTTTACGCCAGCCACCTTTTGCGGCGCCGGTACGAGCGCACATCGCGGAAGGATTTGCGGCCATCGTCCGACATCCCGAGGTAAAATTCCTTAACATCCGGGTTTTCGCGCAGATCGGCGGCGGGGCCGTCCATCACCACACGACCCGATTCCAGAATATAGCCGTAATGCGCAAAGCGCAGCGCCACATTGGTGTTCTGTTCGGCCAGAAGAAAGGACACGCCTTCCTTCTCATTCACCGATTTCACAATCTCGAAAATCTGTTCCACCAGCTGCGGGGCCAGCCCCATCGACGGCTCATCCAGCAGGATCGTATCGGGGCGGCTCATCAACGCGCGGCCAATCGCCGTCATCTGCTGTTCCCCGCCCGAGGTATAGCCCGCCTGCGATTTGCGCCGCTCTTTCAGCCGTGGAAAATAGTCATACACCATCTCTAGATCGGCCTCGACAGCGCCTTTGCCATCGCGCCGCGTATAGGCCCCGGTGCGCAGGTTTTCCTCAACCGTCAGGTGCTCGAAACAGTGGCGGCCTTCCATCACCTGGATCACACCGCGTTTGACAAGCGCCGCCGGGTCCAGCCCCTGCACCCGCTCACCCTTGTAGATGATCGAGCCTTTGGTCACTTCGCCCCGCTCGGAATGCAGCAGGTTTGAAATCGCCTTGAGCGTCGTCGTCTTGCCCGCGCCATTGCCGCCCAGCAACGCGGTGATCCCGCCTTTGGGCACCGACAGCGACACGCCCTTGAGCACAAGGATAACGTGATTATAGATCACCTCGATATTCTTGACCTCAAGCAGGGTCTCTTTGGTTGTGGCTTCGGTCGGGGCGGCGTCCAGCATCGTCTTCTCTTTCCAAAAGCGTAAGGTCCGGCGGCAACGGGCTGCGCTGCCGCCGGAAGGTCACGAGATTACATCTCGCAGTTTTCGGCCACCGGCCAAGGCGCATTGGCCTCGGCGTATTCAGCAGCTTTTTCAGCCACAAGCGCCTCATAGGCATCGGTGCGCGGCGTCATGTGGTCCGAGACTTTGACGAATTTCTCGCCGTCCCATTCCAGCATCCAGCCGCCCGATCCGCCTGTGTGATCCGCACAGGTGGTTTTGAACGGCGGCACCATGCCATCCAGACCCAGCTCCGCAATCCGTGCTTCGGTCATGTCGATGTTTTCCAGACCCCAGCGCAACTGGCTGGCGCTGATCTCGGCGGTGTCATACTCGGCTTGCGCCATGCGAATGCCCTCGGCCAAGATCGCGGAAATGATGATCCCACGGTTATAGAACACGCCGGCCATCTCTTCTTCGTTCGACTGGGTGTTGCCCGCGTCAACAACGTGTTTCTTGATGTCGGCCACCACCGGCGCATCGAGATTGGGGAAGGACCAGGAAATCGACTTATAGCCCTTGCCGTCTTCACCAACGATCTTGAGGTCGGCATCGTGACCGGCCCACCAAACGCCAACCATGTTTTCCATCGGGAACTTGGTTTTGACGGCTTCGGTGATCGCCCCGGCGTTCATCGCGCCCCAGCCCCACATCACAACGTAATCAGGGCGTTCGCGGCGAATTTGCAGCCACTGCGCCGATTGGTTCTGCATCTCTTTCAGACCAACCGGGATCGGCACCAGCTCAAAGCCCTTTTCGCTCGCCATCTTCTCCATCAGCGGCAGCGGCTCTTTGCCGTAGGGGTGGTCGAGGTGCAGGAAGGCAATCTTTTTGCCATCGAGATCGCCCTGACCTTCAAGGTACTGAACGATCATATCGGCTGCATCCCAATAACCGGCAGGCGTGTTAAAGGCCCACTGGAAGGTCTTGCCGTCCATCATCGGCGAAAAGCCATAGCCGGGCGCCAGGATCGGGATCTCGTCGATGTTGGTCTTGGGCAGCACCTGAAGCGTGATGCCGGTCGACCAAGGCTGGGTCACAATCGCCTTGTCCTTGGTCTTTTCATAGCATTCCGCGCCTTTTTCGGTGGAATAGCCGGTTTCGCATTCTTCAAAGTCGATCATCACGCCGCCGATGCCGCCATCGCGGGCGTTCAGCATCGCCATATAGTCGGCCTGACCGTTCATCAGCGGAATGCCGGTCGCCGCAAACGGCCCGGTGCGATAGCTGAGGTTCGGCGTATACAGCCCTTCGGCCATCGCAGCGCCTGCGGTGATGGATGCGACCACTGCGGCCACAGCCAGTTTGGTGAAATGTTTCATGTGTTTCCTCCCATTGGATTTAATTTCCCTCGTAACGGTTTGTTTTTGTTGGGCCGGGCCCCTAGTGGGGGAACGGCCAGAGTATAAGCTTTTCACGGATCAGCGCCCAAAGCCGCGCCAGCCCATGCGGTTCGATGATCAGAAAGAACACGATCAGCGAGCCGACAATCATGATATTGAGGTGTTCAACCATCGCCGAAGACACCGGAATGCCCAGCGCTTGCGGCACGGTGCCCAGCACCACCGGCAGACCGACGATCAGGATCGCGCCCAGATAGTTGCCCATGATCGACCCCAGCCCGCCAATGATCGCAATGAACAGAATGCGGAAGGACAGCGGGATGTCAAAGAGGTTCGGCTCTGCCGCGCCGCGCCACATAAAGACAAACAGCGCGCCCGACACCCCGACAACATAAGAGCTGACAGCAAAGGCGGTGAGCTTGGATTTCATCAGGTTGATGCCGATCAGCTCGGCCGCGATGTCCATGTCACGGGTGGCTTTCCACGTCCGGCCAAGATTGCCTCGGGTGAGGTTGATGCACAGCAGGGTCATCAGCGACACGATGCCAAGCACCACGAAATATTGCGTGACCGAAGACGCCTGCGGCCCGGCGACGTACACGCCAAACATTTTCAGGTTCGGCACCTGGATCGCGCCAGAGGCGTTGTAATTGTACAGCCACGCCCATTTCTCAAACAGCCAGACCAGAAAGAACTGCGCGGCGAGGGTGGCAATGGCGAGGTAAAACCCCTTGATCCGCAGCGACGGTATGCCAAACGCCACGCCGATCCCGGCACTGAAAACGCCCGAGAACAGGATCGCAAGGATCGGGTTCATCCACGGCATCAGTGTGACCATCTTATAGCAGGCATAGGCCCCGACACCCATAAACGCCGCCGTCCCAAGGCTCAGCTGCCCGGCATACCCGGTGAGGATATTCAGCCCCATCGCGGCCAGCGAATAGATCAGGATCGGGATCAGCAGCGTCTGAAAGGTGAATTCCGACGCGGTGAGCGGAAAGATCACCCAGGCAAAGGCAAGGATAACCATCAGCAGAATGGCGTCCTGCCGCACCGGAAACAGCGCCTGATCGGCCTTGTAGGTGGTCTTGAACTGACCTGCGGTTCTGTAGAGCATTGTTATGTCTTTCCGGATGTTTGTTCCGTTCGCCGGGGGCGTTTCCCCCGGCTGCTTTACCGACTGGCGGGCGCGGGGCCCGCTCTACACCCTCTCGATGATACGTTCCCCAAACAGCCCCTGAGGCCGGAACAACAGCACCGCCAGCGCCAGCACAAAGGCAAACCACGTCTCGGTATTGCCGCCCAGCAACGGCTGGCCCCAGTAAATCTCGAACAGCTTCTCGCTCAGCCCGATCAGCAGCCCGCCAATGATCGCCCCGGTGATCGACTCCAGCCCGCCAAGCATCAGAACCGGCAGCGCCTTATAGGCGATCACTTCCAGAGCAAAGCTCACCCCGGCCCGCGCGCCCCATGCAATCCCGGTGACCAAAGCGATGATCCCGGCGATGAACCAGACCAGCACCCAGACCGTCTGAAGCGAGATCCCGACCGACAAAGCGGCTTGGTGATCGTCGCCCAAGGCGCGGATTGCCCGGCCCATCTGGGTGTAGTTGAGAAAGGCCAGCAGCGCGATCACCAGCAGCGTCGCCACCACAACCACCGTGATATCAAGGTGTTGCAGGATCAACAGACCGCCCCAAGGCTCCAGCACCGTGTCGCCGGTGGGAATGCCAAGCTCGCTCGTGATCATCACCTTGTTTTCACCGCCAAAGATGATCTCGCCCAAGCCAATCAGGAACAGCGTGATGCCGATGGTGGCCATGAACAGGATGATATCCGGCTGCCCGACCAAAGGCCGCAGCACGATCCTCTCGATGCTGACCGCAAGGAGGAACATCACCACCAGCGTCAGGCCAACGGCGATCCACGCCGGCACGCCCATCGCATGCAGCCCCACCAGCGTCAGCGCGGCAAAAACCACCATGATGCCTTGGGCAAAGTTGAAAATCCGGCTCGAGCGGAAGATCAACACAAACCCCAGCGCAATCAGCGCGTAAAGGATGCCGGAAACCAGCCCTTCCCACAGCACCTGCAAAAGGAAGTCCGGCGCTTCGACCATATCGACGAAGGGTTTGATAAATATATCGTTTAGCATTGTGTTTCCCTCAGTGCGCCACGCCAAGATAGGCGTCGATCACATCTTGATTGTTGCGCACTTCTTCTGGCGTGCCGTCGCCGATCTTCTTGCCGTAATCCATCACCACCACCCGGTCAGAGATGTCCATCACCACGCCCATATCGTGCTCGATCAGCGCAATGGTGGTGCCAAATTCGTCATTCACATCAAGGATAAAGCGGCTCATGTCCTCTTTCTCTTCGACGTTCATCCCGGCCATTGGCTCATCCAGCAACAGGATCGACGGCTCCGCCGCCAGCGCCCGCGCCAGCTCGACCCGTTTCTTCAATCCATAGGGCAGGGTGCCCACTGGCGTCTTGCGAATGGCCTGAATCTCAAGGAAATCAATCACTTCCTCAACCTTGCGGCGGTTGGCGATCTCTTCATCACGCGCCTTGCCCCACCACAGCGCCTGCGCCGCGATGCCGGAATTCATATGCGTCAGCCGCCCGGTCATCACGTTGTCGAGCACCGACATCCCCTCGAACAAAGCGATGTTCTGGAAGGTCCGCGCCACGCCGAGCCGCGCCACCTCATAGGGTTTCATCGGCGGGCGCTTCGACCCTTTGTACCAAACCTCGCCGTCGCTCGGCGTATAGAACCCCGAGATCACGTTCAGCATCGAGGATTTCCCCGCGCCGTTCGGTCCGATAATGGCCCGTATCTCGCCTTCGCGGATGTCGAACGAGATGTTCTCGATCGCCACAACGCCGCCAAAGCGCAGGGTGATGTTCTTCATCTCCATCAACACGCCGCCAATCTGGCGACCGTCCGCGGTGACGTATCCATCCGTGTCCTTCACGCGACACCTCCCTGCTGCATGTCTTTGATAAAACCCGTGCTGGCGCCGCTCATTCCGCGGCAACCTTCTGCGGCACCACCGGCACAACCTTGGCATCGCGGATCTCCAGCGTTGCCTTGATCTTGCCTTTGCGCCCGTCTTCATAGGTCACTTCGGTCTCGGTATAGATGCTGTCCGACCCGGCATAGAGTGCGTTCACAAGGTCTTCGAACTTCTCGCCAATGATCTTGCGGCGCACCTTGCGCGTCCGGGTCAGCTCGCCATCATCGGCGTCCAACTCCTTGTGCAGCACGAGAAAACGATGCACCTGACAGCCCGACAGCATGTCATCTTCAGCCACCGAAGCATTCACCTCTTCCACATGGCTCTGGATCGTGTCGAGCACCTGCTGGTGCCCGGCCAGCTCCTGATACGAGGCATAAGCGATGTTGTTGCGCTCGGCCCAGTTGCCGACAGCGGCAAGGTCGATGTTGATGAACGCACAGCAGAGGTCACGCCCAGCACCAAACAACACCACCTCAAGAATGTTGGGGAAAAATTTAAGCTTATTTTCCACATATTTCGGCGCAAACAGGCTGCCATCGGCCATCTGGCCCACGTCCTTGGCCCGGTCGATGATCCGCAAATGCCCGGTATCGGGCTCAAAAAACCCGGCATCGCCGGTGGCCACCCACCCCTCGGGGTCTTTGGTGTCGGCGGTACTTTCGGCGTTTTTGTAGTATTCCACAAACGTCCCGGGCGAGCGATAGAACACCTCGCCATTCTCGGCGATGCGGATTTCCACACCGGGCGAGGGCACGCCAACCGTATCCGACCGCACCTGACCATCCGGCTGCTGGGTGATAAACACCGAGGCCTCGGTCTGGCCATAAAGCTGTTTCAGGTTGATCCCAAGCGAGCGATAAAAGTCGAAAATCTCCGGCCCAATCGCTTCGCCCGCCGTATAGCCCACACGCACCTTGGAAAACCCAAGCGTGTTTTTCAGCGGGCCATACACCATGATTTCGCCCAGCCCATACCGCAGCCGGTCCAGCATACCCACGCTCTCGCCATCAAGGATACGCGGCCCGACCTTGCGAGCGTGGTTCATAAAGTGGTGGAATATCTTGCGCTTAAGCGTCCCGGCGTCTTCCATCCGGATCATGATCTGCGTCAGCTGGGTTTCAAACACCCGCGGCGGCGCAAAGTAATACGACGGCGCAATCTCGCGCAGATCGGTCATCATGGTTTCCGGCGATTCCGGGCAATTGACACAGAATCCGGTCCAATAGGCCTGACCAATCGAAAAGATAAAGTCGCCCACCCAGGCCATCGGCAGGTAGGCCAGTACCTCGTCCCCGGCGCGCAAATGGTCAAAATCCGAGGTGTTCTTGGCAGTTTCGATGATGTTGCGGTTCGACAGAACCACGCCCTTGGGCTTGCCCGTCGTGCCGCTGGTATACAGCATCACACAGGTGTCATCATACCCCAGTTTGTCACGTCGCCGGTCGAGTTCGGTGATGAATTCATCGCGCGCGGCGCGGCCCTGATCTTGCACATGGCTGTACTGATGCAGGTGCGAATGATCGTATTTCCGCAAGCCGCGCGGATCAATATAGATCATGTGTTCAAACTGTTGCAGGCTCTCCTGCACTTCCATCACCTTGTCGACCTGCTCTTGGTCGGCCACGATGACAAACCGTGCGCCGCAATGGCCAAGCACGTATTCCATCTCTTCGGCAACCGCGTCCTGATACAGCGGCACGGGCACTGCGCCAACCATCTGCGCGGCCACCATCGACCAGTACAGCGACGGCCGATTGCGCCCGATGACAGCGATGAAATCACCCTCATTCACGCCAAGGTTCAAAAGGCCCAATGCGAGCGCTTCGATTTCCCCGTCCACGTCAGACCAGGTCCGGCTCTGCCAGATCCCGTACTCCTTTTCGCGGTACGCGGGTTTGTCACGATATTGCGTGGCGTTGCGCTTCAAAAGCGCCGGAATCGAGCGCAGACCTTCTACGCCCTGAGACAACTCAGCCAATCCATTTCCTCCCTTTGCCCCGTTTTCCGGGGCCGACCGCCTGTGCGCGATTCTGCCTCTCATTTGGTCAGGGCCTAGGCTGCCGGTCAACTTTTTCCTGAACTTTTCCCAAATCTTACGAATTGTAACAGCGGCGGATTTCTCGGTTCGGCGTGGCGTTAAGGAAGTCTTAGGTTTTGGGTGCGCAAATATAGGGACATCGACTGCTTTGGAGAGCTATGTGCATCCGCTCGTTAACTTTTTCGAAGGTCTGAACCTTGCCGGGCCGGTCCTCAGTCCGATTTGGCTGGTCGGCATGTTCGCAGGTTCGGCGTTTGTACCCTTCGCGCTTCTCCTTCTGACGGTGTTACCCTTCGCGCGGCGTTCCAGCCCCGTTCTGGTGCGGTGTCGCAATGAAAGTCACGCCCAACGGGTAATCCCATGCTCTTTACCTGCCAAACGCGGGTACTCTGGACGCCAAAATCGGCCTCCATGACCCACCGCATGATCCGAACAGTGTTGCACAAGTCGCCCGGTCGGGCAGATGGCTTATACCCCCCGGACTCCGCCGAGGTTGATAAGCCACGGCGAACCGCGTAATTCCGACAGGTCATTCAAGCGGGGGGCGACCCGAGGCATGCATCTGTCCGACAGACAGCTATCCGATCTGACCCAGGCGGGTCTGAACCTGATCCAGCAGGCACTCTCCATCTATGATCGCGGTCTCCGTTTGGTTCAGTGCAATGGCCGGTTTCAGGAAATGTTCGATCTACCCGAGGCGCTTGTCACT
Source organism: Marinovum sedimenti (assembly GCF_054052205.1). NCBI lineage: Bacteria > Pseudomonadati > Pseudomonadota > Alphaproteobacteria > Rhodobacterales > Roseobacteraceae > Marinovum > Marinovum sedimenti. The sequence goes on from NZ_CM133223.1 coordinate 2,763,921, forward strand.
CCCGGTGCCCGGTTCGTCGATACCATCGGCCATCTTGCCGCGCGTGGCGAATACGGTGAAATTGCCGATATGGACGAATTTATCGCGCTGCGCGTCCGCCAAGCCCGCGCGTTTGAGCCGCATTATATGGAACGGCCCCGCTCGAATGGCCGCTTCATTTCGGTCGAGGGCGCGCCTCTGCCACAGGGGGGCTGGGTCACGGTTTACACCGACATCACCCGCACCAAGGAGCAAGAGCAACTGTTGCGCACCCGGTCCGAGCTGTTGTCGGAAGAGGTGCTGAAACGTTCCGAACAGCTGGCCGCCACCAACCGCGAACTCGCCTCTACCGTCAGCGCGCTGGAAGAGACCCAGCGCCAGTTGCGCGCGATTGAGGCCCGCACCCGCTTGACCGCTGAAATGATGCCCGCCCATATCGCCCATGTCGATGCAAACGGCCATTACACCTATTCCAATCAACGGCTTAGCTCGGTTATTCCCGGCCGCCCGTCCGGCATCGTCGGCATGTCAATCAAAGAGGCGCTCGGCCCCGACGCCTATGCCAAAGTGCGCCCGCACCTTGATGCCGCGTATGGCGGCCAACAGTCGGTGTTCGAATTCACCGATGCCCCCAGCCTGCGCCGCATTCGGGTGGCCTTCACCCCGGATCAGAACGAAAACGGCGTCTATATCCTGTCGATGGACACCACCGAGGAAACCCAAGCCCGCGTTGCCCTGCAACAGACCCGCCGGCGTGAAATCGCCGCTCAGTTGACCTCGGGGCTGGCGCATGACTTTTCCAACCTGCTGACGATCATCCTCGGGATGCAATCCAAACTGGGCCGGATGAACGATCTGCCACCAGGCGCCGCGCCGCTGATAAGCGCAACGCTCAGCGCCGCGCGCCGGGGTGGCACGCTTTTGGGCCGGATCGCCGACATGACCGGCAGCCGCCTGCACCAGCCAGTGCCCACCCGACTGGACCGTTTTCTTGAAGAACTACAAACGCTTGCGCGCCCCAGCCTGCCGCCGGATCTGGAGCTAACGCTCAGTGCAGATGTGCCCTCAGCCGTAATGATTGACCCCGGCATGTTGCAGGATTCGCTGCTTAATCTCATCCTCAACGCGCGGGATTCCTGTGGGACCAGCGGCAAGATCACGGTCTCTGCCCGTGCCGATGCCGACACCTGGCTCAGCTTTCGCATCACCGACACCGGCCCCGGCTTTAGCGCCGAAGCGCTCGCCCACGGAACCGAGCCGTTTTTCACCACCAAGGGCGACGAAGGCTCGGGGCTGGGGCTGGCGATGGTCTATGACGCCACCAAACTGGCGGGCGGCGACCTCAAACTGGCCAACACGCAGATGGGCGCGCAGGTGCTGTTGCGGTTGCCGCTGCGTCTGGTGCCCGATCCGGTTGAGGCCGAGCCAGGCATGGTGCTGCTCGTCGATGACAACCCGGACCTGCGCGGCACGGTCCGCGACCTGCTCACCGGTCTGGGCCACCGCGTTGTCGAGGCGGCCTCGGTCACCGAGGCGCGCGCTTTGGTGGCGGGCCTGCCCGAAATCACCTCGGTCCTGACCGACATCCAGCTTGAAGGCGGCCTGACCGGCCTTGATCTTGCCGTCGCCGCGCGGCATCTTCCGGTCACGTTGATGACGTCTCTGCCCGCCGACCACGCACTGTTTTGCGCCGCCGAGGCGCGCGGCCCGGTCCTGCGCAAACCATTCGACGCCATCCACCTCGCCGCCGCGCTGGCCAACACGAAAGCCAAAGCATGAGCGACGCGCCCCTGGTCACCATTCTTGACGATGAGCCTGAGATCCGCCGGCTTCTGGCCGACACGCTGGAGGAAGCCGGGTTTCGCACCCTGAGCTTTGGCCGCGCCACCGAATTTGAGGCGGCGCTGCGGCGCACCACGCCGGATGTCTGCCTGGTGGATCTGAGCCTGCCGGACCGCGATGGCCTGTCGCTGGTGCATCGCCTCGCGCTTGAGCAGGGGGCGGCGGTGATCATCATTTCGGGGCGGGCGCAGGTGCAGGACCGGGTGATCGGGCTGGAGCTCGGGGCCGACGATTACATCATAAAACCGTTTGATCCCAGCGAAGTGGTCGCCCGCGTGCGGGCGCGCCTTCGGTCGACGCGCACGGTGGTGCATGCCGGGCGGATTGCGGCGTTCAGCGGCTGGGAGGCCGATTTCGATGCCTACACCCTGCGCAGCGAGGCCGGGGCCGAGGCCGGATTTTCCCATGCCGAGGGCGAGGTGCTGCGGATGTTTCTGGAAAGCCCCCGGCGGCTGATCACCCGGCAACAGATGCAAGAGACGCTGGGCGGCGCGGCGGGCGAAAGCTTTGACCGGGCGATGGATGTGCGGATCTCGCGACTGCGCACCAAACTGGGGGAAGACCCGAAAAACCCCCGCCTTATCAAGACGATCTACGGCGCGGGCTATATCTTTCTGGGCGATGTCAACTGGCGCTAGCCCCGGCCCTTATCCCCAGAACAGCAACCGCACCAGCGGCAGCAGCGTTGCCGCCAAAACCCCGACAACCCCGCCGATGATCAGCCGGATCACCGGCTTGCCCAGCCGTGGCCCGGCCAGCCCGAGCACGCCGCAAACAAAGGCGTAATAGGAAACGGTGATGATATCCATGAGCACAGCCTAACATAAATATTTTGTGAAATCAGCCCGTTGCGGGCGCTGATCTGCGAAATGACAAGGCGCGCCGCCCTGAATCGTGGTATACGGCACCGGTGAAATCTTGCACGAGAGAGACGATGATGACCACTCTGGAATTCTATACCACGCTCAGCGCGATTTGGATCGCGCTGGCTTGGGTGCCCTATATCCTTGACCGGATGTTGGTGCGCGGGCTGATGGGCGCACTGGCCAATTACGATGCCAACGCCAAGCCGCAATCGCCTTGGGCGCAGCGGGCGATGCGGGCCCATACCGTCGCGGTCGAAAGCTTTGTGGCCTTTGCGCCGCTGGCGGTTCTGGCCATGATCCGCCTGCCCGAGGATGGCTATCCCGGCACGCTGGCGATGACCTATTTCTTCGGCATCGTCGCCCATTACGTGGTGTATTGCCTTGGTATCCCGGTGCTGCGCACCTTGGTTTTCGCCGTGGCTGTGCTCTCGACCGTTGCCCTTGGCCTGCGGGTGCTGGGCGTGATCTGACGACCCGCCTGACAGTCCGCACGCGGCGGTTGTCAGGCAAACGTCCCGTGGGAAAAATACACCCGTCGGCGGGATTTATCGCCGTCGCCGAAATGGCCGCGCCACCAATCACCGGTGCTCAGATGGTTAAGCTGCGGCCGCGCTCTGCCGGACTTATTAAGGAAATCGCGAAAGGCATGGTGGTTGTAAAGCCGCATGTATTCGCAAAGGTACAGATCGGCGACCCGGGTATTTCCCCGTATAATCAGCATGTTCTCATCATTCTTCTCGGTCGACGCTTTCGAGAAGTTGGCCGATCCGCCGATAACAATCGGATCATCCGACAGCGGATCAATCAGCATGAATTTGTTGTGCACATAGCGCACATGCGAGTTCAGGCCAGTCAGCTTTTCGGCCAGCCAGGTGCCAAACCTGTCGCGCCGCAGGTGTGAGCCGATGCCAAACAGGTTCTCGACTTTGAACCGTAAAAACTTGATCCGCTCCTCCTCGGCCTCGCGGTCGGCCTGAGTGCGAAACGACCGTGTGGCGCGCTCCATCAGCGCAAATCGCAAGCGGGAGGTGCCCTCGCGATAGGCGGTCTTGAACCGGTCATCCATGCCAAAGGCAAAGGTCATAAACAGCGCATCCTTGGCCGCCAGCGCCTGCTGCGCGTACCAATCAAGCAATTCAAGCGAGTCGCGCGGCGAAAACATCGGCGTCACGCCGGGGGCAGGGCGGCCCACCGGTGTCGGCGTCATCTTCTCGATGGGCGCGCGCATCGGTTCGGCAGACAAATCCTGCGCCAAAAGCGCCCAGAATTCGGCATAGGTCGCGGCAACCCCCGCGTCTTCGACCACCTGCCCCACGTTCGATTGGCCATAAATGCCGCCGTCCGAAAAGTTGGTTCCGCCGGTCCAAACCTCGGTCGGCACGTCACCCTGATAGCGGATCATGAACTTGTTGTGGCTGATCGCGGATTTCATCGCCGCGCGTTCGATCACAAGGGCCGGGTCCAGCCCCGCCGCAAGCACCGCCGCCCGATTGGCATCGCGGGGAAAGACCATGCCGTCGCGGGGTTTGTCCTTGGCATCATAGATAATTTTCAGATCGACGCCCCGGTCGACCGCCTGTTTCAACACCTTGAGGAACGGCACGAAATGGAATTCATACGCGCAGATCCGCAGCTTGTCGCCCGGCGCAGCGCGCGCCACAAAGGCCACCATCGCCTCGAACAGCCCCCGCGACAGCCAGGCCCAGGCCGGATCGTCAGGGTCGTTTTCGTCGGGTTTTCGGTTGCCAAACAGCCGGGCATATTGCTGGCTGGCCGCGATGCCCCGGTTGAAATGCACGTCATTCACGCCGCCCTCCGGGGCCTCGGCCTCAAGCGTAATATCGGTTTCGGCCACCGGGTCGAGCGCCGCAGGCGTGCCTTTCAGCGCGATCACCCGATAGGAGTACCTGCGCCCCGGTTCGGCGGAATAATCCGACCACAGAAAGCTTTGGATCGGATGCTCTCGGGTTGAATGCAGCGCGCCAAGGTCGCCGCCGGGATCGGTCGCGGCAAAGGTCTTCATCCCCATCAGCCAGCCTTTGCGACCCGTAAAATGATCGGTCTTTTCAATGGCAAAGCCCATCAAACCGTCGCATTTGTCTTCGGGGTAATCCCAGCCCAGCATCACAACATGGCTGCCGCTGACGCCCAACAGGGTTAATGCCCCGTCCGATGAACGCGCACGCATCGAAATATCTCCTGAAAATACACCGTACAATTCAGGGTAGTATAACACAAATCGCAGAACCGCGGGTGCAGATTATCTCGCCTCCACGGCCGAAGGCGTTTTACGCCGCAATTTCAATCCATTGCGGCGTATTGTCGGGGGGCTACTCCGCCGCCACCGCGCCGCTGTCGGCCTTTTCCACCCTCACCGCCGAAAATTTGAACTCGGGGATTTTGCCAAAGGGATCAAGCGCCGGGTTGGTTAGCACGTTCGCCGCCGCCTCGACAAAAGCAAAGGGCAGGAACACCATATCCGGCGCAATCGCCCGGTCGGCGCGCGCCATAACAGTGACCGATCCGCGTTTCGTGGTCAGCCGCACCATGCCGCCGGGCTCGACCCCGAGTTGCCGCAAAGTGGCGGGGTGAAGCGAGCAATTCGCCTCCGGCTCCACCGCGTCCAACACGCTGGCACGCCGCGTCATCGACCCGGTGTGCCAATGCTCCAACTGCCGCCCGGTTGTCAGGATCATCGGATAATCCGCATCGGGCACGTCATCGGGTGGGATGATACTGGCGGGGGTGAATTTCGCCCGGCCCTCGGGGCGGGGGAAGCCATCGCCAAATACCACCGGCTGGCCCGGATCTGTTGGGCTAAGAGACGGATACATCACCACATTTTCCGCCTCAAGCCGGTCCCATGTGATATTGCTGAACGATTTCATGTTCAGCGTCATCTCGTGAAACACTTCGCGCGGGTGGGTGTAAGTCCAGTTCAGCCCGCAGCGTTTTGCCAGCTCCACCGTGATCGCCCAATCCTCGCGCGCCTCCCCCGGAGGCGTCACTGCAGGGCGGCCCATCTGGACCTGCCGATTGGTGTTCGTCACCGTGCCGGACTTCTCGTAAAACGCCGAAGCGGGCAGGATCACATCAGCATAATTCGCGGTCTCGGTGAGGAAAATATCCTGCACCACCAAGTGGTCAAGCTTGGCAAGCGCATCGCGGGCGTGCTCTACATCCGGGTCCGACATCGCCGGATTTTCGCCAAGGATATACATCGCCTTGATCTTGTCGTCGTGGATCGCATCCATGATTTCGACCACGGTCAGGCCCTTTTCGGCGCTGAAATCTTCGCTGCCCCAAACCTCGGTAAAGGCACTGCGCACGCCGTCATCGGTCACGCTTTGATAATCGGGCAGGAACATCGGGATAAGCCCGGCATCCGACGCGCCCTGCACATTGTTCTGCCCTCGCAACGGATGCAGACCAGAGCCGGGGCGCCCGATCTGGCCGGTCATCAGCGCCAGCGAAATAAGACAGCGCGAATTGTCAGTGCCATGAATATGCTGGGAAATTCCCATGCCCCAGAAAATCATCGCCGCCTTGGCCCCGGCAAACGTTCGCGCCACATCGCGCAGAACATCGGCCTCGATGCCGCAAATCCCGGCCATCTTTTCGGGCGGGAAATTGGCCAGATGCGCCTTTTCGGCCTCCCAATTCTCGGTAAAGGCCTCGATATATTGCCGGTCGTAAAGCTCTTCTTCAACAATCACGTGCATGATCGCGTTCAGCATCGACACATCGGTGCCGGGCCGGAATTGCAGCCGGTGCGTGGCATAGCGTTTCAGCCCCACACCACGCGGGTCCATCGCAATCAACTTGCCGCCGCGCTTGGCGAATTGCTTGAAATAGGTCGCGGCGACCGGGTGGTTTTCGATCGGATTGGCCCCGATCACAATCGCCACATCGGCGTTTTCGATCTCGTTAAAGGTGGCGGTCACTGCCCCCGACCCAACGTTCTCCATCAGCGCCGCAACCGATGAGGCGTGGCACAGCCGCGTGCAGTGATCGACGTTGTTGTGGCCAAAGCCCTGCCGAATAAACTTCTGAAACAGATAGGCCTCTTCGTTGGTACATTTGGCCGAACCAAAGCCCGCAACTTCGCGCCCACGCCCCTTGAGCCCACCCGCGGCGGCATCCAGCGCCTCGTCCCACGAAGCCTCGCGGAAGTGCGTCAACAGATCGCCGGGATCGACGTTAAGCCCTTTTGCCGGGGCATCCGCGCGGCGGATCAGCGGTTTGGTAAGCCGGTGCGGGTGGTGGATATAGTCAAACCCAAACCGCCCCTTCACGCATAGCCGCCCCTCGTTGGCGGGGCCATTCACGCCCTCGATATACTTGACCTTGCCGTCTTTAACCTTAAGCGAGACCTGACAGCCAACGCCGCAAAACGGGCATATGCTTTTGACTTCGCTGTCGAAATCCTTGCTGTCCCCCGCCTGCGCTTCGTCGACAACAGTGGCGGGCATCAAGGCACCAGTCGGACAAGCCTGCACGCATTCGCCGCAGGCCACACAGGTGCTCTCGCCCATCGGGTCGTCGAAATCGAAAACCGGATAGGCATCATGCCCGCGCCCCGCCATCCCGATCACATCATTAACCTGCACTTCGCGGCACGCCCGCACACAAAGCCCGCATTGAATGCAGGCATCAAGGTTCACCGACATCGCAACGTGGCTGTCATCGAGCAGCGGAATGCGCTCGGCCTCCAGCGTTGGCAGGCGACTGGTCGCAACGCCGCTCAGATCGGCCATGTCCCACAAATGCGACGACCGGTCATGCGCCGCCGCGCGCTCGGGCTGGTCGGCCACCAGCATCTCGATCACCATCTTGCGGGCACCGGTCGCGCGCGCCGAATTGGTGGTCACGGTCATGCCTTCGGCAGGCTCGCGGATGCAAGAGGCCGCCAGCACGCGTTCGCCCTCAATCTCGACCATGCAGGCGCGGCAATTGCCGTCGGGGCGATAGCCGGGAGCAGGCTTGTGACACAGATGCGGAATCACCAGGCCACGGCCATGCGCCACCTCCCAGATCGTTTCGCCGGGCTGCGCCTCGACCTCTCGGCCATCAAGCGTGAATCGGATCGTGTCGGACATGCGTGCTCCTCCTGTCCCGAGCATCTACAGCATGGGCCGGGGCGCAGGGCAGGGTCAATCCCGACACCTGTCATCGGAATTGCGGCGTTCAGGTTTCCGATACGGGCGATCCGTGCCAATCTGGCACACGGCGCGTTAACAGCGGGTAAAGCCCGCCGCGCATCGCCATCCCCCCACCGGGGCGGCGATATAGCCCGTTATCCGGCGCACGCGCTGGCTGTTTCGGGGCGTCCGGCCCTTTTCACCCGCGCCAAGGCCCGCTAGCAAAGAACAAACCAAGGCAAAGGCACCGCATGACCCACATCACCCTCGTTCGCCACGGGCAGGCCAACACCCACGCCAAGACCGCCGCAGACTATGACCGCCTCTCGCCGCTGGGCGCGCAACAGGCCGAGTGGCTGGGCGATCACATGCGCACGCACCAGGCGCATTTCGATCACGTCTGGGCCGGTGACATGTCGCGCCATTTGGGCACCGCGCAGGGCATGGGCCATCTGACGCCGCAGATCGACACCCGGCTGAACGAGTTCGATTACTTCACCCTCGCCACCTTGGCCGAGGCCGACAATGGCCTGACCGCGCCGCAAAGCCCCGCTGAATTCACCCGCCATATCCCCAAGCTGATGGAGATGTGGCAGCAGGATGCAATCGCCGGCGCCCCCGAGCCATTTGCCACCTTTGAGGACCGCGCGCTCAGCTCGATGGACGATATCCTAAGCCACGGCGGGCGGGCGTTGGTCGTCACCTCCGGCGGCTTTATCGCGATGGTGCTGCGCCATGTGCTTGGCCTCGACATCCAGGCGATGACGCTGTTGATGTTCCAGCTGCGCAACTCGGCGGTGACCGAAATCCAATACGTCCACGGCCAGAAAATGCTGGCCTCTTACAACGCCATTCCGCATCTGGCCTTGCCCGACCGGGCGCATGCCCGCACCTTTATCTAAGGAGACGCCGCTATGACACATCTTTGGGTCCGGGCCGAACAGCGCCAAAACGAAGAACGCGTCGGAATCACCCCCGAAGGCGCGGCGCAACTGCTGGCGCAGGGAATCAAAGTGACGGTCGAGGAAAGCTCGGTGCGCGCCATCCCGATTGACGGCTATCGCGACGCGGGCTGTGCCATCGCGCCGGAAAACAGCTGGCCCAAGGCCCCCGCCGACGCGATCATCTTTGGCCTCAAGGAACTGCCCGAAGACGGCACCCCACTGACCCATCGCCACATCCTGTTTGGCCATGCCTACAAAGGCCAGCCGTCGGGGCAGGTGCTGCTCGCGCGCTTTCGCGCCGGGGGTGGCACGCTCTATGATCTCGAGTATCTGGTGGATAAAACCGGCCGCCGGGTGGCCGCCTTTGGCTATTGGGCCGGGTTTGCCGGGGCCGCCGTAGCGCTGCGCTGTTGGGCGGCGCAGCAGGACGGAGCGCTTTGCGGTCCGGTCGCGACGCACCCCTCGGCGGACCACCTCAAAGCTGATCTGGAAGAGGCGCTGTCGCTCACCGGCAAAGCCCGCCCCGATGCCATCGTGATTGGCGCGTTGGGCCGTGTTGGATCGGGCGCGGCGGACCTGTGTGATGCGATGGGCGTGCGCGTCACACAATGGGACATGGCCGAAACCGCCAGCGGCGGGCCGTTTCCCGAAGTGCTCGACCACGACATTTTCCTCAACTGCATCCTCGCGCGCCCCGGCACGCCGGTCTTTGTGCCCGCCAATGCCAAAACCGCCCCCCGCAGGCTCACCGTGATCGGCGATATCGCCTGTGATCCCGACAGCGATTTCTCTCCGATCAAGGTCTATGACCGCACCACAACATGGGCCGACCCGGCGCTGCGCGTCCACGCGACCCCGCCGCTCGATGTCACCGCAATCGACAATCTGCCCTCGATGTTGCCGGTGGAAAGCTCGCTGGACTACGCCGCGCAACTGCTGCCCTCGCTCATGGTGCTGAGCGACCTGACCACCGGCGTCTGGGGCCGCGCCAACGTGGAATTTAAACGCCATCTCGCCGCGGCAGCCGGCGCATGACGATCCATTGGTGCGGCACCGGACTGTCAGCGGTCCCCGGTCTGCGCCGATTGCTACAGGCCGGGCACGCCCTGACCGTCTGGAACCGCACGCTGGACAAGGCGCAGGATGCGGTGGGCGATTTAACCAACCAGATCAAGCGGTTCGACATCAAGGCCCTCACCGCCGAGGTCCAGCCCGAAGATGTCATCGTCTCGATGCTGCCCGCAAATTGGCACGTGCCCCTCGCCACTTTGGCGATCACCAAAGGCGCGCATTTCGTCTCATCAAGCTACATCAGCCCCGAGATGCGCGCCCTGCATGCCAAGGCCCAGATCAGGGGCGTGAGCTTGGTTAACGAGGTCGGGCTTGATCCGGGGATCGATCACTTGATGGCGCATGCGCTGGTATCTGATTACCGCACAAGCCCACGCTGCGAGGCGTCGAATGCACTCGGCTTCACCTCCTATTGCGGCGGCATCCCCAAGCACGCCACCCCGTTTCGCTATAAATTCAGCTGGTCGCCGCTGGGCGTATTGAAGGCTCTCAAAACCCCGTCGAAAGCGCTCCACGACTTTCGCGAGGTCACAGCGGCCCGGCCCTGGGACGCGCTCAGCACCTACACCGCGCCGCTGCCCCACCCCGAAAGTTTTGAGGTCTACCCCAACCGCGATTCCGTGCCATTCATCGAGGAATATCACTTCGATCCCACCTGGCGGGTCGAGACTTTCGTGCGCGGCACCCTGCGGCCCAACGGCTGGGCCGAAGCGTGGAAACCGGTGTTTGATGCGGTCGAAACCGCCGATGAGGCGGAACTGAAACAGATGTCAGACAGCCTCTGGAACGATCACGCGTATAGCAAAGATGAGCCGGACCGCGTGGTCCTCTGCGTGTCGCTCTCGGCCTCCAACAGCACCGGCACCGTCTGGCACAAGACCCATGTGCTTGATGCTTGGGGCGACGCGCGCGGCACCGCGATGGCGCGTCTGGTCTCAATTCCGGTTGCGCTTGCGGTCGAGGCAGCGCAGGCCGGAAAGCTCCCTGCCGGGGTGCAGGCCGCGCCGTCAGATCCGTCGATGGTCACGCAGTGGATGGCCGAAATTTCCAAGCTCGCCCAACACCTTGCGGTGGTCGATCACACCTGATCGCCGCGCCTTAGCTTAGCACCGCGCGCCCCAAATCCGTCAGGTGAAACACTTCCCCGTCCTCGAAAACCCCAACAGACAGCGGATGGCCATAGCCCGCGCCGGTGTCAAGATTGACCCGATTGCCATAGTGCATCGGGGTTTTCACCACGGTATGGCCGTGCACAATCAGCGCCTCGAATGCCCCGGTTTCATTGTGAAACTCATCGCGAATCCACAGCAGGTCATCCTCGTCCTGATCCGCCAGCGCCACACCGGGGCGCAGCCCGGCGTGCACAAAGATCAGCCCCGGCTCGCGATGCACCAAAGGCAGCGCCTCGATGAAATCGCGATGGCTCTGCGGCACCTTCTCTTGCGCCTCGGCCAAAACCTTGGCCACGGGGCGGTCTGCCGCATTCGCCACCCCGTAAGAGGCCAGCGTCATCGGCCCGCCCAACCCTGGAAACAGCCAGCCGCGCCCCGACAGAATGCGCGCGTCATGCAGCGTGCCGTCGTGCAGAAACCGTGCGCACATCCGGTCATGATTGCCCTTGATCGTGACCCAGTTGCGCCCCTCGGCCTTGCCCGTCACCAACCGCTCGATCACGCCACGCGCGTTCGGCCCCCGGTCGACCAGATCGCCCAGAAACACCACCCGCGCGTCGGGGCCGCCGTCGGCCTCGATCCAGTCCAACGCGGTGCAGAGCATGTCATACTGGCCGTGAATGTCGCCTATGGCATAGATCGCTGTCATCGCCTGTCGCCTCCTGCTTGCATTCGCGCGGAATAGCATCTTGGCGCTTGGGCTGCACATGAAAACGGGCGCTGCAACTGCGCAGCGCCCGTTTCAGAATTGCCAAAAGACGGGCGCTTAGGCCACTTCAAACGCCAGCGGCTTGACCTGGCGGAACATGCCAGTGTCGCACAGCTTTTGCAGCACGTCCGCAGGCACCACATCGTCAACATACAGCAGGGCAATCGCCTCGCCGCCTTTGTCGTGGCGACCAAGGGTAAAGTTGGCGATGTTGACGCCGTTTTCGCCCAAAGTCTGGCCCAATGTGCCGATGATGCCCGGCATGTCTTCGTTCGAGGTATACAGCATATGCGCGCCGATCTCGGCATCGATGTTGATGCCTTTGATCTGGATAAAGCGCGGTTTGCCGTCCGAGAACACAGTGCCGGCAATCGAACGCTCGCGCTTGTCGGTGACCACGGTCACCTTCATATAGCCGTCAAACGCACCGGATTTGTGCTGGTTGGTGGTCGAAATCTTGACGCCACGTTCTTCGGCAATCACCGGCGCGGACACCATGTTCACCTCGGGGTTGGCGCGCGTCATGATGCCGGCGATTGTGGCACAGTTCAGCGCCGCAAGGTTCATTTCTGCAACCGAGCCATCATACAGGATGTTGATCGCCTTGATCGGCTCATCGGTCATCTGGCCGATAAAACCACCGAGATGGCCCGCAAGTTTCACCCATGGTCCCATGACCTTGGCTTCCTCGGCGGTCACCGACGGCATGTTAAGCGCGTTCTCGACGGCACCGGTGAGCAGATAGTTCGACATCTGTTCCGCCACTTGCAGCGCCACGTTTTCCTGGGCTTCGGTGGTGGCCGCGCCAAGGTGCGGGGTGCAAACGACATTGGGCAGACCGAACAGCGGGTTTTCCTTGGCCGGTTCTTCCGAGAACACGTCAAAGGCCGCGCCAGCCACATGGCCGTCTTTCAACGCATCCGCCAGCGCCTGCTCGTCAACCAGACCGCCGCGCGCACAGTTGATGATCCGCACGCCTTTCTTGGTCTTGGCAAGGTTTTCGCGGCTCAGGATATTGCGGGTGCCATCGGTCAGCGGCACGTGCAGGGTGATGAAATCGGCGCGCTTGAGCAGCTCGTCGAGCTCGACCTTTTCAACGCCCATCTTGTCGGCTTTTTCCTGGCCCAGATAGGGGTCAAACGCCACGACCTTCATCTTGAGACCACGGGCCCGGTCACAGACGATGCCGCCAATGTTGCCCGCGCCGATCACGCCGAGGGTCTTGTTGGTCAGCTCGACGCCCATGAACTTGGACTTTTCCCATTTGCCGGCGTGGGTGGAAACGCTGGCCTCGGGGATCTGGCGCGCCACGGCGAACATCATCGCGATGGCGTGTTCGGCGGTGGTGATCATGTTGCCAAACGGCGTGTTCATCACGATCACGCCCTTTTTCGAGGCGGCGGGCTTGTCGATGTTGTCGGTGCCAATGCCGGCGCGCGCGATCACCTTGAGATTGGTGGCGGCGTCGAGGATCTTTTCGGTGACTTTGGTGGCCGAGCGGATGGCAAGGCCGTCATAGTCGCCGATCACTTCGGCAAGCTTGTCCTTGTCTTTGCCCAGTTCAGGGCGGAAATCGACGTCGATGCCACGATCGCGAAAGATTTGAACGGCGGCTTCAGACAGGCTGTCGGAGATGAGTACTTTGGGAGCCATGAGATTGGTCCTTTGGATGCAATTTGAAAGGGGAGGGAACCGGACTCTTTCAAAGAGTCCGGTCCGATTTCTTGTTTAAGAAATCGGCGTCAAGCCGCGGAGGACAGCGCGTCGATTTCGGCGTGGAACGCCCAGTCGAGCCAAGGCAGCATGGCCGCGATGTCCGCCGTTTCCACTGTGCCGCCGCACCAGATGCGCAGGCCCGCCGGAGCGTCGCGATAGGCCCCCACGTCCAGCGCCACGCCTTCCGCTTCCAGCCGCTTCGCCACCGCTTTGGCAAAGACTGCGCCATCGGTGATCCGGTGGTCGGTGAACTTCAGACACACACTGGTGTTCGACCGCGTGGCCGCGTCCGCCGCGAGATTGGCGATCCAATCGTTGGCCGCGCAGAAATCGAAAATCGCCTGAGCATTGGCATCCGCCCGCGCCATCAGGCCCTTCAGCCCGCCAACCGACCGCGCCCAATCAAGCGACACAAGGTAATCCTCAACCGCCAGCATCGACGGCGTATTGATGGTTTCCCCCACAAAGATGCCTTCGATCAGCTTGCCGCCTTTGGTCAGGCGAAAGATCTTCGGCAGCGGCCAGGCCGGGGTGTAGCTTTCCAGCCGTTCCACCGCGCGGGGCGACAGGATCAGCATCCCATGCGCCGCTTCGCCGCCCAGCACTTTCTGCCAAGAGAAGGTCGTCACATCCAGCTTGTCCCACGGCAGGTCCATCGCAAAGGCCGCCGATGTGGCGTCGCAGATGGTCAGGCCATCTCGGTCCGCCGGGATCGCGTCGCCATTCGGCATCCGCACGCCCGAGGTGGTGCCGTTCCAGGTGAACACCACGTCGGTGTCATAATCCACTGCCGCCATATCGACGATCTCGCCATACTCGGCGGTCTTCACCTCAGCGTCGAGTTTCAGCTGTTTGACCACATCCGCAACCCAGCCCGCGCCAAAGCTTTCCCAGGCAACCATCGTCGCCTTGCGCGCACCCAGCAGCGACCACATCGCCATTTCCATCGCGCCGGTGTCGGAAGCGGGCACAATGCCGATCCGATAGTCGGCGGGGATGCCCAGCAGCTCGCGGGTCTCTTCGATGGCGGCTTTCAGCTTCGCCTTGCCCACAGCGGCACGGTGCGACCGGCCCAAAGGCGCGTCGGACAGGTTTGCCAGCTCGAATGTGGGGATTTTGGCACAGGGGCCAGAGGAAAAACGCGGGTTCATCGGCCGCGTGGCCGGTTTTTGCATAGCCATAAAATGCTATCCTTCCAGATAAGCGCCCTTCGTTGGGGAAGGGTGTCCCACGGGCCGCAATATGGGCGTTTCTGATTCCGCACAAGCGCAAAAATGCGGCGTCTACGACCAATTGGCATGAAAAGGCGACCACGTCCGTTCCGATAGGAAACGCGCGTATCGCCGTTGTCGGCGTCGCAATCGGGCAGTGGCATTATGCCAAACTCTGCGCTATGGGCTGCCGTCAAACGAAAGGCCGCGCCATGTATGTCTGCACTTTGATCGCCAAACCCGGAACGCTTGATCCCGCCGCTGCCGAGGCGCTGCGCAATGCTTGGGGCGGGGGCACGCTGGAGTGGCTGGCCCCCGACGAGGCGGCGGAATTCTCGCTTGAGGTGATGCCGGGCAACCGCTGGCAGGTCTGGGATGACATGCAGGCGCTGGGGATCGATCTGGTGGTGCAGCCCGCCGAGGGCCGCCGCAAAAAGATGCTGCTGGCCGATATGGACTCGACGATGATCGAGCAGGAATGCATCGACGAACTGGCCGAAGAGGCCGGCGTTGGCGCCCGCGTCAAGGACATCACCGCGCGGGCGATGAACGGCGAGCTGGATTTCGAGGGCGCGCTGACCGAGCGCGTCGGCTTGCTCAAAGGTCTGCCCGAGGCGATCATCGGCCAGGTGCTGGACGCCCGGATCACCCTGATGCCCGGCGGCCCGGCTCTGCTGGCCACGATGAAGGCCAACGGCGCCTATTGCGCGCTGGTTTCGGGGGGCTTCACCGCCTTCACCGCGCGGGTGGCCGAGCAACTTGGCTTTGACGAAAACCGCGCCAACACCTTGATCGTGGGCGAGGGCGCATTGACCGGCGAGGTGGGCCGCCCGATCCTTGGACGCGAGGCCAAGGTGCAGGCGCTCGAAGAGATCACCGCGCGCTTGGGCATCACGGATGCGGATGTGCTGGCGGTGGGCGACGGGGCGAACGATCTTGGCATGTTGGGTCGCGCCGGGGCCGGGGTTGCGCTGCACGCCAAGCCTTCGGTCGCGGCGGAGTGCGATCTGCGGGTGAACCACGGCGATCTGACCGCGCTGTTGTATTTGCAGGGCTACGCGAAGTCGGAATTCGCAGCCCACCCCTAACCACGCAACGCTGGCTGACACTCTGGCCCGGAATCAAGGCGAAGCCGCCGGGCCAGCGTCGTGCCGGAGGCACGCCTTCGGCGTGACCCGCCCCCTGGGGCGGCGCTATTGTGAGCAGCAGATTTCCCGTCTAACGACTGAGCGATTTTGCAGGCATAAAGCGCCCCTCATAGCGCGAGCAGCGCCACCCCACGGGTCGGCGCTGGCCCGGCTTGAGTTCCGTCGAGACGACCTTGTCTAGGGTCAGGACTCGTTCTCGTTTCATAGCCAGAACATGACGGTTGCGGCGAGGGCGATGGCGGAGAGGAAGACTTTCGGGCATCGGTCGTAGCGTGTGGCAATCCTGCGCCAGTCCTTCAGGCGCCCGAACATGATCTCGATCCTGTTGCGGCGTTTGTAGCGGCGCTTGTCGTATTTGACGGGCTTGGCGCGGGACTTCCGGCCAGGGATGCAGGGCTTTATCTCCTTGTCTTTCAACGCTTCCCTGAACCAGTCGGCGTCATAGCCCCGGTCGGCCAGAAGCCATTGTGCCGATGGCAGGCTGCCAAGAAGGGCCGCAGCGCCGGTGTAGTCGCTGACCTGGCCCGCGGTCATGAAAAACCGGATCGGTCGTCCCTCGGCATCGGTGACGGCATGCAGCTTGGTGTTCATGCCGCCTTTGGTTCGGCCGATCGCGCGCCCCCGCTGGTCGTCGGGCCCCCCTTTTTCGACCGCAGACTGCTCGCCGTGCGGTGCGCCTTCAGATAGGTCGCGTCGATCATCACCGTCTTTGGAACCGCTGCCTCCGACGCAAGGCCGTGCATCATCCTCGCGAAAATGCCCTTGTCGCTCCATCGTTTCCAGCGGTTATAGAGCGTTTTGGCCGGGCCGTATTCCGCGGGCGCGTCGCACCAGCGCAAGCCATTGCGATTGATGAATATTATCCCACTCAGAACACGCCGGTCATCCACCCGCGGCTTGCCATGGCTCTTGGGAAAAAACGGCCGAAGCCGGTCCATCTGCGCGTCCGTTAGCCAGAAAAGGTTGCTCATCATCACCCCCGTCAGTTTGGGAGCTTGAATCACGCTGCCGACGTAGCCTCAAGCAGATCAATGGGTCCTGAGCCTAAGGCCTCTCCTTCAAGCCTCCTCCAACCGATCCGTCGCAGGTGGCGGCGTGGGCACCAGTGCCGAAATCCGGGCATAAAGCGCATCGTCCATCTCAAACCGCAAAGCCTCAAGCGAGGGCATCAATTGCTCCGTTGAGCGCGCGGATATGATCGGATGCGGCCCCGCCGGATGGCGCGCCGCCCAGGCCACCGCCAAAGTCGCCGGTGCAGTGCCAAGCTCGGCCGCAATTTTCGCCAAATCCGCCGCCGCCGCCCGCATCCAACCGGGCGCATAGCGCTTGGAATACATATCTACTTCGTCCAGCCGCCCGCCTTCGCCCCGCGCGTATTTCCCGGTAAGCAACCCGCCCCCCAGCGGCGAATAGGGAAAGGCGGTGATGCCCTCACTGGCGCACATCGGCAAAATCTCAACCTCGGCCTGCCGCTTCACAAGGTTGTACATCGGCTGCAACGCATCGATCCGTGTGCCAAACTGTGCCGCCACCGCCTGCGCCTTCATCACCTGCCACGCCGCGTAATTCGACACGCCGATATAACGTATGCGCCCGGCCTCCTGCAGACGCGCCAGCGTCTCAAAGGTCTGCTTCAATGGCACATCCTCATCCCACCGATGCATGTAATAGAGGTCCACCACCTCCATCCCCAGCCGCGCACAGCTCTCGTCCAGACTGCTCAGAATGTTCTCCGGCCCGGCCCCGCCGAGATAATTCGCCTTGGTCGCGACAAACACCGACTCGCGGTCGGTCACACAGCGGCCAAGGATCTCTTCGGATTGCCCGCCGGTATAGACATGCGCGCTGTCAAAATGCGCGACGCCCGCGGTGCGACAGGCCTCATACATCGCGTGCGCGGCGGCCTCATCGGCCTTGCCGCCAAATTGCATCGTGCCAAAGGCAAACCGGCTGACCGGGCTGCCGTCAATCGTGGTCATTCGCATGGGTCAGGACTTTCCATAAGGGTCGCGCGCGCTTCTGTCTTCGCTCAGGCTCTGTTGGCGGCGCGCCACCAACCCCTCGATTGCATCGGCCAAATGCACCTCGGCAATACTGTAATCGCCCCGATCCACGCGGATACGGTGCGCCTCGATCATCACGTCGGCATGGCTACAGCCCATCGGCGGCTCGAACCGGTAACAGGCCAGTTCAATCAACAGACCAAGCGGATCCTTGAAATAAATCGAATCCATAAAGCCGCGATCCTTGACCCCGGAATGGCCAATCCCGCGCGCGTCCAACCGCTCGACCGCCTGGCTGAACGTCGCTTTCGACACGTTGAACGCCAGATGATGCACACAGCCCGGATCACTCGGCGTGCGGCTGTGCACGGGCTTGCGGGTCTCATTGGTAAAGATCGTGATAAGCCGCCCATCGCCGGGGTCGAAATACAGATGCGCTTCGTCGGGATCATCCAGATTGGGCTGATCGAAAATGAAGGGCATCCCCAGCACGCCCTCCCAGAAATCGAGACTGGTTTGCCGGTCGGCCCCGGTCAGCGTGATGTGGTGAACGCCTTGCACCTGAAGCTTGCGCATGATGACTCCCTTTCGGCTTTTGCCCGAGGATAGCGACTGTTCCCCAAAAGGCGAGTGAGTGCGCGCAATTGGTGCGATTTTCGCAGGCCTCACCCGCGCCTGTCCCTCGCGCATAAATCGGACAAACCGCGCGCTGTCGTCCACAATTTGGGCACAGCGGCACGGCGCGGCCCGCAGCCCCAACAAAACGTGTCAAAAGTGCCGCCGAAATGCTATGGCCCGGCAAACACCCCCAATTGCAAAGATCACAACATGCAAAGTTTGACCGACGAAGGGCAACGGTTGGTCGCAGAGATCGCCGCACGCCACGCCATAAGCCCAGACGCCGCGCTGCATATGGTAAGAGCCGTGGTTGCCGGGCGCGGCACGCAGGCACAGTTCAACCACCAAGAGGTGGGCGGTATGGGCCAGTGGTCGCACGGCGGGATGACGATGGTGGGCGACATGTTCAACACCGGGCTCAAGGCCCGCGTCGATGCGCTGTGCTCTGATATTGCCGGGATTTTGCGCAACCACGCGATGTTTGCGGCGCCGGTGTCGTCGCAGTCGCAATCCCAGTCCAATGGTCACGCCAGCACGCAATCGCAGGGCAGCGGGTCCAGCCTGTTCATCCCGAGCGCGCCGGACTGGCCCGCCGAATTGGGGCAACCGGCCTCCGTCGGGTCGCAAAATGATCTGCGCTATGCGTATTTCCCGATGAAGCGGCGGCTGGCCATCGATGTGGCGGGCCGGATCAGCGTCTATGACACCGGCGATCACCAGATCACCGGGTTTGGTCAGGCACAAAGCGGCAGTCAAAGCATCACCCTCACCAGCCAAAACGGCTTGGTGCGCGTGGCCGATCTGCCTTTGGTCACATCTCCCGAACCCGCCGCCGACCCTGTGCCCCGGCCTGTCGAGCCCACCCCGGCGGCACAAATCCCGCCGCCCGTACACCCCATCTCGCCCGCGCCAGCCCCGCCCGAGGCCACGGCACCCCCGGTTTCCCCCCCACCGCTCGCCCCGCCCGAAGCCACGGCGCACCCGGTTTCGGCCCCATCTGCCGCCCCGTCCGATATGTCCGACGATCAGATTTTTAGCCGAATAGAACGCCTCGCCGGGCTGCACGAAAAAGGCATCCTGAGTGATGCCGAATACGAAACCAAAAAAGCCGAGCTTCTGGCCCGCCTCTGATCTAACTGGCCCAAACCAACAGGCCCAACCCAACTGGCACAAGCCGCCCCACCGCCCGGCCAAACAAAAACCCCCGCCACAAAGGACGGGGGATTCCAAGGTCATCTAGGCAGGATCAGTTCGGAATGGTGCCCGTCAGCCCTTCGACATAAAAGTCCATCCCCGCCAGCGTGCCGTCATCGGCGGTCTCGCCCTCGGCCAGCCAGTCAGAGCCGTCCTGTTTCTTGATCGGCCCGGTGAACGGGTGGTATGCGCCCGACGCAATCGCGTCTTTCATCGCCAGCGCTTCGGCTTTCACATCCGCAGGCACCGCATCCGAAATCTCGCCGATGCCAACCATGCCCGGCCCAATGCCGTCCCATGTGTCTTTCGACTCCCATGTACCATCCATCACCGCTTTGACGCGCGCGATGTAATAGGGGGCCCAATCGTCAATGATCGAAGACACCCGCGGCATCGGCGCATAATCGAGCATGTCCGAGGCTTGGCCAAACGTGATCACATTGCCGGCTTTTTGAGCGGCGGCCTGCGGCGCGGTAGAGTCCGTGTGCTGCAAAACGACGTCCGCACCCTGTTCGATTAACGCGGTGGCGGCGTCGGCCTCTTTCGCGGGGTCCATCCACGTATAAGCCCAGATCACCGAAAACTCGACATCCGGGTTGATCTTCTTAGCGTGCAGATAAGCCGAGTTGATGCCGCGAATGACCTCGGGGATCGGGAAGGACGCAATATAGCCGATCTTGTTGGTCTTGGTCATATGCCCGGCGATCGTGCCTTGGATGGCGCGGCCTTCATAAAAACGGGCGGAATACGTGGAAACGTTGTCGCCGCGTTTGTAGCCCGTAGCGTGCTCGAATTTCACATCCGGGAATTTCTTGGCAACGTTTACTGTCGGGTCCATGTAACCAAACGACGTGGTAAAGATGATGTCCGCACCCGAAAGCGCCATCTGAGTCATCACGCGTTCACTGTCGGCACCTTCTGGCACGGATTCTTGATAGACTAATTCAACCTTGTCGCCGAAATGTTCCTTCATCTCGGTGGCTGAATGGTGATGCGCCTGATTCCAACCGCCATCGGTAATCGGCCCGACATAGACGAAACCAACCTTGGTCACATCTGAATGGCTCGCGGCGAAGGCCGTGCTGGCAAGACCCAGCGCCATCGCGGCACTGGCAAGAAGAGTTCTGCGTTTCATGTGGTAGCTCCCTGAGTGATAGTGTGCGTGTTTTTTTTGTGTGTGCCTCAGCTTGAGGCGTGGAACGAGCGGCCCAAGGAGGCGGGCGCGCCGTGATAGCCGCGGGCCGAGATGATAACCAGCACGAGGATTGTTATCAGATACGGCGACATCGACAAGTATTCGACAGGAAGGCTTGTGCCCGCCGCTTGCAGGTTCAATTGCAGCACGGTGACGCCGCCGAAAAGATAGGCGCCGATCATCACGCGCCAGGGTTTCCAGCTTGCGAACACCACAATCGCCAAGGCAATCCAGCCAGATCCGGCAGTGATGCCTTCGACCCATTGGGGCACCCGAACCACGCTGACGTAGGCCCCGCCCAGCCCCGAGCACGCCCCGCCGAAAAAGATCGCCATCATGCGGATGCGGATCACCTTATAGCCCAGCGCATGGGCGGCATCGTGGCTTTCACCCACCGCCCGCAGGATCAGCCCAAAGCGGGTGAATTTCAGCACCGCCCAGACCGCCGCAATCAGCGCGATCGAGATGTAAACCATCGCATCATGCTGAAACAGCATCGGCCCAAAGAACGGAATATCCCCCAGAAGCGGGATATGCAGATCGGGCAGGGTGGGGGACTTCATCCCCTCATACGGCTTGCCAATCAGCGACGACAGCCCCAGCCCCACCAGCGTCAGCCCCAGCCCGGTCGCCACCTGATTGGACAGCAGATACTGCGTTAAAACGCCAAAGCTCAGCGACAGCACAGCCGAAGCCAGCGCGGCCGCGACAAATCCCAACCCTGGCGACCCGGTGTTGACGGCGACGGCAAAGCCGACAACGGCCCCGGTGATCATCATGCCCTCAACCCCGAGGTTGAGCACGCCGGATTTCTCCACCACCAATTCGCCGATGGCGGCCAGCAGGATCGGCGTGGCCGACACCATAAGCGAGGCCACAAGGAGGACCGGGTTGATTGTTCCGAAATCCATCAGCCAAAGCTCCTATTCGGTGTCATGACGCGCCCGGCCTCATGGCGCGGCGATGGCGCGGCTTGCGCTTGAACAGAGGGCCGGTTCATCCTGCCACCTCCGCCTTGCCAAACTCGATCCGATAATTGGTGAACACATCCGTCGCCAGCAGGAAAAACAACAGCATCCCCTGAAACAGTTGGATCGACGCGCCGGGCAAACCCAGCATCAATTGTGCCAACTCGCCGCCAATATAAGTCAGCGCCATCAGCAGCCCGGCCAGCAAAATGCCCACCGGATGCAACCGGCCCAGAAACGCCACGATGATCGCGGTGAAGCCATACCCCGAGTTAAAATCGATGGTGATCTGCCCGGCAGGGCCGGAAACCTCAAACAGCCCCGCCATCCCGGCCAAAGCCCCCGACAAGCCAAGGCAAAACAGCACAACGCGGGCCGGTTTCACCCCGGCAAACTTCGCGGCCCGCGGCGCTTCGCCGGTCAGTCGAATGTGAAAGCCGCGAATGTGCCGGGTCAGCAGAACATAGGCAAAGATCACCGCGATAAAGGCCGCCACCACGCCCCAATGCATGCCGGTGCCGGCGATCACATCGGTGTTGGCCCCGGCGTCATACTGCTGAAAATTGCGCGAACCGGGAAAGCCACGGCCCTCGGGGTTTTTCAACAATCCCGACGCCACCGACGCCAGCCACGCCTCAGCGACATAGACCAACATCAGCGAGACCAAAATCTCATTGGTGCCGAACTTCACCTTCAAAACCGCCGGGATCATCCCCCAGGCCCAGCCACCCAAGGCCCCGGCAATCACCATCAACGGGAACACGATGAAACTGTCGAGCGGATAGAACGCAAGGCCCACCCCCGCGCCAGTGATCGCGCCCATGATGTATTGGCCCTCGGCCCCGATGTTCCAGATCCCGGCGCGAAAGCCGATCGACAGCCCGATGGCAATCAGGATCAACGGCCCGGCCTTGACCAAAAGCTGCGGCCGCGAATAGGCGGCGAATTGCGGGTGAAACAGCGGGTCCCAGAAGATCGTGCGTATCGCCTCCAACGGCGGCTTGCCCAAGGCGGCAAACATGATGCCACCGACGATCATCGTCAGAACCACAGCCAACAGCGGCGTGACAGCGGTCCAGAGCCGCGAGGGTTGCGGACGTTTGACAAGCTGGATCATGCAACGCCCCCCGCACCCGGACGCAGCCAAAATCCATTGATGGATTTTGAAAATTTCATTGATGAAATTTCCTCGCCCCCGCACGCGCATCCGAAATCTTCAAAAGATTTCGGCCCGATTTCTTTCAAAGAAATCGCGGTCCCGTCGGTCTCAAGCGTCCACATGGGCCACCTCCATATCATGCGCGCCGCCCATCATCAGGCCGATCTGTTCCACCGTCAGCCCCTGCACCGGGCGGATCTCCGACAGCCGCCCTTCGTTCAGCGCGCCAAACCGGTCCGCCACTTCCATCAGCTCATCGAGATCCTGACTGATCACCAACACCGCCGCACCTTCCGCCGCCAGATGCAGCAGTGCCTGCCGGATCGCAGCCGCAGCCGCAGCATCCACACCCCAGGTCGGCTGGTTGACCACCAGCACCTGCGGCCGCTGCATCACCTCGCGGCCAATGACAAATTTCTGCAAATTCCCGCCCGACAGCGCCCGCGCCGCCGTCGACGCCCCCGGCGTGCGCACGTCAAATTCCTTGATGACCCGCTCGGCAAACCCCGTCGCTTTGCCCCAATCGAGAAAGCCGTTCTTCATCAGCCCCTCACGCCCCGCCGCCGTCAGCATCGCGTTCTCGGTCAGGCTCATGTTCGGCGCCGCCGCATGCCCCAGCCGTTCCTCCGGAGCCGAGAGCAATCCAGCCCTGCGCCGCGCCTCAGGCCCCTGCGCCCCCACAGCCGCGCCGTCAAACTGCACCATCTCTGCTGCTGTCACGATCTCGCCCGACAGCGCCGCCAGCAATTCATCCTGCCCGTTGCCCGCAACCCCACCGATGCCCAGCACCTCACCCGCCTGCACCGCAAACGAGATGTCCTTCAGCGAGGTGCCAAACTCCCCCGGCGACGCCACCGACAGCCCGCGCGCCTCAAGCCGCACCGCGCCAAAATCCCGCGCCTCGCGATGGACCGCATCAAACGACGCCCCCACCATCATCTCCGCCAACTCCCGCGCCGTGGTCTCGCGCGGGGTGCAGGTGTCGACCACCTTGCCCAGCCGCAGGATCGTGGCACTTTCACACAGGCTGCGGATCTCCTCGAGCTTGTGCGAAATATACAGGATCGCCGTGCCCTCCGCCGACAGCTTGCGCAGCGTCTGAAACAAGATCTCCACCTCCTGCGGCGTCAAAACCGAGGTCGGCTCGTCCATGATCAACAGCTTGGGATCCTGCAACAAACAGCGAATAATCTCGACCCGTTGCCGCTCCCCCGCGGACAAACCCCCAACAGTGCGATCGGGGTCAAGCGGCAGGCCATAGGTCTCCGAAACCTCGCGGATTTGGCGCGCCAGATCGCGCGGTTTCGGCGGGTTCTCCATCCCCAACGCCACATTCTCGGCCACAGTCAACGCCTCGAACAGCGAGAAGTGTTGAAACACCATCGCCACCCCCGCCGCGCGCGCCGCATGTGGGTCGGGCGGGGTAAACGCCGCACCGTTCAACGCCATACTGCCGCTGTCGGGTTTGACGAGGCCGTAGATCATCTTGACCAGCGTCGACTTGCCCGCGCCATTCTCGCCCAGCAGCGCATGCACCTCGCCGCGCCCGATGGAAAACGACACATCGGAATTGGCCACCACACCCGGATAGGCTTTGGTCAGCCCTTTGATCTCCAACAAGGTTTCTCTCACGCGTGTCTCTCCTTGAGGGCAGGGGCCTGACGGCTTTCTCTGAGGTAACGGGCGGCGACACCGACCGCAATCGCTTGCGGATGTTTGCCAAGGCTCGGATCGCCAATCGGGCAGGCAATGCGCGCAATTTGGGCGGGGCTATGGCCCAAAGTGACCAATCGTTTGCGAAACCGCGCCCATTTCGTGTCCGACCCGATCAGCCCCGCACTGGCAAATCCGTGGTGCAAAAGCGCGTCACACAGGCCCAGATCAAGGTCATGCGAATAGGTGGTGATGATGTGATCGGCCTGTTCCGGCGCATGGCGCACCACCCGCAGCGGATCAGCGGCCACCAGCGGCGTAACCCGCGCAGGCACCGGATCAGGCAAACGATCCGCCGCCACATCCACCAACGTCACCGGCACGCCAAGCGGGGCCATCACAGCGGCAATCGCCCGCCCCACATGCCCCGCGCCCCAGATCCACAGCGCGCCACTCTCGGGCTGTAACACTCCCGCATTGCGCACAAATTCCAACGTCACCGCGCCACCACAGCACTGCGCCATATCGGGGCCAAGCGCCATCTTGCGCCGCGCCGCTTCGGTGCCATCCGCCAGCATCTCGCGCGCGATCAACGTCGCCTGCCACTCCAGCGCGCCGCCGCCAATCGTGCCCTCTTGCCGGTCCGGCCAAATCCGCATCACCGTGCCCGCATCGCGCGGGGTCGAGCCGCGCGCCTCGGCAATCGTGACACCAATCCAGTCGCTCATCCGCGCGCCCGTGCAATGGCGTTCAGCACCTCTTGGGCCGTCGCCGGGGCCTTGAGGTCAGGATACATCGGCCCACAGGCCGCCACCGCATCCGACAGCGCAAAAAACGCCGACATCCCAAGCATAAATGGCGGCTCGCCCACCGCTTTCGAGCGGTAAATCGTCTCCGAGGGGTTCTCCCCCTCCCACAGCGCCACGTTGAAAACCTCGGGCCGGTCAGAACAGGCCGGGATCTTATAGGTCGAGGGCGCATGGGTGCGCAAACGCCCCTTATCGTCCCAAACCAGCTCCTCCATCGTGAGCCACCCGGCGCCCTGCACAAAGCCGCCTTCGATCTGGCCAATGTCCAACGCCGGGTTCAAAGACGCCCCGGCATCATGCAAAATATCGGTGCGCAGAATGCGGTTTTCGCCGGTCAGCGTGTCGATCACACATTCAGTCAGCGCCGCGCCATAGGCGAAATAGAAAAACGGCCGCCCGCGTCCCTTGATCCGGTCCCAGGCCACATCCGGCGTCTTGTAAAACCCGGTGGCCGACAGGCTGATCCGCGCCTCATAGGCGGTTTTCGCGGCCTGCGCAAAGCTCAGAACCTCGCCGCCCACATGCACCTCGCCGTCCTCAAACCGCACGCTTTCGACCGGCTGTTGGTGCAGTTCCGCAAGATGCCCGGCAATCCGCGCCGTGATCTTGTCACAGGCATCCTTAACCGCCATGCCGTTCAAATCCGACCCGGAAGAGGCCGCCGTGGCCGAGGTATTGGGCACCTTGGCCGTATCGGTCGCGGTGATCTTAATGGTCTCAATCGGCACGCCAAAGCGGCTTGCGGCCACCTGCGCCACCTTCTGAAACAGGCCCTGACCCATCTCGGTGCCGCCGTGATTAAGGTGCACCGAGCCGTCTTGATAAACATGCACCAGCGCGCCGGCCTGATTAAGATGGGTCAGCGTAAAGGAAATCCCAAACTTCACCGGCGTCAGCGCCAGCCCACGTTTCAGCACCGGATTGCCTGCATTCCACGCATTCACAGCCGCCCGGCGCGTGCCGTACTCGGCCTGTTCGGCCAGCGCATCCGTCATCTCATTCAGAATGAAATCCGTGACTTCCATGCCATAAGGCGTGGTCTGCGCCCCCGGTTTCGGCGCTGGCACAGCGGGGGCCGCCACGTTCGACGCTGCCCCACGCGAGGCCAGATCTTCGCTTGGGGCCGCCGCCGGACCGGGCGTAGCATAGCGGCTGCCCTTGCCGGTGGTGTCGCCACTAAAACGCGCCCCAGTGCCCGCGCCGGTCTTTGCCGGAGCCGCGTAGTAATTCACCCGCCGCACCGCCAGCGGGTCCAGCCCGAGGTGATGCGCGATATGGTCAACCACCCGCTCGATCCCCAGCATCCCCTGCGGCCCGCCAAAGCCGCGATAGGCAGTGGCGCTCTGGGTGTTGGTCTTAAGCCGATGGCTCTCGATCCGCGCATGTTCGAGCAGATAAGCATTATCGGAATGCAGCATCGCCCGGTCGGCCACCGGCAGCGACAGGTCCTGCGCCCAGCCACAGCGGGCATATTGCACGAAATCGATCCCGGCAATGCGGCCCGCGTCGTCAAAGCCGACCTCATAATCGATGCGGAAATCATGGCGTTTGCCAGTGATCACCATGTCATCGTCGCGGTCATAGCGCATCTTGCAGGGCTTGCCCGTCAGCCGCGCCGCAACGGCACAGGCCACCGCCAAAGCATTGCCCTGGCTCTCTTTGCCGCCAAAGCCACCGCCCATCCGCCGAGTCTCAACCCGTACCGCGTGCATCGGCACCCCGATGGCCTCGGCCACCTTATGCTGAATTTCCGTCGGGTGCTGGGTCGAGGAATGCACCAGCATGTCGCCATTGTCCTGCGGCAGCACCAGCGCCGCCTGACCCTCAAGGTAAAAGTGCTCTTGCCCGCCCATCGTCAGCGAGCCCTTAAGCAGATGCGCCGCCCCGGCAATCGCCGTCGCCGCATCGCCCTTGGCATAGATCCGCGGCCCTTCCTCGAACCGGCTGTTCGCGGCTAAAGCCTCGTCAATCGTCAGAAGCGGCCTGTCTTCCGCGGCCTCAATCTGCCCCAGCCGCGCGGCCTTGCGCGCATTCAGATGGCTGTCGGCCACCACCGCAAACAGCGGCTGGCCAAGGTAGTGAATGGCGCCGTCCGACAGCAGCGGCTCATCGTGGATCGACGGCGAGACATCATTGGCAAACGGCAGATCCTCAGCGGTCAATACCGCAACAACACCCGTCGCGGCCCGCACCGCAGTCAGATCCATCGCGGTGATCGTGCCCTTGGCAATCTCGCTGAGGCCAAAGGCCAGATGCAGCGTGCCTTTCGGCGTCGGAATGTCATCGACATAACGCGCGGCCCCGGTGACATGCAAAGCGCCTGCGTCGTGGGGGAGGGGTTTGGAAACGCTCATGGCCGCACCTCCAGCACCGAGGTCGGCGTGCCATCGAGATCATAATAATATCGCGTCAGCAAGGACTTGGCCGTCTGCATCCGATACGCCGCGCTAGCGCGCATGTCGCTCATCGGGGTGAAATCCTGCTCCAGCGCCTCGGCGGCCGCTGTCATACTGTCCTCGGACCACGGCTGGCCGATCAACGCGGCCTCGCAGGCTTTGGCGCGTTTCGGCGTGCCCGCCATGCCGCCATAGGCGAGGGTGGCGGCGGTGACTTTGCCGTCCTTAACCGTCACATTAAACGCCGCACAAAGCGCGGAAATATCTTGATCGAAGCGCTTGGAAATCTTGTAACAGCGCAGGGCGCTCTGGCCTTTCGGCAGGGTCACAGCCTCGACAAATTCGCCCGGCGCGCGGTCCTGTTTGCCGTAGTCGATAAAGAAGTCCTCAAGCGCAATATCCCGCCGCGCCGCGCCATGGCGCAGATGCAACCGCGCGCCGAGCGCGATCAGCACCGGCGGGCTGTCGCCAATCGGCGAGCCATTGGCGATATTGCCGCCAAGGGTGGCGGCCTCGCGGACCTGCACGCTGCCATAGCGGCGCAAAAGCTCGCCAAAGCTGGGATAAAGCTCGGCCATCAGCGGCCAAAGACGTGCGATGGTGACGCCCGCGCCAATTTTCAGCGTGTCGCCCCAGTCTTCGATCTCTTGCAGATCGCGGACCTGATGCAGGAAGATCGGCTGGTCCAGTTCGCGCAACTGCTTGGTGACCCAAAGGCCGACATCCGTGGCACCGGCGATCAGGGTGGCCTCGGGGGTTTTGGCGTATACTTCCGCCAGTTCGTCCGAGTTTTGCGGAAGGAGGGGGGCTCTGCCCCCCGCTGCGCTCCCCCCGAGGTATTTTTGAACAGAAGAAGCATCGGTGGCGGTCCACTTTGGCACCGGGGCGCTTTCGGCGGCCTTGGCGGCGCGGACAATCGGGGCGTAGCCGGTGCAGCGGCAAAGGTTGCCCGCGAGGCGGTCGTCGTGGTCGGTCTGGCCATTGGTGTGCGCGGTGGCCATCGAGGCGATGAAGCCCGGCGTGCAAAAGCCGCATTGCGAGCCGTGATGTTCCACCATCGCCTGTTGCACCGGATGCAGCCCGCCCGCGTCGTCGCGGATGCCTTCGACGGTGCGCACCGCCTTGCCATCTAGCTGGGGCAGGAACAGGATGCAGGCGTTGAGCGCGCGAATGCCGCTGTCGTCCTGCACCATCACAGTGCAGGCGCCGCAATCGCCCTCGTTGCAGCCTTCCTTGGTGCCGGTCAGGCCACGCTCTTCCCGCAGCCAGTCCAGAAGCGTCATTGTTGGCGTGTCGGGGCGGAACCGGACCGGTTCTCCGTTGAGAAGAAAGCCTATGTCCATGTTGATGACCTGCCGCTCTACCATGCGCACCTCTTGGCAAGTTTTCGATGCGGCGTAGAAAACCTGCGTGCCTTTCGGGATTTTACGAGGATAGGGAGGCAATTTGCAGGGTTGCAAGAAAATCCTTAGCCGCAGCGCAGAAAAACCGAGCGGCGCACAAGGGTTAAGCAGCCGCTTTGCACCGCGCCTTATGCGTTATCAGATGCTTACCCGATTGTTCGTCTATTTTTGAAACAGCGTTCGGCTTTGGCGATGTCACCCGTCGCCGGGCTTTGCGTAATCTGGCCCGTCTTGGCCTTTCCTCGGTCCGGCCGTCGCAATATGGTCGGGCGATGAGCAGCACACCCCGATTCATCCATCTCCGCACCCACACCGAATATTCCCTTCTCGAAGGTGCCATGCGGCTGAAAAAGCTGCCCGGGCTTTGTGCCGATATGGGCATGCCCGCCGTGGCCGTGACCGACCGCAACAACCTGTTTTGCGCGCTTGAGTTTTCCGTAGGCGCCCAGGCGGCCGGCGTGCAGCCGATCATGGGCTGCCAGGTTGACGTGGCCTATCAAGAGGCCAAGCCCGGCGACAAACCGGTGGACCCCGCCGCCGTGGTGCTTTTGGCGCAGAACGAGCGGGGCTATGAGCATCTGATGAAGCTCAACAGCTGCCTTTACATCGACAAAGGCGGGGCGTTGCCGCAGGTCACACTTGAGGAGCTAGAGGCCAATTCCGACGGGTTGATCTGTTTGTCTGGTGGTCCGGATGGGCCGGTGGGGCGGCTGTTGCGCCGGGGCCAGCGCCCGGCAGCCGAGGCGCTGATGACGCGGCTCAAGGCGATCTACGGCGACCGGCTCTATGTCGAGCTTCAGCGCCATCCCGGTGACGGCGGGCTGCCCCCGGCCGAGGCGAAATCCGAGCGGGGTTTCGTTGAAATGGCCTATGCGATGGACCTGCCGCTGGTGGCGACCAACGATGCCTATTTCCCCAAACCCGAGATGTACGAGGCGCATGACGCGCTGATCTGTATCTCTGAGGGCGCCTATGTCGATCAGCAGGATGGCCGCCGCCGCCTGACCCGCGAGCATTACTTCAAGTCGCCGCAAGAGATGGCAACGCTGTTCGCCGATCTTCCGGAAGCCTTGGAAAACACAGTGGAAATTGCGCAGCGCTGCGCCTTTGGCTGTTATCGCCGCGACCCGATCCTGCCGAAATTCGCGGATGACGAAGTTGCCGAATTGCGCCGCATCGCCAACGAGGGCCTGCAAAAACGGCTCGCGGTAATCCCCCATGCCGTCAGCGTTGAGGACTATCAGAAACGCCTCGATTTCGAGCTTGGCATCATCGAAGGCATGGGCTTTCCCGGCTACTTTCTCATCGTTGCCGACTTTATCCAATGGGCCAAGGATCACGAAATTCCGGTGGGGCCGGGGCGGGGCTCTGGGGCCGGGTCGCTGGTGGCTTATGCGTTAACCATCACCGACCTTGATCCGCTGCGCTATTCGCTGCTGTTTGAACGGTTTCTTAACCCTGAGCGGGTATCGATGCCCGACTTTGACATCGACTTTTGCATGGATCGCCGTGAGGAAGTGATCCGCTATGTGCAGGAAAAATATGGCCGCGATAAAGTGGGCCAAATCATCACCTTCGGTGCCCTGCTGTCGAAGGCGGCGGTGCGTGACATCGGGCGGGTGTTGCAGATGCCCTATGGACAGGTTGATCGCCTGTCCAAGATGATCCCGGTGGAGGGGGTGAAACCCGTGTCCATCGAAAAGGCGTTGGTGGATGAACCGCGCCTGCGCGAAGAGGCGCGCGCCGAAGAGGTGGTTGACCGCCTTCTGACCTACGGCCAACAGGTCGAGGGGCTGCTGCGCAATGCTTCGACCCACGCCGCCGGTGTGGTGATTGGCGACCGTCCGCTGGATGCTCTGGTGCCGCTCTATCAGGATCCGCGCTCTGACATGCCGGCCACCCAGTTCAACATGAAATGGGTGGAGCAGGCCGGGCTGGTGAAGTTCGACTTTCTCGGCCTCAAGACCCTGACCGTGATCCAGAATGCGATGGATCTGGTGTTCAAATCCGGTCGCCCGCTGCATGTGTCCGCCAGCGGAACCGAACTGTATGACCCCGCTGAAGGGGCCGAAAACCAGATCAACGCCATCCCGCTTGATGACGAGGCCGCTTATAAGCTCTACGCCGCCGCCAAAACCGTCGCGGTGTTTCAGGTGGAATCCTCGGGCATGATGGATGCGCTCAAGCGCATGAAACCCACCTGTATCGAGGATATCGTTGCCCTCGTCGCGCTGTATCGTCCCGGCCCGATGGAGAACATCCCGACCTATTGCGAGGTCAAGAATGGACTGAAAGAGATCACCTCGGTCCACCCGTCGATTGACCATATTCTGGCGGAAACCCAAGGCATTATCGTCTATCAGGAACAGGTGATGCAGATCGCGCAGGTCATGGCGGGCTACTCGCTTGGCGGCGCCGACCTGTTGCGCCGCGCGATGGGTAAAAAAATCAAAGAGGCGATGGACGCCGAGCGGCCCAAATTCGAAAAAGGTGCCAAGGAAAACGGCGTCGACAAGAAGAAGGCGACCGAGGTTTTCGACCTCTTGGAAAAATTCGCCAACTACGGCTTCAACAAATCCCACGCCGCCGCCTATGCCGTCGTCAGCTATCAAACCGCCTGGCTTAAGGCCAACCACCCGGTCGAGTTCATGGCCGGCGTGATGAACTGCGATATCCACCTGACGGACAAGCTTTCGGTCTACTTCGAAGAGGTCAAGAAGGGCCTCGATCTGCCCTATGTGCCCCCCTGCGTGAACCGCTCTTTGGCGACCTTCGATGTGGTCGACGGGGCCTTGGTCTATGCGCTGGGCGCGTTGAAAAACGTCGGGCTTGAGGCAATGAAACTGGTGGTCGAGGGCCGCGACGGCAAACCGTTCGCCACGCTCTATGACCTCGCCCGCCGGGTCGATCTTAAACGCGTCGGCAAGCGCCCGCTTGAGATGTTGGCCCGCTCCGGCGCCTTCGATCAGCTCGATGCAAACCGGCGGCGGGTGTTTGAATCACTCGATGCGCTGGTGGCCTATTCCGCCGCGGTGCATGAACAAAAGAACTCCAATCAGGTGTCGCTGTTTGGCGAAGCGGGCGACGATCTGCCCGAGCCACGCCTCGCGCCGGTCAACGATTGGCTGCCCGCCGAACGGCTGGCCGAAGAGTTCAAGGCCATCGGTTTTTACCTCTCCGGCCACCCGCTTGATGACTACATGGCCCCGCTGAAACGCAAAGGCGTGATGACCCTCGACGAGGTGATGGCCAAGGCGGAAAGCACGCCCTGTCTTGCCAAATTGGCCGGCGTTGTCGCCGGGCGGCAAGAGCGGAAATCGGCACGCGGCAACCGTTTCGCCTTTTGCCAACTCAGCGACACCACCGGCGCTTACGAGGTCACGCTGTTTTCCGAAACGCTTGAAAAGTCACGCGATTTTCTCGAAACCGGGGCCAAGGTTGTGGTGACGGTCGAGGCGACGATGGAGAGTGATCAGCTCAAATTGCTCGGTCGTTCGGTTGCGCCGATTGACGTGGCGGTGGCCGATGCCGGCTCGACCGGCCTCAAGGTGTTTGTCGAAGAGCCGGGCGCGATTCCCTCGGTCGCGACCATCCTCGCGGACGCGGCGCAAAAGGGGCTAAAGGCCGCGCGCGGCCCGATTTACCTCTACCTGATGGACCCCGCGTTGCCCGGCGAAGTCGAGATCGACACCGGCATGGAATACCCGGTGACGCCCGAAATCAAAGGCGCGTTGAAAAGCCTGCCCGGGGTGATGGCGGTCGAAGAGGTCTAGGCTCCCGGCACGGGCTCAAGGCGAAGCCGCCGCGCATCGCAGGGCCGCCCCACGGCACGGCGATTTGGCTCAATTTAGCGTATTGTCGGAAACTTTTACGGATTTGGCCGGGATAAAGCGCCGCAAAACGCCCGTCGGATCGCCGCACCACGGCCCAGAAACGCGCGGCTTGCGCCTCCCCGATCACACCAAAAACGCCCGCCGGATCAGGTTCAGCCCCGCCACCAACAGCACCACCAGCGTTGCCCGGCGAAAGGTGTCCTGGTCAATCCGGTCCTGAATCTGCCCGCCCGCCCAGGTGCCCAGCATCGCTGGCACACAAAGCCAGACCGAAAACCAAAAGGTCTCGGCCCGCACCACACCGCTTTGCCAATGCGCGCCCAAAAGCAGCACCGCGCCAAGCCCAAAGGCCGCGCCCTGCGTGCGCATCTGCATCTTTTTCTCGGTGTCCAGCGCGGTCAGATAGGCCACCAAAGGCGGCCCCCAAACCCCCGACAACCCCCCGATAAACCCCGAAAACGATCCGATGGCGAGCTCGGCCTTGGTGCTCTGCGCCGCTAGATGAAAGCGCAGGCCGACAAGCTGCATGAGGCAGAACAGCGTGATCGGCAGGCCGATGGCCAAGAATAGCACCCAAACCGGTAAGAAAACGTAAAGCTGCGCCGAAGCGATCAGCATGACCCCCGCCGTGATCAGATACACCCGGAATTGCCGGACCGCCGCCCATGCCGGGCGCCACCCCTGCCGCAAGGCCTGCATTCCGTTGGACAAAAGCGTCGGCAGAATCAGCCCGGCCAGCGCCACATCCGGCGGCAAAAAGCTGCCCAGCGATGAAATCATGATCATCGGCATGGCGAATCCCACCGTGCCCTTGATCACACCGGCAAACAGCGCCACCGCGCCGCTTAAGCCAAAGGCCCACCACCCGAATTCTGCAACAAAGCTTTCCATCCCCGCCGCCTAACACAGCGGCAGAGGTGCTGCATTTGAAATCGCTCCGCGTAATTTATGCCATAAAGTATAGGTTAAAACGTATTTATGTTGCGCTGCATCTGCGAAGTCATTATGCACGTGCAGGATAATTTGAGGAATGCGATGATGGCCCATGACGGACAAGACCTGAACATGGAGGCGCAAGTGTTGCTGCCCAATCTGCTGACACTCACCGGCGCGGCGATTGCCCCGGTTGAGACGATCTTTGACAAATCCCGCGCCCATCTGCGCGATCTTGTGGTCGCCGATGGCCGGGTATCGGCCAAGCTGGTCGAGGCCAATCAGGATGCGGCACACGGTCTGGCATGGCTTGCTACCTATCTGGAATCGCTCAGACAAATGCAGGGCTGGGCCGAGCGGATGACCTCGGAAAGCCGCTTTGGCGAACTGGAAGCCTTGCTCCACCAAATCGCTTTTGGCGAATACCTCGCGCAGATCCGCGGCGGCATCCCGATGAACCAGGGCGAGATCGTGCGCCCGCGTGATTTCGGCGTCGACCCGTCCGAATTGAAGGTGCTCGACACCCCCGAAATCGAAACTCTGCTGACCTCTGGCAACACCACCGCCGCCCGCATGCGGCTGGTCGAGCTGATGCAGTTGCAGCATGGCGCAACGATGTTCGGCGCCTCCGGGCTCGACGAAGAGCTCGAGATGATCCGCGACCAGTTCCGCCGCTACGCGGTCGAAAAGGTTGAACCCTATGCCCATGACTGGCATCTCAAAGACGAGCTCATCCCGATGGAAATCATCGAGGAACTGGCCGAAATGGGCGTCTTTGGCCTTACCATCCCCGAAGAATTTGGCGGATTTGGTCTGTCCAAAGCCTCTATGTGTGTGGTCTCCGAAGAGCTGTCGCGCGGCTATATCGGTGTCGGCAGCCTTGGCACCCGCTCGGAAATCGCCGCCGAGCTGATCCTCGCGGGCGGCACCGAGGCGCAAAAGGCCAAGTGGTTGCCCGAGCTCGCCTCGGGTGAAAAACTGCCCACCGCCGTGTTCACCGAGCCCAACACCGGCTCCGATCTCGGCAGCCTCCGCGCCCGCGCGGTCAAGGACGAGAACGGCGATTACAAAGTCACCGGCAACAAGACCTGGATCACCCACGCCGCCCGCACCCATGTGATGACGCTACTGGCGCGAACCGATTCAGACACCAGCGATTACAAGGGCCTAAGCATGTTCCTGGCCGAGAAAACGCCGGGCGACGATGCCAATCCCTTTCCGACCGAGGGCATGACCGGCGGCGAAATTGAGGTGCTGGGCTACCGTGGCATGAAGGAGTACGAACTCGGCTTCGACAACTTCCACGTCAAAGGCGAAAACCTGCTTGGTGGCGAAGAAGGCAAAGGTTTCAAGCAGTTGATGGAGACCTTCGAATCCGCCCGCATCCAGACCGCCGCCCGCGCCATCGGCGTGGCGCAATCGGCGCTGGATGTGTCGATGCAATACGCGCTCGACCGCAAGCAATTCGGCAAGTCGCTGATCAATTTCCCCCGCGTCGCGGGCAAGCTGGCGATGATGGCGGTCGAGATCATGGTCGCGCGCCAGCTTACCTATTTTTCGGCCCGCGAAAAAGACGAAGGCCGGCGCTGTGACCTTGAGGCTGGTATGGCCAAACTCCTCGGCGCGCGCGTCGCTTGGGCCGCGGCCGACAACGGCCTCCAGATCCACGGCGGCAACGGCTTTGCGCTGGAATACAAGATTTCGCGCATCCTTTGTGACGCCCGCATCCTGAACATCTTTGAAGGCGCCGCGGAAATTCAGGCGCAGGTGATTGCCCGCCGTCTGCTCGATACCAAAAGCAACTAAGCGCTCAGCGCGGCGGCCCAAAAGGGCGCCGCGCTGTCACGCAAACTCAGCAATCAGCGCTTTGCGGTTTTTCAAGTGCCGCTGCAACAGCGTGCGAATCTGACGCCCCTTTTCGGCCAACAGCCGCGCCGGGGTCGGCTTGCCGCACTGCTCTGACAGCTCGGGAAACAGGCAGGTGATCTCTTCCACCGCCGCCGGGGCCATCCCCGAAAGCGCCTGCGGACCCGGATAAAGGCTCTCGGTCGCGGCCCCCTCGGAAAACAGGATTTCGTGCCGTTCGAGCAGCAGGTGAAAATACGTCACCTCGCGCGCGGTTTCGATCACCTCGATCCCCGGCATCCCCACCAGCTTGACCGCCGCAACAAGGATCTCCGATTCCGCAAACATCCGCTGCGCAATCGTCGAACGGATCATCACCCGGTGCTGCGGCGATACCACAAGATCGCGCTCCGGCGTGCCCCGCCCCAAGGCCCCCGCCGCAATGCGGATCGGCCGCAGTTTCGGCCGCAGCATCAACTGCGCCGGGCCAAGCCGGCATGACCCAATCCA
Organism: Marinovum sedimenti; assembly: GCF_054052205.1. Lineage (NCBI taxonomy): Bacteria > Pseudomonadati > Pseudomonadota > Alphaproteobacteria > Rhodobacterales > Roseobacteraceae > Marinovum > Marinovum sedimenti. The sequence continues at coordinate 2,800,239 of NZ_CM133223.1, forward strand.
CCGCAGCGGCTGCTCGCCATTGTCCATCGTTGTGACCATATCGCCCACGCGCAGGTCCTCAACAGCCACCGGCCCGGCCCCGGTGGCAATCAGGGTGCCCGCCGCAAAACACACCACTTCCGAGCTTTCGATATTGCTGCTCTTAAAGGTGCTCGGCTCGGTCTCGGTGTACAGCGTGTCGTTGTCCTTGCCGCCGTCAATCTCGTCAAGCTGCGCGTTCTTGCCAATCCGAATAACGTCGTCGCCATCGCCGGTTCTAAGGTGATCGAACATGGTGAAATCATCACCGGCGGTGAAGGTATCGACCCCTTTTGAGCCGTGATAATGGTCAAGGGTAACACCATCCCCCGCGACCAAAACAATCGAATCCGCCTTGTCGGCATTGATGAAGGTGTTGCTCAGGTCAACATTGTCACTGATGTTGATCGTCGGATTAAGCCCGTTGTCGAACTTGTAATCCACCTTGTTAAGATTGCTCTCTTCGAACCGGACTTCAAAGTTCACCGGCGCGCCGTCGGGCGATTTGAAGTCGACATCTTTGTCGGCGGAGGGGTCGATGATAAACACATCGCCGTCGTTAACCACAATATCATCGCCCGCCCGGATCTCATTCGGACCAAGCGGATCAGTGTCGTCTGCAACAATGGTATAGGTCGCCATAGGCTCAACTTCTCAGTTCGCAAATCAGGGGCCCGCGCAAGGGTGAGAGGCGCGCGGGGTCGTAAGGCCGTGTCTTAGGCCGCGCGGTGCCGCAGCAGCGCGCTTTCGCTCGAGGTCAGGTTGCGGCGGGCATAGGCGCCATAGCTGTGCGCGTCGTGTTCGATGGTCGGCAATCCGGCGATAAGCCGCGCGCGGTCCTCGGCGTCCAAAGTCGACAGCTGCGCGCTCGCGGGGTGAAAGCTTTCGGTCTCCAGCCCGTTGGCCCACAGGATCTCGTGCCGGGGCAACAGCAGATGCACATAGGTCACATCGCGCACCGACAGATCGGTCTGCGCACAGGCCGTCCCGATAAGGTCGCGCGCCGCCACCAGCACCTCAGGCGTGTTGAACAGCGCCTCAATCTCGCGCCCACGCAGCAAAAGCCGGTGCTGCGGCGACACAAGAAAGCTGGTCTCGGGCAGATCGGTGCCAAAGGCGCCGGCAAAAATTCGCACCGGGCGCAGTTCGGGCATGGCATACAGCCGCGCGCCCGACATCCGCCGCGCGCCCGCCCAAAGCACCTCTTGCGGGCCATTGTCGCGGGTCAAAACCCTGTCGCCTTCGCGCAGATCCTCAACAGGGCAGGGGCCATTCGGCGTTTCAATCGCGGTGCCGGGGGTAAAGCAGATCACACCGGGGTCATCCGCCTCGCACGCAAACCCGTGATCCAGATCAAGGTTCACCACCCACAGCGCCACATCGCGCGGCGGCACCTCTCCGAGAAACATCAACAGCCGGTCCTGGCCCGCCGGAATCAGGGTCACGGCATAGCTTTTCAGCCCGTCGGTCACGACAAAGCTGCTCTCACCGGCCAGCGGTGCGATATCGCCGGACGGGGCGTTTGCGCCACCCGCCAACGCCCGTCCCACCAATTTGTTAACCATGCGCGCTGCGCGTCTGCGCAATGCGTCCTCTCCGTCTGCGTCGCCCAGTCGCAAGACATCGTTGGGGCCATCCACGCAAAGTGTCTGCCCCTGCCAGCTCCAGCGCGCGCCAACCCTCAAGGATGAGAGCGATGCGGCGGCGAAGCCGTCAATCTCTGTTTGCGACCATGAAATGACAAACGTGCCGCGATAGCCCGCTTCCATGCCCGGTCCTGCCTCGATTTTATTTTTATTACCTAAGGATTAACAGACTTCGGGCCGGATGGGAATTGCCTTTGACGTGGCGAAGTTTCGCCGTTGCAAACTTGCCCAGACCGGCCAAAGCCGCACTTAGGCTAGACGCATCGCGGGCGCTGCGATAAATGCGGGCAATGAACAAAAGATGTGCACCCCCCTTGGCAATCTCGATCGCGGCGCTTTTCTGGCTCTCGGGGTGCGGTGATCCTTTGGCAGGCGTCGACCGTCTGTCTGACATCGAATTGGCCGACGAGGCGCAAGTGCCCGCCATGGCCGCGCCCGAGGAGGGCAGCGACCAGCCAGTGGCGCGCGAGGGTCTGCTCCAGCAGATGATCGGCGGCGATGACACCACGCCAGACGCGCCAAACGCGCAAGCCGGACAAACCGCCGCGCTCAGCGCCCCCAAGCCGCGCCGGGGCCTGTTTGGCCGCATCACCGGCGGCGCATCGAACCGTTCCAGCGAACAGCCGCCCTCTGTTCCCGCCGGAACGCTGCTGTCCTTCGGTCTGGTCAAACCGGTCTGCGATCTGCCAAACGACAAACGCGGCGCCGAAATCGAAGCCTTCCCAGCGCGCAGCAAGGCCTATCGCCTCTACAATTCCGCCCCCGGCAAGACAACGCCGCATCCGTTCTACATCACCGGCTTTGCTGATGGCTGTGCCCGCACCTTCACCGCCGCCGTCGCGGTCTTTGGCGCGCCTGCGATGCACGAGTTGCTGCGCTATGGCCTGCCCGCCGAGGTCCAGCCCTACTCCGCCATCGACAGTGCTTATGAAACCATCAAGTCGCGGGTTTGCCGGGTGCGCGCGGGCCAACCCTGCGGCTCCAAAGTCTCGGCCATCGAAAAGAACACCGTGTTTGTAAGCGCTTATGAGACGTATGGCAGCAATGCCCATTGGCTCGAAATGCTGCTGCACGATGGCGCGCTGGTGGAAACCGTGGTCAAAAGCAACCCCGAGTAACCCCCGAGTAACGCAGCCAAAACCTAAAGCCGCAAACCCCTAGTAATGCGGCGGCCGCTCATCGCCCAGCACAATGCCGCCACTACCGGCGTCCTGCCGCTGGCCCTCACGGTCCATCAGCATCTGCACCCGGTGGGTCAGCCGCGCAATCTCGGTATCTTGCCGGGCGATCACGTCCGACATGTCATCCACCGAGCGGATCAAATGCGCAACACGCTCTTCAAGCGCTTGCAGTTTGTCTGTCATGCTGTCTGTCATCCGCCGCCTTATAGACGATTGCGCGCGCGTGTCAGGCGAAATCCGCCGGGGCAGGGGGCCGTCCGCCTTGCCCCGCGCCATGCTTCCCGCTACACCGCGCGCGAACCCCAGACAGCCGGAGCCTGACATGGCCAAGCAGAAGAAACAGCCCCGCCCCAAGGCGATCACCCCCAAAGGGTTTCGCGATTACTTTGGGCATGAAGTCACCGAGCGGGCCGAGATGCTCCAGACGATTGCCGGGGTCTATCATCGCTATGGCTTTGACGCGCTCGAAAGCAGTGCCGTCGAAACGGTCGAAGCGCTGGGCAAATTCCTGCCCGATGTCGACCGCCCCAACGAAGGCGTCTTTGCGTGGCAAGAGGACGATGCCGATTGGCTCGCCCTGCGCTATGACCTGACCGCGCCCTTGGCCCGCGTCTATGCCCAATACCGCAACGATCTGCCCACGCCTTATCGCCGCTTTGCGATGGGTCCGGTCTGGCGCAATGAAAAGCCCGGTCCGGGGCGTTTTCGCCAGTTCTATCAATGTGATGCCGATACCGTTGGTGCGCCCTCCGTTGCCGCCGACGCCGAAATCTGCGCCATGCTGTCCGACACGCTCGAGGCGGTTGGAATCGCCCGTGGCGACTATGTCGTGCGGGTCAACAACCGCAAGGTTCTGAACGGCGTGCTTGAGGCGATGAACGTCACCGACGAAGGCCAACAGGCCGCCGTGCTGCGCACCATCGACAAGTTCGACAAGGTCGGCGAATCCGGCGTGCGCGAACTGCTCGGCAAAGGCCGCCTCGATGCCTCGGGCGCTTACATCGACGGCGTCGGCCTCGCCGAGACCCAAGCCGAACCGGTGATTGCCTTCCTCACCTCCAAAGGCGCCGACGCGCAAACCACGCTCGCCAACCTGCGCGCCGCCATCGGCGACAGCGCGATTGGGGCCGAAGGCGTCGCAGAGCTCGAAATGATTGCCTCGCTGCTCGCGGCCCAAGGCTATGGCCCCGACCGCATCGAAATCGACCCTTCGGTCGTGCGCGGCCTCGGCTATTACACCGGCCCGGTGTTCGAGGCCGAACTCACCTTCGAAATCCTCGACGAAAAAGGCCGCAAGCGCCAGTTCGGCTCGGTCGCGGGCGGCGGGCGCTACGACGACCTCGTCAAACGCTTCACCGGCCAAGCCGTCCCCGCCACCGGCGTCAGCATCGGCGTTGACCGCCTGCTTGCCGCCCTGCGCGAAAAGGGCCGGATCACCTCGCAGGAACGCGGCCCTGTCGTTGTCACCGTGATGGACCGTGACCGCATGCCGGAATACCAGACCATGGTCGCCGAACTGCGCAACGCCGGCATCCGCGCCGAAGTTTACCTTGGCAACCCCAAGAACTTTGGCAACCAGTTGAAATACGCCGACAAACGCCAAAGCCCGGTTGCCGTGATCGAAGGCAGCGACGAGGCCGCGCGCGGTGTCATCCAGATCAAAGACCTGATCCTTGGCGCGCAAATCGCCGAAAACGCCACGCTTGAAGAGTGGAAAGAGCGCCCCTCGCAATTTGAGGTGCCCCGCGCCGATCTGCTCGCCAAAGTCTGCGAAATCATGGAGTCGCAAAGCTGATGCCCAACCGCTCCCAGATCATTGCCGAGGCCCAGCGCCTGCGCGCCGGCTTCGAGGCGTCGGGCGCGCGGGTGATCGACACCCCCGTGCTGCAACCCGCCGAGGCGCTTCTTGACCTCTACGGCGAGGATATCCGCGGCCGCGCCTATGTCACCGCCGACCCGCTGCGCGGCGAGCAAATGCTGCGCCCCGATTTCACCGTGCCCGTCGTGCAAATGCACATGGACGCGATGCAGCAAGGCGGCGCCGAACCCGCCCGCTACACCTACGCCGGCGCGGTGTTTCGCCGTCAAGAAGACGACCCCGCGCGCGACAACGAATATTTCCAAGTCGGCTACGAGGTGTTCGACCGCTCCGCCCCTGCATTGACCGAAGCCGAAGTCTTTGCCCGCCTCTCCGGTGCCCTGCGCGATCTGCGTCTGCGCGCCGCCACCGGCGACATCGGGCTGCTCAAGGCCGCCATCGCCGGGCTTGAAACCACCGAGAAACGCAAAGCCGCCCTCAGCCGCCACATCTGGCGCCCCCGCCGCTTTCGCGCCCTGCTCGAACGTTTCGCAGGCCGCAGCCCGGTGCCCGCCAGCCGCAAAGCGCTGTTGAAAAAGCCCGATCCGATGGGTGCCATCGCCAACCACATCGGCATGCGCGGCCCCGAAGAAATCAGCGCCCGCATCGCCGCCCTGCACGATGACGCCGCCACCCCGCCGATCTCCTGCGCGCAGGTCGACCTGATCGAAGCGCTGCTTTCCGTGCGCGAAAGTCTGCCGTTCGCGCTCGAACAGCTGCGCGATATCGCGGTTGATCTGCCGTGGATGCAGCACGCGGTCGACCGCGTCGCCGCCCGCTGCGAAGCGCTGCACAAACGCGGCGTTGACGTCGATGCCCTTGAATTTGAAGGCAGTTATGGCCGCACCTCGATGGAATATTACGACGGTTTCGTCTTTGGCCTCTATGCCGAGGGCCGCCCCGATCTGCCCCCCGTCGCCAGCGGCGGCCGCTATGACGCGCTGACCGCCGCCCTTGGTGGTGGCCGCGATATTCCCGCCGTCGGCGGCGTGATCCGCCCCGGCTTGGCGCTGCAATTGCGGGAGTCCGCGCAATGACGATCAAACTTGGCGTGCCGTCCAAAGGGCGGCTGATGGAAAAGACCTTCGATTGGTTCGGCGCGCGCGGCGTTACGCTTGAACGCACCGGGTCCGAGCGTGAATATGCCGGCGCGGTCTCGGGCGTTGAGGGTGTTGAACTCGTGCTGCTGTCGGCCGGGGAAATCCCGCGCGAACTCGCCGCCGGGCGCATCCACCTGGGCGTCACCGGCACCGATCTTGTGCACGAAAAGCTGCCCGTCTGGGAACAACAGGTCGAGCCGCTGGCCGAGCTGGGCTTTGGCCACGCCGACTTGATCATCGCGGTTCCGGCCTGCTGGGTCGATGTCGACACGCTCGACGATCTTGATGCCTGCGCCGCCGCCTTCCGCGCGCGCCACGGCTTCCGTCTGCGCATCGCAACCAAATACCACCGGCTTGTGCGCGACTTCCTGCGCGATGCCGGCGTCGCCGATTACCAGCTGGTCGACAGCCAAGGCGCCACCGAAGGCACCGTGAAAAACCTCACCGCCGAGGCCATCGCCGACATCACCTCGACCGGCGAAACCCTGCGCGCCAACCACCTGAAAATCCTTGGTGACGGTCTGGTGCTGAAATCGCAGGCCACGCTCTTTCGCGCCCGCGCCGCCACGCTCAACAGCGATGAACGCGCCGCGCTTGGCGCGCTCCGGGCGAAACTGGCGCTAGACGGTTAATCACCGCTCCGGCAGGCTTTATTAACGGTGCCGAAAGAGGGGCCAATGCATAGTCTTCGAAATCTGGCCACCACACTGGCCGCCGCTCTGGCGCTCACCGCCCCGGCCTTGGCCGAACCATGGTACAAAGTCGGCAATGTCGCCACCAACGACACGCTGAACGTGCGCAGCGGGCCCTCCGTGGCCTTTCCGGTGCTGTCCAAACTGGCCCCCTCCGAAGGCGGCCTTGAAAAGCGCGTCTGCGTTTTGGTCAAGCCCGACCCAGACGGCCCAGCCCCGGCCAAAATGCCCGAATGGTGCCTGATCGCGCGTTCGGGCACGGTGCTCGGCTGGTCGCACGCCCGCTATCTGGTCGAGGATGAGCCGGTCGCCGGGGGGGCCACGCCCACGGTAAGTCTGGTGTTCCTCGCCGGATACCGCTCGTACAATGATACCTGCCAGTTGGTTGGCGACAGCGCGGCGATGGCCCCGATGCAAGACGCAGGTGCCGATATCGTCGCCTGTCCGGTCAGCGATGCGGGCATCGATGCGCTGATCCACGAGGTCGGCGCCCGCCGCCTTGGCGTGATCGATGGCTACATGCTGCTCGCGGTGCCGCTCGGCTAAGCCTGCGGCATCTGCCCGAACTGCCCGGCATAAAACGCCAGCGCATCGCCATCGCGCATCGCGACATGCGTCACCTTGCCAACGAAAATCTCATGATCCCCGGCGCTGTGGCTGGCAAAAGCCTCGCATTCAAACCGCGCCAAACACCCCGCCAACAGTGGCACCCCCGCCGCATTCAACCGATGCGGCACGTCGCGCAAAGCAAAGGCATCGCGCGAACACGCAAAGCACAGATCCGCTTGTTTGGCCGACAGCACATGCACCGCATAAGACCGCGCATCGCGGAAATACGGATACCGGCGCGAGGCCGTGCCCGCCGCCCACATCACCAGCGCCGGATCAATCGACAGCGAGGAAAAGCTGTTGGCGGTGATGCACACCGGCCCGTCGTCGCTGGCACAGGTGATCACCGTCACCCCGGTCGCAAACCGCCCGAAAGCATCGCGCAACGCGCGGCTGTCGTCCTGCCCCGGCACAAACGCCCGCTCCATATCACCCGTCATCGCGTTCATTATGCCACCTCATGTCCCAGCGCGGCCTCATACAGCCGGAACCAGCTTTCGCGCGTCAATGTCACCTTAAGCGCGTCTGAAATCCGCCCGATCCGGTCAAGATTGTTGGTCCCCATCACCGGCAAGATCCGCGCCGGATGCGCCAGCAAAAACGCCACCGCCACCGCTGCGCGGTCGACGCCAAACTCTTCGGCTAGCTCGGTCATCACCGCCCCCGCCGAAATCCCCTGCGCCATCAGGCTGCCGCCGCCCAGCGGCGACCACGCCATCAACGGCGTGCCAAGCCTTTGATGAAACGCCACATCTCCATTGGTAAACGGCGCAATCTCGGCCAAGGACACCTCAATCTGATTGGTCGCCAGCGGCGTTTTCATCGCCGATTGCAGCAATTCCCAATCCCAGCGGCGAAAGTTCGACACGCCCACCGCGCGCACCTTGCCCGACTGCACCAGATCATCCAGCGCCGCCCCGGTCTCATGGTGGTCCATCAGCGGATCAGGCCGGTGGATCAGCAGCATATCGATGTGATCAATCGCCATATCCGCCAGCGAATGTTCCACCGACGCCTCGATATGCGCCCGGCTGGTATCATAATACTTCACCGACTTGTCGGCATAGCGCCCCATCGGCGCAACGATATCGCATTTGGTGACAATCTCGACCCGGTGGCGCAGCCCCGGATTGGCCCGAAACGCCCCGCCCAGCACCGCCTCGGCCGCATATCCACCATAGATATCCGCCTGATCCAGCGTGGTAATCCCCTGATCGAGGCAGGCGTTAATCTTGGCCTCAACATGCCCAGCCGAGGTATCGGCATCATCGCCCAGCCGCCACATCCCGTACACAATACGGCTAAATTCAAGCCCTTGGGCAATCTTCACACGGTCCATCAGCGGCGCTCTCCGTTTCCAAGCGGTGTTGCGGGGGTCTCATCCGGCACCCGGCCATAGGCCTGCGGCAGCGAACACGTCTCAAGCTGCGGCAGAACCCGCGCTCCGAAATGCCGCGCCTCCTCCAAATGCGGATAACCGGAAAAGATAAACGCCCGCATCCCCATCTTGCGATAGTCTTCAATCTTGCTCATCACCTGATCGGTCGACCCAACCAGCGCCGCGCCACAGCCCGACCGCGCCCGGCCCACCCCGGTCCACAAGCCCGGCTCGACATAGCCAAATTTATCCGCCAATTCCCGCGCCTTGGCCTGATGCGCCACGCCAAGCGAGGTCGAATCCAACGCCCGCTCGCGGATCAACTGGCCATATTCATCGTCGAGTTTCGATACGATATACTCGGCATATTCCCGCGCCTCAGCCTCGGTATCGCGCACAATCATATGCACCCGCAGCCCATAGTCCAAAGTCCGCCCCTTGGCCTCAGCCACCGCATGCACCGCCTTCATCCGCTCGGCCAACTGGTCCTTAACCTCTGGCCACATCAGGTAAACATCGCAATGCTCGCCACACAACTCCAGCGCATCCGGCGAATACCCCCCGAAATACAGCAGCGGCCCGCCGGTCTGATACGGCTTCACCGGATCGGTGGTCAGCCCGGCAAAGTCATACACCTCGCCCTTGAGATTGATCTCATCGCGCGTCCAGGCCTGCTTCAAAATCTCGACCACCTCACGCGACCGCTGATAGCGATACGCGCTGTCCTCTTTCTGCCCCGGAAAATCCGAACTGATGATATTAACCGTCAGCCGCCCCTTCAGCATGTGGTCCAGCGTCGCCAAAGTCCGCGCGAGCATGATCGGTTGCATCTCGCCACAGCGCACCGCCGCCAGCAGATTGATGCGCTCGGTGATCGGCGCACAGCCCGCCACAAAGCTCAGCGTATCCTGCCCAACCTGATACGACGACGGGCACAGGATATTGCGAAACCCCTGCGCCTCGGCCTCTTTCACAATTGCCGAACAATGCTCCCAGCTTGAGCGTAACGCGCCATCCGGCACCCCCAAAAACTGGTAATCGTCTGAGCACAAAGCGGAAAACCACGACACTTCAACCGCATCCAGATCGGCAGAGGTGATGGGAACAACGGTCATGGGGCAAGCTCCGGTAAAGTGGGCGACAGGTGCAATTTCCCCTTGCCTAGCAGTGCCGTTTTGATAAATCAATGGTGTATCAATTCTCCCTTGCCCTGGGTGAGCCCCGTGCCTCAATCCGCCAGAAAAGCCGCCGCGCTGCCCGTCTTCATCCAGATCGCGGAAATGCTGATCCGCGATATTGCCGCGGGCCGTCTGATCATTGGCGAACGCCTCCCGCCCGAGCGTGAGATGGCGCAGGGCCTCGGTGTCTCGGTCGGCACCCTGCGCAAGTCTTTGGCCGAACTGGAAAAAAAGGGCATGTTGGAGAGGGTGCAAGGCTCCGGCAACTACATCCGCGAGGCCGCCACCGTCGACAGCGTCTATGCCATGTTCCGCCTCGAACTGCCGGAGGGCGGCGGCCTGCCGCGCGCCGATCTGCTCTCGGTCGACCACCTCGACAAACCCGCCGATCTGCCGAAATTCGGCACCGCGGCCAAAGGCGCACGCGTCCGCCGCCTGCGCTCTCTCAATGATACACTCATCGCGGTTGAGGAAATCTGGCTCGACGACAGCGTCGGCAAAATCGACCCTGCGCTGCTCTCCGACTCTCTCTACCGCTACTACCAAGCCCACCTCGGCTTCTGGGTCTCACGCGCCGAAGACCGAGTCTCGCTGGGCCGCGTCCCCGACTGGTCGCCTGCGAGGTTTCAAAAAGAACCCGGCGCGACAGTGGGCTTTATCGAACGGTTCAGCTGGGCCGACGCGCCCGCACCGGTGGAATATTCGCGCACATGGTTCGACCCGGATCGGGCGATTTATGTGCAAAGATTGAAATAAATTAAAGGGGGCGGCGCATGGCCGACACGGTCAACTACGGCATAATCGGCTGCGGCATGATGGGGCAGGAGCATCTGCGCAACATTGCCCTGCTCGACGGCACCCGCATCGCCGCGATCTATGAACCCGACGAAGCAATGGCACAGGCCGCCGCCGTGCTCGCCCCCGACGCCACCTTCGTCAATTCGCTCCACGATCTCCTGCACATCGAAGCCCTCGATTGCCTCGTGATCGTCAGCCCAAACCATTGCCATATGGCGCAACTCGAACAGATCGCCGCCACCCGCGCCCTGCCGATCTTGGTGGAAAAGCCGCTGTTCACCGACCCCGCCGACCTTGCCCGAATTGACGCTTTCCGCGCGACCTATCCCGCCCCGGTTTGGGTCGCGATGGAGTACCGCTACATGCCCCCCATCGCCGCGCTTCTGGCCGAAGTCGAGGCGATCACCGGCGGCGTGCAGATGCTCACCATCCGCGAACACCGCTTTCCGTTTCTGCCAAAAGTCGGCGATTGGAACCGGTTCAACCGCAACTCCGGCGGCACATTTGTCGAAAAATGCTGCCATTTCTTCGACCTCATGCGGCTGATCCTGCGCTCCGATCCGGTGCGTATCATGGCCACAGGCGGGCAGGCCGCCAACCACCTTGACGAGCGTTACAACAGCGAAACCCCCGACATCCTCGACCACGGTTATGTCATCGTCGACTTCGCCTCCGGCGCCCGCGCCATGCTCGAACTCTGCATGTTTGCCGAGGGCGCGCGCTATCAGGAAGAGGTCTCCGCCGTCGGCCCCATGGGCAAAATCGAGGCGCTTGTGCCCGGTCCCGGCCGCTTCTGGCCCGCCGATCTTGGCGCCCCCCCGGTGCCCCGCCTGATCGTCAGCCCGCGCTACCCCAAAGGCCCCGAAGAGCGTGACATTCCCGTGCCCGATCTGCTGCTCGACGCCGGCGATCACAACGGCTCGACCTATTATCAACACATGCGGTTTCTCGACGTGGTGCGCGGCAACGCCACGCCCGAGGTCACTTTGGACGATGGCGCTTGGGCCGTCCGCATGGGGCAGGCGGCGCAACTTTCGGCCGCCACTGGCGAAGCTGTCCGGCTCTAACGCCCGATCAGCTCGGCCACAATTTGCGCCGTGCGCGGGGCCATCGTCAGCCCAAGATGCCCGTGCCCAAAGGCCAGCACCACGTCATCGCCGCCCTTTGAGGCGCGAATAACTGGCACTGTCGACGGCACCGAGGGCCGAAATCCCATCCATTTGCGGCTCGGCGCGCCCAGCCCCGGCAGAAACGTCGCCGCATGCCGCTCCAACAAATCCCAGCGTTTCGGATCGGGCGGCAGCCGCAGATTGGCCATCTCAACCATCCCAGAAAACCGCATCCGCCCAGCCATCGGGATCGCATAAAACCCCCGCATCCCCGAGGCCACCACATGCTGCAAAGGCATATTTTCCATATCGTATTCAATATGATAGCCACGCTCGGTATCAAGCGGCACCCGGTCGCCCGCCATCGCCGCCAAAGGCCGCGAATAGGCCCCGGCGGCAATCACCACCCGCCGCGCCACAATCTTCCCTTTGTCGAGGTTAAGCTGCACGCCATCGCCCGTCCGCTCCAGCCACTGCACCTTTTGCGGGACCAAAGTCACCCCGGCCACGTCCATCGCCGCCGCCAGTCGCGCCATCATCGCGCCCGGATCTGTCAGATGCACAATGCCGGGAAAGAAATGCGCGCCACCCTCAATCGGCCGCAACTCCGGCTCGACTTTGGCCACCCCAGCCGCGTCCAAAACCTCGATCTCCACCCCGAGCGACCGCCGAAATTCCCGGTCGGTGCCCGCATTCGCAAACGCTTCCGCGCGCTCATACAAATACAGCACCCCGTCGCGCCGGATCAGGTCCGCCGCCCCCGCCGCCGCCGCCGTCTCAATCCAAAGCGGCCCCGCATCGCGCAGCAACTCCGCCAAAGCCAGCGCATTCATCCGCGCCCGCCCCGGCGTACATTCGCGCAAAAACCGCGCAAACCACGGCGCAAGGCCGGGCAGGGCACCGTAGCGCAGCGAAAATGGACTGTCCCGGTCAAACAACAACGACGGCAAATTGCGCAACAGGTCGGGCGACCCGAGCGGCGTCACCGCATACTCTGCAATCGTTCCGGCATTGCCATACGACGCCCCCGATCCCGGCGTCTCGGGGTCGATAATCGCCACCTCATGCCCCTCGGCTGCCAGCCGCAGCGCGGTGGTCATCCCCACCACACCCGCGCCGATCACCGCAATCTCAATCCGCGCGCTCATCTAGGTGAACTTTCTGAAAAGCTTTGTCTGATCAAAGGCTTGCTCCAAAGCATCCGTGCGTTCCTTGACCGTTTCCCACATCATTTCCTGCACCGCCGCAATCGTGCACTCCACCAGCAACATCAGCGCCAGATTGGAATCCCACGCCGAGGGCACCGAGATCCGCGCCCCAAAAGTATACCGCGCAAACCGATGGATCGGCGAGCGCCATTGATCAGTCAACAGCGCCAAAACCGCCCCGCGCTCCGCCGCCATCTGCGCCATCTGCAACGAGTCATTCTGATAGCGCCGCACGTCAAACATGATCACCAGATCGTCGGCGCGAATATCCAGCAGATCATGCGCCCAAGCCGAATTGCCCGGCAACAGCCGCACGTCAGGCCGGATCATTTGCAGATGCAGAAACATATATTGCGCCAGCGGCCCGGTGATGCGCCCCCCGGCGATAAACACCCGCCGCGTCGGGTCGGCAATCAACTGGCACAGCCCGTCAAATTGCACCGGATCAAGATGCTCCAACGTCGCCCGCTGGTTGTCAAACGCGGCGCGGGAATAGCGCGAAATCACATGCTGGTCGGGCAGGTCGCTCTGCCACGCCTTGTGCTTGGCGATCGGGTTGGAAATCACCTCGCCCAGCTCCTCGCGCAGCGACGATTGAAAGTCCGGATAGCCGCCAAACCCCAGCTTGCGCACCATCCGCAGCACCGTCGGCGTCGACACCGCCGCCTTTTCCGCCAGCTCGGTGATGCTGCCCAGCCCCGAGATCGGATAATCGTCCAGCAAACACTCGGCCAACTGCCGTTCAGACCGGGTCATCTCGGCGGATTTGGCTTGAATTTTCTCGGCAATCGACATGCGCAGTCCGCCATTTTACGGGCAATTTTCAACGACGTTACATCCGACACGCGCGCCAATCAAACCATTTAAGAAACATTCTTGACAGGGCCGTGCGCTCTGTAGAATATTTTACAGATGACGCAATCCATCATCGATTCCAGTTTCGGTTCTGTTGTGCAGGTGGCGGATGCGCCCCCCGGCGCTGACGTGATTGTTGTCTGCGAACACGCCGCCAACGCCATCCCCGCGTCGCTTTCCGGGCTGGGCATCAGTCGCGAAACCGGCGAAAGCCATGTCGCCTGGGATCCCGGCGCGCTGGGTGTGGCCAAGGGGCTGGCGCAGCACCTCTCTGCGCCGCTGGTTTATGGCTGCGTCTCGCGGCTGGTCTATGATTGCAACCGCCCGCCCGAGGCGGCTGATGCAATCCCGGAACGCAGCGAAGTGCACGAAATCCCCGGAAATTCCGGCCTAAGCCCCGATGCGCGCACCGCCCGCATCACCGAGGTTTACGCACCTTTCCGCGACGTGCTTGCCCATGAAATCGCATCCCGGACGGGGGCCCTCGCGCTCATGGTCACGGTACACAGCTTCACGCCGGTCTATCGCGGCGTTTCCCGCGAGGTCGAGATCGGGCTGCTGCATGGCCGCGACGCCGCAATCGCCAAAACCATGCTGGCCGCCACCCCGCCCGACATGCCGTTCCGCGTTCGCCTGAACGAGCCCTACAGCGCCGCCGACGGTGTCGCCCACACGCTTGATGTGCACGGCGCGGCCAACAATCTGCCCTCCGTCATGCTGGAAATCCGCAGCGATCTTATCTCGACCGCCGCCGACCAAAACGCGATGGCCGCCCGGCTTGCCCCGTGGCTGCGCCAAACCCTCGTGGCCTACAAAAACGGAGAGGCCGCATGATCGCCGCCATGCTCGGATATGTCCGCGTGGTGGACGCCCTCAACCGCCGGGTCGGGCGATTTGCGATGTACGGGCTGTTTGGCATGATGGCCATTCTGCTCTGGTCGTCGATCTCCAAAACCTTTTTCCTGCCCTCGCTCTGGACGCTGGAAATCGCGCAATTCGCGATGGTCGCCTATTACATGATCGGTGGCCCCTACGCGATCCAGATGGGGTCGAACGTGCGGATGGACCTGTTTTACGGCGAATGGAGCACGCGGCGCAAAGCGGCGGTTGACTGTATCACTGTGTTTTTCCTGATCTTTTACCTTGGCGTGTTGCTTTATGGCGGCCTTGGGTCCACGGCCTATTCGCTTGGCTACTGGGGCGACGCGCCGATCACTTTCTTCGCGGGCCTCCTCACCGGAGCCGAGGAAATCGGCCGGGTCGAACGCTCCTCCACCGCATGGCGCCCCTACATCTGGCCCGCCAAAGGCATCATGGTGCTCGGCATCTTCCTGATGCTGCTGCAGGCCATTTCCGAACTGTTCAAAGACATCGCGCGCCTCAACGGGCATGACATCCCGGAGACCACCATATGAGCCAGGAACACATCGCGCTGTTCATGTTTGCGTCCATGATGCTGATGCTGCTGAGCGGCCAACGCGTGTTTGGTGCCATTGGTGCGATTGCCGCCATTGCCGCGATGGCGCTTTGGGGTGGGACTGGCGGCTATGACATCCCGTTTTCTGCCGCGATGAAGCTGATGAAATGGTATCCGCTGCTGACCCTGCCGATGTTCATTTTCATGGGCTACGTGTTGAGCGAGAGCAAGCTGGCCGACGACCTCTATAAGATGTTCCACGTCTGGTTCGGCAACGTCAACGGCGGTCTGGCGATGGGCACCATCGGCCTTATGGTGCTGATTTCCGCGATGAATGGCCTGTCGGTCGCGGGCATGGCCATCGGCGCGACAATCGCCTTGCCGGAGCTGCTGCGCCGCAATTACGACAAACGCATGGTGACTGGCGTCATTCAAGCGGGGTCCTCCCTTGGCATTCTCGTTCCGCCCTCCGTGGTCCTCGTTCTCTATGCCATGATCGCGCGCCAACCGGTCGGGCAACTCTGGCTCGCCGGGGTGCTGCCCGGCCTGATGATGGCGACGATGTTCGTGTTCTACATCTGGCTGCGCTGCAAACTTCAGCCCGAACTCGGCCCCGCGCTCCCCGAGGCCGGCAACGTGCCGCGCGCCGAAAAGCTCCGCCTTCTGGGCGCAGGCATCCTGCCGCTGCTGATCTTTGCAGCGATGATGGTGCCCTTTGTCAACGGCTGGACCTCGCTAGTCGAAAGCTCCGCCATCGGCGCGCTCACCGCCTTCTTTGCCGCCGTCGCCAAACGCCGCATGTCGTGGCAAGTCTTCGAAACCTCCGTCCGTCAAACATTGGGCATCTCCTGCATGTTCATGTGGATCATCCTCGCGGCACTTGGTTTTGGCGCGGTCTTCGATGGCCTCGGCGCGGTCAGCGCCATCGACAACCTGTTCACCGAACAACTCGGCCTCAGCCCCTGGGTCATCCTGATCTTGATGCAGCTCAGCTTTATCCTCATGGGCACCTTTCTTGACGACACCGCCATGCTGGTGATCGTCGCGCCACTTTACGTTCCGCTGGTTGGCGAACTCGGTTTCGATCTGATTTGGTACGGCGTGCTCTACACCATCACCACCCAGATCGCCTATATGACGCCGCCCTTCGGCTATAACCTCTTCCTCATGCGCGCGATGGCCCCGCCCGAGATAAGCCTGCGCGATATCTACATCTCCATCATCCCCTTCGTCGGGGTGATGGTCCTGGCGCTCAGCCTGATCATGATCTTCCCACAGATCGCAACTTGGCTGCCGGACTACGTTTACGGGCAATAAGTTAAAAAAGAGTTTCCCCAAGGAAACCATCCATTCACAACAAGGAGAAGTCTCATGACCACGACCAGACGCAAGTTCCTGACCACAGCCGCCGCCGGTGCCGCCGCGGCCCCCCTGGCCACGCCCGCCCTCGCGCAGGGCAAGATCACATGGCGGATGCAAACCTACGCTGGCCCCGCTTTGGCCGCCCATGTCATCGACCCCGCCATCGAGATGTTCAACAAAATTGCCGGCGACCGCATGCAGATCGAGCTGTTCTACGCCGACCAGCTTGTCCCCACCGGCGAGCTGTTCCGCGCGCTGCAAAAGGGCACCATCGACGCGGTGCAATCGGATGATGACTCGATGGCCTCCCCCACCGATGTCACTGTTTTCGGTGGATATTTCCCCTTCGCCTCGCGCTATTCTCTCGATGTGCCGGTGCTGTTCAACCAATACGGCCTGAATGAAATCTGGGATGAGGAATACTCCGCCGTCGGCGTCAAACACATCAGCGCCGGCTCGTGGGATCCCTGCCATTTCGCCACCAAAGACCCGATCAACTCGCTCGAAGATCTCAAGGGCAAACGCGTCTTCACCTTCCCCACCGCCGGGCGTTTCCTGGCGCAATTCGGCGTCGTGCCGGTCACCCTCCCGTGGGAAGACATCGAGGTCGCCGTACAGACCGGCGAGCTTGACGGCATCGCATGGTCGGGCATCACCGAAGACTACACCGTCGGCTGGGCTGACGTGACCAACTACTTCCTGACAAACAACATTTCCGGCGCCTGGGCCGGGTCGTTCTTTGCCAATATGGACCGTTGGAACGAGCTGCCCGAAGACCTCCAAACCCTGTTCCGGGTCTGCTGTGACCAGTCACATTACTACCGCCAGTGGTGGTATTGGGGCGGCGAAGCCTCGCTGCGGGTCAATGGCCCCAAGATGGAGCTGACCACCATCCCCGATGCCGAATGGGCGCAGGTCGAAAACGCCGCCGTAGAGTTCTGGGATGAGATCGCCGCCGAAAGCCCGACCAAGGCCAAAGTTGTTGAAATCATCAAGAAATACAACGCCGACATGCAGAAAGCCGGGCGGCCCTACCGCTACGGCTGATGCGATGAAAACCGCCTCGGGACAGTCCCGGGGCCAGATGGCATGCGCCCCGGAGCACACCCGGGGCGCATCTCGGTACAAAAGATGACAAGAGGTGGCACATGAGCCAGCAAATGAGCCTTGAAACGCTGATCCAACAGGTGAAGCGCGGCGAAATCGACACTGTCCTGACCTGCACCATCGATATGCAGGGCCGGCTGATGGGCAAACGCTTCCATGCCGAGGCCTTCCTCGACATCGCCCATGGTGAAACCCATTGCTGCACCTATCTGCTGGCCACCGATCTCGAAATGTCGACGCCCGAAGGCTTTGCCTCGACCAGTTGGCAGACCGGCTATGGCGATTATATCCTCAAACCCGATCTCGCCACCCTGCGCCCGGTGCCGTGGCTCGACGGCACCGCGATGGTGCTGTGCGATGTGCTCGATCATCACGATCACGCGCCGGTGCCGCACGCCCCGCGCGACATCCTCAAACGCCAGATTGCCCGCGCCGAGGCGATGGGCCTGACCCCGGTCACCGCCACCGAACTCGAGTTCTTCCTGTTCAAAGGCACCCATGATCAGATCGCCGAAAACGGCTTCCGCGATCTCAAACCGATCTCGAACTACAACGAAGATTACCACATCTTCCAGACCAGCAAGGAAGAGCCGGTGATGCGCCCGATCCGCAATCATCTGCGCGCGATGGGCATCCCGATCGAAGGGTCGAAAGGCGAGGCCGAGGCCGGCCAGGAAGAGCTTAACGTCAAATACGCCGACGCGCTGGCCACCGCCGACCACCACACCATTGCCAAACATGGCGTCAAGGAAATCGCGCATTTACAAGGCTTTGCCGCAACCTTCCTGCCGAAATACCGCCATGACAAGGTCGGCAGCGCCGCCCATGTCCACCAATCGCTCTGGCGCGACGGCGAAAACGCCTTTTTCGATGCCGACCGCCCCTTGGGCAAATCCGAGCTGATGGACCACTATATGGCGGGCCTGATCAAATACGCCGCCGATTACACCTATTTCGTCGCTCCTTATGTCAACAGTTACAAACGGTTCGCCAAAGGCACCTTCGCCCCGACCCAGATCGTCTGGTCGGTCGACAACCGCACCGCCGCCTACCGCCTTGTCGGCAACGGCACCAAGGGCATTCGCGTCGAATGCCGCACGCCGGGCTCCGACATGAACCCTTACCTCGCGCAGGCCGCCATGCTGGCCGCAGGGCTGAAAGGCATCGAGGAAAAACTGGCCCTCACCGCGCCCTTCAAAGGCGACGCTTACGGCAACGAGAAGGCCGCCCATATCCCCCGCAACCTGCGCGACGCCCGCGAAGCTTTGCTGGCCTCCGACATGCTGCGCGCAGCCTTTGGCAAAGATGTCATCACTCACTACGCCCGCGCGGCAGAGTGGGAACTCGAAGAATTTGACCGCGTGGTGACAGATTGGGAAATCGCACGCGGGTTTGAAAGGGCATGACCATGCTACACTGTATCTCTCCTATCGATGGCTCGGTCTTTGCCGAACGTCCTGTTCTAAGCCTCGACGATGGCACAGCCGCCGCCGCCCGCGCCCGCAAGGCGCAGAAATCCTGGGCCGCCCGCCCCCTGTCCGACCGCATCTCGCTGGTCATGGCCGGTGTCGCCGCGCTGGGTGCGATGGGCGACGAGGTCACAACCGAACTGGCCCACATGATGGGCCGCCCCGTGCGCTACGGCGGCGAATTTGGCGGCGTCAATGAACGCGCAAGCTATATGGCGGGCATCGCAGAAGCCTCCCTTGCCCCGACCATCATCGAGGACAGTGCCAATTTCGAACGTCGCATCCTGCGCGAACCGCAGGGCGTCATTCTGGTGGTCTCGCCGTGGAACTATCCTTACATGACGGCGATCAACACGGTCGCCCCCGCGCTCATCGCGGGCAACGCCGTATTGCTCAAGGGTGCCACACAAACCTTACTAGCAGGTGAACGGCTGGCCAAAGCCTTCCATTCCGCCGGTGTCCCCGAGGACGTGTTCCAGAACGTGTTCCTCGACCACCAAACCACCTCTGCCCTGATCGCTGGCCGCGCCTTCAACTTCGTTAATTTCACCGGTTCCGTCGGCGGCGGCCAAGCCATCGAACGCGCCGCTGCGGGCACCTTCACCGGCGTCGGCACCGAGCTTGGCGGCAAAGACCCCGGCTATGTCATGGCCGACGCCAACCTTGATGCCGCCGTCGACACCCTGATCGACGGCGCGATGTTCAACTCCGGCCAATGCTGCTGCGGCATCGAGCGGGTCTATGTCCACGACAGCCTGTTCGACGCCTTCATCGAAAAGGCCAAAGCCATTGTCGACGGCTACGTCCTTGGAAACCCGCTTGACCCCGCCACAACCCTCGGCCCGATGGCCAACATCCGCTTCGCCCAAACCGTCCGCGCCCAGACCGAAGACGCCGTCGCCAAAGGCGCCACCCGCGTCATCGACACCGCGAAATTCGCTGATGACGGCGGCGCCTACCTCGCGCCGCAAATCCTCACCAACGTCACCCACGACATGACCGTGATGCGCGAGGAAAGCTTCGGCCCGGTGCTTGGCGTCATGCCCGTGTCCTCCGACGAAGAGGCCATCGCTTTGATGAACGACAGCGATTTCGGCCTCACCGCCGCCCTCTGGACCGCCGACGCCGAGCGCGCCGCGCGCATCGGCAGCCAACTCGAAACCGGCACCGTCTTCATGAACCGCTGCGATTACCTCGACCCGGCGCTCTGCTGGACTGGCTGCAAAGACACCGGTCGCGGCGCCGCCCTCTCCTCCTTGGGGTATCACTCGTTGACCCGCCCCAAATCCTACCACCTCAAGAAAGCCTGAACATGTCCCTGACTGCCAATTGGTCATATCCCACCGCCATCCGTTTCGGCGCCGGCCGCATCTCCGAGATCGCCGAAGCCTGCGCGGCGGTGGGCATGCAAAACCCGCTCCTCGTCACTGATCGCGGCCTCGCCACCCTGCCGATCACCACCAAAACCCTCGACCTGATGGAAGCCGCGGGCCTGGGCCGTGGCCTCTTTGCCGAGGTCGATCCCAACCCGAACGAGGCCAACCTCACCGCCGGCGTCCAAGCCTACAAAGCCGGCAACCATGACGGCGTGATTGCCTTCGGTGGCGGCTCCGGCCTCGACCTTGGCAAGATGGTCGCCTTCATGGCCGGCCAGACCCGCCCGGTGTGGGATTTCGAGGACATCGGCGATTGGTGGACTCGCGCCGACGCCTCCGCCATCGCCCCCATCGTCGCCGTGCCCACCACCGCCGGCACCGGCTCCGAAGTGGGCCGCGCCAGCGTGCTGACCAACGCCGACACCCACGAGAAAAAGATCATCTTCCACCCCAAAGTCCTGCCCAGCGTCGTCATCGCCGACCCCGAGCTGACCACCGGCATGCCCCCCGCGATCACCGCAGGCACCGGGATGGACGCCTTCGCCCACTGCCTCGAGGCCTTCTGCTCGCCGCATTACCACCCGATGAGCCAGGGCATCGCGCTCGAAGGGCTGCGGCTGGTCAAGGAAAACCTGCCAACCGCCTACGCCACCCCCACCGACATCGAGGCCCGCGCCCATATGATGTCCGCCGCGATGATGGGCGCCACCGCCTTCCAAAAAGGCCTCGGCGCCATCCACGCCATTTCGCACCCCATCGGCGCGATCTATCACACCCACCACGGCACCACGAACGCGGTGGTCATGCAGGCGGTGCTCGATTTCAACCGCCCCGCCATCGAGGCCCGCATCGAGCAAGCCGCGGCCTACCTCGGCATCGACGGCGGCTTTGACGGCTTCCGTGCCTTTGTCGGAGACCTCAACGCCACCCTCGGCATCCCCGAGAGCCTCGCCGCAATGGGCGTCGCCACCCCCGACAAGGCGGCGATCCTGGAAGGCGCCCTCAAAGACCCCAGCTGCGGCGGCAACCCGATCGAGCTCACCCGCGAAAACGTAAGCGCGCTGCTCGATACGCTTTTGTAAGGCCTCGACAAACGGGCAGTGCACTCTCAAACCTACCGGCCAAGGCCAACGGTGCGGGGGGCGGATCTTGACGGTTCAACCACCCGCACCGTACTGTTTTTCGTAAACAAAGTCACTTGGGGCAGAGAATGAAAATAGATAAGGTTGTAACGAATGTTCTGTACACGGGCGCGCTCTGGGACGAGCTGACCGCCGCTTTCGCGCCAGCCGAAGTGACCCGTATCGAACCTGAGGATTACGACGGTTTGCGCCGCTCCTTGGCCACAGCCGATGTCGCCCTGCTGCAAAATCTGCTGCCGCCCGAGGAAATCCAAGGCGAAAACTTGCGTTGGGTGCATGTCACCCACGCGGGCGTCGATAGGATCGCGCGCCCGGAAATGTTGGAACGCGGCATCCGTGTGTCTGGCTCTGCGGGCTACTCGGTCGAGGCACTGGCCGAACACGCGCTGTTTTTCATGTTGTCGCTTGCTTACAAATCTACCGATCTTTGGGACTCGCAACGCCGATCCGCATGGGAAAAAGACGGACGCGAACACCTGCGCTCGCTCTATGGCCATACGGTGGGCATCGTGGGCCTTGGTCATATCGGTAAGGCCTTGGCCACACGGTGCGCGGCGATGGGAATGCGCGTCGTTGGCTATCGTCGCAGCGACGGGCCAGCGCCTGCCGGGGTCGATCAGCTTTATACCGAAAGCCAAAAGGACGGTCTCGAGACACTGCTCGGCGAGTCCGATTATGTGGTTCTTGCCGTGCCATTAACCAATGCAAGTCGCGGTTTGATGAACGCGCGCACGCTTGGCATGATGAAACCCAGCGCCCGACTGATCAATATTGCGCGCGGCGCGGTGGTGGATGAACCGGCGCTGATCGAGGCCTTGAAACGACAGCAGATTGCCGGTGCCGGTCTCGATGTCTTTTGCCAAGAACCGCTGCCGTCTGACAGCCCGCTCTGGACGTTGCCCAATGTTTTGATCACGCCGCACACATCGTCCCGAGAACCTGACCGGGATGCGCGGGCCGTGGCCCTCATTTGCGACAATATCAATCGCTATCGCACGGGTCTGTCTCTGCTGAACGAAGTGACCGAGGATGATCTTTTCACCCCCTGACGCGAGCGCAGTCCTAGGGCCGGGGGCCCTCACTCCTCCCAAACCACATCCACCGTCTCCCGCGTGATCGCCTTCACCCGCTTCCACTTCTCGTAATTGTCCTCCAGCCGTCGCCGCTCTTCTGCCAATGACCGGCGTTCCCATTCTTCCAGCCGCTCGCAGTGAAAGAACGGCACCACCGCCGCGACAAACCTTCCGTGTTTGGTCAGCCACAAGCGCCCGCCCATATGCTCGACCCAGCCGGTGAGCTGTGAGCAGTGTTTGCGGTAGTCCGAGAGGGGGGAAATGCGGTAGGGGGCGAGGGTCATGGCGGTCTCCGATCTGGGGCACAGTCTGCCCTAATACGGTTGCCAATTCCTTAATCCGGCGTGCGCGGCCCACAGCGCAGACGGATGGGTAGGGCCAAAGAATAGGGCAGGGGGATCTGACCAGATAAATAGGTCAAATCCCCCCAAAGCCCCTAAACTCAGGCGTTCTGATACGCGGTCAGCGCCGCCTCGACGCCCTCCGCCCAGATCAGATTGAGCCACGTCGAAAACTCCGACGCAAATCGCTCATTGTCCGCCAGATCGCCATAGAAATGCCGCTGCTCAAGCCAGACGCTCGGGTCGTCCTTCGCCGCCAAAGCCGCTGCATTCAGCTCGTCCCAAACCGGATCATTCGGCTCGATCACACTGCCATCTTCGCGCGTTCCGGCGCACATCCGGCACCAAAACGCTTGCGACAACGCCAAGCCCGACACCGGCGTTCCCGCCGCCAGAGAGTCGCGAATACCGGGCAAAACCGCCCCGGTCTGGCGCGACGATCCGTCAAACGCGACGCGGCGCACGGTGTCGTGAATCTTTGGGTTCGAGAAACGTCTGTCAATCAAATCAGTGTATTGCCCGGTGGTCATCCCCGGCACATCATCGACATGCGGCGCGATTTCATCGGTGGCCACCTTGCGCAGCAGCGCCTTGATGCCCGGATGCTCCAACGTGCCCGCAATCGTCTCGATCCCAAGGATCTCGGCCGGGGCCACGATGATCTGGTGCCCGCCGTTCAACATCCGCAGCTTCATCGCTTCGAAGTCATGCACGTTGTCGGTGAACGTCGCGCCGGCCTTTTCATAATCGGGGCGCCCGTTACAGAAGTCGTCCTCGATCACCCATTGGCGAAAGTTCTCATGCGTGACCGGCACCGCATCGTCGATCCCCAGCCCCTTGGCCAACTCAAGCTCTTTCGGCCCTGTCGCAGGCACGATGCAGTCCACCATCGAGTTGGGAAAGCTCGAGTTATTCTTAATCCAATCAAACAGTTCCGGGTCCATCAGCTCAGCGAGACCCAGCACGACTTCACGCAACTTCGTGCCATTGCCTGGGAGGTTGTCACAACTTTGGCAAGTAAAGGCAGGTACGCCAGCATCACGTCGCTGTTTAAGCGCCGCAATCATTGCCCCGAAAGCTGTACGGGGCGTGTCGGAGTTGGCGATGTCGTGCTGGATGTCGGGATGCCCGGGGGCAAATTTCTTCGTCGCGGGATCAAGGTAGTAGCCGCCTTCGGTCACGGTCAGCGCCACGATGCGGATCGCCGGATCGGCCATCTTTGCAATCAGTGGCCCGTTGCCTTCAACGATCGGAACGTAGTCGATCATCGAGCCGACAACCTCGGCGGAACTGCCCGCAGGGTCGAGCTCGATCAGGGTGGTCAGGTAATCCTGCTCCGCCATTTTCAGCCGCATCGTTTCATCATAGGCGCGCACACCTGCGCCAACGATGGCCCAATCGAGTGCGTCGCCGTCCTGCATCAGCCGGTGCAGATACCACGCCTGATGGGCGCGGTGAAAATTGCCGAGGCCGATATGCACAATGCCGGCGGTCAGCTTGGAGCGGTCATAGGTCGGCCGGACAACAGAGTCAGGCAGGTCGTTCAAAGTGGCGTTGGACAGTTTCATGTTCTCGTCCCTTTTCCGGTCAGCTCATCCATTGGCCGCCGTCGACATTATAAGTTTGCGATACAATGTAATTGGCCTCGTCCGACGCCAAAAATACCGCCATTCCAGTCAGATCGCCGGGCACGGCAAACCGGCCAGCAGGTACGCTGGCCGCGACTTCCGCCTTCTTCTGGCCGGGCTTCTTGCCCTCCAGTTTGGCAAACATCTCGTCCACATGTACCCAGTGATCGCCATCCACCACGCCGGGTGCGATGGCATTGACGTTGATCCCGTGGCTGATCAGGTTAAGCCCGGCCGACTGCGTCATCGAGATGACCGCCGCCTTGGTCGAGCAATAGACCAGCACCAGAGATTCGCCGCGTCGCCCCGCCTGGGACGCCATATTGATAATCTTGCCACCGTGGCCCTGCGCAATCATCTGACGCGCGGCCGCCTGCATGGTGAAAAGGGTTCCGGCAACGTTTACAGCATACAGCCGGTCATAGCTTTCACGGGTGATATCCACGGTCTCGGCCGCATCGAACAGCGCGGCGTTGTTGATCAGGATATCGAGCTTCCCCGCTTCGGCCACAACGCTTTGGATTGCTGTGTCGATGCTGTCTTGTTGCGTGACATCGAGATGCACGGCATAGGCCCCGCCCCCGATGTCATTTGCCGCTGCGCGGGCGGCGTCGAGGTTGATATCCCCGATCGCCACCTTTGCTCCCTCGTTCATGTAGGCTTGGGCAAAGCCCTTACCGATACCGCGTGCAGCACCGGTAATAAGGGCGGATTTACCCGCCAGCCGCATCAGTCGATCCGAAGTCCGTCAGCGCCGAACTTGTGGATGTGCTGCGGTTGCGGTGTCAGGTACACGGTGTCGCCGTGCTTGACGCCCACTTCGCCACCCGCACGCACGGTCAGCGGGTCGCAACCCGGAACGCCGTGGATGTGGATGAAGGTGTCGGAACCGAGGTGCTCGGCCACGCCGACCGTCCCCTGCCATGCGCCTGCCGTTGTCGACACGTCAAGGTGCTCAGGACGGATGCCGATGGTGTGCACGCCATGTTTGGACGCTTCGGCACCTTCGATCAGGTTCATCTTGGGCGAGCCGATAAAGCCCGCGACGAACTTGTTGCGCGGCGCTTTGTACAGTTCGAGCGGTGATCCGACCTGTTCGATCACACCGGCCTGAAGCACAACGATCTTATCGGCCATGGTCATCGCTTCGACCTGGTCGTGGGTCACATAGATCATCGTGGTCTGAAGACGCTTGTGCATCTCCGAGATTTCCAGACGCATGCCAACCCGCAGAGCCGCATCGAGGTTCGACAGCGGTTCGTCAAACAGGAAGGCCGAAGGTTCGCGCACAATCGCACGGCCGATGGCAACCCGCTGACGCTGACCACCCGAAAGCTGGCCGGGGCGACGCTCAAGATAGTCGGTCAGGTTCAGCGCTTTGGCCGCGGCATCAATGCGCCGGTCCTGCTCGGCCTGCTCCATGCCCGCCATTTTCATCGGGAACGCGATGTTCTTGCGCACCGACATATGCGGATACAGAGCGTAGGATTGGAACACCATCGCCAGACCGCGCTTTGCAGGCGGCAGATTGGTGGCGTCCTGACCGTCGATCTCGATCTGGCCGCTGGAGATATCCTCCAGACCGGCAATCAGACGGAGCAGCGTGGACTTGCCGCAACCCGAGGGGCCAACGAAGACCGTGAACTCGCCGTCATAGATCGTCAGATCAAGAGGCGGGATGACATTGACGTCGCCAAAGCTCTTGGTGACTTGGTTCAGTTGAATTTGTCCCATGATTTCAGGTCCTTATTTCACAGCGCCGAAGGTGAGGCCGCTGACGAGTTGTTTCTGGCTGAACCAGCCGAGGATGAGGATCGGCGCGATGGCCATTGTCGATGCCGCGCTGAGCTTGGCGTAGAACAGACCCTCGGGGCTGGAGTAGCTGGCAATGAACGCTGTGAGCGGGGCCGCTTTGGCCGCAGTCAGGTTGAGCGTCCAGAATGCCTCGTTCCAGGCCAGGATGAAGTTCAACAGCAGGGTCGATGCGATGCCAGGAACAGCCATCGGGGTGAGAATATAGATAATCTCATCCTTGAGGTTGGCCCCGTCCATCCGCCCGGCCTCGAGGATCTCGCCAGGGATCTCCTTGAAGTAGGTGTAGAGCATCCAGACAATGATCGGCAGGTTGATCAGCATCAAGACGACAACCAGACCAAACCGCGAGTCGAGCAGGCCCATTTTGATGAAGATCAGGTAGATCGGGTACAGAACGCCGACTGCCGGGAGCATCTTGGTCGAGAGCATCCAGAGCAGGATGTCTTTGGTCCGCTTCGAGGGCACGAATGCCATCGACCAGGCCGCCGGAACCGCGATGATAATGCCAAGGACAGTCGAGCCGCCGGCAATAATGATCGAGTTCCACAAGAAGCGGGCGTAGTTCGACCGTTCAAGGACTGTTGCGTAGTTTTCCAGCGTCCAGTTAAAGGCCAGGAACACGGGAGGATCAGCGATCGCTGTGGCTTCGGTTTTGAAGCTGGTCAGGATCGTCCAGAGGATCGGGAAGAAGATCAGCAAGCCGACAGCCCAAGCGGCCACGGTGTTGATGATCTTGCGATTGTTGGTAACGGAACGTGCCATGATTAATATCTCCTCACGCGTCCAGGTTCTTGCCGACGATGCGCATCAGGAAGATGGCAACGATATTGGCGAGAATGATTGCATAGACACCGCCTGCGGAGCCAAGACCGACGTTCTGGCTTTCCAAAACACGCTGGAAGATCAAGTAGGTCAGCGTCCGAGAGCCGAATGCACCGCCGGTGGTCACAAAGATTTCGGCGAAGATCGACAGGAGGAAGATGGTTTCGATCAGGACGACAATGGTGATCGCGCGGCTCAGGTGGGGCAGAACAATATACCAGAAGCGTTTCAGAACGGGTGCGCCGTCCATTTCAGAGGCTTCCAGCTGTTCGCCGTCAAGCGACTGGATCGCGGTCAGCAGGATCAGCGTGGCAAAGGGCAGCCACTGCCAACTGGTGATCACAATGATCGAGAACAGTGAGGCATCCGATAGCCAAACCACCGGTTCCGCGCCGAAAAATTTCCATAGGTGGGCAAAAAGGCCGTTCACCGGGTCCATGAACATGTTCTTCCAGACCAGCGCCGAAACGGTAGGCATGACAAAGAAAGGCGCGATGACGAGGATACGGACAACGCCCTGGCCCCACATCGGTTGGTTCAAAAGGATGCCAAGCAGAACACCAAAAAGCACGGTGATCATCAGGGTGCCACCAACAATGATCAGTGTGGCCTGAACACTGGGCCAAAACGCCGAGGAGGTGACGAATTTGACGTAGTTGTCAAATCCGGTCCAGCCAAGATCGCCGCCGCGCAGGGGCAAGTAAGTTTTAAATGAGAAATAGAGCGTCATGATAAGCGGGACGAGCATCCATCCTAGAAGTAGGATAACTGCTGGTGCCATCATCATGCGCGCTGCGGATCGGGAATGCTGAGTCGCCATGACACAAAGCCTCTCTGTTCACGCAAGTTGCATGTTGAACACGGGGATACGGGGGTAAAGGAACTAAAAGTTGTTAAGGGAACCGAGGGGCGGACATGCCGCCCCCCAGCCCTTGGGAGGATGCCTCAGTAACCTGCGGCTTCCAGTTCTTCTTCGGCAATCGCCTGCGCTTTTTCGAGCGCTTCGTCAGCGGTTTGCTGACCAGCCAGAGCTGCGGAGAACTCTTGGCCGATTTGACCGGCAAGGCCCGACCATTCCGGAATGGCAGCGAACTGAACGCCAACATAAGGAACCGGATCAACGGTCGAGTTTTTCGGATCAGCCGATTGGATCGACTTCAGGGTCATCTCTGCAAACGGAACTTTCTTGTAGTTCTCGTTTTCGTAAAGCGAGGTACGCGCGCCCGGAGGAACGTTGGCCCAGCCTTCGTTTTCAGCAACAAGCTCGATGTAGTCTTTCGAGGTTGCCCATTTGATGAACTCTTTCGCGGCGGCTTCTTTCTGAGTGCCGGCCGGGATGGCCAGTGCCCAGGCCCAGAGCCAGTTGGAGTTTTTGCCCAGACCGGTGTTCGGTGCGAGAGCAAAGCCAACCTTGTCAGCCACTTCAGAGTCGTCGGGGTTGGTCACAAAGGACGCCGCAACTGTTGCGTCGATCCACATGCCGCATTTGCCCTGTTGGAACAGCGAAAGGTTTTCGTTGAAACCGTTCGAGGATGCACCGGGAGGGCCTGCTTCGTTCATCAGGTCGATGTAGAAGTTAAGCGTGTTCGACCATGCTTCGGTGTTGTACTGCGGCTCCCACTCTTCGTTCACAAAGCGCGCGCCGAAAGCGTTCGACATGGCTGTGAGGAACGCCATGTTCTCACCCCAGCCGGCTTTGCCGCGAAGGCAGATGCCGTAGATTTCGTTTTCTTTGTCGGTCATCGCGACCGCAGCTTCTTTGATGAAGTCCCAGGTGGGGGCTTCCGGCATCTCTTTGCCAGCGGCTTCCATCAGGTCGGTGCGGTACATGATCATCGAGCTTTCGCCGTAGAACGGTGCCGCATAAAGCGTGCCGTCAAGGCTCAGGCCGTCTGCCATTGCGGGCAGGATGTCGTCGGCGTCATAGTCTTCGCCCAGGTCGTCCAACGAAACCAGCCAGTCGTTGCCAGCCCAGATCGGCGCTTCGTACATGCCGATTGTCATGATGTCGAACTGACCGCCCTTGGCGGAGATGTCGGTAGTGACGCGTTGGCGCAGTGTGTTTTCTTCCAGAGTGACCCAGTCCACTGTGTGGCCGGTCTTCTCGGTGAAATCATCGGTCAGGCCCTGCATGCGGACCATGTCGCCGTTGTTCACTGTTGCAATCGTGAGTGTCTCTGCGGTGGCTGCTGTCGCTGCGACAGATACCAGCGCGGACGCCGCGAAAAGTGCGTTCGTCAAGTTCATCCATTTTCCTCCCTTGGTTCTGGATGTAGAGACGCCAGTTAGCCCGATTCTGATGCGCGGGTCAACAAAAAGTTTACGCGCGTAAGATTTCAAGTTTCCGCGCCGCAGCGAGAACTTTCTGCAGTGCAGCGAGCTCAGGCGGAATCCCGCATTACCAGTTTCCCCTCGAACATCGACTCTACCCGAGGATGATTGTTATCAGCGTTTTCCATGACTTCAAACAAAGTTTCGACGCTCGTATCCGAAATAGCGGCGTAATCCTGGGCGATGGTTGTCATCGGCGGACAGGTGAATTGCGCGAACGGATGGTCGTCCATTCCGGCCACGCGCAGCGTACAATCCGCGCCGCGCCCCACGCGCACGCCCTTGGAGTAGGCGGCGGAAATCAGGCCAATCGCGAGGCGGTCATTGCTGCAAAGAATGGTGTCGGTCGGGAAATTTCCGTCTTCGATAAGCTTGATGCCGCCTTGAAATCCGATTTGTTCAAAACTCCAGCCATCGCCGCCGACTTTGATGATTTCGGGCGTGTGGCCCAAGGCCTTCATCGCCGCAAGATAGCCGTTTCGGCGGCGGTTGGCGTTCGGGTTGACCGGTTTGTCCATCTCGAAAAACATCGGCGGTTGGCCACTGCGGCACAGGTAATCCACCATGACATGCACCACCTGTGCATGGTCCGATCCCACGAAAGCAGCGCCGGTTTCCTCAAGATAACTGTCAAAAAGCACGGTTGGCACGTCATCGCAGAACCGCATGATCTGCTCACGATCAGAGTTGCGCCCCAAGGCCGCCAGCAGCACCCCCGCCGGTTTCAGCAGCCGCAGCGAGTTGAGAATTGCGGTTTCCTGTTCGCGTTCGCCATGCGAGCTGAACAGCAGCGGGAAAAAGCCCGCATCGATGCAGCGACGTTCGATATTTCGGGCGATTTCGGCAAAGAAAGGGTCGGCCAGATAGGGCACCACGACGCCGATGTTCTTGGTCAGCTGCCGGTTCTGGTTCATCGCGAAAATGTTGGGGCGATAATCGTATTGCTCAAGCGCTTGTTCGATCCGGGCGCGGGTGGATTTCCGCACGCTGTCGGGGTCGTGAAAATATTTCGAAACGGTTGGACGAGAGATGCCGCTGACCTCAGCAAATTCTTCCATATTTTTGATCTTGCGCAGCATGGGTTTCCCTATTTTCTGCGCCGCAAGCGGGTTGGTTCCCGGTGTTAATTAACGAAAAAGGCCCGTGTGGGCCCTAAGTTTACGCGCGCAAGATGAAACTTGACGTTATGCCGCGAGATTATTGCGGTCAAGCAAATCTAATCCTGCGCGCGTTATGTCAGCGGTAAAGTTCCGATATTAATTCAGGCGCTCTGCCACAAGTTTGATCAGTTTCTTGTGGTCAGCGTCGAACTTACGGATGCCTTCGGCCAGTTTTTCGGTCGCCATTGCGTCGGCACCCAGTTCCCAGCGGAAGGTCGCTTCGTTCATGCTGACGGCGTCCACGCCGCTCGCATTGTCGGGCGACAGCACGCGGGGCAGGTCGGCGGTGTCTTTGTCCAGCTCGTCAAGCAGCGCCGGGGCGATTGTCAGGTTGTCACAGCCCGCCAGCGCCTTGATCTGGTCGCTGTTGCGGAAGGAGGCGCCCATGACCACGGTCTTGATGCCGTTGGACTTGTAGTAGTCATAGATCGCGCGCACCGATTTCACGCCGGGGTCTTCATTCGCGGCATAGCTGTCGACGCCCTCGGCCTTTTTGTACCAATCGGTGATCCGGCCCACAAACGGCGAGATCAGGAAAGCGCCCGCATCGGCACAGGCAACGGCCTGCGCCATCGAGAACAGCAGCGTCAGGTTACAATCGATGCCGTCCTTTTGCAGGATCTCCGCCGCGCGGATGCCTTCCCAGGTCGAGGCCAGCTTGATCAGGATGCGCTCTTTGCCGATGCCGCGCGCGTCGTAGTCGGCCAAGATTTCGCGCGCACGCGCCACCGAGGCATCGGTGTCATACGACAGGCAGGCGTCGACTTCGGTCGAGACCCGGCCCGGCACAAGCTCGGTCAGGCGCGCGCCGACGGCCACGGTCAGCTTGTCTGCGACCTGTTCGGGCGTCAGCCCCGCCTTGCGTCCGGCTTCGATCTCTTTGGTGACAAGGTCGTCCGAGGAAGAATCGCTCAGCACGCTGAGCACCAGCGAGGGGTTGGTGGTGCAATCCACGGGTTTGTAGGTTTTTACAGCTTCGACGTCGCCGGTGTCGGCCACAACCACTGTCATGTCTCTGAGTTGGTCCAAAACGCTTGTCATAAGGCTACTCCTTCGTCTGATGTGTGCCGGTGCGCGGGGATCGCAGGCCGGTCCTGGTGTTCATCGGCGGTCCCGACCGTTTGGCCGTGACGCACCGGGGGTGTCTGTTGGTCGTCCCGCAGAAGTCTGCGGGCCCGAGATTAGCCGCCGAAACCGGTGCGCCCGGCGCCGGACTTGCCAAACCCACCGCGCGAGGCGGCGGTGGCGCGGGTCATCGGGGCTTTGCCTGCCGTGGTGGCGGGGCGGGTGAACTGCGAAGTGTTCAGCTTGGCCGCGCCACGGTTGGTGGAAAAGGTGCTCGTCCGGGCGGCATTGGTGAATTTGCCATCGGCGGTTTTATACATCGGTTGCGCCGACGCCATGCCCGACCGACCGCCGAGCATATTGCCGATCAGATAGCCCGCGAGCAGTGGCATAAAGATGCTGCCAGATCCGCCCTGCGTCGCGCTGGCCTCGGACCCGCAGGCCCCTTCGCCGTGCTGCTCTTCGCAAACCTCAACACTGTCATAGCGCGGGGCGGCCTCAACGTGCAGCGCCTCGGCCTGAAGGAACGAAAGCTCGCAGTCTTGCGCCGAAAAGGCGGGGTTCTGCGCAGACTCGTTGATGCAGGACTGAAGGTCGGGATAGGCGGCGGCGTCGATTTTTTCATCTTCACAGCCCGCAAGGGCAAAGGCGGAGGCGCCGACAATGGCGATGGCAACCCGTTTCGAGCGTTTGGTCATGACAAGCGTGCTTTCTGCGCTGATGGCGATTGGGCGTGCGGTTTAGACAGTAATATAGTGCGGTTTGAAGCGGGATAAATCCTGGGTGATGCGGGATTTGTCTTCGCGGATGCCGATCCCGGCACAGGTCCGGCCCACGATCCACGCGCCGATCACCGGGCGAAACCCGTCAAATACTGGCAGGGGGGCGTAGGCCTGGATGATGCGGGGATGCTCGGCGTAGTCGGTGTTTTTCGACGCCTCAAGAAGGTCGCCGTCTTGGTGGATCGTCACCGAAGCCCCCTCGCGCGACAGGATCGGTTTGTGGACATGGCCCGCCGTCAGCCGCTCTTGGGCGCGCTCAAAGGCCTCGGCCACTGCGGGGGCCGTTGTGCCGCCTGTCATGGCATCCGAGATGTCGCGTTCAAAGAACGCGGGCAGCAGGTTGGGGTGATCCTCGAACATCTGCCAGAGCACCGGCAACAGACCCTTGTTCGACAGAAGAGCCTTCCACGCCGGTTCCAGAAACAGACAGCCCGACCCGGCGATGTGTTTGGCGTAGTCGTCGCGCAAAAGGTCTTCCCACGGGTAGAGCTTGAACAGCACCGCAATCCGGCGATCCTCGTCATCAAGGAACTGGCCGTCCTTGCTTAGCCCGATCTTGTCGAGATCGAAGTAATGCGCGCCAAGGCCGGCTTCGCGCGCCGCCCAACCCATCGCCTCGACGGTGCCATAGTCTTCGGGGCTGCCGGCGACGGCGGTGAAATGCAGATCGCTGCCCGCCTCGAACACCTCGGAAAACCGCGCGACAAGCGCCTCGTGGATGCCATTGAACTGGTCGGCCCCCTCGGGCAGCACCCCGGCCTTGAGCTGATCTTCCAGCCATTGCCACTGAAACGCGGCGCTTTCGTAAAGCGAGGTTGGGGTGTCGGCGTTATATTCCAACAGTTTGGCGGGGCTCTTGCCGTCATAGGCAAAATCGAACCGGCCATAAATCTCGGGATCGTCGTTGCGCCAGCTTGCGGCCACAAGGTCGCGGTGCGCCTCGGGGATGGCCAGCCGGTCCATCAGCTCTTCGCTCTGAACGATATGGCCCACGGCTTCGCGGCACATCTCATGCAGCTCGGTGGCCGGGTCTTCCAGCTCGGTTTCGATCTGCTCAAGCGAAAAGGCATAGGCCGAGGATTCGTCCCAGTAGGGTTCGCCATACATATCGGCAAAGGTAAAACCGACCTCTTCGGCATGGGCGCGCCAATTTGGCCGCTCTGGCAAGGTGATCTTCTGCATAGAGCCGCTCCCCGGTGTTGCTGGAACCGTTTAGTTGGTTTTGTTTTTGGCAACCAGCCCAAGTTTGCCGTGACGTCACACCGGCGCATGCGGGCAGAGGACCCGCCGACCCCGGCCCAAGCGCGCAGGCCCAAGCACACAGGCCCAAGCGCGCAGGCCCAAGCACCCTGTGCGAAGCCGAGCATTTGCCCGCATTGCGCGGCTTGATCCGCGTGGCTGGCGGGGGAACAAGAAAACCGCCAGTCAGGTGACCGGCGGTTTTTCTTGTGCTCATTCAGGTAGATGTAGTGGTGAGCCGTGATGGGTTCGAACCATCGACCTACTGATTAAAAGTCAGTTGCTCTACCAACTGAGCTAACGGCCCACTGGCGGCGTATCTAGAAATGTATGGGCTAGCGGTCAACCCCGAAAACGCGAAAAAATGCGAGGCTCTGGAATTAGTTCTGACAGACGCGTATATGCGCGCAGATGAGCATTGCGAAAAACAGCAACTTGCCGTTCATGAAGATGCACGGTTTGGGCAACGACTTCGTTGTCGTGGATGGGCGTGCGCGCCCGGTAGAGATGACGGCCGCGCTAGCGACAGCTTTGGCCGACAGGCAACGTGGCGTCGGATTCGACCAGCTTGCGGTGATTGTGCCGGGTGAGAACGTCGATGCCGAGCTGATCTTTTACAACGCCGATGGCTCGATCTCGGCGGCCTGTGGTAATGCCACCCGCTGTATTGCGCGCCATCTGATGACTGAGACCGGGCAGGGGGCGTTGCGCCTGCGCGCCGGGACGCGGGTGCTTGCCGCGCGCGATGCGGGCATCGGTCTGACCAGTGTGAACATGGGGCTGCCGGACACCGACTGGCAAAGCGTGCCCCTGGCCCGCGCGATGGACACGTTGGAACTGCCGATTGACGGCACGCCGACGGCCACCGGCATGGGCAATCCGCATTGCACCTTTTTCGTCGAGGACGCCGAGGCGGTTGATCTGGCCACCCGCGGCCCCGAGATCGAACATCACCCGCTGTTTCCCGAGCGCACCAACGTGCAGTTCGCCAGCGTGATCGGCGAACACACCCTGCGGATGCGAGTGTGGGAGCGGGGGACGGGCATCACCTTGGCCTCTGGTTCTTCGTCCTGTGCCACTGCCGTTGCGGCGCATCGCCGAGGGCTGACCGGGCCAGAGGTGACGATTCACCTTGATGGCGGTATCATACAGATCAAAGTGACCGAGGATGGCGTTTGGATGACCGGGCCAACCATGCATGTGTTTTCCGCCGAACTGACGGCGGAGTTTCTGGAGAGCCTGTCATGAGTGCGCCCGTTCTGTCCAAACCTGTTTTCTCGACTTTAGGCTGCCGTTTGAACGCCTATGAGACCGAGGCGATGAAGGAACTGGCCGCCGAGGCCGGGCTAGGCGATGCCGTGGTGGTCAACACATGCGCCGTCACCGCCGAGGCGGTGCGCAAGGCGCGGCAAGAAATCCGGCGGTTGCGGCGCGAGAACCCCAATGCGCGGCTGATCGTGACGGGCTGTGCGGCGCAGACCGAGCCCGAGACCTTTGCCAAGATGGATGAGGTCGACGCGGTGATCGGCAACACCGAAAAGATGCAGCCCGACACTTGGCGCGGCATGGCGGCGGATTTTGTGGGCGAGACGGAAAAGGTGCAGGTCGACGATATCATGTCGGTGACTGAAACCGCCGGCCATCTGATTGACGGTTTCGGCACCCGGAGCCGCGCTTATGTACAGGTGCAGAACGGCTGTGATCACCGCTGTACCTTCTGCATCATTCCCTATGGTCGGGGCAATTCGCGCTCGGTGCCCGCCGGTGTCGTGGTCGATCAGATCAAGCGGCTGGTGGATCGCGGCTATAACGAGGTGGTGCTGACCGGGGTGGACCTCACGTCTTGGGGGGCCGATCTGCCCGGCACGCCGCATTTGGGCGATCTGGTGCGGCGAATCCTGAAACTGGTGCCCGATTTGCCACGGCTGCGAATCTCGTCGATTGATTCGATTGAGGCCGATCCGGCGTTGATGGAGGCGATTGCCACCGAACCCCGGCTGATGCCGCATCTGCATCTGTCGCTGCAGGCGGGCGATGACATGATTCTCAAGCGGATGAAGCGGCGCCACCTGCGCGACGACGCGATTGCCTTTTGCGAAGAGGCAAAGCGGCTGCGCCCGGATATGACCTATGGCGCGGATATCATTGCCGGTTTTCCGACCGAAACCGAGGCGATGTTTGAAAATTCGTTGAAGCTGGTCGAGGATTGCGGTCTGACCTGGCTGCATGTCTTTCCCTATAGCCCGCGTCAGGGCACCCCGGCGGCGCGGATGCCGCAGGTGAATGGACGCGCGATCAAGGACCGGGCGGCGCGGCTGCGTGCGGCGGGCGAGGTACGGGTCTCCGAACATCTGCGCGCCCAGACCGGGTTGCGCCATGCGGTGCTGATGGAGAATCCGGGCATGGGACGGACCGAGCAGTTTGCCGAGGTGCGCTTTGGCAGCGATCAGCCCGAGGGCCAGATCGTGCAAGCGACGATCACCGGCGTCGACGGCCAGCAATTGGTCGCCTGAGCGATGCACCCCAACCCAATCTTTCGCCGCGAGGCCGAGGCCAGAAATCTGGACTATGCCCGCGAGCGGGGATTCGGCTGTCTGACGGTGGGCAATGGCGATGCGGCTCCGCTGATCGCGCAGGTGCCTTTTCTTTTGGCACCGGACGGCGGCTTGGCCGAGCTGCATCTGGTGCGCTCGAATCCGATTGCCCGGCTGTGCACGGTGCCTTTGGCAGCGCGGATTGCGGTCAATGGCCCCGATTCTTATGTCTCGCCCGATTGGTATGAGGTCGCCGATCAAGTGCCGACGTGGAATTATGTGGCGGTCGAACTGACCGGGCGGTTGTCACCGCTGCCGCAAGACGCGCTGTGGGATCTGCTGAACCGGCAATCGGCGCTGTTTGAAGAGCGGCTGCGGCCCAAACGCCCCTGGACCACCGACAAGATGTCGCCCGGGGTGATGGCCAAGATGATGCGGATGATCCAGCCGTTCCGGTTTGAGGTCGCGGCGGTTGAGGGCACCTGGAAGCTGGGCCAGAACAAGCCCGGAGAGGTGCGCGATCGTGCCGCCGATGGCATTGCGGCCTATGGTCAGGGGCAGGAATTGGCGCTTCTGGCGGCGCTGATGCGGGGCGTGGACAAGGACGCGTAAGCTGCTAACCTGCGGTGAAATTCAAACACTGCGGAGACGAACGGCATGAAACTCCTGATGGCGGGTCCGTCGCCTTTCGTGCGCAAGGTCATGGTGACGTTGCACGAGACCGACCAGAAAAATGCGGTTGAATATGAACGGGTTGTGGCCTCGCCCACCGGCCCTTCGCCCGAGCTTATCGCGGCCAATCCGGTGGGCAAGATCCCCGCCTTGATCCGCCCTGACGCCCCTGCGCTGTATGACAGCCGGGTGATTTGCCGGTTTCTCAACGCGCGCGTTGGCGGCACGCTGTACCCCGAAAAACGCCAGTGGGATGTGCTCACGCTTGAGGCCACCGGCGATGGCATCATGGAGGCGGCGGTGCTGATGATCTATGAAGAGCGGTTTCGCCCCGAACAGAAGCGATCTTCGGAGTGGGTCGAGGCGCAATGGGCCAAGATTGACCGCGCGGTTTCGGCGCTGAACACCCGCTGGGTCAGCCATCTGCACGGGCCGCTGGACATTGGCCAGATCTCGGTGGCCTGCGCGCTGTCCTATCTCGATTATCGCCACGCCGCGCGGCAATGGCGCACCGGCAACACCGCGCTGGCCGATTGGTACAAGGTGTTCGCAGAGCGCCCGTCGATGGTGGAAACCGAACCTTCGGACTGAACACCGGCTGAACACGGGGTGAACACCGGCTGAATACGGGCTGAATTTGCCGTCTGGGTGCCGCGGGATGCGGACAAAAGCTCCCGACGGCAAAAAAGATTCGCCCGAGTCGCGTTATTTGACGATTTCTGTCCACTACCCGTTTGCCAAATTGGCGAAATCACCGGACAATCCGGCCACTGGTGTCGCCAAGACCGGTTTTCAACGTTTTTTTGGCGCGACATTAGGGCGCGATGTGCCCTGCGCGCTTTTGAACGCTGGACGTCATTTTGACGCGGCGCTAAACACCGCCCCGGGGAGCTGCGTCAGATTTGAGATGCAGCCGGGAATTGTTTTGCCAGTCATCTGGCGCTGAAATGGAGATCACTCGTGTCCCACGCAGACGATCACGAAGGCACCCGCAGAGATTTTCTCTACTATGCCACCGCAGGCGCAGGCACCGTTGCGGCCGGTGCCGCGGTTTGGCCGCTCGTTAATCAAATGAACCCGTCCGCCGACGTGCGCGCGCTCAGCTCGATCCGGGTTGACGTGTCTGGCGTCGAGGTCGGCACACAGCTTACCGTCAAATGGCTGGGCAAGCCGGTGTTCATTCGCCGACGCACCCAGGAAGAAATTGACGAAGCACGCAATGTCGATCTCAGCACGCTGATCGACGGTGTGGCCCGGAATGAAAACATTCAAGGCCAGGCCGCAGCCTCCGACGAAAACCGTTCGATGGACGAAAACGGCGAATGGCTGGTGCAAATCGGTGTCTGTACCCACCTCGGCTGTGTGCCTTTGGGTGACGGCGCGGGTGACTTTGGCGGGTGGTTCTGCCCCTGTCACGGCTCGCACTACGACACCTCGGGCCGCATTCGCAAAGGGCCGGCACCGCAGAACCTGCATGTTCCGCTGGCCGTCTTTGAAGACGACACAACCATCAAGCTGGGTTAAGGAGCGTAGATATGGCTGGTATTCCTCACGACCATTACGAACCGAAGTCCGGCGGCGAAAAGTGGCTGCACAAACGGCTTCCTATCGTTGGGCTCGCGTATGACACGCTGATGATCCCGACGCCGAAGAACCTCAACTGGATGTGGATCTGGGGCATTATCCTGACATTCTGTCTGGTGTTGCAGATCGTCACCGGCATCATTCTGGTGATGCACTACACGCCGCATGTTGATCTGGCCTTTGCCTCGATCGAACACATCATGCGCAACGTGAACGGCGGCCACTTTATCCGCTATGTCCACATGAACGGCGCGTCGCTGTTCTTTGTTGCGGTCTATGCGCATATTTTCCGCGGCCTGTATTACGGCTCGTACAAAGCCCCGCGTGAAATTACGTGGATCATCGGCATGCTGATCTATCTCGCGATGATGGGCACGGCGTTCATGGGCTATGTTCTGCCCTGGGGTCAGATGTCCTTCTGGGGCGCGACCGTGATCACCGGCCTGTTTGGCGCGATCCCGTTCATTGGCGAACCGATCCAGACTTGGCTCTTGGGTGGACCGGCGGTTGATAACGCGACGCTGAACCGCTTTTTCTCGCTGCACTATCTGCTGCCGTTTGTGATTGCGGCGCTGGTTGCGGTGCACATCTGGGCGTTCCACACCACCGGCAACAACAACCCCACGGGTGTTGAAGTGCGCCGGACGTCGAAAGCCGATGCCGAGAAAGACACCCTGCCGTTCTGGCCCTACTTCGTGATGAAGGACCTGTTCGCGCTGGCCGTCATCCTGGTGGTGTTTTTTGCCATCGTTGGCTTTATGCCCAACTACCTTGGCCACCCCGACAACTACATCGAGGCCAACGCGCTGGCGACACCGGCACACATCGTTCCGGAATGGTACTTCCTGCCGTTCTACGCGATCCTGCGGGCGTTCACCTCTGAGGTTTGGGTTGTGCAGTTTGCCAGCTTCGTG
This sequence comes from Marinovum sedimenti, assembly GCF_054052205.1. NCBI lineage: Bacteria > Pseudomonadati > Pseudomonadota > Alphaproteobacteria > Rhodobacterales > Roseobacteraceae > Marinovum > Marinovum sedimenti. Next base: position 2,839,702 of record NZ_CM133223.1, read on the forward strand.
ACCGGCGGTATCGTCGATGCCAAGTTCTTTGGTGTTCTGGCGATGTTTGGTGCGATTGCCGTGATGGCGCTGGCCCCTTGGCTGGACACCTCCTCGGTACGGTCGGGCCGCTATCGCCCGATGTTCAAGTGGTGGTTCGCGCTGCTGGTGATCGACTTCATCGCGCTGATGTGGCTGGGTGCCATGCCCGCCGAAGAGCCTTACGCCAGCTTCTCGCTGATCGCGTCGGCCTATTGGTTTGGCTACTTCCTGGTGATCCTGCCGCTTCTGGGTGTGATCGAGAAACCGCAGGCCGTGCCGGACACCATCGAAGCCGATTTCAACGCCAAGATGGCCAAGAAGGCCGCAAAAGGCACTGGCTCCGCCAGCCAGCCGGCTGAATAAGAGGACGAGAGAATGATGATCAAGAAACTCACCCTCTCTGCTGTCGCGGCGTTGGCGCTGAGCGTCAGCGGCGCATGGGCGGCAGGCTCGGAAGGTCACATCGAAGATGTGGACTTCTCGTTCGAAGGCCCGTTCGGTGCCTTTGACCAGAACCAGCTGCAACGCGGTCTTCAGGTCTACACTGAGGTCTGTGCTGGCTGTCACGGTCTGCAATATGTGCCGCTGCGCACGCTGGCCGACGAAGGTGGCCCGCATATGCCGGCGGATCAGGTTCGGGCCTATGCCGGGCAGAACTTTGAAGTGTTTGATGCCGAGCTGGATGATTTCCGCCCGGCGGTGGACACGGATAACTTCCCGGCCAACACGGCGGCGGGCGCTCCTGACCTGTCGTTGATGGCCAAGGCGCGTGCCGGTTTTCACGGGCCGTATGGCTCGGGCATGAACCAGCTGTTCAAAGGCATGGGCGGCCCTGAGTACATCACCGCGGTGCTCACCGGTTACACCGGCGAGGAAAAGACCGAAGCAGGTGCGACGCTGTATGAGAACACCGCCTTTCCGGGTGGCTGGATCTCGATGGCCCCGCCGCTGGATGATGGTCTGGTAGAGTTTGCCGACGGCCATTCCAACGATCTGCATTATCTGGCCGAAGACGTGTCGGCCTTCCTGATGTGGACGGCGGAACCCAAGATGATGGCGCGCAAGCAGGCGGGTCTGACCGGGGTGATCTTCCTCGTGCTGCTGTCGGTGCTGCTGTACCTCACCAACAAACGCATCTGGGCCCCGGTGAAACGGCAAGCCAAGCTGGCAGGCAAGTAAGCCAAAGCAGTAAATTGTCGAAAGGCCCTGCGGTTTCGCGGGGCCTTTTGCGTTTGGAGAGGGCCGATCCATCAATGGATCGGTGCTGATCTGTCAACAGATCAGGCAATGCGCGCTACTGAAGCGTCATGGGCAACGGTCCGGGAGAGAGATATCGCCGCCGCCGGCCTCCCGATCCATCAATGGATCGGTGCTGATCTGTCAACAGATCAGGCACCGCGCGCAGTCAAAGCATGACGGGCAACGGTCCGGAGAGAATCATCGCGGCCGCCGGACCCCCGATCCATTGATGGATCGGCACTGATCTGTTGACAGATCAGGCACCGCTCACAGCCCGAGGTAAGCGGCCAAATTCTCGGGGGGGGCAGCAAACAGCGTCGCGGTCGGCTGCGGCGGATGCAAGTGGCCATCGCCGACCCACGCGGTTTGGTCCGCCACCCGGCGCGCATCTTCGGGCGCGTGGCTGACCATGATCACCTTGATCCCGGCCGCGCCCGCCAGCCGCGCCACCAGATCGAGCATCTCGGCGCGCAGCGCCGGTCCCAGCGCCGAAAACGGCTCATCCAGAAGCATCAGCGGCCGGTCCTGCAACAGCACCCGCGCCAGTGCAGCGCGGCCTTGCTGACCGCCTGACAGTTCCGCCGGTTTGCGCCCGCCCATGCCGGTCAGGCCGACGTGCTCCAAAGCTGTCTCGATCTTAGCGACTTGGTCTTTCGAAGGGCGGCGGGTGGTCAGCGCCAGCGCCAGGTTGGCGGTGATGGTGAGATGCGGGAACAGATTGTTGTCCTGAAACAGGATGCTGACCGGGCGTTTGGCCGGGGGCAGAGCCGTAAGGGCAGCACCGCCCCAGAGGATCTCGCCGGTCGAGGGCGGCAAAAAGCCTGCGATCATGTTGAGGACGGTGGATTTTCCCGCGCCAGACGGCCCGATCAGCGCGGTGAATTGCCCCTCGAACGTGGCGTCGGCTTGCAGGTGAAAACCGGCCTGCTCCAGCGTGACAGTGCTCAGTTCAAGCATCGGTGCGACCTCCTCGATCAAAGGCCCAGAACACCCCCAGGCTCATCATCAACAGCAACAGTGCCGCCCCCTGCGCGGCCTCCATCCGGTAGGCCCCCATCAGCCGGTACAACTGTAGCGGCAGGGTCGCGTGTTCGCCATCGGCAAACAGCGCAATCACCCCCAGATCGCCCATCGACAGCGCCGCCGTCAGCCCGGCAGCAAAGCCCAAGGGGCGGCGCAGGCGTGGCAACAAGACGATGCGCCACAGGGCAAAGCCAGTGAGGCCCAGCGTCGCTGCGAGGTTGCCGAAATCGGCGCGGGCGGCTTCAAGCTCGGGCCGGAGAATGCGCAGCACGAAGGGCAGGGCCATCAGGGCGTTGACCAAAAGCGTGACCGGCAGGGCGGCCTCGGCGGGGCGGATGAACGGCTGCACGATAAGAAACAGCCCGGTGCCCAGCACCAGCCCCGAAACCGCCACGCCCAAAAGCCCGGCCAATTCGCCCGCCCGGGTGGCCAGCGGCAGGGCCAACAGCAACGTCACGCCGGTGGCCCCCAGCGCCACCGTCAAGGAACGCACTGCGGCCCACCACACGTCGGGCGTCAGCAACAAAAGCCCCGGCACACCGGCCAGCACGATCATCGCCAGCGGCGTCAGCAAGAACAGCGCCGCCAGCGCGATCCAGCAGTAATCCAGCGCGCGGGCCAGCGCGGTCTGCCCGTCCCAGCGCGCGTGCGCACGGTCCAGCCCTGCACCAAAGCCATCAGGCGGCGACAGCCAGAACAGCGTCAGCGCCGCCGTTAGGCCCAGCGCCAGTTGCACAAGCGCGAGGCTCGCCGCCTTGCCGAGATCGAAATCGAATTTGAACGCTTGGTAGATCGCCAGTTCCACCGTGGTCGCCTTTGGCCCGCCGCCCAAGGTCAGCGCGACGGCGAAAGACGTCAGGCAGATCACGAAGCTCACCGCAAAGGCCCCCGGCGCGATCCGGCGCAGCATCGGCCACTCCAGCAGCCGCCCCACCGGCGCGTCCAAGGACGCGGCTAGGCGGAAGCGTTCCGCCGGGATCGCCAGCCACCCCTGAAGGATCAGCCGGGTTGCCAGCGGCAGATTAAAGAACACATGCGCCAAAATCACGCCGTGATAGCCATAGATATCCATACGCGGCAGGCCAAAAGCGCCGCCAATTTGATTGACCAGCCCATTGCCGCCAAACACCGCCAGCAGCCCGAGCACCGCGACGATCACCGGCAGGATGAACGGCGCGCCCATCAGCGCGATGAGCAGCCCGCGGCCCGGAAACCTCTGCCGTGACAGGGCGCGCGCGACGGGCACGGCCAGCGCGACGCTGACCGCGGCCGACACCGCCGCCTGCCAAATGGTGAACCACAGCGCATCGAAATCCGCCGCGCCCAAAGCCCCAAGGCCCCCGCCACGCCAGATCACCGCAGCCACGGGGCCGATCACCAGCCCCGCAACCAGAAGCGCCGGGATTACTGCGACAGCGCGCTGCGCCATGCGTCGATTGCCGTGTCGCGAAGCTCTGCGGCTTCATCCTCGGTATAGAACAGCACCTTGTCGGGCACCGGCAAATCGCGGAATCCGTCGGGCCATTTGTCCACCGGCAAAGCGGCCGGGAACGACCAGTTCGACGTCGGGATCATGGTCTGGAACTCTTCGGTCAGGATGTAGTCCATGAACTGATCGGCAAGGTCGGGGTTGTCGGTGCTGGCCAGTTTGCCCACCAATTCGGCCATGAAATAGTGGCCTTCTGGGAAAATCGCCGCCGATTTGGTCAGGTCGCCCTCGGCGATGATGTGGTAGGCGGGCGAGGTGGTGTAGCTTAGCACCATATCGGCCTCGCCATCGGTGAACAGGCCATAGCTTTCCGACCAGCCTTTGGTGACGGTGACGATCTTGGGCGCGAGCTTCTCCCACGCCGCCTGAGCGCCATCGCCGTAGACCGCCTGCACCCAAAGCACCAGCGCGAGGCCAGAGATTGACGAACGCGGGTCCTGGATCACCAGCCGCAGATCGTCGGGGGCGTTCAGCAGGGCGTCAAACGTTGCGGGCGGAGTCACGACCAACTCGTTGTTATAGATAAACGCGGTGTGGCCGTAGTTGAACGGCAAGAAGGTGTCGTCGTCCCAAGCCACCGGCAGAGTCAACGACGCAGTGTCGACCCCGTGCGGCGCAAACAGCCCGCTGTCGCGTGCTTTCTTGGTGATGTCTGTGGTCAATCCGATCACCACGTCGGCCTCGGTCCGTGCGCCTTCCAGCAGGATGCGGGGCAGAATATCGCCGGTCTTGTAAACCAGATCACAGCCACAACGCGCCTCGAACCCCTGTTCGATGCCGGGGCCGGGGCCCCATTCGGAATTGAAATAATCGCCTGCGTAAACAGTCAGCACGGGGGTCTCTGCGCTGGCCAGTGTGGCCGAAGCAGTGACAAGTCCCGCAACGATGGTGCGTCCCAGCATGGGGCTCTCCAAATGTTGTGGGCGGAGTGGGGGGTGCACACGCAGTCAACCTTCCCTCCGCCGGTTTTAGCCGGTTCAGGTTCAACGGGTTCGCCAATGGCATCTCAGCAGTTTCACGCGAAACAGCTCCCCGAGGTGGGGCCAGTGGTACGCGCCCCATGGGGGTGCCACAAGGCAATTGTGCTTGAGGGTCAGCGGTAGGGGGCTTAGAGAAATGGGCAGATGGAGGGTCTCACATGAGCTACAACACCTTTGGCCGCATGTTCCGCGTCACCACATGGGGCGAAAGCCACGGGCCTGCGCTTGGCGCGACGGTGGATGGCTGCCCTCCGGGGGTCGCGATCGACGCCGCATTCCTTCAAGTCTGGCTCGACAAACGCAAGCCCGGACAGAACAAGAACATGACCCAGCGCAAAGAGCCGGATGAGGTCGAGATCTTGTCGGGGGTGTTTGAGGGCAAATCCACCGGCACGCCGATCCAGCTGATGATCCGCAACACCGATCAGCGGTCGAAGGATTATGGCGATATCGTTGAGAAATTCCGCCCCGGTCACGCCGATATCACCTATTGGCAGAAATACGGCATCCGCGATTATCGCGGCGGCGGGCGGTCTTCGGCGCGCGAAACGGCGGCGCGGGTGGCGGCGGGTGGCGTGGCGCGGGCGGCGCTGGCGCATATGCTGCCGAGGCTGAAGATCACCGGCTACATGGTGCAGATGGGTGAGAAACATATCGACCGGTCGCGGTTTGATTGGGACGAAATCGGGCGCAATGATTTCTGGGTGCCGGATGCCGAGGCTGTGCCGGAATGGGACGCTTATCTTGGCCACTTGCGCAAGGACGCGCATAACTCGGTTGGCGCGGTGATCGAAGTGGTGGCGCAGGGCGCGCCGGCGGGTCTGGGCGCGCCGGTCTATGGCAAGCTGGACACCGATCTGGCGACGGCGATGATGTCGATCAACGCGGTGAAAGCGGTTGAGATTGGCGATGGCATGGCGACGGCGGCGCTGACTGGCAGCGAGAATGCCGACGAGATTTTCATGGGGCCGGAGGGGCCGGTGTATGCGTCCAACCACGCGGGTGGTATTTTGGGCGGGATTTCCACCGGGCAGGATGTGGTGGTGCGCTTTGCGGTGAAGCCGACGTCGTCGATCCTGACCACGCGCAAGACGATCACCAAGTCGGGGGAAGAGACCGAGATCATCACCAAGGGTCGCCATGATCCCTGTGTTGGTATTCGCGCGGTGCCGGTGGGCGAGGCGATGATGGCCTGCGTGATCCTCGATCACATCCTGATGCACCGTGGTCAAATGGGCGGCGCGGTTGGCGACACCCTGGGCAAGATCGGATAAAACTTTTCCGCTTGCGGGGTAGCTGATCCATTGATGGATCAGTCCCGATCTGTTGACAGATCGGGCGTGTCGCGCTGGTTTAGAGGACGCAGTGCATCGGCTGATCCATTGACAGATCGGGTGTGTCGCACCGGTTTAGGGGTCGCGGCGCATCGGCTGATCCATCAATGGATCAGGACCGATCTGTCAACAGATCGGAGCTGACGTCAGGAATGCGCGCGCGCCGCCCCTTCCTGGATCGCAGTCCGCAGCTTGTTCTCCAACGTTTTCTGTTTGCCCGGCGAATGGAACTTCAGCCCGAACATGTCCTTGACGTAAAAGCTGTCCACCACCTGTTCGCCGTAGGTCGCGATCACGGCAGACGAGATATAGACGTTGGCATTGGCGAGCGTCCGCGTCAGATCGAACAACAGGCCGGGTCGGTCGCGGGTATCAACTTCGATGATCGTGTAAATTTCCGACCCATCGTTGTCGAAGGTGATATGCGTTGGCACCCGAAAGGCCCGTTCGCGCTTTTTGATCTTGTCGCGTGATTTGATTGCATCGCGCGTCACCACTTCGCCCAGCAAGGTTTTGTGGATCATGGTGCGCATCCGGGGCAGCTTGCTGGCCTCATACGGCGCGCCTTCGCTGTCTTGCACCCAAAAGGCCGCTGTGGCGAAACCGTCTTTGGTGGTAAAGGTCCGCGCGTCCACCACATTGGCCCCAACCAAGGTCAGTGCGCCGCACATCCGGCTAAAGATACCGGGGTGGTCGGCCATGGCAAAGCATACGCGGGTGGCATCCCGGTCTTCGTCGGGGTGCAGGTCGATGGCGATTTCGTTGTCGGCCAGATTGCGCAGCAGCCCCGCAAACACCACATGCGCCGTGACATGCAGCCCTTGCCAATACGGCGGATAATGCCGCCCGGTCTCGGCGCGCACCTCCTTGGTGGGCCAATCGACCAGCGCCTTGCGCAGATCCTTCTTGGCCTCGGTGCCGCGGTTCTCGCGGTTGAGCGCCTCCATACCGTCTTCGAGCGCCCGCCGGGTCTGGCGATAGAGCGCGCGCAGCAGCGCCGCTTTCCAGTTGTTCCAGGTGCCCGGCCCGACGCCGCGAATATCACAGACCGTGAGCACGCAGAGCAGATTGAGCCGCTCCACCGTCTTCACCGCCTTGGCAAAGTCGCGCACCGTGCGTGGATCGGCGATATCGCGTTTCTGGGCCATGTCGGACATCAACAGGTGATAGCGCACCAGCCATTCGACGGTTTCGCATTCTTTCTTGGTCAACCCCAGCCGCGGGGCCACCACCCGTGCAATGCGCGCGCCAAGAATGGAGTGATCCTCATCCCGGCCTTTGCCGATGTCATGCAGCAGAAGCGCCACATACAGCACCTTGCGGTCGATACCTTTCTCGATGATCTCGGTCGACACCGGAAGCTCTTCGTCGAGCTCGCCACGCTCGATCTCGGCAAGGTGGTGGATGACCTGAATGGTATGCTCGTCCACCGTATAATGGTGGTACATGTTGAACTGCATCATCGCCACGATCGGTGCAAATTCCGGGATAAACGCGGCCAGAACGCCCAGTTCGTTCATCCGGCGCAGGGCGCGTTCCGGGTTGCCATGTTTGAGCAGCAGATCAAGGAATTGCTTCGCCGCCGCCGGGTCGCGGCGCATGTCATCGTCAATCAGCGACAGGTTCGATTTCACCAGGCGCATTGCGTCCGGGTGGATCAGCACCTCCGAGCGCAGCGCCTCTTCGAACAGCCGCAGCATGTTGAGCTTGTCCGACAGAAAGGCGGCCTCATCGGCAATCGCCAGACGGCCGTTGGTGACGATGTAACCGTCCTTGACCTTGGGCGTGCGGCGGAAAATCCGCTCGATCAGCGCCGGGCCTTTGGTGTGATCAGCCTCGAGAGAGGTCAGGAAAATCCGCGTCAGATCCCCCACCTCGGTGGCGTGCAGAAAGAAGTCCTGCATGAAGTGTTCGACGGCCCGTCGACCGCCTCGGTCGATATAGCCCATCGCCGACGCCACTTCGACCTGAAGGTCGAATGTCAGCTGTTCTTGCGGGCGCCCCGCAACAAGGTGCAGGTGGCAGCGCGTGGCCCAGAGAAAGTTTTCCGCCCGCTCAAAGCTGGAGTATTCCTCGGGGTCAAACACGCCGAGCGGCACCAACTCGCTGGAATGGCTGACATGGTGGACGTATTTAGCGATCCAATACAGCGATTGCAGATCGCGCAGCCCGCCCTTGCCCTCTTTGACGTTGGGCTCAACCATATAGCGCTGGCCCCCCTGTTTTTCGTGCCGGGCGTCGCGCTCTTCCAGCTTGGCCTCGACAAATTCACGCTCAGTGCCGGTGAAAAGATCTTCGCTCAACCGGGTGTCGAGCCGCTCGGCCAAAGGTTCGTCTCCGGCCAGCAAGCGATGCTCTAATAGGGCGGTGCGGATGGTGAAATCTTCGCCGCCAAGCCGGATGCAATCGCGCACCGTGCGCGACGAATGCCCCACCTTTAGCCGCAGATCCCACAGGATATAGAGCATGGATTCAATCACGCTCTCGGCCCAGGAGGTGATCTTGTACGGCGTCAGAAACAGCAGATCGACGTCGGAAAACGGTGCCATCTCGCCACGGCCATAGCCGCCGACGGCGATCAGCGACAGCCGCTCGCCTTCGGTCGGGTTGGACAGCGGGTGCAACAGCTCGGTCGCCACGCGCCAAGCGGTCAGCACCAGTTTGTCGGTCAGCCACGTATAGCTGCGTTTGGCCGGGATCGCGTTTAACGGATTGGCGCGCAACTCTTCGGCAATCGCGGCCATGCCCGATTTGCGCGCCGCCAGTAGGTGCGCGACCAGCGTCTTGCGAAACGACGCCTGCTCTGCGCGGTCAAATTCGGCCATCAACGCGTCAACCGCGGCGTCATCAAAGATGCGCGCCGCGGGACAGATCAGGTCTTCATCGGTGAAAGTCGGACGTGCCGGTTCAGAAACCGGCACCGCCAAAGCGTTTGGGGGCTGGGTCAAGTATTACCACCTTTTTGCCGCGCACAGTGGCCACTGCCAGCGCGCGTTCGTTTGTACCGTCGGACAGCAGCCGGAAGATGCCGCCAACACCCTGGAAGCCCGAAGTTTGGGTCAGGGAGCGTGTTGTCAGCGCATCCGATTTGCCTTTGGCGACCAAGGCGCCGATGGCGGCGATGCCGTCAAATCCGAGACCGGCCAGCGGGTGCGGCGACTCGCCGTATGCGGCGCGGTAACGGCTCTCGAAGGCGGCTGTGCGGGTCTGATCGGGAAGGGCGAACCAGCCACCCTGCACACCGGGCAGCGCCAGCGTTGCCGGCGGCACATCCCAACGGGCCAGGCCGATATACTGCTTGGCGTCCGGCGCGATGCCGTTCTCGGGGAGGAGTTGCACCAGAAGCGGCAGGGCACCAGCGGCGTTCGAGGTCAGGAAGACCGCGTCAGATTTGCGCGCCGCAGCGGCGATGCGCGGCATGGCCGACACCACGCCGTCTTGCGAGAAGTCAAAGCCTTCGGCGCTGGTCACTTCGATGCCATTTGATCCGGCGGCGGCCTCGATGGCGACCTTGCCAAACTGGCCCTCAACATTGTTGGGATAGACAATCGTCACCGATTTTTTGCCAGAGCGGCCCGCGTAGTCCATCAGCCGGTTGGCGGTGTTGCGGAAGGTCGCGCCGAGCACAAAGACGTTGCCACCGGCAATCGACGGGTTGTTGGAGAAGCTCAGAACATTGACGTTGTCATCGGCCACCTGAACGCCCACGGCGTTGGCGGCTTCGCCAAACAGCGGGCCAAGGATGATCTTGGCACCGTCGTCGACAGCCTTTTGTGCCTGCGCAGCAGCGGTCGCGGCACTGCCCGCCGTGTCATAAACCCGCAGATCGATCCGCACGTTGCCCAGATCGGCCACCGCCAGCTTGGCCGCGTTTTCCAAGGCACGGGCCACCGCGCCGGCGCCCGCATCGCTCTTGGGCACCAAGAGCGCGACAGGAACCGGTTGGCTGGCGTCAATCTTCTGGCCGCCGCCGCTGCCAAGCCCGCCCATCTCGATCGGTTCACAGGCGGTGAGTGCGATTACGCCGAACGACGCCGCCGCAACGCGGGCAAAACGGGGCAGACGCAGCCGCTTGCGGGCTACAGACAAAACGGCAAACATGGCATATCTCACTTCGTGGTTTGACGGGGGGGCACGCGCCACCCTATTTGGCGCAATAATAAACACAGAGCGGGGCGGGTCCAGTGGGGAATGTGAACGAGGGCCATAAGTGGCAGAGAGACGCCCGTGCGCTGGCGGGGGGCTTGTATTTTGTGGCGGTGCCAATTGGCAATGCGCGCGACATCACGTTGCGCGCGCTTGATGTGCTGGCGCAGGCCGATGTGCTGGCCGCCGAAGACACTCGCGCCCTGCGCCGACTGCTGGAATTGCATGGCGTGGCGCTGAATGGGCGGCAAATCCGGGCCTATCATGAACACAACGGCGACAAGGTGCGCCCCGGCTTGCTTGCGTCTTTGGCCGAGGGGCAATCGGTGGCCTATGCGTCTGAGGCGGGCACGCCGTTGATCTCGGATCCGGGGTTTGACCTTGCGCGGGCGGCGGCGGAAGAGGGGGCCAAGGTGATGGCCGCGCCGGGGGCCTCGGCGGTTCTGAGCGCGCTGAATGTGGCCGGATTGCCGACCGACAGGTTTTTGTTTGCCGGTTTTTTGCCCTCCTCGGCCTCGGCGCGCCGGCGCGCGCTTGAGGGCGTGGCGAACATCGAAGCGACGCTGGTGTTTTACGAATCGCCCCGGCGGGTGGCTGCGATGCTGGCCGATGCGGCGCAGGTGCTGGGCGAAGATCGCCCCGCCGCCACCTGCCGCGAACTGACCAAGAAATTCGAAGAGGTTGTGCGCGCGCCGCTGGGCCAGCTGGCCGCGCAGATCGCCGAAGGCGAACCACGCGGCGAATTTGTCGTGGTGATCGGCAAAGGCGCGGCAGAGGAGCAATCCGAGGAAGACATCGAAACGGCGCTGCGCAAAGCGCTTGAGACGATGACGGTGCGGGATGCGGCGGATGTGGTGGCCAAGGCCTTTGGTCAAAAGAAACGATTCGTTTACCAAATGGCCATAGAGTTGAGCAAAGAATAACCATCTCAGAGGTATGTCATGGCGCTGGATATTGGCTTTGCGGATCGTGCCGAGGTACGCGCCCGGCGTGGACGGTCCAATCATCTGGCCGGCAGTTCCGCTGAAACGGCGGTTGAACGCCGCTATGTCGACAGCGGCTATACGGTCTCGGCGCGCCGATGGCGCGGCGCAGGTGGCGAGATTGATCTTATCCTGCGGTCTCCCGCTGGCGAATGGGTCTTTGTCGAGGTCAAGAAAGCCCGCGATTTCGATCAGGCACTGGCGCGCATCTCACCCCGGCAAGTGGCCCGCATCCATGCCGCCGCCGCCGAGTTTCTGGCGCAATTTCCGGGGGGCGAAAACAACGATATGCGATTTGATGCCGCGCTGATGGATGCAATGGGACAGATATCCATTCAAGAGGGTGTGTTGCTGGGATATTGATCGGTCTTCGTTGCACCATTGAACCCGGGTTGGGCTTGGGCCATGTATGAGGCTGCAACAGCTTGGGACTAGCACATGAAAATTGCCTTCCAGATGGATCCGATCGAAACGGTGGACATCAATTCCGACAGCACATTCCGGCTGGCCGAAGAGGCGCAGGCGCGGGGGCATGAGCTGTTTTATTATCTGCCGGACCGGATTGCCTATCAAGAGGGGCGGATCACCGCGCGCGGGCAGGATCTGCGTGTCAAACGTGAGCAGGGCGCGCATGCAGAGCTTGGGCCGCTGCGCGAGGTCGACCTGTCAGAATTCGATGTGATCTGGCTGCGTCAGGACCCGCCGTTTGACATGCATTACATCACGCTGACCCATCTGCTAGATCGGCTGCGTGGACAGGTTTTGGTGGTCAATGATCCGTTCTGGGTGCGCAATTACCCCGAAAAGCTTCTGGTGCTGGATTTCCCCGATCTGACCCCACCCACCGCCATCGCGCGCGATCTTGATACGCTGCGCGCGTTCCGCGAACGGCACGGCGACATCATCCTCAAGCCGTTGTACGGCAATGGCGGGGCCGGTGTGTTCAAGCTGAATAAGGACGACGGAAATCTTGCGTCCCTGCATGAATTGTTCAGTGGTTTTTCGCGCGAGCCGCTGATCGTGCAGAAATATCTGCCGGCCGTAACCGCAGGCGATAAACGGGTCATTTTGGTGGATGGCGAACCGGTTGGCGCAATCAACCGGGTGCCGGCCAAAGGCGAAACCCGCTCCAATATGCATGTCGGCGGCCGCCCCGAGAAGATCGGGCTGACAGACCGCGACCGCGAAATTTGTGATCGCATTGGCCCGTTGCTGCGCGAAAAGGGGCAGGTGTTTGTCGGCATCGACGTGATCGGCGACTATCTGACCGAAATCAACGTGACATCGCCCACCGGCATTCAAGAGCTGGAGCGGTTCGACGGGATCAACGTGGCCGAAAAAATCTGGCAGGCGATTGAAGCCAAGGTCAGCTGAGGATGATCCGCCACCTTCTCAATCCGTATTTGCGGATGACGGAAAAGCGGCGGCTGTCGCGGGTTGACGACCCTAAGGCGCTCCGCCGGGCCTTTGAGATAAACGCGCGGCTGTTCTTCTGGCCACCGCGCGGCGCGGCGTTTGCCGCGCGCGAAGTGGCGGGCGTGCCGGTTACCGGCGTCAACGAGCATGCGAAAGGGCCGCTGATTCTTTATCTGCATGGCGGCGGCTATGTGTTCGGCTCGCCGCGCACCCATCGCGCCATGGTGGCGCATCTGTCCCGGCACACCGGGTTTCCGGCGCTGTTGCCAGATTATCGCAAGGCCCCCGAGCATGCCTTTCCCGCGCCAGTCGAGGATGCGCTCGCGGTTTACCGCGCCGTGATGGCGCGTCCGGGCGGCATCATTTTTGGCGGAGACAGCGCCGGGGGCGGGCTTGCGCTGGCCTTGCTGGCGGAGTGTTTGCGTCTGGACTTGCCTTTGCCGCGCGCGCTTTTTGCCTTTTCGCCGCTGACGGATCTAACCTTTTCCGGTGCCAGCGTTAAGACAAATGCCGCGTCTGACGTGGTGCTCCCGGCGCATCGGACCGCCGAAATTGCCGAAAAATACCTGCAAGGCGCAGATGCAAAAGACCCGCGCGCCTCGCCCTTGTTTGCCGATTTCACCGGTGCTCCGCCGGTCTGGATCACGGTCGCCGACCGTGAAATCCTGCTGGATGACACCGTGCGGATGGCGGCGCGTCTGCGCGCACAGGGGGTGCAAGTGACTGACATTATTGCGCATGATTTGCCGCATGTTTGGCCGCTTATGCACGGGCTACTGCCCGAAGGTCGGGCGACATTACGCGACTTGGGTCAATGGCTTACACGTCTTTCACCCCCAAAAGCCGATAGCTGAGCGCTTCGGCGATATGGGGCCGGTGGACGCTGGCGGAGCCGTCGAGATCGGCAATCGTGCGCGCCACCCGGATCACCCGGTGATAGCCGCGCGCCGAAAGGCCAAAGCGGTCGGCCGCCGTGAGCAACAGCCTGCGCCCCTCGTCATCGGGCGTGGCAAAAGCCTCTAACGCCTTGCCTTGGATGTCGGCGTTCACGCGGGTGTGATCCAGCTCGGCATAACGCGCGGTTTGCACGTCACGGGCGGCGGCGACACGGGCGGCGACCTCGGCCGAACTGTCACCGCTTTCAGGCAGATCGAGATCGGCAAAGGACACCGGCGGCACATCGACCCGAAGATCGAAACGGTCCATCAACGGGCCGGAAATGCGGCCCATGTAGTCTTCGCCGCACTGCGGCACACGGGCGCAAGCGCGGGCGGGATCGGGCAAGTAGCCGCATTTGCAGGGGTTTGCGGCGGCCACCAGCATGAAACGGCAGGGATATTTGACGTGCGCATTGGCGCGGGCCACCATGACTTCGCCGGTTTCGATAGGTTGGCGCAGGGTTTCCAGAACCGTGCGCGGAAATTCCGGAAACTCGTCCATGAACAGCACGCCGTTGTGCGCGAGGCTGATTTCGCCCGGTTTGGCACCGCGCCCGCCACCGACAATTGCGGGCATCGATGCGGTGTGATGCGGCTCGCGGAAGGGGCGCACGCGGGAGATGCCGCCTTGGTCAAGCAGCCCGGCGAGCGAGTGGATCATCGAGGTTTCCAAGGCTTCGGTGGCCGAAAGATCCGGCAAAATCGAGGGCAGGCGGGCCGCCAGCATGGATTTCCCCGACCCCGGCGTGCCGACCATCAAGAGGTGGTGGCGCCCGGCGGCGGCGATTTCCAGCGCGCGTTTGGCGCGTTCTTGCCCGCGCACATCCCGCATGTCGCGGCCCGTTCTGGCCGCGATCACCTCGCCCGGTTCCGCCGGGGGCAGCGGCGATTGGCCGGTGAAATGGCGCACCACATCCGACAATGTCGCCGCGCCGATCACCTGGGTTGCGCCCACCCAGGCGGCCTCGGGGCCAGAGGCGCGCGGGCACAGCAGGGCGCGGTTATCCTCGGCGGCGGCCATCGCGGCGGGCAGGGCGCCGATCACCGGGATCAGCCCGCCATCGAGCGACAATTCCCCCAGCGCGACGATGCCAGCCACCGCATCTTCTGGGATGATTTCCAGTGCGGCCAAGAGGCCCAGCGCGATGGGCAGGTCGAAATGCGAGCCCTCTTTGGGCAGGTCAGCGGGCGAGAGATTAACGGTTATCCGCTTGGACGGCAGCGCAATCGACATCGAGGCCAGCGCAGAGCGCACCCTGTCGCGCGCTTCTGACACCGCCTTGTCGGGCAGGCCGACGATCGAGAAGGCGGGCAGCCCGGCGGTGACCGCGCATTGCACTTCGACGGTGCGCGCCGTCACGCCCTCAAAGGCCACCGTATAGGCACGCGAAACCATGAAAACATCCTTAACCACTGATCACACGCGAGGGTGGGCCTGAGTGGTTGAGGAAGGGTTAACAGCCGGTCGAAAAGGTTACCGGCGGCTGGGTCAGGCGCCGTCGACCATGGCGATGAATTGGGGCCAGGCGGTGGGATCAACGCAGGTCTTGTCCCGGCAAAACGGGTTGCAAAACCCCCAGACCTTGCCGCGAAATTCGAGGAAATCTGTCACCGGATCGCCCGAGTAGGGGCAGGTGTCATTGACGGATGGGCCGGTTTCGACACGCGCCGCAGGCTCGGGGACCGGGCCGGGCCAGTCCACCACGGCAAACTCTTTGGCATAGCGTTGCAGCGTCGCGCCCTTAACGAGCCCCATCGCGCGGAACCGGCGAAAGGCCGGATCGGACAGGTGTTGGGCGACGTATTTCGCTGCTGCATCGCTGATCGGCAGGCCGTACCCCGCCAGCCGCGCCGCCACCGGAGCAAAGAAGGCATCGGCGGCAGAATACTCGCCGCACAGCCACGGACCGCCTGATTTTGCCAAAGAATACGCCCAAATTTCTTCCAGCCGCGCGAGGTCTTCCGCCAATGCCGCAGACACCGGCACATCGGTGTAGGCCAGCCGCAAATTCATCGGGCAAAAAGAGCGCAATTCGCCAAAGCCCGCGTGCATTTCAGCCGTCAAGGACCGGGCTGTTGCACGTAGCGCAGGGTCGCTTGGCCACAACCCCAATTCGGGGTGCCGCGACGCCAATTCCTCGGCCAAGGCCAGCGAATCCCAAACCAAATCGCCATTTTCCAGCCCGGCAGTGGGAACTGTTTTGGCCGGCGGACGTTGTAACTGCAGAGCTACGGAGGCGTCATCGTGAAAATCCAGCAGTCGAACACGGCAATCGCGACCGAAGCGGCGGAACAAAAGCCAGCCGCGCAGGGACCAGCTGGAATAGGCGTAATCGCCAATGTGGAGAATGTCAGTCATGCGCGCAGCTTAGGGCCGCTCGGAATGGCTGTCCAACAGCGTTTTGTGCGCACCTTCATAAGGATTTGTGAATGTTCGTAATGGCACTCTTCAAGCTTTCAATAGCGGGTTCAACAATGAATCTGATCCAACAGGGACACCGGGGCGTACCAATTGTGGTGACACGACAGACGGTCAAATCAGTGAGGACGAAACATGGCGCTTGATGCTTTGAACGACAGGGTGCTTTCGCGGGCGGCAATGAAAGCCGAGCTGCTGGACGCGGAAACCGAGCTCAAGCTGGCCTATGCGTGGCGGGACGACCGGGATGAAGCCGCGCTTCACCGCCTGATCACCGCCTATATGCGGCTTGCCATTTCGATGGCGTCGAAATTCCGCCGCTATGGCGCGCCGATGAATGACCTGATCCAAGAGGCCGGTCTTGGCCTGATGAAAGCCGCCGACAAGTTTGACCCCGATCGCGGTGTGCGGTTCTCGACTTACGCTGTGTGGTGGATCAAAGCGTCGATCCAGGACCACGTGATGCGCAATTGGTCGATGGTGCGCACCGGGTCGACCTCCTCGCAAAAGTCGCTGTTTTTCAACCTGCGCCGGGTGCAGGCCCAGATCGAGCGTGAGGCCGCGGCCCAAGGCCAGACGCTGGACCAGCACCAGATGCGCCACAAGATTGCCACTGAGATTGGCGTGCCGCTAGCGGATGTCGAGATGATGCAGGGGCGGTTGTCCGGCTCCGACTTCTCGCTGAACGCAACGCAATCGGCCGAGGATGAAGGCCGCGAATGGATTGACACGCTTGAGGATGATGGCCCGCAAGCTGCCGATCATGTCGAGTTGTCGCATGACAGCCGGCAGCTACGGCAGTGGCTGTTGGTGGCGATGGAGCAGTTGAACGAACGCGAGCGGTTCATCGTGCGCGAACGCAAACTGCGCGGCAAACCACGGACGCTTGAGAGCCTAGGCGACGAGCTGAGCCTGTCGAAAGAGCGCGTGCGCCAGCTTGAGGCGGCTGCGTTTCAAAAGATGCGCAAATCGCTTGAGGGCCAGAGCCACGAGGTGCAACACTTCCTTCTATGAGGATGTTTCTGGTTTTACTGTTAACGATTATTGCCCCGGTCGCCTCTGCGTCCGGGGTTTTTGACGTGGTGGTGCTGGGCGAGGTGCATGACAATCCGGGCCATCATCAGGAACAGGCGCGGCGGGTTGAGACGCTTGAACCAAAGGCGCTGGTGTTCGAGATGTTAACCCCGGAGCAGGCTGCAAAGGCGGTTCCCGAGATCCGCGAAGATGCGGCGGCGCTGGGCGCGGCCTTGGGCTGGGCTGACAGCGGTTGGCCGGATTTTGCGCTGTACCACCCGATCTTCGCCGCCGCGCCCCAGGCGCAGATTTTCGGTGCAGCGATCCCGCGTGCCACCGCGCGCGCGGCGATGCAGTCCGGCGCAGGGGCTGTTTTTGGCGCGGAGGCGGCGCGGTTCGGGTTAAACGATGCCTTGCCGCCCGACACCCAAACCGCGCGTGAAGCTTTGCAAATGGCCGCCCATTGCGATGCCTTGCCCGAAGCGATGCTGCCGCAAATGGTCGAGATCCAGCGGCTGCGTGACGCCGCTTTGGCGCGGGCGGTGCTCGCCGCGATGGCGCAAACCGGCGGCCCGGTGGCGGTGATCACCGGCAATGGCCATGCCCGCAAGGATTGGGGCGTGCCGCAGGTGCTAGCAAAGGTCGCCCCCGATTTGCGGGTGTTTGTGCTCGGGCAGGGCGAGGAGGGCACCCCGCCCGAAGGCGGCTTTGACGAGGTGGTTTTTGCCCCGGTCCCCCTGCGTGACGATCCCTGCGCCGTCTTCCGATGATACCGGCTCTTCCGCCCTTGCGGGCCTCGTCGCATTGGCCGTAGGGTCGGGCGCAATTCTCTGAAAGGGGCCGGGCATGTTGGCGGGCAAGCGGATACTTCTGATCATCGGTGGCGGAATCGCGGCCTATAAGTGCCTCGATCTGATCCGCAGGTTGCGGGATCGCGGTGCCACAGTGACCCCGGTGATGACCCGCGCCGCCGAGGAATTCGTGACCCCCCTCAGTGTTTCGGCATTGGCGGGCGAGGCGGTGCACCGCGATCTGTTCGACCTCACCAAAGAGGCCGAGATGGGCCATATCCAGCTAAGCCGCGTGGCCGATCTGGTGCTTGTGGCCCCGGCAACGGCGGACCTGATGGCGAAAATGGCGGCGGGGCTGGCCAGCGATCTGGCAACGACGCTTTTGATGGCGACGGATACCCCGGTGATGATTGCCCCGGCGATGAACGTGCGGATGTGGCAACACGCGGCGACGCAGCGCAACCTCGCCACTCTGCGCGGCGATGGCGTGACGGTGATCGGCCCCGACGCTGGCGACATGGCTTGCGGTGAATTTGGTCCGGGGCGGCTTTCAGAAGTGCCCGACATTCTCGCCGCGCTTGAGGCGCATTTCACCGCTGGGCCGCTGTCTGGCAAGCGGGTGCTGGTGACCTCTGGCCCGACGCATGAGCCGATCGACCCGGTGCGCTATATCGCCAACCGGTCGTCGGGCGCGCAGGGCACCGCCATCGCGCGGGCGCTTTTGGCGCTGGGGGCCGAGGTGGTTTTTGTCAGCGGACCGGCGGATGTGCCGCCGCCCGAAGGCGTCGAGCTGCACGCGGTCGAAAGCGCGGAGGAGATGCTGGCGGCGGTCGAGGCCGCCTTGCCCGCCGATGCCGCGATCTTTGCCGCCGCCGTTGCCGATTGGCGGGTGGCCGAACGCAGCAACTCGAAGATCAAGAAACAGGCCGGGGCCTTGCCGGTGCTGAGCTTCACCGAAAACCCCGATATCCTCGCCCGTGTGGCGCAGATGACGGACGGACGGCCCGGTTTGGTGGTGGGCTTTGCCGCCGAAACCGACGATGTGGTGGTCAATGCCACGGCTAAGCGGGCGCGCAAAGGCTGCGACTGGATCGTGGCCAACGATGTGCGCCCCGAGACCGGGATTATGGGCGGAACGGAAAACGCCGTGGTGCTGATTACCGACACCGGGGCCGAAGAGTGGCCACGGATGAGCAAGGGTGCTGTGGCCGACAAATTGGCGCAGCGGCTGGCTGATGCGCTGAGCTGATCCGGTAAAATATGTGTATTATCAACAAGAAGGGTGGCGCGTGGTTTCGCTGAACATCATGTGGGAGACCGGGGCAGACCGGGATTTGGGCTTGCCGCGCTATGAAACGGCGGGGGCGGCGGGGGCAGACCTGCGGGCCGACCTCCCGGATCGCGGATCGGTCGAGCTTGCGCCCGGCGCGCGGACCTTGGTGCCGACCGGGCTGCGGTTGGCGGTGCCGGCGGGCTATGAAGTGCAGCTTCGACCACGTTCGGGGCTGGCGTTGAAACATGGCATCACCCTGCCCAACAGCCCCGGCACAATCGACAGCGATTATCGCGGCCCGCTGGGGGTGATCGTGATGAACGCGGGGCAGGAGCCATTTACGATTTCGCACGGCATGCGGATTGCGCAGATGGTCATCGCCCCGGTGGTGCAGGCCGAATTCGCGTTGGTTGAGGCGCTGGACGACACCACGCGCGGTGCCGGTGGCTTTGGCTCAACGGGGCGCGACTGATGCTTTTGGTGCTGGCCATCGCGGCGGCGATCTGGGGCTTGGGTTATGCGCTCGGCCTGCCGCGCAGCGCGCG
The DNA here is from genome assembly GCF_054052205.1 of Marinovum sedimenti. Lineage (NCBI taxonomy): Bacteria > Pseudomonadati > Pseudomonadota > Alphaproteobacteria > Rhodobacterales > Roseobacteraceae > Marinovum > Marinovum sedimenti. The sequence continues at coordinate 2,859,313 of NZ_CM133223.1, forward strand.
TTGGCCGCTGATCGGGCTGTTGTTCGTGGCGGTTTTGGGCATCCAGTTCCTGTTTCCCGACGGCCACCCGTTGCGTGCCGCCACCGGCGGCGACCCGGCGCTTTGGCTGCTTTTGGCCGGTTTCGGCATTCTGGTGATGGCCTACCGGCAGGTCTTGGTGCATCTGCGCGCCCGCGTTAAGGCGAAGGCCGCCCCGGCACCCACTTCCGCCAGCGAAAAAATGAGCGAAGCCGAGCTCGAACGCTACGCCCGCCATATTGTTCTGCGTGAACTGGGCGGGCCGGGGCAACAGCGGCTGCGGCGTGCCCGCGTGCTGGTGATCGGCGCGGGCGGACTTGGCGCTCCGGCGCTGCAATATCTCGCGGCGGCGGGGGTCGGGCATATCGGCGTGATCGACGATGACACGGTGGAAAACGCCAATCTGCAACGCCAGGTGATCCACCGCGACCGCGACATCGGCACGCCCAAAGTGTTCAGCGCCGAGGCCGCGATGCTGGCGCAAAACCCCTTTGTCACCGTCAAACCCTATCACCGGCGTTTGACCGATGAGATCGCGACAGAGCTGTTTGCCGACTATGATCTGGTGCTCGACGGCACCGACAATTTCGAGAGCCGCTACCTTGCCAATCGGGTGGCGGCGGCGGCGGGGATTCCGCTGATTTCGGGCGCGCTCAGCCAGTGGGAGGGGCAGCTTTCGATCTTTGATCCCGCGCGCGGAACGCCCTGTTATCAATGTATTTTCCCCGAGGCTCCCGCCGCGGGCCTTGCCCCCTCCTGTGCCGAGGCCGGGGTGCTTGGCCCGCTGCCCGGCGTGGTCGGGGCGATGATGGCGGTCGAGGCGATCAAGGTGCTGGCCGACGCTGGCGCGCCGCTTCGCGGTGAGATGTTAATTTACGATGCGCTGTGGTCCGAGACCCGCAAAATCGCGCTAAAGCCCCGCCCGGATTGCCCGGTGTGCGGCGCAAACAAGGAACAATAACATGACGAACCCGCTGCTTACGGATTGGACCGGGCCGTTTGCCCTGCCGCCCTTTGCCGAGATCACCGACGCCGATTTCGCCCCCGCGCTTGACGCCGCTTTGGCCGAGGATCTCGCCGAGGTGGAGGCCGTCGCCACGCAAACCGACGCCCCGACATTTGCCAATACCATCGAGGGTCTGATGCGCTGCGGCGCCACGCTCGACCGGGTGGCGGGGGTATTCTACAACCTCGCTGGCAGCGACAGCACGCCCAAGCGCGAGGAGCTGATGCGAGAGTTTTCCCCCAAGATGGCGGCACATTCGGCGGCGATTTACGGCAACCTCGCGCTGTTTGACCGCATCCGCAGCATCTGGGAGGCGCGCGATACGCTGGACCTGACGGCGGAACAGGCGCGCGTGCTGATGCTAATGCATCGCAATTTTGTTCGCGCCGGCGCGGCGTTGACCGGCGATGAGGCCGCGCGGATGAAGGCGATCAAACAGCGGCTGGCGACCCTTGGCACCAGCTTCACCCAGAACCTTTTGGCGGATGAGCGCGACTGGTTCATGCCGCTGGCCGAGGCCGATCTGGACGGGCTGCCGGGCTTCGCCGTCGCTGCCGCCAAGGCCGCCGGACAGGAGCGGGGGCAGGAGGGGCCGGTGGTGACGCTGTCGCGCTCGATCATCGTGCCGTTCCTGCAATTCTCGCCGCGCCGCGATCTGCGCGAAACCGCGTATAACGCCTGGGTCGCGCGTGGGGCCAATGGCGGCGAAACTGACAATCGCGGCATCGCGGCGGAAACCCTCGCGCTGCGCGAAGAGCGCGCCAAGCTGTTGGGGTATAAGGATTTCGCCAGCTACAAGCTTGAGACCGAAATGGCGGGCACACCCGAAAAGGTGCGCGATTTGCTGATGGCGGTCTGGGCACCGGCCAAGGCGCAGGCCGAGACAGATGCACAGAAGCTTGAGGATATGATGCACGCCGATGGCGTCAACGCGGCGCTCGAGCCGTGGGATTGGCGCTATTATTCCGAGAAGCGGCGCAAGGCCGAGCATGACCTCGATGAGGCGCTGCTGAAGCCGTATCTGCAGCTTGATCGCATGATCGAGGCGGCGTTTGACTGTGCAAACCGGCTGTTTGGATTGGAATTCCGGGCCTTGGACGTGCCGCTGTATCATGCCGATGCCCGCGCCTGGGAAGTCACGCGCGACGGTGCGCATGTGGCTGTGTTCATGGGTGATTATTTCGCGCGCGGCTCGAAACGCTCGGGCGCGTGGTGTTCGGCGATGCGGTCGCAGAGCAAGTTCCCCGAGGTGCAGCGCCCGATTGTCGTGAACGTCTGCAACTTTGCCAAGGGCGATCCGGCGCTGCTGTCTTATGATGACGCCCGCACGCTGTTTCACGAATTTGGCCACGCGCTGCACCAGATGCTGTCGGATGTGACTTATGAAATGGTGTCTGGCACCTCGGTTGCGCGCGATTTTGTGGAACTGCCAAGCCAGCTTTACGAGCATTGGCTCGAGGTTCCCGAGGTGCTGCGCAGCTTTGCCACGCATGTCGAAACCGGGGCGGCGATGCCGCAGGACATGCTCGACAAGGTGCTTAAGGCCGCGAACTATGACCAAGGGTTCCAGACGGTGGAATATGTCGCCTCGGCGCTGGTCGATCTGGCGTTTCACGAAGGCGGGGCGGCCAGCGATCCGATGGTGAAGCAGGCCGAGGTGCTGGCCGATCTGGGGATGCCGCATGCCATCGGGATGCGCCACGCCACGCCGCATTTCGCGCATGTCTTTGCCGGGGACGGATATTCCAGCGGCTACTACAGCTATATGTGGTCGGAAGTGATGGACGCCGATGCCTTTGCCGCGTTTGAAGAGGCGGGCGGGGCGTTTGATGCCGAGATGGCGAAAAAGCTCGAACGCCACATCCTGTCGGCGGGCGGATCAGAGGAGGCCGAGGCGCTGTATCTTGCGTTTCGCGGTCAGATGCCCGGCGTTGAGGCGCTGCTCAAGGGGCGGGGTCTGGCGGCCTGACATTGCGAAAAGCGGGGCCGCGTTTGGCCCCGCAATCCGATCAGAACGGCAGCCGTTCGAGGGTATAGCCACGCTGTTCTAGCTGGCTTAGCAAGCCGCTTTCGCCCATCAGATGCGCGGCCCCGACGGCCACGGCGATGTGACTTTCCGGGGCAGCTTCGATCACCTCGATCCACGCCAGATTGCGGTCGGTCAACAACCCTTTTTCCATCTTGTCCTGCATCGCGGCCACCTCGGCTTCAGGCAAGTCGATGTGCGCGAGGCTGACCATACGCGACAGTTGCCAGCTGTCGGAATGCGACTCTTCGAAATAGCTGTTGAGGGTCGAGGCCATCAGATCGCCGCCCATATCCTCGGGCGACACGCTGATTTGCAGCATCTGCAATTGCTCATCCAGCGGCTCGGCGTTGAAGACGCGAAACACGGTGTCATAAGGTTCAAGCGAGCGGCGCGCGACCCCGGCTTCGGTTGCGAGCGCTTCGAGCCGCGCGTCCAGCCCCTTGCCCTCGGTCATCACGTCCATCGCGCAAGCCGGCATCGCAAGCACAAGCGAGAGATACCAGGGCTGCATCTTGGCCGCCATAAACGCGGGAATGCCGCGCTCTTTCGCGGCGTCCGCCAGCGCTTGCCAGTCGTCCTCGGCGAGCAGCTCAGGCAGGGTTGTGTCCTGCAACAACAACAGCGAACTGTCGGTGGCAAGGTTACGTTCAAGCGCCTTGCGGTCTTCGGCAATGGCCTCAAGAAACAGCAAATCGGCGGTGTCGATCACCGGAGAGAAGCGGGTCACAACCGGGTCAAGCCGCGGGTCGGAAATGTGGATCGTGCCGATCAGATCAATCACCCGGTCGTCGCGGGTGGCCCGCCAGCGATTGCCGGTGGAAAACGGCGTTTCGGCTTCGGCTTTGGCCAAATCGGCCTTTTGCGCGGCACTCAGACCGTCGCGCAGATCGGTGCCAGAACAGGCCGCCCAAAGGGACTGGGGCAGCAGGATCAGCATGCAAAACAGGAACAATCGCAAACCGGGAACTCCAAACAGGGGCGGGCTTTAGTGGACCGCTGAAATCTTGTGATCGGTGTCGTTAAAGGAAAAGCTGTCGCCCGCGCCCAGGCCCTTCATCGCGCGAAAAATCGGTGCGGCGGGCGAGATGCCCATGGTCTTTTGGCCTTCAAATTCAAACTCTTGGGTGGAGACGCAGACCACCAGCACCCGACCGTCCATCTCAACCGCCGCCCCGGCCTCGACCTCGGTTTTGGGGCCAAAGTCGATCTCGTCCAGCCGCTTGATCCGCGCCTCATCGTCGTGCATCGCCTCGTCCCAGGCTGCCGCCAATTCGCCGGTAGACTCGGCCTGCGAAAGCTGGTCGCGGTCGATGGTTTCATCGCCTGAAACCCGCGCCTCGGCGGCAAGGGTTTCGTACTTCTGGCGCGCGGCGTCATAGTCGGCCTTGGCCAGTTCCTGAAGGCGGGATTTAAGCTCGGTTTTGTTCATGTCACGTCCTGTCATAGCCGAATGCGGAAAGGGGGGAGGCGCAGGCGGTCAGGTGCCGCAGAAGGTCTTGTACGGGCCGAAATCCGCCGGGGCCGGGGTGGCATAGGCCTCCAGTCCGGGGCGGGGGGCAAAGGGGGCGCGCAGGGCCTCAAGCAGCTGTACCACGGGGGCCATGTCGCCCTCGGATTCGGCGGCGACAAGCGCGGCCTCGACCATGTGATTGCGCGGCACATAGACCGGATTGACCCGGTTCATTGCATCGCGACGCTCGGCCGGATCGCGACCGTCGCGCGCCAGCCTGCCACGCCATTGCGGCAGCCAGTCGTGGATCGCTGTGGCGTCGTCAAATAGCGCCAGAAGCGCGGTCTCGTCGCCCTCGGCAGCATCAGGCAGGTGGCGGAAGAACAGTGTGAAATCAACGCCCTGTCCGGCCATCGCCGCATGCATCGCGTTGATGAACTCGGAATCATTGTCTTCCTTGCCCAGCCCGATCTTCGCGCGCGCCCCCGACAGCCACGCCTCGGCATAGAGTTGCGGGAAACGCTCGATCTCTGCGGTGGCGATGCGGATTGCTTCGTCCTGATCCTCGGCCAGCAGCGGCAGCAGGGTTTCGGCCAGCCGCGCAAGGTTCCACTGCGCGATGACAGGCTGGTTGCCATAGGCATAGCGCCCGCCGTGGTCGATCGAGGAGAACACCGCCTTGGGATCGTAGGTGTCGATAAAGGCGCAGGGGCCGTAATCGATGGTTTCCCCCGAGATCGTCATATTGTCGGTGTTCATCACTCCGTGGACAAAGCCGACGTGCACCCAGCGCGCAATCAGCTCGGCCTGCCGCTGCATCACGGCGCGCAGGAAGGCGAGGTATGGGGCGTCACGCCCCGCCAGATCGGGGTCGTGGCGGGCGATGGCATAATCAGCCAGCTGTTTGACGCGTGCATGGTCGCCTCGGGCGGCGAAATACTGAAAGGTGCCAACGCGCAGGTGGCTGGCGGCAACACGGGCCAGCACCGCACCGGGTTTGGGGCCTTCGCGATAGACGGTCTCGCCGGTGGTCACCGCCGACAGCGCGCGCGTGGTGGGGATGCCAAGCGCGTGCATCGCCTCGCCCAGAATGAATTCGCGCAGCACCGGGCCCAGCACCGCCTTGCCATCGCCACCGCGTGAAAACGGCGTGCGGCCCGAGCCTTTGAGATGCAGGTCGACCCGGTCGCCGTGGATGTCGATCATCTCGCCCAGAAGGATCGCGCGGCCATCGCCAAGCTGCGGGGAAAAGCCGCCGAACTGGTGGCCAGCATAGGCCTGCGCCAGCGTCGTGGCCCCCTCGGGGGCGGTGGTCCCGGCAAGGATCGCGGCGCCTTCGTCGCTGTCGAGCGCGTCGGGATCAAGGCGCAGGTCCTCGGCCAGTTCGGCGTTCAAGAGCACGATGCGCGGGTCGGGCACCTTGTCGCCGTCCCACGGCACGTAAAAGCCGTCAAGCTCGCGGGCATAGCTGTTGTCAAAGGTGAAGTGCGGCGATTGATGTGTCATGGTTTACAAGGTGTGTCGTTTGGCGGGGATTTCCAAGGGCAAGTTTCGGATCACCGCAAAAGGAACCAGCCCGCACCGGGGGGGGCGCGAAAGAAAACCCTCGCGCCCGGCGTTATCACTCTGCCGCATTCCGGCGGGGCAGCACCCAATGTTTGCGCGGGAAATGGCAGGTATAGCCGCCCGGTATCCGCTCAAGATAATCCTGATGCTCAGGCTCCGCCTCCCAGAAATCGCCCACCGGTTCGACCTCGGTCACCACTTTGCCGGGCCAGATGCCCGAAGCATCGACATCGGCAATGGTATCAAGCGCCACGGCCTTCTGCTCCTCATCCACGTAGTAAATTGCCGAGCGATACGACAGGCCACGGTCGTTGCCCTGTTGGTTGACCGTGCTCGGATCGTGGATTTGGAAGAAGAACTCCAGCAGTTCGCGATAGCTGATCTGCTCGGGATCATAGACGATCTCGATGCCCTCGGCGTGGCTGCCGTGATTGCGATAGGTGGCGTTGGGCACGTCGCCGCCGGTATAGCCGACACGGGTGTCGATCACGCCCGGCATCTTGCGAATCAAATCCTGCATGCCCCAGAAACACCCGCCGGCCAGAACTGCGCGCGCGCTCATTGCGTCACCTCTTCAACCTGATCAAGGTACGCGCCATAGCCCTCGGCCTCCATGTCCTCACGCGCGATAAAGCGCAACGAGGCGGAGTTGATGCAATAGCGCAGCCCGCCGCGATCCCGCGGACCATCGGGGAAGACGTGGCCGAGGTGGCTGTCGCCGTGGGTCGAGCGGACCTCGGTGCGAATCATCCCCATCGTGGCATCGCGCACTTCGTTGACATGGGCAGGCTCGATTGGCTTGGTAAAGCTCGGCCAGCCGCAGCCGGATTCGAACTTGTCAGACGAGGCAAACAGCGGCTCACCCGAGACGATATCGACATAGATCCCCGGCGCGGTGGTGTCGTTGTATTTGCCGGTAAAGGGCCGCTCTGTGCCGCTTTCCTGAGTGACCCGGTATTCCTCGGGGCTAAGTGCGGCAACAGCGTCGGCGGATTTGGTATAGGTCACGTTGGAACCCTCCTGTTCGTGGCGTTGAGCCGAATGTGGGGTGACGGGGCCGATTTGTCCAATGTCTGTCAATCCCGTCACGCGAGCGTGAGCAGTTTGCCAGCCCCAGACCAAGAGGCACCCAGCGCAGCGTTACGCAACCCTTACTTGCGTAAGTCAAATGGGCAACAGTGGGGCGCGCTCCGTCGCACAATCTATAAATCATGTTGATTTACTTATTCAAGAATGCCACTATTCGCCAAGAAGGAGCCTTGCCCATGGAGCGACATGACGTCCGGACGTTCAACGCCGGTGTTAATCAAAGCGGCGTTCGTGACTATAACGAACGGCTCTTGCTGACGATGATTCAAAAGCTTGGCCCCTTGCCAGGCAGCGATATCGCGCGTCAGGCCAGTCTCTCGGCCCAGACCGTATCGGTCATCCTGCGCTCGCTTGAGGCGGATGGTCTGTTGGTCAAAGGCGAGCCGCAACGCGGCCGAGTCGGCAAGCCGCGCATCCCGATGAAGCTCAACCCAGAGGGTAGCTTTTCCATCGGGCTTAAGGTGGGGCGGCGGTCTGCGGATTTGGCGCTGATGGATCTTATCGGCAACGTGCGGATGCAACGTCAGCTGTTTTACCGCTATCCCGACCCGTTGAAATTGGTGGATTTTCTCCACAACGGTCTGGACGAGATGACCGACAGCCTGCCCGAACATCTGCGCGAGCGGCTGTGCGGCATTGGCATCGCGGCCCCGTCCGAACTGTGGAAACGCAACCGGTTCATCAACGTCGAAGACCGCGCATTGGACGCTTGGCACGATGTCAGCATCGCCGAGCAGGTGTCGAAATTTACCGAATTGCCGGTGTCTTTTGTCAATGACGCCACATCGGCCTGTTATGCCGAGAATACCTTTGGCCGGGGCGTGGGCTATCGCGATTTCGCGTATTTCTTTATCGGCGCCTTTGCGGGCGGCGGCGTGGCGATGAACGGGGCCGTGTTTGAGGGCCACCGGGGCAATGCCGGCGCGCTTGGATCGGTAATAATCCGCGACGAAAAAGGCCGGTTTGTGCAGCTGATGGACAAGGCCTCTATCGCGCAGTTGGAATCCGCAATCAGCCTTGCGGGCGGCAATCCGACCGAGCTTTGGGCCCATGGCGCGGATTGGTCGATCTTCGAGGCGCAGCTTGGTCCCTGGATCGAAATGGCCTCAGAAGAGCTTGCGATGGCGGCGATCACCTGCTGTGCGATCATCGATTTTGAAGCGGTGGTGATTGACGGCGCCTTCCCGGCGGCGGTGCGCGCGCGGCTTGTCAAACGCACGGTCGAAAAGGCGCGGGCGATTGAAACCATCGGCCTGTTGCGCCCCGAAATCATCGAAGGCAGCGTCGGGGCCAATGCCCGTGTTCTGGGCGCCGCCTATCGGCCAATTGCGACGCAATACTTCCTTGGGAACAACGGCTTGAACGCCTACCTCTAAGCTGAGCCACGGCGGTTTATCGCAAGATATGCTCCGCCGTGCGCATCGCCAGACCCGCAATCGTCAGGGTCGGCGCGTTGACCGGCATGGTCACATGCGCCGACGACCCCATGACATACAGATTGCGGTGCTGGTGCGATTGTTGCTCGGCATTCACCACCGATGCATCCGGGTCATCGCCCATCCGCGCCGTGCCGCCGATGATGGCGTTGGACAGGTAAACCTCGTCTGATTTGATCTCGGTGGCATGCAGCAGTTCCAGCACCTTTTTGTTGATTTCCAATGAGATATCCATGCCCGCACGGGTATAATCGTCGATGCTATAGGCAATCCGCGATTTCGGCAGCCCGGCGCTGTCGCGCTCCTCCGACAGCGTCAGACGGTTGTTGGCGTCCGGCAGAATCTCACCACTGGAATTGAGCCGCAGATGGCGCGACACCACCCGGTTGATCTCAGCCGCCAAAGGCTGTCCCATCATCCCCTTCGCAATCAGCGCTTTCGCCACATTGGTCGCGTCGGAATTGCCGCTGTGCCCGGAGTTCATGAAACTGGTGCCAATTGCCGCGTGCGACGATCGGAAATCGCCGTCGCGCAGTTCGATCAACCCGCTGGTTTGTTGCGGGCCACGGTACGGAAATACCGGATCGCGGGTCACACCTTGGGTGTCTTGATTGGCCTGCGTGATCAGGTAACGCCCGACAGCATCCGAGCCATTGGCCACGCCATTCGGCGCGTTTTCCTGCGCCGACATCAGCAAAAGCCGAGGGTTTTCAATCGCATGGCAACAAAGCGCATAGACATTGGCCGTCACCCGCGTCTCGGTCCCGTCGGGGCGGCGCACGTCGACACCGCTCACCAGCTTATTCGCGCCGATGTGGATCATTGTCACCACCGCTTCGGTGATGATCTGCGCGCCCGCCGCTTCGGCCTTGTCGGCAATCACCGAGCCGTCAAGCTTGGCCCCCACCGGACAAATCGGCACGCAGGTGTTGTTGCCACAGCAGGGCGGGCGGCCATCGAATTGCACCGAATTGCGCGCGTGGGAAAAGATGCCGGAGTGCAGCCCCATCTGCCTAAGCGCGATATCCACCTGCCCATCCATAAACGACGCCGGGATTGGCGGCATCGGATAGGGCTCTTTGCGCGGCGCGCCCCAAGTGTGGTCCATACTGCCCGCCACGCCCCAGATCTTCTCGGCGCGCACGTAATACGGCTCTAGGTCTTCGTAAGTCACCGGCCAATCCAAAGCGACGCCATAGTCGGTCTTCATTCGGAAATCGGCGGGGCGCAGGCGGTCGGCAAAGCCGGTCCAATGCCAAGTCGAGCCGCCGTATATCCGCAGGTACGCCCCGACAAACTCCATCGGCCCGGCCTGATCGTAGAACGTGCCATAGCCGCCATCTTCGGGATGCGGCGCCCAGGCATTCGACGGATAGGGGGCCTGTGGGCCTTTCACCGGGTTGTTGGTAAAGACCGACATCCAGTCGTGGCGCGGCTTTTTCGGCCCGGCCTCAAGCACCGTGACCTGCCGCCCGGCCTGCGCCAACTCCAGCGCCAGATGCGACCCGGCCATGCCGGCGCCAACCACCAGCACATCAACGTTTTCGGGCACTGGGTTGCTCATCGTTGCGGCTCCACCCAATGGCCAAACGGCCCGCCACACAGCCCCGGCGCAGTGGCAAACGTCAGCGATTGCCAGGCCAGACAGTAATCGTAATAGCGCACCTCGCCATCAACCTCGCCAGTGTACAGAAACGCCGCGATCCAGCGCATTTGGTCGCCGGCCAGCGTGCTTGCCGCCGCGCTCATCGCCTCAAGATCAGGCCGCCGCCGCGCCAAGGCCACCAGCGAAAACATCGCCTCAACCCCGAAGGCGCGGGCGAATTCGGTTTCGCAAGCCTCGGTCAGCAGGGTGGGGATATAGGTGGTGCCGCCAATCGCGCGGATGATGTCACGAAACACCGCCAGATCATCCTCAACCCCCAAACGCGCCGAAGCCCCCGCCGGGGCCAGCGCCATCGCCGCCCCAAGAATGCGGATCACATCGCGGCGGGCAAACATCTAAAACGTCCTCACAATGGCGAGCCCGCGCGAGCGGTTGGACGAACTGTCTTTATCCAGCATCGCCTCATACAGCAGCGACATCGGGATCCACGACGGCGGGTATTTGTACCCCGCCACATCCAGCACCAACACGGAATCGCTGGCCTCGTGATAGGCCGCGATGGGCGAGACATGGCCTTCGCCGTTCTGCCCGACAATGCCGCGATTGTAGTTCAGGATCACCCGCGCGCCGGGGTCCGACAGCCCCTCAAGGATGGCATTGCGCATCAACTCAAGGCTGTTGTCCTCGGCAAAGATCGTATCCACCTGCACATCAAGATGCGTCAGATACAGCCCGATCTGCTCAAGCGTAAGCCCGTCTGTCACCACCTTTTCAAAGGTTTTGACCTGCTGGTTGGCGGCGTTAAAGATATTGTCTTGGGTGAAATACGGATAGGGATAGCGCGCGGTGTCAATTGGCCGCTGCAACGCGTCGCCAAAGGAGTTCAGCACCGCCGCCATCGTGGCAATCGAACAGAAGGTGAGGAATTTCTCGCTCTCGACGTATGGCGCGACCATGAAATAATCGAGGTTGAACTGGCTCTCAACCAGCCGCGCCGCGCCTTCGCGGGTATTAAGGTATACCAGCCGGTCCTCGGCCCCCTCGGCGGCGGCCTTGATCAGATGCGCAATCGGCGCGGTCTGCACCACCGAGACATCGGAGCCAAAGAACCCGGCCAACTGGTTGATCTGCGCCTCGCTCAATTGCCGCGCCACCGCCTGCATCACATCCGCCGTGCCGCCGCTGCGGTCTCCGGTTTTGTAGGCGTGCAGGGCGTTCACCAGATAGGTCTGCGATTGGCCATGAATGATCGGCACATGGTTAATATGCGCCACCCCGTCGACCGAATGACAGCTAAGACAGGTCTGGGCGTCGACCGATGGTTCGGCCAACGCGGGACCGGCAAACAGGGTGAGGGCCAGAAGGGCAGGGCGCAAAAGGGTCATGGCAAAATCCTTACGTTCATCATCATGCCCGCGTCTTCATGCGGCAGGATGTGGCAATGGGTGACAAAATCGCCGTCAAAATCTTCGAACCGAGACCGGATGGTCAGCGTCCCGGCGGCGGGCACAACAAAGGTGTCATACCACGGGCGCGCGGGCTCAGGCGTGCCGTTGATCGCCACCACCTGAAACGGGTTGATGTGGATGTGCATCGGATGCGGATAGGCGGTGGTGTTGACGAAGGTCCATTCCTCTGCAGTGTCGAGCTTGGGGTCTAGGTGCCAAGTGTCGGGGTCATAGGACTTGCCGTCGATGGTAAATGCCAGATCAAACACCGCGCGCGGATTTTTCGTCTCGCCCAGCACCACGGTCCGGCGGCGGACGATTTCCGCGTCGGTGATGTCGGGCGGGGCGGATGCGCCGGCGGGCATGAGATCGGACGTCCCGCTGCCGACCTCCACATGCACCTGCCCAATCGTGCGCGCGTCAAGATCGACCAACCCGTGCCGATAGGGTTGGCGCAACATGTCATGCAGCCCCGGCGCGAGGCCTTCGACAACCACATCGATTCGGTTTCCAGGTGAGAGCAGCACGTCTTCCACCGCCTCCGGCGTGGTCAAAGGGGTGCCATCCCGGCCCACAAGCAGCGCTTTCAGCCCCATTGCCTTGAAATTAAGCGGACAAAACTGAAAATCATTCGCCAGCAGGATGCGCCAGAATTGCCGTTCGCCGTGGCGCAGCCGAATGGTCGGGCGGTACTGGCCGTTGAGGGTAAAGATGCGCGGTGCTTGCAGCGACATGAACTGTTCGGGGTCGTCAAATGCCGCTTCATCGCTGCCAATCACGGTCTGGATCACAATCTGCCGTTCGGGCAAACCTTCGGGCAGATAGCCCTCCGGCTCGACGATGATCAGCCCGGCCATGCCGGTGCCGATTTGGGCGGCAACCGAGCCGTGCCAATGCGGATGATACCAAAAGCTGCCGGTCGGATGGGTGTCGGGGATCTGCACGCGATAGTTGAACGTGCCGCCGGGTTCGACGGTTAGAAACACATTGTCGCTGTCGCCCTTGGGGCTGACGTGCATACCGTGGAAATGCAGGTTGGTGGTGTTGAGGTCATGCGGCGCGACATGCACCGCCTCTGTGTGGCCAGTGCTTTGCGCGCCGGAATGTGCAACCGCAGCGAGATCGTCCGGGTTGGGCGGCAGGCCGTTCTCGAGCCTGATTTCCATCAGGTCGCCGGGCCGCACCCGCAGCGTTGGGCCGGGCAGACCATCGTTGTAGCGGCGCAGTTTGCGCGGCTGATCATTCACCAAACCCTGCCCCAAAGTGGGCCGAAGCGTGACCTGCAAAACGCCATTTTTGCTCTGAATTTCCGGCGGATTGACCAGATCGCCGGGGCCACCAAGGCCAAACCCCGTCAGCGCATCCGCCACCGCACGCCCCGACCAGGCCAAAGCCGCCGCGCCGCCAAGCGCGGCCCCCACAGCCCCCAGTGCCAACATCTGTCTGCGATTGTGCATCTGTCCGTACTCCGCTGCGGTGCAGCTTGCCACGAAAGCACCGAGAAAACGAGTTTCCTGTATATCGTAATCAATTTTTAAGATGTATAGGTGTGACGCATGTCACTTTAAAAGTTTTTGCGTTGTTCAGCAATTGTGAAAGTTAATCGGCGGGGGTCCCGATTGCAGGTTGAAGACTGGCTCCAAAGCCACGGACTCGCGAAATACGCGGCTCGCTTTGCCGAGCATGACATCGGTCTCGATATCCTCGGGTCGCTGACCGATGAGGATTTGCGCGAGATCGGCTTGCCCTTGGGCGCGCGCAAACGGGTGTTGCAGGCGATTGCCGGGATGAACGCGGCCGATCCTGTTGCGCCGAATGCGCCGCGCGCGGTGGCTGCAGGTGGCCCGGCGCAGTACGCAGGCGAGCGGCGACATATCACTGTGCTGTTCTGCGATCTGGTTGATTTCACCGGGCTGGCCACGGCAATGGACCCCGAAGACCTTGAGGCGCTGATTGCCCGGTTCGTGGAAACCTGCCGCAGCGTGGTCGACCGTTGGGGCGGGCATGTCGGCAATTACCTTGGCGACGGCGTTCTGGTGTATTTCGGCTGGCCACGCGCCTTTGAGGACGCGCCGCAGCGCGCCGCCCATGCCTCGCTCGCTTTGGTCAAGGCGGTCCAACGGATCAAGGCCCCCACCGGACGCCCGCTTGAGGTGCGCGTGGGCATGGCCTCGGGGCTGGTGCTGGCGGGGCGTACATTGGAATCCGGGTCTGGGCAGCTTGAAACCGTATTTGGCAAAACGCCCAATCTGGCGGCGCGGCTTGAGCAGCTGGCGAGCCCCGGACAGGTCATGATCTGCTCCGCCACGTCGGCCCTGCTGCCCGCCCCCCGGTTTGCGCAGGTCAATCTTGGGGTGCATGCGGTCAAAGGGTTTGCCAGCCCGGTCGGCGTTTGGCGGCTTGAGAATGCCTCGCTGCAAACGCCGGGCCATGGCCGGATCGCACGTCTGGGCGAAGCCCCGATTGAGGGCCGCGCCCGCCCGCTGGCGCGGCTCGAGGGCTGGTGGCACGAGGCGGGCTCTGGGCAAGGCATGCGGCTGGTGTCGCTGGTCGGCGAGGCGGGCATTGGCAAAAGCCACACGACCGCCCACTTCCTGCGCATTTGCCGTGCGGCGGGGGGGCAGGATTTCGAACTGCAATGCTGGCCGTTCAATGACAATGCCACGCTCTATCCCTTTGTCGCCTGGTTCTGCGAACGGGCCGGGGTGCGCCCGGATGCCCCGCGCGGCGTGCGGCGCGCGGCCTTTGCCGCGATGGCGGCGGCGAATGGGGTGCCGCGAGAGGTCTATTTCGACAGTCTCGGCGATCTGTTGGATCTTGAACCCGCCCCTGTCGGGCAAAACGCCGACCTGCGTCGCGCCACATGGTTTGGCGCCATCGCCAAGGATCTGCGGGCGCTTTGTGCGCGGGCACCGACACTGCTTGTCATGGAAGACATGCATTGGACCGACCCCCTTACCGAGCAATTGCTGGGCACCTTGATAGAGACCTGTCGCGATCTGCCGTTGATGATCCTGGCAACCTCGCGGCCCCATTTTACGCCCGCATGGAGCGCCGGGGCCGGGGCGCGCAAGCTTGAGTTGACCCGCCTTGCACGCACCGCCGCCGAACGGATGGTCAAGCATCTGGCCGCTGATCTGCCGCTGACGCCAACGGTGCGCGAAAAGATTGTCGAGGCCTCGGACGGGGTGCCGCTGTTTGTGGCGGAACTGACGCGCGACGTGATCAAGCGCGCGGCCGAGGGCAGCGAAGATGCCGCCACGATCGAGATCCCGGCAACCCTGCAAGGCGTGCTCTCGGCGCGGCTTGAATCGGCGGGCGAGGCGCGCTCTGTGGCGCAGGCCGCCAGCTGCATCGGGCGGGTGTTCGACCGCGATCTGGTGGCGCGGGTGACGGGCCTTGACCCTGCGGATCTGACGGCGCGGATCGAAGCGCTAGAGCGCCTCGCGCTGATCGAACCGCTTGATGACAGTGAGGCGCGCTATATCTTTCGCCACGCGCTGATCCAGGAATCGGCGTATCAGTCGCAACCTCGGTCACGCAGGCGGGCGATCCACGGCGATATTGCCGATGAAATCGCCCTGCGCCCCGGCAATGACGCCCGCCACCTTGCCCATCACATGACGGCCGCAGAACGGTTCGACACGGCGATCACGCAATGGAAAGTGGCAGGCGACCGCGCCATGCAGCGTTCGGCGCTGGGCGAGGCGGTCGATCTCTACCGCCGGGGTCTTTCGCTTGTGGCCAAACTGCCGGTCGGCACGGCGCGCGACGCGCGGCATCTGTCGATGCTGTTGGCCTTGGGGCCGGTGCTCTCGGCGCATGATGGCTATGGGTCTGAGTCTGTGGGCAGCCTTTATGCCGAGGCCGCGCCCCTTGCCGATGCTTTGGGCCACGTGTCCGACAGGTTTGCGGTGCGGCGCGGCCTGTGGATGTACCGCCAGATGTCGGCGCAATACGTGGCGGCCGAAGATGTGGCGCAAGACATGATGACGCTCGCCAGCGAGAGCGACAACGAGACCGACAAAGCGGTCGAGGCCAACCGCGCCTTGGGGGCCACGGCGTTTATGCGGGGCAAACTGCGGCTGGCTCGGCACCACCTTGAAGCGGCGATTGCCGGATATGCCCGCGGGGCCGGGGCCGACAACACCGAGCGCTACGGCGATGATCCCGGCCTTGGCTGCATGGCCTATCTCAGTTCGGCGCATTGGTATCTGGGCGATGTCGACGCGTCCCGGCAATGCTGTGCCGAGATGCTGGCCCTCGCGCGCAAACTGGAACATCCGTTTTCAATGGCGCGCTCGCTGACCTTTTCGGCCTTCACCTATCACCTGATGCAGGATTTCGACCGCCTCATTCCCACCGCGCAAGAGGCCGCTGCGCACGCCGACCGCTATGAATTCCCCTTTCATGCCGGTGTCGGGCGCATTCTGGGCGGCTGGGGCCTGTGTCGGATGGGCGATCACGATCAGGGGCGCGCGTACATCGACGCCGGGTTTTCCAGTTATGGCGCGTCGGGGAGCCAGATGCTTTTGCCGCTCTACCTGTCGCTGCGGGCCGGGTTGGCGGATGAATGCGCCGCACCCGAAGAGGCGTGGTACTATTCCGAACAGGCGATGACGGCACTGGCCAAATCGCAAGAGGATCTGGTCAAACCCGAAGTCCTGCGGGTGCACGGCGAACTGATGGTCAAACGCGGCCAGCACAGCGAAGGCTTTGCCCATCTCGACCGCGCCATTGCCCTCGCGCAAGAGCAGGGTTCGGTGTTTTGCCATCTGCGCGCGCTCAGCGCGGCTTGCCGCCTTGGGGCCGAATACACCGATGCGCTGGCCAAGGCCGTGGCGCAGTTTCCCCAAAGTACAACCTCCCCCGATCTTGACGCCGCGTGTGAAATTCTCAAGAAAGTTGGCTGAGAATTTAAAGGCCAAGCCATGAGCAATCAGGACACGCACGACATCTGGAACGGGCAATCCGGCCGCGATTGGGCGAATTTCCAGACCCAGCTTGATACCTTTCTTGCGGATTCGATACGCCGGTTGCTGGCGCTTTTGCCCCTTGCCCCCGGCGCGCGGGTGCTTGAGATCGGCAGCGGTGCCGGCACCCTGAGCCTTGAAATGGCGCGGGCTGTTGCGCCCGCCGGTTCGGTGCTGGGGCTTGATATCTCGGACCCGCTGCTTGATCTGGCGCGGCGCAGGGCGGTGAAGCAGGGCAATCTTGGCTTTCGCAACCTCGACATCCAGACCACCGATCTTGACGAGACCGGGTTTGATATCTGCGCCGCGCACGTCGGCATGATGTTCTTTTCCGATCCGGTGCTGGCACTGTCGCGCATCCGCGAGCACTTGGCCCCCGGCGCGGTGATCGCCTTCAACGGCTGGGCCGATCACGACAATCCGTGGTTCTCGGTGCCGATGCAGGTGGCCGAGCGTCATCTGCCGCCCTTGCCCGCCTCTGCCACCAGCAAAATCCCGCCGCCGGGGCCGCTGGCTTTTGCCAATGTGACCTATGTAACAGGCGTTTTGAACGCGGCAGGGTATAGTGGAATCGAGGGCTGGCAAGAGGGCATCGAAATCCGCCATCCCGGAGGTATGGAGGCGCTCATGCAGTCGCTGTCTTACGTCGGCCCGATTTCCACGCTCTACCGGTTGCGCCAACCGGATGCGGCCACGCAGGCGCGCATCGCCGATGAAATCCGCACGGCTTTCGCCCCCTACATCGCCAAAGACGGGTCACTGCTGTTGCCCGGCACCATGTCGTATTACCGGGCCATCGCGCCATGAGCGCCGAGGTCCTTTGGCTGTTGGGGTTGATTGCGGGCCTCCAGATCAAGCATCTGTTCGCGGATTTCCTGATGCAGACGCGCTATATGCTCGACGGCAAGGGCCGCTATGGCCATCCCGGCGGGCTGGCACATGCCGGGGTGCATGGCGGGATGAGCTTTGTGCTGCTGGCACTGGCCAATGTGCCCCTCGTGGCTGTCGCGGGCTTGGTTCTGGCGGAAATCGTGGTGCATTATCACCTCGACTGGGGCAAGGAACGCTGGTGTCAAAAGCACCGCCTTGGCCCGACGCGGCCTGGGTTTTGGCGTGCCTTCGGGGCCGATCAGACCTTGCACCAACTGACTTACCTCGCGATGGCGGCACTGGCGCTAGGGGCGGTGGGCTAGGCGCTTGGCCACGGGATTTGCGGCTCCGCAACCGCTGTGGATGCAAAACGGGCTTACAACCGGGCGCCGAGGGCGTTAAAGCCTTGGGCAACAGCCACAAAGCCTGAAAAAAACCCATGTCTGAAGAATTTTACCGCCTGCGCCTGCTCCCGCCCTATGTGATTGCCGAAGTCACCGCGATGCGCGCGGCGGCGCGGCGCGAAGGCCGCGATGTGATCGATCTTGGCATGGGCAACCCCGATCTGCCGCCGCCCCAGCACGTCATCGACAAGCTGGTGGAAGTGGCGCTAAAGCCCGACGCGCACGGCTATTCCCAGTCCAAGGGCATCCCCGGTCTGCGCCGCGCGCAGGCGAATTACTATGGCAATCGCTTTGGCGTCGATCTTGACCCCGAAACCGAAGTTGTCGTCACCATGGGCTCGAAAGAGGGGCTCGCCAGCCTTGCCACCGCGATCACCGCGCCGGGCGACGTAGTGCTGGCCCCCGATCCGTCTTACCCGATCCACACCTTCGGCTTTATCATGGCCGGGGCCACGATCCACGCGGTGCCGACCACGCCGGATGAGTTCTATTTCGAAAGCCTCGAAAAGGCCGTTGCCGACTGTCGTCCCAAGCCCAAGGTGCTGGTGGTCAACTATCCCTCGAACCCCACAGCCGAGACCGTGGACCTTGCGTTTTACGAGCGCCTCGTGGCGTTTGCCAAGGAAAACCACCTCTATGTCGTCTCGGATCTCGCCTATTCCGAGCTGTATTACGATGGCAAACCCACCCGTTCGATCCTCGAAGTGCCGGGCGGCAAGGATGTCGCGGTCGAGTTCACCTCGCTGTCGAAATCCTATTCGATGGCGGGCTGGCGCATGGGCTTTGCGGTCGGCAATCCCAAGCTGATTGCGGCGATGACGCGGGTCAAATCCTACCTCGATTACGGCGCCTTTACCCCGATCCAAGCCGCCGCCTGCGCCGCGCTGAACGGACCGCAGGACATCGTGGCCGAAAACCGCGCCCGCTATCAGAAGCGCCGCGATGTGATGGTCGAAAGCTTTGCGCGCGCTGGCTGGGACATTCCCGCGCCAGCGGCATCGATGTTCGCCTGGGCCCCACTGCCGCCCGCGTTGGCGCATATGGGGTCACTGGAATTCTCCAAGGCCCTGCTGACCAATGCCAATGTCGCTGTGGCCGCCGGGATCGGCTATGGCCCGCGCGGCGAAGGCTATGTGCGCCTTGCCATGGTCGAGAATGAACAGCGCATCCGGCAGGCCGCGCGCAACATTCGCCGGTATCTGCAATCGGTCGGGGTCAACACGCCCGCGCAGAAGGACTAAGCGTTACGCTGGCGGCAAAAGCGCCGCCAGTTCCGCCACCTTTTGCGCGTTGTCGCGGGCGATATCGCCATTGCGCAACTGGCGCGAGTTTTCAAACCCGATCCGGCATTTCCCGCCAAGCGATGCGGCGTGCAGCAGGCAATCCACTTCGCGTGCGCCAAAGGCACAGATCGCCCAATCCGGCGTCAGGGCTTCGCGCGCCAGCCAGTCGGTAAAGGGCGTCAGATCCTCGGGCGTGGACTGGCCATTGCTGCTGTAACGGCCGAGCACATAGATCAATTGCAACGCATCCGAGCGCAACAGCGCCTCGGGCAATGCGCGCAGCAACAGCGCGCAATCCTCAACGTCATACAGGATGTGCTGGATGGCGATGCCCTTGGACTCGCAGGCGTTATAGAAGTCTGCCACCGGCGCAGAGGTATCCCGGCTCAGCTCGCGGATTGACGCCGACACCAGCGAAGCCCCCGAGGTCAGCGCCACGTCGCGCTGCACATCCGGTTCGTAAATCCCCACCGCTTCGGTGGTGATCTGCACCGTCAGCTCCGGCACCGCCTGCGAAAGTTCTGCCAAAGCCTCGCGATACGCCCCCGCATCAAGCAGATGCCCGCCATCAGCGTCGCGCAGATGCAGGTGAAGCCCGTCAGCCCCCGCCGCATGACACGCCTGCGCGCAGGTCACGATCTCGGGCAGGGTCAGCGGAAACGCGGGGTGATCGGCCTTTTGCAAACGCGCGCCGTTGGGCGCAACCATGATCCGGGGCAGGGGCATCGGGGCATCTCCGTGAAGCACATGTTGCCCCAGCGATACCCCAGCCCATGCCCCGGTAACAGGGGTTTATTCCGCCGCCGCCCGCAGCCCCGGTTTCGCATTCCGGTCAAGCGCTGCGGCAATCGCCTGCGGCACCGGCTGGCCGGTGCGCCCGGCGGCAAAGACGTATTCCCCGGCGGGATTGACCTCAAAAAACACATGCTCGCCCTCGGGTGTCACCCGCAGATCAAGCGCGCCGTAGACCAACCCGAAGTGGTCCATAAGCGCCTGCAATTGCGTCTGGATCTGGTCAGGCAGATCATAGGCAAAGACCTCGGCCGTGCCGATGCCCGAGCGATAATCCACCTCATGCGCGACCTCGCTGCGAAACGCGGTGGCAAACATCTCGCCGTCCACCGCCGTGACCCGAATATCGAGCGACAGCGGGATGTATTCCTGAAAGATCACCGGCGCAAACCGCACCGCATCCAGCCGCGCCAATTCATCCGGGCCAACCTTCATCGTCTCACGCGGGGCCTCGGGCAGGTTGCGAAACGCCTTGCGGATCGTGCCGGTGGCCTCATGCGCCTCGATAAAGGCACGCGCCTGCTCGGGCCCGTTGGTGACAAGCGTGTCGGGCACCCGCATCCCCAGCCGTTGCGCCACCCGCAGCTGTGCGATTTTGCGGCTTGCGGCCTCGTCGGCGTTGGGGTGGTTCATCCAGAAACAGTCCATCGCGTGCCACAACCCGTTCACCGCCTCCGTCGTCTCAGACCAGGCAAACATCCGGCTGGTGTCATCGGTCAGCGCGGGGTCAAGCTCGAACGGGCGAATGCGCCGGTTCCAGATCGCGCCGACCTCATCAAGGTTTATGCGCTGGCCATCGCTGGTGTCGATAAACAGCGCATCGCCCTGCGCCCCGGCCATCGCATGCAGCTTGGCCCGCTGGGGAAAATCGGCGAGATCGAGCACGGTATAGGGCTGGGTCACATGCTGCAAAACGCGCTCTACGTGGTCGTTATCGGAAAATGTGATGATCAAAATCATGGCGGTTGTCCAAATCGGGCCTGAGTGGGGGGCACCCGGCGAAACCGCTCCGCCGGGCGCAATCGGTCACATCGCGGGTTATTGCCCGCCCATCTGGACATAGGCCTCATAGGCCTGCTGGAAGCCCTGAAGCCCCTGATGATCGAGCATACCGCGCTGATTGAGCTGCATATATTGGCTCAGGATCATCGCATAATGCTGCAACATCATCTGCTGGCCCTGATCGGGGGCAGGGGGCTGGGGTTGCGCCTGAGGTTGGACCTGTGGCTGGCCGGGCGCGGCCCCGGTGCCAAGCACGAAAGGCATCGGGCTTGGGAAGGGGAACGGAAACGGGCCAGGGAACGGGCCGATAGGGCCGGGATCAAGCTGCTTGGGACCGGGATCGAAAATCTTGGGGCCGGGGTCAAGCTGCTTGGGTCCGGGGTCGCGGATCTTCGGACCAGGGTCGAGGATCTTGGGGCCGGGATCGAAAATCTTTGGCCCCGGATCGCGCACCTTGGGCCCGGGATCGAAGGCCCCTTTTGGACCCGGCTCCAGAATGGATTTCGGATCGGCAAAGGGTGGCTTGGGATCGAACGGGAGATCCTTGGGGAAATCCTTGCCGGGATCCTTGGGAAAGTCCTTCGGCCCGTCTTTCGGAAAGTCCTTTGGCCCGTCCTTGGGGGTTTCCTTGATCGGATCCTTGATAAAGTCCTTGGGGCCATCCTTTGGCAGTTCCTTGATCGGAATTTTCGGACCGACCACGATATCACAGGAGATCGCCTCACCGATGGTGCTGCGCACCCCGTCAAGACAGGCGTGCATCCGCGCCACCTGACCCTCGGAGAACATCACCATCGTATCATCGTCGACATAATCCATGTAATTCATGAACATGTCGCCATTCGGCCCGTTGCTGCAGGAAATCGACGGGAACGTCGGTTTGCCCACGTTCTCCCCGCCCTGATTGGGCGTATCGGCCACGAAATCGGTGCCGGAGCAGCCGCCGCCGTCATCGCCCCAGATGTGGCGCAGGTTAAGCCAGTGGCCGATTTCATGCGTCGTGGTGCGGCCCTTGTCGAACGGATCGCGCGCGGTGCCGGTGGTGCCAAAGCCGGTGTGGGTGACGACCACGCCATCGGTTGCCGCTGCACCGCCGGGGAACTGGGCATAACCCAACAGCCCGCCAGACAGGTTGCCGACCCAAATGTTAAGGTATTCGTCACTGGGCCAGGCATCCTTGCCGCCGCGCCCATCGAACTTGATGTCATCGTTGCCGCTGAAAGAGGTCTTGCTGGTTTCGGTGCGGGTCACACCGTCGGTTGGATTGCCCTCGGGGTCGGTTGAGGCGAGTATGAACTGAATGCGCGCATCCGCCGCCAAGGGGGCAAAGGGCGCGGGCACATTGGCCACATCGGCATTACGCTTGCGAAAGTCCTTGTTGAGCACGTCGATCTGACTGTCGATCTGCGCCTGTGTGATATTCTCTGCGGCGGTTTTGTGAACCACGTGAACGACAACCGGAATGCGCACACACCCGGGGCGCATCACCGGGCCGCTCATCGCCACACGAAAGGCGTGCTCTTCGATCCGGGCCAGCCTGCGGGCATAACCGGGGTCTTCGTCAAGCAAACGCCGGTGGTTCTTCATCGTACCGCAATCGCGGTGCTTGTGCTGTGTCTCGTCAGCCATGGGAAATCTCCTTTGAAACGAATTCTTTTCCGCGGGGGTGCCGCGCCTGTAAAAAGGGTCAGGCCTGATGCCCCGATCCCCTTTCGGGGATCTCGCGCCGAAAATGCAGCACGGGTCAGGGCAAATTTACTCTCAGGTGGCCAAACCTAGCGGCGCCGCAAAATCAGCGTGTCGTCAGATAGCTCTTCTATCTCATACGTGCCCTCCCAATCCTTGAGGCGCAGCGCGAGCGAGGCACCGTCGAGGGTCCAACTGCCGCGGCCATCCTCGACCAGCGCATCGGTTGGGCTGCCCGACATCTGCGTGGCGCGGCCCTGTCCCGACAGATCAAGCTGGCGGCGCGGGGCGCGGGTGCGGGGGATATCGGCCTCGGGGCTTTTCAGAACGATTTTGCCGTCGCCCGAAAGCTCGGACATCTCGACCCAGGTTTGTTGCAGTTTGGTTTCATCGGTCATGGTTCTCTTACCTTTCGTGACACGGGGGTACGCCCCTATCAGGTAGTGCGCGCCACCAGAGTATCATGGGCATATCGCAGCGCCTGCCATGTCATCCTGTCCTCATTAGAGAGCCACCCCGACGGGCCAAGCCGGGCATATTGCGCCATCAGGATCTGGTAATGCCGCGCCAATTCGCGGACCTGTTGGCTCTGCGCGCTCTCGCCACCCCCACAGCCACAGCCGCAATCCTCTTTCGGTTTGGGCGCGTCGGCCACCACCGCCGCCTCGGCCAGATACCCGGCGTTCATCCGCAGGATTTCAGCGCCGTAGCCGGTGTCGATCTTGTCAAGCGTGTCATTGCCGGTGTGAATGTCGGAATTGGCGGTGTCGGTGCCCTCGATGCTCAGTACCGCCGGGATGCCGACATCAAGAAACGGCATGTGATCGCTGGCAAAAGGCAGCAGCGAGACCTGCACCGTGAGGCTGGTAAAGGCCGCAGCGGCGGCGGCCATCTTATCGATCTGATCCTGCGCAAACGGGTGGCTTTCCAGCAGCACCGCCTGCGGCATCGCATTGACCGTGCCGATCATATCCATGTTGAGCACACCGGCGATCCCGTCGCGGTCGCCTTGGCTCAGCCCGGCAACATATTGCGTGCTGCCGTGCAGGCCCTGTTCCTCGCCGCCGACCAGCACAAAGGTGATGTCATGTTCGGTGTCGCGCCCGGCCAGCACCTGCGCCAATTCCAACAGCCCGGCCGAGCCAGAGGCATTGTCATCCGCGCCGGGGGCAGGCGCGGCAGGGCCATCGCTGTGATTGACCGAATCCAGATGCGCCACAACGACATATTCGCGCGGCTCGGCCCCGGTGCCGCGTTTGTGCGCCACCACATTGTGCGAGGTGCCGCCGGGGATCGTGACATTGGTCAGTTCCGCACCATAGCCCATCGCCGCCAGCTCATCCCGCGCCCATCGCGCCGCCTGCACAAACTCCGGGCTGGACGACAGCCGTGTGTGATAGCTGGTCAGATGCGCCAAACGCTGGCCAAACCGCGCGGCATCAACGGCGTTCACCACGCTTTCCACCGCCGCGCTGCTGCGCTGGGTTGCGCCGGGCTGAACGGTTTCAAACGCCACCGAGTTCTCGGCCAGCGGCAGGATCTCGAAACAAACCTCATCCTTGTGGATCAGCTTCGACACCTTCTTGGGCGCGACATCAATGACCAAATAGCGCCCCTTGTCGAGCAGCACCGGAATGTCGGGATGGGCCTGCTGAAAGGTGCGGCCCTTCTGCACAACCAGATGCATATTGCCCTTGCGCGCAGATCCCTCGGGCTGTGCCGCGTTGCGTTTGGCAAGGCCCTTGGTCACGTCCGACCATTTGTCATTGGCGGAATAGACGAACAGATCGTCACCGAACTGAACCCACCAGCCCTCGGATTTTTCGGCTTTTCGGCGTGCAGCTTTGGCACCGCCCGAAGGGGCGGGAAACGTGGAAAATTTCATGGCAAAATACCTATAAGAACGAGAGGTATCTTAGCAAAATCAGGCGATTCCCTCAACCATAGCGAAAGTAGAGGTGCAACCCAAAGTTTTGCTTTGGGAACACAGGTTTACTGCAAAACCTTGGAAAAACGGCCGGTCGGGTATACCTGACTTACGCGCTATGGTTGATTTGCGCTATTGCGCGGCGATTCGACATCCGGCGTTTTTGCCCGTGTGCGCGCGGCGATGAAAGTGCGCCCCAGCTCAAGCGTATATTGCTCAAGCGCCTGCAACACCCGGTCGGCCTCGCGCGGTTTGCGCGCCTCGATCGCGTCAATCAGACGGGCGTGCAGCCCGAGGATCTGTTCGCGCGACCGGGCGGAAAAGGTGATCATGTTCATCAGCGGCTGCATCGCCTCGACCGCGCCCGCCAGTTGATACGACAGGATCGGATTGCCCGCCGCATCCACCAAGCGGCGATGCAGCGCCACGTCGGAGGCGCAGAAATCTTCGTCGCTCAGTCCGGCCTGCGCCTGCCGTCCAATCTCGGCCCGCATCGCAGCAAGATCCTCATCGCTGCGCCGCTTGGCCGCAAGCCCGGTACAGGCGGTCTCCATCGCGTAACGCGCTTCGCAGGCGACCTCAAAATCGACCTCATTGATCGACAACAACAGCGTCGAGGTGGTGGCATGTTGCGCCTGCGCCTCGGCATAAGACAGCCGCCGCACAAAGGCCCCGCCAAAGGCCCCACGCTCAGTTCGGATCAGCGATTGCGCCGCCAACCGCTTGAGCGCCTCGCGCACCGTGGGCCGCGACACATCAAAGGTTTCGGCCAGGTCCTGCTCGGACGGAAGCCGGTCATCCGCCGTCAGCTCGCCAGTCAGAATCGCATCCCGCAGCGCCTTGGCAATTTGCGCCGGAAGATCGGATCGTTGATTTAGCTTGGTTTTTTTCATTTGTCTTACATTTAATTGTAAGGCATTTTATACCGCAGAATAGGGGCACATGGCAAGAACGGGGAGGGTTCATGCAGGCAATACGTGGCATTACCGTCGGCCGGCTGCACTGGCTCACCTTCTTCGGGGCCGTCCTTCTGGGCTGGGTCGCGCTGTTCGCGATGGCCATCCCGCAAGAGCTGCGCACGTTCGAGGCGACCTATGGCGGCACAGGCCTGTCCCTGATCGAAATCCTCTGCGGTGGGGCGCTGGGCGCATCCGGGTTCCTGACCGCTTTCGCGATGTGGGCGCTGATGAGCGCGGCGATGATGGCCCCGACGGCTGTGCCCGCCTTTCGCACCTATGACGACATCGGCCATGTCACCGCCACCGGTTTTGGCAAGCTCCTCACCGGCTATCTCACCGCTTGGATCGGCTTCTCGGCGCTGGCCGCCGCCGCGCAGGTCGCGCTGTTCGATCTCGGGCTGATCGGCGCGCTGGGCCAAAGCCTGTCGCTGCCGCTGACGATAGCGCTGCTGATCGGCGCGGGGGCCTATCAGTTCAGCCCGATGAAGGCCGCCTGCCTGTCGCGCTGCCGTGCCCCGCTGACGTTTTTCATCCAACATTGGGACGAAGGTCCGCTGCGCAACGGCCTGCGATTGGGCCTCGATTGCGTCGGCTGTTGCTGGGCGCTGATGACGCTCGGCTTTGTCGGCGGCACGATGAACCTCGCCTTTATGGGCCTCGCTATGGTGCTGATGACATTGGAAAAACTGCCCGACATCGGGCGTTACCTGACCAAACCGATGGGCGCGGGGCTGATCGCTTCGGGCCTGATGCTACCGCTATTCTGACACGGGAGGAGACACCCCATGGCGCTTGATGCCACCACGATTCCGGACTGGACGATCAAAGGCGAATTGATCCTGAACTGCAACTGCACGGTGTTCTGCCCCTGCGTTGTGTCGCTGGGCAAACACCCGCCCACCGAGGGCTATTGCCAGGCTTGGGTCGGCGTCCGCATCGACGAAGGTTCCTATGGCGACGAAGATCTCTCGGGCCTCAATGTCGGGCTGATCATGGACATTCCCGGCAACATGGGCCGCGGCAACTGGAAGGCCGCCGCCTATATCGACGACCGCACCAGCGCGGCGGCATATGATGCGCTGATCGCCATCTTCTCGGGCGCGGCGCGCGGCACGACAGGGCTGTTTGGCATCATGGTGAGCGAATTTCTCGGGGCCGAACGCGCGCCGGTTTCATTCGAAACCGAAGGCACCACCCGCCGCCTTATGGTTGGCAAAAAGATCCAAGGCGAAGTGGTGCCAGTGACCAACGCGCAGGGCAAGGAAACCGTGATCACCAACACCGATTACTGGATGGGCCCCGACATCACCGTCGCCACCGCCACCAAGGCGCGGGTGCGGGCCTATGGCCGCGTGTGGGATTTTGAGGGCCGCTCGGCCGAGATTTGCCAGATCGATTGGCACGGTCCACGTTAACCTGAAAGGAACTCGGGCGATGGCACTGTTGTCCCAATCGCGGCGTCTGCGCCGCACACCGTTTTCCGATGGGGTCGAGGCTGCGGGCGTGCAGGCTTATACCGTCTATAATCACATGCTGTTGCCGACGATGTTCCGCAGCGTGGAAGAAGACTATCGCCATCTGAAAGAGGCGGTTCAAGTCTGGGATGTCGCCTGCGAACGGCAGGTCGAACTGCGCGGGCCAGACGCCGGGCGGTTGATGCAATTGCTCACCCCGCGTGACCTGCGGGCGATGCTGCCGGGGCAATGCTATTACGTGCCGATTGTCGATGAAACCGGCGGCATGTTGAACGATCCGGTGGCGGTGAAACTGGCCGAAGATCGCTGGTGGGTGTCAATCGCCGACAGCGATTTGCTCTATTGGATCAAGGGGCTTGCCTATGGCTATCGGCTTGATGTGCTGGTGGATGAACCCGACGTTTCGCCACTGGCCATTCAAGGGCCGCGCGCCGACGATCTGATGGCGGCGGTGTTTGGCGACGTGGTGCGCAACATTCGGTTCTTCCGCTTCATGCACCTCGATTTCCAGGGCCGCGATATGGTTGTGGCGCGCTCGGGCTATTCCAAACAGGGCGGGTTCGAGATTTATGTCGAGGGCGAAGACATCGGCATGCCGTTGTGGAACGCGCTGATGGAGGCGGGCCGGGGCATGGATGTGCACGCCGGTTGCCCCAATCTGATCGAGCGGATCGAGGGCGGATTACTGTCGTATGGCAACGACATGACCGACGACAACACGCCCCACGAATGCGGGCTGGGGCGGTTCTGTAACACGCAGACGGCGATTGGCTGCATTGGCCGCGATGCTTTGTTGCGGGTCGCCAAGGAAGGCCCGGTCAAACAGATCCGCGCGCTTGCGATTGACGGCGATCCGGTGCCGGGCTGCGACCGGTTTTGGCCGGTGCGGGCGGGCGAAAAAGTGGTGGGCCGGGTGTCCTCGGCGGCATGGTCGCCCGACTTTCAAACCAACGTTGCCATCGGCATGGTCCGCATGACCCATTGGGATGCCGGCACCGCGCTGACGGTCGACACGCCGGCAGGCGCGCGGGCGGCAACGGTTCACGAAAACTTCTGGCTTTAAGGGAAAAGTAACATGTTCAAGGCACTCCTCGTTGAGAAGGACGAAGACGGCAAGACATCGGCCAGCGTGCAGGAGGTCAGCGAAGACCAACTGCCCGACGGCGATGTGACGGTGGCGGTGGAGTATTCTACCGTGAATTACAAAGACGGGCTGTGCATTGGACCGGGCGGCGGTTTGGTGCGCACTTACCCGCATGTGCCGGGGATCGACTTTGCCGGGACGGTCGAGGCGTCGGACGACGCCCGCTACAAACCCGGCGATAAGGTTGTGCTCACGGGGTGGCGCGTTGGCGAAAACCGGTGGGGCGGTTATGCCGAAAAGGCCCGCGTCAAGGCGGATATGCTGGTGCCGCTGCCCGAGGGGCTGGACACACGGCAGGCGATGGCGGTGGGCACCGCCGGTCTGACCGCGATGCTGGCGGTGATGGCGCTGGAGGATCAGGGAATCAAAGACGGGCCGGTTCTGGTGACGGGCGCGGCGGGCGGTGTCGGTTCTGTTGCCACGGCGATCCTGGCCAATCTTGGCCATCAGGTGGCGGCTGTCACCGGGCGGCCCGATCAAGAGGACTACCTCCGAAGCCTCGGCGCGACGCAGATCGTTGCGCGCGAAGAGCTGACGGAAGTGACGCGCAAGCCGTTGGAGGCCGAACTCTGGGGTGGCTGCGTGGATGCTGTCGCGGGGGCAATGCTGGGCCGGGTGCTGAAACAGATGCAATACGGGTCGTCTGTGGCGGCCATCGGTCTTGCGGGCGGCGCGGCAATTGAGGGCGGTTTGATCACGCCGTTCATCCTGCGCGGCGTCAATCTGCTGGGCATCGACAGCGTGATGCAGCCCTATGACAACCGGGTGCGCGCCTGGAAGCGGATCGCCAAGGATCTGCCGATGGACAAGCTTGAGGCGATGGTTCAGCCCGCCACACTGTCGGATCTGCCGGGGTTGGGGCGCGATATCCTGAAGGGTCAAGTCAAGGGCCGGGTCGTTGTCGACGTAAAAGGCTGATTTTCGCCACGCCTGCGCGTGTCGACAGGCTGGGGGGCGCTGCCTCCGTCGTCCATTGGGCTCGGACCAATGGCGCCACAATGGACGACCCCCTGAGGTATTTTTGAACAGAAGAAGTAGGGGGAAAGGCCGCAAGCTGGTCGTATCAGCTTTGCAGCAGAATAGCTGTTCCCAGCCCGCCTGCGGCGGCGATGGCGGCGAGGCCGAGGCCAGTTGTCTGGCGTAGTTGGTGGAACAGGTCGACGGCAAGTACGGCACCGCTTGCGCCGATTGGGTGGCCGCGGGCCAAGGCACCGCCCTGTTGGTTGACGATATCACTGGGCAGATCGGCCCCACGTTGGCAGGCGATGGCCTGAACCGCGAAGGCTTCCATGATCTCCGCCGCCACCAACGCGGGGCGATTCGTGGTGTCGAGCAGGGCGTTGATTGCAGCGACCGGGGCCAGGCCCGGCATATCTGGCGTGCCGCCGAGGGTCAGGCCGGACGCGATTGCGATGGCGTCATGGCCCCGTGCCACGCGTTCGGACACCACCAGCGCAAAGGCGGCCCCATCCGCCGCAACCGCCATATTCGCCGCCGTGATCGTGCCATGCACCACCGGCGCACGGGCGCAAAGCGCGGGGCTCAGCCGTCTGGCGAAAGGGTCGCGCTCCAGTCCATTGATTGCGACGATGCCAGCCGGAGGTGCCGCCATCGCCTTGCGGTGGCTTTCGACGGCCCAAGCGGTTTGCGCCGCGCGGTCGATCCCAAGCTTGCGGGCCAGCAGATCGGCGGCCACCGCCATAGCGGGGTCGCGCTCGGGCCAGGGGGTGAACCGCGCTTGGGTGTAGGCTTCGGGCGGGCGGCCGTCGGCAAAGGTCCGCAATCGGTGTGGCCTGCGCGAATAGCTCTCGGATCCTCCCGCAATCACCACGTCATGCACACCCGCGCGCACCAAAGCGTCGGCCAGCACCAGCGCGTCAAGCCCGCCGGCGCATTGCCTGTCGATGCTCAACCCGGCCACCTGTTCCGGCAACCCAGCGGCCAGAGCCGCAACCCGCGCAGGGTTGCCGCCGGCCCCAAGCGCGTTGGACAGGATCAACTCGCCCACCGCCTCGGGTGCCATCCCTGCATCGGCCAGCAAAGCGTCGATCACCGGCACGGCCAGCTCGGGGCTGTCAAACGTTGCCAAGGCCCCGCCGTGCGGCACAACCGGGCTGCGCCGGGCAGCAATGATGTAGCTCCGGCTCATGTCAGCTCCTCCGCCATCCGCGCCAAGGCTTGCAAATCCGGCTTGCCCGCAGGCAGCAGCGGCAGCGGGTCCAGGCGAACAAACCTGTGCGGCACCGCCTGCGCCCCAAGCGCCACGCGACAAGCGCTGCGCATATCGCGATCCTGCGCGTCACCTTGAACAAACCCAACCAGCCGGTGCCCACGCGCCAGATCAAGCCGGGGCACCACCGCACAGGCCACGACGCCGGGCAGAGCGGCGATCACCCGCTCGATCTCCTCGGGAAAGACATTGCGGTCGGCCACCGTGACCATCCGGCTCTTGCGACCGCGCAGAAACAGGAACCCCTCGCCGTCCAGATACCCCATCTCACCGATGCGCACGGTGGCGTTGCTGCGCGCCGGGTGCCCGTCGTAGCCGTCAAACAGATAGGGCCCCGCGACCTCGATCTCGCCAGTCTCATGCGGCGCGGCAGCGATGCGCAGCTGCACGCCAGGATAGGCGCGCCCGACCGATCCGGGCGGGGTATCGGCATCGCTCATAGTGATAAAACTGGTCTCGCTGGCACCAAAGAATTCGCGCAGCTCGGCCTGCGGGAACAGACCGGCCAAGGCCTGCCACAGCGCCGGGTCAAGCGTGCCACCGCCGCAAAATATCCGCCGCATGTCGGGCAGGGCGGGGATGTCCTCGGCCTCGGCGGCGCGCAGCACCAGCCGCAGTTGCGTGGGCGTGGCATAAAGCACCGTGATGCGCTGATCGCTCAGAAACCGCAGCTGGCGCCGTGGCGAACGCCCCGCCAAAGCCGCCACATCGGCGCCAATGTGCATCGCCTCGAGCACGCCATACAGCGACAGCGAATGCCCGAGCTGGCCGAAGGTGGCATAGCGGTCCGCCGGCCCAATCTGGAACGCCTCGGCATTAACCTCGAACGAGCGCTGCCAGCTTTCGGGCCGCCGCCGGATCACCTTGGGCGCGCCGGTCGATCCTGAGGTTTCGCAAAACAGATAGGGCGCAATGCCCACCGTAACCGTTACTGTCGCGGTCACCGCCCGCTGCGACACCCGAAGCGACAGCCCGCGCCGCACGCCGTCGATCAACGCCGCGATGCCGGGGGTGTCCGGGGTCAGCACCTCGCAGGTGTCGGATATGGCAAAGCCGCGCATCATCGGCCCTGTCATGGCATATCCGCGCGGCTTTGGCGACGTCAGTAATCGCGCTCGTAGAAGATGCCGATGCCGGTGTCGCCATCGCTGCCAACCCGCCCGCGCACGGTCACATCCGGCGTCAGATCAAGATTGAGATTGATCTCGCTGGTGCCATCGCTGCTGACCGTGACGTCGGTATAAATGTTCTCTGACAGATACTTACCCACCCGCGCCTCGGTGTTGCCCTCGGCATCGGTGCCAATATCAAGATCGTCGACGCCCAGCCCCTCACGCAGGGTGCCGGTCAGGCCAAGCCCGCCTTGCCCGGTCAATGTGCGGATCGCCGCCGCCAATTGCACCGCCTGAAACGGCGAGATCGAGGTGACATCGCGCCCGAACAGGAACAGCGACAGCGCCTCTTCCTGCGGCAACTCCGGCACCGACGTCACCGTCAGTTCGGGGGCCGAAGCCAGCCCTTCAATCCGCAGGGTGATCGCAACATCATCGACCTGCGTGGTGGCTTCAAACGCGATGATCGGGTCGAAACTGCCGCGCAAAATCACCTCGCCCTGGGTCACGTCCAACCGCCGCCCCAACAGATCAAGCCGCCCGCGAATAAGGGAGAAACTGCCCACCGGAACGATATTTGTGGTGGTGCCCGTCAGGCGCAGCCGCCCGCCGAGTTCGGCGTCAAGGCCACGCCCGCGCACAAACAGCCGGTTGGGGGCGTTCACCACCAGATCGATGGGATACGACGGGCCGCTGCCGCGCCGCGTTTCAACCTGCTCCAGCCCGGCATAGCGCAGGGTCTGGCGCACATCGGCAGGCGGGTTGATGTGGCGCAAACCGTCAAGCGCGGAATACGAGGGCCCCAGATCGGGAATGCGCATCTCGGCGGTTTCCAGATTGATCGCCCCGCCGATGCGCGCCCCGCCAGTGAGCGGCCCGGTCATGGTGATCCGCCCGCCCAGAAGCACCTCGTAAAGCGACTCGTCGCGCAGGGTGACGTTGATCAGTTCAGCCGTCAGATCGGCGTTGAACGGCGCAGCAAGCGCCACGGGGCCGGTGATCCGCAACTGTCCGCCGCTGGACAGCGTGCCGCCGATGGCCACCCGCGCCTGCGCGCCAGCCAGATCGACCTGCCCGCTGATCCCATCAACCGAAAGCCCCTGCGCCGGGAGCGCCAGCCGCGCGTCGGCCAGGCTCAACCGTCCCGAGACCGAGCTTAGGGCAGGGGGGCCGTTCACCGCGAGATCGAAGCGGACAAAACCGCTCAGCGCCTGCCCCGACAGTTGGCGATTGGCCAGCGCGAGCGGCACCAACCCGCTTGTGGTCAGGTCAAGCCGCGAGCCGTCTTGCGCCGCGCGCCCGCGCACCGACAGCTCGATGCCGCCGGGGCCGGTGCCTGCGGCGTTGATCTGCCAGCTGTCGCCTTGTTGCTGGGCGGTGCCGGAGACGCTGGCGGGGCCGGGCAGATCGGGCACCACAAGCCCGAGATTGGGCAGGGACACGCGGTAAGTCACCGACCCGCTGTTGTCGCCGAAACTGCCGCTGACATTTGCATCGATGCCGCTGGCGTCGAGCATGACATTGCGGATTGAAATCGCCCCATTCGCGGCGCGCGCGATAGAGAGGTCGAACTGCGATGTGCCGCGCAGCAGCGGCTCGATTGCGGGCACGCCAAAGCCTGGATTGCTCGCCGATCCGCTGGCGGTGATGTCAAATGCGCCGTCAAGCACCGCGATCTGCCCCTCCGCCGTAAGCGACACCGCACCCGAAAGCGGGCGTCCGGCCAGCGGTGCAAAGGCCGACAGGCGCGCCACCTGGGCCTCGATCCGCCCGTCAATGTCCAGCGCCGTGGCGCCATCGCCCGCAACCGTGCCGCGAAAGCTCGCGCCGGTGTCGCCGGGCAGGTTGGCATCGGCCACCACGGTCCAGACGCCGGCCTGGCGATCCGCCGTACCGTTCAGCCGCGCCGGCCCGGGCAAACCGGGCAGGACCACGCCAAGATTAACCACCGCCACATCCAGCGCCAGCCTGCCGGTTTCGGGGCCAAAGGCACCGCTCGCCGTCGCCTGAAGCTGTTGGCCGTCGATCAGAGCGTTGCGGATGGTGATGTCACTGCCGATCTGCCCCACCGCCGAGATATCAAAACTGGTGCGCCCGCGCAGCAAACCCTCGGCCATCGGCACGCCGAATTTCGGGCTTTGCGTCGCGCCGGTGGCGATCAGGTCAAAGGATTTCGCCACCACGTCGCCCCGGCCTTCGATCACGACCTCGGCAGACCCGGCCAGATCGCGCCCGGCCAACGGTGAGAACGCCGAAAGCTGCGCCACCTGCGCCTCAAGCCGACCGGCGATTTCCAGCGCGGTGGTGCCATCGCCCGCCACGGTGCCGACAAAGCTGGCCCCGGTGTCGCCGGGCAGACGCGCATCGGTGTCGATCGCCCAAACGCCCTCGCGGCGCACCACGGTGCCGGTCAGATTGGCCGCGCCCGGAAGCTCGGGCAGCGCCAATCCCAGATCGGCCAGCGTCACGTCAAAGGCCAGATCGCCGGTCTGCGGGCCAAACCCGCCGCTCAGTTTCGCGTTGATCTGCGGGCCCTCGATCACGGCGGTGCGGATGTCGATCTGCCCGCCCACCGCGCCCGCCGCCGCGACGTCAAAGCTGGTGCGCCCTTGCAGGAAACCCTCGGCCAAAGGCACGCCAAAACGCGGGCTTTGCGTCGCGCCACTTGCGGTCACGTCAAAGGTTTTCGCCAGAATATCGGCCCCACCTTCGACCGTCAGATTGACCGCACCGGCCAAATCCCGCCCGGCAATCGCGGAAAACGCCGCCAATTGCCCAACCGCCGCCTCAAGCCGCCCAGCCACTGCCAGCGCATCGGTGCCATTGCCGCGCAGGGTGCCGCGCCACGTGGCGCGTGTTGCGCCGGGCAGGCTGGCGTCGGCCTCGATGGTCCAGGTTTCATCCACCTGCACCAGCGTCGCCGTCACATCCGCCGCGCCGTCAAACCCTGCGGCAATGCGCGACAGATCCGGCACCGATGCTGTGATTTCGGCGGTGCTCGCCCCTGTGCGCAACTGCGCAATACCCTCGATACGGGCGTGATCGGTGCGGATCAGCAGGGGGTCAGCCGTCAGCCCAGTCTCATCCCGCGTGATCCCAAGCGTCAGCACACCATCACCCGCCAGCAGCGGATCAACCTGCGCAATGCCCAAACCCAAAGCCCGCGTGCTGCCATCAAGTTTCAGATCGATCACCCCGGTCACAGGCTCGGCCCGCCCAGAGACATCCAGCTTCGCAGACCCGGCCAGCGCCAAGCCGGAAATCTCGGCAAACCGCGTCAGATCCAGCGCCGAAAGCACCAGATCCGGCGTCACGGTGATTGGCGTTTCGCCCTCCAGCCCGCTGACGGTGATCATCCCGGTCAGACCATAATCGGCCCCCGACAGATCAACCTCGCGCAGCCGCAGCGGCGCGCCCTTGGCCCAGCCAAACTTCAAAGCGCCGCGCAGGGCCGTGCCAATCGCCTCGGCCAGAGCGGCATCCACCGGGGCAATCCCGTCACTGTTCAGGTCAAGCGCGCCCGTAACGCTTTGGTTCTCTCGCGAAATCTCGCCTTCGCCGTCAAATCCAACCGTCTCGATGCGCAGCCGCTCTTGCGAAAAGCCGCGCGCCTCGCCGGTGATGGCCCAGACATCGCCCGCCGCCGCATTGAACGACGCGCTCAGCGTCACACCCTCAACCGAGGTCGCGGCACCGGGCAGGGGCAGCACCACGGTATTGCTTTCGGGCGGCGCGATCACAGCATCCAGCGCAAAAGTCTCGGGCCAGCCATCGGCCCCAACGCGCGCCGCACCGTCCAGCGACAGCGCCGCCGCCTTGAGCTGAAGCTGCGACAGATCGAACGCGCCATCCGCCGCGCGCGCGCCTTCGGCCCGCAATTGCACCGCGTCACCCAGAAACTCGGCGTATTGCGGCGCAAGGATCGGCGCGAGGTCGCCCCCCAGATCGGCGGCAAAACGTGCGGTGCCATCGTCATCGCTCAAAAGCGAGACTTCGCCAGTCAACCGCTCCTGACCGTCGGTGGCCAAAAGCACGGTTGCGGTGAAATCGCTTAACGGGTCGTCGCCCTTGACGCTCAGCGCGACCGAGGGCTTGCCGGGCAGGCCCAGCAGGTTGGCCGCGATGCCGTCCGCCGGTTCGACCAGATCAAGATCAAGCACCAAGGCGCGGCTTTCGTTGTCGAATGCCCCTGCGATGGTAAAGCTGCCGTCGCGGTCCAACCGTTTGATTTCAAGCGCGGTTTCGCCCGCGCCACCGGCCAGCTTGGCCGAGCCGGTAAACATCACTTCGGCGGCCTGACCAAACACCGTTTCGCCCACCACCATGCGATCAATGCGCATTTCCGCGATGTCGACAGACACCGGCAGCTCCGGCAGGGAAAACGCCCCCGAGGCCTCGGGGCTGGGGGTTTCGCCTTCGGCTGGCAGGGGCTTGCGAGGCAGCAACAGTTCCTCGATCGAGATTTCCTCGATGATCACCTGCCCGCGCAACAGCGCGCTGCGGTTCCAGTCGAGCGCAACGCCGCGCGCCGTCACCCAAACGCCGTCCGGGTCGGTGACTGTGATCTCGTCAATCGTTGCGCGCGAACTGAGCGCCCCGGAAAAACCTTCGATCCGCACGCTGCGGCCCGGTGCCGAAAGCGCATCTTCTAGGATGCCTTGAATGAACCCCCGGTCGCTGTTGTCGGATTGGGCCAGCGCGGCAAAGGGGGTGAGAAGACAGAGACAAACAAGGAAAATACGCATCAAAATGCCTGACCGATCCCGATATAGATTTGAAATCCGTCGCCGGTGTCGCCCGCGACAGGCCCGGCCAGATCCACACGGATCGGCCCGACAGGAGTGGAGTAGCGCAGGCCAAGCCCGGCGCCGGCGTGATAGTCGCCATCGTCAAAACCGTCTGGCCCAACAAAGCCCGCATCGGCAAAGCCGACCACGCCGATCTTGTCTGTCACATCAAACCGCAGCTCGCCCGAGAGGGCCGCAAAGGCGCGCCCACCCAACGACACACCGTTATAGTCGGCATCAAGCGATTGATACGGCTGGCCCCGCACAGAGCCGCCCCCACCCGAGTAAAACAGCATCCCCGGCGGTGCATTTTCCGCCTCCGGCCCAACCAGCGCGCCCAGTTGCAGGCGGGCGGCGGCCACGGCGCGGTTGTCCTTGTCGAGCGGTTGATACATCCGCGCATCAAACGTCAGATGCGCCCCCGCGTCGCCCGCAACCGTCTCATAATACGGGGTAATATCTGTGCTGAGGTAAAATCCGTTCTTGGCGTTCAGCGTGCTGTCGCGCTTGTCATAGGTCAGGCCAAAGGGCAGGGACACGGTCTGCAACGTCCGGGTGGTTTCCGGCGTGGCAAAGCGGTCCGTCACCTCGGAATACCCAAGCCCAATGCCAAGTTCGCCGGTCAGATATTCGTTAAAGGTCCGCGACACGCCAAAGGTCAGCTCGGCCTTGCGCTCAAGGTAATCGGGCTCATCAAGATAGCCAAACCCGGCCTCGGCGAAAAACAATGTATCGGCGCCATAGACCGCAGGCTTCTCGATCCGGAACGACAGTTCATAGTCGATGCCCTCGGCCTGCAGCCCGATCTGGCTAACCTCGCCCTCGACCCGAAACCGCTCGGCCCCGCCAAAGATATTGCGGTGCAGCCAAAAGCCAGAGGCGGTCAGCCCGTCAAAGGTCGAGAACTCGAGGCCGCCGCCAATGCGCCGCGGCTTGCGGTCGACCACGGTGATCTCCATGTCGAGTGTGCCGTCGGCGGCAATCTTGGGCGCTTCGTTGACCTGCACCGACTGAAAGGTGCCGGTTTTGCGCAGCCGCGCCGCCGCCTTGTCGACCTCGCTGGTGGCGAATGTCTCGCCCTGCGGCAGGCCGGCGATCTGGCGCACCCGTGGTTCGCGCACCGTGGTCTTGCCGCTGATGGTGGTGTCGCCAAAGGTCGCCCGCCGACCGGGGGCAATCTGCGCCTGCACGTCAAGCTGCGCCTCGCTGTGGCGCGCCGCAATCGACTGATCTGCGATCTCGGCCTTGGCATAGCCGTTCTCGCGCCAGTCCGACACCGCCGTGCGCGCGGCATTGCGCACCACGGTCGCGAGCGCCGGTTCCCCGGTGACAAAGCCCTCGACCGGCGGATTGTCGCCTGCCAAAGGATCAATCCGCGCCACCCCCAGCCGGAACAGCCGCCCCGGATCAACCACAATGCGCACATCCCCGATCTGCGCAGGTTCGCGAAACGGATCAATCCGCGCCGCCTCACGCCCATCAATCAGGATGTTCACAACGGCGGAATAATAGCCCTGCGCATACAGCGTTTCGACCAGTTTGGTGTAATCCGCCCGCGCCGCCGCAACCACGTCACGCGGCAAGGTTTCGGGGCTTTTTTCCAGCGAATTCAAAACCGAGGCCGCTTGCAGGCTCTCCGCAAGATCATCGTTCTCTTGGCCCACCAACTGAAGCTGCACGCTGTTCAAAGCCACCGCATGATACGGCATGAAAAATGCCGTGACACCGATTGCCAGAAGTCGCCCGATTTTGCGTTTGCCCATTGCCCGCTCCGCTGTTTTTGCCAGCCTATTCCAGCCGACTTGAAGCTGCCACCAGCAAAGGCAAGTATGACGCAGGGATTTCAGCCCGAGATGTCAGCGCGCAACGGCCAACAGCCCCGCCACATCCAGATGCGCCTCGAGATGATCGGCCAGCGCGTCCAAAGTCGCCTCGACATCGGCATCATAGCGGCCCACCGCCTGCACACCGAACCCGGCAAGATACGCCGTGCGAAAACCATCGTCGCGAAACATGCCGTGCAGATAGCTGCCCTGCACCCGGCCATCCGCGCTTTGCGCGCCCTCTGCCGCGCCGGCGACATGGGCAAAGGGGCGGGCACGGTCGGCACCGTCGCTCGCGCCAATATGAATCTCATAGCCGCGAAACCCCCGGCCCGTGGCAACATGCGTCGCCGCCACCTCACTCAGCTGCTTTTGCGGCGTCATCACCGTCTCGATCCCAAGCAGGCCCAGCCCCGGATCACTGCCCGCCGGGCCTTCGATCCCGTCAGGATCGCTGATCACAGTGCCCAGCATCTGATACCCGCCGCAAATCCCCAGAATATGCCCGCCGCGCCGGTGGTGCGCCGCCAGATCAATATCCCAACCTTGCGCGCGCAAATACGCCAGATCGCCGCGGGTGGATTTGGTGCCGGGCAGGATCACCAGATCGGCATCGCCGGGGATCGCTTGCCCCGGTGCCAGCATCGTCAGCCGCACGCCGGGTTCCTGCGCCAGCGGATCAAGATCGTCGAAATTGGCAATCCGCGACAGGCGCAGGCAGACCACATGCAGCCCGCTGTCGCGCTTCGGGGCCGTCACCTCAACCGCATCTTCGGGCGGCAAACGCCAGGCCTCGGCAAACCACGGCGCCACGCCAAAGCCGCGCCAGCCGGTGGCGGCGCTGATCATCGCATAGCCATCGTCAAACAGCCGGGGGTCGCCGCGAAACTTGTTGATAAGGAAACCGGCCACCAGCGCCGCATCCTCGGGCGAGATCACCGTCTGCGTGCCGACGATCTGGGCAATCACGCCGCCCCGGTCGATATCGCCGCACAGAACCACCGGCACATCCGCCGCCTGCGCAAACCCCATATTGGCAATGTCATTCTGGCGCAGGTTGACCTCGGCCGGGCTGCCGGCACCTTCGACAATCACCAGATCATGCGCGGCGCGCAGCCGCTGAAAACTGTCCAAAACAGCCCCCATAAGCGCAGGTTTCAGCTTGGCATAATCGCGCGCCTTGGCAGTGGTCAGCCGCTTGCCCTGCACAATCACCTGCGCGCCGACATCGGTTTCGGGTTTGAGCAGCACCGGGTTCATATCGACCCGAGGCGCAATCCCGCAGGCCAGCGCCTGAAGCGCCTGCGCCCGGCCGATTTCGCCGCCATCCGCCGTGACAGCCGCATTGTTCGACATGTTCTGCGGCTTGAACGGCGCCACGCTAAGCCCGCGCCGCCGCGCCGCCCGGCACAGACCGGCCACAAGCATGGATTTCCCGACATTCGAGCCGGTGCCTTGTATCATCAGTGCGGTCATCTGCGGGCTGCTCCTCGGGCGATGCCTTCGGTTGCTAGCCACAAATGCGCGGCTTTGCCAGTGCTGGCAAAGCCTTGGATGTCACCCGAGCGCTGCACGCGCCGTGCATCGCCCCAACAGCAAGGCACAAAAAAACCGGGCAAAGGCCCGGTTTGGTCTGTCCGGTTATGCAACCGGCGGGGTTTTGGTGGAGCCTAGGGGGGTCGAACCCCTGACCTCTTGCATGCCATGCAAGCGCTCTCCCAACTGAGCTAAGGCCCCTTTCCGATGACGCATCGTCGTCGTTGGCGTGCGTCATAGGCAAAGGCGCGGGGAGGTTCAAGCGAAAATCTGCCCCCCGGCACCGATTTTATAAGGATCAGGAATCGTCGTCTTCCGACGCGACATCCGCAATCTCTTCGAGCGGGACATTGTCCTCGTCATCGTCGTCTTCGAGCAGATCATCGCCGAGATCGACGTCAACCGCATCATCATCATCTTCGAGCACCGCATCGTCCTCGGTTTCCTTGGCCTTGACTTTGGCCTTGGAGGTCGCTGCATCGGCCGCATCGGCCTCGATCATGCGGTTCTTCGACTGATCAAACTCCAGAACTTCGCCCGTATAGGGGCTGACGATCGGGTTTGCATTCAGGTCGTAAAAACGCTTGCCTGTTGTTGGGCAAAGGCGTTTCGTTCCCCATTCTTCTTTGGGCATCCGGGTCCCTCTCAAACTTTCCATCTTGCGGGCAATTGCGGTCCCCTGCCATAAGACCCTTGCCCATGTCAAAGCCTTTGGCAAAAGGCACGCAGATTGGCAGACAAGGACCCCATATGGGCCAACATTCGCTTCCCGGCAACCCCCCGGTGCCGCTCAGGCTGCGCACATCGGCGCAGGCGCGGCGAATTACCCTGCGTATCTCCTCGCTTGACGGCACCGTGACCCTGACAAAACCGCGCGGCGTGACCGAACGCGAGGCGCTCGCCTTTGCCCGCGAAAAGGAAGACTGGCTGCGCAGTCACCTCGAAAAACAGTCGGGCGGCATCGACGTGGCCACTGGCGTCCACCTCCCCATCGAAGGCACCCCGCGCGCGGTCCTGCTAGGGCCGGGCCGTCAGGTTCAACTGCTCAATGACCGCGTGCTGGTGCCGGGCCCCGCCGACCGCATCCCCGCGCGCCTCTTGGGCTTCCTCAAGGCGCACGCCCGCACCCGGCTGGCCCAAGCCTCTGACCGCTACGCCACGCAACTGGGCCTGCCCTACACCAAGCTCACCCTGCGCGACACCCGCTCGCGCTGGGGCAGTTGCACGTCGCAGGGCGGGCTGATGTACTCGTGGCGCCTGATCCTCGCACCGCCCGAGGTGCTCGATTACGTCGCCGCCCACGAGGTCGCCCACCTGCGCGAAATGAACCACTCCGCCGCCTTCTGGTCCGTCGTCCGCGATCTCTATGGCCCGCACGAGGCCCAGCGCCGCTGGCTGCACACCGAGGGCGCGGCGCTTCACCGCATCCGCTTTGGTGGATGACATATTGCCGCGCGCCCATTTTGTGATCACACTCGCCCCATGTTGATCAATCCCAAGCCAGACAGCGCCATTTCCACCCACGACCGGGTGTACCGCGGCCTGCGCTCGCAAATCATGTACGGCGAGATTTCCCCCGGTGTGGCGCTGACCCTGCGTGGCATCGGTGCCGAATACGGCGTGTCGATGACCCCCGCGCGCGAAGCGGTGCGGCGGCTGGTGGCCGAAGGCGCGCTGTCGCTGTCAAGCTCGGGGCGGGTGAGCACGCCGGAATTGTCGAACGACCGGATCGAGGAACTGGCGGCGCTGCGCTCCCTGATCGAAGTCGAGCTGGCCAGCCGGGCGCTGCCGCGCGCCCACATCGCCCTGATCGAACGGCTGCAAACCATCAATGTCACCATCGCCGAGGTGATCTCGAATCGCGATTCCGTGGGCTATATCAAGGCCAACCTCGAATTCCACCGCACGCTTTACCTGCGCGCTCAGGCCCCGGCGATGCTGGCGATGGCCGAAACCGTCTGGCTGCAACTCGGGCCCACCATGCGCGCGCTTTACGGCCGGTTGCGCCGCACCGAAGCACCGCATTTTCACCGCCTGATCATCGCCGCGCTCAAGGCAGGCGACGAACCCGGCCTGCGCCTCGCCGTCAGATCGGACGTCACCCAAGGCCTGCGGATGCTGACCAACTGACAGCCACCCGGCCCAGGCTTCTTCTGTTTAAAAATACCTCGGGGGAGGGCGTAGCCCGGGGGCAGAGCCCCATAAGCCAACGCCAACCCCAATCACCACCCTAAGCGGCAAGCCCCTTCGACCCAAGATCGAGAAACTTCTGCCGCCGCTCCTTGCGCAGCACATCGCCGTCCTTGCCAGCCAGCTCTTCGAGCATCTGCTCAATCGCCCGACCCACAGTCTTCATCGTGCCCGACCGGTCGCGTTGCGCGCCCCCCATCGGCTCGGGGATGATCCGGTCGCAAACCCCTAGTTTATAAAGGTCTTCCGCCGTCAGCCGCAGCGCCTGCGCCGCTTCGCGCATCTTTTCGGCGTCCTTCCACAGGATCGAGGCACAGCCCTCGGGCGAGATCACCGAATAGACCGAATGCTCCAGCATCGCGACCTTGTTGGCCGTGGCCAAGGCCACCGCGCCGCCCGATCCGCCTTCGCCGATGATCACCGAAATCACCGGCACGCGCAGCGCCAGACAGGCCTCTGTCGAGCGGGCAATCGCCTCGGATTGGCCGCGTTCCTCGGCGCCTTTGCCGGGATAGGCCCCGGCGGTGTCCACCAAGGTCACCACCGGCAGCTTGAACCGGTCGGCCATATCCATCAGCCGTGCGGCTTTGCGATAGCCTTCGGGCCGCGCCATGCCGAAATTGCGATCAAGCCGCGATTGCGTGTCGTGGCCCTTTTCGTGCCCGATCACCATCACTGGCCGGTCGGCAATCCGCGCCAACCCGCCCATCACGGCAAGGTCTTCGCCAAACTGCCGGTCCCCGGCCAAAGGCGTGAACTCGGAAAACAGCGCTTCGATGTAATCCTTGCAATGCGGGCGCTGCGGATGCCGCGCCACCTGGCATTTGCGCCAGGGCGTCAGGTCGCGGTACAGATCCTTGAGCATCACCGCCGCCTTGCGATCAAGCGCGCCGGCCTCTTCGTCCACATCCATCGGATCATCGCTCTGCCGCGCGATTGCGCGCAATTCCTCTGCCTTGCCCTCGATCTCGGCCAGCGGTTTCTCAAAATCGAGATAATGCGCCATGCGACACTCCTTTGTTCCTCAACGCTATATGGCGCGGTCGCTGTGAGGATGCAATAAAACAACAGCGCCCGTGTGCCCGATCCTACCCGCATTAACAGGGGCGCGGTCGGCAACTTCGCCACAGGGTGTAGCCCGTTGAACCAGAACGTAAACTTGGCGAATCCCGGCATTTAATAAACAATAACAAATATTTACACCTTATCCGCGGGTAAGGTTTTTACGCCAGATCAAGCGCCGCGCGCAGGGCCAGTTCCGGCGAAGACAGCACATCCGGGCCAACCCCGTCGAGCAGGTGCACCGTGTCCGACATCGAGGCTTGTGCCAAAACGACCGTCTTGAAGTCGGGGCGCGCCTGCACCGCTTCGATCACCGCCGCGGCGATGGCGGCGCAGAAATTGGCCTTTTGCCCGGCCTCGAACAGCGGCCAAAACCCCTCAAGCACCAGCGTCGTCACCGGCGTCTCGCGCCCAAGATCGGTAAGATTGGCCTGCAACAATCGCTGACTGCTCTCGACCGTGCTTTGCAGCGCGCACACCAGCAGGATCGCCCCATCCGACTGCGCCGCGCGTGCCATCATCGGTTGGTCAATCCGGATCGCGCCAGCCTCAACCGCCGCTTCGCCCAGCGTGGTGCAGGTGCACAGCACCGGCCCGCCCACCTTGCGGACCGTTTTGCGAATTTCGGCGGCCAACTGCCGGGTCATGCCTTCGTCGCGCGCCCGAGCAAGCCAATCGGCGCGGATATTATGCTCTAGCCGCATCGCAGGGGCGAGCCTGTCGCGCAGCGACTCGAACGTCTGGCGGTGGTCCTCAGCAGAGTGCAACAAAGTCAGCGGCATCAGGGTAAGCCTAATTCAATGTAAAAACGGCCCGACTTTCGCCGGGCCGTCCAAGCATGCCGCAAGAGGGCTAAGGATCAGTTACCAGCGATCATTTCCGATTGCCGCACGATCACTTCGGCCTGTTTGATCGAGGCGATATCGACCAAACGGCCCTTATAAACGGTGGCGCCTTCGCCGTTAGCCTTGGCCGCGTCCATCGCCGCAAGGATCTCGCGCGCTTCGGTCACAGCCTTTTCCGAGGGGGTAAAGACCTCATTGGCAATCGCGATCTGCTTGGGGTGAATCGCCCATTTGCCGACCATGCCCAGCGTCGCCGAGCGCAGCGCCTGCGCGCGAAAGCCCTCGTCATCGGAGAAGTCGCCAAACGGCCCGTCAACCGGCAGCACGCCATGCGTCCGGCAGGCAGCGACAATCGCGGCCTGCGCCCAATGCCAGGGGTCCGACCAATGCTTCTGGCCCTCATGCGCCATGTAGTAATTTTCCTGCGTGCCGCCGATCCCGGTGGTGGCCATGCCCATCGACGCGGCAAAATCCGCCGCCCCAAGGCTCATCGCTTCCAGCCGCGGCGAGGCGGCGGCGATTTCCTCAACATGGGCGATCCCGGCGGCGCTCTCGATGATCACCTCAAAGGCAATCCGCTTCTTGCGCCCCTTCGCGGCCTCGATCGCCGTCACCAGCGCATCAACCGCATAAAGATCTCCGGAGCAGCCCACCTTGGGGATCATGATCTGATCCAGCCGTTCGTCGGCCTGCTCGAGCAGGTCAACCACGTCACGGTACCAGTACGGCGTGTCCAAACCGTTAATCCGCACGCTCAGCGTTTTGGTGCCCCAATCGACGTCGCCTATCGCCTTGATAACATTGGCACGCGCGCTGTCCTTGTCCGACGGCGCAACCGAATCCTCG
Source organism: Marinovum sedimenti (assembly GCF_054052205.1). Lineage (NCBI taxonomy): Bacteria > Pseudomonadati > Pseudomonadota > Alphaproteobacteria > Rhodobacterales > Roseobacteraceae > Marinovum > Marinovum sedimenti. The sequence continues at coordinate 2,903,907 of NZ_CM133223.1, forward strand.
AGATCAAGGTTGATCACATCCGCCGCCGAAGCGGCCATCTTCTCAAAGATCGCGGGCCGAGAGCCGGGGCCAAAGAGCTGGCAGCGGTTGGGGCGGGCGGGGGCCTGAGGCTGAATTCGGAAGGACATATGGGTGCCTTTCGGTAAGGATGTTACGAAAATATTGCGCTCAGCGATATTAAATTACGCTGCGCTGTGCAAGTCTATTTTGCGGGTGCAGCATGAGCAGGTGCCCCGGCGAACTGCTGAATATTCGTGCATCTGCGGTAAGTTCGAAGGTTATTCGATCTTTTTGCGTCATAGCCGAAGAATCTTCTGAAATTGATCGCCATACTGGAGGATTAGGGAAGGACGGCCCTGCGCAAAATGCTAGGTCCGGTGCAAACATGATGCGTGGAGACTGACCGATGATCCAGACACCTTATCTTTTGTTTCTTGGCGATGCGCCGGACGGGTTGGCCGCCAAAGTGGCCCAGGGCATCAAGGATTGGCGCCCCGAGAACGTGGTCGGGCAGTACCGGATGGACGGCTGCAAGGCCGATCTCAAGGTGACCGATCTTGGGCTGGATGAAGCCCGCGACGCGGGGGCGAAAACGCTGGTGATCGGCGTGGCCAACCGGGGCGGCGTGATCAGCCAGGCGTGGAAATCCGTTTTGATTGAGGCGCTTGAGAAGGGCTTTGATCTGGCCTCCGGCCTGCACAACCTGCTGAGCGAGGAGCCCGATCTGGTGGCCGCCGCCGAAGCGAATGGCCAGCAACTGCACGATGTGCGCGTGCCGGGCGTGGAGTATCCGATTGCCAATGGCGTGAAACGCAGCGGCAAGCGGGTGCTGGCAGTGGGCACCGATTGCTCGGTCGGCAAGATGTACACCGGGCTGGCGCTTGACCGGGCGATGAAGGCCGCAGGGCAAAAATGCACCTTCCGCCCCACCGGCCAAACCGGCATTCTGATCACTGGCGACGGCATCCCGCTCGATGCGGTTGTGGCCGATTTCATGGCCGGGTCTGTCGAATGGCTGACGCCTGACAACGACGCCGATCATTGGGACATCATCGAAGGGCAGGGCAGCCTGTTCCACGTCTCGTTTTCCGGTGTGACGCTGGCGCTGATTCACGGCGGCCAGCCGGATGCGTTGATCCTCAGCCACGAGCCGACGCGCAGCCATATGCGGGGCCTGCCGGGCTATACCCTGCCGTCGCTGGAGCGGTTGCGCGATACCGCGCTGCCGCTGGCGCAGGTGGCCAACCCTGACTGCCAAGTGGTTGGAATCTCGATCAACACCGTGAATATGGCCGAGGATGAGGCGCTGGCCTATATGGCCGAGGTCGAGGCGCGGATGGGGCTTCCTACCGTTGATCCGATGCGCCAAGGTGCCGAGCGTCTGGCGGCGGCTTTGGCGGCGCTTTAAGCCGTGAAGCCACCGCTGGAAACGGAACGATAAAAAGGACCGGGATATGATCGAAACCCGTCGCGATACTTTCCAATTGGCGGAAGTTTTCACCATCTCTCGTGGATCACGGACGCAGGCCGAAGTCTTGACCGTTTCGGTCACGCGCGGCGGCGTCACGGGCCGGGGCGAATGCGTGCCCTATGCGCGCTATGGCGAAACCTTGGCCTCGGTCGAGGCCGAGATCGCCGGGTTGCCCGAGGGCATCGACAGGCGCGCGCTGCAAGCGGCTTTGCCTGCCGGTGCCGCGCGCAATGCGGTGGATTGTGCGCTGTGGGATCTAGAGGCGAAACAGGCCGGCTGCCGGGTGTGGGAGCTGGCCGGATTGGCGGCACCGGGGCCGGAAATCACCGCCTTTACCCTGTCGCTCGACACGCCCGAAAAGATGCGCGCACAGGCGGCGCGACATGCGGCGCGGCCTCTGCTCAAGATCAAGCTGGGCACGCCGGATGACATGGCGCGGCTGGAAGCGGTGCGGGCCGGGGCCCCGAAGGCGCGGATCATCGTCGATGCCAATGAGGGCTGGAGCGCCGAAGTTTACGCTGATCTTGCGCCGCATTTGCTGCGCCTCGGGGTCGAGCTGGTGGAGCAGCCGTTGCCCGCCGGAGAGGACGACGCCCTGATGGGGCTGGCGCGGCCCTTGCCGGTGTGCGCCGATGAAAGCTGCCATGACCGTGGGTCTCTTGCGGGGCTGACGGGCAAGTATGATGTGATCAATATCAAGCTCGACAAGACCGGCGGGCTGACCGAGGCGCTGGCGCTGCGCGACGCTGGTTTGGCGGCGGGGTTCAAGGTGATGGTGGGCTGTATGGTCGGATCATCTCTGGCGATGGCCCCGGCGGTTCTGGTGGCGCAAGGCGCGGCGGTGACCGACCTTGACGGGCCGCTGCTTCTGGCCGAAGACCGCGCCACGCCTCTGCATTTCGATGACCGGGGTGTGCACCCCTCTGACCCGGCCCTCTGGGGCTGAAATCTGACTGGAGTTAAGCCCATGAGCCGTACCGTTTATCTCAATGGAGAATATCTGCCCGAGGGCGAGGCCAAGATTTCGATCTTTGATCGCGGATTCCTGATGGCCGATGGCGTCTATGAGGTGACTTCGGTTCTCGGCGGCAAGCTGATTGATTTTGCCGGCCACGCGCGGCGGTTGGAGCGGTCGCTGACCGAGCTGGGCATGGAAATGCCGATGACGGAGGAGGCGCTGTTGGCGATCCACCGCGAGCTGGTGACACGCAATGAGATCGACGAGGGCATGATCTATTTGCAGGTGACGCGCGGCGCGCCGGGCGACCGCGATTTTGTGTTCCCCGATCCCAAAGAAACGCCGCTGACCGTGGTTTTGTTTACCCAATCTAAACCAGGTTTGGCGAATAATCCGGTGGCAAAGCGTGGCATCAAGGTGATCTCGATCGAGGATATTCGCTGGGGTCGGCGGGATATCAAGACGGTGCAGCTGTTGTACCCGTCGATGGGCAAGATGATGGCCAAGAAGGCAGGCGCCGATGACGCCTGGATGATCGAGGATGGGCTGGTGACGGAGGGCACGTCGAACAACGCCTATATCGTCAAGGACGGGCGGATCATCACTCGCGAATTGTCGCGCGATATTCTGCACGGGATCACCCGTGCGGCGGTGCTGCGGTTTGCGGCCGAGGCACAGATGAAGGTTGAGGAACGCGGCTTTACGATTGAAGAGGCCAAGGCGGCGGATGAAGCTTTTGTTACGTCGGCGTCGACCTTTGTGATGCCGGTGGTTGAGATTGACGGCGCTGCGGTGGGTACGGGCACACCGGGGCCTGTGGCGGCGCGGCTGCGGCAGATCTATCTGGAAGAGAGCCTTAAAGTCGCAGTGTAAGATAGCGGTGTGAGATAGCGGCGTGAGATAGCGGTGTGAGGCAAATGTCGCAGGCATGTGCGGCCGCAAGTGAGGCGGGCGGGCAACAGGTGGCAAAAGCTGGCCGATGCGGGACGCAAAAGTCACGCTTTGCCGCCGATTCTGCACCGTTTGCGCGTGGGGGCTTGAGCAAATCACCCGGCTTGGTGTTTGTGTGCCTTACGGCCTGACACGATTGCCAGCGCCGCGTCCGGGACAACGCACATGGTCAGACATGTGCCGGTATGTCGTCGTCATTTTCGAGTGACGGACTGGTTCGATTGGCCGCTGCAGCCAGAGGAACACCCCACGTGACGCGCCACGCAACCGAACCGGGCCTGTGACCAGGTTTGGTTTGGTGTTTTGGGGGCGGAAATGTTGGAAATCTGGAGTGCATGGGCGACGGCCATCTTGGCTGTGTGCGGCGGGCTTGTGTTTGGTTGGGCCTTGCGGGGCCGCGCCACGGTGAAGCCTCCGCATGTGGTCGAGCTTGAGCGGATGCGCGCGGAGCTGCGGGTCTGTGTCGGGCTGTTGGCGGACAAAGACGCGCGGATTGCCACGCTCGAGGCCAACCTTGAGCAGGAACGCACCGGCATCGTCCGGTTTGAGCCTGAGCGCCGCGGCGCGCAACTGGCCAGACGTCAGTTCGGCTAAGACCTTAGTCATTCACAGTTAGAAAAGCCGCGCCCCAACCGGGTGCGGTTTTTGCGTTTTAGGCAGGGGGTCACAGGGCGGCACACAAATACGTGAGGGTCACTAGACGACCGGTCTATTATTGCCTATCTGCCCCTCATGACAGAGCAAACAAAATCCGATCTCAAGCGATTGCACATCCTCACCACCGGCCGCGCGCTGGTGCTTCGCCACGGGTTCGGGGCCGTTGGGATCGCGCGTATCCTGAGCGAATGCGGCATTCCGAAGGGGTCGTTCTACTACTACTTTGCCTCCAAAGAGGACTTCGGCAAGGCGCTGCTGGAGACTTACGTCGAGGAGTATCTGGCCCGCTTCGATGCGCTGATCGCCAGTCCTGGTCCGGCGCGCGACACGCTTGACCGGTTCTTTGCGGCCTGGCTGGCACAGGCCGGCGGCGAAGGCATCGCCAGCCAATGCCTTGTGGTCAAGCTGGGGGCGGAGGTGGCCGACCTGTCCGACGACATGCGGGTGATCCTGAACAACGGCGTCACCGAATTGGTGCGCCGCATCGCCGACCTGCTGCGGCAGGGCGCGCACGAAGGATCACTCCGCGCCTTTGATGACCCCGAGGCCACGGCCCGAATGCTTTATGCCAAATGGTTGGGCGCGGCGATCCTCGCCAAGCTTGACCGCTCGCAAGCGCCGCTGGAACTGGCGCGCTCCGAGACCACGAACCACATCACACCCTGAAGGAAAACGAAATGAAAGCTGCAACTCACGATACATTCGGTGAGCCCGTTGACGTGCTCAAAACCTCGGATGTGGCACAGCCCGTGCCGCAGGCGGGCGAGGTGCTGATCAAGATGACGCTGTCGCCGATCCACAACCACGATCTTTGGACCATTCGCGGCAATTACGGCTATAAACCCGAGTTGCCCGGTGCCATCGGCGGATCAGAAGCGCTGGGCACGGTTGTGGCCGTCGGCGACGGTGTTAACGCCGCGATGATGGGCCAGCGGGTGACCGTGGCCGGGGTGCACGGCAGTTGGGCGGAGTATTTTACCGCACCGGCGGCGGGTGTTTTGCCATTGCCCGAAGCGATCAGCGACGAAGCTGGCGCGCAACTTATCGCGATGCCGTTCAGTGCGCTGTCGCTGCTCGAACGGCTCAAGGCAAAGCAGGGCGATTGGGTTATCCAGACCGCAGCCAACGGCGCGGTGGGCAAGATCATGACGGTGCTGGCCAAAGCGCGCGGCATCAATCTGCTGAGCCTTGTGCGCCGCCCCGAAGCGGTGGCCGAGCTTGAGGCGATGGGCATCGACAACGTGCTGTCGACCTCGGACGCGGATTGGAAAGACAAGGCGACGGCGCTGATCGGCACGCAAGGCGCGGTGTCGGCCATTGATTCGGTCGGGGGCGAGATCTCGGCCGATCTGGTTGATCTGCTGGGCGTCGATGGCGAGCTTGTGGTCTTTGGCACCGCGACTGGTGTGCCGATGCCGCTGCCGTCGGGGCCGCTGATCATGAAGCACATCACGGTCTGGGGTTTCTGGGGTTCGCGCGTCAGCGGCGACATGGCGGCAGAGGAGCGCACGCGGCTGATCACCGAACTGGTGACACTGGCGGCGACCGGTGCATTGACGCTGGAAGCGGGCGGAGCTTATGGGCTCGACCAGTTGCAACAGGCGATGACCGCCGCACAAACGCCGGGCCGCGCGGGCAAAGTGATGCTGGGCGCCTAAGCCAAAATGCCGCCCCTCGCAAATGGGGGGCGGCAGTCCGTTAGCTGTCTTTTTCGACGTTCTCGGCAAAGGCGGTCTTGAAGGCCGCCTGTTGGGCATCGCCAGCCTCGGTCTGATGCGCGGCCTTCCACTCGGCAAACGGCATGCCGTAATAGATTTCGCGCGCCTCATCCTTGGTCATCTCGATGCCGCGTTCGTTTGCAGCCTCTTGATACCAGCGCGACAGGCAATTGCGGCAGAACCCGGCGAGGTTCATCATGTCGATGTTCTGCACATCGGTGCGCTTTTCCATCAAATGGGCGCGCAGCGTGCGAAATGCTGCGGCCTCAAGCTCGATGCGGGTTTGGTCATCCATGTCGGTCTCTCCCTTTTGGGCGGGATACATAAGGGGTCAGCGGCGCGGCGGCAATTGCCGCAGTCAGCGCGCCTGTCGGCAAATGCTCAAGTCAGCGTGCCTGTCGGCAAGACGCCAGCTGCACCTGATAGGTGATCGCCCGCATGCCAACCTCATCCGCGACCCGCAAAAGCCAGGCTTTTTGGTTAAACGACTGACGCGCAAAGCCGGTGTGCCCCTCGTGATAGGCGAGGTACTGGTTGCGCGCGTCATGCAGCGACACATTGTTGCGCGCGCGGGTCTTGTTCATGTACCAGCCCATGAAATCCGTGGCATCGTTGATCTGATCCCGCTTTGCACCGCGCTTTCCGGTCTCTTTGCGGTACTCATCCCAGGTGGCATCAAGCGCCTGCGAATAGCCATAAGCCGAGCTTTGGCGGCCCATCGGAATCACCCCGAGCTGATACTTCAGCGGGGTCCGGGCGTTGCCGATGAATTTGCTTTCCTGATAGATCGTCGCCATCTGCACATGCACCGGCACGCCCCAACGGCGTTCGGTTGCACGGAAGGCGCGGATGTATTTCGGGCGCTGTTTGAGAATGCCACAGGCATCATCAAGATTGCGGGGCGCAGAATGATTGCCACCGCCACACGAAGCAACGGCCAGTACAATCACCATAGCGCGAAGGACTCTGCTCATTTGCCTCTCGCTCTTTTTGTCGTCTTTTTGTTAACGGGACTGTAGCGGAAACTGGTTCACTGTGAAATCACGTTTTGCAAAGTGGGGTGCGCATCGGCGGAAGACTGTATGATCTGGCGTCACAGTCTGTTTCCGGGAAACCCCGCCTGAGAATTGGACATTCCCCCCTTGATGGCGCTAAAACGGATAGGTAGAGGCACTCCGAAATGTACACACAGCGCGCGAAATATCACTTGGGCCAGGTTGTCCGTCACAAGAAGCACCCGTTCCGCGGCGTGGTCTTTGATGTCGACCCTGAGTTCAGCAATACCGAAGAGTGGTACAACGCCATTCCCGAGGACAGCCGCCCCAAGCGCGAGCAGCCGTTTTACCACCTGTTGGCGGAAAACGATCAGAGCTTTTATGTGGCCTATGTGTCGGAACAGAATCTAGTGGCGGATTACTCCGGCCGTCCGGTCGACCACCCCGATATCCCCGATCTCTTTGGCGAGTTCGAGGACGGATCTTACCCGCTGCATTTCCAGATGAACTGAGGCGGTGGTAAAATGGCACCCACCTTTGGGGCGGGTGCCAGTCTGCGGATTTCCCTTTAATACCCGATGGCTGCGCCGTCTTTGCGCGGGTCTGACGCGCCTTCCAGCACGCCGCTCGGGTGGATTCGGATCGCCTGTGCGCCGCCAATCGGCTCTTGTGGGACAACGATGTCGTGGCCAAGCGCGGTGAGACGGCTGCGGGTTTCGTCCGAGAAACCCCGCTCTAGCTTGAGCTGGCCACCTTCGGCAAAGGCGCGCGGGGCGTCGATCGCGGCCTGCGGCGTCAGATTGAAATCGGTCATGTTGGTGACAAACCGTGCGTGACCGCAGGCCTGATACTGGCCGCCCATCACGCCAAACGGCATCGAAATCCGCCCCGCTTCGCCCAGCATGCCCGGAATGATGGTGTGCATCGGGCGTTTGCCGGGGCCAAATTCGTTGGGATGGCCCGGCGTCAGGGAGAATCCAGCGCCGCGGTTGTGCAACAGCAGGCCGTATTTGGAACTGGCATGGCCCGAGCCAAAGCTATGAAAGATTGAGAAAATCAGCGAGACCGCCATGCCGTCCCGGTCGACAGCGGTGATATACACAGTGTCGCGGTGCACGGATTCGGTGATTTCGGTGGTGGCGGATTGCGCCCGCTCGGGATTGATCAGCGCGGCAAGATCGGCGGCAAGGCGCGGGTCTTGCATTCGGGTGGTGGCGTCAAACACCGTGGGCTCAGACACCAGCCGATTGCGCGCGTCATAGGCCAGTTTGGTGGCCTCGGCCTCGATATGGGTGCGTTCGGCCCCGAACGGATCCATCGACGGCAGGTCGAAATGGCTCAGGATGTTAAGCAACAGAATCGCGGTCGCGCCTTGGCTGTTGGGCGGATGTTCAAACAGATCGCGGGATTTGTAGGGGCCCGAGATCGGGGTGGTGGCCTCGGTGCGGACATTGGCAAAATCGCTGGCGCTGTGCCCGCCGCCCATCGCGGCGAGGGCGGCGATCATGTCGTCGGCCACATCGCCCTCGTAAAATCCTTTGGCCCCGTGTTTGGCGATGCGGCGCAGCACCTCGGCTTGGCCGGGCGCGCGGAAAATATCGCCGGTTGTCAGGGCTTTGCCGTCTTTTAGGAAGTGCCCGCGTGCCGCCCCTTGCAGCGAACCCGCCCCGGCGGCCCAATCAAGCGCCACACGCGGCGCGACAGGCACGCCCTCTTCGGCATAGCGAATCGCAGGTTGCAGCAGCCGGTCGAGCCCCAACCGGCCATGCGCCTCGGACAGGCGGCTGAAGGCATCGACGGCGCCGGGCAGGGTCACCGCGTCGGGGCCGTTTTCGGGAATCGTGGCATGGCCGGCGTCGCGCAACCGCGCGGCGCTGGCCGAAGCCGGTGCCGCGCCAGAGCCGTTGTGGCCCAAAACGGTGTCACTGCCCGCCGGTTTGATCAGCGCAAAGCAATCGCCAGCAAGGCCGCACATCTGTGGTTCGCACAGGGTCAGCAGCGCAGCGCCGCAAATCGCAGCATCCATCGCGGTGCCGCCGTCCTTGAGGCAGGCCAAAGCCTCGCTCGCAGCAAGCGGGTGCGACGTGGCAACCATTCCATTGGTGGCAAGAACCGGGGACCGCCCCGGAAAGTGGAAATCGCGCATGGTATCATCCCTGTTGTTGGCGCAAAGGCTAGCGCCGCCGGGCCGGGATGAAAATGCCGGAAATTCGTTTGCGATTTCGGGGGTATGGAACCTCGGCACCGTGCACTGGGTGGGGGCTGTTAACACACGGTGCCGAGGTGAAGCTATATGCAGCTACCCGTACTGTATCGCGTGGCAATCGGGCGCGGATTGGATGGCTTTGCGGCAGTTTTGCGGCATCTCGCCCGAAACGGCGAAAGTGGCGGGTAAATGTGCGCCATATCACAGAGTTTGGAAGCTGAGGGTGAGTTGGTTGCGCCCGTCGTTGCGATTGTAGTCCAGCGAATTGGTCAATTGGTGGATCAAACGCCAGCCAAAGCCGCCCTCGGGCAGATCTTCGCGCGCGCAGTCGAGTTTGACCGGCAGGCCCTGCGGCAAGGTTCGTCCCGGCAGGGGCGCGCCCGAATCGGTCACAATGCAGGTCACATCGCCAGCCACCAATCGCAGTTCAAGGTGGATTGGGCCGCCGCTACAGCCATAGCCATGCTCAACCACGTTGTTGAGCACCTCGGCCAGCACCAGTTCGACCCGCGCGAGGATGACCGCAGAGCATCGCCACTGCACGAGGGATTTTTGGGTCTGGTCCAGCATAGAGCGCACCGCCTGTTGCGTGGCGTGCGTGTCGAGCGTGGCTATGCGTTCCACGGTTCGGGTCACTGTGATTGGCTCAAAATCTGGCCCGCCTCCACTGCAATGATCAGCCCGCCTGTGCCATCAATGCCGCGTCCAGCGTTGGAAACAGGGCAAAAACGGTATCCATCCGGGTCAGCCGGAACACGCTGTCCACATTCGGGCGCAACCCGGCGAGATCGAGCCTGCGATCCGCGCCAAGCTGTTTCATCGCGGCGACGATGGCCCCAAGCCCGCTGGAATCAATGAAATCGACGCGGCTGAGATCAAGGATCACGCGTGGGGTCGGGGCGCGCGTTCTGGCCCGCATGGCATCCTTGAACTGGATCGCCACGGCGGCATCAATGCGGTCGGCATTGACCGTGACAATCTGAAGTCCGCCATTGGTTTCGCTGCTCATGTCCATCGCTTGGGTCACCACGGGTTGCTGCAAACATCTCTACGCTAGACGGCAAACGTTACTATTCGGTATGCAAGAGGCTGGTTATTTTGGGAGATGGGCGATGAAAGACGTGATGATCCTGGGCGCGGCGCGCACCCCGATGGGGGGATTTCAGGGCGAGTTTGACGGCGTGTCGGCCGCGACATTGGGCGGCGTCGCAATTGCGGCGGCCCATCGCGATGCGGGCAAGCCTGCGGTGGACGACGTCATAATGGGCTGTGTGCTGCCAGCGGGGCAGGGGCAAGCCCCGGCGCGCCAAGCCGGATTCGCCGCGGGATTGGGCGAAAGCGTGCCTGCCACGACGATCAACAAGATGTGCGGATCGGGCATGAAGGCCGCGATGATGGCGTTTGACCGAATCGCGCTGGGCGGCTCTGAGGCGATGGTCGCGGGCGGGATGGAGAGCATGTCCGAGGCACCGTACCTGTTGCCCAAGATGCGCGGCGGCGCGCGGATCGGGCATGGTCAGGTGGTCGATCACATGTTTCTCGACGGGCTGGAGGATGCCTATGACAAGGGCCGCCTGATGGGCACCTTTGCCGAAGATTGCGCCGATTACTATCAGTTCACCCGCGAGGCGCAGGACCAATACGCGCTGGCCTCATTGGACAATGCGCTTGAGGCGGAACGGAGCGGGGCTTTTGCCGATGAGATTGCGCCGGTCACGCTGCACCGGCGGCATGGCGAAGAGATCATCACCTGCGACGAACAGCCCGGCAAGGCGCGGCCAAGCAAGATCCCGACGCTGAAGCCGGCGTTTCGCAAGGATGGGACGGTGACCGCGGCCAATGCTTCGTCGATTTCGGACGGGGCGGCGGCGCTGGTGCTGGGCACGCGCGCTATGGGCGAGGCACAGGGGGTTGCGCCGCGCGGGCGCATCCTTGGGCACGCGTCCCATGCGCAAGCGCCGGGGTGGTTCACCACGGCTCCGGTTCCGGCGGCGCGCAAGCTTATGGAGCAGATCGGGTGGCGGACGTCGGATGTTGACCTTTGGGAGGTGAACGAGGCCTTTGCGGTGGTGCCGATGGCCTTCATGCAGGAAATGGGCCTGCCGCGCGATGTGGTGAACGTGAACGGCGGGGCCTGTGCGCTGGGCCATCCGATTGGCGCATCTGGCGCGCGGATCATGGTGACTTTGCTCAACGCTTTGGAAAAACGCGGGTTGAAGCGGGGGATCGCCGCGATTTGCATCGGCGGCGGCGAAGGCACGGCCATCGCAATCGAGCGGGTGTGACGTAACACGGGAGCCGATCCATCAATGGATCGGTGCCGATCTGTCAACAGATCGGGTGACGGTCGCGGGCGCAGGGTGTGCGCGGTTTTCGGGAGGTCGGGATGGAGGTCCGATCCATTGATGGATCGGAACCGATCTGTTGACAGATCGGGGTGCGTCTATGGCGAAGCGGCGGAGGTGAAAGCGGCTCTCGACGCCGGGGGACGGCGCACTAGGTGATGGTGCGGCGGCGGTTGCTGCCTGGCGTGACAGTGACAGGGTGCCCCCATGAACCGACAAATCGAGACAGCAGCCAACCAGACGCGGGCCAAAGCGGGGTTCACCCTGTGTCTGGCCCTCAGCGCGGCAATCGGCTGTGCGATCTTTGTGGTTTCTATCCTGATCGCGGATGTCGTGGTGCCGAATCACGACTGGATCGCCGACACGATCAGCGATCTCGGGGCCGGGCGGTATGAATTCATCGTTGACATCGGCATCTACGCCTTTGCGGCGGCCTTGATCTGTGTCGCCCTGCTTGGCGCGCATGTGCATCTGGGTGGCACCGGGTGGAGCCTTGGGGTGATCGGGCTGGCTCTGGGAGGATTGATCGTGTTCTTGATCGGCGCGCGCAATGAATATGGCGACAATGACAGTGATGGCGTCGTGATCCACATTTACCTCGTCTACGCGCTTGGGGTGCTGTTTGCCGCGGTCCCCTTGCTGATGCGCCACGGTGCAAAGCGGGTGAGCGTCGCGCATGCACGGGCCCTTGTCGGGTTGGCCGTTCTCTGGATCATTTCGGCCCCGATCTTCCTGTTTCTGCCGACCGGAATAGACGGAGTTTATGAACGGTATCTGGGGATCATTGCGATGGGCATCGTTCTTGCGCTGGCCCATCTGATACATAAGGGGAGGTTCGCCAATGTTTGTTGACTCTGCGCCGCTTGATCTGGTGTTGCGCGCTATTGTCTTGGCGGCTTTGGCAATGGCTTGGGTCATTCTTGTCGTGCGGGTGGTCGGCTTGCGCGCCTTTTCCAAGATGACCGCGTTTGACTTCGTTGCCACGGTGGCGATCGGCTCGCTGTTGGCCGGGGCGTCACAAGCGGCGGAGTGGGAGGAGTTTCTGCAACCTGTGCTGGCGATTTCGGCCTTGCTGGGGGTGCAATATACTGTCGCCCGCCTGCGCAAGACCTCGGATATGATCGAACATGCGGTGCAAAACACCCCGGTCCTGCTGATGCGCGAGGGGGTGATCCTTGACGAAGCCCTGCGCGCGACGCGGGTCTCGGAGGCGGATTTGCTGGCAAAGCTGCGCGAGGCGAATGTTTGCGATTTCGCCGAGGTCCGCGCGGTGGTGCTCGAGACCACCGGCGATATCTCGGTTCTGCACGGCAATCACCTGTCGGCGGCGCTGCTTGACGGCGTGCATCGCGTCGATTGAGGCGGCAAGCGGCGCAACCCCCGTTGCGCCCTTGCGCCAGCCCGGCTACACCCGCGCCCCATGAGCGAAACAAATCACCCCTCCGGCGCCCCGTGGCGCAATTTCTATGGCCGGTTCAAAGGCAAGGGCCTGCGCAAGTCGCAGGAACGCCTTCTTGACGAAGACCTGAGCGCGCTGTCGCCCGGCTCTGTTGGCTGGGACGAAAACCCCGAGCGCACCCCGCTGGACGTTGAGGCGCTGTTTGGCACCCGGGATCTTTGGCTTGAGATCGGCTTTGGCGGCGGTGAACATCTGGTGCATCAGGCGGCGCAAAACCCGCAGGTCGGCATCATCGGGGCCGAGCCCTATATAAACGGTGTCGCCATGCTGTTGGGCAAGGTGCGCGCGGCGGGCGTTGACAACCTGCGCATCCATCCCGGCGATGCGCGCGATCTGTTTGATGTGCTCGCCCCCGCTTCGGTGTCGAAGGCATTTCTGCTGTACCCTGACCCCTGGCCCAAAACCCGCCACCACCGCCGCCGCTTTGTGACGCCCGAGCATCTTGAACCGCTGTCGGCGCTGTTAAAGCCGGGTGCCGAGTTTCGCGTGGCCACCGACATTCCCGATTACGTCCGTCAGACTTTGGAGCAGGTGCCGCGGCACGGGTTCGAATGGACGGCTGAACACCCGGATGACTGGCGCACCCCGTGGGAGGATTGGATTTCCACCCGCTATGAGCAAAAGGCCCTGCGCGAGGGCCGGGTGCCGCATTACCTGACGTTTCGCAAGACCTGAGCGCGCTGCGGCGGCGCAGGTCGCGGATGCAGTGCGCCCATAAGACAACCAATATGGACGCGTCCCGGCCCCCTTGCTAAGAGGGCTGTGAGCGATAACAAAGGATTTCCGCCTATGTCCGGCCACGGCACGCCCATTCCGATGATTTCCACTCCTTGCGGCCCGCTGTCCGGCGTGGCCGAAGTGCCCGGCGACAAGTCGATCTCGCACCGTTCGTTGATCCTTGGCGCAATGGCAGTCGGGGAAACGGTTGTGACCGGGTTGCTTGAGGGCGAAGACGTGCTCGACACGGCCAAGGCGATGCGCGCCTTTGGGGCCGAGGTGACGCGGGATGAGGATGGCACATGGCATGTGCACGGCGTCGGCGTTGGCGGATTTTGCGAGCCGGATCAAGTGATTGACTGCGGCAACTCGGGCACCGGCGTGCGGCTGATCATGGGCGCTGCGGCGACCTCGCCGATTTCGGTGACGTTCACTGGCGACGCCAGCCTCAATTCTCGGCCGATGGCGCGGGTGACAGACCCGTTGGCGCTGTTTGGCACGCAGGCGGTTGGGCGCAAGGGTGGGCGGTTGCCGATGACCTTGGTGGGCGCCGAGAACCCGGTGCCGGTGCGCTATGTGGTGCCGGTGCCCTCGGCGCAGGTGAAATCGGCGGTGCTTTTGGCCGGGCTGAACGCGCCGGGCCAGACCGTGGTGATCGAGAAAGAGGCCACCCGCGACCACACCGAACGGATGCTGGCGGGTTTTGGCGCGACCATCACCACCGAAGAAACCGACGAGGGCCGGGTGATCACCCTGACCGGCCAGCCCGAGTTGAAGCCGCAGGTGATTGCCGTGCCGCGCGATCCGTCCTCGGCAGCCTTTCCGGTGTGTGCCGCGCTGATCACGCCCGGCTCAGACGTGTTGGTGCCCGGTATCGGGCTGAACCCGACACGCGCCGGGCTGTTCACCACGCTCAAGGAAATGGGCGCGGACCTGACCTATGAAAACCTGCGCGAAGAGGGCGGCGAGCCTGTTGCCGATCTGCGCGCGAAATACTCGCCCGATATGAAGGGCATTGATGTGCCGCCCGCGCGGGCCGCGTCGATGATCGACGAATATCCGGTGCTGTCGGTGGTGGCGGCCAATGCGACCGGCGTGACCAACATGACCGGCGTCAAGGAACTCCGCGTCAAGGAAAGTGACCGGATCGAGGCGATGGCCAGCGGGCTGCGTGCCTGTGGTGTGGCGGTTGAGGACGGCCCGGACTGGTGGCGTGTCGAGGGCAAAGGGCCGGGCACGGCCAAGGGCGGCGCGACCTGCGTCAGCCATTTGGATCACCGCATTGCCATGTCGTTCATGGTGCTCGGCATGTCGACGCAAGAGCCGGTGCGGGTGGATGACGGCACGCCGATTGCCACCTCGTTCCCGATTTTCGAGCCGCTGATGGCGCAACTGGGCGCAGATATTCAACGCGAAGGATAGGCCGTGACACAGTCCCGCCTGAGCCTATTGTTCTGGGTTTTCTTCGCTCTGGCGGGGGCGCTGTATCTGGCGATTGTGCTTTGGTCCTTGCCGAGGGTGATGGCCGAAGCCGGCGGGGCGATGCCGTTCGACTTGCGGCCCGGCGGATATGATCTGGAACAGGCGCGCGGCTTTCTGATGGCGCTGAGCGATGCGGGCCGGGCGTTTTACCTTGGCACGCAGCACTGGCTTGATACCGCCTATCCGCCGCTGCTTGCGGTGTCCATCGCGCTGGGCGCGCGGCTTTTGTTCCGGCTCTCGGTGGCGCGGGTGGTGACGCTGTTTGCCGTCATCGGCATGGTGGCGGATCTCTACGAGAATCATCTGGTGGCAGAGCTGTTGCGTGGCACCCCGGCGGACCCCGACCCGGCACTGGTGATGCGGGCAAGCATGGCGACGCTGATCAAATCCATTGCAACCACCATCGGACTTTCGGCGTTAAGCTATGGCGCGCTGCGGGCAGTGTGGCGGCGCTGGCGCGGTTGACGCTGCGTGACTTGGTGACAGGTTTTACATCCGCCGGGCATTGGCTAACCTGCGAGTCCAATTTCGCCGCACGCGGCGATGCAAAGGAACGGGATATTTATGGCATTCACCATTGCGGTCGACGGGCCAGCGGCCTCGGGTAAGGGCACGATTTCCAAAGCGCTGGCGCGGGAGATGGGGTTTGCCCATCTCGACACCGGTCTGCTGTACCGAGCTGTCGGGCGGCAGGTGCTTGACGGGACGGACCCTTTGAAAGCCGCGCTGGCCCTGACCGCCGAGGCGCTGGACGACCCAAGCCTGCGCACCCCCGAAGTGGCGCAGGCCGCATCGAAAGTGGCGGTGCTGGCCGAGGTGCGCGGTGCATTGGTCGATTTCCAGCGGGCCTTTGCACGGCGCGATGGCGGCGCGGTGCTGGATGGGCGCGATATTGGCACGGTGATCTGTCCGGAGGCCGAAACCAAGCTATATGTCACCGCAAGCGCCGAAGTTCGGGCCGAACGGCGGTTTCTGGAGCTGAGCGGCAAGGGGGTTGAGACCACATTCGACACCGTTTTGGCCGATGTGCGCACGCGCGATGAGCGTGACATGGGCCGGGCCGAGGCTCCGCTAAGACCGGCGGAGGATGCGGTGCAGATCGACACCACGACGATGTCGATTGAGGATGCCTTTGCCGCAGCGCTGAAAGTTGTGCGCGACAGGCAGGGTATCGGGCAGGGTGCTGGGCAAACCAATGGGCAGGGGAATTGACCATGCAGACGCGTAAAATCGCCGGAACGGATGTTTCGGCTATGGGTGTCGGCGCGATGTCATTCGCCGAGTTCTATGGTCCCACGACCGAGGAAAACTCTTGGGCGGTGCTTGATGCGGCGGTCGAATTGGGCGTCTCGCATATCGATACCTCGAATGTCTACGGCATGGGCCGGTCGGAAAACGCGATTGGCGCTTACTTAAAGCGTAACCCCGGCGCGCGGGACGGCTTTCATATTGCCACCAAGGCCGGGATCACCCGTGACGGCGATGGCAACCGCGTCTTTGACAATTCCCCGGCGCATCTTGAGGCCGAACTGGACCAAAGCCTTGGCCGGATGGGGATCGAGGCGGTCGATCTGTTTTACGTCCATCGGCGCGAACAGGACCGGCCAATTGAAGAAGTTACCGAAACGCTGGCCGCGATGATCCGCAAGGGCAAGATCAAGGCGTTTGGCTTTTCCGAGATCGCGCCGTCCTCGCTGCGGCGTGCCTGTGCGGTGGCCCCGGTGGCGGCGGTGCAATCAGAATATTCGCTGGCGACGCGCGCGCCGGAACTTGGGCTGGTGCAGGAATGCGCGCTGCAAGACACGGCATTGGTGGCCTTTTCTCCTGTGGGTCGCGCGTATCTGACCGATACTCCGGTGGATCTGGCGCGGGCGACAACGCTGGATTTCATGAAGGCAAACCCAAGGTTTCAAGCGCCCAATTACGCGGCCAACATTGCCGCCACCGACCGGTTGCGCGCGCTTGCGGCGGACTGGGGTGAACCTGCGGCGGCGCTGGCGATTGGCTGGCTGCTGGCGCAAGGCGATCACGTCATCCCGATTCCCGGCACCCGCTCGGTTGCGCATTTTCGCGAATGCGTGCGGGGCACAGAGGTTGAGCTGTCGTCGGATGATCTTATCCGGATTGAAGAAGCCTTGCCGCTGGGCTGGGCCCATGGCGACCGTTACGGCGCCGCGCAATATGTCGGACCCGAGAGGTACTGCTGAACCGATGACTGGAATTTTCGCCTCACTTGCCCTGCCGGGCCATATGCAGCGCAACTCTGTCCTTTCGGAACGGTATCATCCTGACGGCTATCTGGAGGCGCTGGACCGCGAGACCCTGTGGTATGACGCGATCTGGTGTGAGGGGCGGCTTTCGCTGATCTGCCCGCCGTTGAACAATTTCCGCGCGGCGTTTCGCAAATCCGTGTTCCGTGCCGATGACACCCCGATCAAACTGCGCCGATTGCGCCGCTATGCCCGCCACGAGGTTGCGGAATTCGATGTGCCCAAGTGCCCGGCGCAGGTCTCGGTTTTGTTGAACGGATGGACCGGCACAAGCGGGGTCAGCAAGAGCGAACCGGAGATGTTTGCCGGGCTGAACACCGCGTTCCTGATGTCGAAAGACAACCCGCTGGAGTGGCTCGTCACCCACGCCCGCTATCACCACGAGGCGCATGGGCTTGAGGCGTTGATCGTTATGGACAACGGCTCGACCAGCTATAGCCGCGATGACATTCGCGCCGCGCTGGGTGAGGTCGGGTTGACCAAACTGCTGGTGCTGGATGTGCCGTTCAAATACGGCCCGGTTGGCAAAAAGCCCTATCGGCGCACCGAGAAATACATGCAAACCGCGCTGTTCAACGTGTTGCGATTGCGGTTCTTGGGGCAGGCGCGGGCGGTGCTGAATTGCGACGTCGACGAATTGATCGTGACCAAGGGGCCAAGCGTGTTTGATGCGGCCTGTGCCTCGCGCATCGGGTTGGCGCAGATTGCCGGGCATTGGGTCTATCCCGCGCCGGGCAAGGAGGGGCCGTTCAGCCACGCCGATCACAGCCATACCGGCGCGCCGCCCAAACCCTGCCCGCCCAAATGGTGCCTTGCCCCTGCTGGGCGACTTGGCGGGTTTTCCTGGGATGTGCATGGGCTGGAACGGCTGCCGTTTCTGCGCCGTCGCACCCATGCCGCGCTGTCGTTTCTGCATTGCCGAAGCCTGACAACCGGGTGGAAAAGCATGAAACGCGATCAGGTGCCCGAAGATACAGTGCCCGATCCCGAGGCAGCGCAAGCGGCGCGGTATTTGCCAGACTGAGGCGAAGGCCGCGAACCCCTTGATTGCTGAGCCAGACAGGCGTATAGACGCCCCGTCGACAAGGCGGTTAACGCCGCGAACAAGAGATCGAGCAGGGTCGGGGATTTCTACCGGCCCTCTTTGTTTTGCGGATGGCTTTGCGACCAAACCGTTCCGCAGTATGCGGGCACCAACTAAGACCGGTGGAGACAACCACCCGGCCAGTATAGTGACTTGAAAAAGGAAATTCACGCCAGATGGCAGATACAACGATGGAGGAATTCGAAGCCCTCCTGAACGAAAGCTTCGAAATGGACACGCCCGAAGAGGGGTCTGTTGTCAAAGGTAAGGTCATCGCGATCGAAGCGGGCCAAGCCATTATCGACGTCGGCTACAAGATGGAAGGCCGTGTCGAGCTTAAAGAATTCGCAAATCCCGGCGAAGCCCCTGAAATCGCTGTCGGCGACGAAGTCGAAGTGTTTCTGCGCTCGGCCGAGAACTCGCGTGGCGAAGCCGTCATTTCCCGCGAAATGGCCCGCCGCGAAGAAGCCTGGGATCGTCTCGAAAAAGCTTATGCTGACGACCAGCGCGTCGAAGGCGCGATCTTTGGCCGTGTCAAAGGTGGCTTTACTGTCGATCTCGGCGGTGCCGTGGCCTTCTTGCCTGGTAGCCAGGTTGACGTGCGCCCCGTGCGTGACGCTGGCCCGCTGATGGGTCTTAAGCAGCCGTTCCAGATTCTGAAAATGGACCGTCGCCGTGGCAACATCGTTGTGTCGCGCCGCGCCATCCTTGAAGAATCGCGTGCCGAACAGCGTGCCGAAGTCATCGCCAACCTGGCCGAAGGCCAAGCGGTTGACGGTGTGGTCAAGAACATCACTGAATACGGCGCATTCGTCGACCTCGGCGGTGTGGACGGCCTGCTGCACGTTACAGACATGGCATGGCGTCGGGTCAACCACCCCTCCGAGATCCTGTCGATCGGCGAAACCGTCAAGGTTCAGGTCATCAAGATCAACAAAGAGACTCACCGTATCTCTCTCGGCATGAAGCAGCTGCAGGAAGATCCGTGGGATCTGGTTGCTGCCAAGTACCCGCTGGAATCGAGCCATCAGGGCCGCGTCACCAACATCACCGATTACGGTGCGTTCGTGGAGCTGGAACCGGGTGTCGAAGGTCTCGTTCACGTCTCGGAAATGTCCTGGACCAAAAAGAACGTACACCCCGGCAAGATCGTTTCGACCTCGCAAGAAGTCGAAGTCATGGTGCTGGAAATCGATCAGGCCAAACGTCGTGTGTCGCTCGGTCTCAAGCAGACCATGCGCAACCCATGGGAAGTCTTTGCTGAAACCCACCCTGAGGGCACTCAGGTGGAAGGCGAAGTCAAGAACATCACCGAATTCGGTCTGTTCGTTGGTCTCCCCGGCGAAATCGACGGCATGGTGCACCTTTCGGATCTGTCCTGGGACGAACGTGGCGAAGAAGCCATCCAGAACTACCGCAAGGGCGACATGGTCGAGGCCGTTGTTTCGGAAGTCGACATCGAGAAAGAGCGCATTTCGCTCTCGATCAAGAACGTTGGCGGCGACAAGTTCGCTGACGCGATTGGCGGCGTGAAGCGTGGCTCGATCGTGACTGTCGAAGTGACCGCAATCGAAGATGGCGGGATCGAAGTGGAATTTGAGGGCATGAAGTCCTTTATCCGCCGCTCCGATCTGGCGCGTGACCGTGCCGAACAGCGCCCCGAGCGCTTCTCGGTTGGCAACAAGCTCGACGTGCGTGTGACCAACGTTGACAGCAAGACCCGTCGTCTTGGCCTGTCGATCAAGGCACGCGAAATCGCCGAAGAGAAAGAAGCAGTGGAACAGTACGGTTCGTCCGACTCCGGTGCATCGCTCGGCGATATCCTTGGCGCAGCCCTCAAAGGCGGCGACGAGTAAGCCAACGGCTTGTGAAAATTGGAAAGCCCCGGTGCGCTGCGCCGGGGCTTTTTGCTGTCCAAAGCCTGCCGCGCAGAGCCTGAACCGCGCCGAATCAAACCCGCGCCTGGCACCCGCCAGAGGCCGGGATTGGCACCGCTCGGGCGCGATTGCCCGCATTTTGCCCGCCCCAACGCGAAAAAAGCGCTAAATTTCAGGCGGTTTGCCGCTTTCACCCGGTAACGGCTGTTTCCGTGGCGCGACATTGTTCCTATAGTCTTCTTACAATAATGGACGCGCGAACCAGTTCAGGGGGGATGGCGCATATGATCAGATCAGAGCTGATCCAGAAACTTGCGGATGAAAACCCACATCTTTATCAACGGGATGTGGAGCGTATCGTGAACACGATCTTCGAAGAGATCACCGACGCCATGGCGCGCGGTGATCGGGTCGAGCTTCGTGGCTTTGGTGCCTTCTCGGTGAAAAAACGCGACTCGCGTACCGGTCGAAACCCACGCACGGGCGAGGCCGTCGATGTAGATGAAAAGCATGTGCCGTTCTTCAAGACCGGCAAGCTGCTGCGCGATCGCCTGAACGGAAAGTAAACAGTACCTATGCGCTATATCAAATATGCGTTCCTCGCGATTGTCGCCTTGGCGATTGTCGCGGTGGCCGTGGCGAACCGCGGGATCGTCACACTCAAACTCTTGCCTGTGGGTCTGTCCGAACTGGCGGGCGTCAATCAATCGATCACGCTGCCGCTGTTTGCCGTGATCATCATTGGCGTTGCGGCGGGGCTGTTGATCGGCTTCGTCTGGGAATGGCTGCGCGAGTTCAAACAGCGCGCCGAAAGTGCCCGCAAGGACGCCGAGATCAAGCAGCTCAAACGCGAGCTGCGCCGGTTGAAGGCGGAAAAACACGAAGGCAAGGACGAGGTTTTGGCGCTGCTCGACGAAGCCAGCTAAGCCGCGACCTTGATGAGCGAGATAAGAACCAAGATTTGCGGCCTGACCCGGCCGCAAGATGTGGCCGCCGCGGTGCAAGCCGGGGCGACCTATCTTGGTTTCAACTTCTTCCCCAAATCACCCCGTTACGTTGACCCCGCCACCGCGCGGGATTTGGCACTTGAGGTGCCGCCTGGCGTCGCCAAGGTGGTGTTGGTGGTCAATCCCGATGACGATCTGCTGGATGCGATCACTGGCGTTGTGCCGGTCGATATGATCCAGCTGCACGGCAAGGAAACCCCCGAACGGGTGGCCGAGATCAAGGCGCGCTATGGCCTGCCGGTGATCAAGGTGCTGGGGGTGGCGGATGCCGATGATCTGGCCCCGCTCGATACCTATGGCCGGGTGGCTGACCAATTGCTGATTGATGCCAAACCGCCCAAGAACGCGGTGCTGCCCGGTGGCAATGGGCTGACCTTTGATTGGCGGCTGATTGCGGGCCGCCGTTGGCCGGTGCCGTGGATGCTGGCCGGGGGGCTGACCCCTGACAATGTGGCCGAAGCCATCGCCATGACCGGCGCGCGTCAGGTTGACGTTGCCTCGGGTGTGGAGAGCGCGCCGGGCATCAAAGACGCTGCGATGATGGCCGCCTTCGTGGCCGCCGCGACGGGCGCAAAAGCCGCCCCGCCCAAGCTGCGCTAGAGCGTTAAGCGCATTACCTGAAACAACAGGCATTACTTCATGCGTTGAAATCTTTGATTTCAGGCAGTGTGAGGTGATTTCAGGTTTATCGCGCATCGCTTTGGGCCCGATTGCCCTTGGGTAAGGAATACCCGACCGTCTGGAATCCCTGACTTATGTGACGCGGCGTCAAACGGCATGATTGTCTCATGGATAACGCGCCATGTGCTCCCGTTACTTGTTTTATTTCAAAATGTTACGGCGCGGTGTTCTTTTACTCGAGGTGATTTAATGCAAACCCTTTTTAGCACCAACAAAGCGGCAGAGCGCAGGGCGCGTCTTGTAGTCGAGCGTAAACTGCTCTCTGCCGAATTTCCCGGTCTTACGCCCACCCCCGGCGATGTCGCATGGCATTGTGAAAGCTGGGTTCGGATGTGGGTGGATCATTCCTACGTGGTGTTTTCCGCCTGCGGGATGATGTTTGCCCGCCGGGGCGTGACCGACGATAGCCAGATGATTTGGCTAGTCCGTCACATCGAGCGCCCGCTGGCCTTTCATGCAGTGGGCCACGATCCCGAGATGGCGTTCCAGCGCGCCCGCGATGCCTGGGCGCGGTGTGACATGCTGCGCCTGCGCAAGCTGGAAATCCGCGCCCTGTGCCGCGATCTTTTGCTGGGGCGCGAACACTTCGACATCACAGTCGAAGACGCTGCGGCCTCGCCGTTGTCGGCGGTGGAGGTGCGGTCTTTCATGACGCGGATGGGCCTGTCGCGCCGCCGCCGGATATCGGGACGCCTGGCCGCGCTGTTTGCCATCATCGAGCCGCAAGTGGGCGTGGTGATCTGGACCGCACGCGCCCGAAAAGCCCGCCGCGGGGACGCGGCGGACGTTGCGCAGGTCTTGGCCTTGTGAGCCGCTATCGCCTTACGCGAAAAACCTGAAGCACCTAACACTGGCTGAAATCAAAGAGTTCACCGCATTGGGTGGTGCTTGTTGGCTCAGGTCATTTGCGCAACGCTTAAGATCAGAGCGCGCGGGTCATTTCGATCGCCACCGCCTGATCGGAAAACCCGAGGAAACGATAGCTGTCGTCGGGCAAGCTTTCCTGCAACGCCTTGTATTCATGATGGCGCCAGCCGGGATAGCCGTAGAGTTCGTCAAACAGGATCACCGTCCCGGCGCGCAGCCGTGGGCGGATCAGGTCGAGCACAAAGGCGGTGGGCGTATAAGTGTCCATGTCGAAATGCGCCAGCGCAAAGGGCGCATCGCCCTGCGCCGCAAGCCACCCCGGCACCGTGTCCTGCACCCAGCCTTTGACCAGCGTCACATTGGGCCGCACCTCGGGCAGCACGCCATCAAGGTTATAGCGCCCGGTTTCGCCGCCTTTGGCGTGGCCGGTCCAGTCCTCTTCCAGCCCTTCAAAGCTGTCGAAACCGGTCACGGTGCCGCCCGCGTCTTCCAGCATCCGCGCAAACAGGTTCACGCCGTGGCCGCGCCAAACGCCGAACTCGGCGTAAAGCGCATCGGTGCCCTGCGCCAGTATCGCCTGTTTCATGCAATAGCGCCGCAGCATCGCCTTGCGCGGAAACAGCATGGCGTCGGCCATCTGCTCTTGGAAGGTCTCGAAACTGTCGCGCACGGCGTGGTCTTGCAGCAGCGTCAGCGGGGTGATGCGCTCGATTTTGTCTTCGCTCATCCCGCCACCTTCAATACGATTTTGCCGATGTGGCCGCTGGCCTCCATCCTTGTATGGGCTTGCGCCGCGTCCGCGAGGGCAAATTCGCTGTCCATCACCGGAGCAATCTTGCCCGTGTCGAGCAGGGGCCAGACGGTTTCGCGCAGGCTTTCGGCGATCCGCGCCTTGGCCAGATCGGACTGGGGCCGCAGAGTCGAGCCGGTGATTGTGAGCCGGCGCGCCATGACCGGGGCGAAATTGACCTCGGCTTTCGGGCCTTGCAGAAAGGCGATCTGCACCAGACGGCCATCCATCGCCAGCGTTTTCAGGTTGCGCACGATGTAGTCGCCGCCAACCATATCAAGGATGAGATCGGCGCCGCCTTCGGCTTTCATCACCTCGACGAAATCCTCGTCACGGTAGTTGATCGCCCGCTCTGCCCCGAGATCGGTGCAGGCCTTGCACTTATCGGCCGAGCCCGCGGTGGCAAAGACCCGTGCGCCGAAATGGCTGGCCAGTTGGATCGCTGTCGTGCCGATGCCGCTTGATCCGCCGTGGATCAGAAATCGTTCGCCCGCCTGCAAACCGCCGCGTTGGAACACGTTGGACCAGACGGTGAAATAGGTCTCGGGCAGGCAAGCGGCCTCTTTCATCCCCATGCCCGCCGGCACCGGGAGGCAGTGCGCGGCGGGGGTGGCGACGTATTGGGCGTAGCCACCGCCGGGCAGCAGCGCGCAGACCTGATCGCCAATCGACCAGTCGCTGACCCCATCGCCAAGCGCCACAACCTCGCCCGAGGCCTCAAGCCCCGGCAGATCGCTGGCGGTGGGGGGCGGGGCATAGAGGCCCGCGCGTTGCAGCGCATCGGGGCGATTGACCCCGGCCCAGGCCACACGAATCACCACCTCGCCTGCGCGGGGTGTGGGCACCGGGCGCTCGGTCACTTGCAGCACATCCGGTCCGCCGGGGCCGGTGATTTCCACCGCCTGCATCGTCTTGGTCATGAGGTATCCTTAGAGTTTTGGGTTGTGCGAGGTCCATCGGCCCGGCAGATCATCCGCCGGTTTCGGCGCGCGTATCCGCGAGAGCAGCGCATTCGGCCCCGCCATTAGCTTCGACAAAACTGGATTGTCGCGGGTCTGCGCCTTGAGCTTTTCGATCTGCATCACGTTGTCGATCCGCCGGTCGAGAAACTCCCAAGTCGCATGGTGGTCGGGGGTAGTGTCGCCCAGCCAGTACAGCACGGTAGAGCCGTAAACTGCGCTCAAGGTGGCGCGTTTGGTGTACCAGTTCACATCGTCCGAGGTATCGCCCAGCGTAGTCCAGATCGCATCACAAGTGCCCCAGATTGCGCGCGCGCCGTCAGCGGCATGATTTGGCAGCGAAAACAGCGTGGTTCCACGGCGCACCGCTTCTTTGTCTTCAACCGCTTCGAGCCTTGCGCGGACGGCAAAGGCGATCCGGTCACGAAAGCGCATCGCGCCGAGCACAGCGGTCTGCAACCGCGCCACCATCGCCGCGTCGCCGCGCGCGTGAAACGCCAGCGCAAGGTCAACGGCACCGCGCGGGCACAGCGCACGCGCGACGGTTTCGTTGACGCCGCTTTCGGCAATCGCGGCGCGGAACGTGGCATCGCTCCAGCCATCAAAGGCCACATGGGGCAGGGCGGCGTTCAGTAATTTTTCCTTCGGGTCGGTCATGGATCATGCCTCCTTGGGCGGTTTGATCGGATACTAGACAAGTGACGGTCCCTTTGCTATATGGCCACTTCCTGCAAATCCTTGCAACTCAACTTAGAAAGGTGGTGAAAACCACATGCAGGTTAGTGTTCGCGACAACAATGTCGATCAGGCGCTTCGTGCCCTGAAGAAAAAGCTGCAGCGTGAAGGCGTCTTCCGCGAAATGAAGCTCAAGCAACATTTCGAGAAGCCGTCCGAGAAAAAAGCGCGCGAGAAAGCTGAAGCGATCCGCCGTGCCCGGAAACTGGCGCGTAAGAAAGCCCAGCGCGAAGGTATGCTCTAAGCATATCCAGCTTTGGACACAGAATAAGACGACCCCCGGGCAGCCGCTTCGGGGGTTTGTCGTTTTTGGGGGGTCCGTTTTATCGGTCGGGGGTTCAAAGCCGGTGAAACGGCTTGCCCAACGGCCGCGCATAAAAGGGGCCGCCAAACGACAAAGGACCGGCCCTGTTGGACCGGCCCTTATCATCAACCTGACTGCAAACTGCAGCCGGGTCTCCGCTAGATTACATGCCGAGCATGGCTTTCACGGTGTCACGAGTCTCGCTGGAGTTTTCACCCGAGCTGATCTCGTTCAGGATCGCAGCGATTCTCTCGTTACCGGCGTTGAGCAGGTCGTTCATGGTCACTTCCGGAACAATCTGCTGGATGGTCACCAGATTGCTTTCGTTGGCAAAATCGGCTGTGGCCATACCGCCACCCACGCTGGTTTCAAACATCGCAGCAACCGCTTCACGCTTTTCGCTCTCGCTGTCGCCACCCGAGATGATGGCGAGCATGGAGGCAACGGCTTCGTCGCCCATTGCGGCCAGATCGGCCAGAGTGGCGTCGGGAGCGTAGGCTTGGATGGTCACCAGGTTCGATTCGTTCACGTAATCGCTGGTCGACATCGCGGCGTTTGTCGGCTCAAGCGATGCTTGAACGGCTTGGCGGATATCGCTTTCCGACTCGCCCGAGTTGATTTGCAGCAGGATGCTTGCAACCACAGAGTCGCCAGCCGCGTCCAATTCGGCCATCGTAACGTCGGGCGCGTATTGCTGGATTGCGGTCAGTTCAGCTTGGGTTGCAGCGGTTGCAGCTGTGGCGCTCATGAGTACAAATGCGCTTACGTGCAGAAAATTTTTCATTGTTTGTCCTTTCAGATCATGCGGCCAATACGGCCCTTATTTTCGTCAGCGACCATTCCGGTGCCGCTTGAAGACACAACAACGTTGAGGCGTATTCCGTTCCCATCCGGGGCGGTGACAAAACGGTGAACGACGGGAGATTGCCGGGAGTAGATCGCGCGCTAAGGGTGCTTAAGTTACTGATATTGCGGTGAAGTTAATTCCGTTTATTTCCATTCAATCCAATAGAGATCAACGGATCGGGCCGAAATAGGTGTGAATTCATTTTCGAAAGCGCATTTCGGGGCGGACTAAAGCTCGTTTGCCCTGCCTTAAAACATAGAAGACCGGCCTTGATGGCCGGTCTTTGTGTAATGAACCCGCAGGATAATCCCGCGAGACATATTCGATGGGGCGTTTACCGGCCCGAGCCGACCAAAGCGCGCACGGTTGTGCGGATCTCACCTTGGCTGCCACCGGCGCTGGCGGCGTTCAAAGCGGCGAGGATTTTCTCGTCGGACAGGTTCGACAGGTCAGCGTTGGGCGCATACTGATGGATCGCTGCGGCGTTGGCCGTGGTGTCCAGGGTGGTGGCCGACGCGAGGGTTGCGGTGCCAGCGATTGCGAGAGCGGCGATTGCGAGGATGTTTTTCATAGTAGTGGTCCTTAAACTTGGGGGAGTGCGTTGAGGGGAGGGGAGGGGAGGGCGGCGCTTACCGGCCCGAGCCAACCAACGCACGAACGGTTGTGCGGATTTCACCTTGGCTGCCACCGGCGCTGGCTGCGCTCAGAGCGGCGAGGATTTTCTCGTCGGACAGGTTCGACAGGTCAGCGTTGGGCGCGTACTGGTGGATCGCTGCCGCATTGGCCGTGGTGTCCAGCGTGGTGGCCGACGCGAGGGTTGCGGTGCCTGCGATTGCGAGAGCGGCGATTGCGATGATCTTTTTCATGGGTCGTGTACCTTTTCTAATAGTATGCCCGTGGGGCGGATTTCTGTGTGTCGGTGATTGCCTCCGACAACAGCTATTTGGGTGTAAAACCCGGCGGCCTCAAATCACGCTAATGCTCACGAAAGCTCACGCTGTTGTGGGCTTGAAGTTGAGGGAAATGCTTCCGTGGCGTCCGAAAACCCTTTGTTTTATATGAATTTTGACGCGCGGCACGGCGATGACGCCGTGCAAAAATCGTAAGCCGGGATCGTGTGACAGAGGCTCAACATCTTTTGTGCATTCATGCACATCGAAATTTGAAATCAAACTCACGGCGCGGTGACGCGCAGGGTGCACTTCGCATGCCGATGCGACCCGAATTGAGCAAGTGTCCCAGGGTAAGTCCGACTCGCACAGCGAGTCTGAACGACTCTGCTGTACCTACTCCCGAACGGGGACTTCCGGATCGTGCGGGGTTGGGATGTGGGAAGGGCGGGAGGCCGTCACAGATAAAGCTGTTTGATCGTAACGGCGGGGTCAGGCGGCAGATCACCCGCCGGAAAGCCCCCGCGCAGGTTATGCCTGCGTATCTGTCGTGTAAATTGTCGCACACATTGAGTCTACGCGCGATGCGGTCCTGAAACTGGAAAACCGGCCCGAAAGCCGGTTTTCGCGAACGCTGCACCACGCAACCTGTGCGGCACCATCACCGATGGCCGTCAGATCTCAGCGTTGATTGAGGAAACCGCGAACGGCCCGGCGTACCTCATTCTCGTGGCTGCTGCTGCTGATGATGGTCAACAGCATGTGGACTTCTTCATGGCTGAGAGACGAGAGGTCCGTGCCCGCCGGTGCGTAATTCATGATCGGCTGTCTGTCGTTATGGTCGTACTGCTGGGCAGATGCGGTCGAGCCAGCCCCTGCCAGAACGAGAGCGACGATTGCGATAATCCTTGTCATTGTTTGTTCCTTTGTTTGAAATTATTGCCCTGTCGGGCGTTGGCGTCAGATCGAAGATCGCGTCCAACGTGGAAATGTATCGTGGATACGGTCACTGAGTGGCAAAGAGCCTGCGCCTATCGTTTGCACTAAGCAAATCACGCAAAATCGGTTGCGAATTCACGGGAACGTTATCTTGAATGTGAGCACGCTTTGCCCGCCTCCTGTTGAGGGAGGGTTTTATCGTTTGGTTTCGGCTCACGGTTTCGAGAGCCGCCGCGACGATTTCGGGATCACAGGTGACGTTGCGTAAGATGCAACAAATCTTGTGCTGTCGGTCCTGCCAAAATTCACGCGTATTTCACGAATGCCCCCCCCCGGTAATCCGCCTTATTCTCCGCTCCGTCCCAGAAAAAACGCAGGCAACTATGGGTGAGTCGCAAAATCGGGGTTGCGTTCGATTTGGTCGGGTAGTATCCGATCACCCGGCCTTAGGGGTATAGCTCAGTTGGTAGAGCGACGGTCTCCAAAACCGTAGGCCCACGGTTCGAGCCCGTGTGCCCCTGCCATTTCCTTCCAAATATGCAATTCGAGGTCTACGCCGTGCGGCGTAGAGCGGCGATGCAGCTTCATCGCTGTGCATGGATACGGCTGGCCGTGGGGGCATCGCAGCGGTCAGGCTTGGGCGGTCTCTGGATCGGTGGCTTTTCTGGCCCAGAGCAGGGGAAAGAGAACCGCGGCGGCCACAAGGTTGACGGCGACAAGCGCCCAGAAGAGGCCCGCCATCGCGCCAAAGGTCTCCATCGCCCCGCCGAGTGCAAAGGAGAGTTCGAACATCATGGCAAGCAGGGCCGGGTAGGCGCACCATCGCCATGCGCGCAGCAGGCCAAGCCCCAAAAGCGCCCAAAGCACCGCCGCGATGATCGACGCCCCGCCATAGGCCGCAGGGGAAAGTGCTGCGATCGGCAGATGCAGCCCGGCGGAGAGGAACATCAACGTTGCGGCAGCGGTGTAGGTGCGTTCATCTCGTGTCATCGAAGCGTCCTTTCAGGTGCGGGCAGCCTTAGATTTGCAGGCGGGCGTCAGTCTTGCGGGCAGGGTTGCCCGGCGGTGCCCCAGGCCAAAACGTCATCCATATGGGCTTGCAATGTATACGGCGCCGGGGGGGCGCGCGCCGCCGGGGTTCCAGCCCCATAGGACAAAGCCGCGATGACCGGCGTCTTCGATCAAATGCTCGGCCAGTCCCATCCAGTCGCGCCCGCCGGTACGGTCAGGGTCGGACAGTTGGGCGCAAATCTCGGCGGGGCTCTTGGCGAACCATTCAAATTCCACCGGGGCCAGTTGCCAATCCAAGGCGGCATGCGGCGGCGCGTTGGGGTCGCTGCGCAGATCGTCCGAGGTGCGGTGACAGGTGGAGCACAAAAGCGTTTCGGCCCCGATCCGGCTGTCGCCCGCGTTGATGTTCATACCGTGGGGCCGGGCGGGGCCGTCGCTGCCGCCGTACCACATCGGGATATTGTCGGCCCCGGTGTGGCAGTTGGCGCAGCGCGGGTGGCTCACCACCTCATAGATCCGGGCGAAGGCGGCAAGGCCCTCAGCCGCGCTCACCGAGCCTTCGGCCGGGGCGTTGATCGTGGCGGGGGCTTCACCTTCGGCCCCAGCAAGGGTTGCCAGCGCGAGGGCGGAGATCGTCATGGATGTCAGGAAAGCGGGTTGCATCTGCATCTCCTCAAACGAAATCGATGTGTTTGTTGAGCGGCAATTCGCGAATGCGCTGGCCGGTGGCGGCAAAGATCGCATTGGCCAGGGCGGGGGCGGCGGGGGGAACACCCGGCTCGCCGATGCCACGGATCTTGGCGGCATTGCTCAGCGCCTTGACCTCAATTTCAGGCGTCTGATACAGCCGCATCCCCTCATAAGCGTGGTAATTGTCCTGCTGTGCGGCGTGGCCCTCATAGGTCATCTCGCAATTCATCGCGTGACCGAGGCCAAAGATCACCCCGCCGTACACCTGCGCCTCAAGGTTCACCGGATCAAGCACCTCGCCCACGTCAACCGCCACAAAAACCTTGTCGATCTTGATGCCCCGGTCGGTGTTGGTCACCTCGATCACCTGCGCCACCGGCACCCCGAACGACATGCAGAACGCCACGCCGCGCCCGCGACCAGCGCCCAAAGACGGCCCGTCCCAGCCCGACATCTCGCCCACGGCCTCGAGCACCTTGCGCGAGGTGTCATCAAGGCACAGCCGGATGCGTTCGGCCAGCGGGTCGGCCCCGGCGGCATGGGCCAGCTCGTCAAGGAAACAGTCGTGCAGAAAGCCATTGCCCGACGCCCCGACCGAGCGCCACGACGACACCGGCACCATGGCTGGCGCGCGGTATCCGGTGACGCGGTAGTTGGGGATGGCAAAGGGCTGGTCCCACGAGCCTTGGGTGATCGAGGCGTCCGGGCCGGGGATTGTCATCCCCATCAGGCGGCCAAACAACTCGGGCATCACCGCCGATTGCGCGACGGAGAGGTCAAAGGTGTCGATCTTGCCATCCACCACCCGCCCGCGCGCCCGCGATACGGCGGCGGGGCGGACATAGTCATGCGTCATGTCCTCTTCGCGGCTCCAGGTGAGCTTGACCGGCGTGCCCTTCATCGTGAGCGCGATTTCGACGGCCTGTTCGACATAGGTCATCTCAAGCTTGTGGCCAAAGCTGCCGCCCATCGGCTGGACATGGACCAAGACGTTTTCAGCCGCCAGCCCGGTCATCGCCGCCGCTTTGTTGCGGATGAACAGCGGGATCTGGGTGCCGGTCCAGATCTCGCAGGTTTCCTCGGTGACGCGCACAACGGCGTTCATCGGCTCCATCGGCGCATGGGCGAGATAGGGAATGCGATACGACGCCCCGATCACATCGCCCTTGGCCAGCGCCGCATCAACATCGCCTTCGTTGCGCTGGCGGTGGTCATAGGCGTCGGGGGTGTCGACCGTGGCCTCGAGCGTTGCGAAAATCTCGGCAGAGGTGGCGGGATAGGCGGGGGCGGCCCATTCGATATCAATCGCTTCGGCGGCCTTGAAGGCAACCCAGGTGTTGCGCGCAATCACCGCGACCCCATGCGCCACCGGCAAGACCTTTTGCACGCCGGGCATTGCTTCGGCGGCGCTGGTGTCCATCGAGAGGACATCGCCGCCAATGCCGGGATTGGCGCGCACGGTGGCATGCACCATGCCGTCAAACGCCAGATCGATGCCATAGACTTCGGTGCCGGTGCATTTGGCGGCCATATCGGTGCGCTGTGCAGGTTTGCCCAGACGGGTCCAGTCGGACGACGGGCGCAGGGTGACATCGTGGACCGGGTCAATCTTGGCGGCCTCGGCGGCAAGGTCGGTATAGGCGATGCGCGTGCCATCGGGCAGGATCACATGGCCCTCTGCGGTGCTCAGCGCGCTGCGCTGTACGCCCATGCGCTGCGCCGCCGCCTCTTTCAGCGTTTCGCGGGCGACGGCCCCGGCCATGCGCATCCGCACATAGCCATCGGGCACGGTCGACGATCCACCGGTCAGTTGCAGTTCCAAAAGCTTGGCGGGCAGCGCCATGAAACTGCGCATCGCCTCGGCCACCGCATTTTGATCATAGGCCGGGAAGGGCACGCCTTCTTCGAGCAGGACGCCATTATAATAGGCCGGTCCCGGAAGTCCGGGGCTGAGCGTCGCGGTCGCCGGATCAATATCGAGCTCTTCGGCAATCAGCGCGGCCTGCATGGAATAGGCCCCCTGTCCGCTGTCGGCGCGCGGGGTGATCAGGGTGATGCCGGTGCTGTCAATCTTGACGTAAGGCGTGATCGCGGCCTCGCCCTCGGCCAGGGTATCAAGCAGCGGATTGGGGATGGGTTTCTTGGCAAGGTAGGTGCCAAAGGCCACGCCGCCGGCAACAGCCGCCGAGCCGATCAGAAAGGTGCGACGGGTGATCGTGCGCAATGTGCCCATCGCTCAGGCCCCCTGCTTTTCAATCGCCAGCCGGATCGCGGCGCGGATGCGGGGATAGGTGCCACAGCGGCACAGATTGCCCGACATCACTGCGTCAATCTCGTCGTCAGTGGGGTCGGGGTTGTCGGACAGCATCGAGGCCGCCTGCATGATCTGACCGGACTGGCAGTAGCCGCATTGCGCCACCTGCGTTTCGATCCACGCCTGTTGTACCGGGTGGGGGGCATCGGGGGTGCCAAGGCCTTCGATGGTGGTCACTTGCGCTCCGTCCAATTCGCGCGCCTCGACCTGACAAGACCGGACCGCGACGCCATCAAGATGCACGGTGCAGGCCCCGCATTGCGCAATGCCACAACCGTATTTCGTGCCGGTCAGGCCGATCTCGTCGCGCAAGATCCACAACAGTGGCATATCCTCGGGCACATCGACGGATCGCTCGGTGCCATTCACGCGAAAACTTGCCTGCATTGTTAACTCTCCACTCGGTCACACCCTGACTGTGGCCAAGGGTAAAGGGTTGTGCGGCAAGCGCCACTCGCAAATTATGCAGGTGTTGAAACCTGCGGTGTGTCCCGCAAATTGTCAGCGTTTTAAGGCCCGGCCCCGGATGGGCTGGCGCTTTGGCAGGGGGCTGGCCCGACGGGGTGCGGATGACATGGCCACGAGAGGCCCGGATTTCAATCTGTTCCGCTGCGTTCCGGCCCTTTGTCCGCGTCCGCACAGCGGCGGGCTCTCCACTGGGTTTCGCGCGTTTGCCGGTTGCACAACGGCACGCGTCGGGGAATGGTGGCGCAAACAGAATTGGGGGTATCATGACAGAGATTTCAAAGGTTGGATTCATCGGGCTCGGCTCGATGGGGTATGGGATGGCGGCGTCGGCATTGCGCGGCGGGCTGCGGGTTTGGGGCGCGGATATCAATCCGGATCAAGTGGCCAAGCTGCGCGGTGAGGGTGGCGAAGACAGCGACCTCGCGGGGGCCGCCGCCGAGCTTGACGTCGTGGCGGTTGTGGTGCTGAACGCGGCGCAAACCGAAACGGTGCTGTTTGGCGAGGGCGCGATTGTGCCCAAGATGCGCCGGGGCGCGGTTGTGCTCGGCTGTGCGACAGTGCCGCCCGAGTTTGCCCGCGACATGGCGCAGCGCTGCGCCGAACATGGGGTGATTTACCTTGATGCGCCGATTTCCGGCGGCACCCGTGGGGCCAACAGCGGCCAGCTGTCGATCATGGCGTCGGGTGCGGCCGAGGGCTTTGTGACCGCGCGGCCTTTGCTGGATGCGATCTCCAAAAAGGTGTTTGAGCTGGGCGAAGAGCCGGGCGCGGGCAGCGCAATGAAAGCGGTCAACCAACTGCTTGTCGGGGTGCAGATCGCAGCGATGGCCGAGGCGATGACCTTTGGCATGACCCAAGGCGTGACGCCCGAAAAGTTCCTTGAGGTGATCCCGCAATGCGCGGGCACCAGCTGGGCGCTTGAGGACCGTGGGCCGCATATTGCCGAGGGCGATTACGCGCCCAAAAGTGTGGTGAACATCTGGCCCAAGGATCTGGGCATCGTGCTTGATATCGCCCGCAGCGCCCAGTTCAGCGCGCCGCTGACAGCCGCCGCCATGCAGCAATACCTTGCGGCGGCGGGCATGGGGCTGGGGCTGCAGGACGACGCGGCGGTGGCCAAGGTCTATGCCCGCAACGCCGGGCTGACCCTGCCGGGTGAGGACCGCGAATGACCACCGTACTAGGCTGTATTGCCGATGATTTCACCGGGGCGACCGATCTTGCGGGGCTTTTGGCGCGCAGCGGCGTGCGGGTGTCGCTGCGGATGGGCGTGCCGTCCGAACCGCCGCAGGAAACCGCCGCGTTTGAGGTGATTGCCCTGAAATGCCGCACCGCGCCGGTGGCCGATGCGGTGGCGGAATGCCGTGCCGCGCTAAAGTGGTTGCGGGCGGCCGGGGCCGAGCGGTTCTTTTGGAAATATTGCTCTACCTTTGACAGCACCGCCGAGGGCAACATCGGCCCGGTCGCCGAGGCGCTGATGGCGGATCTGGGCACTGACCAGACGATCTATTGCCCGGCGTTTCCGGAAAACGGCCGGTCGATCTTTATGGGCAACCTGTTTGTCGGCCAACAGCCGCTGGCGGAAAGCCCGATGAAGGATCACCCGCTGACCCCGATGCGCGACAGCAATCTGATGCGGCTGTTGCAGCCGCAGGTGACGCGCCCGGTGGGGCTGGCCGATCGGTTGTGCGTGGCGCAGGGCGTTAAGGCGCTGGGCGATCGGTTGGCCGAGCTACGTACCGAGGGCGTGGCGCATGTGGTCGTTGATGCGGTGGCGAACGATGATCTGGCTGTGATCGCCGAGGCCTGCCGCGACATGGTGCTGATGACCGGGGGCAGCGCCGTCGCGATGCCTCTGCCGGCGCTGTATCTGGCGGATGGCACGCTGTCGGCGGATGCACCCAAGGCCGCGACACCCGCGCTGGCCGATGAGACCATCCTGCTGTCGGGCAGCTGTTCGCAGATGACCAACCGGCAGGTGGCCGACTACCTTGCGACCGGCGCGGCGGGCTTCCAGCTTGATCCGCTGGACTTGGCAAACAACGGCCCTGCGGCGGCGCTTGATTGGCTGGCGCAGCAGGACATGCGCGCCGCGCCGCTGATCTATGCCACTGCCACCCCCGAGAGCGTCAAGGCGGCGCAGGCCAAGCTTGGCGTCGCGCGCGCCGGTGAGATCGTCGAAGAGGCGCTGGCCGCCTGTGCCGTTGCCGCCCGCGATCACGGCGCACGCCGTTTTGTGGTGGCCGGGGGCGAAAGCTCGGGCGCGGTGACGCGGGCGCTGGGCGTGACGCAGCTTGATATCGGGGCCGAGATCGCGCCTGGCGTGCCCTGGACCTTTTGCCACTCGGGTGGCCACCAGATCGCGCTGACGCTGAAATCGGGCAATTTCGGCGCGCCGGGGTTCTTCTCGGACGCGCAATCGGCCCTGACGGCATGAGCGCGGAGGCGCATCTGCGCGACCAGATCTGCCTGTTGGCGCGGTCGATGTTCGACAGGGGGCTGACCGGCGGCAGCACCGGCAATATCTCGGCCCGGACCGAAGATGGCGGGCTACTTGTCAGCCCCACCGGCACCAGTTTCGGCAGGCTCGACCCCGCGCGCCTAAGCCGTTTCGACCGCAAGGGCCAACATATCGACGGCGACCAACCGACGAAGGAAATGCCGCTGCATTCGGCGTTTTACGACACGCGCAGCAGCGCCGGGGCGGTGGTGCATTTGCATTCGTGCCATTCGGTGGCGCTGTCGATGATGCCCGATGCCGATGCTGACAATTTCCTGCCGCCGCTCACGCCTTATGGCATCATGAAACTGGGCCGGGTCAAGCTGTTGCCGTTTTTCCTGCCCGGTGATCCGGCGATGGGTGACGCAGTGCGGGGCTTGGCGGGCAAACGCAGCGCGGTGATGTTGGCCAATCACGGCCCGGTGGTGGCAGGCAAGGACATCGAAGCCGCCTGCAATGCCATCGAAGAGCTGGAAGACACGGCGCGCTTGGCGATGATGACACGGGGCCTGTCGCCCCGCATGCTAAGCGAGGCCCAGGTGCGCGGGCTGGTGCGCAAATTTGATGTGGAGTGGGATGAATGAAGTTTTCGGCCAATCTTGGATTTCTGTGGGCTGACAGGCCTTTGCCTGATGCTATCCGTGCCGCCAAAGCGGCGGGGTTCGACGCGGTTGAATGCCATTGGCCTTATGATGTGCCCGCCGAAGAGGTGAAGGCGGCGCTGGAGGAGACCGGATTGCCCTTGCTGGGGCTCAACACCCGGCGCGGCGATCTTGCGGCCAAGGAAAACGGGCTGTCGGCGCTTCCTCTGCGCGAGTCCGATGCGCGGGCGGCGATTGACGAGGCGCTGCACTACGCCAACATCACCGGCACGCCCAAGGTGCATGTGATGGCCGGGTTTTCGCGTGGCACCGCCGCCAATCAGGCGTTTATCGGCAACCTGCGCTATGCTTGTGACCGCGCGGCCAAGCTTGGCAAGACGATCCTGATCGAGCCGCTCAACAGCTATGACGCGCCGGGGTATTTCTTGACCACCACGTCGCAGGCTTTGATGGTGATGGATGCGGTCGGGGCCACCAACCTCAAGCTGATGTTTGATTGCTATCATGTGCAGTTGATGGAGGGGGATCTGAGCAACCGGATCGAAAAGCTGCTGCCCCGGATCGGGCATATTCAGTTTGCATCCGTCCCAGGGCGCGGCGCGCCGGATCAGGGCGAGATAAACTACGCCCACATCTTTGATTTGATTACCCGTCTGAATTACGGCGGCCCCTTGGGTGCCGAGTACAAACCCGGCGGCGACACCGAAGCGACCCTGGGCTGGATGCAAACGCTGCGCCGCTGACTGAGCGCACCCCGGCGATGGCCCCGGATTCTTGGGGCTGTTGTCGGGGGGACTTGCTTGAGGCTGGTTATATGAGGACGGTTAGCCTCTCGACTCAGGGGCTTTGGCGCTGACGAAACCCGTAGTCGAGCCATCAGCGGGCGCGTAGATATGATAATCGCAGTGACCGGGAGGGAGATGGTGCTGTGAGAGAGGATTGAACTCTCGACCTCACCCTTACCAAGGGTGTGCTCTACCACTGAGCTACCACAGCATCTCGTTTTCCAGACTGCTAACCCAGGCGTTACCCTGATGCAAGCGGGCTCTGAAAAAACCCTTTCGTTTCAGCCACCTTCGCCCGAAAAGCCTGTCCTTATCCAAGGACCGCTCCACCTCTGGGCCAAGGCCGCGCCGTCTGTCGTGACGGACCGTCTTGGTGTGGCGGGTGATTAGACGCAATCGCGCAGCAGTGCAAGGGCAATCTGGACCCTTTTTTGCTCTTGCGATACCACGGGCGCATGACCCGTGATAGCGACACCGGAAGAACCGGCAAAAAGCCCCGTAAAGATGACCGCGAAGCCCGGCTGAAAGCCGCGCTGAAAGCCAATATGGGGCGCAGGAAGGCGCAGGCCCGTGCAAGGGCCGAGCAAACCGATGCGCCTGATGACAAGAATGAGAAGAAGGACTAAAGAGGCATGGATTCGATTATCGTGACGGGCGGCGGCCCGCTGAACGGGCAAATTCCGATTGCGGGCGCCAAGAACGCTTGCCTGACGCTGATGCCAGCGACGCTTTTGAGCGAAGAACCGCTGACGCTGACCAATGCGCCGCGGCTGTCCGACATCAAGACAATGACCGCCTTGTTGCAGTCGCTCGGGGCCGAGGCATCGAGCCTGCAAGACGGCAAGGTGATCTCGCTGTCGAGCCATAACCTTACCAGCCACACTGCCGATTATGAGATCGTGCGCAAGATGCGCGCCTCGAACCTCGTGCTCGGGCCGATGCTGGCGCGGCTGGGGCAGGCGATTGTGTCGCTTCCGGGTGGCTGCGCGATTGGCGCGCGTCCGATGGACCTTCATATCACCGCGCTTGAGGCGCTTGGCGCGCAAATCGAGCTGAAAGACGGCTATCTGCACGCCAAGGCCCCCGGTGGGCTTAAGGGCGCGGTGCATGAGCTGCGGTTTGCGAGCGTGGGCGCGACCGAGAACACGGTGATGGCGGCGACGTTGGCCAAGGGCACCACGGTGCTGAAAAACGCCGCGCGCGAGCCCGAGATTGTCGATCTGGTGCGCTGCCTGCGCAAAATGGGCGCGCAGATCGATGGCGAGGGCACATCGACCATCACCATCCAGGGTGTGGACCGGCTGCACGGCGCGACCCACCCGGTTGTGACTGACCGGATCGAGCTTGGCACCTATATGATAGCGCCGGCGATTGCCGGGGGCGAAGTGGAATGCCTTGGCGGCAAGTTGGAACTAGTTTCGGCCTTTGCCGAAAAGCTCGACGAAGCCGGGATTTCGGTTGAGGAAACCGCGACGGGCCTGAAAGTGGCGCGGCGCAATGGTCGGGTGAAGGCGGTCAACGTCAAAACCGAGGTGTTCCCCGGCTTCCCGACCGATTTGCAGGCGCAGATGATGGCGCTGATGTGCACCGCCGAGGGCACATCGGTGCTCGACGAAACGATCTTTGAGAACCGGTTCATGCACGCGCCGGAACTGACGCGGATGGGGGCCAATATCGAGGTTCACGGCGGTCAGGCGCGGGTAAAGGGCGTTTCGCGGCTCAAGGGCGCGCCGGTGATGGCGACGGATCTGCGGGCGTCGGTGTCGTTGATCCTTGCGGGTCTGGCGGCCGAGGGCGAAACCCGGGTCAGCCGGGTGTATCACCTTGATCGCGGCTATGAGCATGTGGTGCGCAAGCTCGAAGGCGTGGGTGCCAAAATTGCGCGGGTGCCCGAATAATGAGCCGGGACGCCACATTCGAAGAGGGCCGGGAAGCGCCGCTGTATATCGCGGCGCTGGACCCGGAGGATTTGCAAGTGTTGTCGGCGCTGGCGCAGGATGCGGTGTTTCCGATCACCGAAATGCGCTGGCAGGCGCGGCAGCGCCGGTTTGCGCTGTTGCTCAACCGGTTCCGCTGGGAAGACCTGCCCGCCGCCGAGCGCCTGAAGCGCAAGCCGGAACGGGTGCAGGCGCTTTTGGTCATCGACAACGTGATGAAGGTGGCGAGCCAGGGCATCGACCGCTCGGATGCGGATATGGTGCTGTCGCTGTTGGCGGTGAGTTTCACGCCGGGTGAAGACGGCACCGGTGAGGTGCTGCTGACGCTGGCGGGGGACGGGGCGATCCGGCTTGAGGTCGAGGCGCTGGAGGTGACGATGAAAGACGTGACCCGCCCGTACATCGCGCCCTCGGGCAAGGCTCCGAAACATCCCGTCTGACCAAGCCGATTTATCAATAAATCGGTCCCGATCCATTCATGGATCGGGTTGCGCCAAGCGGCGGCCGGTGCATCAAAACGCCAGAGGACCGGCATGGAAAACGACTTCGAGATCTTTCTGGCCTGCCCTCCGGGGCTTGAACCCATGCTGCGCGATGAGGCGCGGGATGCGGGCTTTACCAACCCGCTTTGCGTGCCCGGCGGCGTGACCCTGCGCGGCGGCTGGCCCGAGGTGATGCGCGCCAATCTTGCCCTGCGCGGCGCAAGTCGCGTCTTGGCGCGGATCGGGGAGTTTCGCGCGATGCATCTGGCGCAGCTCGACAAACGGGCGCGCAAGATGCCGTGGCGGGAGATTCTGCGCGCCGATGTGCCGGTGAAGGTCGAGGCGACCTGTCGCAAATCGCGGATCTATCACGCCAAGGCCGCAACCGAGCGTGTGGTCGGCGCGCTTGAGGCCGCCGGGATCACCGTCAGCGCCGAGGCCAGCCTTGTGGTGCGCACCCGGATCGAGGACGATCTTTGCACCTTCAGCATCGATACTTCGGGCGAGTTGCTACACAAACGCGGCTTTAAGACCGGCACCGGCAAGGCCCCGATGCGCGAGACCCTCGCGGCGCTGTTTCTGCGCGCTGCCGGGTATGACGGCACGATGCCGGTGGTCGATCCGATGTGCGGCTCGGGTACCTTTGTGATTGAGGCGGCAGAAATGGCGTTGGGGCTTTATCCGGGGCGCGGGCGCAGCTTTGCCTTTGAGCGGTTGGCGAATTTTGATGCGGCGTTGTGGGACGAGATGCGCCGCGCCAATGCGCCGCGCGACACCGCGCTTGCCTTCTTTGGCGCGGACCGCAACGAAGGCGCGATTGCCAATGCGCGCGAGAATGCCGCGCGCTCTGGTGTGGAGGCGATCACCACGTTCACCCACCACGCGATCAGCGATTTGCAGCCGCCCGAGGGGCGCAAGGGGCTTGTCATCGCCAACCCGCCCTATGGCGGACGGATCGGCAATACCAAGCTGCTTTATGCGCTATACGGGGCCTTTGGGCAGGTGCTGAAAGAGCGGTTCGGCGGCTGGCGCGTCGGCATCGTGACCAGCGAGGCGGGGCTGGCCAAGGCGGCGGGGCTCAAGCTGTCGCCCGGTCCGGTGATCGACCACGGCGGTATCCGGGTCCGGCTGTATCAGGGGCGGGTGTCGGGCTGAAGCCCGGCCCAGAGCGGCACGTATTTTGGTATACCATTTTACCCGGTGATGTGTCATGTCGGGGGCAAGCAAGGATTGTTGCCCGCTTTTCACAGCCTGACAGGGAGTTATGACATGAACAAAGTATTGGCCATCGGGCCGTATTCGGCGCAGGAACTGGACGATCACAAGGCGCAGCTTGATTGCCTTTATCTGTCCGGCCCCGGTGAGATTTCCGGTCTGGACGAGGCCGCGCGCGGCGCGATCACCGCCGTGGGCTATAAGGGGCATCACGCGTTTGGCGCGGCGGAAATGGACCTGCTGCCCAACCTGAAAATCGTTGCAAACTATGGCGTTGGCTATGACGCCATCGATGTCTCTGCCGCCGATGCGCGCGGCATCAAGGTGACCAACACGCCCGATGTTCTGAATGACGACGTGGCCGATCTGGCCGTCGCGATGTGGCTGATGCAGGGCCGCGAGATGGAGCAAGCGTCGCAATGGGCGCGCTCGGGCAACTGGGCCAGCACCAGCGAATATCGCCTGAATCGCAAGGTTAGCGGCACCAAGGTTGGCATCGTCGGGCTGGGCCGCATCGGGCGCGAAATCGCCGACCGTCTGGCGGCGTTCAAGACCGAGATCCACTATCACGCGCGCAGCGAAAAACAGACGCCGGGCTGGACCTATCACGCCGATCCGGTTGCCTTGGCCGAGGCGGTGGATTTCCTGTTCATCGCCCTCGTTGGCGGTGCTGCGACCGAAAAATACGTCTCGAAAGAGGTGATCGAGGCATTGGGGCCCCGCGGCGTGATCGTCAATATCTCACGCGGGTCGACGGTGGACGAAGGCGCGATGCTGGATGCTTTGGAGGCCGGCAAACTGGCGGGCGCGGGCTTGGATGTGTTCCTCAACGAGCCCAAGATCGATGCGCGGTTTTATGACCTGCCGAACGTGGTGATCCAGCCGCATCAGGGGTCGGGGACCGTGGAAACCCGCGCCGCGATGGCGCAATTGCAGCGTGACAACCTGCTGGCGCAGCTCGCGGGTGAACCGCTGAAAACGCCGGTAAACTAAGGGCTTGGTCGGCGGCGGGGCAGGGTGCTCCGCCGCCGATGTACTCAGGCGGCGGGTTTGTCGTCTTCGAGGTAATAGCGGATGTTGTCCTCGAAACTGTCATCCGCGCTCAGGCCGAGTTTCACCGATTTCTCGGGCCGCAGATCAAACCGCCAGCCTTTGACAATCGCCTGAATGTCGGGCTGTGCCTCCCAACGGATCAGCTTGGCCGGCTCTGGCCCCACCACCGCTGTCATCGCGTCGATCAACTGGCGAATGGTCCACATCCGCCCCGGCATCATCATGCAGCGGTTCAGGCCCAGATCTTCCTCGGCAAGCTCCGCCCCTTTGATCAGGTTTTCCACGCATTTGCGCGGGCTGAGGTAGTAGTGCGGGAAATCGTCGTTCACCGGACAGATCGCCTCTTGCCCATTCAGCGGCTCGCGCAAGATCGAGGACATAAAGCTGGACGCCGCGCGGTTGGGCTTGCCTGGACGGACCGAGATGGTCGGCAGACGGAAGCCCCGGCCATCGACAAACCCTTTACGCGAGAAATCGTTGAGCAACAGCTCGCCCATCGCCTTTTGCCCGCCGTAAGAGGTCTGCGGGTTGAGGAAGGTGTGGTCGGTGATCGGATCGGGCACTTCGCCGCCGTAGACTGCGATTGATGATGAGAACACCACCACCGGTTTGGTGCCCAGCTCGCGGCAGCGTTGCAGCACGTTGAGCGGGCCGAACAGGTTGATGTTCATCCCGTCGTCAAAGGCTTCCTCGGCATGGGCTGAGACCACCGCCGCCAACAGATAGATCACATCGGTTTCCGCCGTCAGGCAGGCCGCGATTGAGGCCGGGTCGGTGATATCGCAGCGGGTGGTTTCGACCGGCACAGCGCCCGCGATTGGCGCAGGGTCGGCAATGTCGGCGAGGGTGATCTTGCTGATCTCTTTGCCGCGCAGGGTGCCGCGCGCGACAAGGGCCGTTGCTAGTTTCTGGCCAACGACACCGCCGCCGCCAAGGATGAGAATATTCATGCAAATGCTCCGTTGGAAAAGATGTCCGGCACCAGCGCGCCGGGGGCTTGGATCACCTGACCGGCCAGCGCCATCGCGCGTTTCGCCGCCTCTTCCAGCGAATGCCCGGTGGC
The DNA here is from genome assembly GCF_054052205.1 of Marinovum sedimenti. NCBI lineage: Bacteria > Pseudomonadati > Pseudomonadota > Alphaproteobacteria > Rhodobacterales > Roseobacteraceae > Marinovum > Marinovum sedimenti. The sequence continues at coordinate 2,946,236 of NZ_CM133223.1, forward strand.
GAGCGAGGCCAGCAACCCGGCGGCAAAGCTGTCGCCCGCGGCGGTGGAATCGACCGGTGTGACCTTGGCCGGGCTGAGCTTGAGCGTGCCGGCACCTTCGGACCAGACCGTCAGGGGATTGCCACCATCCTTGACGGCGATCAGCTTGGCCCCGCCGTCGCGGTAACGGGTGATGGTGTCTTCGGGGGTGGCGTCGCCAAACAGCTCGGTCTCTTCGTCAAACGACGGCAAGACGATATCGGCGACCGACGCCCCCAGCGTCAGCCCTTCGCGCATCGCCTCTTCGCTGCCCCAAAGCTTGGGGCGCAGGTTGGTGTCAAAGGCGATCTGTGCGCCAGCGGCCCGCGCCTCGGACATCACATCACAGAAAGTCTGGCGCTGCTCGGGGGGCAGAATCGCCAGCGTGATGCCAGAGAAATGGATGATGTCGCGGCCCTTGGTAATTTCGCTCAGCCAATCCCGGTCTTCGGCCATCGCGCGCGCCGCCGACTGGCCACGCCAATAGGAAAAGCTGCGCTCGCCGTCCTGGACCGAAATCATGTAAAGCCCGACGGTGCGGTCCGGCATCTGGCGCATCGCCTTGGTGTCGATGCCTTCGTTTTGCATATAATTTGCCATCGCGTTCGACACCGCGTCATCGCCAATGCACGAGCCATACGAAACGGTCCAATCGTCGGGCAACAGCCGGCGCGCGTACCAAGCGGTGTTAAAGGTGTCACCGGCAAAGCCACGACGGCACATGCCATCCTTTGACGGACCGATTTCCACCATACATTCCCCAAGTGCCAAGAAATTCGCCATTACAAAAGTCCCCGTCCAGCCAAATTGCGCATCAGTGATGCAGTCCCAAATGTCCACTCCGCGCAATCGGTTGAAAGACGCACGGTGTTGTGCAGCGTGCCAAGCGCCGCCTCGGATATGGTTACTACATCGCCAGCGTGATGCGTAAACCCCTGTCCGGGGGCATCGCGGTCCTTTATCGGGGCAAACATCGTGCCGAGGAACAAAAAGAACCCGTCCGGGTACTGATGGTGGCGTCCGATGGTCTGTTTCACGATCGACGCCGGGTCGCGGCTGATTTTGGTCATCGACGATGCGCCGTCCATGGTAAAGCCGTCTGTGCCCTCGACCCGCATGCTGAGTTCGGCGCGGCGCACGTCGTCAAGCGTATAGGTTTCGTCAAACAGCCTCACGAACGGGCCGATTGAGCACGAGGCGTTGTTGTCCTTGGCTTTGCCCAACAGCAGCGCAGAGCGGCCCTCGACATCGCGCAGGTTGACGTCATTGCCCAGCGTCGCGCCGCGAATGTCGCCGCGTGAGTTGATCGCCAGCACGATCTCCGGCTCGGGGTTGTTCCAGTTCGAGATCGGGTGCAGACCCACCGCCGCGCCGCAGCCCACAGCCGCGGTCGGCTGGCATTTGGTAAACACCTCGGCGTCGGGACCAATGCCCACTTCGAGGTATTGCGACCACAGCCCCTCTTTCAGCAGCACCGCCTTGACCTGCATCGCCTTGTCCGAGCCGGGTTCGATGCCCGACAGGCTGTCGCCGATCACACCTTGCACCTTGGCGCGGATTTCGGCGGCGCGGTCGGCATCGCCAGCGGCTTGTTCTTCGATCACCCGTTCGACCATCAATTCCGCAAAGGTCACGCCCGAGGCCTTGATCGCTTGCAAATCCGCCGGGGCCAGCAGGTGCAGCACGGTGTCAGCAGCGCCTTCCACCGAGCCTGCCACCAGATCGGCGAGGGTGCCGATGTCTTCGCCAGTTTGCTTGCGGATGTGGGCCAGCGGGTCTTGCAGCTCAAGCAAATCGGTCATCGTCGGCGCGGCAGCGCTGGTGATATCTACGACCGTATCGCCGCGCAGGGTGATCAGCGCCGGGCCAATGCCGGGGCGCCAGACGCGGCCAACAAAGGTGGCCTTGGGATCAGGATTGGAATGGGGGAGCATGACTGCCTCCGTCAGATGTTGCCCGGCGGCAAAAGCTTGCCAGGGTTGAGAATATTCTTGGGGTCATAGGCCGCCTTGATCGCGCGCATAAAGCCCAAGGCGGCCCCGTGTTCGCGCGCCATATAGGCCTGTTTGCCGATGCCGATGCCATGTTCGCCCGACACCGTGCCGCCCAGCGAGAGCGCCATATCGTTGAGATCGTTGACGAAGCCTTTGACCGCTTTCAGCTCATCCGCATTGTCGGGATCAAACCGCAACCCGCAGTGGAAATTGCCGTCGCCGACATGGCCGACGATGGCGCAGGTCAGGCCCAACTCGCGGGTGCGCTGCTGTGCGCGGGTCACGGCCTCGGCGAGTTGCGAGATCGGCACGCAGACGTCTGTCGACAGGGTGCGCGCTTGCGGGCGCAGCGCAAAGGTCGCGTAATGCGCATTGTGGCGCATCGCCCAAAGGCGGCTGCGGTCTTCGGGCTTTTCGGCTTTCGAGAAACCGGAGGCCCCGAAGTCCTCGGCGATCTCGGCAAAGGCCGCCGCCTGTTCGGCCACGCCCGAGGGCGAGCCGTGGAATTCCAAAAACAGATGCGGCTTTTCCGGCAGGCCGACATCGCCATGCAGGTTGAAACCCCGCACCATCATCTCATCCACCAGCTCGATCCGCGCCATCGGGATGCCGGACTGGATGGTCAGGATCACGCAGTTCACCGCGTCCTCCACGCTGTCGAAACAGCAGGTCGCGGCGCTCACCGCCTCGGGCTGGCCCTGAAGCCGCAGAGTGATCTCGGTCAGGATGCCCAGCGTGCCTTCCGAGCCGACAAGCAGGTGCGTCAGATCGTAGCCGGTCGAGGACTTGCGCGCCTGAGAGCCGGTGCGGATCACCGTGCCATCTGCCATAACCGCTTCAAGCGCCAAGACATTCTCGCGCATGGTGCCATAGCGCACGGCGGTGGTGCCACTGGCACGCGTCGCCGTCATCCCGCCGATTGAGGCATTGGCACCGGGATCAATCGGGAAAAACAGCCCCGTCGCGCGCAGCTCGGTATTCAGCGCCTCGCGGGTGATGCCGGGCTGCACCACGCAATTGAGGTCTTCGGCATTGACCGCCAGCACCGCGTTCATCCGGTTCATATCAAGGCTGATGCCGCCCTTGATCGGCAGGTGCTGCCCCTCAAGCGAGGAGGCCGCGCCAAAGGCGGTGATCGGGCAGTCGTGCTCGTTGCAGATCCGCACAATCGCCGCCACTTCGTCGGTGCTCTCGGGGTAGGCGACGGCGTCGGGCAGAGCTTGGGCGAAATGCGCTTCGTTTTGCGAATGCTGGTCGCGGTGGCTGTCTGCGGTGGCGAGCCGGTCGCCCAGAAGCGTGCGAATCGCGTCGATTGCGGCGGCATGCGCCGTGGCGGTGTCGGTCATGCGAGGTATCCTGTGGCGGAAAGAATGGCGAGCGCGACCACCCCCAGCATGGCCAGCGCCATGGCATAGTTGATCGCGCGTTGGGTGCGGGCGGGCAGGTTGAGCCGGTGCAGGGCGACCCCGGCCCAGAGCCAGCCCAGATGGATCGGTATCCAGATCAGGTTCATAATCAGCAGCTTAAGGCCGGTCTCGACTGCAAGGCTCGCGGGGTAAAACGCAAAGCCGGTGATCAGCGCGGTGTTGACCGCATAGGCCTTGGGATTGATCGCTTGCAGCAACACGCCCGCGCCAATCCCCGGCGGCGCTTTGGCCTCGATAAAGGCGATGCGCGACCGGGCAAAGGCAATGCGGGCGGCAAGATACAGCAGGTAAGCGACCGAGGCGACCATGAGCACTTCGCGCAGGCCCGGCACCGACAGGACAATCGCGGCCAGCCCAGTGATCACCGCCAAAGCCACCAGATTGGTGCCAAGGAACAGCCCGGCGACATAGGCCAAACCGGGGCGAAAGCCATACGCGGCACCAACCCCAGCGGTCGACAATACGCCGGGACCGGGGGTGATGATCAGCAAAATGACAGCGGCGGCAAATGTAAACATCAGGCGAAGTCGAGCTGAACTTTCATGGATTGCGATTTGTCGCTGGCGGTGGCGAAAGCGGCCTCGAATTCGGCCAGCGGAAAGGTGTGGGTGAGAAGCGGGGCAGGGTCGATCAGACCTTTCTGCATCAGTTGCACGGCGATGTCGAACTCCTCGTGAAAGCGGAACGATCCGCGCAGCTCAAGCTCTTTGGCGGTGATCGCCATCATCGGCAGCGCCATATCGCCCGACAGACCAAGCTGCACGATCACGCCGCGCGGACGCAACGCCGCAATGCCTGCGGCCAAGGCGGGTTGCGCGCCGGAGCATTCAAACAGCACATCCAGCGTGCCTTTGCCGGTGGTGTAGGGGGCCAGCGCCTCGGGGTTTTCCAGCGTGTTCAGCGTCACGTCGGCCCCGGCGGCACGGGCGAACTTTAGCGCGGGCGCGGCGATGTCACAGGCGATGATTTCGCCCGCACCGGCCCGGCGCGCCGCCATGATCGCAAGCACGCCAATCGGGCCGCAGCCGGTGACCAAAATACGACGCCCCAGCATTTCGCCGCCGCGCCGCACCGCATGCAGACCCACCGCCAAAGGTTCGGCCATCGCCGCCTGCGCAGGGGTCAGCCCGTGGGCCGGGGCGCATTGGCTGGCCTTGGCGACAAGCTCCTCGCGAAACGCGCCCTGAATATGCGGGAACGGCATCGCCGAGCCGTAAAACGCCATGTTGAGGCATTGGTTCGGCAAACCGCGCAGGCATTCGACGCACCCTCCGCAGGGCCGTGACGGCGACACCGCCACCAGATCGCCTTCGCGCAGGTCCGTGACACCGGCCCCAAGCGCGCTGATGTGGCCCGCAACCTCATGCCCAAGGACCATCGGTTCGCGCAGGCGCACCGGGCCGAAGCCGCCGTGATGGTAGTAGTGCAGGTCCGATCCGCAGATGCCGCCGCGCGCCAGCTTGATTGCCACTTCGCCGTCGCCGGGCGCGCGGGTTTCAAAGGCCGCCAGCCTCACGTCATGCGCCGCGTGGGCGTAAAGTGCCTGCATAGTCGTCCCCCCGGAGGATGTTGTCTGCGGTGCCGACAGAAGGCGGCTTGCTTATGCGCAGATTTGGTATACCATTTCTATAAAGCGGGTCGCGGCCCGGAATGTCAACCGCGCCAAGGCGGCGTGGACGAGGGAGATTGTATGTCACTATTCGATCTGACGGGCCGGACGGCCTTGATCACCGGGTCATCGCTGGGGATTGGCCGCGCGCTGGCCTCTGGGCTGGCCGAAGCGGGCGCGCGCATCGTGATGAACGCGCGCAATGCCGACCGTCTGGAGGAGGCAGCTGAGGCGCTGCGCAGCACGGGGGCCAAGGTGGACACGCTGGCCTTTGACGTGACCGATGTCGAGGCGGTGCGCGCGGCGGTGGATGGCTATGAAGCCGAGCACGGCGCGATTGACATCCTGATCAACAACGCCGGGATGCAGCACCGCGCCGCGCTGGAAGAGTTCCCGCCCGAAATGTTCGACACGCTGATGCGGACCAACGTGAGCTCGGCGTTTTACGTCGGCCAATCGGTGGCGCGGCACATGATCGGGCGCGGGCAGGGCAAGATCATCAACATCGCCTCGGTGCAGGCCGCATTGGCCCGCCCCGGCATCGCGCCTTACACCGCAACCAAAGGCGCAATTGCCAATCTGACCAAAGGCATGGCGACCGATTGGGCCAAGCACGGGTTGAACTGCAACGCCATCGCGCCGGGCTATTTCGATACGCCGCTGAATGCTGCTTTGGTGGCTGATCCAGAATTTTCCGCATGGTTGGAAAAACGCACACCAGCGGGGCGTTGGGGGCAGGTCGAAGAGCTGGTCGGCGCGGCGGTGTTCCTGTCGTCGCCTGCGGCAAGTTTTGTGAATGGCCACACGCTGTACGTGGATGGCGGTATTACTGCGAGCCTGTGAACGCGCGCCGCGCGTCGATGTGCGGCCCGGTCCCTCTCGGCGGGGGCGGCATGGCCCAATCTCCTGCCGGGAGACGGATGCGCGGCGGCCTGCGGCCACTGTTAACGCGCTTGGGAATGATTGAAATGGAACGAGGGGGGAGACTATGAGCAAACCGGTGATCGGATTTATTGGCGTGGGCCTGATGGGCCACGGCATGGCGAAAAACATCCTTGAGGGCGGCTATGCGCTGCACATCAAAGGCAACCGCAACCGCGAGCCGATCGATGATCTGGTGGCGCGCGGCGCGCAGGAGGTGGCCAGCCCGAAAGAGATGGCCGCCGCCTGTGACATCATCCACATCTGCCTGTCGAACTCGCCTCAGGTGGAAAGCGTGTTTCACGGCGACGACGGCATCTTGGCTGGGATGCGCGAAGGGCTGATCGTGATCGACGCCACCACCGCCGATCCGGTGTCGACGATGAAACTCGCCGCCGCGCTGAATGCCAAAGGCGGCGCGATGGTGGACGCTCCGCTGGGCCGCACGCCGAAAGAGGCCGAGGCGGGCGAGTTGGACGTGATGGTTGGCTGTGACGATGCGCAGTGGGATACGGTGCGCCCGCTGATCGAATGTTGGGGTGGCAATATTAACCGCATCGGCCCAGTGGGCAGCGGCCACAAGATGAAGCTGATCATGAACTTCATCTCGATGGGCTATGCCGCGTTGTATTCCGAGGCGACGGTACTGGCGGCCAAAGTCGGCGTCAGCCCGCAGAACGTGCAACAGGTGATCGGCACCTCGCGGATGGGCAACGGGTTCTTTGACACCTTCATGAAATACACTGTCGGGCGTGACCGCGATGCGCATAAATTCGCCATCGCCAACGCCAGCAAAGATGTGCGCTATGTCAACAACATGGCCAATGATGCGGGCGTGATGAACGTGATGGCGAGCGCGGTGAAGCACTACTTTACCCATATCGAAGCCATCGGCCACGGCGATGATTACGTGCCGATGATGAGCGATCATATCGCGCGGCTCAACGGGATGGACATGGCGGAAGAGGTCGAAAAGGGCAAATAGGCGTTGCCCTTGCCGCCTGTTACCCGTCGGTAAACACCGCACGCCCGTCGGCGATCATCACTTCGGTCAGGGCCATGGTTTTGCGCCCATTGGCGACCTGTGCGTCAAGCTCGGTTTCGAGGGCTTTTATGTCTTCGAGCCGGGCGATCACCGCGGCGATCCGCGCGAAGGGCACCACCACCACACCATCGCGGTCGGCCACGATCATGTCGCCGCTGTGCACCGTCATTCCGCCAATCGCCACGTCCTCGCCCACCCGGCCTGGACCGTTGGCAAAGGGGGAATTCGGCGTCAGCCCGGTGCACCAGCAGGGCAATCCTGCGGCGACGATACCGTCATAATCGCGCATCGGCCCGTCGGTGACAAAGCCCGCCACGCCCGCGTTGCGCAACATGCCCATCACCCGGTCGCCCGCCGCCGCAGCCCCCTGAAACGCGCCAAAGCCCGCGATCACCACATCGCCGGGCTGGGCAATCTCTTGCGCGCCAAAGGTGGCCAAGACGTCGCCCGGCCCGTTGTCGGCACACAGCGCCGGGCCAGCGGCCACACAGCGCAGATCGCGGCCAAAGCCAATCGGCGCAATCGCGGCGTCCAGCGCGCCCCGGCCATTCATCGCATCGCAGACAAAGCTTGACGGCACGCCCTGAAACGCTGCGATCTGCGCCTTGGTCGGGCGGGGGAAATCGCGGCGCAGGGTCAGGAGCGGAGGCGATTCAATCATGGCGTTTTCCGATCACGGCAGGAGAAATTGCAAAAGATAAAGCGTGGCCATCCCGGCGACGATGGCCCAGACCACCGAGACCCGCAAGCCCACGGCAAAGGCGGCAATCGCGGCGATCAGGCGGGCGGGGTCAAACACGCCGCCCGTCGCCTCGGGCCAGAGCACAAGCGGCGTGACCAAGGCAGGAAACACCGCAACACCCACGTATTTCAGGTGCAACAGCGCCCACTCCGGCATCTGCCGCTTGCCAAAGAAGCCCAGAAACGAAAACCGGATCAGGAAGGTGCCGATGCCAAGCAGGATCGTCAGGGTCCAAAACGCCGTGTCGGAAATCATCGGGCAGCCCTTTGCGCGCGGCGTTTCAGGAACAGCTCGCACTGCGCCCCAGCGACCATCGCAATGATGGCAGAGACAAACAGCCCAAGGCTCCACGGCAGCCCGACAAAAAGGATCGACGCCACGCAGGCCACCCCGGCGGCGAACATATGCGGCAAGCTGCGGATCAGTGGCGCGGTGAGGGCGATGAAGCAGATCGGCACGGCGAAATCGAGCGAGAAAGACGACGGAATCGCTTGCCCCACCAGCGCGCCAATCAGCGTGCAGGCGTACCAGAACGGACAGATCAGCATCATGCAGCCGAAGTAATAGGCCACCTTTTCAGCGCCCGTCATCTCGGGGTGGTCCTGATAGTGTTTCTCGGCCACGGCAAAGGCCTGATCGACCATCAGATAGGCCATCAACGCCCGCGTCCGCAGCCGCGCATGGCCTAGATGCGGCACCAAAGCGGCGGAATACATTGCCATCCGCAGGTTGACGGCCAGGGCGGCCAGCAGGGCGATGAACACCGGCGCTTGGTCTTTCAGCAGCGCCAGCGCGGTGAATTGCGACGCGCCGGCAATCACCAGCACCGACATCGACATGGTTTGCAGCACATCAAGCCCGGCATCGCGCGCCACCACGCCAAACAGGATCGAATAGGGCACAACGATCAACACGAAGGGCGCACAGTCGAGATACCCCCGCCAAAACGCGGCGCGCGGGGTCATGGCAGGTTTCGCGACTGCACCAGCAGCTTGGCATAGGCGAGGCCCATCGTGGTGGCGGTGCAGCCGGATTTCTGGATGTTGATCTCGTCGCTGCTGCGGTCGGTTAGCAGGGAAAGCTCTTGCAGGCGGTCACATTGCAACAACCCGCTAAGCACATCGTATTTCACCTCGACCCCGGCGATGTCAGCGATCTTTTCGTCTGCAGCCGCGCGCAGCTCATTCAGTCGCGTCTTGATTGCACCGGTCCAACTGTTCTTCGCCTCGACGTAACACAGCACGGCCGCCGCCGCGCCTTCGGTGGTGTCGATGGTGCCACAGGCGCGCAATTCGGCCTGAATGCAGGATTGCGTCGGGGCCTGCGCCGCGATCTGCGTGTCGATGCAGGCGCGAAATCCGGCGATGTCCATCTTGGTGGGGGCGGTCTCGGCGGGGGTGCTTTCGGCGGGGGTGCTTTCAACGGGCACCGCATCAGACAGCACAATTTCGGCCGCCACCGGCGTGGCTCCGAGGCAGACAACCGCCAGCAAACCTGTCAGATGTTTCATGGCAGTTCTCCCCAATATCAGTGTGGCGTAGGCCCGCCACAGAATGCCCTTGCATTTGGTATACCAAATGAGGAAGCTGTCACAAGCCCAGAGTCGCTTTGCCAAGCGCCGGAACGCAATCGGAGATCCGACCATGACAGACACCCGCGCCCATAAGCGATTTCGTTCGCAGGAATGGTTCGACAATCCCAACAATCCCGGCATGACCGCGCTGTATATCGAGCGCTATCAGAACCAGGAATACACCCGCGAGGAATTGCAGGGCGGCAAACCGGTGATCGGCATCGCCAACACCGGCAGCGATCTGGCCCCGTGCAACAAGATCCACATCTTCCTGATGGACCGGATCAAGGCGGGCATTCGCACCGCGGGCGGTATTCCGATGGAATTCCCGGTGCATCCGATCCAAGAGACCGGCAAACGCCCGACCGCCGCTTTGGACCGCAACCTGGCGTATCTGTCGCTGGTCGAGGTGCTGCATGGCTATCCGATCGACGCGGTTGTGCTGACCACCGGCTGTGACAAGACCACGCCTGCAGTTCTGATGGCGGCGGCGACAGTCGACATTCCGGCGATTGCGCTGAATGGCGGGCCGATGCTGGATGGCTGGTGGAAGGGCAAGCGCGCGGGGAGTGGCACCATCGTCTGGGAATCGCGCCGGCTTTTGGCTGAGGGCAAGATTGACTACGAAGAATTCATGAGCCGGGTCTGTTCGTCCGCGCCGTCGCTGGGCCATTGCAACACGATGGGCACGGCAAGCACGATGAACGCAATGGCCGAGGCGCTGGGCATGTCGATGACCGGAAACTCTGCGATTCCGGCGCCGTTCCGCGAACGCATGGCGATGGCCTATGAGACCGGCAAACGCATCGTGCAGATGGCCTATGACGATCTGAAACCGTCGGATATTCTGACGCGCGAGGCGTTTGAGAATGCCATCGTCGTCAATGGCGCGATTGGCGGCAGCACCAACGCGCCGCCGCACCTTCAGGCGATTGCGCGCCATGCCGGGGTCGAGCTGAACGTGAAAGATTGGGAGACGGTCGGCTTTGACGTGCCGCTGCTGGTCAATATGCAGCCGGCGGGGGAATACCTGGGCGAAAGCTTTTTCCGCGCGGGTGGTGTGCCGGCGGTGATGGCCGAACTGATGAAGGCCGGGCGCATCCATGAGGGCGTGATGACGGCGACGGGCAACACCATGGGGGCCAATCTGGCCGGGGTGGAAAGCGCCGATACCGACGTGATCAAGACCTATGATGCGCCGATGCGGATCAACGCCGGGTTCAAGGTGCTGTCAGGCAATCTGTTTGATTCTGCGCTGATGAAGACCTCAGTGATCTCTGCCGATTTCCGGGAACGTTTTCTGTCTGAACCGGGGCAGGAGGGCATTCTCGAGGCCCGCGCGGTGGTGTTTGAAGGGCCGGAAGATTACCACGACCGGATCAACGACGCCTCGCTTGGCATCGACGAACGCACGATCCTGTTTATCCGCAACGTCGGCTGTGTTGGCTATCCCGGCTCGGCCGAGGTGGTGAACATGCAGCCGCCAGATGCGCTGATCCGGCAGGGCATTGCGCATCTGCCAACGGTGGGCGACGGGCGGCAATCGGGCACCTCGGAGAGTCCCTCTATCCTCAACGCCTCGCCGGAATCGGTTGTGGGCGGCGGGTTGGCCTATTTGCAGACCGGCGACATGGTGCGGCTTGATCTCAACGCCTCGCGCATGGATGCGCTTGTCGATGAGGCTGAGTGGGCGCAGCGCAAGGCCGATTGGTCCGAACCCGAGATCGTGAGCCAGACGCCGTGGCAGGAAATCTATCGCAAGCACGTCGGGCAACTGGCGGATGGCGGCTGTCTGGAACTGGCGACGGCCTATCAACGGGTGGTCAAAGATCTGCCGCGGGACAATCACTAAGCAATTTTCGCAGACGCGATCCCCGGGGCGGGCCAAATTTCATTGATGAAATTTTGAAAAGTTTTTGAAAAACTTTTGGCTGCGTTTCGGGGCAATGGAGGGTTACATGAAAAGCATCATCATCACCGGTGGCGGGGGTGGCATCGGCAAATCCTGCGCCAAAGTCTTTGTCGAGGCGGGGTGGCGCGTGGGCGTGGTCGGCCGCCGTTCGGAGCCATTGGAGGCGCTGGCAGCAGAGCATGAAAACGTGCTGGCGTTGCCCTGCGACGTGGCCGAAGAGGCGGCGGTGGATGCGGCGTTTGACACGGCGCTCGACGCTTGGGGCCGGATCGACGTGCTGTTCAACAACGCCGGGATTTCGGCGCTGGGCGCGACGATTGACGAGGTGTCTGTCGCCGACTGGCGGCGGTGCATCGAGATCAACCTGACCGGCAGTTTCATCTGCGCCCGCGCGGCCTTTGCCCGGATGCGCGCGCAGGATCCTCAGGGTGGGCGGATCATCAACAACGGCTCGGTCTCGGCCTATGTGCCGCGCTGGGGGTCTGCGCCTTATACCGCGTCGAAACATGCGATCACCGGGCTGACCCGGTCGATCTCGCTTGATGGGCGGCCGTTTGGCATTGCGTGCGGTCAGATCGACATCGGCAATGCGCTGACGGATATGGCGGAGAAAATGACCAAGGGTGTGCCGCAGGCCGACGGGTCCATCGCGGTGGAGCCGGTGATGGATGTGTCCAATGTGGCGTCGTCGGTGCTTTATATGGCGGGGTTGCCAGCGGAGGCGAATGTGCAGTTCATGACGGTGATGGCGCCCGGGATGCCTTATATCGGGCGGGGGTGAGCTTGGGGGCTCTGCCACGGAAGTTAAGATGAGGGCTCTGCCACAGAAACAGTAGGTGGGGGCTCTGCCACAGGCACAATAGATGGGGGCTCTGCCCCCGTCCTTTGGACTCCCCCGCGGTATTTATGAACAGAAGAAGGGCGGGTTGCGCCCTTCTTTTTTGTTTCGCGCATATCGCGGTTTGCTTTGATGCTTCAGGTTGTACGCGACGGGTTTAGCGGGTGGAAGGCACCGGGCGGCGCACGCGGCCGCGGACGGTGCGCTCGCGTTGCCAGATGTAGAGGCCGGAGGCGATGATGATCGAACCGCCGCCCAGGGTCCAGATCGTGGGCCATGTGTCGAAGATGAGAACACCGGCGATGGCGGCGAGGAAAATCTGGATGTAGATCACCGGTGCCAGCACCGATGCATCGGCCCAGCGGTGGGCGATGGTGGCCGAGATATGACCGACCGCCCCGAACACTCCGATCAGGCCAAAGACCAGCCAGGTGGTGAGGTCGGTCGGCCATTGCCAGACATTGAGCGCGAACGGCAGGATTGCCGTGGCTGCGATGCCGCTGGACCACAGTTGTTGCGTTGCATTGCCCTCGATTCCCGCCAGCATCCGGGTCATCACGAAGTATAGGGAGGCCATGGTCAGGGCGCCCAGAGTGAGCAGCATGGCGGGGTGGAATTCGGTGCCCCAAGGTTGCATCACCACGATCACCCCAAAGAAGCCGACGCAGACCGCGAGGATCCGGCGCAGGCCGACCTGTTCGCCGAGGATCGGGATCGCGAGCAGGGTGGTCACCACCGGCCCGGCGAACATGATGGTCGTGGTCATGGTGATGGGCAGGTATTGCAGCGCGGTAAAGTTCAGCGCCGTGCTGCCCAGCAGGAAAAAGGAGCGCAGGAACTGTTTGCCGGGGCTGTTGGAGACCAGCGCCGAGACCCCTTCCTGCGGCAGGTAGAGGACCAGTGCGACGATGAAATGGCCGATGTAACGGGCGAACACCACCTGAAGGGCGGGCAGCCCTGCCAGCATCAGCCATTTTGCCGAACTGTCGATACAGGTGAAAAACACCACGGCCAGCGCCATCAGCAGGACGCCGGAGGAGGAGCGGTCTTCGCGTGCGATTGGGGTGCTCATTGGGGCCTCACAAGCTCATGCCGCCATCGATGGCGACACATTGGCCGGTCATGTACCGGCTTTCGTCCGATCCGAGGTAAACCGCGAGATCGGCAATTTCCACCGCTTCGGCGATCCGCCCAATCGGTTGGCGGGCGATGAAATCCGCCATCGCCTTTTCGTAGTTGCCAGTGGCGCGCAGGCGTTCGTGGAGGCTTGGGCTGTCCACCGTGGCGGGGGCGATGCCGTTGCAGCGGATGCCCTGGCCAACATAGTCGCGGGCGACGGATTTGATCAGGCCGATCACCGCCGCCTTGGAGGTGGAATAGATCATCCGGTTGGGCACGCCCATGATCGTCGAGGCGACCGAGGCGATGCTCACGATGGCCCCGCCGCCCCGCGCCTGCATTCCGGGAAGCGCCGCCTGGATCGCGTGCATTTGTGCCCGGACGTTCAGCGCCATTGCCAGATCAAAGTCGTCATCGGTGGCCTGTTCGATGGTGCCCGCATGCACGATGCCCGCGCAGTTGACGAGGATGTCGGGGGCGGCATCTTTGACCGCCGCTTGCAGCGCTGCCTTGTCGCGCACGTCGAGGGCAAAGGTGGTGCCGGACAGCCCGGACAGCAGATCGCCGTTCAGATCGGTGGCTGTCACCTCGGCCCCTTCGGCGGCGTAACGCTCGGCGATGGCGCGGCCGATGCCCTGGCCCGCGGCGGTGATAAAGGCGCGTTTGTTTGCAAGTCGCATGGGATAGTCTTTCCGGGGTTGGCTTTGGTTTTCAATCGTTTATGGCAAAATCAGCGGTGGCACCGGCAACAGTTGATGCTCTGGCGATTTATTCGTCTAATCCTTAGGCACCGGTGAAATCGCCGGGCACCTGCCCTTTTTGAACTGGGGTTGCGCGTTGCGCCGACAGGATCACAGCGAGGGTCATTTCAAGACTGGCCGTGCCTGCCGCACCAGAGCAGAGCACGTCATCAGAGCCGCCCCCGGCCACTTTGGCGAAGCGGTTCAGTTGTTCCAACAGGGGATCGATGCGGGCGAAAGCTGCGGCGGGGGAGGGGGCCATTGGCTTGGACCATTCGACCTCGCCCGGGGCGGATTGTGCCCAGCGGGTGAGGGAGGGGAACTCCAGCGCGCCTGTGGTGCCGGTGACGCGGAGATAGTCCTGACCACTGGCCGCGATGCCGGGGTTTTCGCCGCTCGCGGCCTCAAACGACCACGGCGAGGCTCCGGCATCGGAGATCAGGAACGACCCCAAAGCTCCGCTGGCAAAGCGCAGAGCAATGGCGGCGGTGTCTTCGATCACCATGGTGCGGCGCGCCGAGGAGACCAGTGCGGTGACTTCAGTTATCTCGCCCATCAGGACATGCAGCAGGTCGATTTCGTGGCTGAGATTGGTCATCAACGGGCCAGCGCCCGGCAGTCTGCGCCAGTCGAGTTGGTAATAGGCGTCGGGTTTGCGCAAGGACCAGAAACCTTGCACGCCAACCGGCGCGCCGATGTCGGCGATGGCCGCGCCCGCCGCGCGTGTGAAGGGATGGCAGCGCCGATGGTGGCCGGTGATAAGCGGCACGCCTGCGGTGTTCGCGGCGGTGGTCATTTTGCGGGCATCGGCAAGGCAACCGGCGATGGGTTTTTCGACCAAGACCGCCCAGCCGCGCGCGATGCAGCGCAGGGCAGTGGGGGCGTGATCGGGGGTTGGGGTGGCGATGATCGCCGCTGCGGTGTCGCCGGGCACATCATCAAGGTCGGCCACGGCGGGCAGACCTTGCTGCAACAGCTTTTCGCGCGTGGCGGGGTGCGGCTCGACCACGGCGGTCAGGCGCACGGCGTCCGATGCGGCGCAGACCTCGATATGGCGCAGGCCGATCAGACCGGCCCCGATGATGCAGAGCGGGAGGGCCGTCACATCACGGCTCCGATTTGCCAGGGGACGAATTCGAAATCGCCCAGCCCCTGTGCTTCGGATTTGGTTTCCTCGCCCGAGGCGACGCGCAGCCACATCTGATAGATTTCGCGGCCCACCTCTTTGACGCTGGCCCCATCGGACAAGATGCGACCGGCGTTCACGTCCATGTCGTCGGTCATGCGGGTGTACATTTCGGTGTTGGTGGCGACCTTCATCGAGGGGCTCGGTTTGGCCCCGAAGGCCGATCCGCGCCCGGTGGTGAAACACACCAGATTGCAGCCAGAGGCGATCTGGCCGGTCACGCTGGCCGGGTCATAGCCGGGGCTGTCCATAAAGGTAAAGCCGCGCGCCGTGACCGGTTCGGCGTATTGAAACACGCCCATCAACGGGGTGGTGCCGCCCTTGGCCGCCGCGCCAAGCGACTTTTCAAGGATGGTGGTCAGCCCGCCCTTTTTGTTGCCGGGCGAGGGGTTGTTGTCCATCGAGCCGCGATTGCGGGCGGTGTAATCCTCCCACCAGTCGATCAGACCGAGCAGCTTGTCGCCAATCTCGCGGGTGTTGGCGCGGGCGGTGAGCAGATGCTCGGCGCCATAGATTTCGGGCGTTTCGGCCAGAACGCCGGTGCCGCCCTGCGCGACCAGAAGATCGCAGGCGTAGCCGACCGCCGGGTTGGCGGTGATGCCCGACCACGCGTCGGACCCGCCACATTGCAGCGCGACCATCAGCTCGGACGCGGGACAGCTTTCGCGGGTGGCCTCGTTGACCTTTGGCAGCATCTTTTCGATCTTGGCGATGCCGAGGTCGACAGATTTGCGCAGCCCGCCGACATCTTGGATGTTCATGGTCTGGAACAGCGGGCCGGGGGTGAGGCCGTAGGCTTCGATCAGCCAGTCGATCTGCATCATTTCGCAGCCCAGACCGGCCATCAGCACGCCGCCGACATTGGGATTGCGGGCATAGCCCCAAAGCACGCGTTGCAGCGCCTCGAAGCCGGTGCCATCGCCGCCCATCGCGCAGCCGGTGCCGTGCACGAACGCCACGACGCCATCAACGTTGGGGTATGCGGCGAGCTTTTCGTCGGTGAAGTGCTGGGCGATCATCCGCGCGGCGGTGGCCGAGCAGTTCACGCTTGTCAGCACGGCGATATAGTTGCGGGTGCCGACCCGGCCACTGGCGCGGCGGTAGCCTTGGAAGCTGTCCTGGGTGGTGGCCGGGGCGACCGGGTGCAGATTGGTCGAGAATTCATACTCCGCGTCAACGTTGCGAAATTCGAGGTTGTGGGTGTGGACATGCGCGCCCTTTGCGATGTCCTCGGCAGCATAGCCGATGACCTGAGCGTATTTGCGCACGGGCGCGCCTTTGGCGATGTCGTCGCTCGCCATCTTGTGGCCGCGCGGGACGATCTGGGTGGCGCCTTGGGTGCCGATCTTAAGCGGGGTGATTGCGGTGACGACGTTATCGGCGGCGGCGAGGCGGACAATGCTCATGGTCGGGTCTCTTTGGCTGGGTGGGGCGTTTCGGGGGCGCTGCCCCCGGACCCCCGAGGTATTTGAGAACAGAAGAAGGTGGGGGTCAGGCGCAGGCTGGGCAGTCGGCGCACTGACGGCGAATATTGGTGTGGTGTTGCCTATGCGGGCGGCGCGGGGCCGGCAGAGCGTCAGGTCTTGGAGGCCTGACAGTCAACGGGTCCTTTGGGGGATCGGGGCGGAGGGTGCCGCCCCGATCAATGACTTCGGCCTTAGAGGAAGATCGAGATGATCGAAGGCCAGATCAGCAGCACCGACAGCGCAATCAGTTGCAAGCTGATGAACGGCAGGAAACCGCGGAAGATATCGGTCAGCGAGATATGCGGCGGGGCCACGGATTTGAGGTAGAAGGCCGCCGGGCCGAAGGGCGGCGACAGGAAGCTGACCTGCATGTTCATACAGAACACCACGCCGAACCAGATCGCCACATGGCGCGGGTTGAGTTCACCGATCAGGCCGATTTCCTCGACCGGCAGTTTCAGCACGATCGGCAGGAACACCGGCATGATCAACAAAACGATGCCGACCCAATCCATGAACATCCCCATGATCAGGAAGATGAACATCATCACCAGGATAACGCCCATTGTTGGCATGTCGGCCCCGATGATCAGGTTGGCCACATAGTTCGGCCCGCCCGCCAGCGTATACGCCGCCGCAAGCGCCGCCGCGCCGATGGTGACCCAGATGATCGTGCCGGTGGATTTCAGCGTGCGCAGCAGGCTGTCCCAGACGACCTCAAAGCTCATCTCGCGCCGCACGAGGCTGATCACAAACACGGCGACAACGCCCATGCCCGCCGCTTCGGTGATGCCGGTGATGCCCATATAAATGGACCCGAGCACAACGCCGATCACGATGATCGGGGCGACGAGACCTTTGCCCATTTCCCAGCCTTGCGCCGTGCGTTCGCGCCCGACAAGCACAAAGACGATCAGGGCCGAGATGACAAAGGCACCGACGATCCACGGAATGGAGCTGACCATGCCAAGTGCAATCGGCTCGACGCCTTCGACGATTTTGTTTTCACCGGTGATGGTAAAGAACAGCGCCCGGATCAGCAGGACGGCGGTGAACCACATGGTGAATTTACCGAGGAAGCCCAGGAACATCAGCCCCTTTTCCGAGCCTTTCGGTGCGCTTGGGTCTTCTTCTGGCAGCGGGGCCAGCGAGGGATTCATCTGTGTGCGGATGATGATGTAGGCGATGAAGAACGACGCCAGCATGAAACCGGGCAGGAACGAGGCGGTGAACAGCGCCTTGATCGAGGTTTCGGTGACCAGACCATAGAAGATCAGGACAATCGACGGCGGGATCATTGTGCCCAGCGACCCCGACGCACAGATCGTGCCGATGGCGAGGTTCTGGTTATACCCCAGCCGCAGCATCTGGGGAAGGGCGATCAGCCCGAGCAGAACGACTTCGCCGCCGATGATGCCCGACATGGCGGCCATGATGACAGCCATGATCGAGGTGACAACAGCAATGCCGCCGCGCATCCGCGACATCCAGACATTGAGCGAGCTATACATGTCACGCGCGATGCCCGACCTTTCGAGCAGTGCCGCCATAAAGATGAACAGCGGGATCGAGATCAGGACATAGTTCGTCATCTGCCGATAGACCGCCTGGCCGAGCACCGAAAACGGGCCACGACCAAAGGTTTTGAACAGGATGTCGACGTCGAACTTAAGGACCAGTGTCACCACCGCAAGAAAGGCCGAGGCAAAGCCAAGCGGCATGCCGATTGCCAGCAGCGCGAACATGCCCAGAAGCACCAGAAGGCTGAGTGTGCCGATATCGACCATTATTTAGGGTCCTCCAACGTCTTCCGGATATTTGCGATCTCGGTTTCGTCAATGTCATCAAGAGGTGAGTGGTGTTCGGGGGCCTTGTTCCAATCGGCAATCAGGTTGGACACCGCCTGAATGGTCACCAGAACGATGATAAACAGGATGGCCGCCTTCATGGTGCCGGGAATGGGCGGATCCCACGCGGTGCCAAAGGTCTCCATCCGCATCAGGCGGGTATAGGCATCGTTCCAGCCGCCCCAGACCAGCGCAAAGGTAAAGCCGACGATCAGCGATACGGAAATCACATCCGAGGTCTTTTGCATCCAGCGGGGCATGATGTCGTAGATCACATAGATGCGGATGTGGCTGCGCTGTTGCATGGCGTATTGCCCGGCAAACAGAAACACCACCGCCGCGATCCAGAGCGACAATTCGTTGGCCCAGAGCGTTGGCATGTTGAACACGTAACGCGAGATGACCTCGTAGAACATCACCAGCACGATCAGCACGATGCCAATCATCGCCATCCGCGAGGTGACAAGCGACAGGATGTCGAAAAAGCCATGCGGCTCGGGTTCGATCGCGCCTTTGGTGTCGGACAGATAAAGTGATCCGGATATGAGGCTGCCCAAGATCGCAAACAGCATCAGTTTGGCCTGAATGCCCCCTTCGGGGCGGATCAACTCGTGAATGCCGACGGCGTTTTCGGAAATCAGCAGGTTAATGGCCAGCCATGCATACATCAGCATGGTGAACGTTATAAAAGCGATTGCGATTTTTCGTACAGGTCCGCGAAGTGGCCCGAGCCACACACTCTCCTGGGTCATACCGGTCTCCCTACCAGTAGGATTGTTGTTCAGCCTTTCGCGGGCGTGCGTGCCGCGCGCGGTGGCGAACAAAAGCGGCGGGCTCATGGTTGCGAGCCCGCCGTCTCTCTCAGCCGTTCACGAAGGGGTGGCTTACTTGGCGGAAATCAGACCCAGCTGGGTCAGATAACTGCGGTGGCTTGCCACCAGAGCCGCAGCTTCCGGTGTTTTTTCTGCCCAGCCATCCCATGCTTTTTGAGCGGCGGCGCGGAAGTCAGCTTTGTCCTTGGCGGACCAGTCATACAGAGTCACGCCTTGGGTTTGCAGCATCGCAGCCGCTTCGGCGTTCTTCTTCTCGTTCGAGATCGCGGTGTGCAGGGCCAGTTTCTGCATCGCGGTGTCCATGATGCGGCGCTGGCCTTCGCTCATGCCGTCCCAGACGTCTTTGTTACACGCAAGGTGATCCGACGGCATCGAGTGGAAGCCGGGATAGTTGGCGTGCTTGACGATGTCGTAGAGACCAAGGCCAACGTTGTTGGCAAGGCCCGACGCATCGGCGCCGTCGATGATGCCGGTTTCCAGCGCGGTAAAGATCTCGGTGAAGTCCATCACGATCGGGGTTGCGCCCAGTTCGGTGAAGATTTCGGTCTCAAGACCCGGAGGCGAACGGAACTTCCAGCCTTTGAGGTCTTCGGGGCCAGCAATCGGCTTGGACGAGGCAAAGCTTTCCTGGCCATAGATCCACCAGCCGACGAGCTGCATGTTGAATTCGTTATATAGCGATTGGGCCGCGTCATAGCCGCCGCCGTAATACAGCCAGCTCAGCTGTTGATAGGGGGTGTCATAGCCGCCCATGATATCGCCGACGAACTGGAACGCCGGGTTTTTGCCGGTCTGATACGCGCCACCGGTCATGTCACAGTCAAGAATGCCGTTCACAGCGGCGTCCCACGTCTCGGTCGTGGCAACCACGGACGAGGAATAGAACATCTCGATGGTGATCGAACCTTCCGACATGGTTTGCACGTCGTCGATGAATTGTGCCGCCAGCTTGCCCGAGGGGTGCTCGGTTGCATAGTGCGTCTGAATGCGCAGGGTAATGTCTTCGGCCGCGTTTGCGGTGCCGGCGACGGCCAGCGCTGCAACGGTTGCCGACTTCAAAAGCGTTTTCAATTTCATTTGGTCTTTCCTCCCTGGTGGCCCAAAGGCCGTATCGTCGGGGCGCTCCCGGCCCCTGTTGGCGATGGTATACCATTCGCACCGGCAGGCTAGCGAAAGCCTTCTCGACAATCAATAACTTTTGGTATACCAAATTTGAAAGCCTGAAATTTGGGCGCTCTTTGGGACGGTGGTGGCCCAAAGCTGTTGGAACTGTTGATAAAGGCTCATGCAATGGCGGCTGAGAACCGTGCCGAACAGATTGCCAAGCAATTGCGCCGCGAGATACTGCTGGGCACGCTGGCGCCCGGTGCCCCGCTCAAGGAACGCGACAACGCGCTGGAGATGGGGGTCAGCCGCACGCCGATGCGCGAGGCGATTCGTATTCTGGCCAATGAGGGGCTGGTGATTCTGCGCCCCTCGCGCAGCCCGATCGTGGCCGAACCAACGCTGACCGAAGTGTCCAACGCCATCGAAGTCCTGAGCGCCTTGGAGCTGTTCTCTGTCAAACTGGCCTGCCAACGTGCGACGCCCGAAGATCTGGCCGAGATTCGCCGTCTCGAACGTCATATGGCCACCAATTACGACAGCCTCGATGATGTGGACCGCTTCGAGGTCGACATGAGCTTTCACGTTGCCATCGTGCGCGCCTCTTACAACGACATGCTGGTCGAGACCCATTCCGCCTATCTGGCGCGGCTGTGGCGGGCGCGCTTCCTGTCGGCGATCAACAAACGCTCACGCGAACGGGTGCTGGCCCAGCACGCCGCCATCATCGACGGGCTTGAGGCGCGCGATGTCGACGCCACGCAGACGCAGGTCAACCTGCATCTCGAACACCTGATCATCAATGTGACGGATTTCTTCAAGACCACCGAAAAGACCGCTGAGAAAACCACCGAAGAAACCGCTGCGGATCACGCGGCAAGCCCGGACTGACCGGGCCCTGTCAAGACACTCACTGAACCTAAGGAAGAAAGAGCGATGAAACTCTTGCGATACGGTGCGCCGGGCACCGAAAAGACCGGCATGCTGGACGCCGACGGAAATGTCCGCGATCTGAGCGCACATGTGCCCGACCTGGCCGGCGCCGCCGTCAGCATCGATGCGCTGGCATCCCTGCGCGACATCGACCCTGCCTCCTTGCCGCTGGTGGAAAACCCCGGCCGCATCGGCTCCTGCCTTGCCTCGGTGCCGAACTTCTTTTGCGTCGGTCTGAACTATGCGCTGCACGCGGTCGAAAGCGGCCTGGATGCGCCCTCCGAGCCGATCCTGTTTTCCAAGGCCAGCTCGGCGCTGTCCGGTCCGTTCGACGATGTGATCATCCCACGCAACTCTGCCAAGGCCGATTGGGAGGTCGAACTGGGCGTGATCATCGGCCGTGACACGCTGTATGTCTCCGAAGAGGACGCGCTTGATCATGTGGCGGGCTATTGCACCATCAACGATGTTTCCGAGCGGGAATTCCAGATCGAGAAGCTCGGCCAGTGGATCAAAGGCAAATCCGCCCCCACCTTTGGCCCGGTCGGCCCCTACCTCGTGACCGCCGACGAGGTGCCAGATCCGCAGACGCTGGGCGTGTCGCTCAAGCTTAACGGCGATACGGTGCAGGATTCCAACACCGCCGACATGATCTTTTCGGTGCGCCAGATCGTATCGTACATGAGCCAGTTCATGAAACTGCAAGCGGGTGACATCATCGCCACTGGCACGCCGTCGGGCGTTGGCATGGGGATGAAGCCGCAGCGCTTCCTCAAACCTGGCGATGTCATGGAAGTGACGGTCGAGGGGTTGGGCACCCAACGGCAAGAAGCCGTCGCCGCAAATTAATGCAGAAGAGGGGCGCTTGCGGGCGCCCCTTTCGCGTTATTTGGCAACAAGATTACAGATGCGGCGCACGCCCGCCGCGTAGCCTTCGACCCCAAGGCCGGCAATCACCCCTTCGGCGCGCAACGACACATAAGAATGGTGGCGAAAGCTTTCGCGTTTGTGGACGTTGGAGATATGCACCTCAATCACCGGCCCTTCAAAAGCATTGAGCGCGTCAAGAATGGCCACCGATGTATGGGTAAAGGCGGCCGGGTTGATGACGATGCCACAGCCCGCCTCGCGCGCCTCATGAATCCAGTCGATGATCTGGCCTTCGTGGTTGGATTGCTCAAGCCGGATATCAAAACCCTCGGCAGCCACGGTTTCGCACAGCGCTTTGACGTCCTCGAGCGTGTCATAGCCATAGATCTCGGGCTGACGCTTGCCCAACAGGTTAAGGTTGGGGCCGTTGAGAACAAAAATCGTATTCATGATCGGGGTCCTGTGTGTGGTGTCTCGCAGCCTTTGGGGCCGGGGGGTGTCTGCGACCCGCTGTTCCCGGCTTGACGCACTGCGCGCTGGATGTATCAATTTGGTATACCATTCAGGCGTGGCTGGCCAGATGACGAAACCGGCGCGCCGCCACGGGAAAGGCCACATATGAACGACCACATCTATGACGCGCGCGCCTGCGCCTTGGGGGAGGGGCCTTTGTGGCATCCCGAGCGTCAGCAATTGTTCTGGTTTGATATCGTCGGGCACCGGCTGTTGAGCCGTGATGGCGATACACCCTTGGAGTGGCAGTTTGACGAGCATGTCTCAGCAGCCGGTTGGGTTGATCGCGAGACCTTGCTGATTGCCTCGCAAACCGCGCTGATGCGGTTCGACATTGCCAGTGGCGCGCACGAGGTGCTGTGCCCGCTTGAGGCCGACAATGCCATGACACGCTCCAACGATGGCCGGGCCGATCCCTATGGCGGGTTCTGGATTGGCACGATGGGTTTTGAGGCAGAGCCGGGGGCCGGGGCGATCCATCGCTATTATAAGGGTGTGGTGGAAACGATCCTGCCTGAGATCACGATCTCCAATTCGATCTGTTTCGCACCGGATGGGCGACACGCCTATTATGCCGACACGCCCACTCGCCAGATCATGGTTGTGGCGCTCGACAGCGAAGGCTGGCCGTCGGGGCGTGCCGAGGTTTTTGCTGACCTGAATGCCGATGGCCTTAATCCGGATGGATCGGTGGTCGATGCTGCGGGCGGGCTTTGGAATGCACAATGGGGGGCAGGGCGGGTGGCGCGCTATCATCCCGATGGTCGGTTCGATCGCGCGATCGAGGTTCCGGGGCGGCAAACCACCTGTCCGGCGTTTGGCGGGGCCGATTTGAGTACAATGTTTGTCACGAGCGCTGGGAAGGGGCTCGAATCCGAGGGGGCTTTGCAGGGCTGTACCTTCATTCTGGACCCCGAAGCAGTCGGTCAGGAAGAATTTCGGGTGAACCTGGGATGAATCGGGCCTGAATCGAACCCGACTCTGGCCTGAATCCGACTCAAAAAGCCGGATTTTCCGAGTCGCGGGGGGTGTTTCGGTCTCTGAGGCGAGGGGACCAAGCCCTCCGATGCCAAAA
>NZ_CM133223.1:2972500-3613535 GCF_054052205.1 Marinovum sedimenti
TTTACGGCCCCTTTGATGATCCGCATTGCGGATCATCAAAGGGGCCTTAGCTCAGCTGGGAGAGCGCCTGATTTGCATTCAGGAGGTCAGGAGTTCGATCCTCCTAGGCTCCACCATAGTTCTTTCGTCAACGACGAAAGAACGGAACAGGCGAAAGTGGTTGGCGCAGCCAAACACGTGCCGCACTTTCCAGGCGACTCCACGAAAAAAACATAGTCTTGTTCATGACCAATCGATTAGATCGGCAAGCATTTGCGAATGCTTTCCCGTCCAATCGGACGTTGGCTTTCTTCGGAAAGCCTTTGACATCGTTTAGAGAGATACAAAATATCAACACTGTTTGATCGCCCGAGTATGGGATTGATCTCAGTGGGGTGCTGATCCCTTCGGGGTGACGCGAGCAGGATTTTAGGTTGTTTCCTCGACCGAACCCCTGTCTGCCTTGCTGAAAAGAACAGAGTTGTCCAAGTCAAGTACACTAACTGATGCTGATCTTAGGATCAGCATGGGATAGTTTGCTTTTGATCGGAAAGAACGTTTGTATATTGTTTTACGGCTGGCTGCCTGGTGTTTAACCGCAATCAGGTTGTCGTGAAGGCTGTGAGATGAGCAATCTGTCTCTTTCTGGATCAAATCAAGCGCGAGAAGGGCGTTTGGTGGATGCCTTGGCAGTAAGAGGCGATGAAAGACGTGATACTCTGCGATAAGTCATGGGGAGCTGAGAATAAGCTTTGATCCATGAATTTCTGAATGGGGGAACCCACCTGATATTCTGTTATTGTTGCCCGCAAGGGTGATCAATAATGGGGTAAACCAGGTACTTAAGAACTGAATACATAGGTTTTTAAGAGCAAACCCGGGGAACTGAAACATCTAAGTACCCGGAGGAAAGGAAATCAATTGATACTCCCCTAGTAGCGGCGAGCGAACGGGGACCAGCCGAGCTGTGAGTGTGAATAGAATGGCATGGAATGGCCAACCATAGTGGGTGACAGTCCCGTATATGAAGCATGATCAGACGTATTAAGTAGGGCGGAACACGTGAAATTCTGTCTGAAGATCGGAGGACCACCTTCGAAGGCTAAGTACTCCTTACTGACCGATAGCGAACCAGTACCGTGAGGGAAAGGTGAAAAGCACCCCGACGAGGGGAGTGAAACAGTACCTGAAACCGAACGCCTACAATCAGTCGGAGCTTGACTGGACTCTAATGATAATCTGATGCATGTCCTGCCCTGGAAATGGGGAGTTGGACATGGCGGATGGAACCTTTGCCATATTGATGTTGGTCGCAGGACTGACGGATATGGGCATGAATTACTGTGGCACACCGCAAGGCTGTTTAGGCCGAAACGATGTGGCACCGCGGATCGCCTTCTCAGGTGGTCAGGTTCTTGAACGCCGCGCAAAGACGGGTCGTGAAGCCTATCTTCGCTATGATCTGGGGCACCGTAATGGTCCTTTTGGTCATGCGGTGGGGCTCAGTGTCGGCAGCCGGGGGTCAACCTGGTTCGGCATTGGACAGACGTATACGGTGAACGATGGTTCATCGCCGTTTTATGCGCAATTGCATGCGATGACCGGCATTTATAATGCGGGTGACGGCCTTGATCTGGGTGGACCCATTGTGTTCCGCTCGGGTGCAGAGGTCGGTTGGCAGAACAATCGCGGTTGGCGATTTGGTCTCAGCTTCGACCATCGGTCGAATGCGGGGATCTACGATCACAACCCCGGAGTAGAGACGGTGCAACTGCGCCTCTCGATCCCAACCAGATAAGTCGCATCGAAAATTGCATTCTTTAAAACCATCTTCGAAATGGCACGCCAGTGCCGATCCGAAGGATTGGTGTACCGGCATTGCGCCGGCACGGAGTGCAAATCAAACATGATTATTATCAGTGTCCAGTCTTGTGACGGCGTACCTTTTGTATAATGGGTCATCGACTTAGTGTATCTAGCAAGCTTAAGCCGTTAGGTGTAGGCGTAGCGAAAGCGAGTCTTAATAGGGCGATTGAGTTAGATGCATTAGACCCGAAACCGAGTGATCTAGGCATGACCAGGATGAAGGTAAGGTAACACTTACTGGAGGTCCGAACCCACACCTGTTGAAAAAGGTCGGGATGAGTTGTGCCTAGGGGTGAAAGGCCAATCAAACTCGGAGATAGCTGGTTCTCTGCGAAATCTATTTAGGTAGAGCGTCATCCGAATACCCTCGGGGGTAGAGCACTGGATGGGTAATGGGGCCCCACAGGCTTACTGATCCTAACCAAACTCCGAATACCGAGGAGTACTAGATGGCAGACACACTGCGGATGCTAACGTCCGTAGTGGAGAGGGAAACAACCCTAACCTACAGCTAAGGCCCCTAATTCATGGCTAAGTGGGAAAGCAGGTGGGACGACCATAACAACCAGGAGGTTGGCTTAGAAGCAGCCATCCTTTAAAGATAGCGTAACAGCTCACTGGTCTAAATAAGTTGTCCTGCGGCGAAGATGTAACGGGGCTCAAGCCATGAGCCGAAGCTTAGGATGCCGTAAGGCATGGTAGCAGAGCGTAGTGTGACATAGGACCCTTCCTCTTTAGCATCTTTCGGGATGTTGCGGAGGATTGGGTTCTTTCTGTGAAGCCGGCGCGTGAGCGATCCGGTGGAGAGATCACTAGCGAGAATGATGACATGAGTAGCGACAAAGAGTGTGAGAGACACTCTCGCCGAAAGTCCAAGGGTTCCTGCTTAAAGCTAATCTGAGCAGGGTAAGCCGGCCCCTAAGGCGAGGCAGAAATGCGTAGCCGATGGGAACCACGTTAATATTCGTGGGCCAGGAGGATGTGACGGATCATGAAGGTAGTTCATCCTTATTGGATTGAATGGGCTGCTAATTGGTCCCTGGAAATAGCCCTCCATCAGACCGTACCCTAAACCGACACAGGTGGACTGGTAGAGAATACCAAGGCGCTTGAGAGAACTATGTTGAAGGAACTCGGCAAAATACCTCCGTAAGTTCGCGAGAAGGAGGCCCGGTTCTTAGGAAACTAGGGGCTGGGGGCACAAACCAGGGGGTGGCGACTGTTTACTAAAAACACAGGGCTCTGCGAAGTCGCAAGACGACGTATAGGGTCTGACGCCTGCCCGGTGCCTGAAGGTTAAAAGGAGGGGTGAGAGCTCTGAATTGAAGCCCAGGTAAACGGCGGCCGTAACTATAACGGTCCTAAGGTAGCGAAATTCCTTGTCGGGTAAGTTCCGACCTGCACGAATGGCGTAACGACTTCCCCGCTGTCTCCAACATAGACTCAGCGAAATTGAATTGCCTGTCAAGATGCAGGCTTCCCGCGGTTAGACGGAAAGACCCCGTGCACCTTTACTACAGCTTCGCACTGGCATCAGAACTGCAATGTGCAGGATAGGTGGTGGGCTTTGAAGCAGGAACG
This sequence comes from Marinovum sedimenti, assembly GCF_054052205.1. NCBI lineage: Bacteria > Pseudomonadati > Pseudomonadota > Alphaproteobacteria > Rhodobacterales > Roseobacteraceae > Marinovum > Marinovum sedimenti. The sequence goes on from NZ_CM133223.1 coordinate 2,975,927, forward strand.
CCAGTTTCTGTGGAGCCTCCCTTGAGATACCACCCTTTGCATTTTTGATGTCTAACCGCGGTCCGTTATCCGGATCCGGGACCCTGCGTGGCGGGTAGTTTGACTGGGGCGGTCGCCTCCTAAAGAGTAACGGAGGCGCGCGATGGTTGGCTCAGACCGGTCGGAAATCGGTCGTTGAGTGCAATGGCAGAAGCCAGCCTGACTGCAAGTCTGACAAGACGAGCAGAGACGAAAGTCGGTCATAGTGATCCGGTGGTCCCGAGTGGAAGGGCCATCGCTCAACGGATAAAAGGTACGCCGGGGATAACAGGCTGATACTGCCCAAGAGTCCATATCGACGGCAGTGTTTGGCACCTCGATGTCGGCTCATCTCATCCTGGGGCTGGAGCAGGTCCCAAGGGTACGGCTGTTCGCCGTTTAAAGAGGTACGTGAGCTGGGTTTAGAACGTCGTGAGACAGTTCGGTCCCTATCTGCCGTGGGTGTAGGATACTTGAGAGGAGTTGCCCCTAGTACGAGAGGACCGGGGTGAACGATCCACTGGTGTACCAGTTGTTCCGCCAGGAGCAGTGCTGGGTAGCTATGATCGGACAGGATAACCGCTGAAGGCATCTAAGCGGGAAGCCCCCCTCAAAACAAGGTATCCCTGAGGACCGTGGTAGACCACCACGTCGATAGGCCAGAGATGTAAGCGCGGTAACGCGTTCAGTTGACTGGTACTAATGGTCCGATAGGCTTGATTTGATCCAGTAAAAGACAGATTTGAAACGCACTCAAGTAGCCGAAAGGCGGTAGCGCAAATCAAATAAGTCCTTACCGGACGAAGATCAAAGCAAACATCACACTAAATCAGAACGTCACGCTGCAAAGCGGACGTAAATGACTTGACTTGGACACTCTCAAACGAGAGTGAAATCAACCTGTACATAGCAATACTACAGGTCGTTGCGCTTCAGCCGCGCAACACAATCCACCCTTACCGGGGCTTTCCTGGTTTGGTGATCACAGCACGAGCAAAACACCCGGTCCCATCCCGAACCCGGCCGTTAAGTGCCGTCGCGCCAATGGTACTGCGTCTTAAGACGTGGGAGAGTAGGTCATCGCCAAACCTGATAAGCCCCGATAAGTTGTATCTCTCAAACGATATCAGCGACACTGGCCAGAACCAGCCGCTACAACACAGGCCCACAGCCTAAAGTAGCCGCTAACCACCCGGCCAAACAAAACTGTCGCGGGATGGAGCAGCCCGGTAGCTCGTCAGGCTCATAACCTGAAGGTCGTAGGTTCAAATCCTACTCCCGCAACCAACAATTACACACTGAAATCAAGACCATAACAGACACCTCCGGGTGGATATCCGCGTTCCGTTCTGCGCTATGTCCGGCTGATGTGCGTCTCGAAACCAAGGCCGAAATCGCTCCACTGGAGCAGTTACGTATCAGGAAAACCTCGTCAGCTTCCCGACCTGAAAGGTGATCCGCGTCTCGGAGAGCGTACGAAACGCCAATTCCAGCGGAGAACGGGCGGAGGGGAGGGCGGGCGAAGGTTCAAATCCAATTCCTGTTAACCAAAAACAAACTTAAGTCGCAAACCCCGCCACAAGCGGGGCGTTAGAGGTGGCTCGGCTTGTCTGAACAGTTTCCGAGCATTTTCTAAGTGGTTTTCCGCCTCGGTTACGCCGCCACCGCTTCGGGCATTGGCTGATTGAAGTAGGCCTGATCGGGGGTTTTCCCTTCAAGTGACGAATGCGGGCGGCGGCTGTTATAGAAGCTGAGATAACAGCCGATCTGAATCGCCCCGGTTTCACCGGAGACCTATAGCTTCATTTCACGCGACCATATCGAGCACGTCGCGCTGTGCATAGAAGTTCTCTTCAGCCTCTGCTGGCGGGATGTTTCCGATGGGGCCAAGCAAGCGTCTGTTGTTGAACCAATCGACCCATCCGAGGGTGGCCATTTCCAGATCCTGCATGTTCCGCCACGGTCCCTGGCGATGGACCAGCTCGGTTTTGTAGAGGCCGTGTGTGGATGCCCCTTTCAATGCAAGAAGTTTTTCAGATTGCTTGGAACAAGTGATCAGTGCAGTCGTGTGTCCGGCCTTTGAATGCGGCTTTCACACGCCGCTGGCCTGTATGGTGTCCGTGGATCGGGTCCAAATCGTTGATGCGAGCACAAGGCTCCTGGCTTCTATCTGGTTTTCCCAACCCCGTCTAATGACCGTTGTTCCTTACTCTCCTTCGCCCTTCTCACATTGCCGGTTTACTCCAACGCATAGTGCAAAGCTTATGCAGCCAGCGGTGGAATTCGATAGTTCTCTTTTGTGGTTGTTAACGCCCAAACAGTGCGGGCCAGCTTGTTTGCCAGTGCAGTCGCCACCAGCATACGAGGCTTGCGCGCCAGCATCTTGGCAAGCCATGATCCAGGTGGTGGACCTTTCCGGATGGCCCAACGGATGACTGCCATTCGCTGCCCGGCAGTGCATGTTCACATGCATGAGAGGGGTGCCTGTGATCAGCAATCGCCGGATATCGCGCTGTCCCATTTTTGAGGTTCTACCCAGGATTTGTCGCCCACCGGTCGACTTCTGCCTTGGTACAAGCCCGCACCAAGCTGCAAACTCACGCCCATTAGAAAATTCTTCCATTGGTGGCGCGAAGGCCTGAATAGTCGTAGCATACATAGGCCCAACTCCGGGGATTGTCATAAGCCGTGATGTTGCTTCATCTGTTTTTGCTCGGCCTTTGATCTCGTGATCCAGCACCACAATCCTTTCGTCAAAAAGAGCGATCTGATCAATGTATGCTTGGCAAAGGCTTAGAATTTGCGCGGGCAGGTCAACCGCGACTTCATCAAAGCTGGTTATCATACGTCTAAACTGAACCATCCCTTGAGCGACGACGACACCGTACTCCGCTAAATGACCCCGCAAAGCGTTTACCAACTGGGAGCGTTGGCGGACAAATAAATCGCGTGTTCGAAAGACCATGCCCTGCGACTGTTGTTCTGCGCTTTTGACCGAGACGTAGCGCATCGTCGGGCGCGATGCCGCCTCTGCGATTGCTTCTGCGTCATTTGCGTCGTTCTTTTGACGCTTCACAAACGGCTTAACGTAAACAGGTGGGATAAGGCGCGCTTCGTGGCCAAGCTTGCCAATCTCGCGCCCCCAATAATGGGACGTAGCGCAAGCCTCCATCACAACAACGCACTTTGGAAGCTCACTCAGGAACGCGGTAAGCTGAGGGCGCGACAATTTCTTGCGGAACACGACAGAACCATCAGCGGCAGCCCCGTGCAGCCGGAAGCTCCGTTTTGCTAAATCAATTCTGGACCTGTCACGCTTTAGTGCCGCCCCAAGTGCTCGTTTATGCCACCTTTCGTTCAAAAGCGACCGGGCTTTTCCAGCCGAGTGCCGAGTGGCGTCGGCGAGGATTGTAGAAGCCGTTGATGTATTCGAAGATCGCCATCTCAGCCTTCCGTCGCGTTTCCCAAGGGTGTCTCCAGATCAGCTCAGCTTTGATGGTTTTGAAGAACGTCTCGACCGCTGCATTGTCGTAGCAATTTCCTTTACCGCTCATGGACACTTTGAATCCATGCTGACGCAGGATCTTCTGATAGTCGTGAGAGCAGTATTGGGCGGATTCAACTGGTCGTCGCAACGGTTGGTTTATATCTTACCGCAGGACGTCGTCCAATGCCTCTGCAGGCGTTCTCCAGCCAAGCGTTTTGCGGGGTCTGCTGTTGAGTGTGTGTGCCACGGCGTTCAACTCGTCCTCACCATGCGCACTTAGATCCGTTCCTTTGGGAAAGTATTGGCGCAGCAGGCCGTTGGTGTTTTCGTTAGAACCGCGTTGCCAGGGGCTTTGAGGTTCGCAAAAGTAGACGTCGATCCCGGTTTCAGACGTCAGCGTTTCGTGCTGAGCCATTTCAGCACCTTGGTCCCACGTGAGTGATTTACGCAAGTGTTCGGGCAGATCCTGAATGGATTTGGCGATGGCGTCGCGCACGGCTTCAGCGCCGTGCCCGGCAAGAGCTGGGCCGTTCTTGAGGCGCAGGCCCGTTCCATGGCCGGGCATAGGTGGCAAATGAAGCAGCAGCGTAAAGCGGGTTTTGCGTTCAACCAATGTGCCGATCGCAGAGCTTTTAAGACCGAGGATCAAATCTCCCTCCCAGTGTCCTGGAACCGCACGATCCTCGACTTCGGCTGGACGTTCACTGATCATTATCTCGTCCGTAACGTAAGCCTTGCCTTTACCCTTTCGTCGCGCGCGAGGAACGCGCAAGGCGCGGCCAGAGCGCAGGCAAGCGACCAATTCTCGACGCAGCGCACCACGCCCCTGAATAAACAAGGACTGATAAATGGCTTCATGGCTGATACGCATCAAGGGGTCATCCGGATAATCCAGCGGTAGGCGGCGTGCAATTTGCTCAGGGCTCCAAGCCAGGGCCCATTTGCGGTGCTGGCGCCGCACCGAACGCCGCTTTGTCCAGCGTACGGTAGGACCAGCGACAACATCCCCATCGGGGCCCGCTATCTGACCCGACAGCCGCTCTTCGACATAGTGCCGCAACATATCATGTCGTGCCAGTTTTGTTGTCTTGGGTCTGCGCGCTGCACGATCAGCGTGCCATTGGGCGGTTGTCGCGCGATACTCAAAACCGCCGCTGCGCGTTGCTGCATTACGACGCAATTCTCTGGAAATCGTAGAAGCAGCTCTGCCAATCTTACGGGCGATCGCGTTGACGCCCAAACCTTGAGCCCGACAAAGCGCAATCTCTTCACGTTCTGCAAAACAGAGATAGCGCCCCGAAGGTGGCGGTGCGGAACTGGAGTATTGTGATGGCGGCATGCCTCCGGCCTCTCGAAACCAACGACTGCCAACAGGGGCAGACGCTCCAGCTTGAACTGCGGCTTCTTCGCTGGAAATGCCCTGTTCAATCAATCGCCAAAACAAAACTTGCTGAGCGCGATCTGCCACTTTGGGCCGTCCTGGCGAGCGCATCTTGTCTCGGGTGCTTCGATCCGAAGCTCGTTTGTGTGTTGTCATCACAACCTCCAATCTGGAACCGTTGCGACGACCAGTTGAATCCGCCTTGGCTGCCGCGATCCGTGTGGTGGATGCAGTCTTTCGGCGGTGACCGGAACGCGATGGCCATTTTCAAAGCCCGGATCGCAAGATCGCGCTTCATGCGATTGCTCACAGCCCACCTGTTACCCGGCAGTGGTTTGCCTTTGCAAACCATGAGAGGGCGATGACACGACGGGAATGCAAATCTATGACCACAGCCAGATACAGCCATCCCTCACGGGTCCAGACGTAGCTTATGTCACCAGCCCATTTCTGATTTGGCCCATCTGCGTTGAAGTCACGATCCAGCAGGTTTGGCGCGATATTGAACTTGTGATTGCTGTCTGTGGTCACCTTGTGTTTGCGCGTCCTGACCACAGATATGCCGTTCTGACGCATCAAGCGCCCGACACGGCGGTGCCCGACATCCAGACCAATCTCTTTCAGTTCTTCGGTCATCCGTGGCCTTCCATAACTGCCCAAACTAAGACGGGACTGTTCTTTGATGTGGGCCAAGGTCACCAGATCTGACCGCTGCCGACGGCTGGCAGGACGACTGCGGAAGGCACGTAGACCGCGTGCGCTGACACCAACGACATCGCACAAGCGATTGGCTGGGAAGCTGGACATGTGCTCTTCGATGAACCTAAACCTCATTGCTTTAGACCCGCGAAGAATTGGGTGGCCTTCCTAAGAAACAGCCGCTGTCTCCGGGATGGGCGCCAATGCAAATCCGAGGGTCTTGGCGCGCCGTTGAAGGTTTGACAGCACACGTTGCCGATGTCGTTCGTCATAAGCTGCGGCGCCTTGATCTTGGTAAGTCATGCCGTGCCGCACAGCGTTGTAAAACAGAACTGCGATCTTGCGCGCCGTTGCGGTCACCGCCTTCTGCTTGCCGATCCGGGCCGAGAGGCGTCGATAGAACGCACCGAGGGCCGTGTCACTTCGGCCAATCGTGACGGCTGCAAGACGCAGAAGTGCAGCGGCGCGGCTTGAAGATCGGCGTGTCCGCGAAGACAGCAGCTTGCCACCAGAGATCTTGTTGCCCGGCGCCAGACAGAGCCACGACGTGAAGTGCTTGGCGCTCTTCCACGCGCGCAAATCCGTGCCGCATTCGGCCACCAGCTTCAAAGCCAGCGACGGCCCAAGGCCATGGATCTGCGTCAGGTCCGTGCCCAGCACCCCGTAAAGTGCAGCGCGCACATCGAAAGACGGCGCGTTGTGCTGCTTGCACTTGATCCGTGCCTTGGGCAGTGGGGCCAGATCTCCATCTGCCTTGGCAGTCAGCGCTCCGACCGCCGTCTCGAGCCTGCGGTCGCATGCTTCGATCTGCGATTTGTAGAAATCGTAAAGTTCCAGCGACTGTGTCAGGGCAAAGACATGCTCCTCACGGTCGTTGCCGACCAGCGCGGCCTTGATCGTGTCCATAGAGGATTTGCAGCGAACATCCCGGAACGCGGCGAGAGCCTCCGGATCACGCTCGCCAGCGACGATGGCGCGGATGATCCGCATACCGGTCCCGCCTGTGATATCGGAGACGACATGATGCAGTTGCAGGTTCATCTCCATCAGCGCCTTCTGCATGTGTTGGATGTGAGCGGCGGCATATTCTGTCAGGCGTTCGCGCTGGCGCATATAGGCGCGCAAGGTGGCGATCTCGGCCTCAGGCCGAAAACTGCCACGCAACAGACCATAGGAGTGTAGCTGACGCAGCCATCCGGCATCGCTGACATCGGTTTTGCGGCCAGGCACATTCTTGGCGTAACGGGCGTTCACGAGGATGACCTCGAAGCCATTCGCTTCCAAGATCTCGAAGGCCGGTATCCAGTAAACGCCGGTCGACTCCATGGCCACGCTGGTGACACCGCACGACCGGAACCAGTCGGCAAGGTCGTGCAAATCTTGTGTGAATGTCCCAAAGGCGCGCACTGGCATGATGTCGGTGTCAGGGTTCACAGCCGCCATGTGCATCGTCGAGCCGATGTCGATCGCGGCCGCATTGGGATTGACCATCTTCAAGTCCGGGTGGCCACCGGATTTACGCTTCGTCATGGCACCTCCTCCGTTCAAGGCGAAGGGCGTGGGCTATGCAAGTTCGTCATCTTCCTAACCGGGATCACCGCGATGGCGGCGTCACCACTCTCAAGTGCGCATCAGCCCATGTGCCACGTTTTTTAACGGGGTCCAGCCCACCAATAAGCCATCGGCAACTGCCCTTCAGGCGCAGCATAGCACAGGCTGTTTATACTGCGCACAGGCGGGCTGCGGCCGGGAACGGTTTTTTAAGATCTCCCTCTCCTCCTTGAGGAGCCTGATCTCGCGCCGAAGCCGATCATTCTCTTTGGCGAGGTCTAAATCCTCTTTGGAAACCACGTCTGTATCTCGGTGCGCGGTGATCCATTTGTTCAGCGTTGACATGCCAACACCCAGATCGTCAGCCACCTGCTTACGTGTTAGCCCACTGGTTAGTGCGATACGAACCGCATCTTGGCGGAATTCGTCCGTCCGTTTCAGTCCCATAGTCAATCTCCTTTGTTGCAGTAAATGCTATCAAAGGAGCGGCATCAAACCGCGACAGGTCCACTCATCGCCCTGGGCCCAAGCGGCACCGGCAAGACCCATGTCGCCCTGGGACTGGGATTGGCGGCCTGCCAGAAGGGTCTGAAGGTCCGCTTCACGACTGCCGCTGCCCTGGTTCATGAACTGATCGAGGCTGCCGATGAACGGCGCCTGCAGCGCCTGCAAAAGCTCCTGGTCAGCCAAGACCTTCTGATCATAGACGAACTTGGCTTTGTTCCGCTGTCCAAGACAGGCGCCGAATTGCTGTTCGAGATCATCTCCCAGCGCTACGAGCGCGGCTCGATAATCATTACCTCAAACCTGCCCTTCGATGAATGGACCGAGGTCTTCGGCTCAGAACGTCTGACCGGTGCCATTCTGGACCGCCTGACCCATCATGTGCATATCCTGGAAATGAACGGCGAGAGCTTCCGTTTGCGCCAAAGCCGAAAAGCCCAATCCTGAAATCCACATACCAAGATCGGAAGGGCTGGCCTGCGGCCAGCGCGCCTTGACACGCGTCAGCTATTTGGCAAGCACGCGCGCCAAGGCGCCGCTAACTCCCAACCAAACTGTCCAATTTTACACCGGGAAACTGACCCTTTTTGCGCCGGGATTGACAGCGATGCGCAGCCGCTTCTGTGGCCCATTATTGATCCGCGTTTTACACAGGCGTATAGAAAATTCGGGGCACCTCACCCCTCAGGCCAAAGAAGCTTGCCAAAAGTTCTGCCCGCTTGCTCGCATACAAAAACGGCGGCTCTTCAGGAGCCGCCGTTCTAGGTCGTTCAGGTAAATAATGTCTTACTTGCTGTCGGGCTTCGCCTGCGCGGCTGGTGTCGCGGAAGTCTGCGACGGAGTGCTCGGCTTTTCGGCCGGGCTGGAAACCGCGGGTTTGGACGATGCGGAGGAAGGTTGTGCCTGTGCTGTCGGTGCGTTTTGCGGCGCGGTTGGCTTCGCTTCGGCAGGTTTCGGCGCAACGGCTTTCGCCTCGGGTGCCTTCGGCGCGACCGGCGCGGGTTTCTTCACCTCAGGCGCGACCGGCGCAGCGGCTTTGGGTGCGGATTGCGGAGCAGGGGTCGGTTCTGCAGGCGCGGCTTTCGCGGAAGGTGCTGCAACCGGAGCGGCTTCTTTCGCCGGGGCGGTTGCGGCGGCTGGCGTCGCGGGCGATTTGGCCTCGGGAGCGGTCTTCTTCGCGACAGACGCGGATTTTTTCGGGCTTTTGGAGGCCTTTTTCGCCGCCGGTGCCGTTTTCACCTCGGGCAAATCAGCAACAGGTGCGGCCACTGGTTTAGGCGCAGCTTTGGCCGATGCCGGTGCCGTCGTCACATTGCTAGCCGGCGCTGCCGACACAGGTGTCACGGGCGAAAACCGCGCAGCGCTTTCGAAGGCGGAGGTCACGATGATCCGGGCCACGCGCAAGTTGCTTTCCAGCGTGCGGTTGGCCATTTGGATATAGGCGGCGGACATCTCAAGTTGTTTTACAAGCAGGTTCATCAATAAATTCCCGTAGTCAGAGTGTGTTGCTGAACAGGGCACCCGGAACAGTGGGCCCCCTTTTTTCCAGCCGCGCCAGGTTGCTTCCTACGGCGTCCGAAAGCGGAGCGACCCAGGCCAACGTCACTTGTTCGGGCCGGTTGCCCGCGAAAAATGCCTTGGCAGCGGCAAGATTGGCTTCAAGAAAGGCCACCGGTTTCTCGGCAACCATGCGTTGATTTTCGTCTTTTTCCAAGGACCAGCCGCCCAGCATGCCGAGGCTGCGATAGGCGATGACGCTTTGCGCCTGAACGGTGAGGGTTCCGAGTTCCAGACACGCTTTCCAGCCGTCCAGCGCTTGTCTGATTGAGGCATTCATCGTGTCTGTATCCTTCCATGCACCGGACAGATCCGGGTATGACCACCTCTGCGCCGCTGAAACGAAATCCAGACGCGCCGACAGCCATAAGTCAATTCCCGTTCATACTAGCATATTATTCTGCGCTTGCATTATAATTATGCTGCACTGCGGCAATGCTCGGCGACCTGTTGCCGCCGCGCGTAGGCGATTCAAAATTCTGTACTATTACAATGGCTCAGTGGTCGATGAAGGCCTGCAAAATGGCCTTTGCGCTGTCGCTGGACCAGTCTGCCTCACCCTGCATACGTGCGACCTCTTGACCCTGACGGTCAAGAATCACTGTGGTTGGCAGACCGAAAACCCCCATGCCGCGCGCGATCAATTGGTCGGGATCGCGGTGCAGGGGGAGGTTTTTGATCCCGACGGTGTCAAAAAACCGGGTCATCGCCGGCGCCGGATTGCGGCCTGTGGCCATCGTGACCACTTCGAAATCCGCGCCGCCGAGTTCGGTCTGAAGATCGGCGAGCATCGGCATTTCCTTGCGGCAGGGCGCGCACCATGTGGCCCAGAAGTTCAACAGAACCACCTTGCCGTGATAATCCGAAAGGTTCAGCGCTGCGCCGTCGAAATCGGTGAAATCGGTGGCCTCGACCGGCACCGGATCCGCATGCAACATCAGCATTTGCATTCCGCCGTCGCGCATCGCTTCGAGCTTGGCAATATCCGCAGCATTTGCGCTTGCCCCCAAGCCCATATAGACAGCCACAGCAACAGCCGACGCCATTATTCCCCGACGAGTGAGCTTCATGTCAGACAAATCCTCAAACCAGATGTGGGGCGGCCGCTTTGCCGCCGGACCGGACGCGATCATGGAGGCGATCAATGCCTCGATCGGGTACGATCAGCGGATGGCCGCCCAGGATATCGCGGGCTCGCGTGCCCATGCCGCCATGTTGGCCGCGCAAGGCATCATTGACGCTAAAGATGCCGAGACCATTCGGGAAGGGCTTCTCACGATTTTGTCAGAGATCGAGGGCGGCAAATTCGAATTTTCCACTGCGCTGGAAGACATTCACATGAATGTCGAGGCGCGGCTGAAGGAAGTGGTCGGCGAACCGGCCGGGCGTTTGCACACCGGGCGTTCGCGCAACGATCAGGTGGCGACCGATTTCAAACTCTGGGTGCGCGATCAGTTGGATGCGGTCGACCTCGCGCTTGGCGCGCTTTTGCAGGCGCTTCTTGCGCAGGCCGAGGCCGGTGCCGACTGGGTGATGCCCGGTTTCACCCATTTGCAAGTGGCGCAGCCCGTCACCTGGGGCCATCATATGATGGCCTATGTCGAGATGTTCGCCCGCGACCGCTCGCGTATTCAGGACGCCCGCAAGCGGATGAACGAATCGCCGCTTGGCGCCGCCGCTCTGGCGGGCACCTCCTTTCCCATCGACCGCGACGCCACGGCCAAAGCGCTTGGCTTTGATCGCCCCGCCGCCAACAGCCTCGATGCGGTGTCCGACCGTGATTTCGCGCTGGAATTCCTTGGCGCGGCGTCGATCTGTGCGATGCACCTGAGCCGTATGGCCGAGGAGTTGGTGATTTGGTCGTCGGCGCAGTTCCGGTTTGTCGCTTTGTCCGACCGGTTTTCGACCGGTTCGTCGATCATGCCGCAGAAAAAGAACCCCGATGCAGCTGAACTGATCCGGGCCAAGATCGGGCGGATTTTCGGGGCCAATGTGGCGCTGATGATGGTGATGAAGGGCCTGCCTTTGGCCTATTCCAAGGACATGCAGGAAGATAAGGAACAGGTGTTTGACGCCGCCGACAGTCTGATGCTGGCGTTGGCCGCGATGGAAGGCATGGTCAAGGATATGTCTGCCAACCGCGACAGCCTTGAAGCCGCTGCTGCGACCGGGTTTTCCACCGCCACCGATCTGGCCGATTGGCTGGTGCGGGTGCTTGGCATGCCGTTCCGTGATGCGCATCATGTCACCGGGTCGCTTGTGGCCATGGCCGAGGGCAAGGGCTGTGATCTGCCCGACCTTAGCCTTGAGGATATGCAGTCGGTGCATGAACACATTACCGCCGATGTGTTCGAAGTTCTCGGCGTGCACAATTCGGTCGCTTCGCGCGTCTCATATGGCGGTACAGCGCCGTCAAGGGTGCGCGAACAAGTGGCGCGCTGGAAGGAGATACTGGCATGAAGGCTTTCGTCGGTGTGGCAGTGGCTCTTTTCCTCGTCGGATGCGGTGTGGATGGCGCGCCAAAGCGGCCTGAGGCCGACAGCCCGGTCGCCATTAAAGTGACCGGCACCGCCGAGGTTGGCGTCTCTGGCGGCTCGAACTAGGCGCGATGGCGGGCATGTCTCCTCTTCGTTGGGCCTATCTGGCACTTGCGCTTTGGGGCACGGTGCATCCGATGGCGTATTTCGGACAGTGGCTCTGGGCCAACGGCTGGCAACTGTCCGGTTTGATCGACGCTTGGCACGTAAACGCCGCCACCCAAGGGCTCGTCTGGGATCTGACGATCGCTGCACTCGCGCTCACCCTCTGGATCGGAGCAGAGGTTGCGGTGCGTCGCAATTGGCTGGCCTTGATCGCCATTCCGGCGACATTTCTTATCGGGTTGAGCTGCGGTTTGCCGCTCTACTTGTTTTTGCGAAGCCGCCCGGTGGTCTGACGTCGAGTCGGGCGGTGGCGTTTGTTTACCACAGGACGCGAAATCTCCGAGTGAAATACCGTTAAAATTGTAATTTCCTGCAAACCTATCCTTAAGATTTGGTGGGTAATGGTGGTGTCGGCCGCATTCCGGCCACAATTGCCTGTGACTTTTGCGGACACGTTTAGCGATACCTCCGGAGGATTCCATGACCCCTGCCATCGCCCACAAAGGGCTGCTGACTGTTCCTGCTGCGGATCTCGGCCACCCGGTCGGGCAAATGGCCAAGGTGGCCCGCGCGCACGGGATAGGGCGCGTGCAGCAATACGCTCAGTTGCTTGCGTTACGTCTTAGCGGCACAGGCCTGCGGACGTGCGAATATTACGACTACGGTCTCTACGCCAAGGGCCATAGCCGAAGCAGTCGCGCGCAGTTTCTTGGTGCGCGGGGCAGCGAACGCCTCAATCGCGAACTGGCACAGCCCGGCGACGCAGAGCATGCCGCGCTGATGACCGATAAGGCGGCTTTGACATTCTACCTGGCGGAACGTGGGCTTGCCACGACCGCAACCCAAGCGGTCGTGGGCAACCGAATGCAATCCGGCGCGCTCCCCATGCTCAAAAATGTCGGACAAATTCTCAGCTTTCTGACCGGTGCCGCCCAATATCCGCTGTTTGCCAAGCCGGTGAATGGCGAGCTCACTGTCGGCTCGGCCCGGATCGAGCGACTTGATGATGAATGCCGCTTCCTGCAATTCTCCAATGGCCGCTGCATGGATCTCATCGCGTTTGCGGAAGAGGTGATGCGCGACCACGCCAAAACCGGATTTATGTTTCAAACGGCCGTGCGTCAGCACCCTTTGTTGACCGCGATGGCCGGTTCGACGCTTGGCACAATCCGCATCGTCACCGCAACCGAGGAGGCGGGCGCGCCGCGTCCGCTGTATGCGTTGTGGAAAATTCCGGCCCCGGCGGCGATGTCCGACAGCTTTGGTCGCAGCGGCGCGATGCTGGCGCATGTGGATGTCGACACCGGGGAAATCCTGCGGGTGCGCCGCGGAAAGGGCCTCAAGACCGAGCATCTGGATCATCACCCGACAACGGGCCGGCGGTTGACCAACCAATTTCTGCCGCACTGGCGAGAGCTGCGCACGCTGGCGAGCGAGGCGCATTGGATGTTTGGCCACGACGGCGTTCTGGGCTGGGATATCGGTATCTCAGCGCAGGGGCCGCAGATCGTATCCTGCACCGATGCACCGCTGCACCGGCTTTACCAACTGGCCAGCGGCGAGGGCGTGATGAACGACCGCTTCGCGCCGGTGTTCCGGATGATGGCAAAACGCCAGGCCGCGGCACCGCGACAGGCAAAGACCGCTTGATCCACCATTGATCCCGTCAGCGGTTTTGCTATGACCGCCGATATGGATCATTTTCTCTACCGCGACGGCGCGCTTTTCGCCGAGGATGTGCCCGTGGCCGAGATTGCCGCCACGGTCGGAACCCCGTTTTACGTCTACTCAACCGCCACGTTGCTGCGCCATTTCCGGCTCTTCGACGAGGCGCTCGAGGGCATGCCGCATCTGGTGTGTTACGCGATGAAGGCCGCCTCGAACCAGGCGATCCTGAAAACCCTGGCCGAGGCCGGGGCCGGGATGGATGTGGTATCAGGTGGCGAATATGCCCGCGCCAAAGCAGCAGGCGTGCCGGGCGCGCGCATCGTGTTTTCCGGCGTCGGCAAGACCCACGAGGAAATCCGCGACGCACTGACCGGTGGCATCCGCCAGTTCAACGTCGAAAGCGAGCCAGAGATGGCGGTGATTTCCGAGGTTGCCACATCTTTGGGCACCGAGGCCCCGATCACCATCCGAGTGAACCCGGACGTTGACGCTAAGACCCACGCCAAGATCGCCACCGGCAAGAGCGAAAACAAATTCGGCATCCCGATCAGCCGCGCGCGCGAGGTGTATGCCCACGCCGCAACCTTGCCCGGCATCCGTATTATCGGCATCGACGTGCACATCGGCAGCCAACTCACCGATCTTGAACCCTACCGGCTTGCCTATCGCAAGGTCGCAGAGTTGACCGAGATCTTGCGCGCCGACGGCCACGATATCCAGCGGCTTGATCTCGGCGGCGGCCTCGGCATTCCCTATACACGGTCGAACGAAAAGCCGCCGCTGCCGGTGGAATATGGCCAGTTGATCAAGGACACCCTCGGCCATCTTGGCTGTGAGATCGAGATTGAGCCGGGCCGCCTGATTGCTGGCAACGCCGGGCAATTGGTGTCGAAAGTGCTTTACGTCAAGCAGGGCGAGGACCGTCAGTTCCTGATCCTCGACGCGGCGATGAATGATCTGATCCGCCCCGCGATGTACGACGCGCATCACGATATCGAGCCGCTCAACGAACCTGCGCCGGGTGTGGAACAGGTGCCCTACGACATCGTCGGCCCGGTCTGCGAATCGGGCGATACCTTTGCCAAGGGGCGGATGATGGCGCCGCTGGCGGAGGGCGATCTCGTGGCGTTCCGCTCGGCGGGCGCATATGGCGCGGTGATGGCCAGCGAATACAACACCCGGCCCCTGATCCCCGAGGTTCTGGTGCGGGATGATAAATTTGCTGTCATCCGGGCGCGTCCCACCTTTGACGAAATCATAAATCGAGATACCATTCCCGAGTGGCTCTGACGCGCGTCCGCGTCTGGGCCTCCTTGAGAATGGAGCGGTATGATCCCCCAGACGACACGCTATCTTGAAAGCCTGAGCCAAATTCGCGGCGCTGTGACGCTCACCCATCTTGGCCTTTGGGCCGAACGGGTGACGCGCGCGTTTTGGCCTTTGTGGTCTTTGGTTCTGGCGGCCGTGGCGCTGCTCATGCTGGGCGTGCAGGATCACCTCCCGATCGAGGCGGTCTGGGCGTTGATCGTGCTGTCTGCGCTTGGCGGGCTTTGGGCACTGATCCACGGTATTCGGCAGTTCCGCTGGCCCGCGCGGCAAGAGGCGCTTGACCGGCTGGATGCCACGCTCAAGGGCCGGCCGCTGCAAACCCTGCGGGATTCGCAAGCAATTGGCGGCAAGGATGCGGCGTCGGTCGCCGTCTGGCAGGCGCATCAGGCGCGCATGGCGCAACGTGCTGCCGAGGCGCGGGCGGTGTCGCCCGACCTGCGGGTGTCGCGGCGGGATCCGTTTGCGCTGCGTTATGTTGCGGCGTTGGCGCTGGCCGTTGCGCTGCTGTTTGGCTCGGTGTGGAAGGTGTCGTCGGTGGTGGACATGACGCCGGGCAACGGCGCGCTTGCCGGTGGCCCAACATGGGAGGGCTGGGTCGAACCGCCCGCCTATACCGGCTTGCCCTCGCTGTATCTTGCTGACCAGGCCGCCGCGACGCTGACCCTTGCTGAGGGCAGCCGCATCACCTTGCGGCTTTATGGCGAGCTTGGCGCGCTCACGGTGTCTGAGACGATTTCGGGGCGCAGCACAGACCTTTCCGGCGCAGATCTCCCCAGCGCAGAGGACAACCCCGGCACCGCCGATCCCTCGCAAAGCTTTGACGTAACCCGCGCCGGCACCTTGGCCATCGACGGTCCCGGTGGCCGCAGGTGGGACATCCTGCTGGCGGGAGATACGCCGCCCTCGGTGCGGGTGACGGACGAGATCACTACAGCGGCGCGGGGCGAAATGTCCTTGCCGTTCGAGGCGCGCGACGATTTCGGAGTGATGGGCGGCGAGGCGGTGATCACGCTTAACCAAGCCGCGATAGACCGCCGCCACGGACTTGCCCGCGCGCCAGAACCGCGCGATGCGATCCGGGTGCCTTTGCCGCTGCCGATTGCCGGGTCACGGGCCCAGTTCAACGAAACCTTGATCGAGGATTTCTCAGAGCACCCTTGGGCCAATCTGCCGGTGCGGATCGAATTGACGGTTTACGATGACCTCGATCAGGCCAGCGCGCCCGAAGTGCTTGAGGTGCCGCTGCCGGGCCGACGGTTCTTTGATCCATTTGCCGCCGCGATCATCGACCAGCGCCGCGCGCTGTTGTGGACGCGCGACAACGCCCCCGACACCATCCAGATCCTGCGCGCCATCGCCCACCGGCCTGAGGATCTGTTCCGGTCTTCTGTGCCTTATCTGCGGATGCGCACGATCCAGAGACGGCTTGAGGCGTTCACGGCGCAGGGGTTGACTGAGGCGCAGCGGGATGAACTGGCAGAGGCCATGTGGGATCTTGCGGTTTTGCTCGAGGACGGCGATCTTTCAGATGCGCTTGAGCGTTTGCGCCGGGCACAAGAGCGGCTGAGCGAGGCGATGAAAAATGGCGCTTCGGATCAGGAAATTGCCGAGCTGATGCAGGAATTGCGCGAAGCGACCGACGATTACATGCGGCAACTGGCGCAGCAACAGCGCGAAAATGGCGATCAGAATTCCGAGATGGCGCAGAATCCGGGCGACACGATGGAGATGTCGCAGGACGATCTTCAGGCGATGATGGACCGGATTCAGGAACTGATGGAGCAAGGCCGTATGGCCGAGGCCGAGCAGGCGCTGCGCGAATTGCAGCAGATGATGGAGAACATGCAGGTCACCCAAGGCCAGCCGGGGCAGGGCCAGCCTTCGCCGGGACAGCAGGCGATGGACGGTCTCGGGGAAACGCTGCGCGAGCAACAAGACCTGTCGGATGAGGCGTTCCGCGACCTTCAGGAGCAGTTCAACCCCAATGGCCAACAGGGCCAGAGCGAGGGTGAGCAAGGGCAGCAGGGCGAGCCGGGGCAAGGGCAGCCAGGCCAGGGCCAGCCAGGCCATGGTCAACCAGGTCAGGGACAGGACAATCAGCCGGGCGAGGGCCAAAGCCAAGGCCAGCAACCCGGCCAGCAGCAAGGGCAGGGCCAGCGTGGCGGGCTTGCCGACCAGCAAGAGGCGCTGCGCCGCGAGCTTGAGCGTCAGCGCGGGGCGCTTCCCGGTCAGGGCACCGAGGCGGGGCAGCGCGCGCAGGAGGCGCTTGAAGATGCCGAGCGTGCGATGGACGGCGCGGAAGAGGCGCTGCGCGGCAACGATCTGCCTGAGGCGATTGACCGTCAGGCCGAGGCCATCGAGGCGTTGCGCGAAGGCATGCGCAATCTGGGCGAATCGATGGCCGAGGAGCAACGCCAGCAGGGCGGGCAGGGCGATACGGCTGGCGCGCCGGGCGGCGACCGCCGCGATCCGCTGGGCCGTGATCCGGGCAACAGCGGCAACGTCAACAGCAACGAAGACCTGTTGCAGGGCGAGGATGTCTATCGCCGCGCGCGGGAATTGCTGGATGAGATTCGTCGGCGGTCCGGCGATGGCGACCGCCCCAAAATCGAGCGCAACTACCTCGAACGATTGCTCGATCGCTTCTGACAAGACGGACCCGATCCATCAATGGATCGGTCCCGATCTGTTGACAGATCGGCCGCGTTACTGCGGCGAAGCTTCGGACGCCATGCCGTCAAGCCATTGCAATCCGGCCAAAATCCGGGCGTCGAGCCAAATTCGCATCTCACCCACCCAGATCACATAGGCCTCAAGCGTTGACGCAAGTGCCGGCACGCGCTCGGCGATCTGGGGCGCATAGATGTACAGCAGTGCCGCGACCGCCGCCAACAACAGGATATAAGTGAACCCGCGTCGAAAGCCGCTGCGCGTGGCCCGCTCGGGCTCGGCGGCACTCTCTTCGCTGGCGTGCTGCTGGCGCGGTTGGTCGGTCGAGCGCAGGGTGGAGTTGATCTCTTCGATATCGGGCAAAAGCTCGCGCCGCGACCCGCTGGCCGCTGCGGCTGCCGCTGCGGTGGCTGCCGAGGTTTGCGCCGCCGCCTTTTCGGGATCTTGCCCGCGCATCCGTGCCATACGCTCGCGCGATTGACGGGCGCGTATTTCAGCGTCGTGGTCCGTGCTCGACATATCATCGAGGCCGAGGTCAGGCTGGCTTTCCACCGCGCCCCGCTCGGCCTGGCGCACGCGCGTTTCGCGCTCGGCCTCTTCGCGCAGAACGCTGGCAACCTCGGGGTCAAGCTTGCGCGGCTGTGCCTCGGGCATATCGGGCGCAGGCTCTGGCCGAGGGGGCGGCGCTGGCGCGGGCTCTGGTGGGGGGACGGGCGCAGGGGCTGGCGCAGGGTCTGGTGCGGATTCTGGCACGGGGTCGGGACGTGCCGACTGTCGCACCGGATCGGCGTCGTCCATTGCATCCTCGTTCGGCGCGGCCTGAAACCAGGTCTTGCCGCAACTGGAACATTGCACATCCCGGCCATCGGGCGGGATCACATCGTCCGGAACCTCGTATTGCGCGTCACAATTTGGGCAAGTCAGCCGCATTTTTCCTACCTGTCGCTCATTGGGGCACGTGCCCCGCCTTAACTTGGATCATATGGCCCCGGAACAGCAAGGAAAAGCTCAATGACATCAAGGGCGCGGATTGCAAGTAGGCCTGTGCTGTTGCATTACAGGCCATAATTGACGGCAATCCAACGAAATCCGAAGCGGGGCGCGCAGGTGATCGAGCTTGATGAAGTGGCTTACAGCTATGGCGGCGGCGAACTGCTGACCGATATGTCGCTGCGTCTGGCACCGGGATCCTTCCATTTCCTGACCGGTCCGTCGGGCGCGGGCAAGACGACGTTCCTTAAACTGTGCTACGGCGCGCTGGTGCCGACCGGCGGCCATGTGCGGCTGTTTGACAAGGATGTGCGCGAGCTTGACCGCGACGGGGTGGCCTATGCCCGCCGTCGCATCGGCGTGGTGCATCAGGATTGCCAGTTTCTGGATCATTTGACTGTGGCCGAAAACATTTCACTGCCCTTGGCGGTGTCGGGGCAGGACAAGCTGGAAACGCAGTCCAACCTAAAGGAGCTGATGAGCTGGGTCGGGCTGTCGTCGCGCGCCAAAGCCTATCCGCCGGAACTGTCGGGCGGCGAACGTCAGCGCGCGGCGCTGGCGCGGGCGCTGATTCTGTCGCCCGAGGTGGTGCTGGCGGATGAACCCACCGGCAACGTCGATTGGGAAATGTCGCAGCGGCTTTTGCAATTGTTGGTCGAGCTGAACAAGATGGGCACGACGATCATGATCGCCACCCACGATCTGAGCCTGATCCGCGCCGCCAAGCATCATGTGCAGGCGCGGGTTCTGCGCATCTCGGGGCGTAAGTTGCAATTGGCGGGGGCGGATCTGTGAAGCTCGACCTTTCTGCCATCACTGACATGATGTCGTTTGACGCGGGTGCGGACCGCGTGGTGCCGCCCACCGGATTTACCGCGCGGCTGACGGTGTTCACTGCTGGGGCGATGGCCTTTCTGGCGGTGTTTGCGCTGGCTCTGTCGCTGGCCTCGGGGCGGTTGGCTTCAAATTGGAGCGACGCACTGGCCGGCAGCGCCACTTTGCGGATCTCGGCCCCCGTCGCGCAGATGGCGGCCCAGACCGAACGCGCGCTCAAGATCCTGTCCGAGACGCCGGGCGTGGCCGAGGCCCGTGCTTTGGACGCCGATGAACAACGCGCGCTGCTCGAGCCGTGGTTTGGCCCCGATCTGCCGGTTGAAAGCCTGCCGGTGCCGCAGCTGATCGAAGTGCGCGAAACCGGGGGCGGCTATGACAGCGACGGTCTGCGGTTGCGGCTTCAGGCGGAACTACCGGGCGCGGTGCTTGACGATCACACCCGTTGGCGCAAACCGCTGGTCAGCGCGGCCGGGCGGCTGCGGCTGCTGGGCTGGGTGGCGATCCTGCTGATCTTTGGCACCATGGGCGCGATGATCACGCTGGCGGCCAATGCCGCATTGGCGGCCAATTCGCAGGTTATTCAAGTGCTTCGGCTGGTGGGCGCGACCGATACCTATATCGCCCGCGCCTTTGTGCGGCGCTTTACCCTGCGGGCGGCGATGGGGGCGGCGATGGGCGTGGCGCTCGGGCTTTTGGCGGTGTTGCTGCTGCCCTCGGCCCGTGTGGATGCCAGTATTTTGACCGGCCTGCGGTTTCAGGGCCTGCACTGGCTTTTGCCGCTGATGGTGCCGTTTCTGGCCGCTGCGGTGGCCTTTGGCGCCACCCGCTGGGCGGCAATGCGCGTTCTGGGAGGGCTGCGGTGATGCAATATATCCGGTCACTGATTTTCAATATTCAGATGTATGTGATGATGGCCCTGATGGGCATCTTCTTCTTTCCGCTGGCCCTGATCAGCCGCCGTGGCGCGCGCTGGACCGCGCGGACCTATTGCCATTGGGTGCGCTGGACCGCGAGCTGGATGATCGGGCTCAAGACCGAAATCCGCGGAAACGTGCCGCAGGGCGAGGTGATGGTGGCGTCGAAACACCAATCCTTCCTCGACATCATCATGATCTATTCGGCCCTGCCCAACGGCAAGTTCATCATGAAACGCGAGCTGTTGTGGACGCCGATTGTTGGCCAATACGGCCTGCGCGTCGGCTGTGTGCCGGTGGCGCGCGGCAAGCGGGGCGCGGCGATCAAGAAGATGGTGGCGGATGTGGCAGCCGGGCTGGAAAACCCCGGTCAGCTGGTGATTTACCCGCAGGGTACGCGCGTCGCGCCCGACCGGTATCTGCCGTATAAAGTGGGCAGCCACGTTCTGTATTCCGAGATGAAGCACCCCTGCGTGCCGGCGGCAACCAATGTCGGCGTGTTTTGGCCGCGCCAGACCGTTCTGCGCAAACCCGGCCTTGCGGTGATTGAGTTTCTTGATCCGATTGCGCCGGGGATGGACCGGGCCACCTTTATGCCGCTGCTGGAAAAGACCATTGAGGTCCGCTCCGTGGCATTGATGCGCGAAGCAGGGTTCGACGCGTTCCCCGAGGAAACCCTCAAGGTCGTCGCACCCTGAACGGGTGAAATTCCATCGATGGAATTTTAAAAAGTTTATTAAAAACTTTTGGTCGTCGCCGGTGGCGGGCGTTGGCGCGCCACCGGCAGGGGATCACATGTGGATCGGGCCGTCACCACAGGCCAGAGCCGCCTCGCGGACCGCTTCGGAGAAGGTCGGGTGCGCGTGGCAGGTCAGCGCGACATCTTCGGCAGAGGCCCCGAATTCCATCGCCACACAGATCTCATGGATCAGGTCGCCGGCACCCGGTCCGATGATGTGGCAGCCGAGAACCCGGTCGGTTTCTTTGTCGGCGATCAGCTTGACGAAACCGTCACCGGCAAACACCGCTTTTGCGCGGGCGTTGCCCATGAAGGAGAATTTGCCGACCTTATAGGCGCGGCCTTCTGCTTTCAGTTGGTCCTCGGTCTTGCCGACGCTGGCCACCTCGGGGTGGGTGTAGATCACGCCCGGAATGACGCCATAGTTCACGTGCCCGTGCTTGCCCGCGATGACCGCAGCGGTTGCCATGCCCTCGTCTTCGGCCTTATGCGCCAGCATCGGGCCTTCGATCGCGTCGCCGATGGCATAGATGCCTTTGACGTTGGTCTGCCAGTGGTCATCTACCTTGATCTGGCCGCCCTTGGTGGTCTCGATCCCGAGCGCCGCGAGGCCGAGGCCATCGGTAAACGGACGCCGCCCCGTGGCGCAGAGCACCACGTCCGCCTCGGCGGTGGCTTCGCTGTCATCTTTGCGCAGTTTGTAGGTGACTTTCGCCTTGGTCTTGTTGGCGTCGACCTTTTGCACAGCCGCACCAAGGGTGAATTTCAGCCCCTGCTTTTCGAGCAATTTCTTGAACTGCTTTTGCACGTCAGCGTCCATGCCGGGGGTGATGTGGTCGAGGTATTCGATCACTTCGACCTCGGAGCCAAGCCGCGCATAGACCGAGCCCATCTCAAGCCCGATCACGCCCGCGCCGATCACGATCAGCTTCTTCGGGATCTTGCCGAGGTCCAGCGCGCCAGTCGAGGTTACCACGACCTTTTCATCCACGGTGACATCCGCGCCCGGCACTGGCGAAGGCTCAGAGCCGGAGGCGATGATGATGCTTTTGGCGTCGTGGATCTCGTCGCCAACCTTGACCTTGCCGGCCTCGGGGACCGATCCCCAGCCTTTGAGCCAGTCGATCTTGTTCTTTTTGAACAGGAATTCGATGCCTTTGGTGTTGGTGTCGATGGTGTCCTGTTTGTAGGCCAGCATCTGTTTCCAATCGACGGAGGGCGATTTGCCCTTGAGGCCCATCTTGGCAAAGTTATGCTCGGCCTCGTGCAGTTGGTGGCTGGCGTGCAGCAGCGCCTTGGACGGGATGCAGCCGACGTTGAGGCAGGTGCCGCCAAGGGTTTCGCGGCCTTCGACACAGGCGGTTTTCAACCCGAGTTGCGCACAACGGATGGCGGCAACATAGCCGCCGGGGCCTGCGCCGATTACGATGACATCATAGCTTGCCATGGTTTGTCCTTTCTTGAGAGGGCGTTTCGGGGGCGCTGCCCCCGGACCCCCGGGATATTTTCAAAGCCAGAGAAGAGGGCGGTGAGCGCTCATAGCAGGGTGGCCACGAGCAGGATGAGGATGGCGACAAGGCCGAGCGCCCAGAACAGCGAGCGCCAGGGCACCCAGCCGAAGGCGTAGGCCGGGATATAGAGCACACGGGCGATCAGGTAGAGGCCGCAGGCGGCCCCGGTGATGGCGTTGCCTTTGTCGGCGAAGGTGACGGTGAGGGTGGCGATGGCGAAGAGGAGCAGGCTTTCGAAGTGGTTGGTCATCGCGCGGTGCAGGCGGGCGGTGCGCGGGGTGACTTGCTCCATCAGCGGCTTGGTCATCCGGTGGGGGTCACGCGGGCTGAGGGTCTTGGCGGTGCCGAGCTCACGGTTGGCCGGGATCGCCATGAGGGCGATCTGGATGATTTGCAGCAGGGCTGCGAGGGTGAGGGCGGTGAGTTCGGGGGTCATTTTAGCGTGACAAACTCTGCCAGCCTCATACCCTTGCGCAATTCTGTCCCATAAGATGTCGGAACGTCAGCATCAGCGCAAATCTGTTTGAGGTTGTGGCCGTCGAGTTCTCTTGCAAACTCAATGCCGAAAAGATGAATTGTTACGACGGTCATGCCATTGGCGGCCGCATGGTATCGCTTCTTAAATTCCATACTAAGCGCTTCAGCTTGCATAACGTTCACCTCGAAACGAAGGCCGGGCCATGAGCCCGGCCTCATTTTTTACAAATCCATCAGCATCCGGCGCGGGTCTTCCAGCGCTTCTTTGACGCGGACGAGGAAGGTCACGGCACCTTTGCCGTCGACGATGCGGTGATCGTAGGACAGGGCGAGGTACATCATCGGGCGGATCTTGATTTCGCCGTTAATGACCATCGGACGGTCCTGGATCTTGTGCATGCCGAGGATGCCGGACTGCGGTGGGTTGAGGATGGGCGAGGACATCAGCGAGCCATAGACGCCACCATTCGAGATGGTGAAGGTGCCGCCCTGCATTTCGGCCATCGACAGTTTGCCGTCGCGGGCGCGTTTGCCTTTTTCGGCGATGGCCTTTTCGATCTCGGCAAAGCTCATCTGGTCGGCGTCACGGATCACCGGCACGACGAGGCCCTGCGGGGTGCCCGCCGCGATGCCCATGTGCACGAAGTTCTTGTACACAATATCGGTGCCGTCGATCTCGGCGTTCACTTCCGGCACTTCTTTCAAAGCGTGGCAGCAGGCCTTGGTGAAGAACGACATGAAGCCGAGGCGCGCGCCGTGCTTTTTCTCGAACAACTCTTTGTATTCGCTCCGCAATGCCATGGTCTCGGTCATGTCCACCTCGTTGTAGGTGGTCAGGATCGCGGCGGCGTTTTGCGCGTCTTTCAGGCGGCGGGCGATGGTCTGGCGCAGGCGGGTCATCTTGACCCGTTCCTCGCGCGAGGCATCGTCAGCCGAGACCGGCGCACGCGGCGCGGCAGCAGGGGCCGAGGCGGCGGGCGCTTTGGCAGAGGCTGCGACAGCCTTGGCCACGTCATCCTTCATCACCCGACCATCGCGGCCCGAACCGGTCACTTGATCGCGCGACAGGCCGGCTTCGGCCATGGCTTTCTTGGCCGAGGGCGCGTCTTCGATATCTTCCTGCGCGCGGCCTGCGGGGGGCGTGGTGTACTGGCTGCCGCCTGCGGGGTGTTCGACATCGCCGCTTGCAGCGCCCGCACCAGCCTCAGAGGAAATCACCGCCAGCTTGGCAGAGGCATCTACGGTGTCGCCTTCTGCGGCCACGATTTCGGTCAACACGCCAGCGGCGGGCGAGGGCACTTCAACGCTGACTTTGTCGGTTTCCAACTCGCAGAGCATCTCGTCTTGCGCCACGGTATCGCCGACCTTCTTGAACCAGGTCGAAACGGTCGCTTCGCTTACGCTTTCGCCCAGTGTCGGCACCATGACGTCAACCGATTTGGCGGCCTCGGCAGCAGGGGCAGCCTCGGCTTTCGGGGCGGCGTCGGCCTTGGGGGCCGCCGCTTCACCGCTTTCGGCGATATTGGCGAGGAGCGCATCAACGCCCACGGTTTCCCCTTCGGCGGCGACGATATCGGCCAGCACACCAGCGGCGGGCGAGGGCACTTCAACCGTCACCTTGTCGGTTTCCAGTTCGCAGAGCATTTCGTCCACGGCCACCGCTTCGCCCGGTTTCTTGAACCAGGTTGCGACGGTGGCTTCGGTCACGGATTCACCCAGAGTGGGCACACGTACTTCGGTTGCCATATCGTTAGTTTCCTTCGATCGTCAGCGCCTGGTCAATCAGCGCTTTCTGTTGGGCTTTGTGTTGCGAAGCGAGGCCCGTTGCGGGCGACGCGCTGGCCGAACGGCCAACATAAACGGGGCGCGAATGGGCCGCGTTGATACGGTTGAGCACCCATTCAAGGTTGGGCTCCATAAAGGTCCAGCCGCCTTGGTTCTTGGGTTCTTCCTGACACCAGATCATCTCGGCATTCTTGAACCGTTCCAGCTCTTTCACCGCCGAGATGGCCGGGAAGGGGTAGAATTGTTCGAACCGCATCAAATAGACATCGTCGATGCCGCGGGCGTCACGCTCTTCGAGCAGATCGAAGTAGACCTTGCCCGAGCACATGACCACGCGCTTGATCTTGTCGTCGCCTTGCAGCGTGGTGTCGGAGTTGCCCTTTTCGGCGTCGTCCCACAGCACCCGGTGAAAGCTGGACCCGGTGGTGAAATCTTCGGCCTCAGACACCGCGAGCTTGTGACGCAGCAGCGATTTCGGCGTCATCAGGATCAGCGGTTTGCGGAAGGTGCGGTGGATCTGCCGGCGCAGGATGTGGAAATAGTTCGCCGGCGTGGTGCAGTTGGCGACAATCCAGTTGTCCTGACCACACATTTGCAGGAACCGTTCGAGCCGTGCGGAAGAGTGCTCTGGGCCCTGACCCTCATAGCCATGCGGCAGCAGGCAAACGAGGCCCGACATCCGCAGCCATTTGCTTTCGCCCGAGCTGACAAACTGGTCAAACATGATCTGCGCACCGTTGGCGAAATCGCCGAACTGTGCTTCCCACATCACCAGGGCGTTGGGCTCGGCAAGCGAATAGCCATACTCAAAACCGCTCACCGCGTATTCGGACAAGGCGCTGTCGATGACTTCGTAGCGCGCCTGACCTTCGCGGATGTTGTTGAGCGGGAAATAACGCTCTTCGGTGTCCTGATTGATGATCGCGGAGTGGCGTTGCGAGAAGGTGCCGCGCGCGGAATCCTGCCCCGAGAGGCGCACTTTGTAGCCCTCGGTCAGCAGCGAGCCATAGGCCAGCGCCTCGGCGGTGGCCCAGTCAAAGCCCTTGCCGGTTTCAAGCATCTTTTGCTTGGACTCAAGGATGCGGCCCACGGTTTTATGCACCGGATAGCCTTCGGGGACGCGGGAAATCGCGTCGCCCACTTCCTTGAGCGTTTCGGGTTTCACCGCAGTTTCGCCGCGCTGATAATCGTCTTCGGCACGCCGATCAAGGTGGGCCCATTTGCCATCAAGCCAGTCGGCCTTGTTGGGTTTATAGTCTTTGCCGGCTTCGAATTCCTCGTTCAGATGCGCCTGAAACGCGGCCTTCATATCCTCGATCTCGCCTTCGGGGATCAGCCCGTCTTTGACCAGCCGTTCGGTGTAAAGCGACAGCGTGGTTTTGTGGCCTTTGATCTTTTTGTACATCAGCGGGTTGGTGAACATCGGCTCGTCACCTTCGTTATGGCCGAACCGGCGATAACAGAAGATGTCGATGACAACGTCCTTTGAGAATTTCTGGCGGAACTCGGTCGCCACTTTGGCGGCGTGCACAACCGCTTCGGGATCGTCACCGTTGACGTGGAAAATCGGCGCCTCAACCACCAGCGCGTTGTCGGTGGGATAGGGGGACGAGCGTGAGAAGTGCGGCGCCGTGGTGAAACCGATCTGGTTGTTCACCACGATGTGGATGGTGCCGCCGGTCTTGTGACCGCGCAGACCCGACAGGGCGAAACATTCCGCCACAACACCCTGACCAGCAAAGGCCGCGTCGCCGTGCAACAGCACGGGGATAACCGTCTTGTGCTCGGCGTCGTTCTTTTGGTCCTGTTTGGCGCGGGCCTTGCCCAGCACCACCGGGTTTACGGCTTCAAGGTGCGAGGGGTTGGCTGTCAGCGACAGGTGCACCTTGTTGCCATCGAATTCGCGGTCGGACGAGGCGCCAAGGTGGTATTTCACATCGCCAGAGCCGTCGACATCTTCGGGTTTGAAGCTGCCGCCCTGAAATTCGTTAAAGATCGCCTTGTAAGGCTTGCTCATCACGTTGGCCAAAACGCTAAGACGGCCACGGTGGGGCATGCCGATCACGATTTCCTGCACGCCAAGCGCGCCGCCGCGTTTGACGATCTGTTCCATCGCCGGAATAAGGCTTTCGCCGCCATCGAGACCAAAACGCTTGGTCCCCATGTATTTCACATGCAGAAATTTCTCAAAGCCCTCGGCCTCGACCATCTTGTTGAGGATCGCCTTGCGGCCTTCACGGCTGAATTTGACTTCCTTGCCATAGCCTTCGATCCGCTCTTTGAGCCATGCCGATTGCTCGGGGTCGGAGATATGCATGTATTGCAGCGCAAAGGTGCCGCAATAGGTGGCTTTGACGATATCGACGATCTGACGCATCGAGGCGATTTGCAGCCCCAGCACGTTGTCGATGAAAATCGGCCGGTCCATATCGGCGGCGGAAAAGCCGTATGTCTTTGGATCAAGCTCGGGGTGCGGATTGTCTTCGCGCAGGCCCAGCGGATCGAGATTGGCGGCAAGGTGGCCGCGAATACGGTAGGCCCGGATCAGCATCAGCGCCCGGATCGAATCCAGCACAGCGCGCTGGATCTGGTCGTCGGTCAGCTCGACACCCTGCGATTTGGCTTTGGCGACGATCTTCTTGCCGGCGGATTTCGCCTCGGCGGGGGGCGGTGCCGGCCATTCGCCAGTCAGCGCGCCGGTCATCTCGTCCATGGGCATCGGCGGCCAATCGGCGCGCGCCCAGCTGGGGCCCTGCGCCTCTTTCTTGACGTCGAGACCATCGTCGCCCAACTGCCGGAAAAAGTCCTGCCACGACTCGTCAACCGCATTGGGGTCGTCGGCGTAGCGGGCGTAAATCTGTTCCAGGTATTCCGCGTTATGCCCCTGCATAAAGCTGGAGGCGTGGAAAATATCGTTGGAGCTTTGGTCGGTCATCTTGGCACCTTTGGCGAGCGTGAACCGGTTGTAGATTGCGGCAGGGCGGGGGCTAACCCCGCCTTACCATAAGATATTCTGGTCGGATTGACAGGGTGTCAGCCCTTGTCGATCGCTTCCTTGACCGCTTCGCCCAGAGTGGCGGGGCTGTCTGCGACGATGATGCCAGCGGCACGCATGGCTTCGATCTTGTCCTCGGCACCGCCTTTGCCACCGGCAACAATCGCGCCCGCGTGGCCCATGCGGCGGCCCGGAGGGGCCGTGCGACCGGCGATAAAGCCAGCGGTCGGCTTCCAGCGGCCTTTTTTCTTCTCATCGGCAAGGAACTGCGCCGCTTCTTCTTCTGCCGAGCCACCGATTTCACCGATCATGATGATTGACTGCGTTTCGGGATCCGCGAGGAACATTTCCAGCACGTCGATATGCTCGGTGCCTTTGATCGGGTCGCCGCCAATGCCAACAGCCGACGACTGGCCAAGGCCAAGATCGGTGGTCTGCTTGACCGCTTCATAGGTGAGCGTGCCCGAGCGCGAAACAACGCCGCAAGAGCCGCGCTTGTGGATGTGGCCGGGCATGATGCCGATCTTGCAGGCGTCGGGCGTGATGACACCGGGGCAGTTCGGCCCGATCAGGCGGCTTTTGGAGCCTTCGAGCGCGCGCTGCACCTTCATCATGTCAAGCACCGGGATGCCTTCGGTGATGCAGACGATCAGCGGCATGCCGGCGTCAATCGCTTCGAGGATCGAGTCGGCCGCAAAGGGCGGGGGCACATAGATGACGGAAGCGTTGGCTTCGGTCACATGCATCGCCTCGTGCACAGAGTTGTACACCGGCAGATCCAGATGCGTCTGACCGCCCTTGCCGGGGGTGACACCGCCGACCATTTTGGTGCCATAGGCGATGGCCTGTTCGGTGTGGAATGTGCCCTGCGAGCCGGTGAGGCCCTGACAGATCACCTTGGTGTTTTCGTCTACAAGTACGGCCATTTTAGTGTTCCTCGAAATGCGACCTGACAAAATCCGCGACGTCGGGTTCTATCGATGCAATTTTATTGAGAGTGTGTGTGTAAAAGACCCGTCCCGCAGCCGGTTTCGGTGTCTTCCTGACACCGTCACTGCGCGAGAAAATCTGATCCAACGACAGCGCGCGTGTCGGCGCGGCTGCGGTGATCTCAACGTCGAGCACAAGTTCCTTGTGCTCACCGGGTCCGGATGGGTTGGGCATGGTTTCGATCCGGGACGCAACAACAGTGCCGCGCGCGGCAAGGTTGTGCCCGCCGGACATCTCGGATGTCCAGACGAAGATCTCTTCTCCGACATGCGCGTCAGCGGCTTTGTAAGGCCGCGCATGGATTTGCGCGGTCTCACCTTTGGCGACAGTCAGCGGAGGATCGATTTTCGCGATCACAGCCATGGTTTATCCCTTCACCGCTTTCACGATCTTCTGAGCGCCATCTTTGAGGTCGTCGGCGGCAATCACATCAACGTCGGAGTTGTTGATGATCGCTTTGCCTTGCTCAACGTTGGTGCCCTCAAGGCGCACAACCAGCGGCACTTTCAGACCGACTTCTTTCACCGCGGCAATCACGCCTTCGGCGATGACGTCACAGCGCATGATGCCGCCGAAGATGTTGACCAGAATGCCTTTGACCTGCGGATCGGAGGTGATGATCTTGAAGGCTTCGGTCACTTTCTCTTTGGTCGCGCCGCCGCCGACATCAAGGAAGTTGGCAGGCTCGGCGCCGTACAGCTTTATGATGTCCATCGTCGCCATCGCAAGGCCGGCACCGTTCACCATACAGCCGATTTCACCGTCCAGAGCGATGTAGTTGAGGTCATACTTCGACGCCTCAAGCTCTTTGGGATCTTCTTCGCTGGTGTCGCGCAGTTCGGCGATGTCGGGGTGGCGATACATCGCGTTGCCGTCAAAGCTGATCTTGGCGTCGAGCACCTTGAGATCGCCGCTGTCGGTAACGATCAGCGGGTTGATCTCCAGCATCTCCATGTCTTTGTCCATGAACGCTTGGTAAAGCTGGCCCATCAGGACAACGCACTGCTTAACCTGTTTGCCTTCAAGGCCAAGGTTGAAAGCGATGCGACGGCCGTGAAACGCTTGGTATCCGCTGGCCGGATCAACCGAGAAGCTGAGGATTTTCTCGGGCGTTTCCGCCGCCACTTCTTCGATGTCCATGCCGCCTTCGGTCGAGCAGACAAACGACACCCGGCTGGTCTGGCGATCCACCAGCAGCGCGAGGTACAGTTCGGTTTCGATGCCCGAGCCGTCTTCGATATAGATGCGGTTGACCTGTTTGCCCGCTGGGCCGGTCTGATGCGTGACCAGTGTGCGGCCGAGCATTTTCTTGGCTTCGTCGGCGGCTTCCTGCACCGATTTGGTCAGGCGTACGCCGCCTTTTTCGCCAGCGCTTTCTTCTTTGAAAGTGCCTTTGCCGCGGCCACCGGCGTGGATTTGCGCCTTGACGACCCACAAGGGCCCGTCCATTTCGCCAGCTTTGGTTTTGGCCTCTTCTGCCTTCAATACGACGCGCCCATCCGATACCGGTGCGCCGTAGGAGCGAAGCAGTGCCTTCGCCTGATACTCATGAATGTTCATGGATCATCTGTCCCGTCTTGCTGCAATTGCATCCTCTTTTGCACAGCAATATCCGGCAGCTAAACGCCAATTTGCCGCAGTTGAGGTGTTAGCGGCAAAAATCCGACATTTGTGATCACAGCTTGAAATCGTGTGATCACAAATCTGGAGGGGTGCCGGCGCTAGGAGCGATTTGGGCGAATCACTTCGCCTTGGGGTTGCTCCGACCTAACGTCACTTTGGGCGCGTGCGGGCCCCGGTCTTTCGGAAACGAAAAAGGGCGCCCCGCATGGGACGCCCTGTAACATCGTATGTCCGGCAAATTATGCCAGCGAGTTGTCGATGCCTTTGCAGGCTTCCACGAGGCCTTTGACAGCCTTGACCGAGGTGTCGAACATCTCTTGCTCTTCTTTGTTGAGCTTGATGTTGACGATTTTCTCGACGCCGCCGGCACCGATCACGGTCGGCACGCCGACATACATGCCGTTCAGGCCGAACTCGCCGTCGCAGTACGCGGCGCAAGGCAGAACGCGCTTTTGGTCTTTGAGGTAGGCTTCGGCCATTTCGATGGCAGAGGTCGCAGGCGCGTAAAACGCCGAACCGGTTTTCAGCAGGCCAACGATTTCGGCGCCGCCGTCACGGGTGCGCTGCACGATCGCGTCGAGTTTCTCTTGCGTGGTCCAGCCCATCTTTACGAGGTCGGGCAGGGGGATGCCGCCAACGGTCGAATACCGCACCGAAGGAACCATCGTATCGCCGTGGCCGCCAAGAACGAACGCGGTGACGTCTTTCATCGACACTTCGAATTCAGTGGCGAGGAAGTGGCGGAAGCGTGCGGAATCGAGAACGCCGGCCATGCCGCAGACTTTGGCGTGGGGCAGGCCGCTGAATTCGCGCAGAGCCCAAACCATCGCGTCGAGCGGGTTGGTGATGCAGATCACGAACGCATCGGGTGCGTTGTCGCGGATGCCTTCGCCGACCGATTTCATGACCTTGAGGTTGATGCCCAGCAGATCGTCGCGCGACATGCCCGGCTTGCGCGGGACACCGGCGGTCACGATGCAGACGTCGCAGCCTGCGATGTCGGCGTAATCCTGCGTGCCCTTCAGCGTGGCATCAAAGCCTTCCGACGGGCCGGATTCCGCGATGTCGAGCGCTTTGCCTTCGGGTATACCCTCGGCAATATCGAACAGGACGACATCGCCCAGTTCCTTGAGCGCGACGAGATGCGCGAGCGTGCCGCCGATCTGTCCGGCGCCGATAAGGGCAATCTTGGGTCTGGCCATGGAAATTTCTCCGGTCCGTGATGAATTTGGCCGTTTGGGTAAATCGGAATTCGTCCCGGCGCAAGGGCGCTGCACTGCGGCACGTGCACAATCAACCGCTGGAAGAGCGGCACCGATAGCGCTAAAGACCCGTTAACTAGGGCAGTTAGGCATGATTGGTATGCTGGATTTCACGCCGGGATTTTTCGCGATAGCATTGCCTGCGGTGGCGTTTGCGGGGTTTTCCAAGGCCGGTTTCGGCTCGGGTGCCTCCTTCGCAAGTGCTTCGATTCTGGCGATTGTTCTGCCGCCGGGGCTGGCGCTGGGCATCATGTTGCCGCTTTTGATGCTGGTAGATGCGGCCAGTTTGCGGCCCTATTGGCGGCGTTGGTCCTGGCCCGAGGCACGGGTGATGATCCTTGGCGCATTGCCCGGCGTGGTGATCGGCGCGCTGCTGTATTCGGTGACCGATGATGACGCGATCCGATTGCTGATCGGCGTCATCTCCATCGCCTTTGTGGTCTGGCAGGTCGGCGTGGCGCGCGGATTGATCCGCCTCGGCGGGCGGCCTTTGCCGCTCCGGGGCGGCTATCTCGCGGGGCTGACCGCGGGCTTCACCAGTTTTGTCAGCCATGCTGGAGGACCGCCCGCCGCGGTGTTTCTACTCGGTCGCAAGCTTGACAAGACCACCTATCAGGCCACGACCGTGCGGGTGTTCTGGGCGGTCAATCTGTTCAAATTCGTGCCCTACAGCTTTCTCGGGATCTTCACCCTTCAGACTGTACAGGCCGATCTTTTGCTCGCCCCCGCCGCCCTGATCGGGGCCTGGCTTGGGGTGCGGGCGCATCATATCGTGCCAGAGCGCGCCTATTTCGCGCTCACGTATGTCCTGTTGGTCTGCACCGGCTCCAAGCTGATCTGGGACGCGCTGACCTGAAAACCCCTCCAGTCAGCCGAAGTTAGGCGTCCTTGCCTTTGGCCGGCAAAGTCTCGGCCATCGCCTCAAACGCCTGCCCCGATGCCAAAAGGCAGGTTGTGCCATCCGCCAAGGTCACGGTGATGGTCCAGCTGCCGCTTTCTTCCGAGGCGAAGACCTCCATCATCGCGTTGTTGCCGCCCAATCCCATCGACTGGCGGCTTTCGCCATATTTCTCGGCCAGCCGCTGGACCACGATGTCACGCGGCGCGCATTGATTGGCTGTTTGCGCCTCAACCAAGGTCGCGCCCAGAACAAGGATGCTTGCGCCAAGGCCAAGCGTCATTTCCCGCATGCTTTTCATATCAAACCCTCCGGTGGTGGCAGCACGCCAGTGCGGCCGCTTCATTCCTGCCGCCAGATGTCCGATCCTTCGGGTCATCTTTTGTGCGACGATGTCCCGAGACTGCCAAAAAATGGTTAAAATCGCGGTAAACACACCGTACGCTGCCCCGCCTTGCGTATTTTCGCTGCGCTGCGGCACTTCTGCTCTTGAAGTTTTTGCAAATATTGCGCCTTATCCGCGCAACTTTGTTGCAAGAGGAATCCGATGATGGACATGCGCGCACGCCCTTACCGTTCCGTTCTTTATATCCCCGGCTCGAAAACCCGGGCGCTGGACAAGGCGCGCACGCTGGCCGTCGATGCGATCATCTTTGACCTCGAAGATGCGGTGTCTGTCGACGAAAAGGCCAACGCCCGCGCCACTCTGGCCGAAGCTTTGGCGCAAGGCGGCTATGGCGCGCGGATGAAAATCGTGCGGATCAACGGGCTCGATACCGATTGGGGCCGGGCCGATGCCGAGGCTGTGGCGGCGATGAAACCCGACGCGGTGCTGCTGCCCAAGGTCAACGGGGCCGCCGATCTTGACGCGCTGGCCGCGATCACGGGCGACATTCCGATCTGGGCGATGATGGAAACGCCGCTGGGCATGTTGCGCGCCGAAGAGATTGCCGCGCATCCCAAACTGGCCGGTTTTGTCATGGGCACCAATGACTTGGCCAAGGATCTGCAAAGCCGCTTTCGTGCCGACCGCTTGCCGATGATGGCGTCGCTCGGCCTGTGCCTGCTGGCGGCCAAAGCGCATGGGGTGGTGATTGTCGATGGCGTCTATAATGCCTTCAAAGATGACGAGGGCCTGCGCGCCGAATGTGAGCAGGGCCGCGATATGGGCATGGATGGCAAAACGCTGATCCACCCGGCACAGATTGACGTGGCCAACACCGCCTTTGCCCCCTCGGGCGAGGAAATCGACCTCGCGCAGCGCCAGATTGCGGCGTTTGAAGAGGCCGAGCGCCAAGGGCAGGGGGTGGCCGTGGTTGATGGCAAGATCGTCGAAAACCTGCATGTTGCCACGGCGCGCGAGATACTGGCAAAAGCAGAGGCAATTGCAGCCATCTCAGCGGAGTAATCCCCCATGTTCTTCCTCATTCTCGGCCTCGCCCTTTGGGTGTTGGCGCATTTTTTCAAACGCCTGATGCCCGAACGCCGCGCCGCTTTGGGCGACAAAGGCAAGGGCATCGTGGCAGCGGTGCTGTTTGCCTCAGTCGTGCTGATGGTGCTTGGGTATCGCGCGGCACCAATCGTGCCGATTTATACGCCGTTCCCCGGGGCCGGGCATCTTAACAACCTGTTGATGGTGATCGCTGTGCTTTTGTTTGGCATGGGGTCGTCGGGCAGCTGGTTGTCGACAAAGACGCGCCACCCCATGCTGATCGCGACCAAGATCTGGGCGCTCGCCCACCTTTTGGTCAATGGCGATCTGGCCTCGATCCTGCTGTTTGGCACCATTCTGGGCTGGGCCGTGGCCGAAGTGATCCTGATCAACAAATCGGGCGCCACATGGGCACGCGACCCCAACAGCAAACCGGGCAAGCGCGATGCAAAGCTCCTGGTGATTTGGTCGGTGATGTTTGTGGTGATTGCGGGCGTTCACATCGCGCTGGGCCACAATCCGTTCATGGGCACCTATGGATGAAACTCTATCGTTTCCTCTCGGCCGATGATTCCTCGGCCTTTTGTCACAAGGTCACGGCGGCGCTCAATAAAGGTTGGGCGTTGCACGGGCCGCCGACCTATGGCTTTGACCATGCCAATGGCGTGATGCGCTGTGGGCAGGCGGTCACCAAAGAGGCCGAGGGCACCTATACCCCTGATATCAAACTGGGAGATCAGTGAATGGCCAAAACCAATCCGGGCCGGTTTTTCGAAGATTACACGCTGGGCGACGTGATCCCCCATGCGGTGCCGCGCACCGTGTCGGGCGGTGAACGGGCGCTGTATCACGCGCTGTATCCGGCGCGCCACGCGCTGTACTCCTCGGACGAATTCGCGCGCGCCTCGGGCCTTCCGGCCGCGCCGATTGATGATCTGGCGGCGTTTCATGTCGTATTTGGCAAGACCGTGCCGGACATCTCGCTGAACGCGGTGGCCAATCTGGGCTACGCCGAGGGCAACTGGCGGCTGCCGGTCTATCCCGGCGATACCCTGCGCTCTGAGAGCGAGGTGATTGGCCTCAAACAGAACTCCAATGGCAAATCCGGGGTGGTTTATGTCCGCACGCGCGGGCTTAACCAGCGCGATGAGGTGGTGATGGACTATGTCCGCTGGGTCATGGTCCGCAAGAATGACCTTGATGCACCGGCACCGGAAACGGTGATCCCTGAGCTGCAAAAGGTGATCCCGGCGGCGGATCTGGTGATCCCCGAGGGGCTTGATTTCACCGGCTATGATTTTGCGCTTGCGGGCGAGCCGCATCGGTGGGGCGATTACGAAGTGGGCGAAACCATCGACCATGTCGACGGTGTGACCATTGAAGAAGCCGAGCATATGCTGGCCACACGCCTGTGGCAGAACACCGCCAAAGTGCACTTCGACGCCACCTTCCGGCCCGACGGCCAGCGGCTGATCTATGGTGGCCACATCATTTCGATGGCCCGCGCGCTGAGTTTCAACGGGCTGGCGAATGCGCAGATGATCGTCGGGTTGAACGGCGGGGCGCATGCCAATCCGTGTTTCTCGGGGCTGACGGTCAAGGCGTGGTCCGAAGTTCTCGACAAGGCCGAGACCTCGGCCCCTGGTGTCGGCGCGATCCGGCTGCGGCTGGTTGCGACCTCGGGTGGCGATGCCTTCACGCTCAAAGGCGAGGATGGCAAATACCTGCCGCATGTGTTGCTGGATCTGGATTATTGGGCGCTGATGCCGCTGTGATCGCAAAAGATGCGCCCCTGGGGCGCGTCTGTCCGCAAACCGGTCCGCGGACTGGCCGGCGGACATCCCGCGCAAAAGCAGCGTGATCACAGAGGTCCGTTGTGTGAACGCTAACACCGCGTCGCGCGGTTTCGGCGCATCTCGAAACCGCAATCGTTGATTGAGTCGCGGCATTTGCTGC
Source organism: Marinovum sedimenti (assembly GCF_054052205.1). Taxonomy (NCBI): domain Bacteria; kingdom Pseudomonadati; phylum Pseudomonadota; class Alphaproteobacteria; order Rhodobacterales; family Roseobacteraceae; genus Marinovum; species Marinovum sedimenti. The sequence goes on from NZ_CM133223.1 coordinate 3,011,839, forward strand.
AAGGCGGCATTTTTGTGATCACTGCCTTCGCGGCTGTGATCACAAAAAGCGAAAAAACCACGCAAAGCGCGAAAAAACCGCGACAAAAGCCCTCAAAACCCCTGAGGGCGGCGTGACAGCGCGGAAAAAATCTTTATCACCTAGGGGCAAGAGAACCGAAAGGAACAGCCATGGCCGATGTGAATCGCGGCAATCGCCCGCTCTCGCCCTTCATGCTGGGCAAGTATTACAGGTTTCAGCTCAACTCAGTGACCTCGATCCTCACCCGTATCACCGGCAACGCGCTGCTGCTTGGCGCGCTTCTCGTGGTTTGGTGGCTTCTGGCCGCTGCGTCGGGGCCGGAGTATTTCGCCACCGTCGATTGGATCGTCACCAGCTTTATCGGTGATTTGATCATGCTCGGCTCGGCCTGGGCGCTCTGGTATCACCTGCTGGCCGGTCTGCGCCATCTGGTCTGGGACCAGGCCAAGATGCTCGATATGGCCACCGCTGACAAACTCAGCTGGGGCGTTATTGGCGGCTCGGTGCTGCTGACCCTCATCACAATCATCGCAGTCTAAGGAGGCTTCCATCATGGCATTTCTGACGGACCGCAAACGCGCCGTAGGCTGGGGCTCGGCCAAAACCGGCACCGAACACGCCTGGGGCATGAAGGTCTCATCTGCGGGCCTTTTGATCCTGATCCCGCTGTTCATCTTCAACTTCGGGGCCATGCTTGGCGCTCCTTATGAGGACGTCGTGGCCCATTTCGCGCGGCCTTATCCTGCGATCCTCGCGGCGCTGACCATCGTTGTCGGCTTCATGCACTTCAAAAGCGGCGCGCAGATCATGATCGAGGACTATGTCCACGGCACAACGCAGAAGGTGCTGATCATCGGCGTCATCTGCCTGTCTTATGCCGCTATGGCGACCGGGCTTTTCGCCATCGCCAAACTCGCACTTTGAAAGACCGGAGCTTGTAATGGCTGAATACACCTACGAGACGCATGATTATGACGTCGTGGTTGTGGGGGCTGGCGGCGCCGGTCTGCGCGCAACGCTTGGCATGGCCGAACAGGGCCTGCGCACCGCCTGTGTGACCAAGGTTTTCCCGACCCGCTCGCACACCGTGGCCGCACAGGGCGGCATCGCCGCGTCGCTGTCGAACATGGGGCCGGACCACTGGCAGTGGCACATGTATGACACCGTCAAAGGCTCCGACTGGCTCGGCGACACCGACGCGATGGAATACCTCGCGCGTGAAGCCCCCAAGGCGGTCTATGAGCTCGAACACTACGGCGTGCCGTTTTCGCGCACCGAAGAGGGCAAGATCTACCAGCGCCCCTTTGGCGGCCACACCACCGAGTTTGGCGAAGGCCCCGCCGTGCAGCGCACTTGTGCCGCCGCCGACCGTACCGGCCATGCCATCCTGCACACGCTCTATGGCCAGTCGCTGAAGAACAACGCGGAATTCTACATCGAATACTTCGCCATTGATCTGCTGATGGAGGATGGCGTCTGCAAAGGCGTGCTCTGCTGGAAGCTTGATGACGGCACCATGCATGTCTTCAACGCCAAAATGGTGGTGCTGGCGACGGGCGGTTATGGTCGCGCCTATTTCTCGGCCACCTCGGCCCACACCTGCACCGGCGACGGTGGCGGCATGGTGGCGCGCGCGGGTCTGCCGATGCAGGACATGGAGTTCGTCCAGTTCCACCCCACCGGCATCTACGGCTCGGGCTGTCTGATCACCGAAGGCGCGCGCGGGGAGGGGGGCTATCTGACCAACTCCGAAGGCGAACGCTTTATGGAGCGTTACGCGCCGCAGTACAAAGACCTCGCACCGCGCGATTACGTGTCGCGCTCGATGACGATGGAGATCCGCGAAGGCCGTGGTGTCGGCGCAGAGGGCGATCACATCCACCTCAACCTGTCGCACCTGCCCGCCGAAGCTTTGGCGGAACGCCTGCCGGGCATCTCGGAATCGGCCAAGATCTTCGCGGGTGTCGATGTCACCAAAGAGCCGATCCCGGTCATTCCGACGGTGCACTACAACATGGGCGGCATTCCGACCAACTATTGGGGCGAAGTGCTGAACCCCACCGCAGACGACCAGACCGCCGTCGTGCCGGGCCTGATGGCTGTGGGCGAAGCGGGCTGTGCGAGCGTTCACGGGGCCAACCGCCTCGGCTCGAACTCGCTGATCGACCTCGTGGTCTTTGGCCGCGCCGCTGCCATTCGTGCGGGCAAGGTTGTGGACCCCGAAACCGCCGTGCCGACCGCCCCCAAGGCGGAAATCGACAAGGCGTTTGACCGTTTTGACGGGCTGCGCAATGCCAAGGGCGGCATCTCGACCGCCGATCTGCGGCTTGAGATGCAAAAGACCATGCAGCGCGACGCGGCTGTGTTCCGCACCGCCGAGACCATGAAGCAGGGCGTCGAGGCGATGACCGAGATTGCCGGCAAGATGGGCGATCTCAAAGTCACCGACACCTCGCTGGTGTGGAACTCGGACCTGATGGAAACGCTGGAACTGGCCAACCTGATGCCCAACGCGCTGGCCACCATCGTCGGGGCCGAGGCACGCACCGAAAGCCGGGGTGCCCACGCGCACGAAGACTACAGCACGCGTGACGATGAAAACTGGCGCGTGCACACCGTTGCGCGCATCGATGGAAATAAAGTTGATCTGAGCTACCGTCCGGTGATCACAGATCCCCTTTCGACCGAAGCCGAAGGCGGCATTTCGTTGAAGCGGATCGCACCGAAAGAAAGGACGTTCTGATGAAACTGACCCGATTTGCTGTGTGTGTGACCCTGTCTGCCATGTTGACGGCCCCGGTGGCTGTTGTCGCCCAGGACGCCTATGGCGAAAAGGGTTGGGTGGAGCCTGTGGACGCCAAATCCTATGTGCCCGAGCAAAACCACTATGTTGCACCGCGCCGCGAAACCCGCGTTTACGTGCAGCAAACCCATGTCGTCCGCTCCAGCACCCATGGCTGCGTCATGGGTATGGGCGTCATGCAGCGCGGCACGCTGCTGTGTCCGGGGCACTGATCGGGATGCGCGCGCGCTCTCTTATCCTTGCGGTGGTTGCGGTGTCGCTGGCCGGTTGCACCGCCGCCACGCAGGACCAATTTGCCCGTGGCGCGGCCAAATCGGTCGTGGCCCGCACCGCCGCAGAACGGCTGCCCGGTGTACCGGTCGAGCCCTACACTGACTGCATCATCGACAACGCCACTTCGCAACAGATTCTGGCCCTCGCCGCCGATAGCGTAACCGGCCCCACCGCCTCGTCGTGGGAAATCATCACCGGCATCGCGCGCAAGCCCGAGACCCTCCAATGCCTGCTGACCAATGGTGTCAGCGCCTTGCTGCAATAGGAGCAACGACATGGTACAACTGACCCTTCCCAAGAATTCCCGCATGACCACCGGCAAAACCTGGCCCAAGCCGGAGGGGGCCACCAATGTGCGCAAGTTCCAGATCTATCGCTGGAACCCGGACGACGGCAAACAGCCCAGCGTCGACACCTATTTCCTCGACATGGACAAATGCGGCCCGATGATTTTGGACGCGCTGATCAAGATCAAGAACGAGATCGATCCAACGCTGACCTTCCGCCGCTCTTGCCGCGAAGGCATCTGCGGCTCTTGTGCGATGAACATCGACGGCATCAATACGCTGGCCTGCATCTATGGCCTCGACGAAGTGAAAGGCGACGTGCGGATCTATCCGCTGCCGCACATGCCGGTGATCAAGGACCTGATCCCCGATCTGACCCACTTCTATGCCCAACACGCCAGCATCATGCCGTGGCTGGAAACCAAGACCAACCGCCCGGCCAAAGAGTGGAAGCAGTCGATTGCCGACCGCAAAAAGCTCGACGGCCTGTATGAATGCGTGATGTGCGCCTCTTGCTCGACATCGTGCCCGTCGTATTGGTGGAACGGTGATCGCTATCTTGGACCGGCAGCGCTGTTGCACGCCTACCGCTGGATCATCGACAGCCGCGACGAAGCCACCGGCGAGCGCCTCGACCAGTTGGAAGACCCGTTCAAGCTCTACCGCTGCCACACCATCATGAACTGCACCAAGACCTGCCCCAAGGGTCTGAACCCGGCAGAGGCGATTGCGGAAATCAAGAAGCTGATGGTGGAACGGGCCATTTGATCTCAAGCCTCAGGGAAAGTGTTACCGCCACCTTCCCTGTGCTTCTTCTGTTTCAAAATACCTTGGGGGTCTGGGGGCAAAGCCCCCAGCCTGTCGACACGCGCAGGCGTGGGGAAATTCTCTCCGCCAAGCAGCGCCACATATTGCAAAACCATCAAAAGCCACGCCTAGCTGAACCGCCATTATTATTTGGCGTATTGAAAAGAGAGCTTGCCCTGTGATCATTGCAGTCGGCCTCATCCTCGCCTTTCTCCTGATGTTGATCTTTGCGCGCCCCGGCACCCGACACTGCCGCTGGCGCGAATATCGCCAAGACACTGGCAGCCAGTGGAATTGCGCGTTCTGCGGTGCCTCAATCGAGGGGCAAAAGGGCCAGCCGCCGCGAAAATGCCTCCGGAACCGCGACTAAAGCGCGAAAGCGTCCCGTTGCGTCCGACGCAAATCCAATATGTGCAGTCTGGGGGTGTTTCTTCGCCACACCTGTCCTATCTACAGTCGCAGGGAGGGGGCTAACTTCGCACGAAGGCGACCCCTATGACACAGACACGTAGAACCACGGCCAATATTCCTGCCAATATTCCGGCCAAAACCATGGCAAAGGCCGCACTGGCCGACCTCGATCAAGCTTGGGTCTACTACACGCCTGAACCACTTATCCCGTCGGACGCACCGATATACGAAGCGATCCCGACCGCGGCTTGACCATCCTCCACCACAAAATCACCGCGCGCGACTTGCATTTGCAGGGTCGGGCGCGCGCATGTGCGGCCTGCGGGCCGGACAACGGGATCTGGCCACGCGCTTTGCAAGGATCGCAAGCGGCTCTTGCCAAGCGCGGGGCCAGCCTGTCACATCGGCGCGAACAGGAGACTGATCCATGCGCCAAATCCCCGCCGATGCCGAAGATCGCCGCGCCCGTCCGCCGGTGATCTGCTATCCGCCAGAGACGCTCCCCGATGCGGAGCTGGCACTGAAACAGGCGGCGCGGACCTCTGCGCACAAAGTGGGCGAAGTGATCATTCCGCCGCGTGACGCCCGCACGTTTGAGGTCAAGGCCGGGCAGTTCTTTCGGATCACCAGCGTTGAGGGCCCGCAGGTCGGGGATCTGAACCTGTGGAACGCAGATGATCTGAACGAGCGCTTTTTCTCCGGCAAGACGCGGGCGTTGCACGGCACCCATGTCAGTACGGGTGACCGGCTGTGGAGCAATCTGCCTTATCTGCGCGCGATGGCCACGGTGGTCGAAGACACGCTGGATTGGTACGGAATCGACGCATTCGGCGGGTCGGTGCATGATGTGATCGGCACCCGCTGTGACCCCTATACCGGCAATCTGCTGTCGGGTTCGCAGTACCACAATTGCTGCCATTCCAACCTGACGCGGGCCTTGGCCGAGGCGTCAGAGCTGCCGGCGCACGCCTGCGAATTTCATGTCCACGATGTGCTGAACGTTTTTATGTGCACGGGGTTCACCCGAGACACCGGCCAGTATTTCATGAAGGCGAGCCCGGTGCGGCCCGGCGATTACATTGAATTTTTCGCAGACATCGACCTGATGGGAGCCTTGAGTGCCTGCCCCGGTGGCGATTGCGCGGCCGAGCATTCCTCGGACACGGCCGCCTGTCATCCGATGCTTGTGGAGGTGTTCGAGCCTGATCGCGCCGCGCTTGGCCGCTGGCGGCCGTCGCCGGCAAACGGGTATGACCGCACGCATGGTTTGGAGATGGACTGACCGGCCACGCCCCCCTTCCGACATGCGCGCAGGAAGACCGATCCATCAATGGATCGGTTCCGATCTGTCAACAGATCGGTTCGCGCGCCGAGCCGCTGCTGTCTTGCTGTGTGAATGACCCCGATCTGGTCAAATCCGATCCATTGATGGATCGGTTCCGATCTGTTGACAGATCGGGGCCCACGCCAGGCCGCCACTGTCACGCCGTATGAATGAACCCGATCTGATCGAAGCTGGCGCGCCAGTCCGCGACATCCGCGGCCATCGTTTCCGGCGCGTCCGACTTGAGCGCTTGCGCCACCAAAGCGGCCAGCTTTGGCGCGTGGTCCACCGTCATGCCCCAGCGGACCAGTTCCGGCGTGCCAATCCGCACGCCGTTCATGTCGCCCGCGACCGGATCAACCGGCAAACCGATGCCGCTGGTGAGAAAGCCAGCCTTGCGCAGCTTTCTTGACGCGGCTTGACCGCCGCCGAAATCGGCGGCTTCCACCGCAAATTGATGCGACCGGGTGCTGCCGTCCTTGGTGCGAAACACCGGCAGCCCCTCGGCCGCCATTGCGCGGGCCAAAGCGCGAGCCATGGCGATCATCTGCGCCGCATAGGCCGCGCCGTGGTCGCGCCAGTCGAGCAGCGAGACTGCCAAAGCCGCTGATTTTGCGGCGTCGAAGTTGGCGGTCAGGCCGGGAAAGGCGATCTGTTCCAGCCGCGCGGCCAACTCCGCATCGCGGGTGACAATCAATCCGCCGGGCGGCCCGCCCAGCGATTTGTAGGTGCTCATCGTCATCAGATGCGCCCCTTCGTCCAGCGGATTGGGCCAGGCCCCACCGGCGATGATGCCGCATTGATGGGCCGCGTCAAACAGCACGCGGGCACCGCTTCGGTCGGCAATGGTGCGGATCTCGCGCACCGGATGGGGCAGGAGGTTGAGGCTGCCGCCGATGGTGATCAACTGCGGCTCGACCGCGTCAACCATATCGGCCAGCCCCTCGAGATCGACGGTAAAGCCCGAGGCATCCACCGGCGCTTCGTAGATCGTCAGGCCGAACAGCCCCGCCGCCCCGGCGTCGTGATGGGTGACGTGGCCGCCGATGCGCGCGGGGGGCACAATCACCGCATCGCCGGGCTGGCACAGAGCCATAAAGGCATAAAGATTGGCCATTGCGCCCGACGGCACCCGGATCTCGGCATGGCTGGCGCCAAAGATTTCGCAGGCGAGCTCGGCGGCAATCACCTCGATCTCCTCGATCGCCTCCAGCCCCATTTCATATTTGTCACCGGGATAGCCGAGCGATGGCCGGGTGCCGATCCCGCTCGACAGCAGTGCCTCGGCGGCGGGGTTCATCACGTTGGTCGCGGGGTTGAGGTTAAAGCACTCGCGCTCGTGGATGCGCCGGTTCATCGCGGCCAGTGTCGCGATCCGGCGGGCGGTCTCGCCGCTGCCTCGGTTGGCGGTGCTGGTGGCGATCTTGTCGATCAACGCGGCGCTGTGATCCGGCAGCCAGGGCCGTTGCGCGAGAAAAGCAGGTTTGTCGGACATCTATAGCCTCGTTGTGACGGCTCTGAAGCCTGCCGCACCTCATGGTTGAAATCAATCGCCGGGCGGGGCGTCGGCGGTTAGCGGCCCGCGGCGCGCTGTTCGCGGCGGATACGCCAGACGGTTTCGCGCGGGGTCCAGCGATAGCGCAGATCGTTGCGGGTGTGTGCCCAGAACAAGGTGCCGCCTTGGCGCCACGGGTCGAGCACAATGCCATCCTCAAGCGATTGGCCACGGGCGCTGAGGATCACTGTGCTGTGCTCTAGCAGGATATTATCCCAATTTGCGACGGCGCGGTGCAACTGCAACGTCTGAAATTGCTCTTGCTTGAGACGTTTCTCCAGATCGTCAGCCCAATGATAGCACAGCCCGCGCGGCTTGATCCCGAAGTTGACCTTGGAGTTATGGGTGAGCGGCGCATCTTCGATTTCATATTCCTGCGCCAGCCGCCAAACCTCGGCATAGGTGACGCGGGCGGCGCGGTAGGCCTCTTCCGGGGACACACCCGGACCCATGATGCGAAAGGCCTGCGTCAGCGCCTCGTGATCTTGCGGGGTGGCGCGCGTGGGGCCATAGGTGCCCGGCGTTGCACAGGCCGCGAGGCCAGAAGCGGGCAGGGCAAGAAGGAAGAAACGGCGTGTCAGATGCGGCATGGCTACCCTGCGAAACTCAAGATCAGTGCAGGGAGTTGTAGCGCGCCCGGCGCGGCTGTCGAGCCGCGCCAAGGTGAGAAAGCTGCGGATGTTGCCCGTTCGCACAGCGGTGTGCACAGTGGTTCGCGCACCGGTTCGCGCCTCGGGCAACCCCGGTTACAGCATCGACGGAACAACCTGGTCGGGTGGCCGGTGGCCATCTGCGAAGGTCTTGATATTCAACAGAACCTTTTCGCCCATCTCGATCCGCCCTTCCAGTGTGGCCGACCCCATATGCGGCATCAGGGCCACGTTGGGCATATCGCGCAGATCGGGATTGACCGTCGCGCCATGCTCGTACACATCGAGGCCCGCGCCGGCGATATCGCCAGCTTTGAGCATCCGCGCCATCGCATTCTCATCGATGACCTCGCCGCGCGAGGTGTTGACGATCACGGCGGTGGGCTTCATCAGCTTCAGCCGCCGGGCGTTCATCAGATGGAAGGTCGAGGGGGTGTGCGGGCAGTTGACCGAGACCACATCCATCCGCGCCAACATCTGATCAAGGCTTTCCCAATAGGTGGCCTCGAACCGCGCTTCGACCTCGGGGCGCAGGCGGCGGCGGTTGTGGTAATGGACCTGCATGCCAAAGGCCATCGCGCGCCGCGCCACGGCCTGACCGATGTGGCCCATGCCCAGAATGCCCAGACGGCGGCCGCCAACGCGGCCCCCCAGCATGGCCGAAGGCGACCACCCCTGCCAAGCGCCCGATTGCATCAGCGACAGGCCCTCGGGAATGCGGCGGGTGACGGCGAGAATCAGCGACATCGCCATATCGGCGGTGTCCTCAGCCGACACGCCGGGGGTGTTGGAGACCAACACGCCGCGGCTGCGCGCGGTCGCGACATCGACGTGGTCAACCCCCGCGCCGTAATTTGCGATCAGTTTGAGCTGTTCTCCGGCACCGGAAATCAACCCGGCGTCGATGGTGTCAGACAGGGTCGGGACCAGAACATCGGCTTCCTGCATTGCTGCGGCCAGTTCCTGACGGCTCATCGGGGTATCGTCCTCGCGCAGGCGCACGTCGAACAACTCCTTCATCCGGGTCTCGACCACCTCGGGCAAGCGTCGCGTAACGACAACACTCAGGCGTTTTGATGGCATAGGCTCCCGGCTCCTTCTTCCCTTCGGGGTCTTGTTGCTGGCACAGTGACGCAGAGCACGCGGAGGCACAAGAACCCCGTGGCGAATAAACGATTGGCAGGCAGTGCAAGGTGGCGGACATGGTGTCGCGGGGCAGGCGAACAAGCGCGTTGAGCGCAATTTTTCTGATGTTTTCAATAGGACTGGCGGCTGGTGTGGCGGCGGCTGCCGAAGGGCGGGGGCCGGTGACGAACCTGCCGATGCCCCGGTTCGTGTCGCTTAAGGCGACCGAGGGCAACGTGCGGCGGGGGCCTTCGCTAAGCCATCGGATCGACTGGGTGTTCAAACGGCGCGATATGCCGCTGGAAGTGACCGCCGAATATGGCCACTGGCGCCGGGTGCGCGACCGCGAAGGCGCGGGCGGCTGGGTGCATTACGCGCTGTTGTCCGGCTCGCGGACGGTGATTGTGGATATGGACCTTCTGCCGCTGCATGTGCGCCCGGATGACCGCACGCCGGTCAAGGCGCGGCTTGAACGCGGGGTGATCGCGCGGTTGGGCGATTGCGATCTGGCGTGGTGTCAGGTCAGCTCGGGCGGCTACAAGGGCTGGGCCGAGAAGACCGCGCTTTGGGGTGTGTTGCCGGACGAAATCCGCGAGTGACGCGTTTCGGGGAGAGGGTAGGGAGGGGCTTTGCCCCTCGGCCTTGCGGCCTCACCCCAAGGTATTTTTAAACAGAAGAAGACCTTTTGGTCGGGATGTGGGGCCAGCTGCGGGGCATCTCGCGGCGGCGGGCCCAGTGGTTTAGGTTTTGAAAGCGGCTTCTAGGGCGATTTCGACCATGTCGCCAAAGCTTTTCTCGCGCTGATCGGAGGGCAGGGCCTCGCCGGTGATCAGGTGATCGGAGACTGTGAGCACCGCCAGCGCCCGGATCTTGTGGCGCAGGGCGAGGATGTAGAGCTCGGCTGCTTCCATCTCGACGCCAAGAATGCCGTGACGGGTCATTTGTTCGTTGAGATCGGGGCGTTCGTCGTAAAACACATCTGAGGAATAGATGCCGCCGACATGGGTGGGCGTGCCACGGGCCTCTGCGGCATCGGCGGCGGCGCGCAGCAGGCCGTAATCGGCGCAGGGCGCGAAATTCAGCTCGCGCAAGATGCCACGCGACGGGGTCGACAGCGTGGTCGAGGTCATTGCGATGATGATGTCGCGGACGTTGATCTGTTCCTGCATTGCGCCGCAAGAGCCGATGCGGATCAGCGTCTTGGCCCCGTAATCGCGGATCAGCTCATTGGCGTAGATCGACAGCGAGGCCATGCCCATGCCCGACCCTTGGATCGTGACGCGATTGCCTTTCCAGGTGCCGGTATAGCCGAGCATGCCGCGCACCTCGTTGATACAGACCGCATCGTCTAGAAAGGTCTCGGCCGCCCATTTGGCGCGATAGGGGTCGCCGGGCATCAGGACGGTTTCGGCGATCTCGCCGGGCTTGGCACCGATATGAATGGTCATGCGACCTCCGCTATAGACGTGTTGTGGCAAAGACTGACACCCACGGGCTGGGATCGCAAGATGCCTCGGGTTTCAAATATTACGATTGCAGAGACCGACTTTATCCCTAGGGTTGTGACGGGTGGGGGCAAATTTGGAAGGCATGCATTCATGTCACCCTTTTGGGTATCGACTATTATATTGGTATGTCTGGTCGGGGTGGTGGTCAGCCGGCTGTTGCGACGTCGGTCACAGCAACACCTCGACAGCATCACCGCATTGAGCGAGCGCAACCGCGCGCTTGCGACGGAAAACGCCCGCCTGCTGAACATGGCTGAGTTCGACGATCTGACAGCGGCGCGGTCGCGGCGGTATCTGCGCGAAATGTTTGCGCGCACCCGTCAGGACGGCAACAACGCGATGATCTTTGTCGATCTGGACGAATTCAAGAGCGTCAATGATGGCTTTGGCCACCGCGCTGGCGATGGATTTTTGCGCCGGATCGCCGAGGCGCTGCGCCTGGAGTGCCGAGAGGGTGAAACCCTGTTTCGCCACGGGGGCGACGAATTCTGTATTTATCTGCAACAGATGGATGTGGCCGAAGCGGCTGCGCGGGCCCGGGCCTTTGTGCGGGTTGTGGGCGAAACGGTGGTGGATTTTGGTGGCGTGCGGGTGCGGCGGACCGCAAGCGCAGGCGTGGCGCGGATTGACCCCGGACAGGACATGGTGGGGGCGCTGTATTACGCCGACGAGGCGCTGTATGCCGCCAAGCAGGCGGGTGGCAATACGGTCAAGGTGGTCGAGGGGGAAACGCTCAAATCGATGATCGCCCGGCGCACCGGGCCGCGTGCCGAGGACCTTGCCGAAGCCCTGCGCCGCGATGAAATCACCTATTACGTTCAGCCGATCTATGACACCGCGCGCGGCCGTGCCGTTGGGGTTGAGGCGTTGATCCGCTGGGTGCGCGGCGACGGGGATGTGCTGTTGCCCGAGAAGTTTATCGACATGATGCACGGCAGTCGCCACCGCGAGCTGATGCCGCCTGTGGCCGCCTCTGCCGATGTGGCCGAGCGGCTGTGTCCGGTGAACGAGGGGTTGTATTGCGCCTTCAACGTGTCGTCGCGCTTTCTGGAACGCTCGGTTCAGGACAATCTGGAATACACCCGCGCGCTGACACGGAGCATTGACCCGTCGCACCTGGTGTTTGAGCTGGTGGAAAGCGCGGTGATCCGCAATCCGGGGCGCACGTCTGAGCTGTTGCAAGAGTTGCGCGGTCTCGGCGTCCGGATCGCGCTCGACGATTTCGGCACCGGGTTTTCAAACCTTGATCGGCTTCAGGATTATCCGGTTGATATGGTCAAGATCGACCGGCGGTTTGTGCGCGGTTTAAGCCAGGGGCGGGGCCATCGGGGCATTCTACGCGCGCTGCACGATCTGTCTTGCGATATGGGGTTCACGGTGATTGCCGAGGGGGTCGAGACCCGCGAAGAGCTCTCGATTTTGCAGGAGATCGGGATCTCCAACGTGCAGGGCTACCTCCTCGGGCGGCCCGAGAAGGTAGAGTATTGGCAGTCGCGGCTTGGTGCGCCGCTGCCGTCGGCGCTGTGCACGCTGAAATCGGCGTGACGTGCCGGGCGGTTACTCTGCCGCCACCGATTTGGGATCGGCGAGGGTGACGATATCGGCCATGATGGTGTTGAGCTCGAAATCTTTCGGCGTATAGACCCGCGCCACGCCCATCGCCAACAGCCGCTTGGCATCGTCGTCGGGAATGATGCCGCCGACGATCACCGGCACGTTGCCAAGCCCGGCGGTGCGCATCCGCTCGATCAGGTCTTCGACCAGCGGGATATGCGAGCCTGACAGGATCGACAGGCCGACCACATGCGCTTTGTCGTTTTCCGCGGCGGTGACAATCTCTTCGGGGGTCAGGCGGATGCCATCGTAAGAGATGTCCATGCCGCAATCCCGCGCGCGGTAAGCGATCTGTTCGGCCCCGTTGGAGTGGCCGTCGAGCCCCGGTTTGCCGACGAGGAACTTGAGCCTGCGGCCCAGACGGTCGCTGACGGCATCAACGGCACTGCGCAGATCGTCGAGGTTCTCGGTGCGGTTGGATTGCGACGAGGACACACCGGTCGGGCCGCGATACTCACCGTAAGCGGCGCGCATTTCAGCCGCCCATTCGCCGGTGGTGACCCCGGCCTTGGCCGCCGCGATTGAGGGCGGTACGATATTGCCGCCGTCTTTGGCGGTTGCGCGCAGATCGGCCAATGCGGCGTCGACAGCGGCGGCGTCACGGGTGCCGCGCCATGCGTCGAGCCGGGCAATCTGTTCCTGCTCCGTGGCGGGGTCGACCACCATGATGCCGCCATCTGCGGTCATCAGCGGCGAGGGCTCGGTCTCTTTCCAGCGGTTCACGCCGACAACGGTGGTTTCATTGCGCTCGATCCGGCCCAGCCGTTCGGCATTGGCATCCACCAGCCGCGATTTCATGTATTCGATGGATGACACTGCGCCGCCCATGCTGTCGAGGTTGGCCAGTTCATGCCGCGCGCCGTCCTTGAGCGCCTCAACCTTGCGATCCACCGCCGGGTTGCCATCGAACAGGTCGTCAAATTCCAGCAGGTCGGTCTCATAAGCCAGGATTTGCTGCATCCGCATCGACCATTGCTGATCCCACGGGCGGGGCAGGCCCAGCGCTTCGTTCCACGCGGGCAATTGCACGGCGCGGGCACGGGCGTTTTTCGACAGCGTCACCGCCAACATTTCGATCAAAATGCGATAGACGTTGTTTTCGGGCTGTTGCTCGGTCAGGCCAAGGCTGTTGACCTGCACGCCATAGCGAAAGCGGCGCATCTTGGGATCGGTGATGCCGTAGCGCTCGGCACAGATTTCATCCCAGAGATCGACAAAGGCGCGCATCTTGCACATCTCAGTCACAAAGCGGATGCCGGCGTTAACGAAAAACGAGATGCGGCCAACGACTGTGGGGAAATCTTCGTCCGGGATACGCGGTTTCAGCTCGTCCAGAACCGCCGTCGCCGTGGCCAAAGCAAAGGCCAGCTCTTGTTCGGGCGTCGCACCGGCCTCTTGCAGGTGATAGGAACAGACGTTCATCGGGTTCCATTTGGGGATGTTGGTGTAGCAATATTCGGCCACATCCGCGATCATCTTGAGGCTGGGTTTGGGCGGACAGATATAAGTGCCGCGCGACAGGTATTCCTTGATCAGATCGTTCTGCACCGTGCCTTGCAGCTTGGTCACATCGGCGCCTTGCTCTTCGGCCACGGCTATATAAAGCGCCAACAGCCAAGGGGCGGTGGCGTTGATCGTCATCGAGGTGTTCATTTCCTCAAGCGGGATGTCATCAAACAGCGCGCGCATGTCGCCAAGATGGCAGACAGGCACGCCGACCTTGCCCACCTCGCCACGCGCCAGCACATGGTCGCTGTCATAGCCGGTCTGGGTGGGCAGATCGAAGGCCACCGAAAGCCCGGTCTGGCCCTTGGCAAGGTTGCCGCGATACAGCGCGTTTGAGGCCTTGGCGGTGGAGTGGCCGGCGTATGTGCGGATGAGCCACGGTTTGTCCTTGGTCGTCTCGGTCATGTCAGCCCTCGATTCAGATGCGCAACTTTGTTTCGTTTGATGTGACATAATCGAAATAAAGTGGCGCTGTCAATTCGCTGCGTTGCGGCGTGCGACTTATGTTTACGCAATTGCAGCAAAATGCAAATGTCACCGCATGTCTGGTAGCGTTGAAATCCCATTATGGCTGTTTTTGTTGATTGTTGCCTTCGCGGCGATCACTTTCGCCTCACATTTCCTGTTCCCCTCGGTGCGCTGGTTTCTGCGCCGCAGGATGGAGCGGGTGGTGGCGCGGATCAACGAGAGGCTGGAACGGCCGATCCACCCCTTCAAGCTGGCGCGGCGGACGGATATGATCCAGCGGCTGGTGTATGATCACGAGGTCAACAAGGCGATCCTCGACTATGCCCGCGAAGAAGGGGTGCGCGAGGATGTGGCCTCGGAGAAGGCGCGCGACTATGCGCGCGAGATTGTGCCATCGTTCTCCGCCACCGCCTATTTCGGCTTTGCCATCCGCGCCGCGCGCTGGTTGTCGCGGGCGCTGTATGATGTGCGTCTGCTGCGCAAGGATGATGGGGCGGTGGCCAAAATCGACCCCGAGGCGACGGTGGTCTATGTCATCAACCACCGCTCGAACATGGATTACGTGCTGGTGACTTATTTGGCGGCGGAAAGCTCGGCGCTGGCTTATGCGGTTGGTGAATGGGCGCGGGTCTGGCCGTTGTCGGGGCTGATCCGCTCGATGGGGGCCTATTTCATCCGGCGGAAATCGCGCGATGCGCTCTATCGCCGGGTTTTGGCGCGCTATGTGGCGCTGGCCACCGGCGGCGGCATCAATCAGGCGATGTTCCCCGAAGGCGGGCTGAGCCTTGATGGCGCGTTGGCCCCGCCGCGCGTTGGGCTGCTTAAGTATATCGTCGATGGCTGGGAGGACAGCGGGCGCGATGTGGTCTTTGTGCCGGTGGCGCTGAATTATGACCGAGTGCTGGAGGATCGGGTGCTGATCTCCGCGCATCAATCCGGCGAGCGGCGGTTTCGGGGGCGTCTGGGCGAGGGGCTGGCGTTTCTGGGGCGGCAGATCCGGTATCGGATCACCGGTCGGTCCAATCGCTTCGGCTGTGCGGCAGTAAGCTTTGGGCCGCCGATCAAGCTGCGCGCCTTTGTCGAGGAGAACGGCCGCAACCCCGAGGCGCTGGCGACGGTGCTTATGGCGCGGATTGCGGCGGTGATGCCGGTGCTGCCGGTGCCCTTGGTGGCGCAGGTGTTGCGCGATGGTGTGATCCGGAGCGAGGCGGCGATCCTTGAGGCCGCGACACGTATCGCGCCAGAGGCGGCGGCGGCGCTGGTTCCGGCGGGCATCGCAGGCTTGCTCAAGCGTAAACTGATCCGCGAGACCGGCGAAGGATACGAAGTTGTGCCCGAAAACGCTGACGTCGTGGCATTTTACGCCAATTCCATCACCCATCTTGATCCGCATAATTCTGCAGCAGCACGGTAATTTCTGCACTGGCTCGGTTATAAAATTACAAAACCGCTACATTCTTTGTTGCAATGTTGCGTATCGCTCGATATTTCAAGGATAGAGCCCGCGATTCTGCATTGCGGCATGATCTAACGATGGAGGCCGACATGGCACTGGACACGCACGGCGGCATCGCCGCCTATGAGGCGCCTGAAAAGGACCTGTACGAACTGGGCGAAATGCCCCCTCTGGGATATGTTCCCAAGCAAATGTACGCTTGGGCGATCCGCAAGGAACGCCACGGCGACCCGGACACCGCGATGCAGTTGGAAGTGGTCGATGTGCCGGTTCTCGACAGCTACGAGGTGCTTGTGCTCGTGATGGCGGCGGGCGTGAACTATAATGGTGTCTGGGCCTCACTTGGCCAGCCGATCAGCCCGTTTGACGGCCACAAGGCCCCCTATCACATCGCCGGTTCCGATGCGTCCGGCATCGTTTGGGCGGTGGGCGACAAGGTCAAGCGCTGGAAAATCGGCGACGAGGTGGTGATCCACTGCAACCAGGATGATGGCGACGACGAGGAGTGCAACGGCGGCGATCCGATGTATTCCCCGACCCAGCGTATCTGGGGTTATGAGACGCCGGATGGCAGCTTTGCCCAGTTCACCAACGTGCAGGCGCAGCAACTGATGCCGCGCCCCAAGCACCTGACCTGGGAAGAGGCGGCGTGTTATACGCTGACACTCGCCACCGCCTACCGGATGCTGTTTGGCCACGAGCCGCATGACTTGAAACCGGGGCAGAACGTGCTGGTTTGGGGCGCGTCGGGCGGTCTTGGCTCATATGCGATCCAGCTGATCAACACGGCGGGTGCCAACGCGATTGGCGTGATCTCGGACGAAACCAAGCGTGATTTCGTCATGTCGCTGGGCGCGAAAGGCGTGCTCAACCGGCGCGATTTCAACTGCTGGGGCCAGTTGCCCACGGTAAACACCCCGGAATACGCCGAGTGGTTTGCCGAGGCGCGCAAATTCGGCAAGGCGATCTGGGAGATCACCGGCAAGGGCGTGAATGTCGACATGGTGTTCGAACACCCCGGCGAGGCCACGTTCCCGGTGTCGACCTTCGTGGTCAAAAAGGGCGGCATGGTTGTGATCTGCGCCGGCACCAGCGGGTTTAACCTGACGTTTGACGTGCGCTACATGTGGATGCACCAGAAGCGTTTGCAGGGCTCGCACTTTGCGCACCTGAAACAGGCGAACTCGGCCAACAAATTGATGCTCGAGCGGCGGCTTGATCCCTGCATGTCGGAAGTGTTCGAGTGGGATGACCTGCCCGCAGCGCACATGAAAATGCTGCGCAACGAGCATAAGCCGGGCAATATGTCGGTTCTGGTGCAATCGCCCCGCACCGGGTTGCGCACCTTCGAGGACGCGCTTGAGGCTGGCCGCAAAGCCTGAACGCCTAAGTGATTCTGATTTCGGCCCGTCGCTTCACACCTGAAGCGGCGCGCCGAAGTGTTTACGAGGGATGAAAACTACCTTTTCAATTGTTTATATTTTGCCGCCTCGCCGTTTCTGGGGAGGGGTATTACGTGAATATTTTAGAAACATCTTGTGTGTTATGGTTGATTTAATGCTTCGTTAACCAATCAAAATGAGAATTGTCATGCAACACGACTGGATTTTAGACGTACTGGCTGACCTCAAAGCTTTTGCGGCGTCGAACGGACTGCCGGCTCTTGCCGAACAGTTGGACGATGCGCGGATTGTAGCAATGGCTGAGGCTGCCTCGTGCGCGGAGGAGACTCATTTTGGGATTCGAGGCAACGACGCCACGATTGGACATAGTCCTCAAGCGGTTGGAGCAGTCCGACGCGCATGAGGAATTGCAGGACATCATAACGGAACTGCGCGATGCGTTTTGCGTGGACCACATGGTGTATCATTGGGTAAGCAGCAAGGGCGAACAATACGGCTGCGGCACGTATTCGGCGGAATGGGTCGCGCACTATCTGGAACAGGGGTATCTCAGAATCGATCCCGTTGTTCTGGGGTGTTTCCAGCGCTTCCACCCGGTCGATTGGAAACGTCTGGATTGGTCGTCGAGGGCGACCAAGGCCTTTCAGAAAGACGCCATTGCGCATGGCGTCGGGAACCAAGGGTACTCGATCCCGATCCGGGGCCCAAACGGCCAGTTCGCCCTGTTTAGCGTCAGTCATTCGTGCACGGATGAGGCGTGGGAGGACTTCTACTACAGCCATCGGCGCGATCTGATATTGGTGGCGCATTTCTTTAATCAGAAAGCGCTGGAATTCGAACCGGGGCGATTGCCAGAACAAGGCCAGGCGCTCAGCCCGCGAGAGGTGGACGCGATCACGCTGATTGCTGTCGGCTACAACCGGGCGCAGGCCGCCGAGATGCTGTCGATTTCAGAGCATACGCTGCGCGTCTATATCGAATCCGCCCGCTTCAAACTGGGTGCGTTGAACACGACACATGCCGTGGCACGCGCGCTGAGTCGCGGGTTAATCGTTGTCTGATCGTTAACAGGGTCGGCTGTCTGGTTCGGTGGTGTTAACTGTGTTTGCGCCAAGCTTCTCTCAGACACGAGAGGAGTGCCACCATGATCAGATTTCTTTACGCCGATGAGCTTGCCCGCAATCCACAGCTGCAGCGCGCCATGTTCCGCGACAGGGCCGACCAGTTTCACACCCGTCTGGGGTGGGAGGTATCGGTGAACGACGCGGGCGAAGAGCGTGACGAATACGATGATGAGAACCCGCTGTATGTGATCTGGCAAAATGCCGATGGCAGTCATGGCGGCTCGATGCGGTTTTTGCCAACCACCGGGCGCACAATGGTCAATGACCATTTCGGCCATCTTACCGGCGGTGGCAAAATCCAAAGCCCGTTTATTTGGGAATGCACGCGGTTTTGCCTGGCGCGTGGGGCAGGGGGGAATGTGGCGGCAGCGCTGATGCTGGCGGGCGGCGAGATCATGGAAAATTTCGACGTGCGCCACTTTGTTGGTGTGTTCGACGCCCGGATGGTGCGGATTTATCGCCGTATCGGCGCATCGCCCGAAGTCTTGGGCAGCGAAGGTGAGGGGCGGGCAAAGGTCAGTGTCGGGCTTTGGGAGTTTTCCGCCGCCGCACAGGCGCAGGTGGCGCAAAGTGCAGGGTTTTCGCCGTTGCAGTCCCGGCAGTGGTTTGATCAGGCCTTTGGATGTGCCCCCCTTTTGGCGCAGAGCGCGTGATCCGCGAGGGCGGCATTTGGGGGCTCTGCCCCCCGGCCTTCGGCCGCCCCCCGCGATATTTAGGAACAGAAGAATGACCGGGCTCGCACAGGGGCGCGAAGGCTCTGGTGCTTGTCAGAGCGGGGCGATAGTGTCCGGCCATGACCTTGCCCGCGCTGACATTTTCCGAAGATCAGGCCGAAGCCTTTGACCGTGTGAGCGCCGCCTTGCGCGAGGTTGGCGTTAACCTTGATGAGGGGTTGCTGGCCCCGCCGCAAGAGGGACGCTCCGGGGTTCTCGCGGTCACGGGCAAGGCGGGATCGGGCAAGACATTGCTTTTGGCCGAACTTTACAAAGCGCTGAAGGATGCCGGTGTTGATATCATCTCGGGCGACTGGGAAGGCAAGCGGCGCAAGGACCGGCGGACGCTGGCGATTCTGGCTCCGACCAACAAGGCGGCGAGCGTGCTGCGGATGCGCGGTGTGCCGGCGACGACGATCCACCGCATCCTTTATACGCCGGTTTACGATCCGGAATATGAACGCATTGCCGAATGGCTGGCCGGGCAGGGCGATCGGCCCGAGATTGAAGCGCTGAGCGATGCGGCGCTGGACCGTGCCTATGCGTTTTATCAGACCAACAATTCCGTGCCCGGTGCGATGGCGGCGGCAGGCTTGCGCGGGTCGGACTTTATCACCGGCTGGAAACGGCGCGAGGAAGAGCTTGATATCGGCTTTGTCGATGAGGCCTCGATGCTGGACGACCGGCAATATGATGACCTGCGCGAAATTTTCCCGACGCTCTGTATGTTTGGCGATCCGGCGCAGTTGGCCCCGGTCAACCAATCCGGCGCTATGGTGTTTGAAAAGCTGCCCGAAGAACAGGTTCTGGCCCTGCGCCGCATCCACCGGCAGGAAGCGGACAATCCGATCCTTGATCTCGCGCATGCTTTGGCCGATCCGAGCCTTGAGTTTCACGACTTTGAGCGGATGGTTGAGGAGAAATCCAAGGTCGATGACCGGGTGGTCTGGGGCCAGCGGGTCGAGGTCGATCTGATGGCGCGCTCGCCGGTGCTGGTCTGGCGCAATGCCACGCGCATTCGGCTGATCAACGCCTTTCGCAAGGTGCATGATGCGCCGGATGATCGGCTGCTGGAGGGCGAGCCACTGATTTGCGACGGCATAGAATTGCCGCTCAAGCATCGGAAAAAGCGGCTGGATCTGGAGGCACGCGGGCTTATCAAAGGCGCGCAGGTGATTTTTCTGGGCGAGGGGCGCAAGCCCGGCTTTTCACGTTTGCATGTGATGGGGGCCGAAGATCCGCGGGTCTCTGCCGCCTCAATCGTCAAGATCGAGATGCCCGATGAGGAAGAGCCGTTCATTCCATTCGCGGCCCGGATGGGGGCGACCTTTCTGCATGGTGCGGCGGTCACGATTCACAAAGCGCAAGGGTCGCAGTGGGATTCGGTTCAGGTGTTTGCGCCCGATTTGTTTGTTGCCGCGCGCATGGGCCGGGTCGAGGCCGGGCAACCGCTGTGGAAGCGCTTGGCCTATGTGGCGATCACCCGCGCGCAGGAGCGGCTGATCTGGGTGGTGCGCAATCGGCTGTCGAAACCGACCTATCCGCTGCGGATAGACGATCTGCCCGCGCCGCAGCAGACGCTGACTTTGGAAGCGCTGGGCGAATAGCGCCCCCTTCCCACAGGCGCGGGCCTCGGCTATAGCGCGTGGCATGACAACCAATCCGCCAAACCTCCGCCCCGATCTCGCTCATATGACTTTGCCCCGGGATCAGTCCCGCCGGGGCCAGCCGACCATCGGCATGGTCTCGCTTGGCTGCCCCAAGGCGCTGGTCGACAGTGAACGCATCCTGACCCGGCTGCGTGCCGAAGGCTATGGCATTTCGCCCCAGTATGCCGGGGCCGATGCAGTGATCGTGAACACCTGCGGCTTTCTCGACAGTGCCAAGGTGGAAAGCCTTGAGGCGATTGGCGAGGCGCTGCGCGAGAATGGCAAGGTGATCGTAACGGGGTGTCTGGGCGCAGAGCCGGAGTACATCACCGGCGCGCATCCCAAGGTTTTGGCCGTGACCGGCCCACATCAATACGAACAGGTGCTGGATGCGGTTCACGCGGCGGTGCCGCCTGATCCCGATCCGTTTATCGATCTGTTGCCGGGCAGCGGGGTCAAGCTGACGCCGCGCCACTACAGTTACCTCAAGATTTCCGAGGGCTGTAACCACAAGTGCAAATTCTGCATCATTCCCGACATGCGCGGCCGTCTGGCGTCGCGTCCCGCGCGGGCGGTGCTGCGCGAGGCGGAAAAGCTGGTCGAGAATGGGGTGAAAGAGCTGTTGGTGATCTCACAGGACACCTCGGCTTATGGCACCGACTGGAAAGACCGCGAGGTGAAGGCGCCGATCCTGCCGTTGGCGCGTGATCTTGGCAGCCTTGGGGCCTGGGTGCGGTTGCACTACGTCTATCCTTATCCGCATGTGCGCGAATTGATCCCGCTGATGGCGGATCCGGCGAATGGTGTGCTGCCCTATTTGGATATTCCGTTCCAGCATGGGCATCCTGAGGTGCTTAAACGTATGGCGCGTCCTGCGGCGTCGGCGCGGACTTTGGATGAGATTGCGGCGTGGCGCAGCGATTGCCCTGAGATTATTTTGCGGTCGACCTTTATCGTCGGCTATCCGGGCGAGACGGAGGCCGAGTTTGACTATCTGCTCGATTGGCTCGATGAGGCGCAGCTCGATCGGGTGGGGTGTTTTCAGTATGAGAACGTCGCGGGTGCGCGGTCGAATGATCTGCCGGATCATGTGGCCCCTGAGGTCAAGCAAGAGCGCTGGGATCGGTTCATGGCCAAAGCGCAGGAGATTTCCGAAGCGCGGTTGGCGGCGAAGGTTGGCACGGTGATGCCGGTGATCGTGGATGATGTGGATGAGGACGGGATTGCGACCTGTCGGACGATGGCGGATGCGCCCGAGATTGATGGCAACCTGTTTATCGACGAAGGCGCAGAGGCGCTGACACCCGGCGACATCGTGTCGGTCGAGGTGGACGAGGCTGGCGAATATGACCTGTGGGGGCGGCTTCTGTCGAAACCGTAGGCCGAGGCGGCGGGCCGATCCATCAATGGATCGGTACCGATCTGTCAACAGATCGGCGCCCGCCCCGATTAGACCTCGCCGTCTTCGAGATGCAGCTTCATATCGATCAGCACCTGTTGCAGCGCCAGCGTCTCGTTCAACATGCGCTTGGCTTCGTTGACGGTGATGATGCCATCTTCGATGGACTGCGAATATTCCGACATCAGCATCGCGAACCGTTGGCTTAGCGCCACAACGTCCGCATTCACACCGCCGGTGCGCTCGGCATTTGGGCGGGGTTTGGTGAACGACAGGGTGATCCCGCGCAGTTCGCTCAGGGCGGCGGTGACATGCGGATAAGACGAGGCCGCTTCCAGTGCCGCCACCGCATCGATTGGCATGAACCGGTCGGCGTGCTCGTCATGTTCGGAATAATAGCGCCCCAGGGTGGCCTTGGATTTTCCGGTCACTTCGCAGGCGGGTTCGATGCCCACTTCCTTGACCAACGCTTCCGTGTGCCGTTTCAGATAACTTCCAACGCTGTTCATTCTTGCTCCCGGCCCTCTGCTGCGACCCACCGTCAGGGGAATTCCCTGATTTTTTCCCATTATTCGACTTAACAGGATTTGTCATTCATGGAACACCCCTTAACCTGGGGATTAACGAGTTACCGGCGCCCAAGGCCGGTGTCAGGGTGGGGACAGTAACGCGTTTGTCGATTTGGGAGGCAGATCCGCTGATAAGGCCGCGTTACGCCCCGTGTTTCCCCCTCTTGCCTTGGCCGCCCGCGCCCGGCATAGCATCGCCCCATGGCCAAGCTTTATTTTCACTATTCCACGATGAACGCCGGCAAATCGACGTTGTTGCTGCAGGCGGCGCATAACTACCGCGAACGCGGCATGGACGTGTTCTTGATGACCGCGCGCCATGATGATCGCGACGGTCCTAGCCGCATTGGCAGCCGGATCGGCATCGGCAGCGCCGCAGAGACCTATGCCCCGGGCGAGGACCTTTTGGCGACAATCACCGCGCGGCTTGCGCAGGGGCCGGTGGCCTGTGTGTTCCTCGACGAGGCGCAGTTTCTGGAGCCGGATCAGGTTTGGCAATTGGCGCGCGTGGTTGATGATCTTGGCGTGCCGGTGATGTGTTATGGGCTGCGGGTGGATTTTCTGGGCGAGCTGTTTCCCGGCTCTGCCACGCTTTTGGCGCTGGCGGATGAGATGCGTGAAGTGCGCACCATTTGCCATTGCGGGCGCAAGGCCACGATGGTGGTGCGCCAAGACGAAAGCGGTGCGGTGCTGATCGCGGGCGCGCAGGTGCAGATCGGCGGCAATGAAACCTATGTCAGCCTGTGCCGCCGCCATTGGCGCGAAGCCACCGGCGACCGCTAAGGGTTCAGTGCATCCGCGCGCCGTTGGCGACCGGTTGACCCGGCTCAAGCAGCACAATCCCACCCTCGGCGTCCGACACGCCCAGCGTCAGCACCTCGGACATGAACTTGCCAATCTGGCGCGGGGGAAAGTTCACCACCGCCATCACCTGTTTGCCGATAAGGCTCTCGGGCGTGTAATGCGCGGTGATCTGGGCCGAGGTCTTTTTCTCGCCAATCTCCGCACCAAAGTCGATCCATAGCTTGATCGCTGGTTTGCGCGCCTCGGGATAGGCTTCGGCGCGCACAACGGTGCCGGTGCGGATGTCGACCTTGAGGAAGTCGTCAAACGTGATCTCAGCCATTGCTCAGCTCTTTCGACCGGTCCGCTGCCGCCTTGACCGCGCGGTTCAGCAGTGGTGGAAAGCCGGTCACCGGGTCCATCAGCACCTCAAGCGCGGCCTGCGTGGTGCCATTGGGTGAGGTCACATTGGCGCGCAACTGGCTGGGGCTGTCGTCGGACTCTTCGGCCAACACGCCGGCACCGCCCACGGTGGCCCGCGCCAGTTTAAGCGCAAGATCCGAAGGCAGCCCCTGTGCCTCGCCCGCCGCCGCCAGCGTTTCGATCAGGTGAAACACATAGGCCGGGCCAGAGCCGGAAACGCCGGTGACGGCATCCATCTGCTCTTCGGTCTCAAGCCGCACGGTCTGGCCCACCGCCTGCAACAGGTCTTCGGCCAGTTCCATATGGGTGCCGGTCACGCCCGCGTTGCCAAACAGCGCGGTGATCCCACGCCCGACGGCGGCGGGGGTGTTGGGCATGGCGCGGATGATCGGGTTTTTGCTACCAAGCACGTCCTCAAAGCTGGCCAGCGTCACGCCGGCAGCCACCGAAAGGAACAGCGTGTCGCCATTCGCCATCGCTTTGATTGCGGGCAGGGCATCGCCCATCATCTGGGGTTTTACGGCGATCAGCACAATCGCGGGCGCGGCGGGCAGGGGGGCGTTGATGTGAACGCCCTGCTCCGAGAGCCAGTCCGAGGGGTTGGGGTCGATCACATGCACCGACGTCGCGGGCAGGCCATCGGCCAGCCAACCTCGAAGCATCGCCGATCCCATTTTGCCGCATCCCAGCAGCACGAGGCCGCGTTCGGCCAGATCATTTGAGGTCATCGCCCCCTCCTGTCTTTGCATTCAGGGGCGAGTGTTACGCGCGGCCGTATGCCTCTGCAATGGCAACCTGAAGCGCCTCTTTCGGGCTACGATCCCCCCAGACAACCAGTTGCAGCGCGGGGTAATAGCGCTCGCAGCTCATCACAGCGGCGTTGATCATCGTGTCGATCTGATCGGGGCTGGCGACCTGACCGCCGGCCAGAACCAGACCGTAGCGATAGACCATAAGCTGGTGGCCCTCCCACCAAGTGAACGCGCCGGCCCAGCATTGATCGTTAATCGCGTTGATCGCCTCGCAGAGCTGCGGGGTTTTTTCTTCGGGCGGCTCCATTTCGAAGCTGCAAATCAGCCGCAGCGTTTCGTCATAGGCCGACCAGGCCAGCGTAATCGAATAGGTGCGCCATTGGCCCTCAATTGCCATAGCGATCTGATCATCGTGGATACGGTCGAAATCCCAGTCGTTGTGGTCGGCGATATGCTCGACGATGTCGATGGGGTGGAGGTCGTCCTCCAGATACTGCTCGGAAAGTGCCATGCGCCACCTCTTTGTTTTATTAGCACAAGGGGGTGGCAGCGCCCCAAGCGCTAGGTGCCTGCTCTAGGGGCGGTGGGCATAACCGCAGCCCCTACCCGATATGGTGCGGGTCGAGGGCTTTCATGTAAAGCGATATTTGCGTGTGACTCGCAATAAGTTGTGGATGGATTGGAATTTAGCACTAACTATCGCCGTAACAAGATTGCCCCGGCGTGAGCCAACCGATTTGAAACTAACTCCGTGCACATGTGGCAGACCTCGCATAAGGTGGCAGGCGCATTTGCGGAGGCAATTGCCGACCCATTCCAGGAGGCCTCTGGCTTGCCCAGCACAGACAATGATTTTCCGAAGAAGCCCATCGAATTGCACAGTGATCGGCTGAACGATCCTGTTCGGCTCAAGAGCCTTGAGTTGTCCGCCCTGATGGACACCATGGCAGAAGAGGCGTTTGACCGCGCGGTGCGCATCGCCACCGAAGCCATCGGCGTGCCGGTTGGCCTTGTGTCGCTTGTTGATGGCCAGCGGCAATTCTTCAAGGCGCAGACCGGTCTGCCGGAACCGGCGGCCACCGATATGCAAACGCCGCTGAGCCATTCGTTCTGTCAATTCGTTGTCTCTGGCGACCGGCCGATGACCATTGCCGACGCCCGCGAACATCCGATGCTGCGCGACAACCTCGCCATCGAAGACCTTGGCGTTGTTGCTTATGCCGGGGTGCCGATCCATGCGCCTGACGGGGCGACGCTCGGCTCGTTTTGCGCCATCGACAGCGAGCCGCACGACTGGACCGAGAGCGAATTGCAGATCCTCACCGACCTGTCCGGTTTCCTAGAGGCCGAGCTGCGGCTGCGGGTCGAGGTCAACGCCCGCCAGCTTTTGGCCGAGGAATTACACCACAGGATCAAGAACATATTCGCCATCACCGGCGGCATGATCAACATGACCGCGCGGATGAGCGACACCAAGGAAGAGATGACCGATGCCTTGCGCGGCCGTCTGGCTGCATTGGCGCAGGCGCATGAAATCATCCGCCCCGCGATCACCGGCGATGCCACGGGCAGCGGCGATGCGGTTGTCTCGACGCTGCTGGCCACGCTGATCGAGCCGCATGTGGTGCCGGGTGGCAACCACATGACGCTGGACGGTCCGAACCTGATGATCGGGGCCAATTGCGCCACGCAACTGGCGCTGGTGCTGCACGAATTGGCGACCAACGCCGCCAAATACGGTGCGCTTTCGGTGCCCGAGGGGCGGCTTGATCTGCGCTGGCAGGATGACAACGGCCTGTTCCGCCTGACGTGGACGGAAACCGGCGGCCCGGCGGTGAGCGCCGAACCGACAAAGAAGGGCTTTGGCAGCAGGCTTGTCGACATGACGATCACCGGCCAATTGCGCGGCACGCATGACAGGCGCTGGCTCGCGTCCGGGGTGCAGCACGACATCGCCTTTCCCATCGGTGAGCTGGAAAAGTGACCCTCTGAAACGCAAGCGGCGCGCAGGCTGAATACCCCGCGCGCCGCAATTTTCGCTGTGATCAGGCCCGCTTAGCGCGGCTCTGAGCGCAGGCCCTTGATGATCGCCACGCAGATCAGCAACAGGATGACGGTGAACGGCAAGCCGGTCGAGATCACCATCGCCTGCAGCGCGCCAAGCCCGCCGCCGATCAGCAGCGCAATCGCCACAAGCCCCTCAAACGTACACCAGAACACCCGCTGCGGCAGCGGTGCGTCGACCTTGCCACCGGCGGTGATGGTGTCGATCACCAGCGATCCGCTGTCCGACGAGGTGACAAAGAACACGATCACAAGCACGATCCCGATGGTCGAGGTGATCCCCGCCAGCGGCAGGCTTCCCAGCATCGCAAACAGCGACAGCGGTGGATTGTAGCTGTCGATCACCTGCGCCTTGACGGCACTTCCGGCAGGATCCGCGAGCACTTGTTCAATCGCTGCGCCGCCAAACACGGCCATCCACAACAGGCAGACAAACGACGGGATGATCAACACGCAGGTGATGAATTCGCGCACCGTGCGGCCGCGGCTCACCCGAGCGATGAACATGCCAACAAACGGTGACCAGGAAATCCACCACGCCCAATAGAAGGCGGTCCAACCCTGCATATAGCCGGTGTCTTCGCGGCCATGCGGGTTTGACAGTGGTATAACCTCTTGGAAATAGGCGACAACGCCCTTGCCGAATTCCGACAGGATGGTGCCGGCACCCGCCGCGAACAGCACAAACAGCAACAGCAACAGGGCGATGACCATGTTGATCTCGGACAGGACTTTGACCCCGCCATCAAGCCCCCGCATCACCGAAATCAGCGCCACGGCGGTGATCGCGATGATCAGGATAACCTGCACTGTCACGCTCATCGGCACGCCATAGACGTATTCCAGCCCGGCGTTCGCCTGCTGCGCGCCAAAACCAAGCGATGTGGCAAGGCCAAACAGCGTGGCAAACACCGCCAGCGTATCGATGATATGGCCGGTCCAGCCCCAGACCCGCTCGCCAAAGATCGGGTAAAACGCCGAGCGGATCGTCAGCGGCAGTCCCTTGTTATAGGTGAACAGCGCCAAGGCCAGCGCCACCACGGCGTAAATCGCCCAAGGGTGAAGCGCCCAGTGATACGACGTTGCGGCCAGCGCCATGCGCCGGGCTTCGGCGACGTTTTCGGCGATCAGCACGCCATCTTCGGTAAAGGGCCGCGCCGCGCCCAAAGGCGCATCGCCCCAGGGTGTGCCGAAATAATACACCGGCTCCAGCACGCCAAAGAACATCAGCCCGATGCCCATCCCGGCGGCAAACAGCATGGCGAACCAGCCGAGGTAGCCATAGTCCGGCTTGGCATCGCGCCCGCCCAACCGGACCTTGCCCCAGGGCGACACGATCAGGAACAGGCAGAAGATCACAAAGATGTTCGCGGCCCAGAGGAAGAACCAGTCAAAGGTCGAGGTCAGAGCCGGGCGGAGCCAGCCAAAGAACTCGGCCGCCTGCGTCGGGGCAACCAGCGCATAGGCCACGAAGGCCACGATCGACATGCTCGAAATCAAAAAGACCGGGTTGTGAATGTCAAACCCGATCGGGCCAACGCTGGATTCGAGGTTGTCCTGACCGATCTCGTAATCGGTATCGATCACATCCGACGCGCCCGATGGCGGCGGAATGCCTTGGTCTGTGTTTGTGTCAGTCATTGCACAATTTCCTTGCCCCTTGGATATGTGTTTTCGAGTGGCGTGGTCGGCCACCCTTCGTTTTTATCAAAGCGATGCGGGACTGTGATTTGCCCGCGCATGGTGATCTGTCTCCGCGACAAGATCGGCCATTACCGCCGTTTTGATGGATCGGTTCCGCGCCCATGTGCGCATAGGCCCGCCGCCGCATAGTAGGTGCAAAAACCCCAAAGATGCAAACATCAGCCAGCCGCCCCCCGCAAGGGAGCTAGGCCAAGCGCCAAGCAAGTCACGGGTATCGCGCATAAAAAAAGGCCGGGCGCTGGGCCCGGCCGTTTTCGTTAGGTGTCTTGGGGGTTTGGCCTCAGACGTCCTTGCGCTCCAGCGCGTCAAGCCGAGACTTCAGCGTCTCGTTTTCTTCGCGGGCCTTTTGCGCCATCGCGCGCACGGCGTCGAACTCTTCGCGGGTCACAAAATCGCGGTCCGCCAGCCAGCGGTCCATCATCGATTTCATCGCGGTTTCAGCTTCGGTTTTTGCACCCTGAGCCACGCCCATTGCGTTGGTCATCAGTTGTGACAGGTCGTCGAATACCTTGTTGCGGCTTTGCATGGGGTCTCTCCGTTACATTTTAATACTATATGGCGGCGCTGTTGCCGGGCGACAAGGTTGACCTTGGCAATAGTGAAAGGCAAAGGAGCGGATATGTTGGCGATGATCCCTTTCCCCCCGCTCAGTTCCGAGATTTTCTCAATCGAAGTCTTCGGTTTCGCGTTTGCTTTGCGCTGGTATGCGCTGGCCTATATCGCGGGCATTCTGCTCGGCTGGTGGCTGGGGGTGCGCCTGTTGCTGCGCCCGGCGCTCTGGCGAAACGACAGCCCGCCGATGACGCGCGAACAGCTCGAAGATCTGATGACCTGGATCATTCTGGGCATCATTCTTGGTGGGCGGCTGGGCTTTGTGCTGTTTTACCAACCGGCGTATTACCTGCAGAACCCCTCTGAGATCCTGATGATCTGGCAGGGCGGCATGGCGTTCCACGGTGGATTGCTCGGGGTCGTTTTCGCCGCGTGGATCTGGAGCGCGCGGCAGGGTGTGTCGCGGCTCGGGATGGCGGATATTCTGGCGCTGGGCACATGGCCGGGGCTGCTGTTTGGCCGGCTGGCGAACTTCGTCAACGCCGAGCTTTGGGGCCGCCCGACCGATGTGCCTTGGGCCGTGGCCTTTCCCGGCACGGCGGCGCAGGATTGTGGCCAGCCGGTGGGCGAGATCTGTGGCCGGCATCCCAGCCAGCTGTACGAGGCTGGGCTTGAGGGGCTGGTGCTCGGCGCGCTGCTGCTCTGGCTGGCGCTGGCGCGCGGTTGGCTGAAAACGCCGGGGCGGATCACCGGATTTTTCCTCGCTTGGTACGGCGCGGCGCGGTTCTTTGTTGAGCTGTTTCGCCAGCCCGACGCGCAGTTTGTCAGCGACGGCAATCCTTTGGGACTGGCCTGGCAGATCGGCGGTCTGGGCCTGACGATGGGGCAAATGCTGTCCCTGCCGATGATCGCGGTGGGCCTGTACCTGGTGGCGCGGAAACGCCCGGCATGACGCCGCTAGAGCAGATTTTGCTCGAACGGATTGGCGCGACCGGGCCGATCTCGATGGCCGATTATATGGCCACCTGCCTGCTGCATCCCGATCACGGCGTCTATACCGCGCGCGACCCGCTGGGGGCGGCGGGGGATTTCACCACCGCGCCCGAGATTAGCCAGATGTTTGGTGAAATGCTCGGCCTCGCGTTGGCGCAAAGCTGGATCGATCAGGGGCAGCCCGCGGCGTTTACACTGGCCGAACTGGGGCCGGGGCGCGGCACCCTGATGGCCGATATCCTGCGGGTGGGGCGCAAGGTGCCGGGGTTTGTCGAGGCGGCGCAGGTGGTGCTGGTCGAAGCCTCGGGCACCATGCGCGCCCGCCAAAAAGCGGCACTGGGCGACCATGATGTGACATGGGCCGACCACGCCGGCGACTTGCCCGATGCGCCTTTGTGGCTGGTTGCCAACGAATTTTTCGACGCACTGCCGGTGCGCCAGTTCGAGCGGCAAGGCGCCGGCTGGTGCGAACGCCGGGTCGGAGCCAAGGACGGCGCGCTGGTGCTGGGCCGGACCGAAGCCGCTCCGATTGATGCCTTGGCGCACCGTTTGGCCGACACCCGCGACGGCGACATCGTTGAAATCGCCCCGGCCTTTCCCGCCGTGACCGAAGCCATCGGCGGGCGTATCGCGGCGCATGGCGGCGCGGCGCTGATCGTGGATTATGGCGACTGGCACTCCCTGGGCGACACGCTTCAGGCGCTGCGGCGGCATGACCCTGTTGATATCCTCGACGGCCCCGGCACCGCCGACCTCACCGCGCATGTGGATTTCGAGGCCATCGCAGCCGCCGCGCCCTGTGCCCACACCCGGCTGACACCGCAGGGTGTGTTCCTCGAACGGTTGGGCATTACGCCGCGTGCGCAGCAATTGGCCAACGGGTTGGCCCCTGTCGCGCTTGAGGCGCATATTGCGGCACATCGGCGGTTGACGCACCCCGACGAAATGGGAACTCTCTTCAAAGTGCTGGGGCTGTTGCCAAAGGATGCCCCGCCGATACCGGGACTGGACACATGACGCTCGAAATTCTTTCCTCCGATCTTCTCGCCCCGCTGCGCCACGGGTTTTACACTCGCCGCGGCGGCGCTTCCTCGGGCGTGTTTTCCGGGTTGAACTGCGGGATGGGGTCGTCTGATCAATCCGAAATCGTGGCGATCAACCGAGGCCGGGTGGCCGACAGTCTTGGGGTGGAGGCGCGCAACCTTTTGACCGTGCATCAGGTGCATTCGGCCACGGCGCTGGCCGTTGACGCGCCGTTTGACACCCCGCCGCAAGCCGATGCGATGGTCACAAACCGCCCCGGACTGGCGCTTGGCGTGCTAAGCGCGGACTGCCAGCCGGTGCTGTTTGCTGATGCGCAGGCCGGGGTGATCGGTGCGGCGCATGCCGGATGGCGCGGCGCGCTGGATGGCATCCTCGAGGCGACATTGGACGCGATGGAAGATCTCGGCGCGGCACGCGGCCGTGTGCACGCGGTCATCGGCCCGGCCATCTCGCAGCAGGCCTATGAAGTCGGGCCGGAGTTCCTTGAGGATTTCATGGCCGAGGACCCCGACAGCAGCCGGTTCTTTGCGCGCGGCGAGGGCGATCGCTATCTCTTTGACCTTCCCGGTTTCGGAGTGCACCGGCTCCGCACGGCGGGCGTCGGCGAGGCCGCCTGGATTCGCCACTGCACCTATTCCGACCCGGATCGCTTTTATTCCTATCGCCGTTCGGTGCACGCCGCCGAGGCGGATTACGGGCGCTTGATCTCGGCCATCACCCTCTGATCTCAGCGATTGCGGCAGTGGCGGGGCAGGCCACCGCCGCAGTGCCGCCACAAACCCCGGGCCGCGCCAAAAGGATATATGGACTATCCTTCTGATATTTAGACATATTCTGTATATTCAGGCGGTGCCCATTTTGGCCCGTGCAATTGCGTAAACTTTGCTGAAAATTTTCTGTTTTGCCCCAAGCTTGCCGGAAATACCCGTCATCTTGGTAGGGTAAGAGCGGTCAGACCGGCCGCCGAAAGATTTCAGGAGAGCGACATGAAAACCCGTTTTATCCAATCCGTCGTGAAAACCGCACAGACCACCCGCACCGAAATGCCATGGGAGCGTGGCTATCGCCGTGAGGTGATGATTGCCCGCCGCAAAGGTGTGGTGGAGCAGCGCAAAAGCGCCTGATCCCGGTCTTCCGACCCCCGACATCCCTCGAAAAAGCCGTGCCCCGAAAATGGGCGCGGTTTTTTGCTTTTGGCGGAGTCGGATGGCCAACTGCACCAGAATCGCCCGGATTCGAATTGTGGCAAACCGCGCGGCTGAAACGGGGACAATCGGGCGGGCAGGGGTGGATTGTGGATGGTAAGCGTATCAATTAGCGCCATTTTTTGACGGACCGGCAGAAATAAGCGATATTGTAGGGGTTAGTAATGAATTGATGTTGTCGATCTGACGTTGTCGGTGGGGCCGATGCGGATGTGACCAATAAGCTGGAAGCATGCCATGACGATTCCCCACCTGCCGCAGCAGCGGTTTCCAAACGACACCCGTTCCTATCCGGTCCCGTCCAAGGATCGATTTGCCCGCAGGGACGCGCAGCCTCGACGCGATATGGCGCTTATGCGCCGGATCGAAGTCAGCTCTCTGGGCCCCGATTTCTCTATTCAAGACAGCGTTCATGTCGTGCCGCAAACGGAAACGTTTGAGCGCGCCGTCTGCGGCATTGCGCGCGGCACTTTGATTGCAACGCCACAAGGGCCGCTCGCGATCGAAGACATGCTGCCCGGCGATATGGTGAACTCCTCCGAAGGGCCGCAGCGCGTGCTTTGGATCGGATCCACGACGATCTTGCCGGGGCAAACGGGTGGGTCGGGCGTGCTTGACGGGCTGATCCGGGTGACGGCAGATGCGCTTGGCATGGGCCGCCCCGCTGGCGATCTCGTGCTTGGGCCGGGGGCGGCGATGCTGCACAACCCGCCGCAATTTCGCGCGGCGAATGGCAAGGGGCATGTGCTGACGCCGCTGGCGGATTTTATCGACGGACTCAGCGTGTTTCGGGTGACGCCGCCGAGCGCGGTCAAAGTGTATCACCTGATGCTCGCCCGGCACGCCGTGATCCAGGCCGGGGGGCTTGAGATCGAGAGCTATCATCCCGGCATCGGGGCGGTTGCAAAGATGGGGGCCTCGGCGCAGAACCTGTTTATGTCGCTTTTCCCGACGGTTACGCAGCCGCGTGATTTCGGTCCGCTGTCCTACCCACGGGTCGAGATGGAGATGCTAGACGGCTTGCGCGCGAGCGGCTAACGCCCCCCGGCACCGCGTGGGGTGAACCGAAAAAGGCCCGGCTTCACGCGAAGCCGGGCCTTTGATTTGCGCAAAGGATGCGCGGTTTATTCCGCCGTCAGCAGGGGCGGCTTTTTGCCTGCAATGCGCGGTTTGTCTGGCCCGCTCATCTGCAGATCGATTTTGCCGTCCTTGATCGTCACCCGCACGACGCCGCCCTTGGCCAGTTGGCCAAACAGAAGCTCTTCGGCCAGCGGCTTTTTGATGTGCTCCTGGATCACACGCGCCAGAGGCCGCGCGCCCATTTTATCATCATAGCCTTTCTCACCCAGCCATTCGGCGGCGGGTTTGGTCAGCTCGATGGTCACGTTGCGATCCATCAGCTGGGCTTCGAGTTGCAGCACGAACTTCTCGACCACTTGCGAAATCACCGATTTCGGCAGCGGCTTAAAGCTGATCACCGCATCCAGACGGTTGCGGAATTCCGGCGTAAAGGTGCGTTCGATCGCTGCCGTATCCTCGCCTTCGCGGCGGTCGCGGCCAAAGCCGATGGCGGCCTTTGCCTGTTCCGTCGCGCCGGCGTTGGAGGTCATGATCAGGATCACATTGCGGAAATCCACCGTGCGACCATTGTGGTCGGTCAGCGAACCGTGGTCCATCACCTGCAACAGGATGTTATAGACATCCGGGTGCGCCTTTTCCATCTCGTCGAGCAGGAGCACGCAGTGTGGATGCTGGTCGACGCCGTCTGTCAACTGGCCGCCCTGATCAAACCCAACATAGCCCGGAGGCGCGCCGATCAGACGGGACACCGCGTGTTTCTCCATGTATTCCGACATGTCAAAGCGCAGCAGTTCCACACCCAGCGTATCCGCCAGCTGCTTGGCCACCTCGGTTTTGCCCACGCCTGTTGGCCCGGCAAACAGATAGTTGCCGATGGGCTTTTCTGGCTCGCGCAGACCGGCACGGGCCAGTTTGATCGCGGAGGAGAGCGCCACGATGGCGGCGTCCTGACCGAAGACCACCCGTTTCAGGCTGGTTTCCAGATCCTTGAGCACCTGCGCATCATCCTTGGAGACGTTTTTCGGCGGGATGCGGGCAATTTTGGCCACAACATCCTCAATCTCTTTGGTGCCGATGGTCTTGCGACGCCGCGATTCCACCACCAGATGTTGCGCCGCACCGGCCTCGTCGATCACGTCGATGGCCTTGTCGGGCAGTTTCCGGTCGGTGATGTAGCGCGCCGAAAGCTCCACCGCGCTTTTGATGGCGTCGGCGGTGTACTTGATGTGGTGGTGATCCTCGAAATACGGCTTCAAGCCTTTGAGAATCTTAACCGAATCCTCGACCGAAGGCTCCACCACGTCGATTTTCTGGAACCGACGCGCCAGTGCCCGATCCTTTTCGAAGTGCTGGCGGAACTCTTTGTAGGTGGTCGAGCCCATGGTGCGCAGCTTGCCGCCCTGAAGCGCAGGCTTGAGCAGGTTCGAGGCATCCATCGCGCCGCCCGAGGTCGCCCCGGCACCGATCACGGTGTGGATCTCGTCGATGAACAGCACCGCGTCGGGGTGTTCTTCGAGCTCGTTCACCACGGCTTTCAGGCGTTCTTCAAAATCGCCGCGATAGCGGGTGCCCGCCAAAAGCGCGCCCATGTCGAGCGAATAGATCGTGGTATTGGCCAGAACTTCGGGCGTTTCCCCCGAAACAATCTTACGCGCGAGGCCTTCGGCGATGGCGGTTTTGCCCACACCGGGGTCGCCCACCAACAGCGGGTTGTTCTTGCGCCGGCGGCACAGCACTTGAATGCAGCGTTCAACTTCGCTTTCGCGGCCGATCAGAGGATCAACGTCGCCAAGCCGGGACTTTTCATTGAGATCAACGCAGTATTTGCCAAGAGCGCTTTCCTTCTGGTCCGCCTCTGGTGCGCTGTCGGCGGCTTGCGCCTCATCGTCCATGTCCTGCGCACCCGAAACCGGGCGGGCCTCGCCATAAGCGGGGTCTTTGGCCACGCCGTGGGCGATGAAATTCACCGCATCATAGCGCGTCATGTCCTGCTCTTGCAGGAAGTAGGCGGCGTTCGACTCGCGTTCGGCAAAGATCGCGACGAGCACGTTGGCCCCGGTCACTTCGGTGCGGCCAGAGGATTGCACATGGATCGCCGCGCGCTGGATCACGCGCTGGAAGGCGGCCGTTGGCACGGCTTCAGACCCTTCGATATCGGTGACGAGGTTGGCGAGATCGGCATCGACATATTCCACAAGCTTCGTGCGAAGCTCTTCGGTGTCGACCGAACAGGCCTTCATCACCCGTGTCGCATCGGGTTCGTCAATCAGCGCCAGCAGCAAATGCTCCAGCGTTGCGAATTCATGAGAACGGCTGTTGGCCAAGGCCAGGGCCGCGTGGATCGCTTGTTCAAGCGTATTAGAGAATGAAGGCACTGTTTCCGTGCTCCTTCTGATCTGGGTCGGCGGGCGGTTGCGCACCAACCATGGCCTCATAAGGTTAAAGTTTGGTCGATCTTTGGCGCGCTTCAAGGTTTTTCTTTGCGAACCCGGTCACATTTCCAAACACTGTGGGCACAGCGCCGTGATTTGCGGCAGTGCAGCATAAGCTAGGAGAAGCTGTCGCGGCGCTTTCGCACTTCGGTAAAGACGGCCAGTGGGGTGCCATCCGCCAGGCCAACCGTAGCCTGAACTGCCGGGACATGGCAGCGCAGAAAGGGGTTGGCGTCCAGCTCTTGTGCCAGAGTTGTGGGGACAGTGGCGCGCCCCGCTGCGCGCGCCGCTGCAATCTCATCTCTACGAGAGATAAGTGCGGGATTGTCAGGGTCAATAGTCAGGGCGAAACGGACATTGGTTTGCGCGTATTCGTGGCCGGAACAGACGGTGGTTTCGGGCGGCAGGGCGGCCATCTTTTGCAGGCTGTCGAACATCTGCTCCGGGGTGCCTTCAAAAAGGCGGCCACAGCCGAGGTGCATCAGGCTGTCCATCGTCACCAGTATGGCCGAGCCGGGCAGGTGATAGGCGATATGGCCGGTGGTGTGGCCGGGCACCGCCATCACCTCAACGGTTTCGCCACCAAAGGCGATACTGTCGCCCTCACCCAGTTCGTGGTCCAGCGACGGCAGGCGGTGGGCATCCGCGCGGCCGCCGTAAACCGGGGCAGGGGCCTTGGCCAAAAGGTCAGAAACGCCCTGCACATGGTCGGCGTGGTGGTGCGTCAGAAAGATATGGCTAAGCGTCCAGCCGCGACTGTCGAGCATGTCGAGAATCGGTCTGGCTTCGGGCACATCGAACACTGCCGTCGCGCCGCTTTCGGCGTCATGCACGAGATATGTGTAGTTGTCGGACAGGCAGGGAATGGTGACGAGCTCAAGGGGCATGGCAATTCGCGGCTCCGTTGCTAGAGTGGCCCTCAAGTCTGGCGCAAGGGAGCACGGATCGCAATGCATCTGGATGTGCAGGACCTGAGGAATTTTTATTACCGCAGCGCCATCGGGCGCGCGGCGCAAAAGGCTGTGCGGGACCGGATGCTGCGGATCTGGCCCGAGGCCAAGGGACAGACGGTGGCGGGCTTTGGCTTTGCTGTGCCGCTGTTGCGCCCCTATCTGGCCGAGGCGCGGCGGGTGATTGCCTTTATGCCGGGGCCGCAGGGGGTGATGCCCTGGCCTGCGGGCATGCCGAATGTCTCGGTTTTAACCGAAGAAACCCTTTGGCCGATCGACACCGGGCGGATCGACAAGCTGGTGCTGATGCACGGGCTGGAAACATCCGAACGGCCGTCGCAACTGCTTGAGGAATGCCACCGCGTGCTTGGGCCGGGGGGCAAGGTGCTGTTTGTGGTGCCCAACCGCGCCGGGCTGTGGTCGCGCAGCGATGCCACGCCCTATGGCTTTGGCCGCCCCTACACCCAAAGCCAGCTTGAGACTCAGTTGCGCACCCACGGCTTTATGCCCGAAACCCATGCCACCGCGCTGCATCAACCACCCTCGCCGCGCCGGTTCTGGATGAAGACCGGCCCGGTTTGGGAACGTTCGGGCCAAAGGTTTGGTCTGCCGCTGCCCGCCGGTGTGCTGATGGTCGAGGCGTCAAAGCGCGTTCAGGCCCCGCATGGCCCCGGCACGCGGGTTCGGGTGCCCAATCCGCTCGAAGTTCTTAGTCCGAAGCCCGTAAAAGAGGCCAAGCCAGTTTAGGCGCTAACATTCCATAACCGGTGAAATATAGGGCGAAGGAATCGTCTATCTTCACGAAATTGCAGGCTTTTTGTGGGGTCTAGGGGGGCGCAATAGGTCGCACATGGATCAAGGCGTTGAAATTATTAATTAATCCACCGCCCTTAAAAACCCTCATCTCTGTTGCTAGGTTAGGAAGGCTCTGCTACATCCGGCGTGATTTTGCGCCTTGAACACCTTCAAGGCCGAGAAACGCCCCCGGAAGTCACATGTTCGTGGCCAACCGGGGCCAGATAGTCGGAAGGGTGGACGTGTCCGAACCAGCTTCGATTTCCTCCGGCATTGCCAATCGCTATGCGACGGCAGTGTTCGAGATCGCAAACGAGAATGGCAAACTTGCCGAACTTGAAGGAAACCTCGATGATCTGTCGGCTGCGCTGGGTTCCAGCGAAGAGCTGCGTGATCTGACAAAGAACCCGCTTTATTCGCGCGAAGAGCAGGGCGCGGCAATCACCGCGATTGCCAAAAAGATGGACCTGCGTCCGGTGCTGATCCAGACCCTCGGTCTGATGGCATCCAAGCGTCGTCTGTTCGTGCTGCCGCAGCTGATTGCATCGCTGCGCGACAAAATTGCCGCCCATAAGGGCGAAGTGACCGCGGATGTCACCAGCGCCCGTGCGCTGAGTGACGCGCAAGCGAAGGCCTTGGCCGAAACGCTGAAGAAATCCGTGGGCAAAAATGTGAAAGTCAATGCGACTGTCGATGAAAGCCTCATCGGTGGTCTTGTCGTCAAGGTGGGCTCGAAGATGATCGATACGTCGATCCGCTCCAAGCTCAATTCCCTCCAGAATGTAATGAAAGAGGTCGGATAAATGGGTATCCAAGCAGCCGAGATTTCTGCGATCCTAAAGGAGCAGATCAACAACTTCGGGCAAGAAGCCGAAGTTGCCGAAGTGGGCCGCGTGCTTTCCGTCGGTGACGGTATCGCGCGTGTGTACGGCCTCGACAACATCCAGGCGGGTGAAATGGTCGAGTTCCCCGGCGGCATCATGGGCATGGCGCTGAACCTCGAAACCGACAACGTCGGTATCGTGATCTTCGGCACCGACCGTGACATCAAAGAAGGCGACACCGTCAAGCGCACCAACTCGATCGTTGACGTGCCTGCCGGCCCCGAACTGCTTGGCCGCGTTGTTGACGGTCTTGGCAACCCGCTGGACGGCAAAGGCCCGATCAACGCCTCCGAGCGTCGTATCGCAGACGCCAAAGCCCCCGGCATCATCCCGCGTAAATCGGTTCACGAACCGATGGCGACCGGCCTCAAAGCCGTTGACTCGATGATCCCGATTGGCCGTGGCCAGCGTGAGCTGATCATTGGTGACCGTCAGACCGGCAAAACTGCCGTGGCTCTCGATGCGATCCTGAACCAGAAATCCTACAACGAAGCCGCTGGCGACGACGAAGACAAGAAGCTGTACTGCATCTATGTCGCCGTTGGCCAAAAGCGTTCGACTGTGGCCCAGCTGGTGAAACGTCTCGAAGAGACCGGTGCCATCGACTATTCCATCGTCGTTGCGGCCACCGCGTCCGATCCGGCACCGATGCAGTTCCTGGCACCCTATGCCGCGACAGCCATGGCCGAATACTTCCGTGACAACGGCAAGCACGCGCTCATCGTATACGATGATCTCTCCAAGCAAGCTGTGTCCTACCGCCAGATGTCGCTTCTCCTGCGTCGTCCGCCCGGACGTGAAGCCTATCCGGGTGACGTGTTCTATCTCCACTCCCGCCTGCTGGAACGTTCGTCGAAACTGAACGAAGACAATGGCTCGGGCTCGCTGACGGCTCTGCCGATCATCGAAACCCAAGGTGGCGACGTTTCGGCGTTTATCCCGACCAACGTGATCTCGATCACCGATGGCCAGATCTTCCTTGAAACCGAACTGTTCTATCAGGGCATCCGTCCTGCTGTGAACACCGGTCTGTCGGTTTCGCGGGTTGGTTCGTCCGCTCAGACCAACTCGATGAAGTCGGTTGCTGGTCCGGTGAAACTCGAGCTTGCTCAGTACCGCGAAATGGCGGCCTTTGCGCAGTTCGGCTCCGACCTCGACGCCGCAACCCAGCAGCTGCTGGCCCGTGGCGCGCGTCTGACCGAGCTGATGAAACAGCCGCAGTATTCGCCGCTGACCAACGCGGAAATCGTTTGCGTCATCTTCGCTGGCACCAAAGGCTATCTCGACAAGGTCAAAGTGTCCGAAGTTGGCCGGTTCGAAGCGGGTCTGCTTCAGCATCTGCGCTCCAAGCACAGCGATCTCTTGGCCTTCATCACCAATGAAGACCCCAAGATCAAAGGTGAAGCCGAAGACAAGATCCGTGCTGCACTGGATGAATTCGCCGCTGACTTCGCATAAGGAGATAGGGCTATGCCAAATCTCAAGGACCTGAAAAACAGGATCGCGTCGGTCAAATCGACCCGCAAGATCACCAAGGCCATGCAGATGGTGGCCGCCGCAAAACTGCGGCGGGCACAGGAAGCAGCCGAAATGTCACGTCCCTATACCGAACGGTTTAACGCCGTGATGGCGGGGCTGGCACAATCGGTGGGCGACAGCGACAGCGCGCCCAAGCTTTTGTCGGGCACCGGCAGTGACGATGTGCATCTGCTCATCGTCATGACGGCGGAACGTGGTTTGTGTGGCGGCTTTAATGGCAACATTGCCAAGCTGGCGCGCAACCGTGCTGACGAGCTGCTGGCCAAAGGCAAGACGGTCAAAATTCTGACCGTCGGCAAAAAAGGCCGTGACGTTCTCAAGCGTGAATATGCTGCGCATCTGGTGGGCCATATCGACCTGAGCGAAGTCAAACGTGTGGGCTATGCCAACGCGCAAGACGTTGCAAAGGACGTGCTGGGCCGCTTTGACGCGGGTGAATTTGACGTGGCGACTTTGTTCTATTCGAAGTTCCAGAACGTCGTGACCCAGATCCCAACGGCGCAACAAATCATCCCGGCCCACTTCGAAGTGGACGCGGACGAGGATGCGGGCGCAAGCACGCTCTATGATTACGAGCCCAGCGAAGAGGCCATCCTGGCCGATCTGCTGCCGCGCGGTGTTGCGACACAAATCTTTGCGGGGCTGTTGGAAAACGCGGCGTCCGAACAAGGCGCGCGGATGTCCGCAATGGACAATGCCACGCGCAACGCCGGCGACATGATCGACAGGCTGACCATCGAGTATAACCGCTCGCGTCAGGCCGTCATCACCAACGAACTGATCGAAATTATCTCGGGCGCGGAAGCGCTCTAAGAACCGGAGACCTAAAATGGCAAACGCACAAGGCAAAGTGACCCAGGTCATCGGCGCCGTTGTCGACGTACAGTTCGACGATGAGCTGCCGGCGATTCTCAACGCGCTGACCACTGACAACAACGGCAACCGCCTGGTTCTGGAAGTTGCCCAGCACCTGGGTGAAAACACCGTCCGGACTATCGCGATGGAAGCCACCGAAGGCCTCGTTCGCGGTCAGCAGGTTGAAGACACCGGCGGCCCGATCTCGGTTCCGGTTGGCACGGCCACACTTGGCCGCATCATCAACGTCATCGGCGAGCCGGTTGACGAAAAAGGCCCGGTCGAAGCCAGCGAAACCCGCTCGATTCACCAGCCCGCTCCGGAATTCTCGGATCAGGCGACCGAAGCCGAAGTTCTGATCACCGGCATCAAGGTCATCGACCTGCTGGCCCCCTACGCCAAGGGTGGTAAAATTGGTCTGTTCGGTGGTGCCGGCGTTGGCAAAACCGTTCTGATCATGGAACTGATCAACAACATCGCCAAGGTGCACTCGGGTCTGTCCGTGTTCGCCGGTGTTGGTGAGCGGACCCGTGAAGGCAACGACCTTTACTACGAAATGATCGAATCCGGCGTTATCACTCCTGATAACATGGCGGACTCGAAAATTGCGCTGGTCTACGGCCAGATGAACGAGCCTCCCGGTGCGCGTATGCGTGTTGCTCTGACCGGCCTGACACTGGCCGAACAGTTCCGCGACTCGACCGGTTCGGACGTTCTGTTCTTTGTCGACAACATCTTCCGCTTTACCCAAGCGGGTTCGGAAGTGTCGGCTCTGCTCGGTCGTATCCCGTCTGCTGTGGGCTATCAGCCGACACTGGCCACCGACATGGGCGCAATGCAGGAACGTATCACCTCGACAAAACGCGGTTCGATCACCTCGATCCAAGCCGTTTACGTTCCCGCGGATGACCTTACCGACCCTGCACCGGCCACAACCTTTGCGCACCTCGACGCGCAAACCGTTCTGTCGCGTGCGATTTCGGAGCTCGGCATCTATCCGGCCGTTGACCCGCTCGACAGCTCGTCGCGTCTGATGGACCCGGCGATTGTGGGCGAAGAGCACTACAAAGTTGCGATGGACGTCCAGAACATCCTTCAGCGTTACAAATCGCTGCAGGATATCATCGCCATTCTCGGCATGGACGAACTGTCGGAAGAAGATAAGCTGACTGTTGCGCGTGCGCGTAAAATCCAGCGTTTCCTCTCGCAACCGTTCGACGTGGCCAAAGTGTTCACCGGCTCCGACGGCGTTCAGGTGCCGCTCGAAGACACCATTTCGTCCTTCAAGGATGTTGTGGCCGGCGCATACGATCACCTTCCCGAAGCGGCCTTCTATATGGTTGGCGGCATCGACGAAGTGAAAGCCAAAGCCGAGAAGATGGCTGCCAACGCGGCCTAAGTGGTAGGGTGCGCAGCAATTGCGCACCTTTTCCCATCCGAATGGAGGCCATGAATGGCAGATGAAATGCAATTCGACCTGGTCAGCCCCGAGCGCAGCCTTGCTTCGCTCAAGGTGACTTCGGTTCAGATCCCCGGTGCGGACGGCGATATGACGGCTATGGCCGATCATTCCCCGACCATCACCACCCTGCGCCCCGGCGTTCTGCGGATCGAAGGCAGCGAGACGACGGAATATGTCGTCACCGGTGGCTTTGCCCAGATCAAAGCTGATGGTGTGACCGTTCTGGCCGAACGCGCGATCCCGCGTGCGGACATGACGCAAGAGATGCTTGACGAGATGGTTGCCGAAGCGGCGGCTGTGCATAAGTCGGCGAAAGAGGCGAAAGAGCCGGACACCAATGCCGTTGACGAAGCGGTAAAGCTGGTGGCCGACATGGTGGCGATGGGCGGCGAAATCGGCCTGTCTTCGCAACAGCCGAGCCTCTGAGCCCCCTCTGATAACGTTAGACAACGGCGTGCCCTTCCGGGCGCGCCGTTTTCGTTTGCGCGCGACGCGGGCCGATCCATCAATGGATCGGTTCCGATCTGTTGACAGATCGGGCCCCAGTTCCGCACCCAGGCCCGCCAAAGCCATCACAAAGGCTTTCCTTCCCGAAGATGCGGCGGTATTCAATGCGGCGAAACCGACAAAGGTGCACCCATGTCCAACGACCTTTTCAACTCTTTCATGACCGGCCCTGACGAAAACGGCCGTTTCGGCAATTACGGCGGGCGGTTCGTGTCCGAAACGCTGATGCCGCTGATCCTGTCGCTTGAGGAGGAATACGAAAAGGCCAAGACCGACCAAAGCTTCTGGGACCAGATGGACTACCTCTGGAAGCACTACGTGGGCCGTCCCAGCCCGCTGTACTTCGCCGAGGGCCTGACCGAGCGGTTTGGCGGCGCGAAAGTCTATCTCAAGCGGGACGAGTTGAACCACACGGGCGCGCATAAGATCAACAACGTGCTCGGGCAGATTCTGCTGGCGCGGCGCATGGGCAAGACCCGGATCATCGCGGAAACCGGGGCAGGGCAGCACGGCGTCGCCACCGCCACCGTCTGTGCCAAGTTCGGTCTGAAATGCGTGGTCTACATGGGCGCGCATGACGTCGAGCGGCAAAAGCCCAACGTGTTCCGCATGCGCCTGCTGGGCGCCGAGGTTATTCCCGTCACGTCGGGGCGGGGCACGCTGAAAGACGCGATGAACGACGCGCTGCGCGACTGGGTGACCAATGTGCGCGACACCTTCTATTGCATCGGCACCGTGGCGGGACCGCACCCCTATCCGGCAATGGTCCGCGACTTTCAGGCGATCATCGGCAAGGAATCCAAGGAACAGATGCAAGAGGCCGAGGGCCGTCTGCCCGACACGATCATTGCCGCGATTGGCGGCGGGTCGAACGCGATGGGCCTGTTCTACCCGTTCCTCGATGACAAATCTGTCCGCATCATCGGCGTCGAAGCCGGCGGCAAAGGCGTGACCGAGAAGATGGAGCACTGCGCTTCGCTCACCGGCGGCCGTCCGGGCGTGTTGCATGGCAACCGCACCTATCTGTTGCAAGACGACGACGGCCAGATCCTCGAAGGGTATTCGATCTCGGCCGGCCTCGATTATCCCGGCATCGGACCCGAGCATTCCTGGCTGCACGACACCAAGCGCGCCGAGTATGTCTCGATCACCGACAAGGAAGCGCTCGCCGCCTTCCAGCTGTGCTGCGAAAGCGAGGGCATCATCCCGGCGCTCGAACCCAGCCACGCGCTGGCGCATGTTGCCAAGATCGCGCCCGATCTGCCGAAAGATCACCTGATCATCATGAACATGTGCGGGCGCGGCGATAAAGACATCTTTGCCGTGGCGAAACACCTTGGGTTTGACAT
Organism: Marinovum sedimenti; assembly: GCF_054052205.1. Lineage (NCBI taxonomy): Bacteria > Pseudomonadati > Pseudomonadota > Alphaproteobacteria > Rhodobacterales > Roseobacteraceae > Marinovum > Marinovum sedimenti. The sequence continues at coordinate 3,055,877 of NZ_CM133223.1, forward strand.
GTCCGACGTCGACTGAGCGGGGCAAAATTCCATCAATGGAATTTGCAAAAGTTTTTGAAAACTTTTGGCCCGTCTTCCACGCCTCTGTCTGCCGTGGCTCTGGCCCCGCGTGCCCCTCTGGGGTAAACGGGGCCAAATGACCATGCGGGACCGCTCATGACACGCCACCTCATCACCTCTGCCATTCCCTATATCAACGGGATCAAGCATCTCGGGAACCTCATCGGCTCGCAGCTTCCGGCCGATCTGTTCGCCCGCTATCAACGGGCACGCGGCGAAGAGGTGCTGTTTCTCTGCGCCACCGATGAACACGGCACGCCCGCAGAGCTTGCCGCCGCCAAGGCCGGCAAGCCGGTCGATGCGTTTTGCAAAGAGATGCACGCCGTTCAGACCGAGATCGCCAAAGGCTTCCGCCTCAGCTTCGATCACTTTGGCCGCTCCTCCAGCCCGCAGAACCACAAGCTCACCCAGCATTTCGCCGGGCGTCTGGCCGAGGCCGGGCTGATCCGCGAAGTCAGCGAAAAGCAGGTCTATTCCCACGCCGATGGCCGCTTCCTGCCTGACCGCTATATCGAAGGCACTTGCCCGAACTGCGGCTATGACAAGGCCCGTGGCGACCAATGCGAGAACTGCACCAAACAGCTTGATCCGACCGACCTGATCGAACCGCGCAGCGCCATTTCCGGCTCCACCGATCTTGAAGTGCGCGAGACCAAGCACCTGTACCTGTGCCAATCGCAGATGCGCGGCCAGCTTGAGGAATGGATCAACGGCAAAACCGATTGGCCGATCCTCACCACCTCGATTGCCAAAAAGTGGCTCAATGACGGTGACGGCCTGCAAGACCGGGGCATCACCCGCGATCTTGACTGGGGTGTGCCGGTCAAGCAGGGCGATCAGGACTGGCCGGGGATGGAGGGCAAGGTCTTCTACGTCTGGTTCGACGCGCCAATCGAATACATCGCCTGCGCCGGCGAATGGGCCGAGGCCAACGGCAAGACCGACGCCGATTGGGAAAGCTGGTGGCGCACCGACAAAGGCGCAGACGATGTGCGCTACACCCAGTTCATGGGCAAGGACAACGTGCCGTTCCACACGCTGAGCTTTCCGGCCACGATCCTCGGGTCGGGCGAGCCGTGGAAGCTGGTCGATTACATCAAATCGTTCAACTACCTGAACTATGACGGTGGCCAGTTCTCGACCTCGCAGGGCCGTGGCGTCTTTATGGATCAGGCGCTGGCCATCCTGCCGGCGGACTACTGGCGCTGGTGGCTGCTCAGCCATGCCCCCGAAAGCTCGGACAGTGAGTTCACTTGGGAAAATTTCCAAGCCTCGGTCAACAAGGATCTGGCCGACGTTTTGGGCAATTTCGTCAGCCGCGTCACCAAATTCTGCCGCTCGAAGTTCGGCGAAGATGTGCCAGCAGGCGGCGCCTATGGCCCGCGCGAGCAGGCGCTGATCTCGGATCTGACCACGCGGCTGCGCGCCTACGAGGGCCACATGGAGGCGATCGAAGTGCGCAAAGCCTCGCAAGAGCTGCGTGCAATCTGGGTGGCGGGCAACGAATACCTGCAAGACGCCGCGCCCTGGTCGACCTTCAAGACCGACCCAGAGGCGGCGGCGGCGCAGATCCGCCTCGCGCTCAATCTGATTCGTTTCTACGCGGTGGTCTCTAGCCCCTTCATCCCCGATGCCTGCGCACAACTTATGACGGCAATGCAGTCGGATGACACAACTTGGCCCGATGATTTGACTGCCGCGCTCAACGGTCTGGAACCCGGCCACAGCTTTACCGTACCCGAGGTGACATTCCGCAAAATCACCGATGACGAGCGTGAAAAGTGGCAGGAAGATTTCGCTGGCACGCGAAGCTAAACGTATAGAATTATATGCTTTTACAACCTTGACAGGGTTGTTTGAAACCTCGGCTTCGGCCGGGGTTTTTTCGTTTTACGGGCCGTCCGCCGCGCCAAAGCGACGAACAAGTTAATCACTCTCCTTTGCTTAACGAACAAATTCAATGCGTTGCGCCGACACATTTCAGGCTCAATCCAATGGAATCATAAGTCGAACCTGAAATGCACGTTTGAACGCGCCAAGGGCCGGTCGCGTGCCAGTTATGGAGATGTTTATGTTTACCAAGTCGATAGCGAGCGCCATGTGCCTGACTTGCATGACGGCCTTTGCCACCACTGCAACCGCCGCTGAAACCACGTCAAACCTCGGCGTCATCGCCGTGGTGGCCGATACCTGCATCCTTGCCGCAGGCACGGCGCTGTCGTTTGCCACCATCAACACCGGACAGGCAAGCAACCAAGCAACCCCCGGCGTCGTGACCGTGACTTGCACCTCGACCAAGGATGCGATTTCCGTGACGGTCGGGGGCGGAGCCGGTGCCAGCGGAGGCAGCCGTCATATGAAAACCTCCGAAGGCGATGTGATGAAATACAGCATCCATTCCGACAGCGGCCACGCCAGCGAAGTCGGCATCGACGGCACGCTGTATAGCCAGGGCGTCACCGCCGCCGTGCCCAAGCTGATCCCGGTGTACGGCCAGATTCCAGCCGGGAATTACAAGGTGGGCGCGTACACGGACACCCTGCTTGTCACGCTGAACTACACAGTCGCACCCTGATTTTTTTGACGTTCAATGGAGGTAGAGTCATGTTTAACGATTGTCTGAAAACCGGCGCGCAGCGCCTTATCCTGGCCACCGCACTTGTTCTGGCACCGGGTCTGACCCTCGCCGACAGCGTTGCGGTGTCACCGACACAACTGTCTGTCCCCAACAAGGGCAACCAGACCACGCTGACGGTCAAGGCCGGCGGGCGCGAAATGTCGGTTGTGCAGCTGCGCGTTGTCGCTTGGAACCCGCGCCATGACCCGGACCGGGTCAAAGCCACCCGCGATGTCGTGGTCAGCCCGCCCATCGCCAAACTGCGCCCGCGTCAGGAACTGACCGTGCGCGTGGTGCGCACCAAAGGCCGGGCGGTGCGGGGCACGGAATGCTACCGCGTCCTGGTCGACCGGCTTCCGGGCAAAGAGCAATCCGGCAAAGCGGTGAAATTGCAGGTCCGCCATTCAGTGCCGCTCTGCTTTTCATCCTAAGCGAAACCATCGGGGAGGGGCGCTGGCACGGCCAAACCAGAGGCACGGTCAGCAGGCTACGTCATGAAAGTCATCCGCATCACCCTTGCCACCTTTGGGCTGGTTGCCGGTTTGTCCGCCGTTAAGGCCCAGACCGGCGACACCGCCGACCTGCTGCTGACAGCCGAGGTTGGCGATGACTTTGCCGACGCGGTGATCCCGCTGTTCCTTGCGGTCACGGTGAACGGACGCGACACCGAGTTGATTGCCGAATTCTCCGCCGATCTTGATGGTGCCAACATGGCCTCACCACGCAGCGAACTGACCGAGCTTGGGATCAAGGCCCCGCTTGGGGTGGGCGAGCAGGTGCAGCTGTCTGCGATCAAGGGGCTGAGCTACAAATACGATTCCGAACAACAGATCATCCACATCTCGGCCCCGCATAAGGTGCTGTTACCAGATGTGATTTCCGCGGCCCACACGCCTGCGTTCGAAGAGTCCGACACGTCGTATGGCGCGGTCCTGAACTATTCGCTGGTGGGCGACACCGGGTTTGGCGAGGGGTACGAAGGCTATGATGGCACCGTTTCGGCCAGTCTTGAAGGCTGGGCCTTTGCTCCGCTGGGCCGGCTCGCCGCGACCGGCTATTTCAGCAAAGAATTGGGCGATGGCGGCGAGGCCAAGGCGCTTCGGCTTGAGACCTCTTTTACCGCTGATGTGCCGGAACAGGCGCTGACCCTGACGGTGGGGGATTTCACCTCGTCCGGGCCAAGCTGGACCCGCGCAATCCGCATGGGCGGCATCGAGCTGCGCCGCGATTTCTCGTTGCGCTCGGATCTGGTGTCGGACCAGCGGTTTTCCTATTCGGGGGCGGCGGCTGTGCCGTCCTCAGTCGATGTCTTTATCGAAAACAGCCGGGTGTTTTCCGCACAGGTGCAGGACGGGCCGTATCGGCTTGAGGATGTGCCGGTGCAGGGCGGCGGCGACGCCGAGATCGTGGTGCGCGGCATTGACGGCCAGACCACCCGCCGCACCGTCAGCTTTTTCACCTCGGATGGCTTGCTGAAACAGGGCATGGCGGATTACGCCATTGGGCTGGGCCGGGCCCGCCAGGGCTTTGGCACCGAAAGCAGTTCTTACGGCAAACATGACGTCTTTACCGCCAGCCTGCGCTATGGGCTGACCAAGAAGATCACGGTTGATGGCCACTACAGCGCAACCGACAACCTGCAGCTTGCGGGCATCGGCATGACCGCGGTGCCGCTGTCACTCGGCGAGGTGCGCCTTGCCGTGGCCTCCAGCAATTTCATGGGGCGCACCGGCAATTTTGCGCAGCTCGATCTGCAAACCCAGATTGGCGGCGTCGATATTCGCACGTCGAGCACCCGCACCGATCCCGGCTTTGCAGATCTGGCCTACGTCACCGGCCTCGATTACCTCGGCAGCGCGGGCGTCTCCAATGGCTCGCTGCTCGAAGTGCCGCTGGCGCAGGATGTGGTCAGCCTGTCGATCCCGGTGACCAAATCCAAGCGGCGTCTGGGCCTGTCTTATGTCAACGCCCGCCGCGAAACCTCGCGGGATGAGCTGGCGTCGGTGTCCTTTGGCGCGCCTTTGCGCGGCGGGCGCGGGTCGTTCAGCGTCAACAGCACCTATAATTTTGACTCCCAGGATGTGCGGGTCTCGCTGGGCCTGTCGATGAAGCTTGGCGCGCGCACCTTTGGTCAGGCCAGCGCGTACCGCGATGGGTCGGGGCGGGAAACGCGGGATATCTCGCTCAATCGGTCGATGGGCGAAGGCATTGGCGCATGGGGCTATCACCTTCAGGCCGCGCAGCGCGATGGCAAGACGCCGGTGCGGTTCAAAGGCGATTACCGCAGCCGCTATGGCGAGATGTCGGGCGAGGTGCAGACCCAAGGCGAAAGCAGCTATCTGCGCGGCCAGATCGACGGCGCGGCGGCCTTTACCGGCGGCGCGTTTGCGATGGGCAACACGGTGAACGATGGCTTTGCGGTGGTCGATCTTGGGGTGTCGGATGTGCCGGTCTACCTTGATAATCGCCCGGTGGCGCGCACCAATGCGCGCGGTCGGGTCTTGGTGAACGGGCTCAACGCCTATCGCCGCAACCGCCTGTCGGTGAATGTGCGCGACTTGCCTGACAGCGCCTCGCTCGGCGTGTCGGCCGCCGATATGGTGCCTGCGCGCGGCTCGGGCCAATACGTGAGCTTTGGCGGCAACGAAGCCGGTGGCGTGCTGGTGGTGATGCGCGACGAGGCAGGCCGGGTTTTGCCAGCGGGCACAGTGGTGTACGCCGATGGCGAAGAGCAGGAAGCCTATGTCGGTTATGACGGCGAAACCTGGATCGAGTCGCCAAAGGTGCGCAACACCGTCACTGCAGGCGTGGCCGGCGGCACCTGCACCGCGCATTTTTCCTACAACCGGTCCGAGGCGCTGCAGGAGGTGATCGATCCGGTCACGTGCCGCCGATGATCCGCGCCTTTGCCCTTGTTTTTGCGTTCTTTCTCGGGCTTTTGATGGGTGCCCCGGCGCAGGCCGCGACCTGCACGGCAGAGGTCAGTGACATCCTGTTTGGCGCCATCAGCCTGCGCTCGGGCGAGGTCAACCGCACCTCCGGCACCCTGACTGTATCGTGCTCAAACGCGCTGGTGTCGGATGTTGGCGTGTGCGTGCGGTTTGGGGCCGGATCGGGCGGCGCAGGCAGCGGCAATACCCCGCGTTTCATGACCGGCCCCACCGGCCAGTCGTTGGCCTATCAGCTGCGGCGCGGCGGCCACGGCGCGGCCTATGGCACGCTTGACACTGCCTATCTCAACGTCCCCATCGTGCGCGGGCAGGGGCAGGCCACCTTGCCGATCTATGGCGAGATCCTGTCCAACGGCACCGAGTATGACACCGGCGTCTATGCCTCGGTGTTTTCCGGCCCCTCCAACATCGAGCTGAGCGCGGGCGTTGTCAGTTGTGATCTCTTTGGCCCCAGCACCCCGGTGCCGGATTTTCGCGTGTCGGCCCAGACTGTTGCGAGCTGCGAGCTTGACGTGGGATCGATGAACTTTGGCCAGATCACCGGCCTTGGTCGCGCGCCTGCGGATGCCATCGGCACGGTCGATATTCGCTGCACCTCGGGGGCCGAATATGCGGTGTCGATGGGGCTGGGAAACGGGTTGGGCGTGAGCAACCCCACCTATCGCAAGATGCGCAGCGGCCTTAGTACGCTGGTCTACGGATTGTTCCGCGACAGTGCGCGCAGTCTTGTCTGGGGCGAGGCCCCGAACCAGCGCGCCTATGGCACCGGCAGCGGCTATGGCCAGCGCTTCAACGTCTATGGCCGGGTTTACAAAGGCCAACCGGCGGCGTTTGGCACCTATGACGATTCCGTTGTGGTGACGGTGCATTACTGAAGTGCGCCGACAAATCCGCATGAAAAACGCCCGCCGGAGCCAGTCCGACGGGCGCAATCTTTAGCGTAAGTCCTGAAGATCAGGCGGCTTTGATGTCGACCAGCTCGATGTCAAACGTCAGGTCTTTGCCCGCGAGCGGGTGGTTGGCATCAAGCGTCACCTGCTCGTCGGTCACTTCGACCACAACAACCTGCATCGCTTGGCCGGTGGGGGTCTGAACCTGCAACTGTGTGCCAAGATCGAGCGGGATATCGTCGGGGATTTCCGCGCGCGGCACCGCTTGGCGGGCGTTGGGATCGGGCTGGCCATAGGCTTCGTCAGCCGCGATTTCGACAACCTTCTTGTCGCCAACCACCATGCCGGGGATCGCCTTGTCGAGACCGGGAATGATCTGGCCCGACCCTACGGTGAATTCCAGCGGATCGCGGCCTTGCGAACTGTCGAACGTGGCACCGTCAGCAAGGGTTCCGGTATAGTGAATGGCAACGGTGTCGCCCGATTTAACCTGGGTCATACTAGCTCCGAGAATTTGGGGGGTGTGATGGGGAGGCCGCCGCTCTGACGGGTGCTCCGCGAATATGCGCGGCACCCTAACCGAGGCGCGCGCAAATGGCAAACCGCGTGCTCGGCCAAGGGGGTTACGCGCTTAGCGGCTTGGTGAAACCAAAGGCGGCCCCTGAAGGATCTTTCACAATCGCAAACCGGCCCACGCCCTCCACATCGAATGGCGCGCGCATCACCGTGCCGCCCATTTCGGTGGTGGTTTTGGCGGCGGCGTCCACGTCTGCCACCTCTAGATAGGTCATCCAATGCGCTGGCATGTCGGCCAATTCGGGCATTCCGGCGAGGTCGAATACCCCCGCCGCCATCTTATCGCCCGCCATCGCGACGTGATACTCGCCATCCTCCATCGGCATCACATCCCAGGTCCAGCCGCAGACCGCTGTGTAATAGGCTTTGGCCCCCGCCACATCGTGGGTGTTCAATTCGGTCCAATGAACGGTACTTTGAAAATCAGCCATTCCGGCCTCCCTTGTTACAACGCCCCAAACCTACCACGGAATCGGGCTTTTCGCCCAGTGTTTCCCATGCCAGTCTCGCGCCCGGACCAAGGGGGATTTCATGACCATCACGACCTGCATCTTCGACGCCTATGGCACATTGTTCGACGTCGCCGCCGCCGCCCGCGTCGCTGCGAGCGAGCCGGGGCAGGGGCATTGGGCCGGCAAATGGCCGGCGCTGGCCGCCGATTGGCGCGCGAAGCAGCTGCAATACACTTGGCTGCGCGCGATCACCGGCGATCACTGCGATTTCTGGCAGGTCACGCAAGAGGGGCTGGATTGGGCGATGGAGCATCAGGGGTTGGACGGCAACCCCGAGCTGCGCGAACGTCTGCTGGCACTCTACTGGGAGCTTCAGGCCTATCCGGAAGTGCCCGAGATGCTGGGCGCGTTGCAAGCCGCCGGGCTGAACACCGCGATCTTGTCGAATGGCTCGCCGGATATGCTGAGTGGCGCGGTGCAAAGCGCCGGGCTCGAGGAGTTGCTTCACGACGTGCTGTCAGTCGAAAGCGTTGGCATCTTCAAACCGGCGCGGCAGATCTATGACCTCGTGGGCAAGCGGTTCGACTGTGCGCCCGAGCAGGTGCTGTTTGTGTCCTCCAACGGCTGGGATGCGGCGGGGGCGGCGGGGTATGGCTTTCGTACCGTCTGGGTCAACCGTGCGGGCGACCCGGTCGACCGGCTGCCCGCAGTGCCGCACGATATCCTCACCGATCTGACCGATATTCCGAAACTGGCAGGGGTTTGACATGCCGCATTTCACCACCTCCGACGGGCTGAAACTGCATTTTGAGGACGAGGGCACCGGCCTACCGCTGCTCTGCCTTGCTGGCCTTACCCGCGATGGGCGCGATTTCGACTATGTGCTGCCGCATCTGAGCGGCTGCCGGGTGATCCGGCTCGATTACCGGGGCCGGGGCAAATCCGAATTCGCCGCCGATCCGTTGACCTACAACATCCCGCGCGAAGGGCTGGATGTAGTGGAATTGCTCGACCATCTCGGGCTGGATAAGGTTGCCGTTCTTGGCACCTCGCGTGGCGGGCTGGTGGCGATGCTGCTGGCGGCGACGGTGCCCGACCGGCTGATCGGGGTGACGATGAATGACATCGGCCCGGTGATCGATCCGGGCGGGCTGGAGTTCATCATGGGCTATCTTGGCAAGCAGCCGCCGTGGAAAACCTATGAAGAGGCGGTGGCGGCGCGGCGCGGCAATATGCCGGGCTTTGTCGATGTGCCCGACAGCCGTTGGCGTGCCGAGGTCGAGAAGTTCTATGACCTCACCGACGATGGATTGCGCATCACCTACGATCCGAAACTGCGCGATGCGGTCGAAGCGGCAGGGGCGCAACCTGCGCCCGATCTCTGGCCGCTGTATGATGCGATTGCGGGCAAACCGCTGGCGATCATTCAGGGGGCGAATTCCGATCTGCTGTCGGCTGAGACCTTGGCCGAGATGCAAAAACGCCGCCCCGACGCGCATGTCGCCGTGGTGCCGGGGCGCGGCCACGTGCCGTTTCTGGATGAGCGCGAAGCTTTGGTGGCGCTAAGCGCATGGCTGGACGACATGCGATGAACATTGAGATGATCGAAGCCGCCTACGCGCGGATTTCCGGCGAGGTGCGGCGCACGCCTCTGCTGTCGTCGCCCTTCCTTGATGAGATCGCCGGGCGGCGCGTTTTGGTCAAGCCTGAGTGCTTGCAGCACACCGGCAGCTTTAAGTTTCGCGGCGGCCTGTCGGCGGTATCGGCGCTGGATTCGGCCGTGCGCGCCCGTGGCGTACTGGCGTTCTCGTCGGGCAACCATGCGCAGGGCGTGGCCTTGGCGGCGCAGAAATTCGGCGTGCCAGCGGTGATCGTGATGCCGTCCGACGCGCCTCAGATCAAGATCGCCAACACGCGGGCCTATGGCGCCGAAGTGGTGCTTTACACCCGTGGTGTGGACAATCGCGAGGCCATTGGCGCAGAGCTGACCGAGGCGCGCGGCTCGACGTTGATCCGGCCTTACGACGATCCGCAGGTGATCGCGGGGCAGGGCACCTGTGGGCTGGAGATTGCGCAGCAGGCGGCAGAGCTTGGCGTGGCCAAGGCCGATGTTCTGGTGTGCTGCGGTGGTGGCGGGCTAAGTTCCGGCATCGCTTTGGCCGCCGAGGCGCATGCGCCCGGCCTGCGCGTGCGCCCGACCGAGCCGGAGGGGTTTGACGATACCGCACGCTCGCTCAAAAGCGGTACGCGCGAGGGCAACGCGACCGAGGCCGGTGGCTTCTGTGACGCCATCCTGACGCCAAGCCCTGGCGAGCTGACCTTTCCGATCCTGCACCGGCTCTGCGGGCCGGGGGTGGTTGTCAGCGACGGTGAAGTGCGCCGCGCGATGGCGCTGGCGTTTGCCCATCTTAACGTGGTGGCCGAACCCGGCGGCACCGTCGCACTGGCCGGCGCGCTGTTTCACGGCCCGGAGATCGAAGGCGACGCGGTGATCTGCACGATCACCGGCGGCAACGTCGACCCCGAGGTCTTTGCGCGCGTCTTGGCATCGTGATCCCCGCCCTCGGCCGACTGTGACCGGGGGCGGATCGCGGCTTATCTCACGTGCAGATCGTATTCCACGCTACTCATCAGGTCCGGATACTTGGCCTTGTACGCGTCCCACATGGCCCGCAATTCGGGGCTGTGCGCCTTGATCGGGTCGCTCACCGAGGGGCGGGTAAACAACACCGATTCCTCAAGCGTCATCATCTTTTCGCCAACCTTGACTTGCTTGGGCGGCGTCCGCACCCGGCGGATGTCTTCGCTGATCACAAAGCACACGTGACCCTTTGGAATATCCGGCCCCGGCACCGTCTTGGACCACGTTTGCATCTCTGCAAAGGTCTTGTCCAATTCCTCGGCGACCTTGCTGGCCGTATTGCGCGCTTCGGAAAACGACAGACCGATGGTGACGGCATTCTTGGCAATGCCTTCGCTGCCGCTTTGGTATTTGTACTGCACGGATTGCGAGTAAGTGTCAGTGTCGCTGTGGCTCGAGGAGGACGACGTCACCAGCTTGGTTGTGACGGTCGAGGTGATGGTATTGGTGATCGGGGTCTTGGCGTTGACCAGTGAGATTGCGCTAAAGGTGCCCAGCGGGCTGTCGTGCCACGTTCCCTTGGGCCGAATAATCTTTGTTCCGGCCACGGCGGCCGGATAGCGGATCTCTTTTGATTTAAGCTTTAGCCGGTCCCATGTCGATTCATTACCATCAACGCCGCTGCGTCCCGGGAATTTGATGGTTTCCGCGATCGTGGCCTTTTTGTTGAACGTTTTCGCTAACCATGCCGTCAAACCGGCGCGCGAATTATCATCCTTGCGCCGTTTGACGGCGGTCTTTGCGTCCTCGCTCGAGGCAAACACCAGAATGTCCATTTCGAGGTCGTCAAAAACCCAGCCATCGCGGTTCGTCATCGAAAATTCGAGGTTCTTGGGAAACCCGATATCGCCCACATCCCCGGCATGGATCATGAAGTAATCCGGGGTCTTGGTCTCAAAGTTGTTCTTGGAATTGTCCAGCAGAACGGTCGTTGGCGCGTCCTGCGTATCGCCATTGATTTTTAGATAAATGGGGGCGTCACTCTGCTGTAGCGTCTTGACCGAGATTCCATAGACAATCTGCGTATAAGCCTCTGCTCCAAAATTTATGCCGGTCGTGGCGGTGTTTTGTGCCATCGTTTAGGTCCCCCCTTGTTGTCCCGGAAATCGGGCAACGAAACAGGGTAGGGCGGGCACCCGCTTTCGAGCAAGCTTTTAAACGGGGGGCTGTGAGCGGTGTGTTGAGCTTGCCCCCCATGCGGCCCTTGCGCCAGCGCGGGTCTGGTGGTTCCCTGCGGGTGTCCCGCGCAGCAAGGAACACGCCATGACCGATTTCACGATTGCCTCGTTCAACGTCAAAAACCTGATCGGACCGGACAAGGAATATTACCAGTTTCAGACCTATACCCCCGAGGAATACGCCTGGAAAAAGGACTGGATGGCCGACCAGCTTTTGACGATGGATGCCGATATCGTCGGCTTTCAGGAGATCTTTGAGGAAGAGGCGCTCACCGATGTGATCGAAGAGGCCGACGCCCGCGGGGCCGCGCTCAACCGGGCGTCGATCCCCGACAAGACCAAGCGTTACCACAAGAAAGCGATCTTCCGAAAACTGGCCTACCGCGCCTATGACGATGCCTCGCTCGCCTTTGCGCCCAACGCCGCCGATGACGGCGTGCCGGGCCAGCGCCGCCCCGGCGTGGCGATCCTGTCGCGCTTTGGCTTTGTGGGCGAACCGGAGGTTATTCAGGATCTCGACACGCCTCTGACCATCCCGTTCCGCCCGCTGCGCGGCCTTGAGGCGGGCGACAGCGGCCAGTTCACCCTGCACCGTCTGTCGCGTCCGGTGCTCAAGGCGCGCATCCCGGTGGGCGGGCAGGTGATCACCGTGTTCAACTGCCACCTGAAGTCGAAACTGGGCGAATACCTCACCCCGCCGGGGGCGGAATTTGCGCCCGAAGAAAACCTGTTGCGCTATGATCCTGTGGGCCGCGCGATGGGGTCTTTGCGGGCGGCGGTGCGGCGGATGGCCGAAGCTTGGGTGCTGCGCGGCGAGATCGTCGCCGAGCTCGACCAAGGCAATCCAGTGATGGTGCTGGGCGATTTCAACGATGGCGAAGATGCGGTGAGTTCGGAAATCATCGCCGGTGAGGTGCCGTTCAAGAACTACGGCTGGATGCTGCGCCACGATGCCGAGGACCGAGGCGACCGTTATACGCGGGAAGAGAACCTGCAAATCACCGAGGCGGTGGATAAGGTCCGGTTGCATTCTGCGGAAAAGCTGTTCGTGCGCAAATCCCTGCGCGATATGGTGTTTACCTCGGCTTTCGGTGGCAACTTCCAGTCGATTGACCAGATTTTCATGTCGCGCCATTTCCACCCCGACCATGACAAACGCATCGGCCAGATGGAGTATTTCAGCGCGCTCAACGATCACCTGACCGACGGCAGCCACCCCGAAGCGCCGTATAACAAGCTCGCCTCTGACCACGGCCAGATCATGGCGCATATCCGGCTGAACACGGGGGACAGGAATACCTGACTTTCCCGCGCGGCACAGGCTGGGCTATCCTTGATCCATTGTGGTTTTCAGGTGAAAGGTGGCGTCCGACGCCCCGTTTTTTAATTTCACTGCGGGTCGGTCGCTGTGTTTAAAAATGGAATTATTTGACGCGCGCCTCGGTGTTCTGGCGCTTTTGGCGGCTGCTGGCTATGGCGTGGCCACAATCGGTATGAAGGTTGCCTCGGACGGCTGGACCGGCGTTGCGCTGGGCCTGATCTTGGTGGGGTTCTTCGCGGCCACACAGGCCGAGATTATCCTGATGCGGAGCATGTCGCTCAGCGTGCTGTATTTTGCTGTCATCGCACTCGAAACGTTGATCGTGCTGACCTATGCCTTCAGCATCGGCGAGGGGCTAAGCGCGCGTGAATCGCTTGGCGGCGGGATGATCCTGACCGGGCTGATCATCGTGTCGCATTAAGCCTCGGGCGTTGCCCTTGCTATTGCTCCGCCAGTTGGTATGCCGATTGCCGTAGGCAACCGGGGGCCGTGATGGGCAATTTCGTCGATGCAAATGGCATCAGCTTGTACGTCGTGGAAGAGGGCGACCCCGGTGGCGCGCCGCTGGTGTTTTCCAACGCGCTGGGCTGTGATCTGCGGATCTGGGACGGCGTGGTGGCGCAACTGCCGCCCGGTTTGCGCATCATTCGCTATGACACGCGCGGCCACGGGCGGTCGGATTGCCCGCCGGGGCCGTATGCGATGGGCACGCTGATCCGCGATGCCGAGGCGCTGATGGATGCTTTGGAGGTGCGCGATGCGGTGATGGTCGGGCTGTCGCTGGGCGGGATGGTGGCGCAGGGGTTAGCGGTCAAACGGCTCGATCTGATCCGCGGCTTGGTGCTGTCACACACCGCCGCCAAGATCGGTCTGCCCGCGCATTGGGACGCACGGATTGACGCGGTCAAGGCGGGCGGCACGGCGGCGATTTCCGACATGCTGATGGAGCGCTGGTTCACCCGCACATTTCGCAGCAGCCCTGCGGCGCAAGCGATCCGCGAGATGCTGGAAAGCCAGCCGCGCGAGGGCCACGCCGCCTGTTGCGCCGCGATTTCGGGCACCGATTTCTACACCCCCACCTCTGGCCTGCGTCTGCCCTGCCTCGGCATTGCCGCGAGCGAAGATGGCACCACGCCGCCCGACCTAGTGCGCGAAACCGTTGAGTTGATCCCCGGATCGCGCTTTGCGTTGATGCGGCGGGCCGGGCATATGGCCTGCGTCGAGCGGCCCGAGGATTATGCCGAGTTGCTGACCGGCTTCCTGAGAGAGATTGGCCATGTCTGACATTCTGCTGATCCACGGTTCCTGCCACGGCGCATGGTGCTGGCGCGACCTGATCCCCGCACTCAACGCGCGCGGCCATAACGCCCGCGCCATCGACCTTCCCGGTGCGGGGGCGGACGAAACGCCGCTGGCCGATGTCACCCTCGACAGCTACGCCGAGGCGATTGTCGCGGCGCTTGGCCCGCGTACGGTTCTGCTTGGCCATTCCGCCGCCGGATATGCCATCACCGCCGCCGCCGAGCGCGCGCCAGAGCGGATTGCGCGGCTGGTCTACCTTTGTGCCTACGTGCCGGAACATGCCCGCTCGATGCTGGATCTGCGCCGCGATTCCGCGCGCCAGCCGCTGAGCGGTGGGCTGATCAAAAGCGACGATGGGCTAAGCTATGCCGCGCGCCCCGAGGCCGCCGCCGCCACGTTCTATCACGATTGCACCCCCGATCAGCAGCGCTTTGGGCTTGCCCACCTCGGCCCGCAGCCGATCGCGCCGCAAGCCGCAGTGCCACTGATCAGCAATGCCTCGCGCGATCTGCCGCGCAGCTATATCCTGTGCGGCGATGACCAGACCATCCCACCCGAGCATCAGGCCGCGATGGTGGCCAATTGGCCGCCCGAGGATGTGCATCGCCTCGCGTCCGGGCATTCGCCGTTTCTCTCGGCACCGGGGCCGCTTGCCGCGCTGATCGACCAGTTGTTGCCAAAGTGACCTCACGTCGCATTCGCCGCAGGGGGGCGTTTGCGGGTTTCCAGCTTGCGGCGTTTTTGCTTGGGTGAACCTCTTAAATGGAGACATCATGCCAACAATCAAAGCCGCCGTTCTGCGCGAATTCGGAGCGCCGTTGGAGATCGAAGAGATCACCCTGCGCGCCCCCGAAGCGGGCGAAATCGAAGTGACGTTGGAGGCGGTGGCGATCTGCCATTCCGACATTTCCTTTGCGGATGGATCATGGGGCGGCACCTTGCCAGCGGTTTATGGCCACGAGGCGGCGGGGCGGATTTCGGCGCTGGGCGCGGGTGTGAGCGGGCTGTCCGAGGGCGATTTCGTTGTTGTGACCCTGATCAAACCCTGCGGCACCTGCCCCAATTGCGGCACCGGCAAACCCACGATCTGCGACACACCCAATGATACGGCGCAAAAGCTGACTGATGCCAGCGGCGCCCCGGTTGAGGCGGCGATGAACTGCGGGGCCTTTGCCGAACGGGTGGTGGTGGCCGCATCGCAGGTGGTGCGCGTCGACAGCGCCATTCCGGCCGAGAGCGCGGCTTTGCTGGCCTGTGGCGTGATCACCGGCGTCGGCGCGGTGATCAACGCCGGGCGGCTGCGCGTGGGCGAGGATGTTGTGGTGATCGGCGCCGGCGGCGTTGGGCTGAACGCGATCCAAGGCGCGAAAATCGCCGGAGCGCGGCGGATTGTGGCGGTCGACATGAGCGAAGAGAAGCTCGCCATCGCCCGCGAATTTGGCGCGACGCATGGCGTGCTTGGCACCTCAAAAGCGCCGTGGAAAGATGCCTTTGATGCGCTGGGCGGGCGCGGTGCGGATGTTGTGGCCGTCACCGTCGGCGCAATCCCGGCTTATGACGACGCGCAGCGCTATCTTGGCTGGGGCGGGCGGATGGTTATGGTCGGCATGCCCAAAACCGGTGCAATGGCGCAGTACGAACCGGTGGTGAACGCCTTCATGAGCACCGCGATGGTGGGCTCGAAAATGGGCGACGTGGTGATTGCGCGGGATATTCCGTGGATGGCCGATCTGTACGCGCAAGGGCGGCTTAAGCTGGATGAGCTGGTGTCGGGCCGCTGGCGGCTCGATCAGATCAACGAGGCGATTGCCGACACCAAATCCGGCGCGGCACGGCGCAATGTGATCCTGTTCGCGTGAGCGGTTCAGTCATCGTCAAATGCGCCATCCCAGCCGAACCCGACAATCGTCTCTTCCATGCCGCGCATCGCCCGGTACAGCGCCAAAGCGGCGGCATTGTCCGGTTCGGTCCCAAGCCAGATGCCGTTTTCACAGCCGATGCCGCGCGCATGGGCCATCAGTGCCTGCGTCACCGCTTGGGCCAATCCCTGCCGCCGGTGGCACGCGCGGGTGCCGACCTCATTGATGAAAAATCCCGGCGGTTTGTCGGGGTGCAATAGCACGGTGCCCGAGGCGAACGACACGATATTCCCGCCCTCAATCGCCGCCGCCATCGCGTGCAGCGGGCTGTGCAGAAACGCCTGCGCCTGTTCGTGAATGATGGGGGTATCAAACAACCCCTGCGTGACATTCAACAGCAGCGCGGTATCCTGCGCTGACAATATGCGGATGTCCGGCATGACCCACCTCAAAAGAAAGACCCTGCCATGAAGCTCGCCGATTTGGATGTGATTGTCACGGCGCCGCCTGCGCCGGGGTGGGGCGGGCGCTATTGGATTTTGGTCAAAGTGACGACGGACAACGGCATTACCGGCTGGGGCGAATGTTACGCTGCCTCGGTTGGGCCCAAGGCGATGGAAGCGGTGATCCGCGACGTGTTCGAGCGGCATATGGCGGGCGAAAACCCCGAGAATATCGAGCGGATGTACCGCCGCGCCTATTCGTCGGGCTTTACCCAGCGCCCCGATCTGACGGTGATGGGCGCGTTTTCCGGGCTTGAGATTGCCTGTTGGGACATCCTCGGCAAGGCGCGCGACCGTCCGATCTGGGCGCTGCTCGGCGGGATGATGAACGAGAGGCTGCGCGCCTATTCCTACCTCTATCCTTTGCCCGACCACCCGCTGCCCGACTTCTGGATCTCGCCTGAGATGGCTGCCGAAAGCGCGCTCGATCTGGTGAGCCGAGGCTATACAGCGGTCAAATTCGACCCGGCAGGGCCCTATACCATGCGCGGCGGCCACCAACCGGCGCTCAGCGATATTTCCATGTCGATGAGCTTTTGCGAAGCGGTGCGCGAGGCGGTGGGCGACCGGGCCGATCTGTTGTTCGGCACGCATGGGCAGTTCACCACCGGCGGCGCGATCCGGCTGGGGCAAGCGATCGAGGCCTATCAGCCGCTGTGGTACGAAGAGCCGATCCCGCCGGATAACCTGCTCGAGTTCCGCAAGGTGGCCGAAGCGGTGCGCATCCCACTCGCCACCGGCGAACGGATGACCACGCGGGCCGAATTCGGCGCGGTTCTGCAAACCGGCGGGGCCAGCATCCTGCAACCGGCGCTGGGGCGCTCGGGCGGGATATGGGAGACGCGCAAGATCGCGGCGATGGCCGAGGTGTTCAACGCCCAGATCGCGCCGCATCTTTATGCCGGGCCGGTGGAATGGGCGGCGAATGTGCAACTGGCCGCCACGATCCCCAACCTGTTGATGATCGAAACCATCGAAACCCCGTTTCACCACGATTTGATCGGCGGGGCGATCACCGTCGATCAGGGCTTTGTCACCCCCTCCAACGCCCCCGGCCTTGGCATCGAGGTGAACGAAGCCCTCGCCCGCGCCCATCCCTATGACGACACCGGGTTGCACCTCGAGATGCAGGAAGCGCCCTGTAACTATGCCGGTGGCAACCTGTTTGCCGGGGGCGCGCCAGTTAAGATCGACCAGTAAAACTAGACCCTTGAAGATCGACCAGTAAAGCTCGACCAGTAAAGCTCGACCAGTGAAGCTAAACCGGTGCAGCTAAACCCATGCAGCAAAGCTGATTGTCGCAACCGGCAGGGCCGTGATACATGTGGGCAGTAGTGAGTTTCTAGGCAACGGCGTATTGTGACAGACACACAGGCGAACCCTGACCCCGACCAGCTGGCCGAAAGCGCGAAGTTGGCCGCCGGGTATCTCAAGACGCTGGCCCATGAGGGCCGGCTGATGATCCTGTGCCACATCGGCCAAGGCGAGATGTCGGTCGGCGCGCTAGAGGAAACGCTAGGGATGCGGCAGGCGGCGGTCAGCCAGATGCTGGCCCGCCTGCGCGACGAGGGTTTGGTGACCACCCGGCGCGAGGGCAAGACGATTTACTATACGCTCGCGGATGACCGCACGCGGCGGATGATCGAACTGCTGTACGAATATTACTGTAGCTGATCCTCGGTCCAGCGGGCGGTGCTTTGGCTGAAATCGCCTTCGGCCAGCGCTGCCAGCGGCAGACATATCTCCAAAGCCTCTGCCTGCCAGTTCCAACCAATCAGCGGCGCGCGCGGCAGCCGCAGCAGCGATGCAACCGGCCCCTCGGCGGTAAAGGTGACGTCGCCCATTGCCAGAGTCGTGGCCTCGGCGGTGCTGGCGAGATAGGCCTCCCAATCGGCGCGGGCCTCGGGGGGGAGCGCCTCTTTGTCCGTCGCCAGCATGGCGCAGGCGCGTGCGGCCAGCATCAGGTGCCAGTCTTCGGCCCAGCGGCTGCGCGGTGTGCCCTCGGGGCCCCAGGCCGAGCGAACGGCCGGGACATTGCGCTGATAAATCCGCACCGGTTCGGGCTCTTCTGCGACAGTGGGCAGGTCCGGCGCAGGTTCGCTCAGGAACAGCGGCAACTCAAGATGGCCGAGCACATCACAGATCAGGGCAAGCCCCTCGGGCGGCAATTCGTCCTGCACCCGGTCCAGCAGGTCATCTATCCGGGCCAGCGTGGCGCGGGCGGCGGCAATATCCTGGTGCCCGGTGTGCAATATACCGGGGTTGGCAATCGGGCGGGCCATCCGGCGGGGCTGTGGCGCACTGCGCAGCATCCGGCCCCAGATGCCATTCGCACCGGGTTTTTGCTCCGCTTGCGCGCTGGCATCTTCGGCGCTGGCTTCGGCACTCAGCTTGTCAAGATAGGCCACCGACCGGTCAAGCTCGGCGTGCAACGCCGCCATCAACTCAAGCGCTGACGCAAGGTTTACCGGCTGACAGGAGGGGTGGCTGAGGTCAAACGCAAGCGGCTCTGGCGGCGCGGCAGGATACGGCGTGCGCGCCAGATCGCGGCGCAGCGTGTCGGTGCCATTGGTCGGTGTGCCCTTTTGGGTGCTGTGAATAACAATCGGCTGGCCATTCTCAGCCAGAAACAGCCGCAGCCAGCCCCGGCGTGGCCCGCGTCCGCGCCAAAGTGCGGCGGGCAGGGCGCTCATGTCGATCTGGGCCAGAAACCGCGCTGCCTTTGGCGCGGCCATGCCGTGGGGCAGGTCGGGGCGCCCGCCTATCCATCCCAACGCCGTGTCGGGCGTGTCTGTGGTGGGGTAAAGCCAAACGGTATCGTCGTCCAGTAAGGGGGCGCGTTGTTCCATAAATGTATTCCTCTCGCGCCCTGATTAATCAAAAGATTGCGGGAAAATTGCGGCACAACCACGGCAATATAGGCGAGGGCGGGGGCTATTCCGGCACAAGCTCGGGGCCGGATGCGCCCAGCCTTACCTGCCAGTCGCGCACCGGGGCGGTGCGCGCGCGCAACCGGGCCAGGCGCCATCTCTCGGCCTCGGGGTGATGCGCGGGGTCAAGCTTCCAGCGGCTCTCCACTCCCGGCGCGCCACCTGTTGTGCCCGGCGTCAACAACAGCCCCAGCGGGGCGCTGCCTTGGGCCTTTGCCCCGGCTTCGGCGGCCAGATGCATCCGCCGCACCTGCGTCAGGTTGGGCAGGCCGGGCAGGTCGCCCACCACCAAAGGCACGGCCCCCGAGCGCAACACCTCTTCCAGCGTCCAGAGAATATCCTCGGGGCGCTTGGGGCTGACAAAGATAAACCGCTCCGGCTTGCAAAACGCCACCATTCCGGGGCCATAAAGCCGATCCGCCTCCCAGGCGGGCGCGACCCAGATCACCGGGCCAGAGCTTTCGCGCTGGACCGCACCGGCGATCCAGGCCGCAAGGGTGCGCCGCGCCCGGCCGCACAGCTCATGCACCCGCATCTGTGCAAGGGACAACTCGCCCATGACAGACAGCGCAGGCCGGCCCTGATCCGGGGCACGCGTAAGAAGGGCAAGATGGCGACTCATGGGCCCATCTTACATGTTCGCGAAATGTTCCGCAAATACTCTTGCCGTGACGGCCCGGCCCATCGCGGCGCAAAAACCGGCGCGCCGCTTCGGCAACTGTACCGCGTGACCGACACCTACCGGCACCCGCGCCCCTTCTGCGGCCCGGACCACGCGCGCGCGACCTACCGAACGACCTGCCGAACAGTTTACCAACCGGTTTTCGGGGCTTTATCTTCCCCGCCCGCGCGGCATAGGGTCCGCACAACTCTGACCGAAGGACCGACCCATGAAGATGACGCAGCTTGGCCGCAGCGGCCTGAGTGTTTCCGAACTTTGCCTTGGCACGATGACATTCGGCACCCAAACCCCGCCCGCCGAAGCCCACCGACAGATCGACCGCGCATTGGCCGCCGGCATCAACTTCATCGACACCGCCGAGATGTATCCGGTCAATCCCAAGTCGCGCGAAACCGCCGGAGGGACCGAAAGCATCATCGGCGATTGGGTCGCTGCCAGTGGCCGGCGCGGTGATGTGATCCTTGGGACCAAACATCTGGGCAACGGGTCAAACCAGTCGCCCGACGGGGGGCCGATTTCGTCCAAGACCATCCCGGCGGCGATCGAAGGCTCGCTCAAGCGGCTGAAAACCGATGTGATCGACCTCTATCAATTCCACTGGCCCAACCGCGGCTCTTACATGTTTCGCAAGAACTGGACCTTTGATCCCTCGTCCCAGAACCGCGCCGCAGTGATTGACGATATCGAGGATTGCCTTGGCGCGCTCCAACGCGAGGTTGAACGCGGCACTATCCGCGCCTTTGGCGTGTCGAACGAAAGCGCCTGGGGCACAACGCAGTGGATCGAAGCGGCGGGGCGCGTGGGCGGGCCTCGGGTGGCCTCGCTGCAAAACGAGTATTCGCTGATGTGCCGGTTGGCCGACACCGACGTTGCCGAAATGTGCTGGAACGAAGATGTGGGCCTGTTGCCCTTCTCGCCGCTGGCCTGTGGCTATCTGACCGGGAAGTACAGCGGTGCGCAGGCGCCCCAAGCCTCGCGCATGGATCTCACCGGCGACATGGGCGGCCGCGACAGCACGCGCACCCGCGAGATTGCCGATCTTTACGTTGGCGTCGCGCGCAAACACGGGCTCGATCCGGTGCACATGGCGCTGGCCTGGACGGTGCAGCGGCCTTTCGTCGCCTCCTCGATCTTTGGCGCGACGACTTTCGAGCAGTTGGAACACGCTTTGGGGGCCGCAGATGTCACGCTGGATCAAGAGGTTATCACGGAACTCGACGCGGTGAACCAAGCCCACCCCATGCCGTACTAAGCACGGCTGACACAGCGGAGCGGTTAACTTTCCCTAGGTGTTCAGTCCCGGCATGTGGTGGATCGGATTTACGATGAAACGATCTGGCTCTGAAGTCTAGATTTTACAGATGTATTCGTGGGGCGTCAGACCGTTGAGCGTCTTGAGTCTTCGGGCGAAGTTGTAGGCTGCTATGAAGTCGGCGAGGTGCGTGCGCAGCCGTTCGTGGTTTTCGTAAAGGAAGCGTTTGACGTTTGCTTCCTTGATGGTTCGGTTCATTCTCTCGACCCTGCCTTTGGTCCCGGGATGGTTTGGCTTGGTCAAGCGATGCTCAATCCCATGCGCCTCACAGATCATGTCGAAGCGCATCTGGCGCGAATATGCTGTGTTCGTGTTGCGGCGTTGCTCGGCAAACTGAATGCGGTTGTCGGTCAGAATTGTGTGGATGCGATAGGGGACTGCCTTGAGCAGATGTTCGAGGAAATCCCAGGCGGTCTTGCGATCCGCCTTGTCCACGAGTTGGGTGATCGCAAATTTGCTGGTCCGGTCAATGCCTACAAAGAGATAGAGCTTGCCCTCCGCCGACTGAACTTCGGCGATATCGATATGAAAGAAGCCGATAGGGTAACGCTTGAACTTCTGCCGCTTTGGCACGTCACCTTCGATATCCGGCAAGCGAGAGATGCCGTGCCGCTGAAGACACCGATGTAGCGCGGATCGCGTCAGATGCGGGACAGGCGGCTGAAGAGCATAGAGACAATCATCCAGCGGCAGTAACATGTGCCGCCGGAAGGCAACGATCATTGCCTCCTCTGCTTGCGTAAGAACGGTTGAACGCGGTTCCTCCGGCCCTGTCATCAAGTCTTCGACCGTCGCGCGCTTGCGCCACTTTGCGACGGTCTTGGGATTGATGCTTATCTCCTCGCTCAACTGCGAGAGCGAAGCTTGCGATCGCTGTATCGCAGCTCTGACGGCGTGCGTTGTCGTGGCGCTCCCGTGACGAACTTGTCCCACATAGCTTCCTTCTATTTCTGAGAAAGAATCGCACCATCAAACCGTGGGATCAAACACCTTAACATTTCAGCTTGCGCGCGGTGAATTCTGCGCTCATTTTAACGAAATGTTAAAGTTTTGTTCCCGCTTCGTTTTGTTGGCTGCCGGTTTTCTGGCTGTGCCGGTTGGCATGGCCCAAGCCGTCACTCCCGAGATTTCCGGCGTGACGCGCGTGATCGACGCCGACACGCTGGACGTGGACGGAACCCGCATCCGGCTGTTCGGGATCGACGCGGTGGAAACCCGCCAGACCTGTCGCCATCCGACCCGTGGCGTCTGGCCCTGTGGCCGGGATGTGACGCGCGAAGTGTCGGTCTGGCTCGACGGCGAAACCCTGCGCTGCTTGCCGCGTGACACCGACCGTTATGGCCGTGTGGTGGCGATCTGTTACCTGAAGGAGGCCGACGTCGGCGGCGTGCTGGTCGAGTCTGGCCTCGCCTTTGCCTATCGCAAATATTCCGAACTTTATCTGCCGCATCAGGCGCGCGCGCTCAAGGCGGGACGGGGGCTTTGGACCTCGGTTGTGATCCAGCCGGAAGCCTTTCGGAGGGGCGGGACAGGCACAGATAAGCCGGTGGTTCCGGTGCAGGCGGGCTGTCGGATCAAGGGCAATATCTCGTCCAAGGGCGTGCGGATATACCATGTGCCGGGGCAGAAATATTACGAGAAAACAAGGATTTCGCCGCGAAAAGGCGAGCGCTGGTTCTGTAGCGAAACTGAGGCCCGCCAAGCCGGATGGCGCAAGTCGCGCATCTAAGCGGGGCCAAATTCTATTGATAGAATTTTGAAATTCCTTCGAAGGAATTTGGCACCCGATTGCTAAGCAAGCCGCCGGGTGCCACCGTCATTCGTGTATCAGCTCTTGCGCGCCTCGCGGATCAACTGGAGGATGTTCTGCGCTGCTTCGGGGATATTGGTGCCCGGCCCAAAGATCGCCTTCACGCCGGCGTTTTTCAGGAAATCGTAATCCTGCTGTGGGATAACCCCGCCACAGATCACCAGAATATCGCCCGCGTCATTGGCCTGTAGCGCCTTGATCAACTGCGGCGCCAGCGTCTTGTGGCCCGCCGCCTGGGACGAGATGCCGATGACGTGCACATCGTTGTCGATGGCGTCTTGCGCGGCCTCATCCGGGGTCTGGAACAGCGGCCCCACATCGACGTCAAAGCCGATGTCGGCAAAGGCGGTGGCAATCACCTTGGCCCCGCGATCATGCCCGTCCTGGCCCATTTTCACCACCAGCATCCGAGGGCGGCGGCCTTCTTCCTCGGCGAAATCCTCGACAGATTTCTGGATCGCGGCAAAGCCTTCGTCACCTTCATACGCCGCGCCATACACCCCGGCGAGGGTCTTGACCTCGGCGCGGTGCCGACCGAATTGCTTTTCCATCGCCATGCTGATTTCTCCTACGCTGGCACGGGCACGCGCGGCTTCGACCGCCGCGTCCAACAGGTTGCCGCCCTCTTTGGCGCGGCGGGTGAGTTCCTCAAGTGCCGCATCACAGGCCGCCTGATCGCGGCTGCCCCGGATGCGTTCGAGCCGAGCAATCTGGCTGTCGCGGACCGCCACGTTGTCGACGTCGAGAATGTCGATCGGGTCTTCCTTGTCCTTGCGATATTTGTTGACGCCCACAATCACCTCGGTGCCACGGTCGATCATTGCCTGACGGGTGGCGGCGGTTTCCTCGATCCGCAGCTTGGGCATGCCCGAGGCCACGGCCTTGGTCATCCCGCCCATCTCCTCGACCTCTTCGATCAGCGCCCAGGCCTTTTCGGCCAGATCATGGGTCAGCTTTTCAACGTAGTACGAGCCCGCCAGCGGATCGACCACATTGGTTACGCCGGTCTCTTCTTGCAGGATCAACTGGGTGTTGCGTGCGATCCGGGCTGAGAAATCGGTGGGCAGGGCAATCGCCTCATCAAGCGCGTTGGTGTGCAGCGACTGCGTGCCGCCGAGCACCGCCGACATCGCCTCATATGCGGTGCGGATCACGTTGTTATAGGGGTCTTGCTCTTGCAGCGACACGCCCGAGGTTTGGCAGTGGGTGCGCAGCATCTTGGAGCGGTCATTCTTGGCCCCGAACTCGGTCATGATCCGGTGCCACAGCAGGCGTGCGGCGCGCAGCTTGGCGGCCTCCATGAAGAAGTTCATCCCGATGGCGAAGAAGAAGGACAGACGCCCGGCGAATTTGTCGACGTCCATCCCGGCCTCGATCGCCGCGCGCACATATTCGCGCCCGTCGGCCAGCGTATAGGCCAGCTCTTGCACCAGGTTCGCCCCGGCCTCTTGCATGTGGTAGCCAGAGATCGAGATCGAGTTGAATTTCGGCATCCCGTCCGAGGTGTATTCGATGATGTCCGAGATGATCCGCATCGACGGTTCCGGCGGATAGATATAGGTGTTGCGGACCATGAACTCCTTCAGAATATCGTTCTGAATCGTGCCCGACAGCAGCGCCTTGTCGTGGCCTTGCTCTTCGCCCGCCACGATAAAGCTCGCCAGAATCGGGATCACCGCACCGTTCATCGTCATCGAGACCGACACCTTGTCGAGCGGGATGCCGTCGAACAGGATCTTCATGTCCTCAACCGAATCGATGGCCACGCCCGCCTTGCCAACATCGCCTTCGACGCGAGGGTGATCACTGTCATAGCCCCGGTGGGTGGCGAGGTCGAACGCGACCGAAACGCCCTGTTGCCCGGCGGCCAGATTGCGGCGGTAAAAGGCGTTGCTCTCCTCGGCGGTCGAGAAGCCAGCGTATTGCCGGATCGTCCAGGGCCGGCCGGCATACATCGTCGCCTTGGGGCCGCGCGTGAACGGCGCAAAGCCCGGCAGGCTGCCCATATGCGGCAGGTCGGCGGTGTCTTCTTCGGTGTACACCGGGTTGACCGGGATGCCCTCAAGCGTGTTCCAGGTCAGGTCGTCCAAGGGGCGGCCGCGCAGCTCCTTTTCCGCCAGTGCCTTCCAGTCGTCCTTCGAATGGGTCATCTGTTGTCCTTTCCAATGGGCAGGGCACGGGGCACACCTGCGAATTCGTATTGCATCGGCGTTATGTCACGCCATTCTCAGTCGCAATTCGGCGGCAAACGCCTATATGCTGTGAACGAGGAGAGCCCATGGCCAATATGTACCGCGTTCTGATGTTGTTCTGTGTCCTGACCGCCACGGCGGCGGTGGCGCAAGAAGATGTGGCCGCCGCGCCACCGAGCGAGGACGCGCCAACGCTGGATGTTCCGACGCTGGAAAACGCGGCCCCTGTCACCGGCGATCCGCTGGATGGGGGGGATATTGTGGCCGATGAGGTCGAGGCCGAAGAGGACCCGGTGATCCTGCCCGCAGGCGCGCATGAGCTTAGCGAATATCTTTGGCTCAAACGCCCTGTGGTGGTGTTCGCCGACACCGAGAATGACCCGCGCTTCCAGCAACAGATGGATCTGTTGAGGGAGCGTCTGGCCGAACTGGCCGAACGCGATGTGGTTGTGCTGACCGATACCGATCCCAGCACGCTTAGCCCGTTGCGGGAAAATTTGCGCCCGCGCGGCTTTATGCTGGTGCTGCTCGGCAAGGATGGCAGCGTGTACCTGCGCAAACCCTTCCCGTGGTCGGTCCGCGAGATTTCGCGCTCGATCGACAAGATGCCGCTGCGCCAGCAGGAAATCCGCGACAGACGCGAGCGGCGGGATGACTCGCCGCGCAACTGACCACCAGATTCATTGAAATTTGACACAATCGGTCTTATATAAAGGCCAAGACCCGTGCGATACTTGGCACTGGTGAGACCAGAGAAAGGACTGCGGACGTGCAATATCAGCCCAAACAGCCCGAAAAGACGCCCGGTGGACCGGGGGGCGGCGGCGATTACTGACGCGCTGTTCATAGCAAGATATCCTTATTCAGCCCGGAGCGTGGAATCGCCTCGGGCTTTTCTACGCCCAGATTTCGGTTGACCGCTTCCAGCGCCCGTAGACCCCAATAAAGCGTGCCCTTGCGCTGTTGCGTCAGCTCGGCGTGCCATGACACCCGGCGCAGCGCTTCCAGCGCGCGAAACTCATCGCGGTGCGTATCTGCCACCATCGTCGTCAACTCGGACACCGCCGAATAAAACCGCAACAGCGGCTCAAGCGTGGCGGGGTTGATCACATGCAACTGGCCCGACACGGCGTCATAGACGGTGGCAGGGCTTTCCGAGGCGGCGAAGGGGAAATAGGCGCTGCCCGGCGCATCGCCGCCCCGCTTGATTTTCTCCTGCACCGCTTCGGCCTGTTCGGTGATCGGGTGACTGTCGAGCTTTTCGACAATGGTGAACACCTCAGAGCGCAGTGCGAGCAACAGGTCGAACTCCTGCGCCTTGCGCTCGGAAAACCGGCGCTCTTCTTGCAGCACAAAGGTGGTGAGCCAGCCGGCCACGATGATCAGCCCGGCCAGGATCGCCTGACGCAGCCGCACATCCATCGCCGTATCGGTCATCACCCAGATCATTGGCAGCAAGATCGCCAGCACGATCGGCAGGATCACCAGCAAGCCGCGCCGCAGCATCCGCAAAAGATCGCGGTCGCCCCGGCGCCAATAGGCGGCCAAAAGCAGCACCAGAACCAGCGTTGTGAGTGACAGACCGGCCATCCGGTCCGCCAACACCACGCCAGTTGCGGCAAAGCTTAGCCCCAGCCACACGGCCAGAAAGGTTGCTATCCAGCCCAGCGCCGCCATGACAGGATCATTCGAATTCCATGATCACGTCGTCAACGGCAAGGCTTTCCCCCGCGCTGGCGTTGATCTTGGACACCACACCGGCTTTCTCGGCGCGCAGGATGTTCTCCATCTTCATCGCCTCGACGGTGCACAGCGCCTGACCGTCCTGCACCTCGTCGCCCACTTCAACGTTGACCTTCACGATCAGGCCGGGCATCGGGCATAGCAGCAGTTTCGAGGTATCGGGCGGCAGTTTCTCGGGCATCAGTTCGGCAAGCTCGGCCTGACGACGCGAACGCACATGCACCTTAAGATCGGCCCCGCGGCTGCGGATGCGGAACCCGTGGGTGATCTTGTCGGCCTTGAGCACCAGCGGCGCGCCATCCACCGACATCTTGGCCAGTGTCTGGCCCGGCAGCCAGTTGCCTTCAACCCGCAGGCTTTCGCCATCCTCAAAATGGACGTCCGCGCCCGCGGCCTCGGCGTCAAGCGTCAGGTGGTAGGTCACACCTTGCAGAGTGACAGTGGCCTTGTTGTCGACCCGGCGTTCGTGGTTATCGAGGCGTCCGGACACGCGGGTGCGGCGAATTTCGGCCACCCGGTTCATCGCCGCCGTACAGGCCGCGATCTGGCGCAAGGCAGTATCGTCGAGCGTAACCCCCTCAAAACCATCGGGATATTCCTCACCGATAAAGGCGGTGGTCATCTCGCCGCTGGCAAATTTCTCGTGGTCCATCACCGCCGACAGGAACGGAATGTTGTGGCCAATGCCCTCAACCTCGAAACTGTCGAGCGCCACGCGCATCGCCTCGATCGCTTGGTCGCGGGTCGGGGCCCAGGTGCAGAGCTTGGCAATCATCGGGTCGTAATACATCGAGATTTCGCCACCCTCGAACACGCCGGTGTCATTGCGCACGGCGGTCGCGCCTTCGGGGGCCTCGCCCTGCCATTTGTCGTTCACCAACAGCGGGCCAGCAGCCACCTCGGCGGGCGGACGATAGCGCGTCAGGCGGCCAATCGAGGGCAGGAACCCGCGATAGGGGTCTTCGGCATACAGCCGGCTTTCCACCGCCCAACCGGTCAGTTTTACATCGTCTTGGGTGATGCTCAGCGGCTCGCCTGCGGCAACGCGGATCATCTGTTCTACCAAATCTACACCTGTGATCAATTCGGTCACAGGATGTTCAACCTGGAGTCGTGTATTCATTTCAAGGAAATAGAAGTTTTTGTTGCCGTCGACAATGAACTCTACAGTCCCGGCGCTGGTATAGCCCACGGCTTTGGCCAGCGCGACAGATTGCTCGCCCATTGCCTTGCGGGTGGCTTCGTCAAGGAAAGGCGAGGGGGCCTCTTCGATGACTTTCTGATTGCGGCGCTGGATCGAACATTCCCGCTCGCCGAGGTAAATGCCATTGCCATGCGCGTCACATAGCACCTGAATTTCAATATGGCGTGGTTGCGTTACGAACTTCTCGATAAAAATCCGGTCGTCGCCAAAACTATTCGCGGCCTCGTTTTTGGAGGATTGAAAGCCTTCGCGGGCCTCTTCGTCATTCCAGGCAATCCGCATGCCTTTGCCACCGCCCCCGGCGCTGGCTTTGATCATCACCGGATAACCCACCTGATTCGAAATCTTAACGGCGTCGTCGGCATCTTCGATCAGGCCCATATAGCCCGGCACGGTGCTGACATTGGCCTCTTGGGCAATCTTTTTCGAGGTGATCTTGTCGCCCATTGCCTTGATCGCGTCGACGGGCGGGCCCACAAAGGCAACGCCAGCGGCCTCAAGTGCCTCTGCAAACTTGGGGTTTTCTGACAGAAAGCCATAACCGGGGTGCACGGCTTCGGCCCCGGTCTGCTTAATCGCCTCCATCACCTTATCAATAACGATATACGATTGGTTGGCGGGTGGCGGGCCAATATGCACCGCTTCATCGGCCATTGCCACATGCAGCGCGTGTTTGTCGGCGTCGGAATAAATCGCGACGGTCTCGATACCCATCTTGCGGGCCGTCTTGATAACACGGCAGGCAATTTCGCCGCGATTGGCGATCAGGATTTTTCTGAACATGGGGAGTCCTTCTTGGTCTTATTGGACACGACAAAATGGCCCCACGGTGCAATGCGCACCGGGAGCCACTTGAAGGTGGTGAGAGGAAGCAGGTTTAACGCAGAAGTGGCGAGACCATTGAATAGCCCGACCGAGAGGTTATCTCGGCTCGGCTGCACGATGAAACCGTGGCCACCACGAACACCAATACCATGATGAATTGAATTTGTTTTACTGCTCTCATTTTTTGCCCCTTTTGGCAGGCGCTTAATGGAGTTCAGGTTACGCTTTTGTTTCCAATTCGTAACCCCAGTTAATTCAATTGGTGGTTGTCCTGATGCGAATCCGCAGCAGTTGCATTTTGCAACTATATTGCTGCGGTGCGGCAATTGAGGAAAAGGCGCGGACGGATGCATAGGGGAAACGCAGAGCCGTCCGCAGATCGCAGGGTCACGGGGGATGGCAGGAAGAGACTGGAAAGACCGCCGCACCCGTGTATCTGCAACACTGCGTCCAGTTTTAAGCAATGCCAAGCGCAAGCCGACGGCCCTGAAAGGCTCGGCAGAGCTCCGCGCGTTTCGCAGAATCATGGGCGGGAACATGCTCAATTCCAGGTTCCGCCCTGCTCAAAGGCCTCGGGGAACGCGCGGCGCGCGGCGTCTTCGTCGATGATCAGACGCGCCTCATAGTCCTCAATATCAAAGGGGTCGTCATACGGCAGCACCTCGCGGCCAAACAGCCAGCTCAGCCGCCCTCCGTCAAGGTTGCCGCGCTCGAAGGGCTCAGTGCCGAACTGCATCCACAGCGCCGCCATAAACCACAGGTCGGCCCGCTTGTCGGGGGGGCGGCGGTCACGTTTGCGCTCGCGCCGGATCAGCGGCGTGGCGCCATCGGGATTGGCGCGTCGGATGGTAAATTGGAAATCGGTGCCGGGAAGGCGGCCAGGGAAACCGCGATGCTTGATCATGCCATGCCTCCCCGGATGGAGGTGGGCGCAAGCGGAGCAGGCCCAAAGGCCTGCCCCGAAGTGTTATTACTTGTATTTGCCGGTGTAGACGGGCTCGACCGAAATCGGCTCCGGATCAACGACAATGTATTCCTCTTCTTGCTGCTGCGAACATGCGGCAACAACTGTGAAAAGGCCAAGCGCTGCGATGAGCTTGATGCTCTTGGACATAAAGTTCTCCTGTCAGTCACAACGGCACAGTTGCGCGCGCCGCGCGCGGCACCATGCCGACACATAGGTAAGGTCACTTGGGGGTAACCCGCCTTAACTTTAGCCGATAAGCATACGGAAATATACGGGTTTTCGCTTTGTCCACGTCCATGTGGCGCGAAAGCCGCAAACTGTGATCCGGCGGCGGATTGAGCCGCAATATATAGTGTTGTCATCAGAACAACTCCCAGATGCAGATGCCGTCCTGAAGTGAATAGGACTCGAAATATTGGGCGATGTCGGGTGCGATACTGCCAAACGCCAGCGGCTCAGTGCTGATTGAAACGATGATCCGTTGGACGGCAATTCCACGAAGCGTGACTTCGGGAACAGCGGCAGCATTGCAGAGGTACTCCATGTCGGTAAACACCGCCTCAAGGTCGTCGATCTTGGACTCAAGGTCGGGTGCCACAAACCTGGCACGAAAGATGCCGTGCATGTCTGCGGTTTCATCAAGGTATTCAAGCAAGAACGCCCCAAGACCCGACGGCATATCAACCGGCGCCGGGTCTACCGGGGTCTGGTCGCTCAGAGTAGGATCAGCCAGGGCCGGATCGATCAGCATCGGATCCGCCAATGCCGTATTGGTGGCAGGGGCAGGGGCCCCGAATACAGCGATGAATGCAAGTGTGATCAAGGGGCAGCCCCACCCCCGTTGCCGGGCTCCTCCCGGTGGGGCTGCGCGGCATGTGGGTCCCCCTCGTGCCGCTTTTTCCTTGATCTGAAGAGTGGTCATAACAGAACTTTCCGCCGCGTCAATAGCGCAGAATGAGACCAGCGTGCGCGCAGCCTGCTATCATCCAAAAGCGCTTTGATCTGCGCTTCGGTTTCGTCCTTGGGGAAGCGCCCCGCAACCGCACCGCCTGCCGTCACCCGCAGGCCATCATCGTCCTGTTCGATCCGCACCGCGGGCGCAAATCCGCGCAGCCCGCGCAGCCGCCGCCACATGTCCTGACGGATCATATGCGCCAGCGGCACCATCCGCAGCGGCGCAAACCGCGTCACCGCCGACACATCAAACCGCGCCACGGCATGGCGGGACAGGGTCAGCCCCTGCGCGTCTCGGGTGATGTGCCAGCGTTTGGCCACGGGTGGTGCCTCCGGTTAAACTGCGGTGCCTTGAGTGGCGTTACAACGGGATGTTGTCGTGCTTTTTCCACGGGTTGGTGAGCTTTTTGCCGCGCAGTGCCGCAAAGGCGCGGCTGACCCGTTTGCGGGTCGAATGCGGCATGATCACCTCGTCAATAAAGCCACGTTCGGCGGCGACAAACGGGTTGGCAAAGCGGGTTTCATAATCCGCCGTGCGCTTGGCGATCTTCTCCGGGTCGCCCAGTTCCGAGCGATAAAGGATCTCGGTCGCGCCCTTGGCCCCCATCACCGCAATCTCGGCGGTGGGCCAAGCATAGTTCATATCGCCGCGCAGGTGCTTGGACGCCATCACGTCGTAAGCCCCGCCATAGGCCTTGCGGGTGATCACCGTGACCTTGGGCACCGTCGCCTCGCCATAGGCAAACAGCAGCTTGGCGCCGTGTTTGATGACACCGCCATATTCCTGCGTCGTGCCGGGCAAGAAGCCCGGAACGTCAACAAAGGTCAGGATCGGGATTTCGAAGGCATCGCAGAATCGGACGAATCGCGCCGCCTTGCGCGACGAATCGATATCAAGGCACCCGGCGAGCACCATCGGCTGGTTGGCGACAACGCCCACGGTCTGGCCTTCAAGCCGGATAAAGCCGGTGATGATGTTCTTGGCGAAGTCCTCTTGAATCTCATAGAAATCACCTTCATCCGCCGTTTTGTGGATCAGCTCTTTCATGTCATACGGCGTGTTGGCGTTTTCGGGCACCAGCGTATCAAGGCTTTTGTCGAGCCGGTTCACATCGTCGAAAAACGGCCGCACCGGCGGCTTTTCGCGGTTGTTGAGCGGCAGGAAATCGACAAGGCGGCGCACTTCGGCCAGCGCTTCGACATCGTTCTCAAACGCACCGTCGGCGACCGATGACTTCTTGGTGTGGGTGGACGCACCGCCCAGCTCTTCGGCAGTGACCTGTTCGTTGGTCACGGTTTTCACCACGTCGGGGCCGGTGACGAACATGTAAGAGCTGTCGCGCACCATAAAGATAAAGTCGGTCATCGCCGGGGAATAGACTGCGCCGCCCGCGCAGGGGCCCATGATCACGCTGATCTGCGGCACCACGCCCGAGGCCATGATATTGCGCTGAAACACCTCGGCATAGCCGGCCAGCGCGTCGACGCCTTCTTGGATGCGCGCGCCGCCGGAATCATTGAGGCCGATCACAGGCGCGCCGTTCTGCATCGCCATGTCCATGATCTTGCAGATCTTTTGCGCGTGGGTCGCGCTGACCGAGCCGCCAAGAACGGTGAAATCCTGGCTGTAGACATAGACCATGCGGCCATTGACCGTGCCCCAGCCGGTGACAACGCCGTCGCCTGCGGGCTGGTTGTCTTCCATGCCGAAATCGGTGCAACGGTGGGTGACGAAGGTGTCGTATTCTTCGAAACTCTCCTCATCGAGCAGCAGCTCGACCCTTTCGCGCGCGGTCAGTTTGCCCTTGGCGTGCTGCGCGTCGATCCGCTTTTGGCCTCCGCCCATGCGGGCGTCTTGGCGGCGGTCTTCGAGTTCCTGAAGAATATCTTTCATCATCGGCCCCTTGAATGTGTGGCGCGACAATACTGCAGTGCAGCACTGAGGCAAGGGAAACGTGGCATATTTGCAAATCCCTTCGCTGCATAATATGAATATTTGCAAATTTTGGCTGCTTGAAAATTATCGCGCGCAAATTTCTGCATAAATGCACAATCCACTGTGCAAACCAGACCGGACTTTCCACGCTCGCACCGATGGACACCCCCTAAGCCCGGGCGTAACAAAAACAAATGTCAGACACACCCAACGTTCGTTTTCTCGACCGGTCGACCCCGCCCCATATCGCAACTTTGATACTCTTGGCGGGCATGTCGGCATTGGCGATGAATATCTTTCTGCCGTCGCTTCCGGGCATGACGGCCTATTTCGGCACGGAATACCGGCTGATCCAGCTTTCGGTGGCGATTTACCTTGCGGTCAACGCCCTGCTGCAGCTGGTGGTGGGCCCGTTGTCCGACCAAATGGGCCGCCGGCCGGTGATCCTTGGCGGGCTGGCGATTTTCGTTGTGGCGACGCTGGGCTGTATCTTTGCGCCCAATGTCACGGTGTTCCTGGTTTTCCGCATGGCACAGGCGGCGGTGGTGACTGCGATGGTGCTCAGCCGCGCCGTGGTGCGCGATATGGTGCCGCAGGATCAGGCCGCGTCGATGATTGGCTATGTTACGATGGGCATGGCCGTGGTGCCGATGCTCGGGCCGGTTGTTGGCGGCTTTCTCGATGGGCTTTGGGGTTGGAAGGCCTCGTTCTGGCTGTTGTTTATCGGTGGTGCGGCCACATTGTGGCTGGCCTACCGCGATCTCGGCGAGACCAAGCAGCGCTCAGGCCAAACCCTGTTGCAGCAGTTCCAAGATTACCCCGAGCTGTTCGCCTCGCCCCGGTTCTGGGGCTATGCGCTGGCGGCAGCGCTGTCGTCGGGCGCGTTCTTCGCCTACCTCGGCGGCGCACCTTTTGTCGGATCGCAGGTGTACGGGCTTGAGCCGACGATGCTTGGCCTGTTGTTCGGCGCACCGGCGGTCGGGTATTTCGTCGGCAATGGCCTGTCGGGGCGGTATTCCGCGCGCATTGGGGTCAATCGCATGGTGCTGATCGGCGGCTGCATTGTGACCGGCGGTATGGCGTTGTCTTTGCTGGTGTTTGCCTTGGGCCAAGGCTCCGCGCTTAGCTTTTTCGGTTTCATGACCTTCGTCGGCCTCGGCAACGGCATGACCATTCCCAATGCCACAGCGGGCATGTTGTCGGTGCGCCCGCATCTGGCGGGCACCGCCAGCGGCCTTGGCGGCGCGATCATGATCGGCGGCGGGGCCGGGCTTTCGGCCTTGGCGGGCACTTTGTTGCAGCCGGGCACCGGGCCCTGGCCGCTGCTCTGGATGATGCTGATCACCGGCGGATTGAGCATCTGCGCCATCCTCTATGTGATGCTGCGCGAGCGGCGTTTGGGGCTGGCCTAGGCCAAAGGCGGCTTGCGCGCGGCGGTTTGCAAACTTACTCTGCGTGGAAAGCAAATCCGCAAAGGCACGTGATGGCGACCCAGAAACTCTATGCTGGCGCAAAACTGCGCGAGACCCGCACGCGGCTTGGCCTGACGCAAAAGGACTTTGCCGCCAAGCTTGGGGTCTCGTTGCCCTATCTCAACCAGATGGAAAACAACAACCGGCCCGTCAGCACAACCGTGGTGCTGGCGCTGGCGCAGGAGTTCGGCTTTGACGTCACCGAGCTAAGCTCTGGCGATGCCGAGCGGCTGGTGTCGGACATGCGCGAGGCCCTGGCCGATCCGGTGTTCAATCAGGGCGAGGGCGGCACGCCCCCCTTGGCCGATCTGCGGCTGACCGCCTCGAACGCTCCGGCGCTGGCGCGGGCTTTTCTCGAATTGCACCGCTCTTATCGCCAAACCCATGAGCGGCTGGCCTCGCTGGATGCCGCATTGGGGCATGAGGGCGGCGGGCTGCAACTGAGCCCATGGGAAGAGGTGCGCGACTTCTTTCATTACTGCGACAATTACATTGATGCGGTCGACCGCGCCGCCGAGAATTTCGCCGCCACCGCGCCGCGTGGCGATGTGCCTGCTGCCGCCGAGGCTTGGCTGAACGGGCAGGGGATCACCCTGCGCATCGCCGACACCGACCGCCTGCGCGATCTTGACCGCGCGGCGGGTGTGGTCACGCTGTCCGACCGTTCCTCACCCGAAACCCGCAACTTTCAACTGCTGTTGCAGGTGGCGCTGTTGCAGCAGGACAAGCTGTTGAATGCAACGCTCGATCTTGCGCGGTTCCAGTCCGACACCGCGCGCGACATCGCCCATATCGGGCTGGGCAATTACTTCGCCGGGGCCGCGTTGATGCCCTATCGTCCGTTCCTTGAGGCGGCGCAGCAATCGCGTCATGATCTTGAGCGGCTGACCACGCGGTTTGGGGCGTCGATTGAGCAGGTCGCGCATCGGCTATCGACGTTGCAAAGGCCGGGGGCGAAGGGCGTGCCGTTCTTCTTTGTCCGGGTTGATCAGGCCGGGACGATCACCAAGCGCCACTCGGCCACCCGGCTGCAATTTGCCCGCTTCGGCGGTGCCTGTCCGCTGTGGAACGTGCACCGCGCGTTTGAAACGCCGGGGCGTTTCATGCGGCAGTTGGCGGAAACGCCGGACGGGGTGCGCTATATCTCGATCGCGCGCGACATCTCGAAAAGCGGCGGGCGTTACGGTGCGCCGGTGCGGCGCTATGCGATGGCGCTGGGGTGCGAGGTCGAGCACGCGGCGCAGATTGTCTATGCCGATGGGATGGACGTGGGGCAGGACGCGGCGTTTGAACCCATCGGCATCTCGTGCCGCATCTGCGAACGCACCCACTGCCATCAGCGCGCCATTCCCCCATTGGAACAGCGCCTTAGCATCACCCGCGACAGTCGCGGGGTGCTGCCGTATCAGGTTGACTGAGCCGCGTCGGCCTGTGTTGCGGTGCTGCGCGAGGCCGCCAGCATCAGCGCGCCATAGCCCAGAACACCCGACACCAGCGAGCCCGACAGCACGCCCAAGCGCACCTGATTCATCAGGGCCGGATCGTTAAAGCTTAGCGAGCCGATGAACAGTGACATGGTGAAACCAACCCCGGCGAGGCAGGCCAAGCCATAAATGTGCAGCCAGTTCGCGCCATGCGGCATCCGCGCCAGCCCGGTTTTCACCATCGCGTAGGTCACGCCAAACACGCCGATCTGTTTGCCGATGATCAGGCCGAGTGCCACGCCCAACGGCAGCGGCGCAAGCAGATCGCCAAAGCTCATTCCCTTGAGGACAACCCCGGCGTTGGCGAACGCAAAGATCGGCACGATGCCATAAAGCACATAAGGCGTCAGGCCGTGTTCCAGCGAATGTAGGGGGCTTTTGCCCCATTTGTCCTTCAAAGGAATACAAAAGGCCGTAATCACCCCGGCCAGCGTGGCATGCACGCCGGACTTGAGCACGAAATACCACATGATGGTGCCCAGCAGCAGCGCCGGTGCAATCCGGTGCGCGCCTTTGAAGTTGAGCCAAAGCAACCCGACCAGCGGCAGCAGCGCCATAAAGAGGTAATCGACTTTCAACTCGGCGGTGTAAAACAGCGCGATGATGATGATCGCGCCGAGATCGTCAAGAATGGCCAGCGTTAGCAGAAACACCTTAAGCGATGATGGCGCGCGGCTGCCCACCAGCGCAAGGATGCCCAGCGCAAAGGCGATGTCTGTCGCCGCCGGGATCGCCCAGCCGCCCAGTGTGGCAGGCGAAGACCAGTTCAGCAGCACAAACACCAGCGCGGGCAAGGCCATACCACCCACCGCCGCGGCACCGGGCAGCACCACGTCGCGCGGGTTCTTGAGCTTGCCTTCCATCATCTCGCGCTTGAGCTCGAGACCGATCAGAAAGAAGAACACCGCCATCAGCCCGTCGTTGATCCACAGGATTGCCGGTTTCGCCAGCCCTTCGCCATTGACAGTCAGGCTGAGCAGCGCCCCGAGAAAGGCGTCATAGGCCCCGGACAGGCCGGAATTGGCAACGATCAGCGCCGCGACCGCAGACAGCATCAGGAGAATGCCCCCCGATGCCTCATGACTGAAAAAACGGTCGAGCGCGCGCAAAAGCATAGGGGTCTCCAAAATCAATGTGTTTGGTTTGATATGACCTAAAAGGCGATTTTTTCAATGCTGCTAACCGTTCGCAAATGGCGAAAGTTGCGCCGGAAGCGGGCGCAGATTGTCGCATGCTGCACAGCGGCGGCGTTGGGGGCGAATTTTAGGGGAGGGGAGGGCCTTGGCGCAGGCGGATATTCAAGCCGGGCATTGAGAAGCGGGGCACGAAAAAGCCGGGCACGAAAAAGCCGGGCACCACAGATGCCCGGCCTGTTGTCTTATCGCAAAGAGATCAGGTGTATTTCTTGATCTCGCCGGATTTCAGCCGCGACAGATAGCTGTTCATCTCGGCTTTCACGATCGGCATCAGGAAGTAGAGCGCGAAGATGTTGACCACCGCCATCGCAAAGATCGCCGCATCCGAGAAGTCGATGACCGGGCCAAGGCTGGCCGACGCGCCGACGATGACGAACAGGCAGAAGATCACCTTGAACACCAGCTCTTTGGTTTTGCCTTCGCCAAACAGGTAGGTCCAGGCCTTGAGGCCGTAGTACGACCACGAGATCATCGTCGAGAAGGCGAACAGGATCACCGCCAAGGCGAGGATATAGCGGAACCAGCCGAAGGAGGCCGAGAACGCCGCCGAGGTCAGCGCCACACCGGAGTTGCCGTCAACCGTCTGGATCATGCCGTTTTCACCCACCAGATACAGGCCGGTGTCGGCATCAATCATAAGCTGCCCGGTGATAACGATCACCAGCGCGGTCATGGTACAGATCACCACGGTATCGATGAAGGGTTCGAGCAGCGACACAAAGCCTTCGGTGATCGGTTCTTTGGTGCGCACCGCCGAGTGGGCGATGGCCGCCGAGCCAACACCGGCTTCGTTCGAGAACGCAGCCCGTTTGAAGCCCT
Organism: Marinovum sedimenti; assembly: GCF_054052205.1. Classification (NCBI taxonomy): domain Bacteria; kingdom Pseudomonadati; phylum Pseudomonadota; class Alphaproteobacteria; order Rhodobacterales; family Roseobacteraceae; genus Marinovum; species Marinovum sedimenti. Next base: position 3,093,753 of record NZ_CM133223.1, read on the forward strand.
GGATCAGCGCGCCAACCATGCCGCCGGCCACGCCAAGCCCGGTAAAGGCCCCTTCAAAGATCTGGCCAAAGGCCCAACCGATCTTGTCAAAGTTGAGCAGCAGGATGATCAGAGCGGTCAGGACATAGAGCACGCCCATGAACGGCACGACCTTTTCGGTCACGCTGGCGATGGACTTCAGGCCGCCCACAATCACCGCAAACACCACACCGGCAAAGATAAAGCCGGTGATCCAGCCGGGATAATCGCCAAGGACGTTGGTCAACTGGGCATGGGCCTGGTTGGCCTGGAACATGTTGCCGCCGCCAAGTGCGCCCAGGATACAAAAGATCGAGAACATCACAGCGAGGATACGCCCGCCCGGCAGGCCACGCTCGGCGAAGCCCTTGGTCATGTAATACATCGGGCCGCCCGAAACGTGGCCGTCTGCAAACTCGTTGCGGTACTTCACGCCCAGCGTACATTCGGTGAACTTGGACGCCATGCCCAACAGACCGGCGAGGATCATCCAGAAGGTTGCCCCCGGTCCGCCGATGCCGACAGCCACCGCAACGCCGGCGATATTGCCAAGGCCGACGGTGCCCGAAAGCGCGGTGGCCAGCGCCTGAAAGTGGCTGACTTCGCCCGCGTCATCCGGGTCGGAGTAGTCGCCTTTGACCAGCTTGATGGCGTGGCCAAAGGTGCGGAACTGCACAAAGCCGAAGTAGATCGAAAACACGGTGGCGGCGACAACCAGCCACATCACGATCCAGGGAAAAGAGGTGCCCGGAAAGGGCGAGAAAATGAAATTGACGAACCAGCCGGTAGAGCTGGCGAAGATCTGATTGACCTTTTCGTCAATCGACTGGGCCAGTGCGGGTGCGGCGGAAATGACCGTGCCCGCGGCCGCCAAAACGGCGGCTTTTGATAAGGATGACATGCGTTGATCCCTGTTTTTATGTTTTAATTCGTTATGGAACGATCGTGACCGGGGCTGGCGCGGCTTGGGCCAGTGATCCGGCAACCGAGCCAAACAGCCGCGATTCCATCGCGGAATGCCCGGTGCGGCCGATAATGATATGTGAGGCACTGTGCTCGCGGGCCACTTTTAGCAGTGTTTCCGCGATGTGGCCGTATTTCAGCGAGGTTTTCACTTCAACGCCACTGGTCGACAGTTCGGCCAACAGCGGGTCAAGCAGGGCGGTTTCCGCGCGCTTAAGCTCTTCGCCCCGGCGTTTGTGCCGTTCTTCCAGCTCGGTCGGGGTGAGGAAGGAATAGGGCGACCATTCCAGCACATGGGCAACGACGATGGTGTCGCCTTGTGCCTTGGCCGTGGTCACCGCGAATGCGACGGCGCGCTTTGCGCTGTCGCTGCCGTCGAAGCCGACGACGATGGTTGAGGCCATGATGAACTCCTTGTTGGTTGCTTGGCCCCCGGCGGGGGCAATGCCCGAGCATAACAGCACAACCACAGGCGGTTTCCCGGTTTTTCGACATTTGGGCACGCTTTCCGACGGAAATTTTGGCAATTCGCCGGAAATTCGAAGATTCTGCGCAAAGGACTGGCGGTTCTGCAGCGCTGTGGCTTGCGGTTGCCTCGGGCGGCTGGGGTGGTGATAGTGCGGGCGAATGCCCTTCCCGACGGCCGCGAGGACCCCGATGCGCATAGCCACTTATAATGTCGAATGGTTCGACGCGCTGTTTGACGACGACGGGCGGCTTTTGGCGGATGACGCCTGGTCGTCGCGCCACGATGTCACCCGCCGCGAGCAGGCCGAGGCGCTGGGCATTGTGTTCACCGCGCTGGATGCCGATGCGGTGATGGTGATCGAAGCCCCCGACAGCCACAGCGGGCGCGATGGGGTGCGGGCGCTGGAAACCTTTGCGCGCGACTTCGGGCTGCGCGCGCGTAAGGCGGTGATGGGGTTCACCAACACCACGCAGCAGGAAATCGCGCTGCTGTATGATCCGGATGTGATGACGGTGGCGCATGCGCCGGGCGAGAGCGCGCAGACGCCGCAGTTTGATCGGGAGTTCGAGATTGATCTCGATTTCGACGCCCGCCGCGACCGGGTGCGGTTTTCCAAGCCGCCGCTGGAGTTGGCGGTGACTTTGGCGGGCGGGCAAACCCTGCGGATGATCGGCGCGCATCTGAAATCCAAGGCCCCGCATGGGGCGAAGACCCGCGATCAGGTGATGCGGATTTCGATTGCCAACCGGCGCAAGCAACTGGCGCAGGCGATCTGGCTGCGGCAACGTGTGGAAGACCATCTTGCGGCGGGGGAGGCGTTGATCGTGCTAGGCGATCTGAACGACGGGCCGGGGCTGGATGAATACGAAGAGCTGTTTGGCCGCTCTTCGGTCGAGATCATTCGGGGCGAGGCCGAGGACAGTCCGCACCTTTACGATCCCAACGCCAATATCGCCTTGCAACGCCGGCTGGGGGCGATGCCCACCACCGCGCGGTTTTTCATTGCGCCGCAGAACCGGTATTTGCAGGCGCTGCTCGATTACATCTTTGTTTCGCCGGACCTGAGGGCGCGTGATCCCAAGTGGCGGATCTGGCATCCGTTCAATGACCCCACCTGCTGGCAGACCGAAGAATTGCGCTCTGCTTTGGTCACGGCCTCGGACCACTATCCTGTGACGCTGGACATCGATCTCTGAGACAGGACGAATTTTTTCAAAAAATTCGGGCCGATTTATTGATAAATCGCGCCAAAATTCATGATGAATTTTGGGTGCGTGTGAGGAAAGGACATTGAAAATGAAACTTGCCACTGCGGCTTATGAGATGTCGTTTCTGCGCTCTTGGGCGGAGTATGAGGACAAGATTGCCGCTTGGGTGGGCGACGCCGCGGCGCAGGGGGCCGATCTTTTGGTCTTTCCCGAGTATGGCGCGATGGAGCTGGCGACGCTTGCGGGCGCTGACGTTGCGGGCGATCTCGAACGTTCTTTGCACGCCGTTTCCGAGCGGATGCCCGAGGCCAATGCGCTGCACGCCCGGCTGGCGGCCGAGCACGGCGTGCATATTTGCGCTGCCTCTGCCCCGGTGTTTGACGGCCGCACCCGCCCCGTCAACCGCGCGCAATTCTTCGCGCCCAGCGGCCAGAGCGCCTATCAGGACAAGCAGATCATGACCCGGTTCGAGCGCGATCCTTGGGGTGTGACCGGCGGCGATCCGCTGTGTCTGATCGATACGGATCTGGGCCGTATCGGCATTCTGATCTGCTATGACAGCGAATTTCCCCTTTTGGCCCATGCCCTTAGCGACTGTGACCTCCTGCTTGTCCCCTCCTGTACCGAGGCGCTTGCCGGCTATTGGCGGGTGCGCATCGGCACTATGGCCCGTGCGCTAGAAACCCAATGCGTGGCCGTCATGGCAAGCACCGTTGGCGATTGCCCCTGGTCCGAGGCGGTCGACACCAACACCGGCGCGGGCGGCATCTTTGGCCCGCCTGACACTGGCTTTCCATCCACCGGCGTTTTGGCCGCAGGCACGTTGAATGTAGCGGGCTGGACCTTTGCCGACCTCGCCGCTACAAGCATCGCCGAAGTGCGCCGGACGGGCGTTGTTGCCAACCGTGCCCATTGGACAGAGCAGACCTGCGCTGATCTGTCGGTCACAAAGCGCGACCTGCGTTCACATAGCTCTTGAAAAATTGCAAACATGCGCCCATTTAGGGCGCGCTTGGCCGATGTGCCGGGTTTTGATAACAAGGAGAGACCATGGCCAAGGAAGAGATGCTCGAATTTCCCGGTGTCGTGAAGGAACTCCTGCCGAATGCGACATTCCTGGTCGAGCTGGAAAACGGCCATACGATCATCGCACATACGGCAGGCAAGATGCGCAAGAACCGCATCCGTGTTCTGGCAGGCGACAAAGTTCAGGTGGAAATGACACCGTATGATCTGACCAAGGGTCGGATCAACTATCGATTCAAATAACCGGGGTTCCAGTGAAGTTTATCTTGGGATCGGGAAGCCCCAGACGGCGTGAGCTGCTGGGGCTTTTGGGTGTTGTGCCCGATGACATCCGTGCGCCCGACATCGACGAGACGCCGCATAAGGCCGAACAGCCGCGCGCCTATTGCATCCGCATTGCGCGGCAAAAGGCCGAGGCGCTGGACGTGGCCGAGGGCGAAGTGCTGCTGTGCGCTGACACCACGGTGGCTTTGGGCCGTCGCATTCTTGGCAAACCGTCGGATATGGGCGAGGCGGCAGAGTTTCTGACCAAGCTTGGCGGGCGGCGCCATCAGGTGATCACGGCGGTTGCCGTGCGCACCGCCAGTGGTTTCTGGCAGCGTGACGTTGTCAGTGCGGTCAAGATGAAGCGGCTTAGCGACTTGGAACTGAACGCTTATCTGCAATCGGGCGATTGGCAGGGCAAGGCGGGCGGTTACGGCATCCAAGGCATGGCCGGGGCGTTTATCCCGTGGATCCAAGGGTCTTACCCCGCGATCATGGGCCTGCCACTGGCCGAAACCTCTGCACTGTTGCAAGCTGCGGGTTATCCGCTCTATCGGGAGGGTGCCGCATGAAGGGCCGCCAGATCGTTCTTGATGAATACGCCGGCCAAGAGGCTGCGGCGCTTTTGGTCGATGGCAAGCTTGAAGACCTGCTGATTGACGGCGAGGGTGTGCGCGTCGGGGCCATCTATCGCGCCAAGGCCGACCGGCCGATGAAGGGGCAGGGGGGCATGTTCCTCACCACCCCCGACGGCCCGGTGTTCCTGCGCCAGGTCAAAGGGTTGAAACCAGGCGAGCCACTGTTGGTGCAAGTCACCGGCAGTGCCGAGCCGGGCAAGGCTGTGCCAGTCACGCAAAAGCTGTTGTTCAAGAGCCGCTATGCCATCGTCACACCCGGCGCGCCGGGGCTGAATATCTCGCGTCAGATCCGCGATGAGGATGTGCGCGACGGGCTGTTGGAAATCGCCAACGAGGCGTTGCCCGAGCGTGACATGGGGCTGATCCTGCGCTCGTCCTGTGCCGAGGCCGACCCCGAAGACATCGCGGAAGACATCCTTGCGATGCTGGACTTGGCGCGCAGTGTGCTGGCCGATGCTGAGGGCGCGCCGGAAAAGCTTACCGAGGGCGATGGCCCGCATGTTCTGGCCTGGCGCGACTGGGTCGAGCCTGCGGATGTTGAGACGGATGAGGGCGGATTTGAGCGTCTCGGCGTGCTCGACTTGATCGAAGAGCTGCAACAGCCGATGGTCTCGCTGCGCGGGGCTGGGCATATGTATATCGAGCCGACCCGCGCCTTGGTGGCGGTCGACGTGAACACTGGCGGCGATACCTCGCCCGCGGCAGGGCTTAAGGCCAATCTGACCGCCCTGCGCGATTTGCCGCGGCAGCTGCGGTTGCGCGGTCTTGGTGGGCAGATTGTGATCGATATGGCTCCGATGGCGAAGAAGGATCGGCGGGTGGCCGAGACCGAACTGCGTCGCGCGCTAAAGGCCTGCACGGTCGAAACCACGATGGTCGGCTGGACCAACCTTGGCCATTACGAGCTGCACCGCGCCCGTGTGCGCCCCGCCTTGCCGGAGGCGCAATGAGCTGCCCGATCTGTGCCAAACCGACAGAGGCCAAGTACCGGCCGTTCTGCTCGAAACGCTGCGCCGATCTTGACCTCGCCAAGTGGTTGACCGGCGCTTATGCGATACCGCTCGAGGAGGAAGACGAGTTCAGCGACACGACCGCGCCCATCGACCCGTCGCCAGACCGCACGCATTAACCTTTGGCCCCAAGGGCCAGAGGCGCACCCCCGTCAAACCCCGGAAATATCAGGCATTTGTGCAGGCTTTCGTTGACTTGGGCAAAGAAGCAGGTAGCCTTGCGGAATCATACGGTCACGAGTTTGCAGCCTGATACGGGGGATACCATGAATTTTACCAAAGCCACTTTGATCGCCGGTTTTCTGGCGCTCAGTGTTACGATGAGCGCCTCGCCTGCGCTGGCCTGGGGCGACATGTATATGGGGGATGGCACCACAAAGGCGGGGCAAAATCTGGTGTATGCCTATCCCGGCGTGCCGAATTACTGCCCGGCGGGGCTGCAACCGGTGCTGGCCAATGGCGAGATTTGCTGCGGCAAGCCCAACACCACCGGCACCTATTACAACGCGCCCGGCAAGGCCAAGGCGGTGCGGGTCAAGCGGCGCAGTCATGGGGCGAAATCCTATGCGCCGAAAGCCTATGCGCCTGAGGGCGTTAAGGGCGTGATTTACCGCTAGGCCGCAACGTCTTGCCGCCAGTTTAACCACCAAAGCCGATCCGGCCTTGGCAAGACCCGACGGGCCGCGTATATGCGCGGCCTGATGCTTTTCGTGCCCGCGTAGGGGCGACGACCCCGAAGGAACCGATATGCAAGGCAGCGCCAATCTTAACATCATGCTCAAGACCGCACGCAAAGCGGGCCGGTCTTTGGTCAAGGATTTCCGCGAGGTCGAGAACCTGCAAAGCTCGTCCAAGGCGGCAGGCGACTTTGTCACCAAGGCTGACATCGCCTCAGAAGCCATCATCCGTGAGGAATTGATGGGCGCGCGTCCGACCTATGGTTTCCTCGGGGAAGAGGGCGGCGAGACTGCCGGCCAAGACCCCACCCGCCGTTGGATCGTTGATCCGCTTGATGGCACCTCGAACTTTCTGCACGGTCTGCCGCATTGGGCGGTGTCGATTGCGCTGGAACACAAGGGCCAGATCGTTTCCGCCGTGGTGTTTGACCCGGCCAAGGACGAGATGTTCTTCGCTGAAAAGGGCTCGGGCGCCTGGATGAACGACACCCGTGTGCGGGTGTCTGACCGGCGCAAGATGAACGAAGCGCTGTTTGCCACTGGCATTCCGTTTGGCACCCGTCGTGGTCTGCCTGAGACGCTCAAGGATATCGCGCGCCTGATGCCGGTCTGTGCCGGGGCGCGCCGCTGGGGCGCGGCGGCGCTTGACCTGTCGTATGTCGCGGCGGGCCGGTTTGACGGCTACTGGGAGCGTAACTACCAGATTTGGGATGTGGCCGCGGGCCTGTTGATTGCCCGCGAAGCCGGGGCGCTGGTCGAAGCGATCGATCCGGCGGGGGATCCGCTTGAAGATCAGTCGATGATCTGTGCCAACGACCAAATCTTCAATCAGTTCGCCAAGGTTTTGCGGGCCTAACCCTCGAAACAACTGGCCATGGCGTCGGCCATCCCGGTGATCAGCGCCGGATAAAACCCCGGTCCGGTGGGCAAAGTGCTGCCCAGCGGATCGAGCACGGCGATGCGCGCCGCTGATCCTTCTGCCAATGTGGTCACCAGGCCTTTGTCGAATTGCGGTTCGGTGAACAGGCAGGTGATGCCTTCGGCGGCGATCTTTTGTTGCAGCGCGCGGATGCGGGCGGGGCCGGGGGCCGCCGCGTCGCCTTGGGCCACGGAGCCGGACATGGTCAGGCCGAAACTCTCTTCGAAATAGTGATAAGCGTCGTGATAGACGAGGAATGACGCCGCAAGGTGCGGGGCCAGCCGGGCATCGACCTCGGCGATCACTGCGTCGATCTCGGCCACAGCGGCGCTGGCATTGGCGCGGTAGGTGGCGGCGTTGTCAGGGTCGGCCTTGGCGAGTTCAGTGGCAATCGTCTCGGTCCAGAGCTTGGCGTTGTCGGGGTCGAGCCAGCTGTGCGGATCGGCTTCGTCGGGGTCATGGCCGTGTCCGTCGTGCATCGCCTTGGTGTGGGTTTCATCGTGGTCGCCATGGTCGTCTTCGGCGTGATCGTCATGACCGTGCGCATCGTTGTGATCGTGATCATCGTGCTCCTCCTCGTGGCCGTCTTCGTCGCGCCAATCGAGCAGATGCGTGCCGGGCAGGGCGTTGAGGTTGATCACGCGCGCCTGCGAGACATTGTCCATCGTCCGCCCCAGCCAGGGCGTCAGGCTTGGCCCGGTCCAGAACACCAGCGCGGCGTTTTCCAGCGCGCGGGTTTGTGATGGGCGCAGGGTGAAATCATGCGGGGTGGACTCGGGGGGCACGATCAGGTCGGGCGCGCCGAGGCCCTCCATCACACGGGCGACAAGGCCATGCACCGGGGCGATGTCGGTCACGACTTGCGGCGCTTCGGCCATAACAGCGGCGGGCAGGGTGAGCAGGGCGGCAGAGATAATAGTTTTCATAAGCAGTGTTACCTTATAACAGTCGCCGCTTGATACATGCCATGTTATAACGTATCAAGTCGGAAAATGACTCTGCGTGAAATCGCAGTGCCCCTGCGCGAGGAAACCGGAATGCAATCGCTTGGCTTTGAGACCCACGATCACGACAATTGCATGTCGGGCGGTGTGACGGCGGCGGATGAGTATTGCGCCGCGCGTGGGCTGCAATTTACCCCGGTGCGGCGGCGCACGCTTGAGATTTTGCTGACCGAACACCGGGCGATGGGGGCCTATGACCTGCTTGAGGTGCTGGGCAAAGAGGGCTTCGGCTCGCAACCGCCGGTGATTTATCGCGCGCTGGAATTCCTTGTGAAACATGGGTTTGCGCATAAGATCGAGCGGCTGAATGCCTTTGTCGGCTGTGTGCATCCCGGGGCCGACCATGCGCCCGCGTTCCTGATTTGCCGGTCCTGCGATGCGGTGGCCGAAACCCGTGCGCGCCCGGCGATGGCGCTGCTGCGCGAATTGGCGCAAGAGGCGGGGTTCGCGGTCGAGCGCGCGGTGATCGAGGCCGAGGGCCTGTGCCCGAATTGCCGCGAGGACGTGCGCTGATGGCGCTTTTGTCGATGCAAGGGGTGAGCATCCGCCACGGGGTGCTTCCGGCGCTGCGCGACGTGGATTTCGCGGTCGAGGCTGGCGAGATTGTCACTGTGGTGGGGCCGAACGGTTCGGGCAAGTCGACGCTTTTGCGGGCGATGATTGGCGCGGTGAAGCCGTTTTCGGGCCGGATCATCCGGGAAACCGGGCTGCGCGTTGGTTATGTGCCGCAAAAGCTGCATATCGATCCGACGCTGCCCTTGCCGGTGGATCGGTTCCTGTCGCTGCCGCATGGCGCGACGCGCAAGGACCGCGAGATTGCGCTGGAGCGCGCCGGGGTGTCGGACCTTGGCAACCGCCAGATGGCGCGGCTGTCGGGCGGGCAAATGCAGCGGGTGCTGCTGGCGCGCGCCATCCTGAACACGCCGCATCTGTTGTTGCTCGACGAGGCGACGCAAGGGCTGGATCAGCGCGGATCGGCGGCGTTTTACCGTCGGATCGAAGAGGTGCGGGCCGAGATCGGCTGTGCCGTGGTGCAGGTCAGCCATGAGCTGCATGTGGTGATGAGCGCGTCTGACCGGGTGATTTGCCTCAACGGTCATGTTTGCTGCGAGGGCCGCCCCGAGGTGGTGGCCTCGGCCCCGGAATACCGCGCGCTGTTTGGGTCGGGCACCGGTGGGGCGCTGGCGCTGTACCGGCATGAACATGACCACGCCCATGACGCGGGCTGCAATCATGACCACGGGCACGATGATGTACATGAGGCGGCGCAATGAGCTTGCTTGACGATTTTCTGGTGCGCGCGGTTTTGGCGGGCCTTGGCGTGGCTTTGGCGGCGGCGCCTTTGGGCTGTTTCGTGGTCTGGCGGCGGATGGCGTATTTTGGCGATGCCACGGCGCATGCCTCGATCCTTGGGGTGGCTTTGGCGCTGGCTTTCTCGGTGTCGCCGTTCATCGGCGCGCTGGTGGTGGCGCTGTTGATGGCAACGGTTGTGACCGCCTTGTCGGGGCGTGGCTTTGCCGTTGATACCATGCTGGGCGTGCTGGCGCATTCTTCGCTGGCCTTTGGGCTGGTGGCGGTGTCGTTGCTGGATGGCGTGCGCATCGACCTGATGTCGTATCTGTTTGGCGATATCCTCGCGGTGGGTCGCGGCGACCTTGCGGTGATCTGGGGCGGGGCGGCGCTGGTGATTGGGCTGATGCTTTGGCGTTGGCAGGCGCTGTTGACCGCGACGCTGAGTGATGAGCTGGCCTGGGCGGCGGGCATTGATCCGCGACGCGAACAGATCGTGTTGACGCTGGCCTTGGCGCTGGTGGTGGCGGTGGCAATCAAGGTGGTTGGCGTGCTGCTGATTGCGGCGATGCTGATCATCCCCTCGGCGGCGGCACGACCGCTGTCATCCACGCCCGAAGGCATGGCGGCGATTGCCGCGATGGTGGGGGTCGGCGCGGTGCTGGGCGGGGTGCAATTGGCGCTGATCCTCGATTCCCCCACCGGGCCGACAATTGTCTGCACCGCTGCGCTGCTGTTCGTGGCCAGTCTGGCGGTGGCCATGGTGCGGGGCAGGAATACCTGACTGGCGCGGGGGTGGGGCCGGGACCAAAGGTATGGATTTCCAGACGTTTTTGGCCATCGGGCGTCATTTCCGTTGACTCAACGACGGCCAGCGCGCGACCGTGGGGTAAGGATTTTTCCCGCTGCCACGGAGCACGCGCCCAAATATGTTTTATTTTCTCGTCTTTCTAACCGGCGTCGCCGCCCCCACCGCATTGATTGTCTTTGCCGCCGGCAATGCCAGCCTGCAAAGCGTTGCGGCGCTGTCGGCGGGGGCCAGCGCCTTTAGCCTGATGGCGATCAACCTGTTTCTCGCCACCCGCCCGCGCGGGATCGAGGCTTTGGCCGGCGGGTTGGATCGGCTCTATCAGGTGCACAAATGGACCGGCATTTCGGTGCTCGGATTTGTGCTGTTTCATGAAGGCGTCGGCATGGACCTTGATGGTCAGATCGTCGCCTCGGGCATCGCCAAGACCGCTGTCGACATTGCCGAATTTGTCTATCCGGTGCTGATTGGCCTGCTGCTTGTCAGCTTTTTCAAGCGGCTGCCTGACAAGATCACCCGCCGGTTTCGCGCTCTAAACCGCGATCTTGTGCCCTATGACCTGTGGCGCTGGTCGCATCGGGTGCTGGGGCTGCTGTTCATGGCTTTGGTGGCGCATCAGTTCTTTGTCAAAGTGCCGTTCAACCTCACGGCGATGGCGGCGCAATACCTTAATTTCATGGCCATTCTGGGGGTGCTCAGCTTTCTCTACAGCCAGCTTCTCGCGGTGTATCGCCGCCGGCCTTATGACATCACATCGGTCGAACATCACCCTGCCGCGACGATCATCGATGCCAAGCCACGCGGGCGCGGTGTGCGCCCCAAACCCGGTGCCTTTGCGGTGATCTCGATCAAGCGGTTGGGCCTGCGTGAACCGCATCCGTTTACCATTTCCGGCACCGGGCCGGACGGTGAGGTGCAGTTTTCGATCCGGGGCTTGGGCGATTACACCAAACGCCTGCGCGACGTGGTCAAGGTGGGCGACAAGATGACGGTTGAGGGCGGCTATGGCCGGTTCAATTATGCCAAAGGCCCCAAGGAACAGCTTTGGGTCGCGGGCGGCATCGGTATCACGCCGTTTCTAGCCTTTGCCGACAGCCTGAGCGCCGATGAGCCGCGCACCATCAAGCTGGTGTATTGCGTCAACGCGCCGGAAGAGGCCGTGGGGCTTGACCGACTCCGTGCTGCTGAGCGACGATGTAGCGGATTTGAGCTGGACCTGCATGTCAGCAAAACCGACGGTCGCCTGACCGCACAGGTGCTGGCCGACAAGGTCTCATTTGATCTCACCAAGGCCGGATTTTGGTTTTGCGGACCGGCCCCCATGCGCAGCGCTTTGTTATCAGGGCTGAAGACCCTCGGGAAATACCCGGCTTCTGTCCATTTTGAAGAATTTGAGTTCCGTTGAAAGGACAATGACATGAGACTTCCTCTCACTTTCGGCCTCGTCCTTGGCGTTTTTGCCACTGCCGCCTTTGCACAAGATGCTGAACCCTTTGCCGAAGGGGCCTATAGCGATTATTCCGCCGACGCGGAAAATGGCAAAACCATCTATTACGCCGCGGGTTGCGCCACCTGTCACGGGGTGGATGGCGATGACACGCTTTTGGCGGGCGGCCAGTCGATGGCAACGAAATTTGGCGATCTTTATACGCCCAACATCACCCATCACAACGCCGACGGGATTGGCGAGTGGAGCAACGCCACCTTCCTCAATGCCGTGTTGCGGGGGCTGACACCCGAGGGCGAAAGCTATTTTGGCGCGGTCTTTCCGTACCCCGCCTATTCGCTGATGAAGCCTGAAGATGCGCTGGATATGAAGGCGTATATGGCGACCTTGCCGCTGTCGGACGCGAAATCGCGCGATCATAACGTCAGCCTGGTCAGCCAGACGGTGCTGAAATACTGGAACCGCTACCGCGAGCCTTTGCCCACGCTGGCCGATGCGCAAATGGCGCGGGGTCAGTACCTTGTCGAAGCGGTGGGCCATTGCGGCGAATGCCACACCCCGCGCGGCGGCACCCTGGGCGAAAAGCCTGATACCGCGCGTGCCTATCAGGGCGAGTTTGGGCTGTTGGGCGAATATGCCCCCGATATCAGCGCTTCCCGGTTGGCCAATGTCGAGCCGGTGGCCTTTGTTGTGGGCGCCTTGACCGAGGCGACCAAGCTGAACGGCAACCCGATGACCTCGCCTTCGATGCGCCGGATCGCGCGGCAGACGCAGAACCTCGGGGTTGAGGATCGCACCGCGATCTTTGCCTATCTGTCGGGCAAATCGGTTGACGTAAGCACCTTGCCGCAGGTTGAAACCGTGGCCGCAGGCAGTGGTGAGACCGGTGGCGAGACGGGCAGCGATTCTGGCGGTGGCTTTACCCCCATCATCGAGGACACGCCGATCATTCTGGCCGAGGCCGACACCCGCACCGCCCCTTCGGAGCCGCGCCAACAGGTGGTGCCCGATTTCACCGAGGCCGACCGGCTGGTCAAGCGGGTGGACGCCTATTGCCAATCGACCGAGCCGGTGATGGCCGAGGTCCCGCCCGCCCGCGCCGCAGCGCCCGTGGCTGCGCCCAAAATCGCGACCGCTCCGGCCAAGGCTGGCATTGACCCGGCTTTGGTGAGCGCTGCCGATCAGTTGATCGAGGACTATTGCCGCGCCTGCCACGCGCCGGGCAAAAGCTTTTTCAGCGTCTTTCCCACCGGCGACATTGCCGACATGAAGTTCGACAAACGCATCCTCACACCCGGCGACCCCGAAGCCTCGCCGCTGTATTCCTCTATCGCCAAGGGCACCATGCCCAAGGGCCTGAAGATGAACTCCGATCAGTTGGGCGTGCTGCGCGACTGGATCAACGCGTTGGCCGAGCCTGATGCGCCGGTTGACGCCCCTGTTGTGGCCGAATCCACCCCGGCACCGGCAGCGCCGGCACCTGCGCCCGTGGCCCAAGCGCCGCGTGAAGAGCTGCCCGCGCCGCTGTTTGCCGGGTTCTCGCGCCAGCAACGCATGTTGGCCATCGCCAATGACATCGCCAGCGTTGATGAGCGTGACCGGCAATATGTGCGCTACTTCACCTTTTCGGAAATGCCGCTGGCCAAGATTGATTGCAACGACGCCGGTGCGATGCGCAACCCGATGCACTACCTGCACGCGGGCTTTAACAAGCTGATCAATTCGCTCTCGAACGGCCCGCGCATCGTGACGGTGACGCCGGTGCCCAACACCGAAGGCGCCGTGGTGCGCATCGATCTGCGCGATTACGACTGGAGCTTTGACGACTGGCTGACCCTTTCGACCGGTGTCTTTACCCAAGAGGCGGCGGATGCCGATTTTGGCCGCGACGCCTGGGAGGATCTGGCCGTTGTCTATCCCTATGGCATTGATCCGCAATACGATCCGCTGCTGCAAACCGTGTCTGACGCCACCGGGGCCTATGTGCCGATCATGCGCGCCGATTGGGTGTCGCGCTTTGCCTCGCAGTCGCCGTACTACGATGTGCTGCTTAATCTGACCGGTGACATTCGCGATATGGAAGAGCGGCTTGGCATCGACGTTGACCGCGAAATCGAAGGCCTGCGGATGATCCGCGCCGGCATGCTGCCGGGGTCTTCGGGGGTGTCCGATCACAACCGGATGCTGGAACGCTTTGACCTGCCGCGTGGCGGATACTATTGGAAATCCTACGATTTCGCCGGTGACTCTGGCGAACAATCGCTGGAACTGCACCCCGATGGCCCGCGCGAATTGCCCTATGTGCCGTCGCAGACCGCGCCGTTCGAACATGACGGCGGCGAGATGATCTTTTCGCTGCGCAATGGCATGCAGGGCTATTACCTGTCCACCAACCTGGGCGAGCGTCTGCTTGTGGGTCCGGCGTCGATCGTATCGTTCCGCACCAAGCCGATCGGCAAGGGGGTCGAGATCGTCAATGCCCGGTCCTGCTTTGATTGCCATGACAATGGCATGATCGAGAAGAAAGACGAGATGCGCGACGCGATGCTGTCATCGCAACGGTTCTCACGCGATGAGCTGGAAGTTTTGCTTGAGATGTATGTCGAGAACGACGAGCTCAGCGAGTATTACAGCAAGGACCGCGCCACCTTCTTGTCGGCCATGCGCCAGATGAACGCCACCGATATGACGGCGGGCGGCGAAGTGGCCAGCCTGCGTGCGCCGATGTCGGCGGGGGGGGCCGAGCTTGTCACCTATATGGCGGACACGCATTTCCACGCGCTTGAAATGCCGCAACTGGCGCGGGACTTTTATCTGGATGAGGATGAGTTCCGCACCCGCGCCCGCCGCATGGGCGACCCGACGCTGACGTTTATCGTCGGCGACTGGATTTCGCGGCTGGATGCCGGTGGCAAGATCCAGCGGTCCGAGGTTGAGAAATACTACGGCGATATCCTTGAACGGATCACCGATCTGCGCGCCTATCGTGCCAAAGGCAGCAGCTATGAGGCCGTGAAACACGAGCCGGTCTATGTTGCGCCTGAGGTCTATGAGGAGAAGGTTGAAAAGGCGGTTGAGGTCTATGTTGCCAAGGAAGAGGTTTATGAACCCGCGGTCAAAGAGCCGGTGGATTACGCGCCGCCAAGTTATGAGCCGGATCATGACAAGCTGACCCTCGCGATCCATGTTGACCGCAATCAGTACTACGTCAACGACCTGCTGGAGTTCGAAATCGAGGTCAACAAACGCTGCGAGTTGCAGGTGTTCTATGTCGAGGAAAGCAAGAACATCGAAGAAATGCCGCCGCAGCTGCTTGGGCCGACTTTCATGGAGGCCGGTGAGCGGCGCAAGATCCCTTACGACGGATCGGACCTGCAAATCCGCTTTGATACGCCGGGCTCGGGCGAGACCATGCTGGCCTTTTGCCGCAGTGGCGGCTTGGGCGACAAGAAGATGAGCGCCGAGGGGGCCAAGGACTATGCCAAGTCGCATTTCCAGCCGCTGACCCGTGGGATTTCCATCGAATCCGCCAAGATCGTGGCCGAGGACGATGGGCAGAGCGCCACCAACCACGTCACCTTTGACGTCTACAAATAAGGAAGGATGCAGAGATGTTACGCACAACACTTTACGCCGCCGTCCTGATTGGCGCAGGGCTTCCTGGTGCGGCTTTGGCCGCCTGTGCAGACAGGCTTACCGATCTGCGCGCCACCTATGCCGCTGGAAGCGTTGAGGATATCCTTGGCGCGGTGTCTTCGCTGCGCGCGGGGGGCGATTGCAACGACGCCACGGTGCGGCGGGCGATGGCGCAGGCCTCGGGGGTGTTGGCCGGGCGGGCCGGGCGCTTTGTCTCGCAGGATGATATCGCCTCGGCCGAGGCGATACTGGCGCGCGCGCCGGGGCTGCATTGGGCGGTTCAGGCGGTGCGGGGCGACATTGCCGCCAAACGCGGGGATCGCGCCGAAGCGGCCCAGCTTTACAACGCTGCGTTGGACACGATCACCGATCCGTCGCTGACGCCGCCCAGCGCCAATCTTGTGCCCATCGCCGAACGTCTGGCGCAATTGGCGCAAGAAAACATCATGCTCGCGGGCACGCTTGACGGCACGGTAACACGCGGCGGATCGCCCAGTGGCGTGCTCAAGGCCGCCAAGCGCGGCATCGCCATCGAGGCTTACGGCGACCCGGTGAATGAGGACTACAAAGACGAGGTGGCCAAGGTCGACGATGTTTACGTCGCGCCGCCCAAAAAGGAGGAAGAGGTCTATGTTGATCCTCCGAAAAAGGAGGAGGTCTACGTAGAGCCACCGAAAAAGGACGAGGTCTATGTAGAGCCGCCGAAGAAGGTGGAGGTGTATGTCGAGCCGAAAAAGCCGGATGACGCCTATGTGCCGCCGAAAAAAGAGGTGGTTTACGAAGACCCCTATGCCGGTGGCAAAAAGGAAGATTACGCCGTGGCCGATGGGGCCGCCAAAGCGGTGACAACCGTGTTTTTGCCAATCAAGTTCGCCACCGATTCCGACCGGCTTGATGACAAGGGGCGCTATGAGGCCGACTATATCGGGGCCTTCCTCAAGGCCAACAAGATCACCGAAGTCACCCTTGTCGGCCACACCGATGAACGCGGATCAGACGGGTATAACCTTGATCTGTCGTTCCGCCGCGCGCAGGCGGTGCGCGATTATCTGACCCATTACCTTACCACCTATGACGCCTACACCTACATCCATGTGGATGGCAAAGGCGAACGCGCGCCACCAAGATTGTCCGATCCCTATATCTATTCGATTGCGGAGCGGCAGGCGATTGCCCGGAGGGTGGAGCTTGTCTTGCACAAATAGCCTCCGCTCTACGGTCTGTTCTGCGGCCAGTGCTGCGGCCAGTACTGCGGCCTGCGCCCTGACCCTTACCCTGGCCGCTGCTCCGGCGGCCTGGGCTGCGCAATTCGGCATGGTGGTCGGGATCGACGATTACCGCGCGTTTCAGCCCTTTCCCGCCCCGCCGGGCGAGCTCTCCGATCTTCAGGGCGCGGTGAATGACGCCAATCGGATCGCCGGGGCGATGCGTTCGGTCAACATCGATCTGCCCGAAAGCCGCTTTCTCACCGACAGCAATGCTACGGTGGAAAACTTCCTGAAATCATGGCGCGCGATGATGGCCGGGGCAACGCCGGGCGATACGTTGATTGTGACCTTTTCGGGCCACGGCGGGCAGGAACATGAGGTCTCGGAACCCTTTGACGAGGTGACGGACCAAAAGGACGAAACCATCATGTTCTTTGAGTTCGACCCGGAAAACCCGCGCAGGGGCCGGTTGAACGATGACCAATTGCGCGAGGTGCTGAACGAGGCTGCGGCCTTTAACGTGATCTGGGTGATGGACAGTTGCCACTCTGCCGGGCTGACCCGCAAGGTCAAACCCGGCGCGATTGGGCTGACCCGCAACGGCGGCGTCTGGGATGCCGGGATCGTGCCGCTGGAAGATGAGATCATTGCGGAGGTGGGCGACGACGGTAGCGAAGGCCTGCCGCATGTGACGCAGATCCTTGCCACCGCGAGCGAGGAGCGGCTGGTGACGGAAACCCGGATTGATGGCAAACAGCATGGCGCGCTGTCGTGGTTCTTTGCCGAGGCGATCACTGGCGCGGCCGACACCAACAAAGACGGCGCCATGACCCGCGCCGAGATTGCCGAATTCCTCGAAGATCGGGTGTTCGCGCATATGAACCAAAGCCAGCAGCCGCGTATCCTTCCGCGCGGTGACAGCCGCACGGTGCTGTCGTTCAACGACCCACCGCCGCCGCCACCGCCCACGGTGCCCAAACGCGAAGACCCGCCGCCGGGCACGGTAACGGTGAAATTTGAAGGCACGCCGCCGCCGGGGCTGACACAGGGCAGCTTTTTCGCCGTCGACGTTTCGCCCGAATTGCTGTTCGAGGATCTGGGCGGCGGGCGCTGGGATGTTTACAACCACACCGGCGATCGGATCACCACCATCGCGGGCGAAGATGCCTGGCGGCTGGTGGCCCGCACCAAGGCGCTGCGCCATATCCGGGGGTCGAAAAAGGCCAATATCCCCGGCATCGGGCTGACCGCCGGGCAGGATCATACGCTTAACCCCGTGGGCGCGATTGTCAGCTATAAGTTCGCGCCGCCCAGCCCCGACATGGGCTATATCACGCTGTTCAACGTCGCGAGCAACGGCACGCTGCAATATCTTCACCCGCTCAATCCCTCGGGGGATGATCCGGTGGGGCAGGGCGGCTTTCCGGTGCGATTCCGCGTGACCGAACCCACCGGGGCCGATCAGCTGGTGGCGATCTTTTGCACCCGTCCGCCGCTTGATCTGCGCCGGATGCTGGCGCAGTTCGATGGCAAGACGGTGCCCGATGACGACACCCTGCCATCGGTTTTGAACCGTGGCACATGCCAGACCGGGATCATCGGTCTGTATACCGAGGGAGGTTAGGGCGCCATGTTACGACTGCTCATTGTCCTGTGGGTTTGTGGGATGAGTGCCACGCTGGCCACGGCTGAAACCCGCGTGGCGCTGGTGATCGGCAATTCCGACTATGCCAATACGCCGCGTCTGGTGAACCCGATGAACGACGCCCGCGCCCTGACGGACAAGCTTAAGGGCATGGGGTTTGAGGTGATGGCGCATGAGAACCTTGATGGGCAAGGGATGCGCCGCGCCTTGGGTGCGTTTACCGAGGCCGCGCTGCGGGCCGATCTGGCGCTGGTGTTCTATGCTGGCCACGGGATCGAGATGAGCGGGCGCAATTACCTGATCCCGGTGGATGCCGAGATGCGTTCAGAGGCGACCGCGCAATTCGAGGCGCTGGCGCTGGATGATGTGATCTCGGCGGTGCGGCTTGCGGGGTCGCTGGGCATCGTGATGCTCGATGCCTGCCGCGACAATCCCTTTGCCAGCAAGATGCAGCGCAACAGCGGCACCCGGTCGCTGTCGCGCGGCTTGGCGCCGGTGAATGTTGAGGGCGAGCAGGGGCTTGTCGTTAGCTTTGCCGCGCAAGAGGGCAGTACGGCGGCCGATGGCGATGGCACCAACAGCCCCTATACCGCCGCGCTGCTCAAGGTGATCGATGAGCCGGGGCTTGAGGTGGGGCGGCTGTTTCGCCGGGTCCGCGCGCAGGTGCGTGAAACGACCAAGGGCCAGCAGGTGCCGGTAGAGCGGATGCAATTGCCCGACAAGGCGATCTATTTTGTGCCTGACGGTGCCGCGCCCGAGGCCCAGCCCGTGGTGCAGCCTGTCGCCCCCCCGCGTGGCCCGGTCGCGCGCGACCCGATGGTGATCTATCTTGAGGCGGTGGCCAGCGGAGAGCTTGAGCCGCTGAATGATTTTGTCAGCCGCTACCCCGATCACCCCCGCACCAAAGACGCCCGCAACCTGATTGCGATGCTACAGGATGATGCCTTTTGGGCGCAGATCGTGGCCGAGGATACGGTGCAGGCCTATCGCCGCTATCTGATCGCGTTTTCCGACGGCCAGTATGTTGATCGCGCGTCCGAGCGGATCGCGGCCCTGACCGAACCGCCGAAGGCCACAGCGCCAGTCGTCACCCAGCCTGTTGTTACCCAGCCAGTCGTCAGCCAGCCTGTGGTGACACAGCCGGCAGCGCCTTCGACACGGGGCGATGTGTCGCCCAGCTTTGATTGCGGGCGGGCGACGACCTCAGTTGAGCGGGCGATCTGTTCCAGCGCCGGGCTGGCGCAGCAGGATAATGACCTGTTGGCCGCCTATCAAACCGCGCGCAACAACGGCTGGGTCAGCCAGTCCAACCAGCGCAGTTGGGTGCAACAGCGCGGCGCCGCCTGCAATGGCGTTGGCTGGCAGGTGGTGGACTGTGTCGGCACGATTTCGGGCGACCGGATCAACGGGCTGCGCGCCGGGCGGCTGTCGGGCAACATCAGCCCCGGTTTCAACTGCGCCAAGGCCGGCACCAATGTTGAACGCGCGATCTGTGGCAGCGATGTGCTGGGCCGTCAGGATCACCTGCTGTTGACCCTCTATAAAAGCGCCAAAAGCCGCAATACCTCGGCCGCCCGGTCGCAGGGCGACTGGATCCGCCAGCGCGAAACCCAATGCGGCCGGCAGAGCGATGTTGCGCTTTGTGTGGCCAAAACGACGGCCGACCGCATGAGCGCGTTGGCCAGATAGGAGCAACCGATGTCTCGTTTTCCCAGCCTCGCCGCCCGCCTGTTTTTCGGGCTCACGCTTTTGCTGTGGTCCGGGTTTTCGACGCAGACACAGGCGCAAGACCAAAACCGCATCGCTTTGGTGATCGGTAATGCGGCTTATGCCAACACCACCCCGCTGGCCAACCCGGCCAATGACGCCCGCGCCGTGGCCGAAAAGCTGGGCGCCATGGGCTTTGAGGTCATGCTGCGCGAAGATCTGACCGGCCAGGGGTTTCGCATCGCGCTGGGCGAGTTCACCGAAAAGGCGCTGCGGGCCGATCTGGCGCTGGTGTTTTATGCCGGTCACGGGATCGAGATGTCGGGCAGCAACTATATGATCCCGGTCGATGCGCAGATGCGATCAGAGGCGACAGCGGTTTTTGAGGCGATCAAACTGGATGCGATGCTGACGGCGGTGCGTCAGGCGGGCAAGCTGGGCATGGTGATGATCGATGCCTGCCGCGACAATCCCTTTGCCTCGTCGATGAACCGCAACAGTGGCACACGTTCGCTGCGCCGTGGGCTGGCGCCGGTGTCGCTTGAGGGCGAAAGCGGGCTGGTGGTGAGCTTTGCCGCCGAGGCGGGCAGCACCGCCGATGACGGCGACGGCATGCACAGCCCCTACACCGACGCGCTTTTGGCGGTGCTTGATGAGCCGGGGCTTGAGGTGGGGCGGATGCTACGCAAGGTGCGCGCGCAGGTGCGCCAAACCACTGGCGGACGGCAGGTGCCGATCGAGCGCACGCAACTGCCCGACGAAGAGATCTATCTTGTGGCGCTGCCCGAGGGAGGCGGCGTGGTGCCGGTTGTCCCGACGCCCGATCCGGGCACCGTGACCCGCCCGCCGCTGACCGAAGATCCGTTTCTTGTCTACCTCAATGCCGTCAGCAGCGGCAACAAGGCCGACCTCGAGACCTTTATTTCCCGCTATCCCGACCATCCCAAAGCGGCGGATGCGCGCAAGCTTTTGCTTGAGATGGCCGACCGCGACTATTGGGAGCGTATCCTGGCGCAAGACAACGAAGACGGCTATCGCACCTATCTGATTGTCTTTCCCGAGGGCCGTTTTGCCGATCTCGCCAAAGAGAAACTGGCGACCTATCAGCGCCCCCCGGCCGACCCTGAACCGCCCAAGGAAGATCCGCCGTTCCAGCCGCCCGTTTCGCCGCCTGTTACGCCACCCGTCACGCCGCCCAGTTCGCAATATTCCTGTGTGCCGCTGAATGGCCAATGGTCGGTGACGGCGATCCCCACCGACGACACCTTGTTTGTCCGCTCGGGCGCGGGCAGCAAGTTCAAGGCCATCGGAGAGTTGCCGTTCAACGCCAACGGCGTGCGGGTGCAAAGCTGTGGCAGCAACGGCTGGTGTCAGGTGACGTATGGCTGCACCAAGGGCTACGCCTTTGGCCGCAAATACCTCAAGCAATCGCAAGGCGGCCATCCGAGCTCTGCTTATGCGGGCAGCTATTCCGTGGTGGATGTTGCCTCTAATGACACGCTCAACCTGCGCTCGGGGCCGGGGAAATCGAAATACGGCGACGAATACGGTGTTGTCGCGGAGCTGCCGTATAACGCCACCGGGGTTGTTGTTTCGGATTGCCAGGTCAAGTCGAACTACCGATACCGCTGGTGTTCTGTGCAGTGGCAGAACGTGTCCGGGTGGGCCTATGGTCGCTTGCTCCAGACCGCGCAGGGCTATCGCCCGGCCCGGTAAGACCGGCAGTGGCGGGCCGAGCGGGGCCAAGGACGTTGAGAGGCCGGTGAAAGGCCGGTGATTTGCGCGTGCCGTGGCGCTTGGCACGCTGTCGCGCGGGGCAGGGCGGTTGCTGCCAAGGCGGTGTTGAGGGCCGATTGCGGCGCGTGGCGACGCCGCCGCGGCTGAGAGAATCGGCCCGCCAAGCCCGCCCGCGCGCCAACCCGATCCAGCGCCTTTCCCGCCCAAACACGGTGCGCGTCGCCTGCGGCCAAACGTACCACTCCTGCTTTGAGCCTGAGAGTCGGTGCGATTGCGCAACACTTGGCTTGTTTCCCGCCCGATCCACGCAATTTGTGAGAACAGTCACAACGCAGGCCGGTAAATCTAGATTACGAAAGCGTGACAGCCGAGCAATTGTTCGGATTCGGCTGTGTCGTGCGACACTCGTCGCTGCCGCCCTTGTGCGGCTTTTTATCCGTCTGCGGCCACAGCGCCGAGGCGGCCTTTTCTAACACGCCGGGCCTGGCCCGGAATTGAATAACGAATGGGGCATTCGACATGGGTTTTTCTCGGGCAAAGCAGATGTTTGCGGTCTTGTTCGCAGTGGTCTTGGGCAGCGCAATTGCCTCAGATGCGGCGGCACAAGCTACTTTCGAGCAAAGCTTCTCACCCACGACGATTAACACCGGTGCCAGTTCGGAACTGACCTTTACTATCTCAAATAACGGCACCGACGGGATTACCGACGTCGCCTTCTCCAATACATTGCCAGCCGGTCTGAACTTGGTCGGCGTTGGCACGACCGATTGCTTTAATGCCACGCTGACCACTGCCGATGGCGGCACGGATATCGCCCTGACCGATGGCCAAGTCGGGCCGGGCGAATCCTGTGAAACGGCTGTGATCGTCACGGGCAGTGCCGTAGGCGAATACGAGCTTGGCAGCACACAGCTTTTCGCGAATGGCGGCGTTGTGGCCGAGGCCAGCACCTTTCCGCAAACTCTGACCATCGAGGCGATGCTGCTCGATTTCGAGAAAACCACGAGCGTGAGCGCGCTTCGGGTCGGCGACGAACTCACGCTGACTTATGAACTTACTGAAACCGGGGGGGGATTTCAGTCGGTCAGCTGGTCTGAAACCTTTCCAAACCAGTTTGTTGTGTCGTCTCCCTCGAATTTGCGCACGACATGCGGGAATGTCGGATCAACTACGACGACTGGCAACTCAATCAGCGTTCAAAATGTATTCTTATCCGCAAATACGTCATGCCTTGTCGAAGTCCGGCTCACAGCGGCTGACACCGGTCCCGTCACCCTGTCGAACGATTACAGCTATAATAATTTTAGTACCACCGAACGCGCGTCGGTGTTTGTCGATGTGGCCCCGTTGGCGAGCGATGACTTTCTCTTGGTCAAGCGGTTTGAGGGCGATGTCACCGCGGGACAGACCGTCAATTTGACGTTTGAGCTGATCAACGCGTCGCCGACCGATGATGCCGTCGACATCAGCTTTACCGACGATCTGAATGCATTCCTTGCCGGTGCGAGCATTTCGGGCCCGATTCCCACAGGGTTGTGCGGCGGGGCCACGATTAGCGGAAATTCAAACCTGTCGTTCAGCGGCGGCGTTGTGCCGATGCGGGACCGATGCAGCTTTACCGTCGCGGTCGATATTCCTGCCAATACCGCAGGCGGAGACTACGGCAACACCACGTCGGCTGTGACCCTGAACCTTGGCGGGAACACGATAAAAGACCCCGCAACAGACACCCTGACCGTCATTGACGCGAACAACGCCGCGCCGCTGTTGACCAAGGCCTATCTCACGAATCCGATTTTGCCGGGTGAAAGCACCACGCTGGAATTCACCATCACCAACCAAAGCTCCACCGGCGTGGCCACCGACATCGAATTTACCGATGCGTTGACCAATCCCAGCGGCATGACACCATCCCTGCCGGCATTCGGGTTTTGCAATGGCGGCGCGGTCGGCTATGATAGTTTTACAGGGGTGGCTACCTTTTCCGGGATGGAACTCGCGGTGTCCGGAAGCTGCACTTTCTCGGTCGGGCTTGCGGTAGATGGCAATGTTCCGGGCGGCGATTACCTCAATACCACCTCGGAAATCTCGGCCACGGTCGGCGGGGTCGCCGTAACCGGGCCTGCGGCCTCCGATACGCTGACCGTTCAGTCAAATGCAGACATGCGGTTTTCCAAGGCGTTTGCCTCCTCCACCGCCGCGCCGGGATCGCTTGTCGAGTTGACGTTCACCATCGAGAACCTCGACTCCTCGACCGCCACTGCCGAGGGCATCGCCTTTTCCGACGATCTTAATGCCTTCCATTTCGGTTCGACCTTCGATTCTGCGGTGTCGAACACCTGTGGCGGCATGGCGACCAATGGGTCGGGCGCGAGCGTCTTTGACTATGCGGGCGGCTCTTTGGCACCCGACAGCACCTGCACGATCACCATCAATGTGCTTTTGGGCGCGGGGGAAGCCGACGTAAGAAATACGACGTCCGAACTTACAGCGACGGCCGATGGCATCGCGAAAACCGTCCCGCCGGCATCTGCCGATTTGAGCGTGAGCAACACCATGCCGCTGGTGGTGGCGATGGCAATTACCGACAATCCTGCAACGCCGGGCGGCACAGCCACCCTGGAATTCACCCTGACCAACCCGAATGCGTCAGACGCGGCTTCGAATGCCGTCTTTACGCTTGATGTGGACGCCAATTTGCCCGGGCTGGCAAGCATATCGCCGGATGCTGCGGACGTTTGTGGTGCGGGCAGCGCTCTTTCCAACGTCAGCGGGGGAACCTTTCTCGTGTTCCAGAACGGTTCGCTTGCGCCGGGGGGAAGCTGTACCTTCTCGGTGACGCTTGATGTGCCGGCTGGTGCCGCAGCCGACGATTATCCTCTTGCCACGTCGTCAACATCGGCAACCATCGGCGGTACGAACAAGGCGTCCGCACCGGCGCGTACCGCGCTGCAAGTCGAAGATCTGGCCCTCACCTTTGCCAAAGCCTTCGATCAGGACTTTGCTGCGCCGGGCGATACGATGTCGCTTGCGTTTACCCTGACCAACCCGACCGGTCAGACCATCGAAAATCTTGCCTTCACCGATGATCTTGGCGCGATGTTGGCCGGCACAACCGCCAGCGTCCTTCCTGCGGCGGGCAGTGTGTGTGGCACCGGCACCGTTTCGGGCACCTCGGTCCTAAGCTTTTCCGGCGGCAGCCTTGCGCCGACCGAGTCGTGCAGTTTTTCGGTCACGGTGCAATTGCCGGCCTCGGGCTTTGATGACAGCTACACCAACACCACCTCGATCCTGACCGGTGATGCGTCCGGCGTTGAGGCCTTTGGCCCGCCCGCCAGCGACAGCTTTTTGCTGCGCAGTGGTGCGGGGCCGATCTTTACCAAGACCTTCCTGTCCTCCTCCACGACGGCAACCGGCACCGCCACAATGCGGATCTTCATCCAGAACCGAGACACGGAACGCGGCATTGTCGAGTTGTCGTTCACCGATGATCTGTCGGGTTTCGTGACCGGCGCGACGGCGAGTTCGGGCACCGGCGCCAATGTCTGTGGGGCAGGGTCCAACCTGTCTGGCGCAAGCACGCTGTCGTTTACCGGTGGCCGCCTGCCGCCCAGCGGAACCTGTAGCTTTGACGTTGATATCGCGATCCCGGCCAATGCTGTGGCGGGCAATTACACCAACACCACCTCGGTTTTGTCCGCCGATGGGATAGAGGTCGCCAGCGCGGCCTCGGACAGTGTGACAATCGAGCCCGCGCCGACTTTCGCCAAATCCTTTGCGCCCGACACGATCGGCATTGGCGAAACCTCGAGCCTGACGCTGACCATCGACAACTCCGCCTCGGCCCTTGCCGCAAGCGCGCTTGATTTCACCGACAATCTGCCTGCGGGCATGACCGTTGGCACCACGCCGGCCAACTCAACCTGTGGCGGCAGTGTTACCGCAGTCGCGGGCACCGGCACCGTGGCGCTGTCGGGCGGCACCGTTTCCGCCGGGTCCATCTGTACCGTGCAAGTAATTGTGCAACCCGTGGCCTCGGGTGACCAAATCAACACCACCGGCGATCTGACCTCCAGTTCCGGCAACTCGGGCAACGCCAGCGATACGCTGTCGGTGCAACCGGCGCCGACAGCCGCGCTGACCTATCTCGACAACCCAGTTGTCGAAGGCGCGCCAGCCACGGTGCAGTTCCTGATCGGGAATTCCGGTTCAAGCCTGCCCGCCACTTTGGCGCAGGTGCAGATCGACCTGCCTGCGGGCCTCGTGATCGATACGCCCTCGGGCGCGTCCAACACCTGTGGTGGCACCTTTACCGCCGATCCTGGGAGCACAACATTGTCGCTGTCCGGCGGCACTGTGGCCGCAGGCGGCAGCTGTGCCTTCACCGCCGAAGTGCTGACCTCGGCGGATGGCGATTTCGTGACCACCAGTGGCGATCTCACCACCTCGCGGGGCAATTCCGGCACCGCCACTGACACGCTGACCGTCAGCCCTGCGGATGCGCCGCTGTTCACCGCCGCCTTTGCGCCGGAAAACGTGGTGCAGGGCGCGACAGCAAACCTGACCTTTACCATCAACAACAACGCGGCCCTTGTGGGCGCCAATGCGCTCGACTTCAGCGCAGAATTGCCCGAGGGCCTGACCATCACCGCCGCCGAAGTGAGCGCGAACACCTGTGGCGGCACCCCCACCGCAGCGGCGAACGGCACCACGATCCAGCTTACCGGCGGCAGCGTCGGGGCCAGCACGAGCTGTGCCATGACCGTGGGCATCCAGACCTCGTCAAGCGGGACCCAGACCGTGACCGCTGGCGATCTGACCTCCTCGCAGGGCAATTCCGGCCCGACGTCGGCCGACCTTGAGGTCGACAATGCCCCGACCCCGACCGCTTCGATGAGCTTCTTGCCCGATGTGGTCTCGACCACGCAAACCTCGGCGCTGACCTTTGTGATCGGCAACTTTACCGCCTTGGTTGCTGCCAACGATGTGGCGTTCACCCTGCCGTTGACCGGCGGGATGACAGTCTCGGACCGCGGGCTTTTGGCCAACTCCTGTAACGGCACTGTCGTTGCGGATGCCGGCACCGGGTCCATTACCCTGACGGGCGGCACGATCCCTGCGGGGCAGGGCTGTGCCATCGAAGTCGAGATCCTGACCGCCGCTGCCGCCGGGACATTTGACCCGGTGACCGGCGATGTCACGTCTTCGCTGGGCAATTCCGGCACCATAACCGACCGCATTGTGGTCGAGCCGCAGCCGGTGCTGTCGCTTGCCTATCTTGACGATCCGGTGGCGCAAGGCGCGGCCAGCACGCTGCAATTCACCATTGATAACAGTGCCTCGTCGCTCGGGGCCAGCAATGGCGCTGTCAGCCTGACACTGGATGCGGCGCTGCGCGTGGCCAATGTGCCCGCACTCTCCAACACCTGTGGCGGCACTCTTACTGCCGACCCTGGCAGCGACAGCGTGAGCATCACCGGTGCCACCATCGCAGCGGGCGGACTCTGTACTTTTTCCGCCGAAATTCGCACCTCGACACCGGCCACCTTTACCTCGACCACAAGCGTTCTGATGACAAGCCAAGGCACGTCCAACCTTGCCAGCGATCAGCTGACGGTCGACCCGGCCCCCGTGCCCGGCTTTGCGATGGCCTTTGATCCGGCCAGCGTTGTGCAGGGTGCAACCTCGTCGGTGACCTTCACGCTCGACAACGCCAGCGCTTTGGTTCCGGCCAACACAGCGGGCTTTTCGCTGACCCTGCCAGCCGGGCTGACCGTGTCCGCAGCGGTCCGTTTGTCCAACACCTGCGCCGGCACCACCGAAACCGTTCCCGGCTCCGATCAGATCGGCTTGACCAACGGCGAAATCGCAGCAGGCGACATCTGTACCTTTGTGGTGGGCGTGCAAACCGCCACGGCGGGCACGTTCAATCCGTTGACCAGCGAGCTTTCCACCAGCCTTGGCGCCGCTGCGCCAGCAACCGCCGAACTTGAGGTCACAGCGGCTCCGGAACCCGGCTTTGCGATGGCCTTCGATCCCGCCAGCATCGTGCAGGGCAACCTCACTACGGTGAGCTTCACAATCGACAACACCAGCGCGCTTGTTGCGGCCAATGATGCGGGTTTCGCGCTGTCCTTGCCTGCGGGCGTAACAGTGTCTGCGGGCCTTATGGACAACACCTGTGGCGGCTCTCCTGTGGCGGTGTTTGGCACCGATACCATCGGGCTGACCGATGGCGTGATCGCGGCGGGCACCAGCTGTACGCTTGAGATCGGGCTGCAAGCCACGTCGGCGGGCATCTTTGATCCGGTCACCAGCGATCTGATCACCAGCCTTGGCAATTCCTCGACCGCGACCGCCACGCTTGAGGTGACACCGGCCCCGGAACCCACCTTTGCGATGGGTTTCGTTCCGGACACAGTTGAGCAGGGCGAAACCTCGTCAGTGACCTTTACCATCGATAACTTTGCCGCGCTTGTTCCGGCCAATGATGCGCTGTTCTCGCTCACCTTGCCTGCGGGGCTGACGGTTTCGGACTTGGGTCTGACCGCCAACACCTGCGGCGGCACCCCTGATGCGATCAGCGGCACTGATGTGATCGGCCTCGCCGGTGGCACCATTTCAGCGGGCGAAAGATGTATCGTCGAAG
The DNA here is from genome assembly GCF_054052205.1 of Marinovum sedimenti. Taxonomy (NCBI): domain Bacteria; kingdom Pseudomonadati; phylum Pseudomonadota; class Alphaproteobacteria; order Rhodobacterales; family Roseobacteraceae; genus Marinovum; species Marinovum sedimenti. The sequence goes on from NZ_CM133223.1 coordinate 3,122,076, forward strand.
TCGGGGTGCAGACCTCCTCGGCGGGCACGTTCAACCCGTTGACCGGCGAACTGACCACCACCCTTGGCACCTCGGGACCGGCAACAGCCGAGCTTACCGTCACCGCCGCGCCAGAACCGAGCTTTGCGATGGTCTTTGATCCGGCCAGCGTTGTGCAGGGCGCACCTACGTCGGTGCGGTTCACCATCGACAACGCCCTCGGCCTTGTTGATGCCGAAACAGCGGGCTTCTCGCTCACGTTGCCTGCGGGGCTGACGGTGTCAGCGGCGGGCCTTAGCGAAAACACCTGTGGCGGCACGCCCGAGGCAGTGGACGGCACCGATGTGATCGGCCTGATCGACGGCACGATTGCGGCGCGCGGCAGCTGTAGCTTGGCCGTGGGGGTCGATACCTCTGCGCCAGGCACGTTCAACCCGGTGACCAGCGATCTGATCACCAGCCTTGGCAATTCCGGCACCGCAACCGCCGCGCTTGAGGTCACTTCGGCCCCGGCGCCCGGCTTTACCATGGCCTTTGATCCAGCGGTCATCGCCAATGGTGGCACCTCTGCCGCCGATTTCCGGATCGACAATGGCGCCGCCTTGGTCGCGGCTGACGATCTGGCCTTTACCCTCACCCTGCCTGCGGGCCTTGAGGTCGTGTCGGGCGCCGGGGCCACCCCCTGCGGCGGCACTGTGACGGCCACGCCGGGCACCGCCGATATTGCCTTTAGTGCGGGCAGTCTTGGGGCCGCAGCCTTCTGTCAAATCAGTGTTCAGGTGCGCGGCACCGCCGTCGGCAATTTCACCGCGCTGACCAGCGATCTGACCTCGACCCTTGGCACCAGTGCCCCCGCCACATCGGCGATTGCTGTGTCGCCATTGCCGGTACTGGACCTGACCTACCTCTCCAATCCGGTGGTGCAGGGCGACGTCAGCACGCTGCAATTCACCATCGACAACACCGGCTCTACGCTGGCCGCGTCCAATGCCGATGTGTCGCTGGCACTGCCCGGCGGGCTTGTGCTGGCCGATCCGGTGGATGCCGCCAACCTCTGCGGCGGGGCCTTCACGGCAAACGCGGGCGGCACCCTCATCAACCTGTCGCGCGCCAATGTTGCGGCAGGGCTAAGCTGTACGTTCTCGGCCAATGTCCAAAGCGCCGGCGTCGGCAGCTTTGAAACCATCAGCGGCGATCTGACCACCAGCCAAGGCAATTCCGGCTCGGCCCGCGATACGTTGATCGTCAATGGCGCTGAGGTGCCGGTGTTTACGCTGGCCACCGATCCGTCGGTGCTGGTGCAAGGCGCGGCGTCGCTTGTGACCTTCACCATCGACAACTCCGCAGCCGCGGTTGCGGCCGACACCCTGTCGGTCAGCCTGCCTTTGGGCGGCGGCGTCACTGTGGGGCCTGCGGGCGCCACCGCCGCGACCTGTGGCGGCACTGTCACCGCGACACCGGGCAGCAGCGTGATCACGCTGGCCAACGGGATCGTGGCGGCGGGCGGCATCTGCGAAATCGATGTGGCTCTGGCGACCTCGACACCGGGCGATGTGACACTGCTCACCGGGGATCTGACCTCTAATCTTGGCAATTCCGGCCCGGCTTCGGCCCCGCTGAACATGCAGCCTCTGGCGAGCCTGTCGCTGGCCTATCTCACCAGCCCGATTGCCCAAGGCGGCGAAAGCGCGCTTGAGATCGGCATCGACAACAGCGCCTCGTCGCTGGCGGCCACGGGGGCCACGGTGATCGTTGATCTGCCAGCCCCGCTACAGCTTGCGGGCGACCCGATGCTTACCTCAACATGTGGTGGGTCCGCAGTGGCCAATCCCGGCGGCACCAGCATTGCGCTGTTCGACGGGGTGATCGCAGCGGGCGGCACCTGTACGCTTAGCGCGCAGGTTCTCGGCACGGACGTCGGGGATTTCGTGACCACCTCGGGCGATCTCACCACCGATCAGGGCAATTCCGGCACAGCCAGTGATACCCTGCGGGTGCAGCCTGCGGATATCCCGCTGTTCTCGATGGCATTTGCCCCGGACAGCGTTGAGCAGGGCGGCACCAGTGTTGCCAGCTTCAACATCTCCAACGGCGGCGCACTTGTCGCGGCGACGGATGCGGCCTTTACCTTGAACCTGCCCGCCGCGCTGACGGTGTCGGCGGCGGGGATCGTGAGCAACTCGTGCAACGGCACCTTGACGGCGACTGCAGGCACAGGCGCGATTGAGCTCAGCGGCGGCACTGTCGCGGCGGGGGGCAGTTGTCTGATCGAGGTCGGCATTTTGACCTCGGATGCAGGTACCTTCGATCCGGTGACCGGTGATCTGACCACGAGCCTTGGCAATTCCGCCACCGCAACCGCGACACTGACAGTGATTGCAGCCGGTCTGCCAACGCTTGCCATGTCGTTCGATCCGGCCAGCGTCGAACAGGGCGCGCCGACCACCGTGCGCCTTGCAATCGACAATGCCACCGCCTTGGTCGCGGCCGAGGCGCTGGCAGTGACCTTGCCTTTGCCAGCCGGTCTGACCGTGTCATCGGCGGGCATCGTAAGCGACACGTGCGGCGGCACTTTGACGGCGGATGTGGGCACAGCGTCGGTTGACCTCAGCGGCGGACTTATCGCGGCGGGGGGCAGCTGCCTGATCGAAGTTGGCATCCAAACCTCGGATGCGGGCACTTTCGATCCGGTGACTGGCGACCTGACCTCGAGCCTTGGCAATTCCGGCCCGACAACCGCGTCGCTGACGGTAACTGCGGCAGATGCTCCAGCACTTGCGATGTCATTCGACCCGGCCAGCTTGGTGCAGGGCGAAACCTCGACCGTGCGCCTTGCCATCGACAATGCCACTGCTTTGGTCGCGGCCGAGACGCTTGCAGTGACCTTGCCCTTGCCAGCCGGTCTGACCGTGTCAGCAGCGGGCATCGTAAGCAGCACCTGCGGCGGCACTTTGACGGCGGATGTGGGCTCAGCGTCGGTTGACCTTAGCGGCGGACTTATCGCGGCGGGCGGCAGTTGCCTGATCGAAGTCGGCATCCAGACCTCGGATGCAGGCTCCTTTGATCCGGTGACCGGCGATCTGACCTCGAGCCTTGGCAATTCCGGCCCGGCCACCGCCAACTTGCGGGTGATCGCGGCAGGGCTGCCCTCGCTTGCACTGTCGTTTAACCCCGACAGCGTGGTGCAGGGCGCAACGACCACCGTGAGCCTTGGCATCGACAACGCCACGGCTCTGGTTGCGGCGGAAGCGCTGGCAGTGACGCTGCCCTTGCCCGCAGGCCTGAGCGTTGCGGCGGCTGGCGTGGTGACAGACACCTGCGGGGGCACCACAACTGCGCCCGTGGGCGCATCGAGCATTGCTCTCAGCGGCGGGACTCTTGCCGCAGGTGCGGCGTGCCGGATTTCTGTCGCGGTTCAGACCACAGACGCAGGCACCTTCGATTCGATGACCGGCGATCTGACCTCAAACCTTGGCAATTCCGGCGCGGCCAGTGCATCGCTTGCGGTGATCACCGCCCCGGTGCCGACAGTGGCCCTGTCGTTTGATCCGGCCAGCGTGGTGCAGGGCGCAACAACCGTTGTGCGCGTCGACATCGGCAATGCTGCGGCACTGGTGGGGGTGAGCGATCTTAACGTCATCCTGCCGTTGGCCAACGGGTTGACCGTCTCGACAGCCGCACTGGTAAGCAACTCTTGTGGCGGTGCCGTTGCGGCCCCCTCTGGGGCGGCGTCCTTCAGCCTCGCGGGCGGCGTGCTTGCCGCTGGCGCGAGCTGTGCGGTGGAAGTCGGCATTCAGACGTCGGCGGCGGGCGACCTTAACCCGACAACCGGCGACCTGACCTCGAACCTGGGGAATTCCGGCAGCGCAACGGCCAATCTGGCGGTGCTGGCGGCCACCCCTCCGGGGATTGCCATGTCGTTTGATCCGTCCAACTTTGTGCAAGGGGCGACCACCACGGTGCGTCTTGCCATCGACAACAGCACGTCGCTGGTGTCGGCGGATACGCTTGCGGTGACATTGCCGCTGAGTGGCGGTCTTACGGTGTCTTCGGCACAAGTGGTCGGCAACACCTGTGGCGGGACTGTGAATGCAGCAGCCGGAGCGGGGTCTCTTAGCCTCGCCGATGGCAGTGTGGCGGCGGGCGCGACCTGCGCCATCGAGGTTGGCATTCAGTCCGCAGACGCAGGCAACTTGCTGTTGGACACTGGCAGCCTCACCTCGTCGCTGGGCGATTCCGGTACAGCGCGGGCAACGGTTGAAATCACACCGGCGCCACTGCCAGGCTTTGCGATGGCCTTCGATCCGGCCAGCGTGGTGCAGGGCACAACGTCGACAGCGGTGTTCACCATCGACAACAGCACCGCACAAGTCGCGGCGGAGGCCTTGGCCTTCACCCTGCCACTGAGCGCAGGCTTGACGGTGTCGACGGCGGAAGTGGTGAGCAACTCTTGCGGCGGCACCCTGTCGGCGCTCGCTGCTGGGTCTTCGCTTGGCCTTTCGGGCGGGACAGTGCCCGCCGGGGCAAGCTGTGTGATCGAGGTCGGAATTCAGACCTCGGATGCGGGCAATCCCAACCTCACCACCGGCGATCTTACGTCATCGCTGGGCAATTCCGGCGCGGCTGCGGCGGCGATCGAAGTGCTGGCGGCTCCGGCCCCCGGCGTGGCGATGGCCTTTACCCCGGCCAGCGTGGTGCAGGGCGCGACATCGGTGGTCAGCCTGATCATCGACAACAGCGCCTCGCAGGTCCCGGCAGAGGCGCTTGACGTCACATTGCCGTTGATCGGCGGGCTCACCGTGTCGTCGGCCACGCTTGTCAGCAACACGTGCGCGGGCAGTGTCACGGCAACGGCAGGCGCGGCATCGCTTGGCCTGAGCAGCGGCACCGTCGCGGCAGGGGCAAGCTGCCAGGTCGAGGTGGGCGTGCAGACGTCAGCCTCGGGCAGCATCTCGCCAGTGAGCGGCGATCTGACCTCCAGCTTGGGCAATTCCGGCACCGCCACGGCAACGCTTGCCGTGACACCTGCGCCGGCCCCAACCCTGACGGCCAGCTTTACACCGTCGACCATCCAGACGCGCCAAACCTCGGTCCTGTCGATCCAGATCGACAACGGGGCGGCGCTGGTGGCGGCCAATGGCACCTCGCTGACGGCGACCCTGCCAGCCGGGGTCAGCTATGTGGTGCCCGGCACCCCGACCGGCAGTGCCGGTTGCGGTGGCGCGGTCTCGCTGGCACAGGCGGGCGATACGCTGACGGCTTCGGTGGGCACCATCGCACCGGGCCAGCAGTGTCTGATCACGGCGACGGTCGGCTCGGACGTTGTGGGCACCTATACGGCGGCGGCGGGCCCTGCGGCGACATCGCTGGGCAACACCAACGCGGCCAACCCGCAATTGCGGGTCGAGCAGGCCCCCGAGGGCACGCTGACCATCGTTCAAACCACCAACGAAGACGGCAGCTTTGGCTTCTCGTCCACCACCGGTGCGCTGAACTTTACCATCGCCACCAGTGGCGGAACCGGCCGCTTTGGCCCGGTCTTCGTGGCCGCCGGAACGCATGTGATCGCCCAAACTCCGCCCGACGGGCAGGGCACCGACGCGATCACCTGCACCGATGCCAACTCCACCGGCAATGCGAGCCGTCGCGAGCTGACAGCGGTGATCGAACCGGGTGAAAATGTGGTCTGTACCTTCAGCTCGATTGCCACCCGGCAGAAAACCATCGACGAAATCAACACTTTCCTGAAAACGCGCGGCACGCTGATCCTGTCGTCCGAGCCGGGAGCGGGCCGTCGCTTTGACCGCCTGAACCGCGGCTTTGGCGGGGCAACGCAGCTCAGCTATTCCAACGGCGATCTGCAAGCCTTCCTGCCGTTCTCGTATGACTTCAAATCGGCACAATCGGGCAACTACAGCTTCTCGACCAGCTGGCGCCAGATGCGGATGGCGGCGGAAAGCCTGGCCCTTGCACACGGCGATACCGACGGGATCGGCTTTGTTGAGGATCAGCGTTTCGATGTCTGGGTCGAGGGGACGTACAAGAAGTTCGAAACCGCCGGCAACGACGATGGCCACTTTGCCATTGGCTATGTCGGAGCGGATTACCTTGTGAACCAGGACGTGCTGGTGGGGGTGATGCTGCAATTCGACGACGCCAAGCTTTATGGCGACAACAGCAAGGTGTCGGGGCAGGGCTGGATGGCAGGGCCATATGTGACGGCGCGGCTTGGGCAACATCTGTACTTTGATGGCCGTCTCGCGGCGGGCACCTCGCGCAACCAGATCAGCCCGTTCAACACCTACACCGATGACTTCGACACCACCCGCTGGCTGGCCAACGCAAGCCTCACCGGTGAGATCGAAAACGGGCCATGGATGATCCGGCCAACGGCGAGCTTTAGCTACTATGAGGAAACTCAGGACAGCTATACCGATTCGCTCAACGTCGGCATCCCGAGCCAGACCATCTCGATTGGCGAAGTGAAGCTTGGCCCAACCATCAGCGGCAACTTCATTGACGCCAATGGCATCACCTATCGGCCGGAATTCGGGTTGAATGCGATCTATCAGCATTCCGAAACCGAAGGTGTGACGCTGACGCAGGATGATGCGACGGGCGCGGATGGCTGGCGCGGCAGGCTGAAGGCGGGTCTGACCGTTCAGGGCACAAACGGCGGACGGGTGCACTTTGGCGGCAGCTACGACGGCATCGGCAGCGATTTTGAAAGCTGGGGCGTCGAGTTCATGGTGGAAGTGCCGCTGCGCTGACACCGGCCACCAGAAACGATTGAGGAACGCGGGCTCAGGCCCGCGTTTTTCGTTTTCGGGCTGGGGGGACTGGGTAAAACCCGCCAGCAGGGGTCTGACCGGGCGCGTTTTGGCACCCAAGCATGGCCAACCCCAGCGCCGGGCAGGGCCTATGACAGCACCGCGACCTGCGCGTGAAAAATTTTGGCAAACGCGTTGACAGGTCGCAGGCTAAACCTTAGCTATGCGTCGTTAGCACTCACACAGGGTGAGTGCTAATACCCCTCCGAGGAGGGGGAGACTGAAACAGAACTTTGAGCCAAGGAGCTGCAAAGATGGCATTTACACCGCTGCATGACCGCGTGCTGGTACGTCGCACCGAGAGCGAAGAAAAAACCAAAGGCGGGCTGATCATTCCTGATAGCGCGAAAGAAAAGCCTCAGGAAGGTGAAGTTGTTTCGGTTGGCGCAGGCGCGCGTGACGACAACGGCGCTCGCATCGATCTGGACGTCAAAGCCGGCGACAAGATCCTGTTCGGCAAATGGTCGGGCACTGAGATCACGCTGGACGGCGAAGAGCTGCTCATCATGAAGGAAAGCGACATCATGGGCGTTATCGCCTGATTGTCGCCGGGTGGTGCGCCACCCGCTTCCCTAGAAATTTCAAGTCAAGGAGAGACATAAATGTCTGCCAAGGACGTCAAATTCGCCACCGATGCCCGCAACAAGATGCTGAAGGGTGTCAACATCCTCGCTGACGCGGTCAAGGTTACACTCGGCCCCAAAGGCCGTAACGTTGTGCTCGACAAATCCTTTGGCGCACCGCGCATCACCAAAGACGGTGTATCGGTTGCCAAGGAAATCGAACTCGAAGACAAGTTCGAAAACATGGGCGCACAAATGGTGAAGGAAGTCGCTTCCCGCACCAACGACGAAGCCGGCGATGGCACCACCACCGCAACGGTTCTGGCGCAAGCCATCGTCAAAGAAGGCCTGAAATCGGTTGCCGCTGGCATGAACCCGATGGACCTCAAGCGTGGCATCGATCTGGCGACTTCCAAAGTTGTCGAAGCGATCAAAGCCGCGTCGCGTGACGTGTCCGACAGCGCCGAAGTCGCGCAGGTTGGCACCATCTCCGCCAACGGCGAAAAAGAAATCGGCCAGCAAATTGCTGACGCGATGCAGAAAGTCGGCAACGAGGGTGTGATCACCGTCGAAGAAAACAAAGGTCTCGAAACCGAGACTGATGTTGTCGAAGGCATGCAGTTCGACCGCGGCTACCTGTCGCCTTACTTCGTGACCAACTCCGACAAGATGATTGCAGACCTCGAAGACTGCATGATCCTGCTGCACGAAAAGAAACTGTCGTCGCTCCAGCCGATGGTTCCGCTGCTCGAGCAAGTGATCCAGTCGCAAAAGCCGCTGCTGATCATTGCCGAAGACGTTGAAGGCGAAGCGCTGGCGACCCTCGTGGTCAACAAACTGCGCGGCGGCCTGAAAATCGCAGCTGTCAAAGCACCTGGTTTCGGCGATCGCCGCAAATCCATGCTGCAAGACATCGCGATCCTGACCGGCGGTCAAGTGATCTCGGAAGACCTGGGCATGAAGCTCGAGTCGGTGACAATGGACATGCTTGGCACCGCCAAGAAAGTGACCATCACCAAAGACGAGACCACCATCGTTGACGGTGCCGGCGAGAAAGCCGAAATCGAAGCGCGCGTTTCCCAGATCCGTACCCAGATCGAAGAAACCACGTCCGATTACGACCGTGAAAAACTGCAAGAGCGCGTGGCCAAACTGGCCGGCGGTGTTGCTGTTATCCGCGTTGGCGGCATGACCGAAGTCGAAGTGAAAGAGCGCAAAGACCGTGTTGACGATGCTCTGAACGCGACCCGCGCTGCTGTTCAAGAAGGCATCGTTGTTGGCGGTGGTGTGGCTCTGATCCAAGCGGGCAAAGTGCTCGAAGGTCTGACAGGCGACAACTCCGACCAGAACGTTGGTATCTCGATCGTTCGCAAGGCGCTTGAAGCGCCGCTGCGTCAGATCGCTGAGAACGCTGGTGTTGACGGTTCGGTTGTGGCTGGCAAAATCCGCGAAAGCGACGACCCCAAGTTTGGCTTCAACGCTCAAACCGAAGAATATGGCGACATGTTCAAATTCGGCGTGATCGACCCTGCCAAAGTTGTTCGGACGGCTCTGCAAGACGCGGCATCGATTGCTGGTCTGCTGATCACCACCGAAGCCATGGTTGCCGACAAGCCCGAGAAAGCCGGCGCTGGCGGCGGCATGCCCGATATGGGCGGCATGGGCGGCATGGGCGGCATGATGTAAATCACGCCTTCTAACCGGAAGATTTTAGGGGTCGCCTGCGGGCGGCCCCTTTTTTGTGCTTGGGGTTTGGCCGGTTGATCCTGCGTCGCGCCAAACCTAGCGCGTTGTTGCACGGGCCAGCCCAGCCAAACAGCGCCAGCCCAGCCAAACAGCAGCACACACCGCCCGACCGAAATCGGCGGCATGTCCCGCGCAGATTAGAAATGGTGTGGTACAGCCGGTCCCGGCGTCAGTTCGACTTGCGCCCCGGACGGAACGGCAGCGGCGCAATCGGCACGCCTTCTTCGGCCAGTTTGCGCGCCTCTTCGGGGCGGGCCTCGCCGTAAATCGCACGCTCGGGCGCTTCGCCCAAATGGATGGCGCGGGCCTCGCGGGCAAAATCGCGGCCCACGTAGTCGGAATTCTTCTCGATGTGTTTCTTGATCTCGGCCAGCGCCTGTTCGGCAGGCGAGGCGGGGCCCGATAGCTGGCCTTTGTGCGGCCCGTTTTGGGGCCGGTCTTGCGGTTTGGCCTGCGGCCCCGGTGCCTCACTGCCTTGCGACACGCGCGGGGCCATCACATCACGATCCACCGCGCTGCTGCCGCAGATGGCACAGGCCACCATGCCCGCACCTTTGAGTTTGTCAAAGGCGGCAGCCGACTGAAACCAGCTTTCGAATTTGTGGTTGTCCGTGCATTTCAAAGCATAGTGAATCATCACCAACACCTAGCAAGTTCTTATCTACACATATCTCTTTGGCGCGAAAGTTCAACGCCGCGCCTGCATCCTGCGTGCTACAATCGAAGCCGCCGCGGATCGAAATGGCGCAGCATTTGCGCCAATTCCGGCTCTGACACCAGCGCCGCCGCCTTGCTGGGGCGCACCCATTTCAGCCGCCGCTGCCCGACCTCGGGATAGTCGTCGTGCATCTTCTTGACCTTGATCGGATAGACCATCGCGAGGCAGGGCAGCGCGCCGGATTTGGCATTCAGCTTGATGTAGGAAAACACCCCAAGGCATTGATTATGCGCGCGTCCGGTCACGCCAGCCTCTTCCCAGGCCTCGATCGCCGCGCCCTGTGCCGGGGTCACATTGTGGCTTGGCCAGCCCTTGGGAATGATCCAGCGCTTGCGCCCGCGCGAGGTGATCAAGAGCACTTGGACCTTGTCATTCACGACACGGTAGCAGAGCGCGGCAAACTGCGCGCGCATCTCTTCCTTTTGGCGCGCCTTCACCGTCAGCGGCAATTGCGCCTTGTCATGATAGGACATGCCGTGCCCTCCGTTTGATCGCAGGCAGGTTAGGAAAGAACCCCACCCGCTGTCACCCTCGAAAGCATCCGTGTGGCGCAAAAAACCCCGCACTGCGGCTGTGCTGCGCCTGCGCTGGGCCGACCCTGTGCTGCTGATCACCCCGGCAGGCGCGCCGCCAATTGTCGCACCACTTCCATCAGATCGGCAGGCTGATCGAGCTGGTCACGCGCCTTGCGCCGCATCGCGGTTTGACGATCCGCATCGCGGCATTGCAACAGCGCGCTGGCAAGGTCGTCGGCGTCTTCGACCTGGATCGCGGCGCCGGAGATATCAAGCAAGCGGAAGATCCGGGTAAAGTTGCTGGTGTGCGGGCCATGCAGCAACGTGCTGTCAAACACGGCGGGCTCAAACGGGGTGTGGCCGCCTTTTTCCACCAGCGAGCCGCCGATAAAGGTGGTGCCCGCCAGCTTGTACCACAGCGGCATCTCGCCCAGCGTATCGGCGATATAAACCGCCCCGTCGCGCGGCGCATCCCCGGCCGAGCGCAACGCCGCCCCCATATCCGCCTGGCGCACCATCGCCGCGATCTCGCCGCCGCGCCGGGGGTGGCGGGGGGCAATGATCAGCCGCGCCTCGGGCCAGCTTTCCAACAGCCTGCGATGGGCGGCGATCACAATATCTTCTTCGCCCTCATGGGTCGAGGCCGCCAGCCACGTCGCCCCACGGTTAAACCTCTCCAGAAACGCAGGCTCCGGTGTGAGGCTGGGCGGCGGGGTGAAAAACGCCTTGAGATCCAGCACCGGGCCAAGCTGCGCTGGCTCTAGCCCAAGCTGCAACAGCCGGCGGCGCGAGCCGTCATCCTGCGGCGACACATAGCTCAGCCGGTGCAGAACCTGTTGCGCCAGCACCGAAATCTTGCGCCAGCTTTGCGAGGTGCGGCGCGACAACCGCGCGCCAAGCGCCACCACTGGCAAGCCCCGATTGGTGGTCGCGGCAATCCGGTTGGGCCAGAATTCGGCCTCAAGCAGCACATGCCCCACCAGCCCATAGCGCCGATGCAAAAGCCCGGCCGCCCAGCGGGTATCAAGCGGCGCAAGCCGCGCGGTCACGCCCGACATCTCCCACTTACGGGCCAAATCGCGACCGGTCAGCGAATTGGTGGTGATCAGCAGCTTGAGATCGGGCCGCGCCTCTTGCAACGCCAGCAGAACCGGCCGCGCCGAGGTCAGCTCACCGTTAGACGCCGCGTGCAGCCAGACATGCGGCCCCGGCGCGCCACCGGGCGCAATCCCGATGCGTTGCGCCCAATCGCACAGCGCCTCGCGCCTGCTGAGCACGCGCCAAAGCAGAAGAACGGCCACAACGGGCCAGGCCAGGCACACAAAGAGCCTGTAAATCGGCAATGCCGGTGACGTCATGAAAATTTACAGGTCCTTGGCTAAAATGCGCAGTTCGAATTTTTGAATCTTGCCGGTCGAAGTCTTCGGCAACTCCTGAAATACGATCTTTTTCGGCGTCTTGAAACCGGCAAGTTTGCTGCGGGCAAAGGCAATGATCTCGGCCTCGCTCACATCGTGCCCGGCCTTCAGCTCGACAAAGGCGCAGGGCACTTCGCCCCACTTTTCGTCCGGCTTGGCCACCACCGCCGCGAGCGACACAGCCTCATGCGCCATCAGACAGTTTTCCACCTCGACAGACGAGATATTTTCGCCACCCGAAATGATGATGTCCTTGGCGCGGTCGGCGATCTGAATATAGCTGTCGGGGTGCTGAATGGCGAGGTCGCCAGAGTGGAAATAGCCGCCCTTGAAGGCCTCCTGCGTCGCCTCGGGGTTCTTGAAATACCCTTTCATCACCGCATTGCCACGAAACATGATCTCGCCCTGATGGCCGCTGTCCATCGGCACTTGGCCCATGTTTTCGGCGTCCATCACCGTGATATGCTCCATCATCGGCATCGCCACGCCTTGCCGCGCCTTGATCGCCGCCCGGTCTTCGCCCGCCAGGTCGCCCCAGTCATCTTCGCGCCAGACGCATTCGGTCGAGGGGCCATAGGTCTCGGTCAGGCCGTAAACCTGGGTGATGTTAAACCCCATCGGCTCGATCTTGGCGAGGGTCGCGGGGGCAGGGGGCGCGCCTGCGGTCAGCACCTCAACGGTGTGGTCAAATTGGCGGCGCTCAGAGTCAGGCGCGTTGATCAGCAGGTTAAGCACGATGGGCGCGCCGCCAAAATGCGTGGCCCCTTCGTCGGCAATCGCGTCGAAAATCGCCTTGGCGGTGATGTCGCGGCACGACACCAGCGTGCCGCCGACCACCGGCATCATCCACGTATGACACCAGCCGTTGCAGTGAAATTGCGGCACGATGGTAAGGTATTTTGGATAGAGCACCATGCGCCAGGAAATCGGCTGCGCCATGGCAATAAGATAGGCACCGCGGTGATGATAGACCACGCCCTTGGGCCGCCCGGTGGTGCCAGAGGTATAGTTAAGCGCGATGCTCTCCCACTCATCCTCGGGCAGGATCCACGCGAAATCGGGGTCGCCGGTGGCAAGAAAATCCTCATATTCCATGTGCTTGCCACTGGCGGGGAAGCCGGCGTGGGTATCCGCCACCTCGATGATCGTCGGCGCTGGCCCCTCCATTCGGCGGGTCGCCTCGGTCACGACAGGCAGGAACTGCGGATCCACCAGCGCCACCTTGGCCTCGCCGTGATCAAGGATATAGGCGATGGTATCGGGATCAAGCCGGGTGTTGATGGTGTTAAGCACCGCGCCACAGGCGGGAATGCCGAAATGCGCCTCGGCCTGCGCCGGGATATTGGGCAGCACCGTCGCCACCACATCGCCGGGCACCACGCCCGCCTGCGCCAAAGCCGAAGCCAACCGCGAACACCGCGCGTAATAGTCGGCATAGGTCTTGCGATGCGGGCCATAGACCACGGCCAGCCGCTCGGGAAAGATGCGCGCCGCGCGGATCAACATCGACAGCGGTGTGAGCGGAACAAAGTTTGCCGGGGTCCGGTCCAGACCGGTTTCATCCTTGAGCCAGCCCATCACAATCTCCCGTTTTCAATCACATAATGTCGTTATAGGGCAAGACAGCGCACCCGCAAGATGATCGGTAGGGCCATGAGCACAACAATACTACAAACCCGCCCGATGGCGGCGGCTGCCTCGATGCTGGGCGCAATGGCCGTGATCGGGGTGATCGACAACGCGGTGCCGCTGATCGCGGGCGAAATCGGCATATGGCAGTTCTATACCTGGCGCATGGTGCTGGCGCTGCCGGTGGTCATCTTGGCGGCGCGTCTGGGGCTGGGGGCGTTGACCCCGCGCAGGCTTTGGGCGGTGGTGTTGCGCGGCGCGCTGCTGTCGACCTCGATGCTGTTCTACTTCGGCGCGCTCTCGGTGATGCCGATTGCCCAAGCGCTCTCGGGCCTGTTCACCTCGCCGGTGTTTGTGCTGGTGATCACCGCTTTGGCCCTGCGCCAGCCCATCGGGCCGTGGCGCGTTTTGGCGGTAAGCATGGGCTTCGTCGGCATCCTTGTGGTGCTCAGCCCCGATCCCGCCAGCCTCAGCCTCGCGACCTTTTTGCCGGTGTTTGGCGGGCTGTTTTATGCCTTGGGCGCGATTGCCACCCGCACGGTCTGCGCGGGTGAGGATGTGATGGCGATGCTGTTTGCGATGTTCGTGATCCAGGGGATCATCGGCGTGTCGGGATTGGCGGGCGTCGCCCTGTGGCAGCCCGACGTTGCCCCCGGTGCCGCAGGTTTCGTGACGCGCGGCTGGGTCTGGCCGATGTCGCCGCTGGTGCATCTGCTGGTGTTGATCCAGGCGGTGTTTTCGGTGCTCGGCGTCGGGCTGTTGACCCGCGCCTATGCGCTTGGCGATGCCTCTTATGTGGCGGTGTTTGAATATTCGGTGTTCATCTTCGGCCCGCTCGCCGCCTTTGTAATGTTCGGCCATACGGTGGGCTGGAACGAGGTTGCGGGCATCACCCTGATCGCTGGCGCCGGGTTGGTGATTGTCTGGCGTCTGCGCAAAGAGTAGCGTCGCGCCATGATCATTTCCCGCGGGCGGCGCTATATCTTTGTCCACATCCCCAAGACCGGCGGCACCGCGATGGCGCTGGCGCTTGAAGCGCGCGCCAAGGCCGACGACATCCTGATTGGCGACACGCCCAAGGCGGTCAAACGCCGGCACCGGTTAAAGACCCTCGAGGCGCGGGGCCGGCTGTGGAAACATGCGACGCTGGCGGATATCGACGGTGTGGTGAGCGGGGCTGAGCTTGACGATTTCCAGATTTTCACCCTCGTGCGCAACCCGTGGGACCGGGTTGTGAGCTACTACCACTGGCTGCGCACGCAAAGCTTTGACCACCCCGCCGTGGGTCTTGCCCAGCATCTGAGCTTTGCCGATTTCCTGCGCGAGGCCACGGTCCAGAACAGCCTGCGCGCCACCCCCGCCGCGCGCTATGTCACCGACGCGCGGGGCCGCGAGCGCACTGCGCTGTTCCTCCGGCTCGAGCATCTGGCCGAAGATATTGCCCCGCTGGAAACCCATCTTGGCTTTGCGCTCGACTTGCCGCATGCCAACCGGTCGAACCGCAGCGCCGATCACCGCGGGTATTATGACACCGAAACCGCCGCGATTGTCGCCGAGATCTGCGCCAAAGACATCGCCCGCTTCGGCTATACCTTCTGACTTACGCCGCCCCGCCAGATTGCCGCGCGGCAGCAAAGCCTGTTGTCAACAAACCCCTCTTTCCTTTACACGCAGAGCGACGTGGCATCCGCCTGCATCGCCACTGCGATGACGAGCCGTAAACCAGCGCCGGGATCTGTGCATTGACCGATAAGACAGAGAAGAAACCGGGCAACAAGGATTCACAGCTTATCCTGCGGCTCGACAAATCCGAGCGTGATGAATTTGTGGCGCTGTGCAAAGAACTCGACACCACCGCCGCGCGCGAAATCCGGCTGTTTATCCGCAAGTTCACCAAGAAAAAGCGCAAGAAGGGCTGATCACGCCCCCGCTCCGGCCTCTGCCGTAGGCCGGGCTTCAGCCCGGCACTGCGTTCAAAACCCGCCCCGCCACCGCATCAAGCCGCGCCACAACCTCCGGGTCTCGCTTCTCAGGTGCGGTTAGGATCGCATAGTCCAACGCCCGGTCACAGCCATGCGGGCAGGGGGCACGCGCGGCCCCCAGAAGCGCAGGCAACCGCGCCACCAGCCCGCGCGCCTTATCGGCATTGCCCATCAGCGTGGCGATAATCTGCGTCACATCCACCTCGCCATGGTCGGGATGCCAGCTGTCGTAATCGGTGATCATCGCCACCGAGGCGTAACAAAGCTCGGCCTCGCGCGCGAGTTTGGCCTCGGGCATATTGGTCATGCCAATCACATCCGCGCCCCAGCTTTCGCGGTACATCTTGGATTCCGCCAAGGTCGAAAACTGTGGCCCCTCCATCGCGAGGTACGTGCCGCCGCGATGCACGCTGATGCCCGCGTCGCGCGCCGCGGTTTCACAGGCGTCCGAGAGCCGGGCACAGGTCGGATGCGCCACGCTCACATGCGCCACACATCCGGTGCCGAAAAAGCTTTTCTCGCGGGCGAACGTCCGGTCAATGAACTGATCGACGATGACAAAATCACCCGGCGCCATCTCTTCGCGAAACGAGCCACAGGCCGAGACCGAGATCACATCCGTCACCCCCAGCCGCTTTAACGCGTCGATATTGGCGCGGTACGGCACGGTGGTGGGTGAATGCACATGGCCGCGCCCGTGACGCGGCAGAAACGCCATCTTTACGCCGCCCAGCGTGCCAGTCAGAATCTGATCCGACGGCGTGCCAAACGTACTCTCGACCGTGACCCACTGTGCGCCTTCAAGCCCGTCAATGTCGTAAATCCCCGACCCGCCGATCACCCCGATCATCGTCTCTGTCATCCCTGCCTCCGCTGCTGCTCCAGCGCCCAACCTTAGAGCGGCACGACCCAGGCGCAAGGTCACGCAGGCCCCGATCTGTCAACAAATCAGCACCGATCCATTGATGGATCGGCCCCCGCCGACAAAACCGCGCGTCAAACCCGTGGCCAATCGTCCCGAACTGGCCCGACATAGGGGCACCGGGGTGGCAATCTGGCGCGATGCGCTCTATAGCGCTAACACCAAAAACATCAAAATTCAGGATCCGCTCGATGAAACGCGCTTTGCTGGCCTCGTTTGCCAAGGGCTCCGCCATGCCCGACCTCCGTTGGATGCCCGATGAGGGGCTGTCTGTCGGGCGGATAAGGATTGAACTGCTCTCCGGCCTCACCGTGGCCCTGGCCCTTGTGCCCGAAGCCGTCGCCTTTGCCTTTGTCGCGGGCGTGCACCCGCTGGTCGGGCTCTATGCCGCCTTCCTCGTCGGGTTGATTACCGCGCTGATCGGCGGACGGCCCGGCATGATCTCGGGCGCAACCGGCGCTCTGGCCGTGGTGATGGTGGCTTTGGTCGCGCAACACGGGGTCGAGTATCTCTTTGCCACCGTCGTCCTGATGGGTCTGCTCCAGATCTTTGCCGGGGCGATGCAGTGGGGCAAGTTCATCCGACTCGTGCCCCATCCGGTGATGCTGGGCTTTGTCAACGGGCTGGCGATTGTGATCTTCCTCGCCCAGATGACCCAATTCAAGGTGCCGGGCACCGCCGAGGCCACCGGCCACGGCACCACCGGCGGCGAATGGCTGACCGGGCTGCCACTGGCCACCATGCTGGGGCTGGTCGCGCTGACCATGGCGATCATCTGGGCCATGCCCAAGGTCACCAAGCTCATCCCCGCGCCGCTGGCCGGGATCGGCATTGTCGCCGGCATCGTCATCGCCTTTGGCATTGATGTGCCCCGCGTCGGCGATATGGCCTCGATCCAGGGCGGCTTGCCCGCGTTCCACATCCCGACCGTGCCGCTCACCTTTGAAACCCTTGAAATCATTCTGCCTTACGCGGTGATCCTTGCCGCCATCGGCCTGATCGAAAGCCTGCTGACGCTCAACCTTGTTGGCGAAATCACCAACAAACGCGGCGGTGCCAGCCAGGAATGTATCGCCCAAGGTGTGGCCAACACCGTGACCGGCTTCTTTGGCGGCATGGGCGGCTGCGCGATGATCGGCCAGTCGATGATCAACGTCAAATCCGGCGGCCGCACCCGTGTCGCGGCCATCGCGGCGGCGCTGTTCCTGCTGATCTTCATCCTCTTCGCCTCGCCCATCATCGAGCTGATCCCGCTCGCCGCGCTGGTCGGTGTGATGTTCATGGTGGTGATCGGCACCTTCGCCTGGAACTCGCTCACCATCCTGCGCAAAGTCCCGAAAATGGACGCGTTCGTCATCCTGCTGGTGACGGCTGTGACGGTCTACGAAGACCTCGCGGTGGCCGTTGTCGTCGGCGTGATCGTCTCGGCGCTGGCCTATTCCTGGAACAACGCCCGCCGCATCAGCGCCCGCACCCGCCAATCGGTGTCTGACCTTGGCGCACGGGTGTATGAAATCCGCGGCCCGCTGTTCTTTGGCTCCTCCGATGGCTTTGTCGAGCTGTTCGACGTCGACGGCGACCCCGAAACCGTGATCGTTGATTTTGCCGAAAGCCGGGTGGTCGACCAATCCGCGCTGCAAGCGATCGAGAACATTGCCGGCAAATATGAGGCCGCCGGCAAGCAGATCAAACTGCGCCACCTCAGCCGCGATTGCCACCAGTTGCTGACCAAAGCCGGCCACCTGATGGTCGACAGCGACGATGACCCCGATTACGAACTGGCGGTCGATTACAACGTGCGCACCGGCATTCTCGGCGGGCACTGAGCCCACAAAAAAGGCCCCGATCCATCAATGGATCGGAGCCGATCTGTTGACAGATCGGGGGCCGCGCGCCCCCGATTTGCGTTTAGCCCAGCTGCACCAGAGCGTGCCGTTTCTTGCCCGCCGACAGCTTGATCGGCGAGGCCAGTGCGCCCGCATCAATCATCAGCCCGCTGTCGCTCAGCTGCGCATCATCAATCCGTGCACCGCCCTCAGAAATCAGCCGCTTGGCTTCCTTGCTCGATTTTGCGAGTCCCGATTTCACAAACAGTGAAATTGCACTGATTTGAAATTCGTGGGGTCCTCTTGAAAGAGAGCTAATAAATTGGTTCCTCTCGGTAAGCGACATTCTCTGCAAGAAACTTTCATTTGCTCCAATCCAAATGAAGTCACTCATCGTCAGTGTCAGCGTCGGCAGGTCATCCCCAACACCGCCCTTTTCAAACACCTCCCGCGCCGTGGCTTCAGCGTTGGCCGCTGCATCAGCCCCGTGGCACAGGGTCGTGACAGCATTGGCCAGCACGATCTTGGCCTCGTTGATCTCCGATCCCTCCAGCGCGCCAAGACGGTCGCATTCGGCCACGTCAATCTCGGTATAAAGCTTGAGGAACCGGCCCACATCGGCATCGGTTGAATTGCGCCAGAACTGCCAGAACTCATAGGGCGACAGCATATCGGCATTCAGCCACATCGCGCCGCCTTGGCTCTTGCCCATCTTGCGGCCATCCGAAGTGGTCAAAAGCGGCGAGGTCAACCCATAGATCTCATGATCCAGCACCCGGCGCGTCAGGTCGATGCCGTTGATGATGTTGCCCCATTGATCCGATCCGCCCATCTGCAACACACAGCCATAGCGGCGGTTGAGTTCAAGGAAATCATAGGCTTGCAGGATCATATAGTTGAATTCGAGGAACGAAAGCGATTGCTCGCGGTCGAGCCGGGACTTCACCGATTCAAACGCCAGCATCCGGTTTACGGAAAAGTGCCGCCCGATGTCGCGCAGGAATTCGAGGTAGTTCAGCCCGTCGAGCCACTCGGCATTGTTCAGCATCAGAGCCGCATTATCCTGCGCCGCGTCGCCCTCACCATAGTCGAGATACTTGGCAAACACCTGCTGCATCCCGGCAATATTCGCGTCAATCTGCTCCGGCCCCAGCAAGGGCCGTTCATCCGAACGGAACGACGGATCGCCCACCTTGGTGGTGCCGCCGCCCATCAGGGTGATCGGCTTATGGCCGGTCTTTTGCAGCCAGCGCAGCATCATGATGTTCAGCAAATGCCCGACATGCAGCGATTTCGCCGTGGCATCATAGCCGATATAGGCCGTCACCATGCCCTGGGACAAGGCGTCGTCCAGCCCCTGATAATCGGTGCAATCGGCCAGATAGCCGCGCTCGATCATGACATGCATGAAGTCCGATTTGGGATGGTAGGTCATGGGGTCACTCCGATAAGGTCGCTGCAAGGCTATAAAGGCCAAGAACCAAGAGGAAAAGGGCATGTTGCAGTCAGGCATGGTGACAGCGCTGGGGGCCATGTCGGGCACATCGCTCGACGGGGTGGATGCGGCAGTGATCCGCACCGATGGCGTGACAATCGAACGCTTTGGCGACAGCCGCTATCGCCCCTATTGCGATGCGGAGCGCGCGACCCTGCGCGCCGCCCTTGGCCTTTGGCCCGGCGCGGATCTGGGGGCCGCCTCCGAGGTGGTGCAACGCGCCCACGCCGAGGCGCTGTCCGGCTTCGACGGCATCGATCTTGTCGGCTTCCACGGCCAGACCCTCGCGCATGAGCCGGGCGGGCGCGGCACCCATCAATTGGGCGATGGCGCAGCCCTGTCCGAGGCGCTTGATCTGCCGGTGGTCTGGGATTTCCGCTCGTCGGATGTGCAATTGGGCGGGCAGGGCGCGCCCTTGGCCCCGTTCTTTCACTTCGCCTGCGCCAAGTGGATCGGCGCCACGGCCCCCATCGCTTTCCTCAATCTCGGCGGCGTCGGCAATATCACCTGGGTCGATCCCACGCGCCCCGGACCCGAGGCCGAAGGCGCTTTGCTCGCGTTCGACACCGGCCCGGCCAATGCGCCGCTGAACGACCTGATGCAGGAACGCCGCGGTCTGCCCTATGACGAAAACGGCGCGCTGTCGCGGCAAGGTGCAGTGGTTGACGGTGCGCTCGAGCTGTTTCTCGACGAAGGCTATTTCCTGAAGATCCCGCCGAAGTCTCTGGATCGCAACGATTTCTCCCTGATGCTCGATCTTGTGCGTGAACTCGACGATGCCGATGCCGCCGCCACCATGTGCGCGATGGCCGCCAGCGCGGTGATGCGCGGGATGGAGCATTGCCCGACTCCGCCCAAGGCGCTTTATGTCACCGGCGGCGGGCGGCATAATCCGGTGATGATGCAGATGCTTGGCGTGTCGCTCGACTGCCCGGTTGCCCCGGTCGAAGACGTGGGCCTTGATGGCGATATGCTCGAGGCGCAGGCTTTCGGCTATCTCGCGGTGCGCGTCGCGCGCGGCCTGCCAACCTCATCGCCAAGCACAACCGGCGTGCGTGCCCTTGTCGGCGGAGGCGAGATTTCGCGGCCGGGCGAGGCCTGAAACGCGAGAAACGATGCGAAGCCGCGTCTCGTTGGGCCGCGGTACTTCCACAAACCGGCATCAAATTTCAAAGCACGGAGTAAAGGCCGCAGGCCGCCGTGCCATCGCCGACCCGCCCCACGGGGAGGCGATATGGTGAGGACGGTGTTACGGTCCGATTTCCTACGGATTTGGCAGGCATAAAGTGCCTCCAACACCCGTCAGATCGCCACCCCACGGTTCGGCGATCCCACGGCTTGCACCAAGATTAGGAAGCCCCGCCGCGTATCGCCGTGCCGGGGGGCGGCCCGGCGATACGCGGCGGCCTGCGGCCTTGAGTCCGCATGGCGTTTCCACAAACCGGCATCAAATTTCACAGCACGGAGCCAAGGCCGCAGGCCGCCGTGCCATCGCCGACCCGCCCCACGGGGAGGCGATATTGTGAGGCCAGCGCCACGGTCCGACCTTCTACGGATTTGGCAGGCATAAAGTGCCTCCAACACCCGTCACATCGCCACCCCACGGCTCGGCGATCCCACGGCTTGCACCTAGATCAGCTAACCAGCGCCAAACCTCACTCCCCCGGACGTTTCAGCGAAAACACCTCGCGGATCACTGAATAATCGCGATACCCCAGCCGGGTCAGCGGATTGAACCGGGTCACGTCAAACTGCCCGTCCACCACACAATCATCGCGCAGATGCACGCCAACCACCTCACCAAGCACCAGAAAATTCGACGCCCCCTCCAGCTTTACAATCTGCGTCATCCGGCATTCCAGTGACGCCGGACTGTCCGCCACCCGCGAACAGGCAATCGTCTCACACTCCGCGCGCGCAATCCCTGCCTTGCCAAACTCATCCACCTCGCGCGGCCACGGCCCCGAACTCACGTTCATCACATCGCGCTGCTCATACGCCACCACGTTCACACAAAACACACCGGTTTCGCGGATATTGGCGACGCTGTCCTTGGTATCGCCCCGATCCTCTTTCGCCGAGGTCGAGGAAAACATCACCTGTGGCGGCACATACGCCACCGCATTGAAAAACGAATAGGGGGCCAAATTGTCCTGCCCATCCGCCCCCCGCGTCGAGATCCAGCCAATCGGCCGGGGGGTGACAACTGCGTTGAACGGGTTATGTGGCAAACCGTGACCATCTTCGGGCCGATAGAACATCGCGTATTCCTTTGACTTTACGGCATACCTAGCCCCGTGCTAACCGCGTTTCCACCCCAACCGAGGCAAGGACCGCCGCTTTGATCCGACTGCGCAAGGAAATGCCCGAAGACTGGTGGGAAGTTGAGGCGCTTTATGACCTCTGCTTTGCCCCCGGTCGCACCGCGCTCAGCTCGTATCGGCTGCGCGAGGATGTGCCCCCCGTTGCGGGCCTGTCGCGGGTGGCCGAAGATGATCTTGGCATCATCGGCGGCGCGATCCGCTTTTGGCCGGTGCATGTGGGCGACTGGGATGCGCTGCTGCTTGGCCCGGTCGCGGTCCACCCCACCCGTCAGGGCGAAGGTCTGGGCGCGGCGCTGATCCGCGATGCATTGGCACGCGGGGCCGAGCTGGGCTGGACGCGGGTGCTGCTGGTGGGCGATGCGCCGTATTACAACCGCTTCGGCTTTCACAAGGTTGACGATGTGATCATGCCGCCCCCCACCAACCCCGACCGGGTGCTGGGCCATGACCTGATCGAAAACGCATGGGTTGGCGTGACCGGTGAAGTCTCTCGCTGGACCGGACCCTAAACCCGGCTCTAGATTTTGGCCCTTGATTTTGGCCCCAAAAGCCCAATGTAAATTTGGGCAACATGAGGCACGCCATGACCGGAACCGATCTGATCTCGCAAACCGCTGACGTCACACTCGACGCACTCGCCCTGCGCTATCGCAAGGCCGGGGGTGTCGGGCTGCAAGTGCTCAATCTCGTGGGCACCCAAGCGGAAAACCTGCTGGAACGGCTGCCCAACGCAGTCAAACAGCGGCTTGAGGCCGCCACCGAACGCGCCCTCGGCATCGCACTTGACGCCGCTGGCCAAAGCCGCGCGCGGGTGGGCGATGCGCCGGGCTGGCTTAACCGCGCGGCGACCACGGCGATGGGGGCGGCGGGCGGCTTTGGCGGCTTGCCCTCGGCGCTGGCCGAGCTGCCGGTGACCACAACCGTGCTGTTGCGCGCGATCCAAGGCATTGCCGCCGAGCATGGTTTTGACCCCGACGACCCCGAGATTCGCGCCGAATGCCTGCAGGTCTTTGCCTCCGCTGGCCCGCTTGAACATGACGACGGCGCCAACATGGCCTTCCTGTCCTCGCGCGTCACCCTCACCGGTGCCACGGTCCACGGCGTGATCGCCAAGGTCGCCCCGCGCCTTGCGACAGTCCTCGGCCAGAAACTCGCCGCCCAAGCGGTGCCGGTGGTCGGCGCAATCGCCGGCGCCGCAACGAATTTCGCCTACACCAGCTATTACCAAGAGATGGCGCAGGTGCATTTCGGCCTCAAACGGCTGTCGATCGACGAAAGCCTGCCGCGCGATGTGCTGATCGACGCCCTGCGCCAAAGACTGGCGCAACCGCCGCGCAAAGTATGAAGGTTAACGTCGCCGTGAATTGAAATCTGCCGCGAAATGAGGCAAGCTGCCGCCATAGAAACGACGGCGAGTCTGGGCCAGCCCGGACGTGAATGAGCGCCGCGCACATGAGGGCAGTCCATGAAACAGGTGATCTTTGCTATCGCCATCGCCGCCGCAACGGCGCCGATTTTGGCAAGCTACGCATCCGCAGGCCCGATCAGCCGTGCCTGCATGACCGGCGGGCGCAAGGCCGCGAACTCCGGCCTCTGCAACTGTATCCAGAACGTGGCCGACGCGGCGTTGTCGCGCTCTGACCAACGCTTGGCGGCCAAGTTTTTCCGCGATCCGCATATGGCGCAGGAAATTCGCCAATCCGACCGCGCCAGCCACGAATCTTTCTGGAAGCGCTACAAGGATTTCGGCTCGCGTGCCGAACAAAACTGCCGCGGCCGCTAAGCCCCTAATCTCGATTTAAAACGCTCCGGCCGATGCAGCCATCCGCCGGGGCGTTTGTCCTGCGGGCTTGATCAAAACCGCTGATACATTCACAAACGACAAAACTGTCGAGAGGATGGATCATGCTGGCCAAAGGCGTCACATTGCGCGGATTGCAGGTGTTCGAGGCGCTGGCCCAGAGCGGCTCTGTCGCCCAAGCGGCGCGCATCACCGGGCTGAGCCAACCTGCGGTCAGCCAGCAAATGCGCAATCTCGAAACCGCGCTTGGTGCTGATTTGGTCGATCACGCCCGCCGCCCAATGCAGCTTACCCCCGCTGGCCGCTCGTTCCTCGTGCGCACCGAAACCGTACTGGCGCAGCTCAGATTGGCGCAAAGCGAGCTGACGGTGATGGACCTCGCGCATCTCTCGACGCTCAATCTCGGCATGATCGACGACTTCGACAATGACCTGACACCCCGCCTTGCCACAATCCTTGCCGAGAGCCTGACGCGCTGCCGGTTCAAGCTGATCTCAGCCCCGAGCCATGAAATCAGCACCGCGCTGCGCGAACAGCGCCTGCATATCGCCGTCGCGGCATCAACCGGGGAAGTGATTGAAAACGTAACGGAATACCATCTGGTGCGCGATCCCTTCATCCTCGTCACCCCGCGCGGCATCGACGGCACCGCCGACGAGGTGATCGAGCAACTTCCGATGCTGCGCTATGATCCCGAACAGATGATCGGGCGTCAGATCGAGGCCCAACTGTCGCGCCTCAAGCTGGAGTTTCCCGGCCGTTTCGAGATCGGTTCACATCTGTCGCTGATGACACTGGTGGCGCGCGGCATGGGCTGGGCGATCACCACGCCGCTGGGCTACATGCGCTCGGCGCGCATCCACAGCGAGCTTGTCGCGCACCCGCTGCCCTTTGCGCCGTTGTCGCGCACCATCTCGCTGTTCGCCAGCCCCGACTGGGCCGATCAGGTCCCGCTTGAAATCGCCCGCACCGTGCGGCGGCTGGTGCAGGATTTGATGATCGCCCCCGCACACAGCCAACTGCCGTGGCTCCAAGATCAGCTCCGCGTGATCGAGGAATGACCCCGCAGTTTCGAAAAAACTGAAAGTAGCCGCGCGCTTAAGCGTCTAGAAACGCCCGCACCGAAGCCTCGAATTCGCGCGGCTTCTCGGCATGAAGCCAATGCCCGGCCCCCGCCAATTTGGCAAAGCGCGCTTTCGGAAAATACCCACGAATGGCGCCGCGATGCTCGGGCAGCACGTAATCCGACGTCGCCCCCGACAAAAACAGCGCCGGCCCCTCGAACTGCCCCGAAACCTCAGGAAAGCCGACAATTTTAGGCATTTCCGCCTTCAGCACCGCAAGATTAAGCTTCCAACGCTGGTTCGCCACGTCCAACGACTGGGTGAAAAAGCTTTGCAACACCGGATCGTCAACATGTTTGGCAAGCTGTTCCACCGCCTCCGCGCGCTTGCTCACCCGGCCCAGATCCACCGCCTGCATCGCCTCGATATACTGGGTCTGATCGTGGGAATAGCCCACCGGCGCAATATCCCCGACGACCAATTTCCGCACCATTTCAGGGTGTTGCAGCCCCAGCACCATCGCCGCCTTGCCGCCCATCGAGTGGCCCACCACATCGGCGCGCCCGCCAAGCCCGGCAATCACCTCGGCCAGATCAGCGGCCATTTCGGGATAGGAGTGGCCGTCGCGCCACGGGCTATCGCCGTGATTGCGCTGATCGACGGTCACAACATGGCGGCTGTCGGCCAGCCGCTTGGCGATCACGCCCCAATTGCGCGCCGAGCCGTACAGCCCGTGAACGATGACAAGCGGCGTGCCGCCGGGGGTGCCGTGAGAAATTTGATTAAGCATAGCCCAGAGTTAGCGCGGCGGCGCGGGCTGGGAAACCGCGAAATGCACATTAAGCTTGAGAACATGCACCATCTTGCCCCCAAGGCGCTGCCCGATTATGACGACCCCAGAGGTACACCGGTGATTGACGCAAAAAATATCGAGACTCGCAAAGCCGATTTGGCCACGCTCATGGGCGAACAGCTTCGTGTGGGCGGCGTCACGCTAGAGCAAAAACTGAGGCGGGCAGGGCGGTTACTGCCGCGTTGGGCCCGGCGGGATGCCCAGCGGTTTGTCCAGGCCAGCCAGATGGCCGCGCACCCGAAACTGTCGCGCCAGATTGACGGCAAGGCGCTCGATACCGCGCAGGCGCGGCTCACGCGCTATCTTACCGCGCTCGACCCCGATGAGCGGCGAACAACGGCGCGTTTGCGGCTGGCCGGGGAAATCGTGCTCAAACTGCTGATCATCGCGGCGACGTTTGTCATGGTCATGCGCTGGCAAGGCTTTGTTTAACGGCGCGTTTTCACTGCGCGCAACTGCCCTCCAACGCTGAAATCTCCATGGCACAGACCTGGGCAACCTCGGTCGAATTGGCCTGTCCGATGGTGGCAGCGGTGGCCAAAAACCCCAGCGCAATAAAGCCGGCGGTGATGATCGGTGGGATGTAATAGGGCCGTTTCATGGTGTCTCCTGTTGCATCGTACAAGAGTGATACGCACGAACAGTCGATTCCGTTGCATGAAAACTAGATAAAATGCGAAAGGCCCGGAGATCTCCGGGCCTTGTACACGTTTTGTTAAGCGCTCTGAGGCTAGGCTTCAGAGATCCGGATAGATCGGGAAGCGTTTGCACAGCGCTTCCACCTCGGCCTTGACCTTCGCTTCAACTGCGGCGTTGGCCTCTTCACCGTTGGCGGCCAGCCCGTCGACCACTTCGATGATCCAATCCGCGATCTGGCGGAATTCATCCTCACCAAAGCCGCGCGTGGTACCCGCAGGCGAACCCAGACGAATGCCCGATGTGATGGTCGGTTTTTCCGGATCAAACGGCACGCCGTTTTTGTTACAGGTGATATGGGCGCGGCCCAGCGCCTTTTCAGTCGCATTGCCCTTCACGTTTTTGGGGCGCAGGTCAACCAGCACCACATGCGTGTCGGTGCCGTGGGTCACGGTGTCGAGCCCGCCTTTGATCAGCTGATCCGAAAGCGCCTGCGCGTTCTTGATCACTTGCTGCGCATAGGTTTTGAACTCGGGGCGCAGCGCCTCGCCAAAGGCCACGGCTTTGCCGGCGATCACATGCATCAGGGGGCCGCCCTGAATGCCTGGGAAAATGGCGGAGTTGACCTTTTTGGCGATGGTCTCGTCGTTGGTCAGGATCATGCCGCCGCGCGGGCCGCGCAGGGTTTTATGCGTTGTGGTGGTGGCCACATGTGCATGCGGGAAGGGCGAGGGGTGCTCGCCCGCTGCCACCAGACCGGCGAAATGCGCCATGTCGACGTGCAGATAGGCACCGACCATATCGGCAATCTCGCGCATGCGGGCAAAGTCGATCTGGCGCGGAATGGCAGAGCCACCGGCGATGATCATCTTGGGCTGGTGCTCTTTCGCCAGCGCTTCAACCTGCTCGTAATCCAGCATGTTGTCTTCTTTGCGCACGCCGTATTGCACCGCGTTGAACCATTTGCCCGATTGGTTGGGCTTGGCACCGTGGGTCAGGTGGCCACCGGCATCGAGCGACATGCCAAGGATGGTGTCGCCGGGCTGGATCAGCGCCTGAAACACACCTTGGTTGGCCTGCGACCCGGAGTTCGGCTGAACATTGGCAAACTCACAGCCGAACAGCTGTTTCGCCCGGTCGATGGCAAGGTTTTCCGCCACATCGACCCAGTCGCAGCCGCCATAATAGCGCCGCCCCGGATAGCCTTCGGCATATTTGTTGGTCAGCACCGAGCCCTGCGCCTCAAGCACCGCGCGCGATACGATGTTCTCAGAGGCGATCAGCTCGATCTCATCGCGCTGACGGCCCAGTTCGCCGGTGATCGCGCCGAACAGTTCGGGGTCACGGTCGGCGAGGGGCTGAGAGAAAAATCCGGACTCTTTGACGGATGCGGTCATGGGCTGGCTCCTTGGGCAAGCATTTTGGCAAGCAGGTCTTGGCGCGTTTCCTAGTGCAATCTGCGGGCAACGGAAAGCCGGGAAAGCGACACAGAGCCGTTCGCGTGCGGCACCGCTGGCCTTGTCGGGGAACTTGTGGTTGTTTCGGAAACGCGACGGCCCAAAAAGGAACCCTGCCATGACGCTGAGAATCGCCTTTTGTGCCTCCAATGCGCCGATAGCGCAGTCCGCCAAGGCGTCTTTGACGGCGCGGTTTGGCGATCATAACGAGCAGGGGGCCGATATCATCGTGGCTCTGGGTGGCGATGGTTTCATGTTGCAGACCCTGCACCGGACCGAGGCCAACCCGGCGCCGGTCTATGGCATGAATCGCGGCACCGTCGGCTTTCTGATGAACGCCTACAGCGATCAGGGGCTGATCGAACGGCTTAACGCGGCGGTGGAAGAGGTGATTAATCCGCTGTCGATGGACGCGACCTGCACCGACGGCACGCTGCACCACGCGCTGGCGATCAACGAGGTTTCGCTGTTGCGCGCGGGGCCGCAAGCGGCTCGCCTGCGAATCTCGGTCGATGGGCGCGTGCGGATGCCGGAACTGGTTTGCGATGGCGCGCTGCTGGCCACGCCCGCCGGCTCCACCGCCTACAACTTTTCCGCCCACGGCCCGATTCTTCCGATTGGCGCGGATGTGCTGGCGCTGACCGCGATGGCCGCCTTTCGCCCCCGCCGCTGGCGCGGTGCGTTACTGCCGAAAACGGCGGTTGTGCGCTTCGAAGTGCTCGATCCCGACAAACGCCCGGTCATGGCCGAAGCCGATGCGCGCGCGGTGCAAAACGTGGTGCAGGTCGATATCCGATCCGAGCCCG
The DNA here is from genome assembly GCF_054052205.1 of Marinovum sedimenti. Classification (NCBI taxonomy): domain Bacteria; kingdom Pseudomonadati; phylum Pseudomonadota; class Alphaproteobacteria; order Rhodobacterales; family Roseobacteraceae; genus Marinovum; species Marinovum sedimenti. The sequence continues at coordinate 3,150,640 of NZ_CM133223.1, forward strand.
CCACCGCCCACCGCATCCTGTTCGATCCCGGCCATGGGCTGGAAGAACGGCTGATCCGCGAACAATTTGTCTAAAATTACTGCGCCCGTTCGGCCAGCTTGTCAGGGTCCGTCAGGATCAGCTCGCGCCCATCGCGGCGCAGCATGCCCTCGGTCTCCCAGCTGCGGATCTGCCGGTTCACCGTCTCGCGGGTCAGCCCGGCCATATCGCCCAGATCCGACTGTGACACCGACGGCGTCAACCGATAACCGCCGGTTTCCTCAATCCCCCAGCGATCAAACAGACCCACCAAAACCTTGGCCAACCGCGTGCCGCCATCGGCCATCGACAGGTCGGCCAGCGCCTCGGTGGTGGCCTGAAGCTTGCGGCACAGATCGGCAATCAGCCCCAGCGTTGTCTTCGGGTGCTGCGTCAGAAAGCTAAGCAACTGCGTCCGGTGCAGCATACGCCCGGTCACATCATTGGTGGCAATCGCGTCCGCCGTGCGGTCACTGTCAAGCAGCACCGCCATCTCGCCCACCGAATCGCCCGGCCCCAAATGCGCCACGATCGACCGGTTCCCCGCCGCCGACGTCAGCGAAATCTCGACCCGGCCAGTTTCGATCAGCATCAGCGTCTCGCCCACGCTGCCTTTGGCGAAAATCACCTTGCCGCCCTGAAAGTGACAGGGCTTGGACACCGCCAAAAGAGCGGTGCGTTCCTGGGGGCTCAGAGCGCCTAGAATTAGGCTGTCACGCCGGGCAATATCACGGAATTTCAATGTCATAGGGTCAGGCCGGGGGCTGCTTTGGGCGATAAAAGCCCGTCTCGGTTCAAGGGTACACCCAACGGCCCGACAACAAAATAGCTTCGGCGTCGAATTACCGACTTGGAATGTGACCGGCATCACAGAGTTTCAAGTGGAAACCAGAGTACCAGTGTCTTGCGTTCGTCGGGGCCGGTGTCTCACAATAGATATCAAAACCTTTTTCCTCTCGGGTCTGATGGATGCGCACCCCTTCCGGGTGTGGGTATTATTGCCACGTTCGGATTGGTCGTGTGGCGGGTGAACGAGTGAGTGACGTTTGCCTATCCACGCGACCGCTAGCACTGTGATCTCGCCGCGCGCATTAGCGCAGTCCAAGGTGAGATCACGATGCCAACGCAGGTCTGCAAAGATCGTAGCCGCCCGGTTCGCACCGGGCGGCTGATCTTTTTGGTGGCTTTATTTAGCGTAACCAATGGTTTGCAGCGCTGTCTGGATTTCGTCCAGAACCGCCGGATCATCGATGGTTGCCGGCATTTTATAGCTTTCGCTGTCGGCAATCTTAACCATGGTCGCCCGCAAAATCTTGCCCGAGCGTGTCTTGGGCAGACGGTCCACCACCAGCGCCAGCTTGAACGCCGCCACCGGCCCGATCTTGTCGCGCACCAGTTTGACCACCTCGGCCACCACCTCCGACGTGTCGCGCCCAGCACCCGCGTTCAGGCACAAGAACCCCACCGGAAGCTGCCCCTTAAGCTGATCCGTTACCCCGATCACCGCGCATTCGGCCACATCCGGGTGGCTCGCCAGCACCTCTTCCATGCCGCCAGTCGACAGGCGGTGCCCGGCCACGTTGATCACGTCATCGGTGCGCGCCATGATGTAAAGGTATCCGTCCTCGTCGATCATCCCGGCGTCGCCAGTCTCGTAATAACCTGGGAACGTTGTCAAATAGCTTTTGCGAAACCGATCCTCGGCGTTCCAAAGCGTGGGCAAGGTCCCCGGCGGCAGCGGCAGTTTGACGGCAATCGCCCCCAGCTCCCCACGCGGCATTTCGCGCCCGCCTTCGTCGAGAATCTGCACGTCATAGCCCGGCATCACCACCGACGGCGAGCCAAGCTTGACCGGCAATTCCTCGATCCCGAGCGGGTTGGCGGCGATGGCATAGCCGGTTTCGGTCTGCCACCAATGGTCGATCACCGGCACGCCAAGCTTTTCCTGCGCCCAGGTGATGGTGTCGGGATCGGCCCTCTCACCCGCCAGATACACCGCCTTAAGCGCCGACAGATCGTAATCCTTGATCAGTTCGCCCTTCGGATCTTCACGTTTCACCGCCCGAAACGCGGTCGGCGCGGTGAAGAAACTTTTGACCCCATGATCCTGAATAACCCGCCAAAATGTGCCCGCATCCGGCGTGCCCACCGGCTTGCCCTCAAACACAATCGTGGTGTTGCCGTGGATCAGCGGCCCGTAACAAATATAGCTGTGCCCAACGACCCAGCCGACATCCGACGCCGCCCAAAACACATCGCCGGGGTCGACATTATAGACGTTTTTCATCGTCCAATTCAGCGCAACCAGATGGCCGCCGGTGTGGCGCACCACGCCCTTGGGCGCGCCGGTGGTGCCGGATGTATACAGCACATAGGCCGGGTGATTGCCCTCAACCGGCACACACTCCGCCGGTTCCACGCTCTCCTGCACGTCGTTCCAGTCGAAATCGCGGCCTGCAACAAGGCTGGCAACCTCTTGTTCTCGCTGGAAGATTACACAGAAGTCGGGCTTGTGGCTGGCAATCTCAATCGCCCCGTCCACCAGCGGTTTGTATTTCACCACGCGCCCCGGCTCGAGCCCGCAAGACGCCGCAATAATCGCCTTGGGCGTGGCGTCATCGATCCGCACCGCCAGCTCATTGGCGGCAAACCCGCCAAACACCACCGAATGCACCGCGCCCAACCGGGCACAGGCCAGCATCGCTTCCAGCGCCTCGGGCACCATCGGCATATAGATGATCACCCGGTCGCCCTTTTCGATGCCCTTGTTGCGCAAAGCCCCCGCCAGCCGCGCCACGCGGGTCTGCATCTCGGCAAAGGTCAGCTTGGTTAATGTGCCGGTGATCGGGCTGTCATGAATGATCGCCACCTGATCGCCGCGCCCCGCCGCGACATGGCGGTCAATCGCGTTCCAGCAGGTGTTAATCTTGCCGTCGGCGAACCATTCATAAAGCCCGTCGCCCTTGTCAAACAGCGCCTTCGATGGGGCCTCATCCCAGTCAACGGCCTGCGCCGCCTCCATCCAAAAGGCTTCGGGATCGGTCTTCCAACTGTCGTAGACGTCCTTGTATGCCATGGTATCCTCCTCCGGCAGGTTGGAATTTGGATACGAAAGCCGATGGGCTTGGGGCAAGCGGCTTGGCGCTATCAGCGTCAGATTATCGCAATGCGTTTGCAGAATTCACAAAACTAAACTGCAAATTGTTGCAAACCCCGCAAAATTTGCTTGTTTTCGGTGAATCCCGGCAGGGTTTGCAAAGTTTTCGCCGGGGCGCGTGGCCCCGGCAAAGAATCATCTGGCTCAGCCGTAGTTCGACACCGGTGTGCCCGCGACCGCCGCCATATTCAGCAGCCCGCGCGCGGTAATCCCCGGCGTCACCACATGCGCCCGGTTGCCCATGCCCATCAGGATCGGCCCAACTTCCAGCCCGCCGGCCTTCATCTTAAGGATATTGCGCACCCCCGAGGCCGCATCGGCATGGCCAAAGATCAGCACATTCGCCGCGCCTTCCAGCCGCCCACCGGGCAGAATGCGGTCGCGCAGATCGGGGTCAAGCGCCGCATCGACGTTCATCTCGCCCTCATATTGGAAGTCGGTGCCCGCCGCATCCAGCAGCTTGATCGCTGCCCGCAGCCGCTTGCCCGACCCCTCGCTTTGGTTGCCAAACTGCGATTGCGAGCAAAAGGCAACCCGTGGCTCGACGCCAAAGCGCCTTGCATGACGCGCCGCGCCAATCGCCACCTCGGCCAGTTCCTCGGGCGAGGGCAGGGACCAAACATGCGTATCGGCCAGAAACAGTGGCCCGTCTTCCAGGATCATCATCGACAGCGCGCCATGCGGCGCATGGCGTTCGCTGCCAAGGATCTGTTCAACGTAATTCAAATGCCAGCGATATTCTCCGATGGTGCCGCAGATCATACTGTCGGCCTCACCCCGGTGCACCATCACCGCGCCAATCGCGGTGGAATTGGTCCGCATCACCGCGCGCGCCACATCCGGCGTCACCCCGCGCCGGGCCATAATCTCATGATACGTGCCCCAATAATCGCGGTACCGCGGATCATTTTCCGGGTTCACAATCTCAAAATCGCGCCCCTGCCGGATGTTAAGCCCGTGGCGTTCGCAGCGTTGGTCAATCACCTCGGGGCGGCCAATCAAGATCGGCTTTTCGGTGGTCTCTTCGAGCACAGCCTGCGCCGCGCGCAACACCCGTTCATCCTCGCCCTCGGCAAAGACAATCCTGCGGCTCGCCGTCGCCGCCGATTGAAACACTGGCCGCATCAACAGCGCCGATTTGAACACGCTCGCGTTCAGCTTATGGCGATAGGCCTGCATATCCTCGATCGGCCGCATCGCCACGCCGGTGTCCATCGCGGCCTTGGCCACAGCGCTCGACACCACCGCGGAAAGGCGCGGATCAAACGGCTTGGGGATAAGGTAATCCGGCCCAAACGTCAGATCTTCGCCCTGATATGCCGCCGCCGCCTCGGCGCTGGTGGTCTCGCGCGCCAGAGCCGCAATCCCCTCGATACAGGCGATCTGCATCTCGTCGTTGATCTCGGTCGCGCCGACATCCAGCGCCCCCCGAAAGATAAACGGAAAACACAGCACGTTGTTGACCTGATTGGGAAAATCGCTGCGCCCGGTGGCAATAATCGCCCCCGGCTGCACCGCACGCGCCAGTTCGGGCATGATTTCCGGCGTCGGATTGGCCAGCGCGAAAATGATCGGGTTGTCGGCCATTTTCGCCGCCATTTCCGGCTTCAAAACGCCCGGCCCAGACAGCCCCAGGAACATATCGGCCCCGTCAATCACCTCGTCGAGCGTCCGCTTGTCGGTCTTCTGCGCAAAGCACGCCTTCTGGTCGGTCATCTCTTCGGTGCGGCCCTCATAGACCACGCCTTTGATGTCGCACAGCCAGACATTCTCGCGTTTCACCCCCAGTTTCAGCAGCATATTAAGGCAGGCAATCCCCGCCGCGCCGCCGCCGGTGCTGACAATCTTGATGTCCTCAAATTTCTTGCCCGCCACATGCAGCGCATTGGTCGCCGCAGCACCCACAACAATCGCCGTACCGTGCTGGTCGTCGTGAAACACCGGGATGTTCATCCGCTCGCGGCACAGTTTTTCAACGACAAAGCAGTCGGGGGCCTTAATATCTTCAAGGTTGATCGCGCCAAAAGTCGGCTCGAGCGCACAGACGATATCGGCCAGTTTTTCGGGGTCGGTCTCGTTCACCTCGATGTCAAAGCAGTCGATATTGGCGAATTTCTTGAACAGAACCGCCTTGCCTTCCATCACCGGTTTCGACGCCAGCGCGCCGATATTGCCAAGCCCCAAAACCGCCGTGCCGTTCGACACCACCGCCACCAGATTGCCGCGCGCAGTGTATCGGGCGGCGTTGGTCGCGTCCTTGACGATCTCCAAACAGGCCTCGGCCACACCGGGCGAATAGGCGCGCGCAAGGTCGCGGCCATTGGCCAGCGGCTTGGTCGCCCGGACCTCCAGCTTCCCCGGTTTGGGGTATTCATGATAGAAAAGGGCTGCCTCGCGCAACGTTTCCTGTGCCTTGCTGTCGGTCATTGTCTCCACCCCTCGATTATTTGGTTTAGCCTTAAACTAAATTATTTTCGGAGAATATCCCCCACGCGCCGATAGCAGTTATCGGCTAATCGTGTAAATCCAGCATATCCGCGAACCCGCCGGCTTGTCGCGGTTTGCGTGGCAATTCTTGGCTGATTTTGGCCACGTCACGCTTGCATCGCGCCGCCCGCACCGTGATCATCGGCGAACGTCATAACAAGGGGGATGTTTCATGAGTTTACCAGATGCCGCCCGCGCCGTGCGCGAAAATGCCTATGCGCCCTATTCCGGCTTCAAGGTCGGTGCCGCCCTGCAGGCCGCCGATGGCACAGTCTTTGGCGGCTGCAATGTGGAAAATGTCGCCTACCCCGAGGGCACCTGCGCCGAGGCGGGCGCAATCGCCGCCATGGTCGCCGCCGGCCAAACCCGGTTTGACGCGGCTTACGTCGTGGCCGACAGCCCCACGCCCGTCACCCCTTGCGGCGGTTGCCGTCAAAAGCTCGCGGAATTTGCCGCTGGTCCCGATGTCGCCGTCACGATGGCCACGCTCGGCGGCGCGGAAATGACGATGACCATCGCCGAATTGCTCCCCGGTGCCTTTGACGCGGCCCAGATGGACATCGCCAAACCATGAGCGACGCCCGTGCGATCATTGCGCAATTGCGCAAAGGCAAACCGCTCGGGTCCGAAGACCTTGCGTGGTTTGCCAAGGGCTTGGCCGATGGCGGCGTGACCGATGCCCAGGCCGGGGCCTTTGCGATGGGCGTCTGCCTGCGCGGCCTGAATGATGCGGGGCGCGTCGCGTTAACCCTTGCGATGCGCGACAGCGGCGCAACTCTGGCGTGGGATTTGCCCGGCCCGGTGCTCGACAAACATTCCACCGGCGGGGTGGGAGATTGCGTCTCGCTCGTGCTCGCCCCCGCGCTGGCCGCCTGCGGGGCGTTTGTGCCGATGATTTCGGGGCGCGGGCTTGGCCACACCGGCGGCACGCTCGACAAACTCGAAAGCATCCCCGGCCTGACCACCACACTCGACGAAACCCAATTTCGCGCGGTTGTGCGCAGTGCGGGCTGCGCCATCGTCTCGGCCAGCGCCGACATCGCCCCGGCCGACAAGCGCCTCTATGCGATCCGCGACGTGACGGCGACGGTCGAAAGCCTCGATCTGATCACCGCGTCGATCCTGTCGAAAAAGCTCGCGGCGGGGCTCGATGGCCTTGTTCTCGACGTCAAGCTCGGCTCCGGTGCCTTTATGAAGTCGCAAGACGACGCGCGCGCCTTGGCAGAGGCGCTTGTCAGCACCGCCAACGCGGCGGGTTGCCCGACGCAGGCGCTGATCACCGACATGTCGCAACCGCTGGCGCCGGCGCTCGGCAACGCGCTCGAAGTCGACCACGCGATGGCGGTCCTGACCGGCGCAAAAACCGACCGATTGCACGCGATCACCTGCGCTCTGGGCGGCGCTTTGCTGGCCTCTGGCGGGCTGGCCAATACCGCATCCGAGGGCGAAACGCTGATTGCAAAGTCCATCGCATCTGGTGCCGCCGCCGAACATTTTGGTCGTATGATCAAGACGATGGGCGGTCCGGTGCATTTTGCTGACAACTGGCAAAGGTTCCTGCCCGAGGCCCCGGTGATCCGCGAAGTGACCGCGTCCAAGGCGGGGATCGTCACGGCGATTGACGGCGAAGCACTGGGCCTCGCCGTGGTCAATCTCGGCGGCGGTCGGCTGGTTGAAAGCGATCTTGTCGACCCGGCGGTTGGCCTGTCCGACGTGGTCTCCTTGGGCGACAGCGTGGCCAAAGGCCAGCCCCTCGCGCGCATCCATGCTGCCCGCGAAAGCCAGGCTGACCGCGCCGCACAAACCGTCCGCGCGGCCATCGGTATTGGCCGCGACGCCCCGCAAAACACCGATCTGGTGATCGAAAGGATTGGCGCATGACCCGTGCATTTCTCGTCGTTATGGACTCGGTCGGCATCGGCGGCGCGCCTGATGCGGCCGAGTATTTCAACGGCGATCTGCCCGACACCGGAGCCAACACGCTCGCGCATATCGCCCAAGCCTGCGCCGAGGGCCGCGCCCAAGAGGGCCGCTCCGGCCCGCTGCGCCTGCCCAATCTCGACGCCCTCGGCCTTAGTGCCGCCTGCCGTCTCGCCTCGGGCGATGAAGTTCCGGGTCTAAACGCCACTCCAACCGGCCTCTGGGGCGCCGCAACCGAACAGTCACGCGGCAAAGATACCCCCTCGGGCCATTGGGAATTGGCCGGTCTGCCGGTGCCGTGGGATTGGCACACATTCCCCAAAGAAACGCCGTCCTTTCCCAAAGAAATCAGCGGTTTGACGGCCGACCTTGCAGGTGCAGATGGCATTTTAGGCAATTGCCACGCATCCGGCACCGAGATCCTCGAAGCGCTCGGCCAAGAGCATGTCCGCACCGGCAAGCCGATCTGCTACACCTCCGTCGACAGCGTGTTCCAGATCGCCGCCCACGAAGAGCATTTCGGCCTCGAAAGGCTCCTGAAACTCTGCCAAGACCTCGCGCCGCATCTGCACAAAATGCGCGTCGGCCGGGTGATCGCGCGGCCTTTTGTCGGCACCGAAGGGGCGTTCAAACGCACCAAAAACCGCCGAGATTATGCGGTGACGCCGCCGGGCCAAGTGCTCACCAATTGGGTTCACGACGCCGGTCGCCCGGTGCATGCCATCGGCAAGATCGGCGATATCTTTTCGATGCAAGGCATTGATACCGTGTCGAAAGGCACTGACGACGACTTGATGCGCGACCTCGCGCACCAAGTCGATCACGCCCCCGAAGGCGGGCTGGTCTTTGCCAATTTCGTCGAGTTCGACAGCCTCTACGGCCACCGCCGCGATGTCTCGGGCTATGCCCGCGCGCTCGAATGGTTCGACGCTGAAATCGGGCCGATCCTTGCGCGCCTGCGCCCCGATGATCTGATGATCCTGACCGCCGATCACGGCAATGACCCGACATGGCCGGGCACCGATCACACCCGCGAGCGGGTGCCGGTATTGGCCGCCGGAAATGGCGAAAAACCCATCGGTCTGGTGGATTTCACCTCTGTCGCAGCTACACTATCCGAACATCTAAACACCCCTTATCCACAGAATACACGGAGTTTCCTGTGAGTTTTCGAACATCCCCCAAAGTTGAGCTCCACCTCCACATCGAGGGGGCCGCCCCACCAAAATTCATCGCCGGGCTTGCTCGGGAAAAGTCTGTGGATATCTCGGGGATATTTGACGAACGCGGCAACTACGTCTTCCGCGACTTTGTCCATTTTCTTGAGGTCTACGAGGCCGCAACGCAGGTGCTGCAAACCCCCGAAGACTTCCGCCGCCTCACCCTTGCCGTACTTGAGGAAAGCGCCGCAAACGGCGTCGTCTACAGCGAAACTTTCCTCTCGCCGGATTTCTGCGGCGGTGGCGATCTTGGCGCGTGGCGCGAATATCTTCATGCCATTCGCGAGGCCGCAGATCAGGCCGAGCGCGACTTCGGCATCACCCTGCGCGGCATCGCAACCTGCATCCGCCACTTCGGCCCCGACCAAGCCAAGCATATCGCCAAATGCGCCGCCGAAACCGCCGATGACTGGCTTTGCGGCTTTGGCATGGGCGGGGATGAGAACAAAGGCGACCCTAAGGATTTTGCCTATGCCTTTGATATGGCACGCGAAGCCGGGCTTCGGCTCACCACCCACGCCGGTGAATGGCGCGGCCCGGATGAGGTGCGCGCCTCGGTGCGCGATCTGCATGTCGAACGCATTGGCCACGGCGTGCGCGCCATCGAAGACCTTGCGCTGGTCGAGGAACTGGCCGAAAAGGGCATCGTGCTCGAGGTCTGCCCCGGCTCCAACGTCGTGCTTGGTGTCTACCCGAAGATCGCGGCGCATCCGATTGAAAAGCTGCGGGAAAGAGGCGTAAAGGTCACGGTCTCCACCGACGATCCGCCGTTCTTCCACACCACGATGACACAGGAATACGAGGCGCTCGCGCGGGTGTTTGAATGGGATGAGGACGATTTCAAAGCCCTGAACCGCACCGCCATCGACGCCGCCTTCTGTGACCAGGCCACCCGCGACACCATCCTGAAAAAGCTGGAAACCACATGACCGATCATCTCACCGTCGTCGACCACCCCCTCGTGCAGCACAAGCTGAGCCTGATGCGCGATCAGGCCACCTCGACCTCGGAATTCCGCCGTCTTTTGCGCGAAATCAGCCAGCTTCTGGCCTATGAAATCACCCGCAATCTGCCGATGACCACCCAAAAAGTGCAGACCCCGATGGAGGTGATGGACGCCCCGGTGCTCGACGGCAAAAAACTGGCGCTGATCTCGATCTTGCGGGCGGGCAACGGGCTGTTGGACGGCGTGCTTGAGCTGATCCCCTCCGCGCGCGTCGGATTTGTTGGCCTGTACCGCGACGAAGAAACGCTCGAGCCGGTGCAATACTATTTCAAGGTGCCCGACGGCCTCGATGACCGGCTGGTGATTGCGGTCGATCCGATGCTCGCCACCGGCAATTCCTCGGCCGCGGCTATCGATCTTTTGAAACAGGCCGGCGCCACCAATATCCGCTTTTTGTGCCTGCTCGCGGCCCCCGAAGGCGTGGCCCGTATGAAAGAGGCGCATCCCGATGTGCCCATCGTCACAGCCTCGCTGGATAGGCAGTTGAACGACAAGGGATATATCATTCCGGGACTAGGTGATGCGGGCGACAGGATGTTTGGCACAAAATAGCCTGATGCGGCTTTACTAAAGAGAAACCATTTGTCATGCTTACTCAAACCTGTGGGGACTGGTTATGATTAAATTGAACATCTGCGCGGTAATGGCCGTGGCAATTGGTTTTTCTTTCAATGCACAAACGGCATTGGCGCAAATTCAGGCCGATCTTGCATCGCCCGCTGAAACGCCGCCAAGTTCGTATTCCGGGCGGCAATATGTCGACAGTCGCGGCTGTATCTACATTCGCGCCGGTATCGACGGCAATGTGAACTGGGTGCCGCGCGTCAACCGCGACCGGCAAGTGATCTGCGGGCAGGGTGGGGCACCGGCTCCGGCCCCCGCGTCAGGGGTGGCCCGCGTGGCTGCAGCCCCGGCACAACCGCCGCAAGTGATCGAGATTATCCCGGCACCTGTGGTCGCCGCCCGTCCGGCTCCGGCCCCCAAACCGATGGTGCGCCGCGCCACCACCCGCGTGACCTCCACCGCCAAGCCGCGCACCGTTCGCCGCGCCTCCGCACCCAAGGTCGTGGCCCGCGCGCCTGTCGTTTACGCCGCGCCGAAGCCTCCGATTGTGGTGCGCCGTGCTGGCCAACTGCCGCCCAATACGGTGTTGCGCGGCCCCGATGGCACCAAAATGGGCCCGGTGATTGTGGTCGGCAATGACCGCATTATCAAAAGCAGCGGCACCCAAGAGGCGCGCGTGTATGCCGGCGCCACCGGCGTGACCCATGTGACCGGCGACACCGTGATCGCCCCGAAAACCGCTTATATTCGCGGCGCGTCCGAGAAGGTCGCGGTGCCCAAGGGCTATCGCAAGGCCTTTGACGACGATCGCCTCAGCACCACCCGCGCACACCAAACCCTTGATGGGCGGCGCAAAATGCTGCTGGTCTGGACCAACACCGTGCCGCGCAAATTGATCGATAAATACACCGGCGAGGAGGTGAGCCAGCACTTCCCCGAGCTGCGCTACCCCTACACCACGATGCGCGCGCAGACCGCGTCGGGCGTGGTCAGCACCAAGGGCACAGCCCCCAAAGCCGCGCCGAAACAACTGCGCAAAACCGCGCCTGTCGCGGCCAATCAGCTGCGCAAATCCGCACCTGCCGCGGCCAGCCACCGTTATGTTCAGGTCGGCACCTTCAGCTCGCCCCAAACGGCGCAGGGCGCAATCAAACGTTTGCAAGCCGCCGGTCTTCCGGTGCAAATCAGCAAGTTCAGCCACAAAGGCACCCCGCTGCAGATGGTGCTTGTGGGCCCGTTCAAACAGCAGGATCGTCTGGCTTCGGCGCTCGAAACCGTGCGCAACCGGGTCGGCTATCGCGCGGCGTCGCTGCGCAAATAACCGGGATCAGGGCGCGCGGCCCAGTCGCGCGCCTCGCCTATTCGCCGCAGATCGTTTGCAGCCGCAGCCAGTCATTGTCTGTCAAAACCGGCACAGCGTCGCTCCCGGCCATCGAGTCTGCCTCGATCAGAGCAAGCGTGGATTCCCCCGTCACATCAACGGCATAGGCATAAGGCGCTGAATGCAGCCCCGCCGTCTGAAACGCTGTCAGCATCACATCATTGGGCAAGGTTCGCGGTTGCGCGGCCATCAATGTCTCGGCGTGGCGCTCCATCACGGCGTCGGGCAATTGCCCCGTTGTCAAAAGCCGCGCGGTGGCAAATATACCGGCCTCGCGCAGCAATGTCTCCAGCGGATCGGCCTGTTTCGCGCGCAGATCTTCCATCAGGATATAGCCCGCCGCCGCCTCCGGATCTTCGTTGTCTTCCAGAACCGCCCGGTCCAACAGGATGAATCCGCCGGGCAAATGCGCCGTATCGCGGCTGGTGTCGCGCAACACAATCAGGTCGCTGGCGCGCTTTTGCCCCAGCACCCGACGGCCAAGAATGCGCAGCGCCGGTGCGGCCCCTTCGGCCCGGCAAGGCGGGCCCGCCACGCGCGAAATCGCATCCAGCAGCGTCAGTCCAATAGCATCGCGTTTCACCTCGGGCACCACGCGCATGGTGTGCGACACCAGCGCATCGGGCAGCCAAAGCGCAGAACTTAGCGAAAACGCGGCAATCGCACAGGCCCCAAGCCCCCAGCGCAGCCGCCCCTGACGCGGACGCCGGCGCGCAATCTCACGCCGCAACCGCTCAATCGCCTCGATCATCTCAGCGGCGTCGCCGTCAAGTTCAAGCTCTTCACTGGGGTCGCCATCGGGGTGAAACCGGGCGGGAATGATGCCGGGATTGGCCCGCTCAATCGCCGCAAGCGACCAATGCGCCAAGGCCCGGTCGTTCATATCGCTCAACACCAGCGAGGCATCGCCCACCGAAACGATCACATCCCGCCGCTGCGCGTTTTCGTCGGCACGCCAGAGGCCGGGGGCCTCCAACCGCTGGAATTGTGTCAACGCTGTCATGGTCCGGGGACTGCTCCGCCTCTTTTCGCGGCACATTAGCATGAGCGGCGGGCAGAGGTCCATCGCCGGTCTTTTCCCTTGTGCCATCAGGGTTTGGGCGCGTCATCCCATTGATCATTCAGGATACGGCGGGCGTTGCCCTCGGGGTCGTCATACTGCCGCGCCCGCACAGTAAACAGGAAGGCAACAAGCCCGACAATGCCAAGAAGCAGCGCAATCGGGATCAAAAAGACAAGCACATTCATAGCGTTACCTCAGTCGCAAAGCGTTCAGGGACACGGTAATCGACGAGGTCGACATCGCCAAAGCCGCAATCAACGGCGTCGCCAACCCGGCCATCGCCAGCGGCACGGCAAGGATATTGTACAGCGTCGCGATGCGGAAATTCTCGCGGATGCGCCGGGTGGCGGCGCGCGCGGTGGCCAGCGCCTCGGGCAGCGGCGAAAGATCGCGGCCCAGCAAGACGATATCGCTCGCCACCCGCGCCGCGTCCAGCGCCGTCGCCGGCGAGATCGAGACATCCGCCGCCGCAAGCGCCGCCGTGTCGTTCAGCCCGTCGCCGACCATCAAAACCCGCGCGCCCGCCGCCTTGAGCGCCGCGATCTGCGCCGCCTTCTCCTCGGGCCGGGCCTCGGCCAGCCACTCGCCAATACCCAGCCGCGCCGCCATCGCCGCGACCGCCGCGCTGCTATCGCCCGACATCAAAATCACCCGCATCCCCGCACCGTGCAGCGCCGTCACCGCCGCTTCGGCCCCCGGCCGCAGCGCGTCGGTAAAGCCAAAGCGGTGCACCGCGCCCCCCGGCATCGCCAGCCAAGCCGAGGTTTCGGGCACCACCGCATCGCCCCCGGCCCAGCCCGCCCGGCCCAGCCGCACCCGCTGTCCGTTTAGCCGCCCCTCAGTGCCAAATCCCGGCACTTCGCGGATGTCCTGAACCATCGCCGGGGCCAGCCCGCGCGCCCGCGCCGCCCGCGCCAGGGCTTGGCTCAACGGATGCGCCGACCCCTCGGCCAGCGCCAGCGCCACCCGCATCGCCGCCTCAGAATGCCGCGCCGGATCGGTCACGTCTGGTAGCCCCTCCGTCAGCGTTCCGGTCTTGTCAAACACCACCGTATCCACCGCCGCCAACCGCTCCAAAGCGGTTTCGTGTTTGATCAGCAACCCGCGTTTGAACAGCCGCCCCGAGGCCGCCGTCGTCACCGCCGGCACCGCCAGTCCAAGCGCGCAAGGGCAGGTGATGATCAACACCGCCGCCGCAATATTCAGCGCAATCCGCAGGTCGCCGGTGGCCCCATACCAGCCCAAAAACGCCAAAGCCGACAGGATATGCACCCCCGGCGCATACAGCCGCGCCGCGCTGTCGGCCAATGAGGTATACTGCGCCCGCCCGGATTCCGCGATCGCCACCAAATCGGCCAATTGATGCAGCGAGCTGTCTTTGCCAATGGCGGTGGCGCGAATATGCAGCGGCCCGGTCAGGTTAATCTCGCCCGCGCTGACCACGCCTCCCGGCGCGGCAAACACCGGCAGCGTCTCGCCCGTCAAAAGCGAGCGGTCAATCTCGGACCGACCCTGCACAATCGCGCCGTCCACCGGCATCCGCCCGCCGGGCCGCACCAGAATAACATCGCCCACCGCCAAGTCGGCCAGCGCCACAACCTCCTCAACCCCTTGCAAAATCCGCGTCGCGCGCGGCACCTCAAGCGCCGCCAATTCCTCAGCCGCCGAGCGGGCAATCGCCCGCGTGCGGTGATCCAAGTACCGCCCCGCCAACAGGAAAAACGTCAGCGCAATCGCCGCGTCGAAATAGGCGTGCTGCCCCGACAGCCAAACCTCCCACAGCGAGGTCGCCAAAGCCAAGGCAATCGCCAGCGAAATCGGCACATCCATATTAAGCCGACCCACCCGCAACGCACTCCAGGCATTCACAAAAAACGGCTGGGCCGAGAATGCGACGGTCGGCAGCGCGATCATCGCGGAAATCCAGTGGAACATGTCGCGCGTCGCGCCCTCGGCCCCCGACCAGACCGCCACCGACAGCAGCATGATGTTCATCATCGCAAACCCCGCGACAGCCAAACGCATCAGCAAATCGCGCCCCGCCGTGTCGGTCGCCGTCGCCCGCAACATCCCGGCGTCAAGCTCGTGCGCCTCAAACCCCGCGCCCGCCAGCACCGCGATCACCTGCGCCGCCGAGACCTCGGGTGCCGCCGCCAATGTCACCCGTTTCAACGTCAGGTTCACCCGCGCTTCGCGCACGCCGTCGACCGCGTTTAACGCCCGTTCCACCGTGGCGATGCAGGCGGCGCAATGGATCCCCGGCAAGGACAGCGCGAGGGTGGCATCCGGCACCACCTGCGCCAATCCTTGCGCCGCCGGCACCGCCGCACAGGCCGGGCATCCCGACACGCCGGGGCGCAAAACGCTACTCGACATGCAAAGGCACCCGTTGTTCAAACGGCGTTCCGTCCAGCGCCTGCGCCGTCATCCGCAGGTTCCAATTGCCCGCACCCACATCGACATACGCCACGTAAGCCGCTCCGTTGAAACGAAATTCCGGCGTCACGTCATCCTTCACATGCGTCGCACGCCCGAGCACCGCCTGCAGGTCCACCACCTGCACCGGCGCCCCCGCTGCATCGGTGATCGACAAGATCACCGCGCCCTCCCGCGCCTCGGCCGTGACCACCCAGCCCAGCGCCACCTGCGCATCGCGGCGCGTGTCAAAGCTCTGGCTCGCGACATAAGAGTTGCGCGTTTCCAGCCCCGGAAAGGTCTTCACCGCGTTGAACGCCAGCGCCAGATTGACGCCGATGATCACCGCAAACGCCCCGACAAAAATCGCCAAAACGTGCCAGCCGGTCAGCCGCTTTTCCACCGTGATCATCTCAGTTCTCCTTGCCGTTAAACACCGTGTCTTCAAAACTGCGCTCGCCGTTAAGCGTGTCTTCCACCCACAGCCGAAATTCACTGCGCGCCGCGCGCGCCGGCGCCGACCCCGCAGGCGCAATCACATAAACCTTCTGAAATTGGCTGGCGTCGGCGGCGGCCACCACCGTATCGCCACTGACCCCCTCAAGCGCGACCCGCAGCGCCGGATCACCATTCAGCGACAGCCGAAACGGCCGCGCCTCGCCATGTTTGTTGCGCAGCCGCACCTCATACGTGTTGCGGATCGCCCCGTCCGACAGCGTCACAAACGTCGGATTGCGCACCGGCGCGACGGTCATATCAATCTCGGGCCGGACGAAAAGCGCAAACACCAGCATCATCCCGACCGCCGCCCAAAGCGCGGTATACATCACCGTGCGCGGCCGCAGAACATGGCGCCAAATCGGCTTTGGTGGCTGCCCGGCACGCTCTGCCGCCTCATCGGTCAGCGCCATATAATCGATCAATCCCCGTGGCTTACCCACCTTGCCCATGATGTCATCACAGGCATCGATGCACAGCGCGCAGGTGATACATTCCAGCTGTTGCCCATCGCGAATGTCGATCCCCACCGGGCAAACATTGACGCAGGCCATGCAGTCGATGCAATCCCCCTGCGCCTTGCCAGCCTTGACCTCTGCGCTGGCCTTACGCGGCTCGCCCCGCCACGGACGATAGCCCACGGTCAGCGTATCTTCGTCCACCATCGCCGCCTGAATCCGCGGCCAGGGGCAGGCGTAAATGCAGATCTGCTCGCGCGCGAACCCGCCAAAAAAGAACGTCGTCAGCGTCAAAATCGCCATCGTGGTATAGGCCACCGGATGCGCCGCCCCGGTCACCAGATCGCGCAAAAGCGTCGGCGCATCGGCGAAATAAAACACCCATGCGCCCCCCGTCGCCAGCCCGATCAACAGCCAAATCACCCATTTTGTCAGCCGTAACCGCACCTTACGCAGATCGAGCTTTTTCTGCCGATGCAGCCGCAGCCGCGCATTGCGGTCGCCCTCGATCCAACGTTCCACAAGGATATACAGGTCGGTCCACACCGTTTGCGGACAGGCATAACCACACCACACCCGGCCCAACGCCGAGGTGAACAGAAACAGCCCAAGCCCCGCCATGATCAGCAATCCGGCGACGAAATAGAACTCATGCGGCCAAATCTCGATCCAGAAAAAGTAGAACCGCCGCCCCGCCAGATCGATCAAAACCGCTTGGTCCGGCAGGCTCGGCCCCCGGTCCCAACGGATCCACGGCACCAGATAATAGATGCCCAGCGTGACGATCATGATCGCCCATTTCAGGTTGCGAAATTTGCCCGACACCCGCTTGGGAAAGATCGGTTCGCGCGATTTATACAGGCTTTGCTCTTGGGTCTCGCTCAACGGAACACACTCCGGCAGGGTCATCATCCTGGCCCTTTTCGCCCGTCCGGCCCCGCGCGGCCTTGACCTAAGTCAAATTGCGCATCCTCAAGTCAGGTTTTTATGCCGCCCTCACTCTGTCGCGTGCCGCCGCAGCCAGCGCACAAAGAGCCGCACCGGCGGGCGCTGCACACCGGGCCGCGTCACCACAAAATACCCTTTGTCGCGTATATCTTCGTAGAGCAGCCGCAAGCGCCCCGTCGCAATGTCATCCTCAACAAACGCCCGCGCGGTGATCGCAATGCCTTGCCCCTGCCGCGCCGCCTCGATCATCAGGTTGCCGGGCAGCGACGAAATCCCCATCGCGCGATTGCGGTCGACGCCGAGCCGGGCAAACCACTCGGTCGCCTCATTGGTCCCCAGCTCCTGAAGCCAGTGAAACTCGCGCAGCGCGCTCAGATCATCAAACGGTCCGGTGCCCACAAGCGAGGTCGCGGCCACCAGCGCAATCGGCGAACGCACCAGCAATTCCGCCTCCAGCCCCGGCCAATCGCCCGCGCCATAGCGCAGCGCCACGTCGATGCCGCCGGGTTCCAGCGATTTCACTTCGGCGGTCGGGTCGATCATCAGACTGATGCTGGGGTTGGCCGCCCGAAAATCCGCCAGCCGCGGCATCAACCAAGACGAGGCAAAACTCGGCGTCGCCGAGACCATAAGCGGCCGATCCGCATCGCGCCCGGTCAGCTCATCGGTGATCCGCACCACGCCGCCAAACCCGTCGAGCACCGCATCCGCCAGCCGCTGGCCATCACCGGTCAGCACCATGCTGCGCCCCGAACGATCCAGCAGCGACAGGCCCAAATGCGTCTCAAGATTGCGGATTTGCTGGCTGATCGCCGCATGACTGACGTTCAGCGCATCGCCCGCCGCCTGCACCGATCCCTTGTCGGAAAACGCGGCAAAGGCCCGCAAGGCGGCCAAAGGGGGCAGGGCGGTCCAATCCATATGTGTAATCCTACCTTACATTTCCGAAATATTCCAGACTCGCCTGACCCCCGTCAATAGCGCATATTCACTGCATACCCACCCAATGAACAGGAGGACGACATGTTCGGAATTTTTGCAGATGTCTTCAAGCGCGCCACCTATCAGGATGACGTTGAGCTTTACCAATCCATGCGCGGCGATTTCCGTCCGCCGGTCCACTGGTCGTACGAAACCCGCAAACGCCTTGGCCCAAAGGACACCCCCACATCCGAGGGCTAACCCCGCAAACCCCGCGCTGGAGGCTCCCCCGGCGCGGGGCAATATATACATTCATATAGCATAATTACTTGATTTGAATCGGTCCCAAGTCCAGACTGCAAGCCCGCGCGCCACGCAAAGAGCGCGCCAATTTGAAAAGTCACTTCGGGAGGATCTCATGAAATTCTTTATCGGGCTGTTGAGCGCCATGCTCTTTGCCGTGCTGGCTGTCACTGCCTCGGCAGAAGAGACCGAGCGCTACGGCAAGCAAAAAGTGGTGTACCACATCAACTATAACGGCGGCGAAGACTCCAAAGCCTACAAAGGTGCGATGCGCAACATCCAGAACCATATCAACGCCGTCGGGGCCGAGAATATGGACATCAAAGTGGTGATGCATGGCAATGGTCTCGGGCTGTTGATGGCCGCCAAGGATGACACCACGATGCAAACGGTTGTCGGCTCTCTCAAAACCCAGAATGTCGGCTTTCAAGTCTGCAACAACACCTTGGAAGGCCGCAAAATCAGCTATTCAGACGATCTCTATGACGTCTGGGAAGAAGACATTGTGCCCTCCGGCGTGGCCGAACTCTCGCGCCTGCAACAGATGGGATACACCTACATCAAGCCCTGATCCGGGGCGAACTTCCAAAGCATCGGGCCGCCCGCAGAGGCGGCCCTTTTCACATCGCGCAGGCTATTCGCCCCCGCCCAGCCCGTGAACAAAGGCCGAGACAGCACGGATTTCGGCCTCGGAAAGCCGCCCCTGCCATGCCGGCATCACACCGAAACGCGCGTTGGTGACAGTGTCGGTCAACTGCTCATAATCGCCCCCATACAGCCAAATTGCATCGCTCAGATCCGGCGCGCCCTGCGTCCGATCACCGGTGCCATCCTCGGCGTGACAGGCCGAACAGTCATTGGCAAACACCTCCGCGCCCGCCGCCACTTGGCCCGCGTCCTGCGCATCCCCCGACAGTGACATCACAAAGTTAACAACCTGTGAAATCTGCGCCTTTTCCAGCAGCTCATCCCGTCCAAACGCCGGCATCGCCGAATAGCGCGCATCCGGGTTTTCCTCATTTCGAATGCCATAAGACACGGTCTCATGGATCGCCGCGATATCGCCGCCCCAAAGCCAATCATCGTCGAGCAAATTCGGATAGCCCCCGGCCTGTGCGCCCGCTGCCCCCGAGCCATGGCACTGCGCGCACCACGTCCGAAACACCGCGCCACCGGCGTTGGTGGCATAGCTCAACAGCTCCGGATCGGCGGCAATCGCCTGCAAATCTGCCGCCTCCAACCGCGCATTGATCGCGGCATTGGCGGCATCGACATCCGCAATATCCTGCGCCACTTCGGCGCGGGTGGAAAAGCCCAAAACCCCCGCCGTTGCGCGCGAAATCCCCGGCCAGGCCGGATAGGCAATCGAATAGCCGATGCCCCAAATGATGGTCACGTAAAACGTCCAAAGCCACCAACGCGGCATCGGATTGTTGAACTCCTCGATCCCGTCCCAACTGTGGCCGGTGGTCTCGGGATCGCCCTTCTGTTTCGGCGGTGTCTTGGTCATTTCCGCACCTCTTTCCGGCCCGGCACCGCAGGTTTGTCATCATGGCGCAGCGGGATCGCGGCACAGTCGTCATAGGTGGCGCGGCTGCCGGGCCGAAACACCCAAGCCACCATGCTCACAAAGAAAATGAACAGCACCAAAAGCCCCCAGCTGTCGGCCAGTTCGCGCAAAAAGGAATAGTTTTCCATAGGTTAGCTCCTTACCGGCTTGCATCCGGGGTAAAGGTCGAAAAATCGACCAACGTGCCCAACATCTGAAGATAAGCGATCAGCGCATCGGCCTCCGACACCCCCGGCGCGCCATCGAAATTGCGCACAGTCACCCCCTCGCCATAGCGCTCCAACAGCCCGTCATAGTCGCTGTCGGGATCGGCCTGCGCCCGAAAATCCGCCGCCGCCAGCGCGATCATTTCGTCGCTATACGGCACGCCCACCATCCGGTGCGTCGACAGCAGATCGTCGCTGTAGCGCCCATCCACCAAGGTCCGTTCAAGCTGGTCATACTTCGGCATCACCGACTCCGGCACCACCGATTGCGGGTCGCGAAAGTGATCCACATGCCAGTCGTCGGAATACCGTCCGCCCACCCGTGCAAGGTCTGGCCCGGTGCGCTTCGAGCCCCACTGATGCGGATGGTCGTACATCGATTCCGCCGCGAGCGAGTAATGCCCATAGCGCTCGACCTCATCGCGCATTGGCCGGATCATCTGGCTGTGACAGGTGTAACAGCCCTCGCGCACGTAAATATCGCGCCCCGCCAGCTCCAGCGGCGTATAGGGCCGCATCCCCTCCACCTTTTCGATGGTGTTATCGAGGTAAAACAGCGGCACAATCTGCACCAGCCCCCCGATGCTCACCACCAGAAAGCTAAAGATCAAAAGCAACGTCGCATTGGTCTCAAGGATTTTATGTTTGTCGAGAATTGCCATCTCCGGTCCTCCTTATTCGGCCGGTGTGGCATGAGCGGAGGCGTCAACCGGCGTGATCGCCGGGCTGCGCGTCGCAGTCATCCACAGGTTGTAACACATGATGATCGCACCCGAGAGGAACAGGACCCCGCCCAAACCGCGCACCACATACATCGGCAGCTTCGCTTCCACCGTGTCAGCAAAGGAATTGACGAGGAAACCGTTGGCATCCACCTCGCGCCACATCAGCCCTTCCATGATGCCCGTCACCCACATCGAGGCCGCGTAAAGCACGATACCGATGGTCGCGAGCCAGAAGTGCCAGTTCACCAAAGACAGCGAATACAGCCGCTCACGGTTCCACAATTTCGGCACCAGAAAGTAGAGCGCCCCAAAGGTGATCATCCCGTTCCAGCCCAACGCACCGGAATGCACGTGGCCAATTGTCCAGTCGGTATAGTGACTTAGCGCATTCACCGCGCGGATCGACATCATCGGCCCTTCAAAGGTCGACATGCCATAGAACCCGACGGCAATCACCATCATCCGGATCACCGGATCGGTCCGCAGCTTGTCCCAGGCGCCCGAAAGCGTCATCAGCCCGTTGATCATCCCGCCCCAGGACGGCATCCAAAGAATGATCGAAAACACCATGCCAAGGGTCGAGGCCCAGTCGGGCAGGGCGGTGTAATGCAGATGGTGCGGACCGGCCCAGATATAGAGAAAAATGATCGCCCAGAAGTGAATAATAGACAACTTATAGCTGAACACGGGACGCTCGGCTTGTTTCGGAATGAAATAGTACATCATCCCGAGGAAGCCCGCGGTGAGAAAAAACCCAACAGCGTTGTGGCCGTACCACCACTGCACCATCGCGTCTTGCACGCCCGAAAACACCTGCACCGATTTCGACCCCCAGATCGACACCGGGATCGACAGATTGTTCACCACATGCAGCATCGCCACGGTGACGATAAACGCCAGATAAAACCAGTTCGCCACATAGATATGCGGCTCGCGGCGCTTGACGATTGTGCCAAGGAAAACAGCAAGATAGACCAGCCAAACCACGGTTAGCCACAGGTCAATATACCACTCCGGCTCGGCGTATTCCTTCGATTGGGTCGACCCCAGCAAATAGCCCGTCGCCGCCAAAACGATGAAAAGCTGATAGCCCCAGAACACAAACCACGCCGCGTTCCCGCCCCAAAGCCGCGCGGCGCAGGTGCGTTGCACCACATAAAACGACGTGGCGATCAAGGCATTGCCGCCAAAGGCAAAAATCACCGCCGAGGTGTGCAGCGGACGCAACCGGCCAAAGTTGGCATAGCCCTCGGACCAGTCGAAATTCAGCTCAGGAAAGGCCAGCTGAAAGGCGATGAAGGTGCCGACGAGAAAGCCAACCACGCCCCAAACCGCCGTCGCGACCACGCCATAACGGATCACGCCGTCCATGTAAGAGGTCTCGGCAATGGCCACCGGCACCGGTTCATCGGTCTGGCGCAGCACCCAGATAAACAGCCCGCCCGCGATCAGCATGATCAAAACGGCATGCACCTGATAGGCCAGATCGCGCGCGAAATTGGCGGCCAGCGCGGAAAAGAGCACCAGCAAGCCAAGCGCGATCAGCTTGATATAGTTCAACATTTTTTCGTCCCTTCGTCTTGTCCTGCACGATTCGTTGATCGCGCGGGCGGATACGGAATGGGGACGTTCTGCGCCTGCACAGCAAAAGACGCATTGATCTGGGTCAATTTAGCGCGCGCAGATTTTTACCCGCCAATTTGACGTGGCTCAAAGTGCGGGTGTACCTTTGCAGCTAGGCTTTTGGCAGACATCAAGGAGATGACCCATGGCTTACCAATCCCTGTTCACGGTTCTCACCGACCGCGATTTTGACCACACCGCCTTGCCGCAGGCGGTTGATTTTGCCGCCCAACTCAAGGCCCATCTTGAGGTTCTGTGCATCGGCGTTGATGGCAGCCAAAGCGGCTATTATTTCGCCGGCGCTGATGCCGTTATCCTGCAAGAGGCGATTGGGCGCGCCTCACAAGAGGCGGCGGCGCTGGAAAAATCCGCGCGCGAACGGCTGGGCCGCACCGATCTGTTGTGGAGCTGCGAGGCGGCGATTGCGCAATTCGGTGATCTTGGCCGCCATGTCGCGGCCCATGCGCGGTTCTCCGATCTGGTGATCCTGCCGCGCCCCTATGGCGAAAACCGCGGTGCCGAACTCGAAGCCGTGCTCGAAGGCGCGCTCTACGAGGGGCAAGTGCCGGTTTTGGTCGTGCCGGATGGCACAATGCCGCAAGGCGCGCCGCAACATGTGGCGATTGCCTGGAACGAAAGCAACGAGGCGCTGCGCACGGTGCGCGCCGCGCTTCCGCTGCTGAAAACCGCCAAGCGGGTGTCGGTGGTGGTGATCGATCCGCCGGTCCACGGGCCGGGCCGCTCTGATCCCGGCGGGCTGTTGTCGCAATATCTCGCGCGGCACGGCGTCAAGGTCGAGATTGACGTGCTGGCGCGCTCACTGCCCCGCGTCTCGGACGTGCTTTTGCGCTATGCCACTGATTCCTCTGCGGATTTACTGGTGATGGGGGCCTACGGCCACTCGCGCTTTCGCGAAGCGATCCTTGGCGGCGCCACCCGCGACATGCTCGAACAGGCCCATCTGCCCATCTTTATGGCCCATTGAAACCGGTTCGCCGGTCAGGCCTGCTGCGTGATCCAGACGCCAAAAGCCATCACCCCGATCCCAAGCGCGCGGGTCAGGGTGAGTGGCGAGATTTGCGCCGTGAACAACCCGTAGTGATCGATGGCCGCAGCGCTGATCAATTGGCCCAAAAGCACAAAGAACACCGCATTGCCGACCCCGAATTTCGGCGCAATATAGGTGATCGTCAGCACGTAAAACGCCACCATGAAGCCGCCAAGAAACAGGTGTTTCGGGGCACCGGCAGCACGGGCAAGGGCACTCGGGCCGGTGATCAGCAATACCGCGATGGTGGCCGACAAGGCGACACAAAACAGAATCGCCGCCGCACCGGCAGGCGATCCCATACGCACCCCAAGGGCGGCATTCAGTGCCGCCAGCACGGGGATCCCGATACCGGCAACCAGCATGGTCAGGGCATAAATTGGCATAGGCACCTCAGCGTTGCATTGCGCGCCACTATGACGTGGATTTAGCTGTGCGCCAGTCTATTTGCAGTTGCGACCGGCGCCATCTTTTGCAATTCACCGCGAAAAATACAGGAACCAATCAGATGACACCCTTCCGCCGTTTCGCCTTTGGATTTGCCAGTCTCGCCGCGCTTGCGGCCTGCAAACCCAATGAGATGCCCGATGCAAACGACGGTCGCAGGCTATATGTCGAAAATTGCGCCGTGTGCCACGGGCCAAGTGGCAAGGGCGACGGCCCCGCCGGGCGCGGGCTCAAACCGGCCCCCAAGGATCTCACGCAGATCACAGCAACCCACGATGGCCAATTTCCGCGCGCCAAGGTGCTCTCGCTTCTCGACGGCTACACCCGTGTGGAACTTCCCGGCAGCGGGATGCCCGAGTTCGGCACCTTGTTGCGGGGCGATCTTGTGCCAATCGACACCGGCGATGGCAAGCCTACACCAACGCCGCGCAAACTGGCTGCGCTGCTTGAATACCTTGAAAGCATCCAGGACTGACGCGGGGTCTGCTCTACCAGAGCTGCCCCCCCAAACAGTCGGCTAAGTCCCACAGATCAATAGATATAACGGATCTGGTCCGTCCAATACCGTTCGACCCGGCGCAGCGACGTGGTGATCGCGTCGATGCCCTCGGGTCCGATCACATCGCGCCCTTGGAGCCCTTCGGCATGGCGGGCAAACAATTGCGACACCACATCGCGAATGTCCCGCCCCTTGGGCGTCAATTTGACCCGCACCGACCTTCGATCAATCTCGCATCGCTGGTGGTGCATGTACCCAGTTTCAACCAACTTCTTCAGATTGTAACTGACGTTGGACCCTTGATAATATCCGCGACTTTTCAGTTCTCCGGCGGTCACTTCATTGTCGCCGATGTTGAAAAGCAAGAGCGCCTGGACCGCATTGATTTCAAGGACGCCAACCCGCTCGAACTCATCCTTGATCACGTCAAGCAAAAGTCGATGCAGACGTTCGACCAAGGCCAAAGCGTCAAGGTAATTGGCCATGAAACCC
Organism: Marinovum sedimenti; assembly: GCF_054052205.1. Taxonomy (NCBI): domain Bacteria; kingdom Pseudomonadati; phylum Pseudomonadota; class Alphaproteobacteria; order Rhodobacterales; family Roseobacteraceae; genus Marinovum; species Marinovum sedimenti. The sequence continues at coordinate 3,175,609 of NZ_CM133223.1, forward strand.
GCATTGCCAGAGGCGGGTAGGGAGGTATGCAAACTCATTTTGTTCTCCGCCGTGTTTCCATAACAGGCAACCTGAGCGACAAAACCGAAAAAAGAGTTAAGTTACGGAAATAATTTCGAATGTCAGCCGGTTTGGCCGACACCCTGACGCGCATCCAAGGCCACAGACCGGATATCCGCAATCATCTCTGCCAAATCCGCAGGGGCCGCGGCTTGACCAGAAACCCATTGATAAAGATCCTGATCATTCTCCTCCAAAAGCGCGTCATAGCGGTCCAACGTCGCGCCATCCATCGCTGCAAGCCGCGCATCAACATAGGCCACGAGGATCAGATCCATCTCCTTGATCCCGCGCCGCATCGACCGCATGCGCATCCGTTTCAACCGGGCCTCGCGGGGCTCAATGCTCATGTGCCGCCCTCCGTCAACTTCTGACGCAGCTTCTTTTCCAGCCGCCCCAGCTTCTCTGCATTGGTCAACATTGTCGCTTTCATCTCGCGCAATTCTATCAAGATTTCGTTGATGTCGGGGGTCATCAAATCGGCTTCATCGGGCTCCGACACCCCGGTGCCTTCGCCGTTCAACAGCCACATAAAGGTGACATTCAGCAAGCCCGCCATCATCGAAAGCCGGTTCGCGCGTGGCTCTAAAAGGTCATCTTCCCACTTCTTTAGCGTGCTCAGCTTGACGCCAAGCCGCTTGGCGAGGTCGGCCTGGCTCATCCCGGCCTGTTCGCGGGCGGCGGCCAGTCTGTCGCCAAAAGTTGCGGCCTCGGGGCCGTACCAGTCCGTGGCAGTGTCCTGCATGCTTCGCTCCTTTGTTCCGATCGCGCTTGATCGGCGTACCCGCGCAATCTATGACGAAAAGCAGTGCGCAATAAACCACAGGCCCGACCCGATGTCCCTGCTTTCCGACACGCTGTCCCGTGTCAAACCGTCGCCCACAATCGCCGTCACCACCATGGCCCAGGAATTGCGGGCCGCGGGCCGCGATATCATTGGCCTTGGCGCGGGTGAACCCGATTTTGACACCCCCGTCAACATCCGCCAGGCCGGGATCGACGCGATCAACGAGGGCAAAACCCGCTACACCGCGCCCGACGGCATCCCCGAATTAAAAGCAGCAATTTGTGCTAAATTTGAGCGGGAAAACGGTCTGACCTATGCCCCCGATCAGGTCAGCGTTGCCTCGGGCGGCAAGCAAATCCTGTATAATGCGCTGATGGCGACGCTGAACCCCGGTGACGAGGTGGTGATTCCCGCGCCCTATTGGGTCAGCTACCCTGACATGGTGCTGCTCGCGGGCGGCACACCGGTCATTGCCGAAACCACGCTTGAGGCCAGCTTCAAGCTCAGCCCCGAACAGCTTGAGGCGGCGATCACCCCGAAAACCAAGTGGCTTATCTTCAATTCGCCGTCCAACCCCACCGGCGCGGGCTATTCCCGCGACGAGCTGAAGGCGCTCACCGATGTGCTGATGCGCCATCCGCATGTCTATGTGATGACCGACGACATGTACGAACATCTGGTGTTTGACGACTTCGAATTCTGCACCCCGGCGCAGGTCGAGCCGGGGCTGTATGACCGCACGCTGACCTGCAATGGCGTCTCCAAAGCCTATGCGATGACGGGCTGGCGGATCGGCTATGCGGCGGGGCCCAAGGCGCTGATTGGTGCCATGCGCAAGATCCAGTCGCAAAGCACCTCGAACCCCTGTTCGGTGTCGCAATGGGCGGCGGTCGAGGCCTTGAACGGCCCGCAGGATTTCCTTGCCGACAATATCGTCACCTTCACCCGCCGCCGCGATTTGGTGGTGGGCATGTTAAACGCCATCGACGGAATGACCTGCCCGGTGCCGGAGGGGGCGTTCTACGTCTATCCCTCGATCGCCGGTCTGATCGGCAAGACCAGCGCCGGCGGCGTCGATATTGTGGACGACGAAGCCTTTGCCAAGGCGCTGCTGGAAGAGACCGGCGTCGCGGTGGTGTTTGGCGCGGCCTTCGGCCTGTCGCCAAACTTCCGGGTGAGCTACGCCACCTCCGACGCCCAACTCGAAGAGGCTTGCCGCCGGATCCAGACCTTCTGTGCCGGGTTGAGGCCGGGGGCATGAGCGAAGGCCTGCCCGAGTATTATTTCCGCGTCCGCGACAACGGCGCGATTGCGTTTCGGATCGACACCGGCAACCGGCAGCGCCGGATCGAGATGGACCAGATCGCAGTGATCAACATCCGCAACGGCGAGGTCAAACCGCACGGCGGGCGCGAGCTTTCGGCGGAGGACACAGCCGAGATCAATCGCTGGATCGCCGAGCGCCAGCGGCTTTTGGCGGCACGCGACATCGACGACATCCTGCGCACGGTCGACCACATGAACCTGACCACGCAATGGGCGCAGTCCAAGGCGAGCGCGGATCAACTCGACCAAGTGACCGACGCGCTGTTGCTGGCGATGCATGATCTGCGCACGGTTTTGGTGCGCAAAAAAGCGGATCGGTTGCTGCGGGAGTAAGGCGTTTTCAAACGGAGCGCTTTGGCGCGCAGGTTGGTTTGCGTTCACGCCACGCAGGCGTTGGGGGCGCTGCCCCCAAACCCCCAGTGATCCGGGGGGCCAGCCTCCCAAACCCCCGTAATCTGGGGGGCCAGCCCCCCAAACCCCTGTAATCTGGGGGGCCAGCCCCCCAAACCCCCAGTAATCCGGGGGGCCAGCCCCCCAAACCCCCCGAGGTATTTAAAAACAGAAGAAGTTAATGGGGTGCGTTATGGTCGAGGAGGGCGGCGCGGTGCCAGAAACGGGTCATCATCATGATCGCGGCGGCGGCGAGGCCGACGACCAAGCCAGCCCAGACCCCGACGCCGCCATAACCCCAGGTGAAGCCGAGCAGGTAGGCAGAGGTCAGGCCGAGGCCCCAATAGCTTATCGCGGCCATGATCATTGGCACTGTGGTGTCTTGGATGCCGCGCAGCAGGCCAAGCGCCAGCACTTGCACCCCGTCGGCCAGTTGGAACAGCGCCGCCATGATCAACAGGCCGGTGCCGATTTGCACGATTGCGGCGCGGTCTGGGTCTGTCTTTGAGAGAAAGACCGAGATCAGCGGTTCGGGCCAGAGCAGGAAGATCGCGATAGACACCGCGGCGGTGGCCGCCGAGAGCGCAATCACGCTGAAGGCGCCGCGCCGCAGGTGTTCGCCGTCTTTGCGGCCAAAGGCATTGCCCGCGCGCACCGTGGCGGCGTTGGACAGCCCGAGGTGGATCATGAAAGCCGCCGTTGCCAGTTGCAGCACGATGCCATGCGCCGCCAGCTGGATCGTGCCAAGCCAACCCATCATGATCGAGGAGGCGGCGAACAGCCCGACCTCGGCCAGATTGGTCAGCCCGATTGGCACACCCATGCGCAAAACCTGCGCCATCACTTCGAAATCGGGCCGCCACAGCCGGCCAAACAGCGCGTGTTCGGGCAGGGCGATGCGGGCATAGATCACCACACCGATCAGCGAGATCACCTGCACGATCAGCGAGGCAATCGCCGCCCCGGCAACGCCCATCTCGGGCGCGCCCCAGTTGCCGAAGATCAGCATATAGTTGGCCAGCACATTGGCCAGCGTCGCCAGCAGCGTGATCCAGAACACCACCGCCGTGCGCTCGAGCGCCGCGAGATAGCTCTTGATCACCATCACCAGCAGCGCCGGCAACAGCGCCACCCCGGTGATGCGCAGATAGGTCTGCGCCAGCGCCGCAAGGTCAGGGTCTTGCCCCAGCGCCCTTAGCACCGGTGCCGAAAACCAGAACAGCGGCAGGAACAGCACGCCATAAATCACCGACAGCCACAGCCCCATCCGAGTGATCCGGCGCAATCCGATCTCATCGCCCTTTGCCGCCGCCGAGGCCACCAAAGGCATCACCGCCCAGGCAAATCCCGACCCCATCAGGAACACCACGAAAAACACCGTTGTCCCCAGCACCAGCGCCGCCAGCGGCCCAACTCCGTACCAGCCCATCATCACCGTATCGGTCAACCCGATCAGGAATTGCGCCAGATGCCCGCCGATCAACGGCAGGCCAATGCGGGCCAGCGCCTGCATGTGTTGGGGGTATGTCATCGTGGGTTGCATGCGGCTTGCTCTATCATGTCTGTCCGCCCCGGCAAGCGCCTTCAAAACCGCTCACGGCCAGACAGCCCCCAGCGCCAGTTCCTCGGTCTCGCGGTACAGCTTGCGGGTCATCGCCGCCTGAAACCCGGCATAGCCGCGCGCCTCTTCGAGAAAGGCCAACCGCCCGCGCAGCACCTCTTGTCGGTAGTAAGGCACCACCCGGTCATCATCGCCCGTCACCACCAAACCATTCACCGTCACCCCGCCAAAGGGGAAATGCCGATAGGCCAGCTGCGGGCGAAACCCCTCGTTGGTGATGCCATCGCCCGACACATCCACCACCTTTCGATCACAGGCAGGCGCACGCGCCAGCACCCCGGCGGCGTAGCCCAAAGCATAGCCCATCGCCGTCGGAAACTCACTGTACGAGCGGGGCAGGGCGAGGATACGCTCGGCCACCGCCGCCAGATCTCCCCGGCTCTCAAGCAACACCCAGTCCTGCAACAACGCCTGCTGACTGCGCCCGCTCCACTCAAAGATCGCCAAAGCCACCGGACCGGAGCCGCCAAGGATGGCCCCGGCGACCCCGTCATCTGTCAAGGCAGCGGCCAGCCCTTGGCGTTGCAACGCATGTTCCTCGGCATCAACCGAGGCCGACACATCCACCGCCAGCACCAAGGCCAACCGGCACTGCGCCGCAGCACCGCCCGCCCAGAGCGCCAAAAGCAAAGCCGCCAGCCAACGCATCACCAGTGGCCAGTGTTTTCCATACTCGCCCACGGCTCTTGCGGTGCCAGCCGATCACCCTCTTGCAGCAACTCAATCGAGATATTGTCGGGCGAGCGCACAAACGCCATATGGCCATCACGCGGCGGACGATTGATCACCACCCCGTTGTCCATAAGCTTTTGACACAGCCCATAAATATCCTCGGTGCTATACGCGAGATGCCCGAAATGCCGGCTGTCGCTCGGCAACCCGTCATCGCCATCCCAGTTGTACGTAAGCTCAACCGAACACTCTTCCTGTCCCGGAGGCGCGAGGTACAACAGCGTAAACCGGCCCTTTTCACTCTCCATCCGGCGGATTTCCTGCAATCCGAGCAGTTCATAAAAGGCAATCGACTCTTCCAGGTTCTTCACCCGGACCATTGTGTGCAAATAGCGTAATGCCATAGGTAGCTCCTTTCTTGCTGTCCCGGACCCTAGGCGTGACGCCAGCGATGTCCAGTGCTTGCAGCCTCAGAAAGCCGACCGCAAACCAAGCGAGACCGAAAGCTCTTCGGTTTCAAACCGGCTGACATTCGACAGCGTGCGCTCTGAAGTGACGGTCAGCGTCGGCGCAAAGCCCATGTAATCCATTGTGTCAAACCCGAACGTGACCTCGGCAGTGCGCCGGCTGTCCTCACGCCCGCCCGGAACGCGCCAGAACAGGATGCTGTAGTCGGGGTAAACCGTTTGCGACACCCCCAGCGAGGCTGAAAGCGACACCGGACCAATCGGCTCTGCCTTATGATACGACAGCCGCGCGGAATGCGCGGTCGAGTTGGCTTGGGTGTTGTCGGACGTCGCCCATGTGGTGCCAAAGCTCAGCGCCAGCCTGTCTTGGTTGCCCAGCGTGTGCACCGCGCCAAGGCGGATGCCGGTGGTCTCAACATCCGGCACCCCGTTGGCGTCATTGTGGCGAAGCTGCGCATTGCCGCTTAGGGTCAGCCGGACCGCAGGCAACAGCGCAGACGGCACATCAAAACCATACGACAGCCCGGCGCTTGTCACGTCATACGACCGTTCGCCGCCGTTCCAGACCTGCCCGAAACTCAGCGTCGCACTGATCCCGCCCCCCGCCGGACCAAGCGTGCGCAGATGCGACAGGCCAATCGCCGCGTAAGTTGATCCATAGTCGCTGTCCTTGGCGTTTGGGGCCTTGTCGCGCGCCTCGTCACTCAGCGCCACCCGGCGCACCTGACCACCCCCGGTCAACCGGGTTTCCGAGGTTTCGCCCCGGTGCAGCCGATAGCTGAAATTACCACCAACCTCGGCAATGGTGCCCGAAAGCGCCTGAGTCGCCGCAGGCAAAATACCCACCACCGGGATGCCATCGACCACATTGATCCGGTCCGCCGAGCCATTGTTGACGTTTGAAGAGGGCACAATCTGCCCCGAAATCTGAAACCGCAGCCGCGCGGCACTGCGCAGCGAGCGGTATTCATTGACCGTGCGGTTGCGGGTCGGCTCACTCGGCGCGGCCTCCAAGGCACGGCGCATCCAGAGTTGGCCCATCACAAACCGCTTGTCGCGCGCCTGTGTCGCCGCCACCACGCGGGCAGCCTCGTGCCGTTGCCTTGGGCTTTGTGCATGGCGATAGGCCAGCTTGGCGGCACTGCGCGCCTCGCCGGTATTGCCCGACCGCATCAGAACGGTCGACATCACCATATGCCCAAAGGGGTCTTCAGGGTCTTGGCTCAACAGATCCAACGCCAGCGCACCGGCAAGGTCCAGCCGCCCGGCCTCAAGCGCGCGCAGCATAAGCGCGCGGGTCTCTTCAGCGGTCGGCACCGAGGCAAAGCCGCCTGCGGGCACCGTTGCAGAGCCGCCTGCGGCATTGGCCGTCGTGGCCACCGCAGGCGCTGTTGTCTCTGACCAGGCCGGGGCCATCAGGCCCAGGCTCACACCCAGCGCGACGAACCGGCCCCGCATCGTTACGGACCGCATCGTTAAGGACTTGGGGCCACGATATCACAGATCGGGCTGTCACCGGGCTGGCTGCACTGCGTCAAGACAAAGACGCCATGTTCGATCTCATTGTCGACCGAATCAATATGCCCTGCAAGCCGCACAAGCCCGGCTACGCTTGACGCGCCGTCGCCGCCAAAGATGCCGCCGTAGTTGCCCACAGTCGCACCGGGGTTGTTTGGCGCATCGTCTGCGATTTCGGCATCGCCGTAAAACTCGCCGTTGGCGTCGATGGGGGCCACGATCAGCGTGACATCTTCCAGCGCCGTGGTGCCGCCACCATCGGCATTGATCAACAGCCGGTCGCTGATTTCACCATTGACCGCGTTGTCGACAAAGTTGGCGTTCAAAAAGATCGTGCCTTCCACCCGATAGGGTTCACGCGGCAGATCCGGAAGCGAGACATTCGGGTCCGGGTTTGGCGGAACATCAATCAACCCGTCGCCATTCACAGTTCCGATATTGGTCACAGCGGCGTAGCGCCCGGCATAAGAAACCTGACCCTCGCCCGGACCATTGCCAATCTCGGGCGGGGTGAAATTGCCATTACGCTCGTAAAAGCCGCCGCCGAAATACCGGTTGAACTGCCCGCCATCCGACGCCACCCCAGCCATCACGCTGTTGTCAAAACTGGTCGCGGCCAAAGCCACAAACATCCGGTCAAGCGCATCTTCCTGCGCCGAATAGGCCAGGTATCCGCCGGTATCGAGCGCGGCATTGCGGGTAAAGGTGTTCTGAAGCGGTGTGCCGTCAAGCGATTGGATCGCCACGGTAATCGTGTTCCCGCCGGGTGTCGAGACATCCGCGAGATTCACCGAAAGCTCGTCAGGCACGGTGCCCGCCGGATCGGCAACCCCATCGCCAACAGACCCGCCTCCGGTGCCGCCGGTGCCATCTGTGCTGCCGTCACCAGTGCCCGTGCTGTCTTCGGGATCTTCCTGGAAAGGATTGTCCTTGCCTGTGCTGCCCACGCAAGCACCAAGAGTTGCCGCTACCATCAGCGACGCGATAATACGTTTCATGAAACTGCCCCGGTCATTGCCGTTTATTTTGTCCCTACGCTGGTTTTCAGAGCCCGAAAAGTCAATGTTAAAAACCGGATGCACGCCAAAGCTCATCCATGTGCGGCGAAAACAGCATACCGCATCTACGCTTCCAAATTGCCTCCCACACCAGATATAGTGGCCCTCTGATTCATCTTGTAGAAAGGATTCGCCCCATGTCCGTCACGCCCGAACAGGCCGCCGAAATCGAAGACCTCCGGGCCCAGACGACACCGACCCTGCGCGCCACCGCGCCCGGCATGGAGGCCCACCTCTACAAAGCCTACCCCGTGCTCGACCACGGCTTCATCCGCGTCGTCGATTACATGGGCGACGATTCCGCCATCTGCCAGGCCGCCCGCGTCTCTTATGGCAAAGGCACCAAGTCAGTCCAAAACGACGAAGGCCTGATCCGCTACCTGATGCGCCACTGGCACTCGACCCCGTTCGAGATGTGCGAACTCAAGCTCCACGTCAAACTGCCCGTCTTCGTCGCCCGCCAGTGGATTCGCCACCGCACCGCCAACGTCAACGAATACTCCGCGCGCTATTCCATCCTCGACCGCGAGTTCTACATCCCCGAGCGCGATGCCCTCAACGCCCAGTCCGTCGTCAACAACCAGGGCCGCGGCGAAGCCCTCACCGGCGAAGAGGCCGACCGCGTCCTGCGCTATCTGCGCGACGACGCCATGCGCGCCTATGACCACTACGAAGAGATGATTTCCTCCGAGGGCCAACAGGGTCTCGCCCGCGAGCTGGCCCGAATGAACCTCCCCGCCAATATCTATACGCAATGGTATTGGAAGGTGGATCTCCACAACCTCCTGCATTTCCTCCGTTTGCGCGCCGACGCCCATGCCCAATACGAAATCCGGGTCTATGCCGATGAAATCTGCAAAGTCGTCGCCGACTGGGTCCCATTCGCCTACAAAGCCTTCGAGGATTACCGCATGGGCGGTGCCACTTTGTCCGCCACGGCCCTTGAGTGTGTCCGCCGAATGTTGAAAGGTGAAGACGTCACGCAGGAAACCTCAGGCATGTCCAAGGGCGAATGGCGGGAGTTTCAGGGGGTGATTTCTAGAAGCGAGTAATTCTAATGTACTTGCTACACTGAATGGTGAGTTGTCGCATTTGATCGATTTCGAGGGAGTAGAAATGTTCGCTCAATCGGAAATTCAAACATTTCTCGCGATGAACCCTCATTTCCTCAAGCGCCCGATTTGCTGTCGTCCTTGCGTGGGCCGCTTCTAGGTAGAAAGTGCTTGTTGTGGCACTAAACGCCACAACAAGCACCGAAGCTATCACGCCTCTCCTCACATCTTGCATAAAAATATAACCGGTTCCGCCGGCAACGAAAATTAGAATTGCCGGCAGGACATCGCCGGCAACGCTGTCACGGCTGAGGCCTGCGATCGTTCCCACGTAACTGCCGACTGTGGCCAAGGCGAGCGCTGAAAATAGGAAATAGACAAAATGTGAGATCGATTTATCAAGAATAGACAGAATAAGTGCTGCTATTATCGCGGCAGCAGCCGAAAATATCCCTGTCGTTATAAGGATATTAAGTGGGCTTATTCCGAATTCTATGAACAAAATAATTCCTTCATTTAATTGATTGAGGAGGTTTTGAATCTACCTTTTTTCTATCTCTAAGGAGGGGGAGGAAAAGAATTCTTCGAAGGGATTTCTTGGAGGGAATTTGCTAGTTTCGGTCAGAAATGGTTCAGGATTTTCGTGATTCTGTTCGATGCACTCAATAAAGGCTTCGTAATCTTTTTCAGTCTTAGTGTCATTGTACGTGGATTTTAGAAGCGCACAGGGTTCGGCATTTAAGACGGATTCGAGTGTACCTAAAAAATCGGCGGCGCTAACCTTCGTCATCCCGCCGTAGAGATACAGAGCAAAAACACTGGTGACTGCTAATTTTAGCGTTGATTGTAATTTGCGCATATCTCAAATACTATCAAGGTTGTTTAAGCTAAAGCACTATACTACCTATTGTATGGTTTTTCCACCCGTTTAAATTGTCTCGACCTATGCCGCAGAGCATACCCCACAACGCCCCCAAGCCGCGCATCGCTGGGCCGTGGTACGGCGCTCCAACGCCGGTCACCCACGCTTTATCCCAGCCAAGCCCGCGTAACCTCAAAGTATCCCACCTACCGAAGCCAAATCGCCGTGCCGAGGGGCGGCCCGGCGATGCGCGGCGGCCTACGGCCTTGATTCCGCGCCACTCCCCCACACCCCCGTCACCACCCGAACCACCGTCCAAGCCCAAACCGCAGAGCACACCCCACAACGCCCCCAAGCCGCGCATCGCTGGGCCGTGGCACGGCGATCTAACGCCGGTCACCCACGCTTTATCCCAGCCAAGCCCGCGCAACCTCAAAGTATACCGCCTACCGAAGCCAAATCGCCGTGCCAGGGGACGGCCCGGCCCCTCTCGGCAGATTTGACCCTGTCAAATCTCCTGCCGGGCAATGGATGCGCGGCGGCTTCGCCTTGATTCCGCGCCAGTCCCCCACACCCCCGTCACCACCCAAACCCCCGTCCAAGCCCAAACCGCAGAGCAGCCCCCACAACGCCCCCATGCCACCCACCGCCGGGCCGTCGCACAGCGCTCCTACGCCAGCCCCAACGCTTTATCCCAGCCAAGCCCGCGTAACCTCAAAGTATACCGCCTACCGAAGCCAAATCGCCGTGCCGAGGGGCGGCCCAGCCCCTCTCGGCAGATTTGACCCTGTCAAATCTCCTGCCGGGCAACGGATGCGCGACGGCTTCACCTTGTCTCCGCGCGCGCCCCCCGCTGCCGCCAACCGGCCAACCCCAAGCCGCGCATCGCGGCACCGTGGCGCGGCCCCACGCGCAGCGGCATCGCTCCACCGGCAGCCATCCGCGTCGCCGCAAAATCGCAGCCGCAAACGATCAAAAATCCGTGGCCCATCCTGTCGCGCCAACGTCCCGCCAGACCCGCCGCATCGCCCCATTTCAGCCCAAAAACCCCGACCTCCGGCCCGGCGCAGGGCATCTGTACAGATACAACGTACAAATCGCCCCAAAGCCCCCAAACGCGGCCCCGACCAGCCCGTCCAGCCCGGCGCTCCCGCGCCTAGCCCAAAATCCCCGGCCAATTCGCGTTTCCTTTGGCGATATTCCCCGGAATATCTTGCAGCCAAAGTTCCCGCGCCCGCAGGTTTGCGTTGAGGTAAAGCCGCCCCTCATACACCGTCCACGCCTCTGGCACCGTCGGCGCGAGATACCCCCGCGAGGCGGCAAAAGCGCAATAACCTCCGTACCTTGGCGCAAATTTCTCGGGGTCGCTCTCGAAGGCAGTCATGCGCTCTTGGCTGTCAAACTGCCACTCCGCCCCGCGCCACATCAGCCGGTGCGCATTGCTCATCGTGTCGGGTGCTGCGTCGCGGAAATAGCCCACCGCATCCGCGCCGTTGATTGCCACTCCGCCGGTTTGAAACACCTCCGGCTCGCGCGCAAATGCCACCGATGGCAGCACCGGCACAGCCGCCAGCGCGCCCAAAAAGCTTCGTCTTTTCAGTATCATACCCAAATTCTCCCAAGGGGACCACAGTCACAATGACGCCCAAACCGAGTCGATAATACCCCGCTCGCCATAGCGTGATCCCCCCGTGATCGGCCGTCACACCCCCTTGGCCACCGCCGCGAAATACCCTAAACCCCCAGCATGGCACGATTTTTCCGCCCCCTCCAAGCGCTCCTGCTCGCCGTTCTCCTAACCGCGACGGCCCATCCCATGGCCAAAGCCCGCGCCATGCCCCACGCAATTTCTGAAACAATCCTATGCACTTACGCCGGTCCTCTAATGGTGCCCGCCGACTCCACCGGCACCCCCACCGGCCCCCCTTACATCTGCCCCGAGTTCGCACTCGCGCTAACCCTCACCGCTCCCACCACCCCTCTCCAACCGCGCCTCCGCGTTTGGATCCGGATTGGCCAAGCCACCACCAAAAAGCCCCGCGCCAGACCGCCCGTGGCCCATCTCCCCTCCGCCCGAGCGCCTCCATTCGTGACGTAAATTCAATACCTTACAGTCACACCTCGCATGGAGTCCCCGATGACCCTGACCCAGCTTTCCGCCGCGCTCATGGCGCTCATACTCACCTCGCAAACGCTCGCCGCTGACATCTCCATCCAAGATGCCTATGCCCGCGCGTCCAATCCTCAGGCCGGCGCCGCCTTCCTCGTGATCCACAATTCCGGCCCCGAGTCTGACCGCCTGATCGCCGTCACCTCCGACGCCGCCAAACGGGTCGAAATCCACACCCACAAGGAAATCGCCGACGGAGTCATGCAGATGATGCAGCTCGAAGACGGCATTCCCATCCCCGCAGGCACCTCCCACGCGCTCGCGCGGGGCGGCGACCACGTCATGTTCATGGGGCTCACCGCCCCCTTCGAACCGGGCGGTGTGGTGCCTGTGGTGCTGACCTTCGAAACGGCTGGCGAGATCGCGGTGGAGATCCCCGTTGATCAGGACCGGATGCCAATGGCGCAGGGTCACTGAAGCGAGAGGCTCCCAGTCAGATCAAGCCATAAGGCGTTGGTATAAAACGTTTTACAGACGGCGCAGCGCCGCACCTATCCCAGCACCGAGGCCACCCAGCGCGGCACGGTCTCGGTCGCGGGGCCGGGCAGACTGTGGTCAAACAGGTGGCTGACCGAGGTCGGCTCAAGGCTCATCTCCACCGTTTCGGCCCCGGCGGCGCGGGCGTCTTCGACAAAGGCCGCCGCCGGATAAACCTGCCCCGAGGTGCCGATCGCGGCGAACAACGTGGCCTCGGACAGATGCCGCGCGATGGCGTCGAGGTGATGCGGATACTCGCCAAACCACACCACATCCGGCCGCGCCGCCAACCCGGCGCAGGCCGGGCAGGGGGTGGCGGGTGTCATCTCGGTCGGGGCACGCCAGCGGTGACCGCAGGCATGGCACAGCGCCCCCGCCAGTTTTCCGTGCATTTGCATAACGTTACGTGATCCAGCCCGGTGATGCAGGTCATCGACGTTCTGGGTGATCAGCACCACCTCGCCCGCCAATTCCGCCTCAAGCCGCGCCAGCGCGCGATGCGCCGCGTTGGGCGCTGCCGCCGCCGCCTGCACCCGCCGGGCATTGTAGAACCGGTGCACGAGGTCGGGGTCGCGGGCAAAGCCTTCGGGCGTGGCCACATCCTCGATCCGGTGCTGCGCCCAAAGGCCGCCAGCGTCGCGAAAGGTGCCAAGGCCGCTTTCCGCAGAAATGCCCGCACCGGTGAGAATAACGATCTTGTCCATGCTGTCCTTTGGTCCATGCCCGTGTTTGCACCCGGCGAAATCCCGCGCTACACCTAAGGCATCTTGCCAAAGGCCATCTGTCATGACCACCCGTATCCTGTTTGTCTGCTTGGGAAATATCTGCCGCTCGCCTGCCGGTGAGGGTGTGCTGCGTGCCAAAGCCAAGGGGCAAAACCTGACGGTTGACAGTGCAGGCACCGGCGGTTGGCATGTGGGAGATCGGCCTTACGGTGCGATGCAGAAGGCGGCGCTGCGGCGCGGCTATGACCTCAGCGCGCAACAGGCCCGGGTCTTTGTGCCCGATGATTTCGACCGCTTCGATCTGATCCTCGCGATGGACCGCAGCAACCTTGTCGATATCGAGGCGCAGCGCGGGGCGAGCACGACGCCAGTGCGGCTGTTTGCACCCTATGCAGACGGCCCGGAACGCGATGTCCCGGACCCCTATTACACCCGCGATTTCGACGGTACGCTCGATCTGATCGAGGCCAGCGCCGAGGGCCTTTTGGCCGAACTTGCGGATTAACGTGGCATTGCCAGCATCGTATAAGGCATTGAGACCTTTGGTATAAGTCCGCGTGTGCCAACCAATTCGCGATGTGCTTCAGTCTTGCTCGAGCCGAAAGCCGAGCTTCACCCCAACCTGAAAATGCGCCACTTTGCCGTCGGCAACATGGCCACGCACTTCGGTCATTTCGAACCATTCGATATTGCGCACAGATTTGCTGGCGGATGAAACGGCTTGGCGGATGGCGTCTTCGATGCTCTCGGTCGATGAGCCGTAGACTTCGGTAACGGGATACACATGTGACATCTGGGGTCCTCCTTCTGTGCAGGACAACCTAGCGGGCCGGGGGCGTATGGCAAACGCACAGCGTTGATTTTTCGCGGTTTCCACCGGCCAAGCGGCCCTGCGCAAGGGGCTGCGTTTCTCCGCCGGGGCGGGTCACATGCGCTTTTCAATCGCCAATGCGCGCGCTATCTGTGGCGCGGTGAAATCGGAGAGCTATGAGATGCGGAACATGAAAATTGCCGGGCTGCTGCTCGCGGTGCTGGCGCTGGCTGGCTGTGAAACCGTCAAGGGCGCAGGCCGCGACATGCAATCGGCGGGCCGCGTCGTGGAGCGTGCGGTACAGTAAGCGCCGCCAAAGGCCCGGAGCCGTCAAGAATGCGGTAGGGTGGGGGATAAACCCAGCCTACCGTTGATCTGACCCGTGCTTGGCCCCATTGGGCCGGATGCCGCGACTGGTCAGTTGGCCATCACGCGCCGTAAACATCAGCGCAAAATCGCACCGCGTGGGCCCGTGTTTGACTGCGTCACCCACGTCGGCCCGCGCGAAAGACGGACAGTTAACTGTCCATCTTCAAAGCAGAAATAAACGCCTCTTGCGGGATGTCGACCTTGCCGAACTGGCGCATCTTCTTCTTGCCGGCCTTCTGCTTCTCGAGCAGTTTCTTCTTGCGCGTCGCATCGCCGCCATAGCATTTCGCGGTCACGTCCTTGCGCAGCGCCGACAGGGTCTCGCGCGCGATGACCTTGCCGCCAATGGCCGCCTGGATCGGGATCTTGAACATGTGGCGCGGGATCAGTTCTTTGAGCTTTTCGCACATCGCCCGCCCGCGCATTTCAGCCCGGTCGCGGTGCACCATCATCGACAGCGCATCCACCGGCTCGTCATTCACCAGCACCTGCATTTTCACGAGGTTGTCCTCGCGGTATTCGGTCATCTGATAGTCAAACGAGGCATAGCCCTTGGTCACCGATTTCAGCCGGTCGTAGAAATCAAACACCACTTCGTTCAATGGCAGATCATAGACCACCATCGCCCGCGTGCCCGCATAAGTCAGGTCAAGCTGCATACCACGGCGGTCTTGGCAGAGCTTCAGAACGTCGCCAAGGTATTCATCGGGCACAAGGATCGTGGCCTTGATCCGCGGTTCCTTGAGGTGGTCGATGGTCGACGGATCGGGCATGTCGGCGGGGTTGTGCAGCTCGACAAAACTGCCGTCTTTCATATAGATATGATAGATCACCGAGGGCGCCGTGGTGATCAGCTCAATGTCATATTCGCGTTCGACCCGGTCCCGGATCACCTCGAGGTGCAACAGCCCGAGAAAGCCGCAGCGGAAGCCGAAGCCAAGCGCCGCAGACGTCTCCATTTCATAGCTGAAGGAGGCGTCATTCAGCGCCAGTTTCTCGATCGCATCGCGCAGGTCTTCGAATTCGGCGCTGTCCACCGGGAACAGGCCACAGAACACCACCGGCTGTGACGGCGCAAAGCCGGGCAGGGGCGTGTCGGCGCCCTTTTTCTCATGCGTGACGGTATCGCCGACCTTGGTATCGCGGACCTGCTTTATCGAGGCGGTGATAAAGCCGATTTCGCCGGGGCCAAGTTCGTCAATCACGGTCATGGCGGGGCGGAACACACCAATGCGGTCAACGCCATACTTCGCGCCGGTCTGCATCATCTTGATGTTGTCGCCCTTCTTAAGCACGCCATCCATGATCCGCACCAGAACCACAACGCCAAGATAGGAATCGTACCAGCTGTCCACCAGCATCGCCTTAAGCGGCGCGTCGCGGTCGCCCTTGGGGGCGGGCAGACGGTGGACAATGGCCTCAAGCGTTTCCGCGATGCCGATGCCGGTTTTGGCCGAGACCCGAACCGCTTCCGATGCGTCAATGCCGATCACATCTTCGATCTGTTCCGCAACGCGGTCACAGTCGGCAGCGGGCAGGTCGATCTTGTTCAGGACCGGCACGATCTCGTGGTTGGCATCAATCGCGTGATAGACGTTGGCGAGGGTCTGCGCCTCGACCCCTTGGGTCGAATCGACCACCAGAAGCGAGCCTTCGACTGCCCGCATCGAGCGCGAGACTTCGTAGGCAAAGTCGACGTGGCCGGGGGTGTCAATCAGGTTAAGCACATAGGCTTCGCCGTTGTTGGCCACATAATCGATGCGCACGGTCTGGGCCTTGATGGTGATGCCGCGTTCGCGTTCGATGTCCATGCTGTCAAGCAGCTGGGCCTTCATATCCCGTTCGGCCACCGTATTGGTGGATTGAATAAGCCGGTCGGCGAGGGTGGATTTCCCGTGGTCAATATGCGCGACGATCGAGAAATTGCGGATATGGGCGAGGTCTGTCATGGATCGGGATATGATGCGAAATCGGCGTGCCGTCAATTGGCTGTAAGCGTCAGAGGCGGTGCAATCTGTTTTGCCGCAGCGCAATTCGTGGCAGAGTTGCGGACAAACCGCAGGAGGGCCGCCAATGACACAGAACATCGCAAGACAGGCACGGGTGATGGGCCGGGTGCAAGGCGTGGCGTTTCGCGCCTGGACGCAGGGGCAGGCGCAGTCGTTGGACCTGCGCGGCTGGGTGCGCAACAATCCCGACGGGTCGGTTTCGGCGCTGGTGGTGGGTCCGGCGGATCAAGTCGATGTGATGCTCGACCGGCTGTGGGCCGGCCCGGGCGCCGCCGCCGTGCGCGACGTTTCGGTCGAAACGGTGACGCCAGTGCCCGAGGTCACAGGTTTCGACATCACAGGCTAAAGCACCACCCGTCACACTCCGGGCAACCCACGTCAAAGCCCGAGCGCGCGTCCGCCCTTCTCTGGCTCTACAAATATCCTGGGGGGTCTGGGGGGCTGGCCCCCCAGCCTGTCGACCCGCGCAGGCGGGGCGAAAAAGCGACCAAACCCCGCGCCACACCCCGCTAAATCGGCAAGACATCGCGCCGGATCATCGTACGCAGCGCAAAGCTTGACCGCATGTTGCGAATGCCCGGCACCTGCATCAAACCGTCCTCAAGGAACCGGTCAAACCCCGCCAGATCGCGCGCCACCACCCGCACCAGCACGTCGCGGGTGCCGGTCATCAGATAGCATTCCATCACCTCGTCATGCCGCCGCAGCGCCGTTTCAAACTGGGTGAGCGCATTCCGGTTCTGCTGCTCGAGCTCAATGAAAATAAACACATTCAGCGGCAGCCCCAGCTTCTCTTGATTGACCCGCGCGGCGTAGCCGGTGATCACGCCATCCGCTTCCAGCCGCGCGATACGGCGCGCCAAAGGCGTGGCCGACAGCCCAACTTTTTCAGACAGATCCGCCAGCTTTTGCCGGCCATCGCGCTGCAAGGCCTGCACGATCTTTTTGTCGACAGCGTCCATTCTCTAAATCCCCGGCCAGTTTTGGTGATTTTCTCCAAAATCCCAGAGGCACGCAACGGTAAATGGTGCGTTTTCCTCCAAACACGGTCTTAGACTCCCCCGCAAGCTTGGGCAAAAGGGAGAAGTACGACATGCTCACACGGATCGACTGCACCACACATGAAGAGGTTTACCGCGTCACCGATCGTGACAGCGGGCTGGAGGGTGTCATTGCCATCCATTCGACCAAGTCTGGCCCCGCGGCGGGTGGCCTGCGGATGCGGGTGTATGATGGATTTGACGCGGCTCTGGCCGATGTTTTGGCCCTCTCGCGTGGCATGACCTACAAGAACGCTGCAGCCGGTCTGCCTTTGGGTGGCGGCAAGGCGGTGATCCTCGGCGATCCGCGCACAGACAAGACCGAAGCCCGCCTGCGGGCGATGGGCCGCGCTGTGGCCGAACTGAACGGGCGCTATTGGACCGCCGAAGACATGGGCATGTCGCCCGCGGACATGCAGGTGCTGGCGGGCGAGACCGATTTCGTTGCCGGTTTGGCCGACGGGCCTTTCGCCAGCGGCGATCCTTCGCCAGTGACCGCCAAAGGCGTGTTCAACGCGATGAAGATCGGCGCGGCGCGGCAGTTTGGCTGCCCGGACCTCGCGGGGAAACGTGTTGCGGTTCAGGGGCTTGGCCATGTCGGCTGGAGCCTGTGTGAATTTCTCAACGCGGCAGGCGCGCACCTCATCGTGGCCGACACCGATGCAGGCCGTGTGGCCGAGGCTGTGGCGACCTTTGGCGCAGAGGTGGCCGAGCCGGGTGCCATCCATGCCGTGCCTGCCGATGTCTTTGCACCTTGTGCGATTGGCGGCGTGCTGAACGCGAAAACTCTGCCCGAGATCGACGCCGCGATGATCTGTGGCGCGGCCAACAACCAATTGGCCGACGAGGCGACAGCCAAGGCATTGCACGCGCGCGGCATCCTGTATTTGCCGGATTACGTCGCCAATGGCGGGGGCATCATCAACGTCGCCACCGAAATCTTGCAGCTCGAGTCGCGCGCCGGTTTTGTGGCCGAGCGGTTGCGCCAGCTTGAAGCGACGATGCAAGGCATCCTCGACGCGGCAGCGCGCAAGGATGTCAGCCCGGCGCTGGTGGCCGATGCGACGGTGGAGCAGGGGATGCTGCGCCGCGCAGGCTAAAGACGGGTCGCCAAATGATCTGAGAGCGCCGCGTTTCGCGCGGCGCGACTCAGGCCTCCTGAATAATGCTATAGTGGTGCAGACAGGGAGGCGTCGCATGCAACTATATCCGACTATCGAACTTCAGGCTGGCCGCGTGGTGAGCCTTTATCGCGGGCGTCTGGACGAGCCGCAAATCTGGCATCGTGATCCGCTGGACTGCGCGCGGGGCTTTGCCCATGCGGGCGCAGAGTGGATCCACGTCACCGATTTTGATGCGGTCGCGGGCCAGCCGCCGCAGGACGATCTGCTGCAAGATCTGATTCGCGCCGCCGAGGTGCCGATCCAGTTTGGCGGCGGCGTGCGGTCGCGCGAGCGGATCGAACATCTGATCGATATGGGCGTCGGTCGGGTTGTGATTGGCACCGCCGCGTTAAGCAATCCGGCGCTGGTGAAAGCCGCCGCCAAATATCACCCCGATCAGATCGTGCTGGCCGTTGATGTCTATCAGGGGCGGGTGATGAGCCACGGTTGGCGCGAAACCTCGGCCTTTGAGCCGGGCGATTTCCTCGCGCAGTTTCGCGACGATCCTTTGGCGGCGATCATCATCACCGACATCGACGCGGACATCAGCGATGCTGAGGCCTCGCTTGCGCTGGTGACCGAGCTTGCCGGGGCCTCGCGCCATCCGGTGATTGCCAGCGGGCTGGTGCGCACGCTCGATGATCTGGCGCGGCTGAAATACGTGCGCAACGTGGCCGGAGCCGTGGTGGGCCGGGCGCTGTTTAACAAAAGCGTCGATCTGGGTGAGGCGCTGGCGCTGGCGGCTGGGCCGACAGAGGCGGTGGCGGAATTTCTGTAGCGGGCAGGGGTGGGCCACACCCACCCCACGCCCACCGTGGACCTGCTAAAGGTCGATGGGCTGCATGACCTCGGGGTCGATGACGTCGACACCGGGCAGCCCGTCGCGCAGCACCTCTGCCGATTGTTCAAGAATCGGGAAGGTGCGGTAGTGGCAGGGGATCACGGTCTTGAATTTGAAGTACCGCTTGGCCGCATAAGCCGCGCCTGCCATGTCCATGGTGAAGTGCCCGCCCGCCGACAGGATGCCGATGTCGGGTTTGTGGTAGTCGCCCATCCACTCCATATCGGCCATGATCGTGGTGTCGCCTGACAGATAGATCACCCGGCCCTCGGCCGCGATCATATAGCCCACTTCGCTGCCCGCCGCCTTTGGCCCGGTGTCGCTGGCGAAACTTGAGGAATGTGACGCGGGCACCATCGTGACCTTGACCCCGGCCAGCTCGACGGTGCCGCCTTTGTTAAAGCCGACCGCGTCGATGCTTTCGTGCTCGCCCCAATGGCTGAGCACGTCGTATTGCCCGACCACCGGGATATCGAGCTTGCGCGCCAGTTGCAGCACGTCGATCACATGGTCGAAATGGCAATGGGTCAGCAGGATATGCGTGGCGCCTTGGGTGGCGGCGTCATGTTGGCTTTCGTCAAGCATCGGGTTGCCGGTGAGCCAGGGGTCGATCAGGATTTTTGCCTCACCGGCGTCGAGGCGGAAAGAGCCGTGGCCGAGCCATATAAGCTGCATCTGGGGTCTCCTTTGTGATTTGGGGCATCTCTGATTTGCACCATCTCTGATTTGGACTGAGCCTAGCAGGATCAGGCGTTTGGTCTAGGCTGCGCGCGCGGGAGCGAGAGGCCAGCCTCTCGCGCTCTCCGAGGTATTTTTAAACAGAAGAAGAAGGGGTGTTGGGCACAGGTGTGGCGGCATTTGCCCAAAGGGGGCGTGTTGCGGCCTTATGTTCGCGCTTTCCCGCCGGCATATGGTTGCGGGCGGCGGGGCAGAGCGGTAAAGCGCTCCTCAGACCTGAATGCTTGGGAGTACCCCGATGTCGATTGACCAAGGCACCGCCGCCAAAGTGGCGAAACTGGCCCGCATCCGCGTGGCAGAAGCCGACCTGCCGGCGCTGGCGCAGGAATTCAACAACATCCTCGGCTTTATCGAACAGCTGAATGAAGTGGATGTTGAGGGCGTTGCGCCGATGGTGTCGGTGACGCCGATGCGTTTGAAGCGGCGCACGGACGGGGTGACGGACGGCAATCAGCAGGAAAAAGTTCTCAAGAATGCTCCTGATGCGCGGGAAGGATTTTTTGCAGTGCCGAAGGTGGTTGAGTGATGGCTGAGCTGAATGGGATGAAGATCGCCGAGGCGCGTGATGCGCTGCGCAAGGGTGATGTGACGAGTGTTGAGCTGACCGAGGCCTGTCTGTCGGCGATCGAAGGTGCCGGGGCGCTGAATGCAGTGGTGCATAAGACGCCCGAGATTGCCTTGGGCCAAGCCGCTGCGGCGGATGCGCGGATCAAGGCCGGCGACGCGCCTGACATGTGCGGTATCCCGCTTGGCATCAAGGATCTGTTCTGCACCAAGGGTGTCGCCTCGCAGGCGGCCTCGAACATCCTTGACGGGTTCAAGCCCGAGTATGAGAGCACCGTAACGCGCCAGTTGTTTGAAAGCGGCGCGGTCATGTTGGGCAAGCTCAACATGGACGAATTCGCGATGGGCTCGTCGAACGAAACCTCGACCTATGGCAACGCGGTGAACCCTTGGCGGCGTGGCAATGACGATGCTGAGCTGACGCCGGGCGGCTCGTCGGGTGGGTCGGCCTCGGCTGTGGCGGCGGACCTCTGCCTTGCCGCGACTGGCACCGACACCGGCGGCTCGATCCGACAGCCTGCTGCCTTCACCGGCATCACCGGCATCAAGCCGACCTATGGCCGCTGTTCGCGTTGGGGCATCGTGGCGTTTGCGTCGAGCCTCGACCAGGCCGGGCCGATGACCAAAGATGTGCGCGACGCGGCAATTATGCTTGAGGCGATGTGTGGCCATGATCCGATGGACAGCACCTCGGCCGATCTGGCGGTGCCGAATTTCGAGGCGATGCTGACCGGCGATATCAAAGGCAAGAAGATCGGCATTCCGCGCGAATACCACATGGACGGGATGCCCGACGAGATCGAAGCGCTCTGGGCCGAGGGCCGCAAGATGTTGCAGGATGCCGGGGCAGAGATCGTTGATATCAGCCTGCCGCACACGAAATACGCGCTGCCAACCTATTACGTGATTGCGCCTGCCGAGGCGTCTTCGAACCTCGCACGCTATGACGGCGTGCGCTATGGCCACCGCGCGCAATTGGCGCAGGGCGACGGCATCACCGAGATGTACGAAAAGACCCGCGCCGAGGGCTTTGGCCACGAAGTGCAGCGGCGCATTATGGTCGGGACTTACGTTCTGTCGGCGGGCTTTTACGATGCATATTACAACCGCGCGCGCAAGGTGCGGACGCTGATCAAGAAGGACTTCGAGGATGCGTTCGCGCAGGGGATCGACGCGATCCTGACGCCCGCCACCCCCTCGGCGGCCTTTGGTCTGGGCGAGATGAAAGACGCCGATCCGGTGCAGATGTACCTTAACGATGTCTTTACCGTCACCGTCAACCTTGCCGGTCTGCCGGGCATTTCGGTGCCTGCGGGGATCGACAAACAGGGGCTGCCTTTGGGGCTGCAACTGATCGGGCGGCCTTGGGAAGAAGGCGACCTGCTGAATTGCGCTTATGCGCTTGAGCAGGCGGCGGGTTTTGTTTCCAAGCCCGCGAAATGGTGGTAAAGCACCGCCAACGAGCAGGTATGAGGCCGTAACCATGCGTTTTTTGCTGATAAGTGTCGCGTTGAGCGGTTTGGTGGCGTGCACGACGTCGGTCCCCGATAGCGGGGCTGGCGTCGGATTCGACCGGGTTGATCAGGAACGCGACGCGCGTATGCAGCGCGATGCCCGTCTCGAAGGCGCATCGCCGGTCACCACCAGCACTTTGGACGATGACGCGGCGCAGCAGGCGCGCAACGCCAATTCTGGCGAGACCCCGCTTGATGCCAACCCGAACAACCCGCCGCCGCAGGCCGTGACCGACAGTGACGGCATCAGCCGCGAGCAGGACTTTCAGGCGGTCTCGGGCGAGCGTGACATTCAGGACGACGCCGAGCGGCTGCGCCAGGCGCAATCGCAGTATCGGGTGATCGAGCCGACCTCGCTGCCAACACGGCAAGGCGATGGCCGGCCCAATATCGTGGAATTTGCACTGCAAACCAACAATCCGGTGGGGGCGGCGGTCTACAAACGCTCCTCGCTGAACACTCAGGCCAAGCACCTGCGCAATTGTGGCGCCTTCGCCAGCCCCGATCTGGCGCAAGAGGAGTTCCTCGCCAACGGTGGCCCGCAGAAAGACCGTAAGGCGCTTGATCCCGATGGCGACGGCTTTGCCTGCGCGTGGGATCCTATCCCGTTCCGCCGAGTGCGGGGCGGCTGACCCTTGCGCGATCCGCAGGCGCTCTGGCACCCGTCACCCAATTGCGGTGCGCGGCGGCTGGGTGCCTTGCCCGACATTGTGGTGCTGCATTACACCGCGATGCCCCAGACCTCTGCCGCCCGTGACTGGCTCTGCAATCCCGAGGCCGAGGTCTCGGCGCATTACCTGATTTCCACCACTGGTGATCTGATCCAGATGGTGGCCGAAGACCAGCGCGCCTGGCACGCTGGGGCCGGGCGCTGGGGCGCGGTCACCGACGTCAATTCGCGCTCGATCGGGATCGAGATCACCAACACCGGCGCACAGCCGTTCTCCGAGCCGCAGATGGCCTGTGTCGAGGCGCTGCTGGCGCGGATCATGGCGCGCTGGGCGATCCCGCCAGAGCGCGTCATTGGCCACTCTGACATGGCACCGGGGCGCAAGATCGATCCGGGCCGCCGCTTTGACTGGCTCCGGCTGGCGCGTGCCGGTCTGTCGGTCTGGCCCGCGCCTGCCGAGGGCACCGCGCCGGACTCAGCGCAGTTCCGCACGCTGGCTGCAAAGGTCGGCTATACGGCCGAGGCCACCGACGCCGTGCTGCTTGATGCCATCCGCGCCCGTTTTCGCCCTTGGGCCTCTGGCCCGCTCACATCCGCCGATATGGCGGCGCTGAGTGACCTTGCCGCACGCTTTCCCGTTGACCGCGCCGCCGCCAGCGCCTAGATGCGCCCTGCGCGGAAGGCTGGATGGCCGCGGGGGGCAACCCTCGAGGAAAGTCCGGACTCCATGAAGTAACGGTGCCGGGTAACGCCCGGGCGGGGCAACCCGACGGAGAGCGCCACAGAGAACAGACTGCCCTGGTCGCACCGAAGGTGCGCCTTTGACTGCGACTCAGGGTAAAGGTGAAACGGTGGGGTAAGAGCCCACCGGGGGGCTGGCAACAGCGCCCGCATGGCAAGCCCCACCGGGAGCAATGCCAAATAGGGGCCTCGCGCGCGTTTGATCCTTTCGGGGATATCTGCGCAGGGACACTTCAGCCCGAGAGGCCCGGGTTGGCAGCTAGAGGTGCATGGGCAACCATGTGCCAAGAAGAATGGTCATCAACGGTCGCAAGGCCGTCACAGAATCCGGCTTACAGGCCTTCCGCGCACTTTATCGGCCCAAGCACCACGCCAAGTTTTTCACCGTCCCAGTCCTTCTTCTGTTCAAAAATACCTCGGGGGAGGGGCCGAAGGCCACGGGGGCAGAGCCCCCAAACACCCTGGGGCAGAGCCCCCAAACTCTCCTAGGGCGGAACCCCAAACGACACTGTGACATAGCCCGCCAAACCCATAAGGCAGAGCAGTAATGCGACCAATTTCGCCGGTGAGCCTTTGCCAATCGAAATCCACGAGAATAGCGCTTGACTCGGGGCCACATCACGGTAGAAGGCGAACCTCATAGAGATTTACGAGAGCGCGTAGGCACTGGCCCGCGCCACGCAGGAGACGAGAAATGGCGAAGCCGACCACAATCAAGATCCGCCTGAATTCGACCGCGGGCACCGGCCACTTTTATGTGACCAAGAAGAACGCGCGGACGATGACCGAGAAAATGACACAGCGCAAGTACGACCCCGTCGTGCGCAAGCATGTGGAATACAAGGAAGGCAAGATCAAGTAAGCGATCTTCCGACCGAACGAACAGAACGCCGTGCAGCCCTTGGCCGCGCGGCGTTTTTCGTTGCGCGCCACCTATTGCGCGCCACCTATTGCGCGCCACCTATTGCGCCCGGCCTATTGTGCCTGACCAATTGTGCCTGACCTGTAGTTCCAAACCTGTTGTGTGAGGTCGGTTGCGGCGCGCGCAGAGGGAGGCAACCCAGCGGTTCGTCCAAGCTATGACAGGCGGTATGCCAGAAGCCATGGCAGGCGCTTTGACAGGGAGTGTGACGGGGGGCTCCCCAGCGCCTGTCGGGCGGGGCTGGTATCGGTCCCAATGACCTCTGCTCGTCTCCTACACTACGGCCCCTTGTTGGCTGTGCAGCGCGGCCACCGCACGCCACCTGTGACAAACAAAAAGGGCCGGTTGTTTCCAACCGGCCCCTTCGAATTCAAAGCGATACCCGCTTACTCGCGGTTGCCGAACAGTTGCAGCAAGAACATGAACATGTTGATGAAGTCGAGGTAGAGGTTCAGCGCCCCCATGATCGCCGACTTCGCCAGCCACTCGCTGTCGCCGTGATGGGCATGCGCGAGGTAGGTGTTCTTGATCTTCTGCGTATCATAAGCTGTCAGGCCAGCGAAAATCAGCACACCCAGGATCGAGATCGCGAACATGATCTCGGGCGAACCAAGGAAGATGTTGACGATCGACGCCACGATCAGGCCAATCACGCCCATGATCAGGAACGATCCCCAGCCGGAGATGTCCTTCTTGGTGGTGTAGCCAAACAGGCTCAGACCCGCGAAGGCGATCGAGGTGATCAGAAAGACCTGCGCAATCGAATAGTCGGTGAAGGCCACGAAGATCCAGCTGAGCGACAGGCCCATGACGGCTGCGAAGACATAGAAGAACAGTTGCGCACCGGCGGCCGACAGCTTGTTGATCGCGGCACCGAAAGCAAAAACCATGCCAAGCGGCGCGAACATGATGATCCAGCCCAGAATGTTGGGTTGCAGCGTCGCCGGATCGCGGAACACAGCGAGCAGCGACGGGTTCGACCCGACCGCCCAAGCCACCGCGAAGGTGATCAGCATGCCTACGGACATCGTGCCGTAGACCTTATTCATGTGGGCGCGCAGTCCCTCGTCAATCTGGGCGGCGCGGGCGCCTGCCGCAGACGTCCGGATTGTGTTGTAGTCAGCCATCGATTCCCTCCGAAAAAGACATGTGGCCCGCGAATGCGCGCCGTCCTGCCAAATATTGGCGGAACGGCGCGGATTTTCAAGATGTTCAGCGGGTGCGAAGGGTTAATTTCGCGAGAATTGAGCCAAGTCAGCGCAACCAGTGGCACGGAACATCCCAAAACGGGCGCGCGGCCTCTTGCTGCGCCTCGGACGCGGACACACCGATATCCGCAAGCCGCGCGGGATCAAGCTGTGCCAGCGCGCGGCGTTGGCGGTACAGCGCGGCCAATTCGGCAAGGCGGGGCAGGGCGGCGCGTTTGCGTGGGCTGCGGGCAATTGCGAGGGGGCTGGTCATGGGGTCTCTCCTCATTTCTTGATGGATCATCGGTGTAGCATTTCACTTATTGATATCTAGGCCCGCGCCATCCATAGTGGAAACGAATGTTTATGATCCAACGTATCACAAGGGGTGATGTTAGTGCGCAATCTTGATGTAACCGTGCTGCGCAGTTTCGTGGCGGTGGCGCAAACCGGCGGCGTGACCCGCGCGGCGGGCTTTCTCAACCTCACGCAATCGGCGGTCTCGATGCAGCTCAAACGGCTCGAAGAATTGCTCGGGCTCGAGCTGCTTGACCGCTCGGCCCGCCGCATCGCCCTGACCGGGTCGGGCGAGCAGCTGCTGGGCTATGCCAAACGCATGGTCGAGCTGAACGACGAGGCCTTTGCCCGGCTGACCCATGAGGAATACTCCGGCCAACTGACCCTGGGCGTGCCTTATGACATCGTCTATCCGGTGGTGCCGCGCGTGATGCAACGTTTTGCCGCCGAGATGCCGCGGGTGCGGGTGCAGCTTGTCACCGGCCACACGGCCGCGCTCAAGGCCGACTTCGCCCGTGGCGCGCTTGATCTGATCCTGACCACCGAAAGCGAGGTTGATACCGGCGGCGAGACCCTGACCGAGATTGCTCTGCGGTGGATCGGCGCACCGGACGGGCAGGCGTGGCGGCAGCGGCCGCTTTGTCTCGCGCAGGCCCGGGTCTGTGCCTTTCGCAGCGGCATCGTGGAAAAACTGGATGCGGCGGGCCTCGACTGGATTTCGGTGGTCGACACCGACAGTGATCGCACGGTCGAGGCCACGGTCAGCGCCGATCTGGCGGTCTGCGCGCTGCTCGAAGGCACCGCGCCCAAAGAGCTGATTGAGCTGCCGGCGTCCTGCGATCTGCCTGATCTGGGCAGCTATCGCATCAACGTGTATCGCAACCGGCAATCCGGCCAGAAGCCTGTGGATGTTTTGGCCGACATGATCGAACAGGGTTACGATACGCTCTAGGTTGACGGGGCAAAGGTCTGATATTGCCGCGTTTTACAGCGTCACCACAACCTTGCCGGTGGATTTGCGGTCGCGCAGCAGTGCCATCGCGGTGGCGGCCTCCTCTAACGGCAAAGTGTGGCTGATATGCGGGGTAATGCGGCCTTGGCTGTGCCACTCCATCAGAGTTTTCATCGACTCTGCAATGACTTGCGGTTTGAATTTCAAATATCCGCCCCAGTAGAGCCCGAGCACCGAGAGATTTTTGACCAGCAGATGGTTGGACTTGATCTGGGGAACGTCGCCGCTGGCAAAGCCAATCGGCAGCAGCCGGGCCTCGGGGTTGCAGGCGCGAAAGGCGGCCTCGAATTGCGTGCCGCCGACCGGATCATAGACCACATCCGCCCCGCCGAGCGCCTTGACCTCGGCGCGCAGATCGCAGGTTTCAGAGTCCAGCAGGTGGTGTGCCCCGGCAGCGCGCGCCGCTTGAAGCTTTTCAGGGCCGCGCGCACAGGCGATCACAGTGGCCCCCATGATCCGCCCGATCTCGACCGCCGTCAGCCCGACTCCGCCCGATGCGCCCAAAACCAGCAGGTTTTCCCCCGGCTGAAGGCGCGCGCGGTGCGCAAGCGCGACGTGTGACGTACCGTAAGCGATCTGAAACGCGGCGGCGTCTGCGAAACTCATCGTTTCCGGAAGCGAAACAGCGCGCGCAGCCTCGAAACAGCCGAACTCGGCCAGACCGCCCTGACCGCCGAACACCGCGACGCGGGTGCCCACGGCGGGGCCGTCAACCTCTGGCCCAAGCGCGTCAACCGTGCCCGCAACCTCCATCCCAAGGGTGAAAGGGGCGTCGGGTGTGTCTTGGTAAGTGCCTTTCTCCATTAGCAAATCTGCAAAATTCAATCCGCATGTTGCAATTTTAACACGGATTTCCCCGGGGCCAGGAGCCGGGATTTCGATGTCGGACAATTGCGCCGGGGCGCCGGCGGAGGCGATATGAAAGGCTCGCATTTTGGTCGATGTTTCCTGTAAATCGGGTTGTTTCGCTTTACAGTTTCCGGTCGCCGTCCCAATGTAAAGCGCATGACATGTCACGCCAATGGCCTCAGAAGCGGTGTTCTCTTACCGTTTTGCGTGTGCGTTTTGTTAACCGTAAACCTTTTACGCGTTCTTTTTTCTTGCTTTCTGAAGTTCCTCCCGTATCTTTTCCGGTGCTGCAGGGGTGCACTGTCAAGAAAAATGTGGGTTCCACTCGATCCCACTATAACAATCGTATGTGATGTCCGGGTCTGAAAGGGCCGGGAAACGGAGTCGCATCAAGTGAAGGATGAATAACATGCCACACCCCGTGGACGTTCATGTTGGCAAACGCATCAGGCACCGCCGTTGGCTGGTTGGGATGACCCAGCAACAGTTGGCCGAACATGTCGGTATCAAGTTCCAGCAGATTCAGAAATATGAGACCGGTGCGAACCGTGTCAGCGCCTCGCGGCTCTGGGACATTGCCGATGCTCTTGAGGTGCCTGTAAGCTTTTTCTTTGAAGGCATCGAAGAGGGCGAGGCCCCTGCGGCGCAATCGCCGGACAAGGGTGTGCCTGCCGATCTTCTTGGCGACAAAGAAGCATTGGATCTGGTTCGTTCCTACTACGCGATTCCGGAAAATCAGCGTCGGCGGTTGTTCGAGCTTGCCCGTGTGTTGAGCGACGTCGCATAAGTCACCCCAAGTGGCGGCCCTCGGGCCGCACCAACGGGGGCGATGGACATGCAAGATGATGACGTGAGCCACCTCTGGCAGGTGGCCGATAGAATGGCCGACGCAGCGCGTGCGGCCATTTTGCCGTATTTCAGGGGCACGGCGTTGGACACAACGTCCAAGCTTGCCGCCGGATTCGATCCGGTCACGGTCGCGGATCGCGCGGCAGAGACAGCGATGCGCGCGGTGTTGGCCGAGATGCGGCCCGATGACGGCATTTTAGGCGAAGAATTTGGCGCGACCGAGGGCCGCAGTGGGCTGACGTGGGTGCTTGACCCGATCGACGGCACGCGCGGGTTTATCAGCGGCACCCCGACCTGGGGCGTGCTGATCGCGCTGTCAAACGCGGATGGCCCGATGCTGGGCATCATCGACCAGCCGTATATCGGCGAGCGGTTTCGCGGTGGCTTTGGAACGGCGCGGATGGACGGGCCGCAGGGCGGGCGTGATTTGCGCACGCGGCAGACCAAAACTCTCGATAAGGCGTTGTTGTTTACCACCTTTCCCGAGGTGGGCAGCGCTGAGGAACGCGCCGGATTTGAACGGGTGGCGGCCGAGGTGCAGCTGACGCGGTTTGGGATGGACTGCTATGCCTATGCGCTTTTGGCGGCGGGGCAGGTTGATCTGGTGATCGAGGCGGGGCTGAACGCCTATGACATTCAGGCTCCGATTGCGGTGATCCAAGCCGCTGGCGGCGTGGTGACGGATTGGCAAGGCGGCCCGGCGCATGACGGTGGCCGGGTCATTGCGGCGGCCAATCGGGACATCCATGCCAAGGCTTTGGCGCGTCTCAACGCTTGATCGTGCGGCGAGGCTTGGGTAACCTGCGGCACGTTGCGCGAACTTTGCCCATTACCGGCGCGGCGGATTCACCTCAGAAATGGGCGCACCTCTGAGGTTTTTCCCATGACGGAAATTTTGCTGAAAACAGTCGGGCTTGGCCTGACGATGGATGACGCGGGCAGTGAGCTTGCGGGCTGTGACATTCGCCTGAAAGACGGCGTGATTGCCGAGATTGGCACCGGGCTTGAGACGCGCGGCGAGGTGGTGAATGCCGCCGGTTGCCTTGTCACGCCGGGGCTGGTGAACACCCACCACCATTTGTACCAGACGCTGACCCGCGCGGTGCCGGGCGGGCAGGATGCGCTGTTGTTTGGCTGGCTCAAGACGCTCTATCCGATCTGGGCGCGCTTTGGTCCGGAAGAGATGTTTACCTCGGCCCAAGTCGGGCTGGCCGAACTGGCCCTGTCGGGGTGCACGATGTCGTCGGATCACCTGTATCTGTATCCCGGCGGCGCGCGGTTGGACGACACGATTGCGGCGGCGCAAGAGGTTGGTCTGCGGTTTCATCCGACACGCGGCGCGATGTCGATTGGCGAAAGCGATGGCGGTCTGCCACCGGATTCGCTGGTCGAGCGTGAGGCGGCGATTCTGGAGGATATGATCCGGGTGGTGGACGCGCATCACGATGCACGCGAGGGCGCGATGGTGCGGGTCGGACTGGCGCCCTGTTCGCCGTTTTCGGTGAGCCGTGACCTGATGCGCGATGCGGCGGTTCTGGCGCGTGACAAGGGGGTGATGTTGCACACCCATCTGGCGGAAAATGACGAGGACATCGCCTATTCGCTGGAGAAATTTGGCTGTCGTCCAGGGCAATATGCCGAGGACTTGGGGTGGACCGGCGAAGATGTCTGGCACGCGCATTGCGTCAAACTGGACACGCAAGAGATTGATCTGTTTGCGAAAAGCCTGACTGGGGTGGCGCATTGCCCCTGTTCGAACTGCCGGCTTGGCTCGGGGATTGCGCCGGTGCGGGCGATGCGGGATGCGGGCGTTCGGGTGGGTCTTGGCGTGGATGGATCAGCGTCGAATGACAGCGGAAATCTGGTGGCCGAGGCGCGGCAAGCGATGTTGTTGCAGCGGGTCGCGCGCGGGGCCGATGCGATGTCGGCGCGTGAGGCGCTGCGGATTGCGACGCGGGGCGGGGCCGAGGTTTTGGGCCGGCACGACTGCGGCCAGATCGCGGTGGGCAAACGGGCCGATCTGGCGATCTGGGACATGTCGGGCGTAGAGGCGGCGGGCAGTTGGGACATGGCGGCGCTGTTGCTGGCCGGGCCGACGCGGGTGCGCGATCTGTTTGTCGAGGGGCGCGCGGTGGTGCGGGGCGGCGAGGTGGTGTCGTTTGATCTGGGCGCGGCGGTGCGGCGGCAGAACGTGCTGGCGCAGCGGCTGATGGCTTAGGGCGGCGTTTCTAAGAAATGAGTGCTTCCGCACGCTTTATTTTGCTCGGGGCGAGGTGACGTTTCCTTATTTAGCGTGGCGTGGGTGGCACTGGATTTGCATCTGCTGAGAGGCGCTTGAGGGGGCTGTCTGCCCCTCAAGGTGCCTGTTCGAGGGTGGGGTGAGTCGTCTGCGCCTCAAGGTCCTTCGGCCCGCTGCGCGGGTGCTGCGCAACCTTGACCCACAGCCGACTCACGTAGTGGCTTTGCCGTTGATCCAGGTGGCGCGGATGGCGCGGTCGTCGCCCATCATCAGGGTGGGGAACAGCGCCTCCCACGGGTCTTGCGCTTCGGCATGGCGTTGGGCGATGGCGGGGGTTGAGGCGAGGTTCAGGACCACCAGATCGGCGGCGTAGCCGGGGGCGAGGCTGCCGATCTGATCGCCGAGGTGCAGCGTCTGGGCCGAGCCTGCGGTGGCGAGCCACATCAGCTGGGCCGGGTGCAGGGGGGTGCCGACAAGCTGGCCGATTTCATAGGCCGCCGCCATGGTGCGCAGCATGGAAAAGCTTGATCCGCCGCCGGTGTCGGTGGCCAATCCGACGGTGAGGCCGCGGGCCTTATGGGCGGCGGTGCGGAACAGGCCGGAGCCGATGAAGGTGTTGGAGGTGGGGCAGTGGATCAACGCCGCGCCGACCTCTGACAGTCGGTCGATTTCGCGCGGCTCAAGGTGGATGGCGTGGCCATAGAGGCCGCGCGCGCCGAGCAATCCATGTGCCTCATAGGTGTCGAGGTAGTCGCGGGCGTCGGGGTAGAGGTCTTTCACCCAAGCGATTTCGTCGGTCTGTTCGCTGAGGTGGGTCTGCATCAGGCAGTCCGGGTGTTCGGACCAGAGCGCGCCAAGTGCGGCCAGTTGATCGGGGGTCGAGGTGGGCGAGAACCGCGGGGTGATGGCGTAGTGCAGCCGGTCGGTGCCGTGCCAGCGTTCGATCAGGGCGCGGCTGTCGTCATAGGCGCTTTGGGCGGTGTCGCGCAGGTCATCGGGGGCGTTGCGGTCCATGCAGGTCTTGCCCGCCACCACGCATTGGCCGCGCGTCTGAGCCTCGGTGAACAGGGCCGAGACGCTCTCGGGGTGGATGGTGCAAAAGCTGGCCATGGTGGTGGTGCCATGTGCCGCTGTCAGATCAAGGTAGCGTTTGGCGATCAGGTCGGCATAGGCCGGATCGGCAAAGCGGGCCTCTTCGGGGAAGGTATAGGTGTTGAGCCAGTCGATCAGGCGCAACCCCCAGCTGGCGATGATTGCGGTCTGGGGATAGTGCACATGCGCATCGACGAACCCGGCGCAGATCAGGTCATCGCCGTAGGGGACCACCTCGGCCTTCGGGTGGGCGGCGCGCAGGGAATCAGCCTCGTCCACCGCCACGATCCGGCCGCCGTCGATCAAGACTGCGCCGCGCCTGCGCAGGGTGGTGGCGGCCGCATGGGGCACGACAAAGGGATCGGCGTGAAAGCTGAGTGTTTGTCCGGTGAGCAGCTGCATGGCCGTCCTTTCCTGAGCAAGATCTTTGGGCAATTTCGCGGGTTTCCGACGTGGATTTGCCCCGGTGCCTCTGTTGCTTTGCCATACTCTATCGTAAGGTCCGCGCAAATCGAGCGAAGTGTCAAACAGGGGCATGCGATGACGGATCAGATCGAAGAAATGCCCGACGACGCGGCGGACCACGAGGACGCCTATACGCTGAACCGCAAGGCGGTGATGACGATCCTTTATGCGGTCGAAACGGACGACCGTGAGGGGCTTGTTGCGGCGATGGAACCGCTGCACGCGGCTGACATCGCCGACCTTCTGGAACAGGTCAATTCTTATGACCGGGCGCGGCTGATCCGGCTGTATGGCAAGGAATTCGACGGCGAGATTCTGTCTGAACTCGATGAGAGTATCCGCGAGGAAGTGATCGCGGTGCTGACGCCCGAGGTGCTGGCCGACGCGGTGCGTGAACTCGACAGCGATGATGTTGTCGACCTGATCGAAGACCTCGAAGAGCCGCAGCAAGAAGCCATTCTGGACGCGCTGGAAGACAGCGAGCGGGTCGCTGTTGAGCAGTCGCTGGCCTATCCGGAGTATTCCGCCGGGCGTCTGATGCAGCGCGAAGTGGTGATGGCCCCCGAGCATTGGACCGTGGGCGATGCCATCGATTTCCTACGCTCTAGCAAGGAGTTGCCGGAGCAGTTTTACCACGTCACGCTGGTGGATCCGCGGTTGCATCCCTTGGGCAACGTGACGCTGGGCCGCCTGATGGGCGCGCGGCGCGATGTGCCGCTGACCGAGCTGGTCGAGGATGTGTTTCAGATCATTCCGGCCACGCAATACGAAGGCGACGTGGCTTATGCCTTCAACCAGTACCACCTGATTTCCGCGCCGGTCGTCGATGACGAGGGCCGGATTGTCGGGGTGATCACCATCGATGATGCGATGGCAGTCCTCGACGAAGAGCACGAAGAAGACATCATGCGGCTGGCCGGTGTGGGCGAAGGGTCGCTGTCGGACCGGGTGATTGAAACCACCAAGCAGCGGCTGCCGTGGCTGGCGGTCAATCTGGTGACGGCGGTGATGGCCTCGATGGTGATTGCGCAGTTCGAGGATGCCATTGCGCAGCTGGTGGCCCTTGCCGTGCTGATGCCGATCGTCGCGTCGATGGGCGGCAATGCCGGGACGCAATCGCTGACCGTGGCGGTGCGTGCGATTGCCACCAAAGACCTTACCGGCGCCAATGTTTGGCGGGTTATTCGGCGTGAATGCCTTGTTGGGCTGATCAATGGCGTGGTGTTTGCTGTGATCATGGCGATTGTCGGCATCGTTTGGTTTGGCTCGCCGGCCTTGGGCTATGTGATTGCCACGGCGATGGTGATCAACATGGTGGTGGCGGGCTTGGCCGGGACGGTGATCCCGGTGGTGCTTGAGAAAGTCGGCGTTGACCCGGCCTTGGCCTCGGGGGCCTTTGTGACGACGGTTACGGATATTGTCGGCTTCTTCGCCTTTCTCGGGTTGGCGGTGGTGGTGCTGTTGTGACCGCGTTGGACGACCAAAAGCGGGCGGCGCGCACGGCGGCGTTTGCACGGCGGCAGGTGGCGCATGATACGGCAGGGCCGGGGCGCGCGGGGAGTTTGTCTTCGGTGCTGGCGGGCCATCGTGGCGTGCCGCTGTCGGGCTATATGGCGATGCGCACCGAGATTGATCCGCTTGCCGCGATGGAAGAGGCGGCGGCGCATGGCCCTGTCTGTGTGCCGGTGATTGCGGCCAAGGGCCAGCCGCTGAAGTTTGCCTTGTGGGAGCCGGGTTGCGCCATGGTTGACGGGCCGTTTGGCGCGCGGGTGCCGGCGACGCTTGAGTATATCGAGCCCGAAATCCTGATCGTGCCGCTGGTGGCGTTTTCGCGTGCGGGCGGGCGGCTGGGCTATGGCGGCGGCTTCTATGATCGAACGCTGGAAATGCTGCGCGCCAAACGCCCGACGCTGGCGGTGGGCTTTGCCTACGCTGCGCAGGAAGACGCCGATTTGCCGCTGGAGCCGACCGACCAGCCGCTTGACCTTATCGTGACCGAGCAAGGGATTATCGCGCCGGGGCAGTAAGTTAGCGGCGCGACCAACGTGCGTCCACGTCACGGGCAATGGTTAATTATTTAACCGCGTGCTCAAATCAGCCTTGAAGAGACCGCGGCGGCAGATTAGGCCAATTTCATGCGTATACTTTTTCTAGGCGATGTGGTGGGCCGGTCCGGACGGACAGGCGTTCAAGAGCGGCTCAAGACACTCCGAACCGAATGGAAGCTGGATTTCGTCGTGATCAATGGCGAAAATGCCAGCAATGGGGCCGGGCTGACCGGCGACCATGCCAAGCTGTTGCTTGAGGCCGGGGCCGACTGTGTCACCCTGGGCGATCACGCGTTTGACCAGCGCGACATGCTGCAATTCATCGAGACTGAGCCGCGCGTTCTGCGCCCGATGAACTTTGCCAAAGATGCACCGGGGCGCGGCGCGGCGATCTTTGATGCCGGGCGTGGTCGCAAGATCCTTGTGGCGCAGGTGCTCGGGCAGGTGTTTATGAAACGCCCGTTTGACGATCCGTTTTCGGCGGTGGATGGCCTGTTGCGCAAACATCCGCGCGGGGGCCAAGTGGCAGCAAGCCTGATTGATGTGCATTGCGAAGCCACCAGTGAAAAAATGGGCATGGGGCATTTTTGCGATGGCCGTGCCAGTGTTGTGGTTGGCACGCACACCCATGTGCCCACCGGCGATGCCCAGATTTTGCCGGGCGGCACCGGGTATCTCAGCGATGCCGGGATGTGTGGCGACTATAATTCCGTCATTGGCATGGAAAAAGCCGAGCCAATGCGGCGGTTTGTGACCGGTATGCCCAAGGGGCGGTTCAAACCGGCCCCCGAAGAGGCAACGCTTTGCGGCTTGATGGCCGAAATCGATGACCGCACCGGACAGACCCAAGCGGTGCATATGGTGCGCCAAGGCGGGCGGCTGCAGCAAAGCGGCCCCGTCTGACGTGACCCCCGCGTGCAAACCGGGTCTTGCCGCCGCCGCGCACTGCGGTAACACTGGCCTTTGGGCGCAGTGAAGAGGCCAAAATGATCGAGATGTTAGATCTGTCGCAAAACGGACAGGCCTTCCTTGCGCTTGGCGTGGTGGCGGTGATGTTCGTGCTGTTTGTCCGCGAGGCCTATCCGACCGAGGTTGTGGCGATTGGCGGCGTTGCGGTGCTGTTGACGACCGGGGTGCTGCCGTATGACATGGCGATTTCGATCCTGTCGAACCCGGCCCCCTGGACGATTGCGGCGATGTTCCTGATCATGGGGGCCCTGGTGCGCACCGGCGCTTTGGATGTGCTGACCCGCGCCGCCGAACGCAGCGCCGAAGTTGCGCCCAAACGCGCCGTTGCAGGCGTTGTGGTGATGGTGATGGCGGCCTCGGCGATCATGAACAACACGCCGGTTGTGGTGGTGATGATCCCGGTGGTGGTACGGCTGAGCCATGTGCTCAAGATCAAGGCGTCCAAGCTGTTGATCCCGCTGAGTTATGCCGCGATCATGGGCGGGTCTCTGACGCTGATCGGCACCTCGACGAACCTGTTGGTCGATGGCGTGGCGCGGGCGCAGGGGCTAGAACCCTTTGGCATCTTTGAGATCCTGCCCATCGGACTGGTGGTTTGCGGCACTGGGCTGGCGTTTCTGGCGTTCCTTGGCCCGCGCCTGTTGCCCGACCGCGATTTAATGGCCAACATGCTGTCGTCGGACCGCTCGAAGATGAAGTTCTTTACCGAAGCCGTGGTGCCGCCAGAATCGAACCTGATCGGGCGCGAGGTGCTGGGCGTGCAACTGTTCAAACGCGATGGCGTGCGGTTGATTGACGTGATCCGGGGCGATACCTCGCTGCGGCGCAACCTGTCGGAGGTCACGCTTGAACTCGGGGATCGCGTGGTTTTGCGCACCCAGATGACCGAATTGCTGTCGTTGCAGGCCAACAAAGAGCTGAAACGCGTCGATCAGGTCTCGGCGGTCGAGACCGCGACGGTTGAGGTGCTGATCACGCCGGGCTGCAAGATGGTCGGCCGCAGCCTTGGCGATCTGCGCCTGCGCCGCCGTTACGGGGTCTATCCGCTGGCGGTGCACCGGCGGTCGCAGAACATTGGCCGACAGCTTGATCAGATCGTGGTGAAGGTTGGCGATACCCTGCTTTTGGAAGGGTCGCCCGCCGATATTCAGCGTCTCGCGGTCGATATGGACCTTGTCGACGTGTCCCAGCCCTCGGCTCGTGCCTTTCGCCGGGGCCATGCGCCCATCGCCATTGGCGCGCTGTTGGGGATCGTGGTGCTCGCCGCCTTGGGCGTCGCGCCGATTCTGGCCTTGGCGGTGATCGCCCTGGCAGTGGTGCTGTTGACCCGCTGCATTGATGCGGAAGAAGCGTTTTCCTTTGTCGATGGCCGCCTGCTGGCGCTGATCTTTGCCATGTTGGCGGTCGGTGCCGCGCTCCAGCACTCGGGCGCGGTGACCCTGATCGTCAATGGTATCGCGCCCTGGCTTGAGGTTCTGCCAGCGCCAATGGTGGTGTTCTGCGTCTTCCTGCTCACCACCATCTTTACCGAGATCGTGTCGAACAACGCGGTCGCGGTGATCATGGCCCCGATTGCCATCGCGCTGGGGCAGGCATTGGGCCTCGATCCAAGGCCGCTGGTGGTGGCGGTGATGATCGCGGCGTCCTGCGCTTTTGCCACACCGATCGGCTATCAGACCAACACGCTGGTCTATGGGCCGGGCGGCTACAAATTCACCGATTTCATGCGCGTCGGCATCCCGATGAACATCGCGATTTCAATACTGGCGAGCCTCGCGATCCCGTTCTTCTGGCCGCTTCACCCGTAACGTTCGACAAACCGCCGCAGGATGATCTCGGGCTGGCGGACATCGGCGGCGTGGCACATGGCAATCAGGTCATCGGCGGTTTCGGGGGGGAAATAGCCGTGGCTGCGATAGGTGCGAATGCGGGCCTCAAACACTGCGCCATCGGCCTCGGGGTGAAACTGCGTGGCATAAACATTGGCCCCGTGGCGCACCATCTGAAACGGGCAGGGCGCAGAGGCGAGCAAATGGGTGCAGCCCGCAGGCAGACCCTGAAGCGCCTCTTTATGGCCGACAAACGCCTCAAACTGCTGCGGCAGACCCTCAAGCAGCGGATCACGCGCGCCCTCCTCGGTCATCTCGCAAAGCGTCGGCCCCACGGCCTCGCCATATCGCGCCTTCGACACGTCTGCGCCCAGATGCGCGCCTAGAATACCAATGCCGTAACAACAGCCCATAAAGGGATGATCGCTCTGCGTAATCGCGGGCATCAGTGACAGCACTGCGCGTTCAATCCGCGCCTCCACCGGGTCTTTGCCCTCAGCCGGATCAGACACACAGCCCGGCCCGCCCCCAACAATCACCCCGGCAAAGTCCCGCGGATCAAGCCCCTGCGGCAGCTCTTCGCAATCCAGCCGTATCCGGTGGCACTGCCTCTCTGCCAACCCGGCTTTCGCGCGGATCGCATCATATTCGCCGTCAGAGGCATCGGTTTCGGGGCGCAATTGCAGGATCAAAAACTGTGACATCCCAATCTCCTAGCGCGCGGACCGCAATAGCAAAAGTCCTGATCTTCTTCTGTTTAAAAATACCCGGGCTTATGTATCAAACGCACCAACAATCTACCTGACTTTCAGGCCCATGTGAATCACCCTTGGGCCATGCAGGACAGGACGATCAACAACGCGCTTTTGGCGCTGCGCAGGGACGGCGGAGAGGTTCAGGAATTGGCCGAAGCGCTCTTGGCATTGCGTGGCGTCGATTACCTGCCCCGGATGATCCAACACCCAGCCAAACGGGGGCAGATGCGACGCATGGTGATGGGCGCACTATCAGAGCGGCCCATGACCCGTAGGGAGCTTGTAGCGCACCTCGCGCCCCTGCGGCCAGAAGTGCCTTCGGAACAACTCTATTGGCGCACAGACACTACGCTCAGCAAGTTGCGCATGGCGGGACTGGTGAAGCGTGAGGGGCGGGTGTGGTACATTTTAGGAACGTCCAAAATAGGCCCTGTGTGAGCCATACACGCGCGCAACTCCCACTCTGCACCTCACCCCCTTGGCAGATGAACGTCGCACAGGCGGACCTCTCTCGCGCTGAAAACGGTATTGACAGGATTCGGGGTTGCCGAATCAACATTTAGCGTTTAGAAAATAAAAAGCCACAAAACCCGGCAAGGTGTCAATCCCGGCGCAAAAAGGGTCAGTTTCCCGGTGTAAAATTGGACAGTTTGGTTGGGAGTTAGCGGCGCCTTGGCGCGCGTGCTTGCCAAATAGCTGACGCGTGTCAAGGCGCGCTGGCCGCAGGCCAGCCCTTCCGATCTTGGTATGTGGATTTCAGGATTGGGCTTTTCGGCTTTGGCGCAAACGGAAGCTCTCGCCGTTCATTTCCAGGATATGCACATGATGGGTCAGGCGGTCCAGAATGGCACCGGTCAGACGTTCTGAGCCGAAGACCTCGGTCCATTCATCGAAGGGCAGGTTGAGGTAATGATTATCGAGCCGCGCTCGTAGCGCTGGGAGATGATCTCGAACAGCAATTCGGCGCCTGTCTTGGACAGCGGAACAAAGCCAAGTTCGTCTATGATCAGAAGGTCTTGGCTGACCAGGAGCTTTTGCAGGCGCTGCAGGCGCCGTTCATCGGCAGCCTCGATCAGTTCATGAACCAGGGCAGCGGCAGTCGTGAAGCGGACCTTCAGACCCTTCTGGCAGGCCGCCAATCCCAGTCCCAGGGCGACATGGGTCTTGCCGGTGCCGCTTGGGCCCAGGGCGATGACGTTCTCGCGGCGGTCAACGAAGGCGCAGCGGGCAAGCTCCATGGTCAGGACCTTGTTCAGGGATGCAATGACCTTGAAGTCGAAGCTGTCCGTTGCCCGGCAGTGATTTGCTTAGCAAATCATGAGAGGGGAGGCTCTTGGTAGCCGGGAACTTCGCGGCCTTGATCCGGCGCTCGATCATCCGGCGCTCACGCTCGATCAGCTCCAACTCACAAAGCCGCAGCAGATAGTGAACATGGTCCTTGTTCTCTGCGGCGCACTGCCGGGCCAGCTTGTCGTACTCGCTGTTGAAGGTCGGTAGGCGCAGCTTCTTGAGATGATGCTGCAGCAGGACCTGGGGAGCGTCGCTCATGACGCGGCCCCGGACATCAGGCTCATATAGCTGGCCGGATTTGTGGTCCCGACCTGTGCCTTGGGCAGGTAGGGATAGATGTCCAGATCGAGCCGTGGTGGGCGCTTCTCGATCCGGCACAGGACCAGATGCTTGACGGCATCGTAGCCGATCGCCCCGAGCTCCAGCGCATGCCTGATCGCGCCATGGGCATGGACCATTTCGAACGTCTCCAGCAGACGCAGAACCTGGACGTATTCGCGCTTGCCTTTCTTTCCCATCCGAGCTTCCAACAATCGATGCAAGGTGGCGAACTCATCCGGCAGGTCCCAGCCTTTGAGCGGGGCAGCCTGATCCAGAGCCCCGACCTTTTGCTCCAGCAGAGGCAGATAGTGCATCGGATCGAACACCATATCGGCCTTCTCGTATGACCGATGATGGCGGGCGATCACCTCTGCGCCACACCCTATGACGACCTCATGAACATAGCCACGAACCTGGACCTCGTGGTGCGCATAGGCCACCGGAACGGAATAATCGTTATTGCGATAGCGGACCATCGAGATCGACGTGGCCCGGGTGCTGACCTTCTCGCAGGCATCATACGGCGTGGGCGGCAGCGTCATCAGCGCGTCCAGGTCCCGCATCAGGCGCTCGCCGATCGGCTCGGTGTGACCACGTACGGTATCGTTCTGGCGCTTCAGGCATCGCGCTTCCAGCCAGATGTTCAACTCATCGAAGCTGTTGAACCGTGGCGCGGGAACCATAAAGTTACGCCGTCCATAGCCGATCACGCCTTCGACGTTGCCTTTGTCGTTGCCCCTGCCGGGCCGACCGAACTTGTCGTCAAACAGGTAATATGACTGCAGCTCGGCAAAGGTCCTGGTCCGTTCTCGGCTGCCGTCACCGCAAATCTTTGCCACCGCTATCATGGTATTGTCGTAGAGGATCGACACAGGCACGCCGCCGAAGAACGCAACAGCAGAGACATGCCCGTCGCAGAAGGCTTCGGTGGTCTCGGCCGGATAGGCTTTGATGAAGAACGCATCCGAGTGTGGCGTCGACATTGTCGCTCGGACCAATGGCGCTCCCAATGTCGACCATCGCAAAATAGTGCAGCTTGCATTCAACGCCGCCAATCACGCCAAGCGTCTCCCCAAAATCCACCTGAGCGTGCCCAGGCGCATGTGATAGGGGCACAAAAACCTCGCGGGTCCGGCGTCTCTTCTCCCGCACATAATCCGTGACAATGGTGATCCCACCGGTGAAGCCATGTTCATCGCGCAGACGCTCATGGATGCGCTTGGCAGTATGGCGCTGCTTCTTGATAACCCGCTTATCGTCTTCGAGGATCTGGTCGATCATCGGGATGAACGGATCCAGCTTCGGGCGGACAGGCAAAGCAGATCGCCGATACCCTGGAGGAACGGAATGCAGCAGGATCTTTGCCACCGTCTTACGGTCGATCCCGAAAAGACGCGCAGCGGCACTCTTGCTCATACCTTCAACATGGCATGCCAGACGGACCCGGCTGTATAAATCCACAGAATACATCTCCCCACCCTCAGCTCATTTGCCTCGGGTGTCAGACTGCGGAATTTTGCTCCGCGACGGTCAGATCATCAGACCGATTCCGTGGGTATTTTGTCTCCGGGATTCACATTAATCTCCATTTATCCAATAAAGATGATTGTTTCAGCCTTTCCCGGATTCTACAATTAGGAGGTGATCGCTGTTCACGGCTCACACCCCGCTTTCGCTCAGCCCTCGCGGGCTTGGTGCGTTTGATACATAAGGCCGAAAATACCTCGGGGGTTTGGGGGTGGAACCCCCAAGGTCTGCGTGGCCCGAACGCAAACACCCAAAGCGCGCACAGCGCTCCATTTTCAAATCGGTCACAACGGCCAAAACACCAGAATCGACGGAATAGACACCGCGATCACCAGTATCTCCAACGGCAATCCCATCCGCCAATAATCGCCAAACTGATAGCCGCCGGGGCCAAGGATCAGCGTGTTGTTCTTGTGCCCAATCGGCGTCAGGAACGCCGCCGAGGCCGCCACTGCCACGCACATCAGGAACGGATCGGGAGACACCCCCAAGGTCTGCGCCATCTGGATGCCCACCGGGGCGGCAACAATCGCCGTCGCGGTGTTGTTAAGGACATCCGACAGCGTCATCGTCACCACCATCAGCACCGTCAGCACCGCCCAGACCGGCCAGCCTTCGGTCAGCCCAACCAACCCTCCGGCCAGCAACTCGGTGCCGCCCGATGTCTCAAGCGCCGATCCCAGCGGGATCATCGAGCCCAAAAGCACCACCACCGGCCATTCGATGTGGTCGTAAAGCTCGGCCAGAGGCAGGATTTTGAGCAGCACGTAGGCCACCACCACCAGCCCCAAGGCCACCGGCAGATAAATCAAGCCAAAGCTCGCGGCGGCCACCGCCCCGGCAAACAGGCCAATCGCGGCCCATGTCTTGGAATTCTCGGTCACAGCCAACCCGCGATCCGCCAGCGGCAGAACGCCAAGCCAATCGGTCACCACGGTGGCGCTTTCGCGCGGGGCGAGCAAAAGCAGGATGTCGCCAGGCTCGATGATTGTTTGGCCCATCTGTTTGGTGATGCGCTGGCCTTTGCGCGAAATGCCCATCAAAATCGTGCGGTGGCGCCAGACCAGCCCGACCGATTGCACCGTCTTGCCGTTGAGGCGCGAGGTGTCGGGCACCACCACCTCGACCAGCGACAGACCGTCGGTTTCCGCCTGAAGCAGCTCTTCGCGGCGTTCGTCTGCAAAGGCGAGGTCAAGGTTGGTGCGGAACTCGTCAAGCGCCTCGGGGGTGGCCTCAAGCACCAGCGCGTCACCGGCATCGATCTTGGTGTTCAGCACCGCGCCATAGCGCCGCTTGCCGCCGCGGATCAGGCCAAGGATCGAGACATCGGCCTTGTCAGCCGCTTCGGTCAGGTCGCGCACCCGCTGGCCAACCACCTTGTTGTCCGCAGGTACGGTCAGCTCTGCGATATAAGGCTCGAGCTCGCGCGCCTTGCTCAGCGCGTCTTCGCGCAGCGGGATCAGGCGCCAGCCGATGAGGGCGACGAACAACAACCCCGCCAACGCCGCCACGCCGCCCACCGGGGCGA
Organism: Marinovum sedimenti; assembly: GCF_054052205.1. Lineage (NCBI taxonomy): Bacteria > Pseudomonadati > Pseudomonadota > Alphaproteobacteria > Rhodobacterales > Roseobacteraceae > Marinovum > Marinovum sedimenti. Next base: position 3,218,433 of record NZ_CM133223.1, read on the forward strand.
AATCGAACATCTTGAAGGGTTCGCCCAACTGCTCGCCGCGGATCGAGGCGATGATGATATTGGGCGGCGTGCCGATCAGCGTGACCATGCCGCCAAGGATCGTTGCAAAGCTCAGCGGCATTAGCGATTGCGCCGGCGACCGGCCCGCCTTGCGCGCGGTTTGGATGTCGACCGGCATCAGCAGCGCCAGCGCGGCGACGTTGTTCATAAAGCCCGACAGCACCGCGCCGACTCCGCCCATCAGCGCGATATGGCCACCAAGTGCGCGACTCTGGTCGATCAGCGTGCGGGTGATGAGCAGCACCGCGCCCGAACGCACCAGCCCCGCCGAGACCACCAGCACCAGCGCCACAATCAGCGTGGCGGGATGGCCGAAGCCGTCAAAGGCGTGTTTGGTGTCGACGACCCCCAATACCACGCCGAGCAAGAGCGCGGTGAAGGCCACGATGTCATAGCGAAACCGGCCCCAGAGAAGGAAGCCGAAGACGCCGCCAAACAGCAAAAAGAGGATGATCTGATCTGTCGTCATAGGGTTAGACCTAGCACTGGCTGCCAAGCCGTACAGAAAGTTTTTCACCGTCCTTCGAAATAATCTTACGGGGTGGGTCGGGCTGTAACTCGGGTCAATGGGGCAGGTGGGGCGGCACCGCGCGGCACAAACATGGGCCGCTGCGGCGTGCACCACCTTGCGAATGTAGGCCCTGCTGGATTATAGAAGCGCCTGATCCGCAGACATGATGAAGAGGCAGCCATGGCCGGCCATTCCAAATGGGCAAATATCCAGCACCGCAAGGGGCGCCAGGACGCTCTCCGTTCGAAGCTTTTTTCCAAGCTTTCGAAAGAGATCACTGTCGCCGCAAAGATGGGCGACCCTGACCCCGACAAGAACCCGCGTCTGCGGCTGGCCGTAAAAGAGGCCAAATCGCAATCGGTGCCCAAGGACGTGATCGACCGCGCGATCAAGAAATCGCAGATCGGTGACGGGGATGATTTCGAAGAGATCCGCTATGAGGGCTATGGCCCCGGCGGCGTTGCTGTCATCGTTGAGGCGATGACCGACAACCGCAACCGCACTGCGTCGACCGTGCGCTCGACCTTTACCAAATCGGGCGGCAATCTGGGCGAGACTGGGTCCGTTGGGTTCATGTTCGAGCGCAAGGGCGAGGTGGTTTATCCTGCCGAGATCGGCGACGCCGACACGGTGATGATGGCGGCGATCGAGGCCGGTGCCGAGGATGTCGAAAGCTCGGAAGATGGTCATGTGGTTTATTGCGCCGATACCGACCTAAACGATGTGTCCAACGCGCTTGAGGCGGAACTGGGCGAATCGGAGAGCACCAAGCTGATCTGGAAGCCGACCACGACCACGGAGTTGGACCTGGACGGTATGCAAAAGCTGATGCGGTTGATTGATGCGTTGGAAGACGATGACGATGTGCAGCGCGTGACGGCGAACTTTGAAGCCTCGGATGAGGTGATGGACCAGCTTTAACGGCTGGTTTTCCGTCTGCACTCGCGTTTGACCCAGCGTATTGCAGGAAAAGTGGGCCCCGGTTTTCCGTCCGCAATCGCGTTTGACCCAGCGTATTGCAGGAAAAGTGGGCCCCGGTTTTCCGTCCGCAATCGCGCCTTTCTAACATGCGCGCCTTTGGCGCACCGGAGGCCTCGGCCCCCATCCTGACCTTCCCCCGGACACGGGGGAAGGGAGTCTTTGGCTGGCCTACCCAGAGATATTTGCTGCTTTTGCCTGTGGAAAGCGGGGAAGATTGCCGATTGGGCGGCGCGATGCAGGGCTGTGATTGCGCGGACTGCGCGATACGGTAAGTTGCCGCTCAATGGATCATGAGGGCAGTGTGATGAGAGTTTCTCGGCGGCAATTTGGAATGGGTTTGGCGGCGTTCGGGCTGGCCGGATGTGGTGGCCCGGTGGTGACAAGCAGCGGGTCTGCGGCGGGGGTGTCGGCCGATCTGCGCCCGGTGGCCAATGCGCGCTATGACGCCTGGGTGGTGTTGTTTCGGGAACGGGCGGCGGCCAAGGGGATTTCGCAGGGCACCTTGTCGGCGGCGTTTCGCGGGGCGGGGTATCTGCCCGGCGTGGTGACGCGGGACCGCAATCAGACCGAATTCAAGCGCACTTTGGAGGATTACCTCTCGATTGCCGCGTCTGACGAGCGCATTGCCAAGGGGCGGGCGGCGTTTGGCCGGCATGAGCGGACCCTGCGTGCGGTTCAAGCCAAGTACGGTGTCGATGCTTATATCGTTGCGGCGATTTGGGGGTTGGAGAGCTTTTACGGCGAGCGGCAGGGGGAGATCCCGGTGATCTCGTCGACCTCGACATTGGCGTTTGATGGCCGGCGGGGGGCGTTCTTTGAGGCGCAGTTGTTGGCGGCGCTGCGGATTTTGCAGAACGGCGATATTGCTGCGTCGCGGATGACGGGCAGTTGGGCCGGGGCGATGGGGCATACGCAATTTATTCCGACGACGTTTCAGGAGTATGCGGTCGATTACACCGGCGACGGGCGGCGCGATATCTGGTCTGACGATCCGTCGGATGCACTGGCGTCAACGGCGGCCTATCTGTCGCGGCATGGCTGGGTGCGGGGGCAGCGCTGGGGCGCTGAGGCCGGGGCCGGTGCGCCGTCGGGGCGGGTTTTTCAGCCGCAATCGGGCGGGCCGGCGTTTTCGGTTACCAGCAATTTCAACGTGATCAAGCGGTACAACAACTCGGATGCCTATGCTTTGGGCGTTGGGCATCTGGCGGATCGCATTGCTGGCGGTGGGCCGTTGCGGGCGTCGTTTCCGCCGGATCAGTATGGGCTGACCAAGGCTGATAGGGTACGGATGCAGCAGCGGCTTGAGGCGCTGGGGTTTGATGCCGGGGGCGCGGACGGGGTGATTGGCGACAAGACCCGCGCGGCGATTTCGGCGTTTCAGGCGCGGCGAGGGCTGGCGGTGACTGGCGTGCCGTCGCAGGCTTTGTTGGCAGCACTGGGGTAAGTGGACGTTTGGGGTTTGGGCTGTGGCGGACATCGCGACCTTGCCCCACGCGTGCCGGGCAAGCGCTGGTCCGTGGGGGGGCGGCCTGACGAACATGCCTGACGCTTTATGTCTGCAAAATTCGGACAAGCTTACTGTATGCCCATGAGGCCAGCCAAAGCGCCACCCCGGGAGGGCGGACCGGCGCTGGCCCGGCGGCCTGCGGGCTTGATTCCGGGCTGGGACAATCGCCACCCGACGTGCGCTTGGGGTCGGGATTAGCGCAAGCTGCGTGTCGTTGGGCCGTGGTGCGGCGATCCGACGGCGCTTGGGGGCACTTTATATTGGCCAAACCCGTGAAACCTCTGATCAACGCGCTTCGGGCTGCCAAATCGCCGTGCCGGGGGGCGGCCCGGCGATGCGCGGCGCCCTGCGGGCTTGATTCCGCGCGGGTGCTTGTCTGAAAGGTGCGCGCTACGCCGATAAGAGCATGTCAGCGGAGCGCCTCTGAAAAGAAAGGCGCGCCCCGAAGGACGCGCCTCTACAAGCTGCTTATGCGAGGGGTTTAGTTGGCCGAAGCCAGCTGTTTCGGCAGCTTGAAGGTCCAGACCGAACCGCCTTGGTTGAGGTAGTTCACCTTCTTGGCAACCTCACCACCCCAGAGCGGAACCGCACCGCCCCAGCCCGAGGCCACGGCGACATATTGCTCGCCGTCCATTTCCCAGGTGATCGGCTGGCCGACGATGCCGGAGCCGGTCTGGAACGACCACAGCTTTTCGCCGGTCTCGTCATCCAGAGCGATCAGCTCGCCTTCGGGGGTGCCAAAGAACACGAGGCCGCCCGCGGTTGTCATCACGCCCGACCACAGCGGAGCGTCGTTCTTGTATTCCCAGACCCATTCGCCGGTCGCCGGATCAATCGCCTTGAGCGAGCCGATGTGGTCTTCGTAGTTGGGCTTGATGGTAAAGCCGGAGCCGAGGTAGGCCGCGCCTTTTTTGTAGCTGATCGGCTCGTTCCAGATGTCCATGCCCCATTCGTTGGAGGGCACATAGAAGTTGCCGGTCTTTTGGCTGAACGCCATCGGCATCCAGTTTTTGCCACCCAGGAAGCCGGGCGAGGAAAAGACCACGTCGCCCTTCTTGCCATCCACCGCTGCGGACGGGTCGCCGGGGCGGTTGTCTTCTGCAAAGATCGGGCGACCGGTGTCGTCGATGCCCTCGGCCCAAGTGATGTCCTTGACGAAAGGCGCCGCCGAGATGAATGCGCCGTCTTCGCGGTTCAGAACATAGAAGAACCCGTTGCGGTCGGCGGTGCCGAGACGCTTGTTGCCTTCGCGGTCGACGTAAGAGACGACCTCGTTGACGCCGTCATAATCCCAGCCTTCGCGCGGGGTGGTCTGGTAGTGCCACTTGATCTCGCCGGTGTCGGGATTGATGCCGATGCGCGAGGCGGCATAGAGGTTGTCGCCGCTGCCATCGTTCTTGTCACCCGCATTGCGCAGCCATGAGTTCCACGGAGCCGGGTTGCCCGCGCCAAAGATCAGCGTGTCGGTGTCGGCATCATACGAGCCGCCAAGCCAGGTCGCGCCGCCGCCGGTTTTCCACATGTCGCCGGGCCAGGTGGCGTTGAGCGTGCCGGTCATGGTGCTTTCTTCGCCGTTCAGCGTGCCCATGTGACCCTCGATCACCGGGCGGGTCCAGACTTCGTCGCCATTTTCGGCATCAAAGGCATAGACCATGCCGACAACGCCAAATTCGCCACCGGAGTTGCCGACGATGACCTTGCCGTCAACGATCAGCGGGGCGGCGGTATAGGAGTAGCCCTCTTTGTAGTCGGCCAGTTTCTTGCGCCAGACCACATCGCCGGTGTCTTTGTTCAGCGCCACGATGCGGGCGTCGAGCGTGCCGAAATAGATGTTGTTGCCATAGATCGCGGCACCGCGGTTGACCACGTCACAGCAAGGCAGGATGCCTTCGGGCAGGCGGGCGTCATACTGCCAGCGTTCCTTGCCGGTCTTGAGGTCGATGGCATAGATGCGGCTGTAAGAGCCGGTCACATACATCACGCCGTCATGCACAATCGGCTGCGCTTCTTGACCGCGTTGCTTTTCGCCGCCCATCGAGAAGGCCCAAGCCGGAACAAGGTTTTTGACGTTGTCCTTGTTGAGGGTTTCCAGCGGTGAATAGCGTTGCAGATGGCGGCCCATGCCGTTGGTCAGCACGTCGCCGGGGGTGGCCTGATCGTTGGCCAGATCGGCCTCGGTCACTTCGGCCTGTGCCATGCCGGCGGCCAGAATGGCAGCGGTGACGGCGGTGATAAACCGGTTCATATGAGTTCCTCCCAGATGTATCTCAAAGATCGAGAGAGACGGCATGGCCGCCCCCAAGTCCCGCCGGAAGTATCCTCGCGACGCCGTGATTGCGGTATTGCACAATGGTCTTACGACCCTTGCGGTGTTGACAGGGCGTGTTTTGGCAGGGGCCGGTGGCCTTGGGGGCGGGTTTGCGATTTCTAAGCGAGCGGTTTTCAAAATGAGCGCTACCGCGCGCTTTTATTATGGGTTTTGCGGCGTGACGGACCTTTTTAAGGAAGCGTAAATGGATCTGTCGCCATAATTCGCTGAGAGGCGCTTGAGGGGGCTTTGTGCCCCTCAAGGCGCGTCGTCGAGGGTGAGGCGAGTCGCGCGCGCCTCAAGGACCGTTGGCCGCCTTCGGCGGTCGCCTGCGGCGATCCTTGACCCGCGCCCGACTCACGGTTTTGGTGCGGGGCGGGGCGGTCTGCGCCTTTGGTCTAGGTGCGCGTTTGGCCGAGGATTGTTAGAGTTGGCGGCAATCTTGGGAGGATATGTGATGAGCTTTTTCGGCAAACTGACGGCATCGGCTTTGGCGCTGGGTCTGAGTGTGAGCGCCGCGCTGGCCGAGACCCCGGTGTTGCGCGCGTCGGTGTTGAAATTCGGCACTGTAAACTGGGAGCTGGATGTGATCGGGCACAACGGCCTCGACACTGCCAATGGGTTCAAGCTTGAGGTGCAGGGCGTGGCAGGGGGATCGGCGGCGCAGGTGGCGTTTCAGGGCGGTGCGGCGGATGTGATCGTGTCGGATTGGCTTTGGGTTGCGCGGCAACGGGCAGCGGGCAAGGATTTCGTGTTTATCCCGTATTCCAAGGCGGTTGGCGGGGTTTTGGTGCCTGAAGGCAGCAAGGCACAGACGTTGGCCGACCTTAAGGGCGGCAAGATTGGCATTGCCGGCGGGCCGCTGGATAAATCCTGGCTGATTTTGCAGGCTTACGCCGAGAAGGCCTACGGCTTTGATCTGAAAGCAGAGACCGAGCAGGTGTTCGGTGCGCCGCCGCTGATCTTTAAGACTGCGTTGGGCGGTGATCTGGCCGGGGCGATCAATTTCTGGCATTTCATGGCCAAAATGGAAGCGGGCGGCATGCGCAAGCTGGTCGATGTGTCAGAGGCGGCCGAGGCGCTGGGACTTGATCCTGAAACGCCGCTTTTGGGCTATGTGGTCAAGGGTGAGCTGCTGCGCGAAAATCCGGAGTTGGTGCAGGGGCTGGCGACAGCGTCGCGGGCGGCCAAGGAGATCCTGGCCGAGGATGATGCGGAATGGGCGCGGTTGCGGCCTCGGATGAACGCCAAGACTGACGCGGAGTTTGACGGTCTGGTGGCCGGGTTCCGCGCCGGTATTCCGGCACCGGGGCCGGTGGACGAAGCGGCGGCGGCGCAGATGCTGCGGCTGATGGCGGAGCTTGGCGGGGCTGACCTGATTGGCGACGCGACCGATCTGCCCGAGGGTGTGTTTCTGCAAGATGGCAGCTGACGGAGCGGGCATGGTGGACATGGGGCAGGCGCTGTCCCTTGATCTGCGCCGGTGGCGCGTGGCGGGCGAGGAAATCCTTGGCCCGCTCTCGCTGTCGCTGATGCCCGGCGAAACAGTCGCTTTGGCGGGTCCGTCCGGCGCGGGCAAGACCTCGCTTTTGCGGATCATTTCGGGGTTGGAGTCCGGCTTTGAGGGCAGACTGACCGGCAGCAGCCGGGTGTCGATGGTGTTTCAGGAGCCGACGCTGTTGCCGTGGAAAGATCTGGCGCAGAACATCACCCTGACGGTGGGCTGCACGCGCCCGGAAGCGATGCAGTGGCTAGAGCACGTCGGGCTTGGCGGGCGCGGTGCGGATGTGCCGGGGCAATTGTCGCTGGGCCAGCAGAGGCGGCTGGCGCTGGCGCGGGCCTTTGCCGCCGAACCGCAGGTTCTGTTGCTCGACGAGCCCTTTGTGTCACTGGATCCGGCGCTGGCGGATGAGATGATGACCCTGTTTGAGGACCTGCGCGCCGCGCGTCCGGTGGCGACGCTGCTTGTGACGCATGTTGCGTCCGAGGCGCGGCGGCTGGCCGACCGTGTTCTGCGGCTTGATGGACGCCCGGCGCAACTGGTCGCGGGGTGACATCCGCGTGAGCGGGTCTGGCCTTCGCCGCCGCAGATCGCCAAACTCGGCAGGCAACCCAGCCGGAGCCCCGCCATGCCGCAGCCAGACACCGATACCGCGCTCGACCGGCTTATCCTTGCGATGGTGGGCGCGCTGGCGGGGTTGGCCGCGTGGTATTTCAGTGAGTTGGCCGAAAATGTGCTGCTCCGGCCCCGGTTGTTTCTGTTTGCGGTCACGACGGTCATGGGCGGCTTTGCCTTGCTGCTGGCGCTGGTCGGGCCGCTCAGCTGGCCGCGCGCGCTGGCCGGTGCGGGCGCTCTGGCGCTGTTCGTGGCGGGGCTCTTGCTGTGGTCTTCGTTTCGCTTTGAAACGCCGGGCCCGATTTTCGACAGTGGATTGCCGATTGCCGCGATGACCTTTTTGTTCGGGATTGGCACGCCGTTTGTCTCGGCCGGGTTACAGCGGCGGGGCGGGGCGCTGCACTATCCGCTGTTGTTCGATACCGCCTGGGCTGTGCTGGTGCGCTATCTCGCGGCGTGGCTGTTCACCGGCGTGGCCTGGGGGCTGGTGTACCTGTCGGATGCGCTGCTTGGGCTGGTGGGGGTGACGTTTATCCGGCGCCTGCTTGAGGTTGACCCGGTGCCCTTTGCGCTAACCGGGGTGTTTTTGGGGCTGGCGATGGCGATTGTGCATGAGTTGCGCGCCTATGTATCGCCGTTTCTGGTGCTGCGGCTGTTTCGGGTGATCCTGCCTGTTCTTACAGTGGTGGTGGCGGTGTTTCTGCTGGCGCTGCCGGTGCGGGGGCTGGATGGATTGTTCGGCGATCTCTCGGTTGCGGCCACCTTGATGGCGGTGGCGATTGCCGCGATCACGCTGGTGACTTCGGCGTTGGACCGCAGCACAGCGGACGAGGCCGAGGCCCGCGTGATGCGGGGCGCGGCGCGGGCGATATGCGTGATGCTGCCCCTGTTGACGGCGGCGGCGGTCTGGACGGTGTGGCTTCGGGTGGCGGCGCATGGCTGGACGCCGGAGCGTTTGGCCGCCGGGCTCAGCGCGGCGGTGCTTTTGGGCTATGCGGCGCTGTATGCGGGCGTGGCGGTGCGGCGCGACTGGGCGCAGCGCATTCGGCAGGTCAATCTGGGGATGGCGCTGGTGGTGATGGCCTTGGCGGCGCTTTGGCTGACGCCGGTTCTGAACGCCGAATCGATATCGACCCGGTCCCAGATTGCGCGGTTTGAAGCGCAGGAGGTGGATGTCGACGGGCTCGCGCTGTGGGAAATGAAGGCGGATTGGGGCCGCGCGGGGGCCTCGGGTTTGGACCGGCTTTCGGGCATTGCTGCGGCGGGCGCGCACCCCGAGGCCGAGGCGCTGAAGGAGGCGCTCGCGGTGCTTGGCAAGGTGTCGAATCGGTATGACTATGATCGGGATCGGCAAGAGACGGCAGTGTCGGACCGCGCGCTGGCGGATATTCTGGCGCGTCTCGCCGTTTTTCCCGAAGGTCAGAAGACCAGCGTCGAGGAGCTGGCAACTTTGCCGCCTTACCTGTTGGAAAGTCTCACGAAAAGCTGTGCGCGTGGCGGCGAAGACGGCCCCGGCTGTGTGTTGGTCCTCGCGGATCTCAACCCGCATAAACCGGGTGACGAGGGCATATTGCTGCAACGAACGGATCGATTTACCGGCTTCAGTATCTTTGTGGTCAGCCGTTTGAATGGCCGTTTGAATTCTGGCCGAAATCGGCTGTCCGACGTGACGGGCGTGCCGTTGTCGGGCCAGTGGGAGACGCTTGTCGAGGCTATTCGCACCGGCAACATCGCAATTGTGCCAAGCGGACAGCAGATGATTACCTTCGGAGAGATCGGGATCATTCCATAAAACTTTATCTGTTGGGCAATTGTTAAGAGATTGTCCCCCATGCTGCGTCAAACGGAGAGGTGACTATGCATGGTCTGATCAATCGAGCGATTCAGTGTTTTTATCGCGATACCTATGGTGCCCCGGCCTGGGGCGAGCTTGTGCGCAGGCTCGATCTGGAGTTCAGCGATTTCGAACCGATGATGCACTACGGCAGTGATCTGACCTGGCGCATGCTGGATGAAATGGCGGCTGCACTGGGCAAGGATCGCGATACTGTGCTCGAAGACATCGGCACCTATCTGATTTCCAATCCCGAGGTCAAAGCGCCCCGCAGATTGCTGCGGTTCAGCGGTGTGACGTTTCTGGATTTCCTGCACTCTCTTGATGATCTGCCCGACCGTGCGCGGCTGGCCGTTGATGACCTTATCCTGCCGACGCTGGAATTGCGGGATCTTGGCGGCAATCGGTTCACGTTGGCCTGTACCGGCGAACCTGCGGGCATGGGGCATCTGCTTGTCGGCGTGCTGAGGGCGATGGCCGATGATTACGGTGCGCTGGTCTATCTGGAGCATAAGGGGCTGTTCCAAGGCACCGAACTGATCGAGATTACGCTGGTCGAGGCCGCCTTTGCCGAAGGGCGCAGTTTCGAGCTGGCAACATCGGGGGCGGACCGGGGATGATGGAACGCTGTAACGCCGTTATGGATGTGCTGTGCCCGATGCATCTCGCGCTGGATCAAACCGGGCATATCGCGCACGTTGGACCCACGCTGGCCAAGCTCAAACCCGATGAGTGCCTGCCCGGCAAAAGGTTTCTCGAGGTGTTCGAATTGCGCCGCCCGCGCGCCGTAACCGATATGGCCCATCTAAGCGCCCATGCAGGAACCAAGCTGCATCTGCGGTTCCGAACCGGGCCGCAGACCGCGCTGAAAGGGGTGCTGGTGCCGGTTTTGGACGATGGCGGCGGTATGATCGTCAACCTGTCCTTCGGCATTTCCGTGATGGATGCCGTGCGCGATTTTTCCCTGACCGGAGCTGATTTCGCTGCCACCGATCTGGCCATCGAAATGCTCTACTTGATCGAGGCGAAAACCGCCGCGATGACGGCCACGCGCAACCTTAACCAAAAGCTGAATTGCGCGCGTATCGCGGCCGAGGAACAGGCCTTTACCGACACGCTGACCGGGTTGAAAAATCGCCGCGCCATGGACCATGTGCTGGCCCGGTCTGTGGCCGGAACCGACCGGTTTGCGCTGATGCACCTCGATCTCGACTTCTTTAAGGAGGTCAATGATGGAATGGGGCATGCTGCGGGTGATCATGTGCTGCAAGAGGTGGCCAAGGTTCTTGTCGAGGAAACCCGCGCAGGAGACACCGTGGCGCGCGTTGGCGGCGATGAATTCACGCTGCTCCTTGTTGGCCGATTGAACCGTAAGCGGTTGTCGGACATCTCCGAACGGATCGTGACCCGACTGGCAACGCCGATCCCCTTTGGTGACGCGATGTGCCGGGTTTCGGCCAGCATCGGCATCACCCTGAGCGAAGACTATGAGGATCCCGATGCGGCGCGCATGCAAGAAGATGCCGACATCGCACTCTATGCCTCCAAAAACCGGGGGCGCGCTTGCCATACATTCCATGATCTCGGCCTGCGCCGCGCAGCCTTTTCCGAGATCTCGCCTGATGCGCAGCAGCACGTCCGAAGTCGGTAGGCCAGCGGGGGTCTTGCGCGCCCCGCGCTAACCTGACAGAAAACCTCGGATGGCAGCCCCCTCAACCTCTCGTGCGTCCGCACGCCGTCCTCAGGCCGAACCTCTCCGACTGTTCCGGAGCGGGGCCTTTGGTGTCGCACTGCTGTGCCTCTTGCCGATTGTTGCGGTGCTGGTTGCGGCGCTCACCGGCGGCGTCGAAACATTGGCCCATCTGATGTCGACGGTGCTGCCGCAGTACATCGGCAATACGCTGGTGCTGGTGGCGACGGTTGCCGCAGGCACGCTGGCCATCGGCACTGGCGCGGCCTGTTTCGTGACGATGACCGAATTTCGCGGTCGCCGCTTTTTTGAGATCATGCTCGTGGTGCCGCTGGCTTTTCCCGCCTATGTGCTGGCCTATGCCTACACCCATTTGCTCGACCATCCCGGTGTAGTGCAAAGCGCTCTGCGCGCGACGATGGGTTGGGGCCCGCGCGACTATTGGTTTCCCGAAATCCGCAGCCTTGGCGGCGCGGCGGCAATGCTGGTGCTGGTGCTTTACCCCTATGTTTACTTGCTGGCGCGGGCGGCCTTTCTCGGCCAAAGCGCCAGCACCTTTCACGCCGCCCGCGCCTTGGGCAAGACGCCGTTGCAGGCGTTTTTGCAGGTGACCTTGCCGATGGCGCGCCCGGCGATTGCCGCAGGCGTCTTGCTTGCCACGATGGAGACCATCGCGGATTTCGGCACCGTGTCGTATTTCGGCGTGCCAACCTTTGCGACCGGCATCTACACCAGCTGGTTCAACATGGCCGACAGGGGGGCGGCGGCGCAGCTTTCGTTGGGCTTGCTGGCCTTTGCGCTGACCCTCGCGGTGCTCGAGCGGCGCTCGCGCGGCGAGGCCAAATATCACACCGGCCAGAAGGTTGAGCGGCTGACGCGGCTGCGGTTGAGCGGCTGGTCAGAAGCTGCGGCCTGGGCGCTTTGTGCCATTCCCGTGCTGCTTGGCGTGCTGGTGCCGATCGTGGCGCTGGTGATCATGGGGCAGGGGTCGGGGCAGGACCTGCTGAGCCGTCGGTATGTCGGTTTCATCCAGAATTCGCTGATCCTCGCCGGGGTGGCCGCCGTGGTGACGGTGGGCGCGGCGGTGGTTTTGGGCTATTTCCACCGGGCGTCGAAAACACCGGGCGCGCGCTGGGCGCTGCAGGCGGGTCGGCTGGGCTATGCGGTGCCCGGCGGCGTGATCGCGGTGGGGCTGATGGTGCCGTTTGCGGCGTTTGACAATGCGCTTGATGCGGTGATGCGCGACTGGTTTGGGGTGTCGACGGGGCTGTTGTTCACTGGGTCGATCTGGGTGTTGATCTTTGCCTATCTGATCCGGTTTCTTGCCGCCGCCATCGGAGCTTATGAAGGCGGGCAAAGCGCGATCAACCCCAATCTTGACGCTGCCGCGCGGGTCTTGGGGCAGACCTCTTACGGCACATTGCGCCGGGTTCATATGCCGATCCTGACGCCCTCTTTGTTGACAGCGCTGTTGATTGTTTTTGTCGATGTGATGAAAGAATTGCCCGCAACGCTGATCCTGCGGCCGTTCAATTTCGATACTTTGGCGGTGCAGGCGCACCGTTTGGCGGCGGATGAACGGCTGGATGGGGCGGCGGTGCCGAGCCTCGTGATCGTGGCGGTTGGGCTGCTGCCGGTGATCTTGCTGTGCCGTCGGGTGGGGCGCGGTTAAGCCGCGCGGAGATCGCCTAGCTAGTCCTGTGGATTGGTTTTATCGGGGGGTCCGGGGGGCGAAGCCCCCCGGCCTGTCGACGCGCGAAGGCGCGGCGAAACCCACGCCGCTAACCCATAAAAAAGGTCGGAACGGCACTGGCCTAAACGCAAAACGCCCCGCCGATCTCTCGGCAGGGCGCTCTTGATCGATCAGGTTGGGGTTACTCCCAGCCTGCCTCGTTGAACAGTTTTTGAGCCGTCGGGTTCTGCTCGCCCAGCACCGCAAGGTTCAGGCCATCGGACCGGAACAGGCCCAGACGCGCCGGGATTTCCGCCAGGGCGATGCCCGGAACCGCAGCGTACTCATTGTTTTGGTTGGCAAAAAACGACTGCGCCTCGTCGGTCGCCAGATACTCGAGGAAGGCCACCGCGTTGTCGACATTCGGCGCATGGGCGGCCACACCAGCGGCGGCGACGTTCACATGTGCGCCCCGGTCAGACTGGTTCGGGAACACCCAGCCGATGCTGTCGATGCTTTCCGACAGCCCGTCAACGCCGCCCTCGAGGGCGCGCAGGAAATAATAGGTGTTGGCCACCACAATCTCGCATTCGCCCGACACGATGCCGCGCAGCTGGTCGGTGTCGCCACCTTGGGGATCGCGCGCCATATTGCTGACGACGCCGGCGGCCCACTCTTTGGCCGCCTCTTCGCCATGCGCGTCAATCATCGAGGCCATCAGCGACTGGTTGTAGACGTTGCTCGACGAGCGGATGCAGATCTGGCCTTCATACGCCGGGTCGGCGAGGTCTTCGTAGGTTTGCGGCGGATCGGTCACATCGTTTTTGTCGTAAAAGATGATCCGCGCGCGCTGGGAAAAGCCGAACCAATTGCCCTCGGGGTGGCGCAGGTGGGCCGGAATGCGCTGGTTCAGCGTGTCGGACTCGACCGCCTGCAACAGGCCCGCCTCATCCGCGCGCCAGATCCGGCCTGCGTCAACCGTCAGGAACACATCCGCAGGCGAGTTCACGCCCTCGGCGGTCAGGCGCGCCAAAAGCTCATCTGCGCTGGCTTCGATCCGGTTGACCGCGATGCCGGTCTTGTCGGTAAAGGCCTCATACAGCGCGTCGTCTTTGTCATAATGACGTGAGGAATAGATGTTCACTTCGCCCTCCGCCATAGCGCTGCCAGCGCCAAGTGTCAGGGCAAGGATCGAGGTAAGTGCGGTGGTGCGCATGGCAATCTCCGGTGTCTTTTAATTCTTACTGAAATGATCGGTAATAGATTGCCGCGGAGTCTGCAACCGATATCCGAGTGATTTGCTAGGTTTTATTTCCCCTCGACAATCCAGGCGTCGCGCAGGAAGGTCTGCGCCGAACCAAACAGGGGGCGAGAGCACAGCAATGGCACGGCGGATCATCGTCACCGGCGGCGCGCGGTCGGGCAAAAGCAGCTTTGCCGAAGGGCTTGTGCTGTCGATGCCGGGCCAGCCGGTTTATATCGCCACGGCCGAGGCTGGCGACGGCGAGATGGCCGCGCGCATTGCCCGCCATCAGGCGGGGCGCGGGGCCAAGTGGCATACGGTCGAGGCACCGCATGATCTTGTGGCGGCGCTGGAGCAGAGCGACGGCGGCGGGCCACGGCTGGTGGATTGTCTCACGCTTTGGCTCAGCAATCTGATGCTGGCAGGCAGCGATTGGCAGGCCGAGGCGGACCGACTGGTGGCGGCGCTGCAACGTCAGACTGCGCCGGTGGTTCTGGTGACAAACGAAGTTGGCCTGTCGATTGTGCCGGAAAACGCCTTGGCGCGCGCCTTTCGCGATGCGGCCGGACTGCTTGGCCAACAGGTGGCAGCGGCCTGTGACGAGGCTTGGCTGGTGGCGCTGGGCTGTCCCATGCAGTTGAAACCGCAGCGCAGGGCATAAAGGGTGGACATGCAGGCACTTTTGGCGGGTTTCGCTCTAAGCTTTTCGCTGATCCTCGCAATCGGGGCGCAGAACGCCTTTGTCTTGCGGCAGGGGCTGCGCGGGGCACATGTGTTGCCGGTGGTCTTGGCCTGTGCGGTCAGCGATGCGGTGCTGATCGCGGCGGGGGTGGCCGGGTTCGGCGCGCTGGCCGAGGCGGTGCCGCTGTTTGAAACCGTGATGCGCTGGGGCGGGGCGGTGTTTCTGATCTGGTACGGCGCGCGAAATTTCAAGGCGGCGCTTGCGGGCGGACAGGCGCTGACGGGCGCGGGCGACAGCACGCAAAGCCTGCGGGCGGCGGTGCTGACCTGTCTGGCGCTGACCTGGCTTAACCCGCATGTCTATCTGGACACCGTGGTGCTGATCGGCTCGATCTCGGCGCAATATGACAATCGGCTGGCCTTTGGCATCGGCGCGGTCAGCGCCTCATTCGTGTTCTTCTTTGCGCTGGGATACGGCGCGCGCGCCCTTCGCCCGCTGTTTGCCTCGGCGCGCGCATGGCAGGTGCTCGACGTGATCGTGGGGCTGACGATGTGGGCGATTGCCGCCAAACTGCTGTTGGGATGAGTGATGGCACCTTGCACATTGCCGCAAGCCGAGGCTTGATGCGCGGATGACACAGACGCAACCCTCTCCTGTCATTGGTGTATTCTGGATGTTGGTCACGGGGCTTTGCTTTGTGGCGGTCACGGCGCTGGTGAAATATCTCGACAATGCGGTCCCGGCGGCCGAGGCGGCGTTCCTGCGCTATGTGCTGGGGCTGGTCTTCCTTGTGCCCTTCGCGCGGACGCTTTTGGCCACGCGGATGAGCGCGCGACAGTGGAAACTGTTTGGCATTCGCGGCGCGGTGCACACGCTGGGTGTGATCCTGTGGTTCTTTGCCATGACGCGCATCCCCATCGCCGAGGTGACGGCGATGAACTACCTCTCGCCGGTCTATGTCACCATCGCAGCCGCGCTGTTTCTGGGGGAAAAGCTTGCCATGCGCCGGATCTTTGCCATTGGCGTGGCGCTGGTGGGGGCGGTCATCATCCTGCGGCCCGGATTTCGCGAGCTGAACCCCGGGCACCTTGCCATGCTGGGCACCGCGCTGCTGTTTGCCGTCTCTTACCTATTGGCCAAGATCCTCTCGGACGAGCTTTCGCCCGCGTTGATCGTGGCGATGCTGTCGATCACGGTCACCATCGGGCTGGCGCCTTTTGCGCTCGCGGTCTGGGTGACGCCCGATCTCTGGACCATCGCAATCAGCTTTGCCATCGCCAGCTTTGCCACCGGGGGCCATTTGGCGATGACCTTCGCATTCCGCGCTGCGCCGTTGACCGTGACCCAGCCGGTGACGTTCCTGCAATTGGTCTGGGCGGTCTTGCTGGGGGCAGTTGTCTTTGGCGAACCGGCGGATGTGTTTGTGGTGATGGGCGGCGTGCTGATCCTGGGGTCTGTCGTGTTTATCACCCTGCGCGAGGCGCAGCTTAAACGGGCAGGCGTGACCCCGGCGGTGAACGCGCCCAAGACCTGACGTCGTTAGATTTCGCCCAGCAATCCGGTCACAAAGGTGGGCAGATCGCGGGCGGGCACGGCAGCCTCGCGCACCAGATGATCGAAATGGGTGGTAAAGGCGCGCACCCGCTCGGTATCGCGGAAGGCCAGATAATTGCTGCCGACATAGATCACCGCCTGCAACGGGCCAAAGATGGTAATCGGCGCGGAATACAGCCGGCGGGCATCAAACAGACACAGCCGCAGGCGCGGATACAGCGCGGCGGCCAGCCGGTGCAGCCGCTCAAGCTGCGCAACCCGCATCGGGCGCGGCACATCGGCGTAATAGCCGACACCACGGGCGAAACTGTCGAGCTCGTACAACGGGATGGCGATTTCGTAATCCGAGGCCGAATTGCGCATCCAGTCCAGTTTCTCCTGCGAGGCGTTGATGGCCTGCGTGGCGGTCCGGCCCAGATGGGCGGCGTATTCCCAATCGATCACCTCGCGGGTTTTAAACATGTCGGGCAGGGCGGCGGGCACATGGCGGATTTTATAGCCCTCGGCCTCGAGGTGCCAATCAAAGATCTGCTGATCCACCAAGGCGCGCGGCGCTTGGGTAAGCTGGAAGGCTTCGGCCACCATCCGCGCGGCGCTTTCGGGGCGGTCCGACAGGCCCAACAGCCAATCGGCCGACACCCCAAGCGCGCGGGCGCATTCGGCCACCACCTGTGCATTGGGAAGCCGCGCCCCGGCACCGGACAAAAGCTGTGACACGGTCGAGCGGTCGACGCCAATATCGCGGGCCAGCGCGCTCTGGTTGGACCCGGCGGATTTAAGCGCGCTGGCCAGACGTGTGCGAAACAGGCCCGCCCGTTCGCGTTTGTCGATAATTTTGGTCATGTGTTTGATTAAATCACAGTTGTGGAATTTTGTTAATCATATTCGGAATACGCCACAGGCCAAACGCAGGCTACCCAAGGGTGTGGATCGAGCAGAAGGAGAGCACAATGGACACGCAACGGCGCACCTTGGTCAAAGGCGGGATCTGGATGTTCATCGGCTTGGTGGTGATGAGCGGTGTCGGCCTCGTGTTCACCGGATCGATGACGGTGGGCGGGACGATGGCACTGATCAACTCGGCCATCGGGTTTGTCACCTACGTGCTCTACGAACGGTTCTGGGCCGGGATCACCTGGGGCCGCCGGGCCTAGGCCCGCCACAGGCTGGTCATCCGCCATATTTCGGCGCAGACATGCGGCATGGAATTGTGGATCCTCGTCACCCTTTTTGCGGCGTTCATTCAAACGCTGCGCTTCATGCTGCAAAAGCATCTTAGCACCGTCACCTTATCGGCGGGCGGGGCCACGTTTGCGCGGTTTGTCTATTCCGCGCCGCTGGTGGCGATTGGGGTGGCGCTTTACCTCTGGATCAGCGGGCAGGGCGTGCCCGAGGTGCCGGCGCGGTTCTGGCCCTATGCCATCGCGGGGGGCGTGTCGCAGATATTGGCCACGGTCTGCGTTGTGATGATATTCAAGTCGCGCAACTTCGCCGTCGGGATCACCTTTAAGAAAACCGAAGTCATTCAGGCGGTTATGGTGGGGATGCTGGTGCTGGGCGAAGGGGTTTCGCCCTTGGGCTTTGCCGCGATCCTGTTGGGGCTGGCCGGGGTGCTGGTGTTGTCGGGCGCGCCCGACACCGGGTTCAGCCTGCGCGGGATGTGGAACCGGGCGACCGGCCTTGGCCTTACGTCGGGGCTGTTGTTCGCGATTTCCGGCGTGACCTATCGCGGCGCGACCCTGGCGATTGCCAGCGACAATCCGCTGTTGCGCGCGGGCTTGGCGCTGGCGCTGGTGACGGCGATGCAGACGGTGGCGATGCTGGTCTGGCTGTCGCTGCGCGAACCCGGCGAGGTGTCGCGCGTCTTGGGCGCATGGCGGGTGGCGGCGCTGGTTGGGGCAACGTCGATGCTGGGGTCGTTCTGCTGGTTCACCGCCTTCACCTTGCAAAACGCGGCCTATGTGAAAGCGCTCGGGCAGGTCGAGCTGATCTTTTCGATCTTTGTCACGGTATTCGTGTTCCGCGAGGCGATTTCGCGGCGCGAGATGTTCGGCATCACGCTGTTGACCGGGTCAATCCTTGGGCTGGTGCTGCTGGCCTAAGGTCAGTCGGGCATTGGCGTGCCGCGCAGCCGCAGAAACAGGCTTTCCTCGTCATCATTGCGAAAGAACGGCACCGAGGCGGGCGGGGCCGGATCCTGCACCCGTGCCGAGATTTCGGCCAGCACCACCTCGGTGATGAACGGCAGATCCAGCGCGCGGGCCTCTTCGAGCGCGACCCAATGCAGGTGGCTCAATTCATCGCAGGCGGCCGAGAAATCATCCGGGTCAGAGCCGAGGTCATCGGCGTCGATCAGGAAGAACCGCGCATCAAAACGGCGGGGGCGGCCCGGCGGGGTGATGGCGCGAAACACAAATTGCAGCGGGGCGGCATCGGGCAAAAGGCCCCGCGCGGCGAACTCTTGCCAATCGCCCGGGGCGGTGCCGGGCCAGTCACCGGGGCGACCAAGGATCTGGCCGGTCTCCTCCCACAGCTCGCGGATCGCGGCGGCGGCCAGCGCATGGCTCAGATCGCTGGCGCTGTCCTCGCGCAGGCGTTCGGCGCAGGGCGCAGAGATTGGCCGCGCCAGCGGAATATCGGCATCGGCGGCATCAACGGCGCCGCCGGGAAAGACAAACTTGTTGGGCATGAACGCCGCCGCCGCGCCGCGCTGGCCGACCAGAATGCGCGGGGCGGTGGCACGGTCCCGCAGAACAATGACAGTCGCCGCGTCGCGCAGTCTGGATTTGTCGATCTCGCTCATATCGCCCCCGTCAGGGGCGTTTCGCCCCCGGTTTGACATGGCCAAAGCCATGCATCAATCGCGCCCACTGAAAGGCGACAACCGCCCCCTTCAGCCTTGGCAGAAGATAGAGCGACAGCGCAATGGTGCCAACGGCAAAGATGGTAAACAGCACCATCGGTTCGGGCCGAAACGTGGTGAACGTGATCAAAAGCAGCGGCGCGATCAGGTGTCCAACGATCAGAATGGTCAGATAGGCCGGGCCATCATCGGCCCGGTGATGGTGCAGCGCCTCGCGGCACACCGGGCACGCGCTGCGCACCTTAAGATAACCCGACAACATCGGCCCACTGCCACAGTTGGGACATTTGCGCCGCCAGCCCTTCCACAGGGCGGGCCAAAGCTCACGCTCCGCCGAAACGGATGGGGATTGTTCGATCCCATCGGGGGAAACCCCGATAGGGCCTACCGGCTCATGCTCGGCAAACTGCATATTTTTCATGACGACCTCACTCGCTGACAACAGAGTATGGGTGTTGTTGGTCAAAAAACATCTAACAAATGCGGGTTGCGTCGGGATGTCGCGAAATCGCTCACGGCCTCGTGACCAAAATATTTGCGACAGCGGCGACGGAACTGCCGCCGCGGGCCGTTTGAAGTTCAGATCGCAGGGCAAAAGACCTTGGGATGCACAAGCAGGAAACCGAAAGGACTCTACTATGAGCAAGACACGCAACACACTGATCACATCGGCTCTGATGGCCGTGATTGCACTGAGCGTTCCGGCGACCAGCGCGTTGGCCAAGGGCAGCATGGGCGGAAAAATGGGCGGCGTGGCCGGCCTTGAGTTCGCGCATTTTGATCAGGATGGCGATGGCAGCCTCACCAAAGAAGAGCTGATGGATGTGGCGAAAGCCCGGTTCAGCAAGGCCGACACCAACGGCGATGGCGAGCTTACAGCGGATGAGCTGAAGGCGTCGGCGGATGCCAAGCGCGAGGCGCGTTTCGATCGTATGGTCGAGCGGCTCGACACCGACGGCAATGGCGCGATCAGTGCCGAGGAAATGGACGCCGCCAAGGGCAAGATGCGCGGCAAGATGGGCCGTGACCATGCGCGTGGCGACAGCGACAAGCAGGGCCGCGATCACGACAAACGCGGCGACGGTGAACGTGGCGATGACAAGCGCAGCGAAGGCAAACGTGGCGACGGCGAGCGCGGCATGAAGCGCGGCGGTGAACAGCGCGAGGCCCGTCGCGGCCAGATGTTCGATCAGATCTTTGCGCTGGCCGACACCGATGGCAATGGCACCCTCTCGCAAGAGGAATTCGACAGTGCCAAGTCCCGTCTTGAGGCCCGTCGCGGCGGCGCTGCACCGGCCCCCGCCGAGCAGTAAACGAACTTGGGGGAAGCTTTTCATCCCCTGCTTTCCCCTCGTCGGTGCCCCTCTTTGATTTCTTAAAGAGGGGCACCAGAGGCAACGACGGGACCGTGCGCAGGGCGCAGGCGGTTTCCAAGAGGGCAAAAACCAACTAGGCCCCGGGAATGGATATGGCTCTGGACGCAACAAACGGGATCAGCGACGAGGCGCTTTTGGTACTCTATGCCAATGGTGACGGCGCGGCCGCGCGCGCATTGACGGTGCGGCTGACGCCACGCGTTTTTGCCCAGGCGTTCCGTATGCTGGGCGACCGGGCCGAGGCCGAGGACGTGGCGCAAGATGCGTTGATGCGGCTGTGGAAAATCGCGCCGGACTGGCGGCAGGGCGAGGCACAGGTCAGCACGTGGCTGTGGCGCGTCGTGGCCAATCTGGCAACGGACCGGCTGCGCAAACGGCGCAGGCTTGCGCCGCTTGATGACGCGGGCGAACCGGCGGATGACACCGCCGATGTGCCCGCGCAAATGCAGGAAAGAGCGCGCCAAACCGCGCTGTCCGAGGCATTGGCCGAGCTGCCCGATCGGCAGCGGCAGGCCGTGGAACTGAGGCATCTCGAGGGGTTGGGCAATCCCGAGATCGCCGCCATACTAGAGATCAGCGTCGAGGCCGTGGAAAGCCTTACGGCGCGCGGCAAACGGGCATTGGCCCGGGCGCTTGAGGGCCGAAAGGCAGAACTGGGGTATACCGATGACCGGGACTGAGACATCTCGTGAGGACATGTTCCTCGATACGCTGTTCGACGAAGCGCGCCAGACGCGCGCGGCGGAGGTGCCCGAGGTATCGCCCGACCTGATGGCGCGGATTTTGGCGGATGCCGAAAACGTTCAGGCCGGGTTTGATACGGCGGCTTTGCCAGTGCGGCGTGCGCCGCCGCGCCCCGGCCTTTGGGCACAGATCGGTGCAGCCTTGGGTGGCTGGCCCGCCTTTGCAGGACTGGCCGCGACGTCGATCTGCGGGGTGTGGCTGGGCATCAGCCCGCCAGACGGGCTAAGCGATACGGCGTCTTTGTATTATTCCAGCGACACAGCGCTGTACGACCCGGTGTCGGGTTTTGAATTCGATCTGGAGGAAAGCTGATCATGACGGACAAGACCGAACAGGCCGGGACACCTGCGCGCCGCATGTCGCTTGGCCTGCGGGTGGTGTTCTTTCTGTCGCTGGCTGTGAACCTCGGGATTGCCGGGGTTGTAGCCGGTTTCGTCTGGAACGGCGGGCCGCGTGAGGGGATGCCGCGCAATGCGCGCGATGCGGTGGCCCCGTATACCCAAGCGCTTCGGCGCGAAGACAGGCAGGACATCGGCCGCAAGCTGTTCCGCGACATGCGCGCCGAAGGGTCGCGCGATGAGATGCGGGCGCGGGTGCGGGCAGAGTATCAGGAGGCGCTTGGCCTGCTCAGGGCCGAACCGTTTGACGTGGATGCGTTTTCTGCGGTGCTGCAACGCCAGAATGAGCGGGCTGCGGCGCGTCAGGCCCGCGGGCAGGCGGCCTTGGTGGCGCATGTCGCGGCGATGAGCGTGGACGATAGAGCCGCCTTTGCCGACCGGGTGGCCGAGGCTTTGGAACATGGCGGGCGCAAGCGCAAATAGCGCGCGCTACGCGGCAGGGCGGCTCAGCTCGACCTGATTGCGGCCATGGGCTTTGGCCTCGTACAGGGCCGCGTCGGCGCGGCGCAACAGGATCTCTGGCCGCAAATCGGGGTGCAGCGTGTCAGGGGTGCTGAACGTGGCTGATTTTTGCGCGACATGCGCGGTTGTTACGCCGATCGAGACGGTGACATTGATCGGATCGTCCTGGCCGGGGATGGCGAACGGCCTGTCCGAAATCGCCGCGCACAGGCGATGCGCCATGCGATCCGCTTTGAGATCAGAGGCGTCGGGCAGCACCACAAGGAACTCTTCGCCGCCGATGCGCGCGACCAGATCGACAGCGCGGAGATTGTAGCGCAGCCGCTGTGCGACCTCGGCCAAAACCGCGTCGCCGGCGGCGTGGCCGTAGCGATCATTGACCCGTTTGAAGTGATCGAGATCCGCCACCATGACGGCAAAGGGGCGGCCAAGCCGCGCCGCCCGCTCGGCGATCCGCGACATATACGGCATGGCATAACGCCGGTTGAACAGCCCGGTGAGCGAGTCGGTGACAGCGGCGCGCAGCCCTTCCTGCACCGTGCTGCGCAGCCGGTCCGACATGCGTTTGCGCGCCATCAACCGGTCTGCCCGCAGCGCGATCTCTGCGGTTGAAATGTCGGCGGGCGCAACATCGTCGGCCCCAAGGTTAAGCGCCGTTGCGGCGGCACTGCCGTCACCCTCGGGGGCGAGCACCAACACCCCGGCGTCGCGCGTTGCCATCCGGGCGCGCAAATCGGGGATGATCTGCAATTCGGCCTCCGGGTTGGCCCCGGTCAGGGCAAGGATCAACACATCTGAGGGCGGAACCGGGCGCTTTGCCTCTGGCCCGGCATCGGGGTAAAACACATCGCGTGGCGACATCAGCTCGATCCGGTGCGACGTGGCGGCGCGCAGATCGCTCATCCGGCCCGTCAGGCTGCGGCGGTTGCCGGCAATCACGCCGATCCGACCGGGCATCTCAAACTGCGCCGAAGGCTCGGACAGTCCAAGCGCGCGGTGCGTGCCTTCGCGGGTTTGCACTTCGGCCTCAGTCTCATGCGCCCGCAACAGGGCCCGCAACCGCGCCAAAAGCAGCGCATCGCAGCAGGGTTGCTCGAGAATGCTGTTGGCCCCGGCATTGAGCACCGCGAGCCGTGCCTCGGCGCAGTTCTCGGTCGCCAGCATCACGATGGGGCAGCTTTCCGTCGCCGCAATGGTCCGCAGCTTGGTGCAGAAGGCGACCGGGCTCATATCGCCGATGCCACCGATCATAATCAGCGAGGGCGCTTGGATTTGAACGTGTTCAAGGGCCTCGGCCGCGCTTGTGGCCTGCGTCACCTCGTAGAAGGCCGCAGTCAGTTTCACTTTGAGAACGATACGATTTGTGGCAACCGCATCGACAATCAGGATTTGCCGTGCCACTGGAGACTCCTCACGACTTGCTTAAACGTTATCACAAGTCTTTGTCGTGAACGGTTAAGAAAACCTTTCCATGGGGTAATTTTTACGGGAGACGGCATGGCATATACGCGGGAATCTGCCGAAACGCTGGGGCTACAGGCCTTGGCGTGGCTGGTGGGAGAAGAGGATTTGATCGGGGTCTTCCTTGGGGCGAGCGGCGTTTCCGAGGTGGACTTGCGCGCGCGGGCGAACGAGCCCGAATTTCTGGGATCGGTGTTGGATTTTCTGTTGATGGATGATGCCTGGGTGATCCGGTTCTGTGATTCCAATGGCTTGGCCTATGATCGTGTGATGATGGCGCGTGCGGCGCTTCCGGGTGGTGAGCAGGTGCATTGGACATGACCGCGACGCCCGCACTTTCGGCTGTGCTGTTCGACAAAGACGGCACGCTGTTTGATTTTTCCGCCACCTGGGATCTCTGGGCAGGGGATGTCATCACGCAATTGTCGGGCGGCGATGACACCTTGCGCCGGGCGATTGCCGGGTCGGCGCGCTATGATCTCGAGGCCCAGACGTTTTTCCCCGACAGCCCAGTGATTGCCGGCACCAACCGCGAGGCGGCGGAGTGCCTTGCGCGGGTGATGCCGGGGCAGCCGGTCGATGAGGTCGAGCTGTTCCTGATCCGGAGCGCCAGCCACGCGCCGCTGCATCCGGCGGTGCCTTTGGACCCGCTGTTGACGGGGCTGGCGGCCCGTGGATTGCGGCTGGGGGTGGTGACAAATGACACCGAAGTCTCGGCCCGTGCGCATCTGGAGACCGCCGCTGTTACGGGGCATTTCGACTTCATCGCCGGGTTCGACAGCGGCTTTGGCATGAAGCCGGGGCCAGAGCCGCTTTTGGCCTTTGCCGAGGCGATTGATGTGGCGCCAGAGACCGTGGCGATGGTGGGCGACAGTGTGCATGATCTGCTTGCCGGTCGGCGGGCGGGGATGGTGACCGTTGGTGTGCTGACCGGACCGGCAACAGCCGAGGTGCTGGCCCCTTACGCCGACGTGGTGCTGCCCGATATCGGGCATTTGCCGGGGTGGCTGGACGGGCGGTAGGCTTTAGCCCTTGCGGCGGATCAACCCGCGGCCGGGGTCATAGCCCCAAAAGGCCAGCGCCAGAAAGACGGCGGTGGCCAGCAGGGTCCAGCCGAGCGCGGGCAGGTTGACCTCGGCATAAAGCGCGAAGCGGATCAGTTCGACCGCGTGGGTGAAGGGATTGGCGGCGCAGATGTCGTGCAAAAGCTCGCTGCTTTCGGCCATTTTCCACAGTGGGTAGAGCGCGGACGACAGGAAGAACATCGGGAAGATCACGAAGTTCATCACCCCCGCGAAGTTCTCTAACTGTTTGATCAGCGAAGACAACGCCAGCCCCAGCGCCCCCAGCATCAGCCCCGCAATCAGCAAGGCCGGCAGGACGGTGAGATAGCCCCAAGGCGGCAGCGTGATGTCAAACGCCCAGGCCACTGCAAGGAAGGCGTAACATTGCAGGATCGAGATCAGCGTTGCGCCGATCAGCTTGGACAACAACAGCCACCAGCGCGGCAGCGGCGCGGTCAAGAGCAGCCGCATCGAGCCCATTTCGCGGTCATAGACCAGCGACAGCGCGCTTTGCATGCCATTGAACAGCAGGATCATGCCGCAGAGACCGGGCAGGATATAAGTCTCGTAGGTGATGTAGGTTTGATAGGGCGGCGAGATCGACAGGCCAAGAGCGGCGCGAAATCCGGCGGCAAAGACCAAGAGCCAGACCAGCGGGCGCACCAGCGCGGCAATGAAACGTTCGCGTTGGTGCACAAAGCGCAGGGCTTCGCGCAGGGCGATGGCGCGCAGAGCGGTGAGATAGGCGTGCGGGGTCATGCGGGTCTAAGAACTTTCATGCCTCCGGCGGGGATATTTTCGAGCCAGAGAAGGGCGGGGGTCAGGTGGGGGTCAGGGTGGGGGCTGGTGCCCCGGTGGCAGTGAGGAAATAGGCGCCAAGGCTGTGGGGCCCGCGCAGATCGGCGGCGGTGCCCGAGGCGATGATGCGGCCTTGGTGCAGGATGGCGAGTTGATCGGTGTCGGCGACTTCGTCGGTTAGGTGGGTGGCCCAGAGCACGGTTAGACCTTGGTCGGCGGCGAGGCCATGCACATGGGCGGTGATATCGGCGCGGGTGGCGGCGTCAAGGCCGACGGTCGGCTCATCGAGCAGGAGGAAGCGGGGGGAATGCAGCAGCGCGCGGGCAATCTCGGTGCGGCGTTTGTGGCCGCCGTTGAGGGCGCGGCACTTTTCATGCGCGCGCGCAGTGAGGTCGAGCCGGTCGAGGGCACCGTCAATACGCGTTTTGGCGTCGCGGCCCGACAACCCGTGCAGGGCGGCGAAGTAGCTCAGGTTTTGGCGGATGGTGAGGTCGAGATCGAGGGTGGTTTGCTGGAACACCACCCCCATTTGCGCCAGCGCGGCGCGGGGGGCGGTGCGCAGGTCATACCCGCCGATCTCGATACCGCCGCTGGGCGCGGTGAACAGCCGCGTCAGCAGGGCAAACAGCGTCGATTTGCCCGCGCCATTGGGGCCGAGCAGGGCGCAGAAGGTGCCCGGCACGACGTGCAGCGACACGTTGTCGAGCGCCTGTTTGGTGCCGTACGAGAAGCTCAGGCCGTCAATGGCGAGGCCGTTATCTGATGGTGATGTCAAGACGTTGGGTCTCTCCTGTGGAGCCGGGGATCTTGAGGTAATATGACCCCGGTTTGATCGCAACGAAACCGATTTCCATCTCGCCTGCTTCATCAAACTCAATGCTGTCGAGGCCAAGGGGGCGGATCTCTAGCCCTTCGACAACAATCTCATCAATCCAGATCGCGCGGAAGAATTCGGGGCCGATCAGCGCCAGTTCCTGACTGCCGTCGCCTTGGATTTCGAACTCGTAGTAGGTGCCGGATTTCAGCTCCCATGGGGCCGAGGTCAGCGGCATGCCGGCGCTGAGCTGGATCGGTTCAAGATCGGCTTTGTTGGAGGCGGACAGAATGCCGGCGAGGCCGAAGCCTTTGTGTTCGTCGGCCAAGGCGGTGACGGGCAGGGCGACGAGAAGAGCAGAGAGGAGGAGGCGGCGCATGAACACGGTCCTTTGAACGGGTGGGCTGCAAATTTGGTGGCCGGGGCGGCGCACCTCACGGGTTAATTGGTGGGGCGGACGGCGCACCTTACGGGTCAATTGGTGGGGCGGAAGGCGGCCCCCCAGGGGAAGCGACCGACCTTGATGGATTTGAGCGCTTTGCGCGCCGCGACGTCGATCACGGTGACATCACCCGACACGCCGTTGGTGGTGAACAGGCGCGAGCGGTCGGCGTTGAATTCCATGTGCCAGACACGGCGGCCCACGAGGATATACTCCTCGACCTCATAGGTGTCGGCGTTGACCACAGCGACATGGTTTGACGGCCCGAGCGCCACAAAGGCGTGGCTGTCACCATTGGTGAATTCAAACCCCACCGGCTGGACCCGGTCGGGGTGTATGTTCTTGACGTCAAAGCTGATCTTGGCCTTCTCGGCCTGTGTGGCCACGTCAAACACCGTGATGGTGCCGCCGATTTCGGAGCTGACCCAAAGCTCGGTGCCGTCCTTGGCAAATTCGGCGTGGCGCGGGCGGCTGTCGACGAGGCTGTTGGCGAAAAGCTCTTGGGTTTCGGTGTTGATCCAATGCGCCATGTTCGTCGTTTCCGAGGTGGTGATCGCGATCTTGCCATCGGGGCTGACGGCCATGCCTTCGGGTTCGATCCCGACGTCGATTTGGGCCACGACCTGACGGGTCTGGGTGTCGACCACGGTGGTGATCGCGTCGTCTTCATTGGCGATATAGAGGTGGCGGTTGTCGGGGTGGAGCACGAATTGTTCGGGGTCTTCGCCCGAGGGCAGGTCGTGCAGGATCTTGCCGGTTGCGGGGTCCATCACCTGCACCGTGTCGCTGTCGGAGGCACAGATATAAACCACGGAATGATCCTTGGAAAAGGTGATGCCACGGGGGCGTTCGCCAACGTCATAGGTTTGGATCACCTCAAGCGTGTCGATGTCGATCACGCTGACGGTGTCGTCTTTTTCGTTGGTCACCCAGATTTCATCGGCCAGCGCGGTGCTGGAAAGGAGGGAGGCGAGCGTGGTCAGGATTGGCAGAAATCGCATAGGGTTTTGTCCTTGGTGGCCGTCGGAGTGAGGGGCCGGCCCCTCACACTCCCCGAGGTATTTTTGAACAGGAGAAGCTTATGGGGCGAACTGCGTGCAGGCGCTTTCGGGTTTATCAAGGCCGAGGGTGTCAAGCTCGTTGCGTTGGTGCAGGAAGCCTTCGAGCGGGGCGCTGGCGACCAAGGCGCGGGGATGGGTGAGCGGGATTGGCTGGCGCATCTGGCCGTTCCAATCGCGAAAGGTGAGGGGGCGGCCCTTGAAGCCTGCGAGTTCGAAATCGGGGCCGAGCATGTAGCTGCGCACCGTCGCGGGATCGGCGGAGTTGGTGCGGGTCACCGCCTCGCCAATGGCGCGGATGGCGGCCCATGTGCTGTAATCCTCGGGGGCCATGTCGCGGCCTGCCGTGGCGTGAAAACGCGATTGCAGCTGGGCGGCACCCCATTGCTCGACCACCGGAGCCCAGGCGGTGGCGGTGAGGCCTTCGGAACCGGTGACAGGGCGCGCGGCCCAGGTGTTGTACAGCAGGTAGCGGCCGAAATCGTGGATTTCGTCGGCGACGACAAGCGCGTCGTAGTCGCCGAAGTCTTGGGTGAACAGCGGCACTTCCTGCGCGGCGTTGCGGCGCATGTCGGCGTCAAAGGCCCATTCCTTGGTCGCCTTGAGATCGATGCGAAACTTGGCCAGCGAGCGTTCCATTGCGGCAGCGTAGGCGCGGTCGGCGGCGTGGGTGCCGGTGATCATCACCACATCGCTCCAGCGTTTTTGCACAAACACCTGCGCCAGCGCATCGGTGCGCATCGCATACGATGGCGCGGTATGGAGCAGGTTGGCGCGGCAGTTTTCGCTGCGTAGGGCGACGTCCTGAGCACTGGTGTTGAACAGCAGTTTGCCCTGCGCTTCGGGCAGATCGGCGAGGGTGGTCAGCACATCAGCCGGGCCATCGAGCAACAGGTAGCCGCTGGTGGCAAGCGCCTGTTTCGCGGCGGGCAGCGGGCTTTCGCCCTCGGGGATGCGCAGCGTGGTAAGGTCATAGATCTGGCCGAGAAACCGCCCCGAGGTGGCATTGTCCGCCAGCCCAAGCACGGCACCGGCAGTGCCAAGATCCTTCGGCACAGGATCGAGGTTGGACAGGACCGGAGGGCGTGGCTGTTCGATCACCAGATGCGCGATGCGCACGGTGATGTCGGCCAGCGCGGGGCTTTGAACACAGGCCACAGCGGCAGCCGCAGCCCAGAATTTCCATTCGCCAAACATCTCCGTCTCCTCCCTTGGGGCTCAGCCTAGATCAGCATCGGCGGGGCGGTAATGCGACTTTGGTCGAGACAGGGCCGGATCGAAACCAAGGTCTTATACCGCGGTGTCCGGGGCGCTGGTAAAAGCACCCCAAGACGCAAAACATCGGGAGTTGAGACATGTTTGGATTTGCAACAAAGGGCGCGCTTACGGCGCTTGTCATCGCTGGATCGGCCGGGGTTGTCCTTGCTGCGGGCCTGCCTTTGGGCATTTCCTCCGTCGACACCGGGTCTTTGCCCCAGACCGGCGATGAGTGGCTGACCGAGAACCCCTACCGGGTCGAGGCGTCGAGCCAAGAGGTCTGGAACGAGGCGATCGAGATCGGCGCATCGGGCTACAACCAAAACTGCGCGCGCTGTCATGGACTTGAGGCGGTGTCGGGCGGGCTTGCCCCCGATTTGCGCTTTCTTGAGGCCGAAGAATACGGCGACGAGTGGTTTATCGAGCGGTTCCGCGAGGGCTATACCCAGAACGGCACCACCAAGATGCCCGAGTTTGGCGAATTGCTCGGCCAAGATGCGGCCTGGGCGATCCGGACCTATGTCGAAACCCGCCCCGATCAGGATGCGGTGGAAGAGCTGACGCCCGAGCTGAAGGGGCTGCGCGATCAACTGGCGGGCTGGGCTGCGGATGGCAGTGGCGCTGACAGTGCCGGGGCGCAGGCGCGTCTGGCGGAAATCGCCGGTGAGATCGAAACGCTGTCTGGCGCGCCGGTGGCGGATTCGGTGGCCTACCGCGCGGCAAATCTGTTGTCGGCCAAGCCGGAGGCCTATGAGCAGGCCGCTGAGATCTTGACCATCGGGCTTTCTGCGGCAAACTGAGCGGCATGAAAACATCCCTGAAGACATCGTTGAAAACACTGGCCGTGGCTCTGCTTATCGCAGGGCCACAGGCCGTTTGGGCCGCCGATCCCTGTGCCGATTATGTGCCCCAACCCAAGCCGCAAAACGCCTCGCGCGATATTGTCGGCAAGGAGCTGGATCAGATCATCGAGCAGGGGCACATGCTGTTTGCGGTCTATGAGGACTATCCGCCGTATTCGTGGGAGGAGGCTGGCAAGCCGCGTGGCGTGGACATCGAAATTGCGCAGCTGATTGCCGAAGAGATCGGTGTAACGCCCCGGTTTCATTTCGTCGCGGCGGCGGAGAATTTGGACGCCGATCTGCGGTTCAACCTGTGGCAAGGCGCGCTGATTGGCGGCAAGATTGCCAATGTGATGATGCGCGTGCCCTATGACAGCGCGTTTAAGTGCCGGGTGGAACAGGTTGTTTTCACTGGGCAATACGCGGGCGAAGGGATTGCGATTGCTTATGACGAGGCCGCCTATCCCGAGGAAAAGCCGGTGCCGGCCTATTTCCGCTTTGATACCGTTGCGGTCGAAAATGATTCAATTTCGGATTTCTACCTGACCCAGCTTGTCGGCCCCACCCACATCCGCCGCTATCCGACGATGACCGGGGTGATGGCGGCTTTGGCCTCGGGTGAGGTTAAGGCGGCGATGGGGCCGCTGGCGCAGTTGGAATATGGCGCGAGCGCGGGCATCGGCGTGCATCAGCCGCCTTTGGTCGGCTTTTCCGTCGGCGATTGGACCTTGGGCGTCGGGGTGAACTTCCGCTACCGGCCTTTGGGCTATGCCGTCGATGATGCGGTTTATGCCGGGCTTGCGGATGGGCGGATCGCGGCGATTTATGAAAGCTATGGCCTGACGCATCAACCGCCAGAGCGCTAGCGCGCTACAGCGTGATGAGGTCGCCCGTGTCCGACACCAACAAAACGCGCCGCATATCGGCGCGTTTTGCAATTTGGCGGACCTGTGGCAAGGGGGCGAGGGCGAGCGCGGTTGAAAGGCCATCGGCAAGCGTTGCCGTGTCGGCCATGACCGACACTGTTGACCACTGCGGCCGCGCCTCTGCGTGCAGGATGTGACCGTCTGTGCCCAGCGGTGTGGCGGCGGGGCTGGAGGTGGCGATGGCGCTGTCTTGCAGGGTCATTTGGCCGATGTGGCCGTGGGCCGGATCGGACAGACCCAGCCGGAAGGGGCCGCCAATCGCGCCGTGTTCTCCGATATTTATCAGACATTTGGTCAGCCCGGCATCGGAGAGAATCTGACGCACGCGGTCGGTGGCATAGCCTTGGGCAATGCCGTTGAGGGTGAGCTTCTGGCCGGGGTCGAGGTGCAGATGCGAGGCGTCATGGCGCACCCGGTGCCAGCCAATCAGCTCGCGTGCGGCGGCGGTGTCTTTGCGCTGGGCGATGGCCTGCCAGAGCGGCTGAACCGTGGGGTCAAACAGGCCGCTTGTCGCGCTGTGCAAAGCGTCGATCTGCGGCAGCAAGGCGCGCCAATGCGGGGTCAGATCGAGCGTGCCAGAGGCGTTGAGCCGTGAGAGGTCAGAGCCGGGATCATAGAGCGAAAACGCGGCTTCAGTGCTGCGTAGCTCGGCCTCAATTCGGGTGGTCAGGCCACGCGGATCACCGGGCAGATCAAGCGTGACCGAGACCTCGGCCCCAAGCGCAAAACCGCGCCATTCGTGCGGGCGGGCAAGCGCCGGGCTTGCGGCCATTGCGGCAGAAATTGTGAGGAAACGACGGCGGGTGATCATTCTGCGGCGATCCTTCGGTTGCGGCCCTTCGCGGCAAGGATCAGCGGCACGCATTGGGTCTTGTCATCATGGATTGTCACGCAATCAAGGCAGCCAAAGCACTCAGAATACGCGATTTTACCGGTTTTCTCGATCGCCCCGTATTGGCACTTTACCCGGCAGAGCTGGCAGGGCGATCCGCATTCGGTGCGTCGCGGAATCCAGTCGCGTTCACGCAGCATGCCGCCGATGGCCATGACCGCGCCCAAGGGGCAAACATAGCGGCAAAAGCCCTTGTACAGCACCATCGACAGCACCAGCCAGAACACCGCATAGGCAACGTAATACCATTCGCGGATGAAAAAGGTGGTGACGGCGGTTTTGAACGGCTCGATCTCGGCGGCTTTGTCGGTGGCGTCGGGGGCCAGAAACACGATGGCGACGAGGCCGAGAAGGGCGACGTATTTCAGCGATTTCAGGCGCTTGTCCCAGCGGGCCGACGGCTCGATCTGGGGCAGTCGGAGGAGGCGGCCAAGGTGGCCGGTGAACTCTTGCATTGCGCCGAACGGGCAGAGCCAGCCGCAAAACAGCGCGCGGCCCCAGAAGACAAAACCAAGGATCGCAACGGCCCAGATCAACAGCGAAAACGGGTCGTAAAGCAGGAAGGCAAAGCTGCCGCCGTCCATCGCGGTGCGCAGGGTGGCGAGCGGCGTGACAATCGACAGTTGCCCCTGGCCCCACCAGCCGATGAACCCGGTGACAGCGGCAAGGATCGAGAGCCGAATCGCGGTGAAATGGCGATGCCCCGCCAGCCGCTTTTGCCCCGGCCCGATAAGCACCAGCAGCACCGTCAGAAACACCGCCAGACCGATCATATCCCCACTACGATTGCGCAGCGCATCCAGCCACGGCGGGGAGGGTTTGACCACCTCGGGGCGGGAGAAAAACCGCGCATCTGTGGTGTGATCCAGCGTCAGGGTCTCGGTGCCAATCTCGGGTTGGAACATGCCATGTTCGCGCACGGCGGCGATCTGCAGGGTGTAGTCCGAGGCCGGATCAAACCCCAGCCGCCGGTCGGTGCGCAGGATCAGCGCCGCGCCAAAATCGGCGGCGTCATGCAGCGCATCCGGCAGGTCATCGTGCAGCCCGACAATCAGATCGCCATCGCGCAACGCCACCGGAAAGCCGTTCTGCTCGATCCCGATCCAATCCGGCGCGGTGTTGCGCACAAAGTCCTCAGAGACTAGCCCATGCCGCGCGGCCTCGATCACCAGAAGCGGCTCTTCGTTCGGCGAAATCTCAAGAAACCGTTGCAGATCATCATAGCTGTCGTCCGACAGAGCAGCGCGGGCAATGCTTTTCGGCCCGATGTCCACCACCCAGAAATCAAGGTAAAGCCCGTCGGGATCGCCTTGCGCTTCGGGATCGTCATCGGCCCAGAGGGTGCCGGCGAACTTGGCGTCGATCTCGGCATTGGTCAGGCGTAGATTGCGCGCCAACCCTTGTTCCACCAGATCCGCCCAGGTCAGGTCTTCGGTAAAACCGGGGTTGGGATAGGCGGGCGGGCCCGCGTTGACATGGCCGAGCTTGTCGCGCGCCACGGCCAAGGCGGCGGCCAGAATGCTTTCATGGGCGATGCGCACCGAGGCGGTCGCCTTGGTCACCCCGTCGAGATAGATCAGTGATGAGCCGCCCGCACCCGCGCCATAGGGCGAGC
Organism: Marinovum sedimenti; assembly: GCF_054052205.1. Classification (NCBI taxonomy): domain Bacteria; kingdom Pseudomonadati; phylum Pseudomonadota; class Alphaproteobacteria; order Rhodobacterales; family Roseobacteraceae; genus Marinovum; species Marinovum sedimenti. The sequence goes on from NZ_CM133223.1 coordinate 3,251,603, forward strand.
CAACCACAAGGGAATCGTTGATCGACAGGCCGGGGTATTGCTCGAAAAACGCATGAAACGGCGCTTGGCCCAGCCCGGAGACAAAGATCGGTTCGTTGTGTTCGAGCAGGCGCATGTCAAGAAAGCGGCCCTCAAGGTCCATCGTGACCAGTACGTTGATCGCCGCGCCGGAAAAGCCGGGCAGGGGGGCGAGGGGCTCGGTCTGAAACACATAGCCGGCCTCGGCCCCGCCGGAATTCAGCAGGGAATACAGGCCGTTGTCATCGAGTGCGGGGCCAAGCTCCATCGGCGGGGCTACGAGATCGGCAATCGTTTCGCGCGGCAACGGCTCGGCCAAAGCGGCCAAAGCCGCGCAGCACAATGTGGCCGCAAGCGCGGCAATTCGGCGAAACTCTCCCATGGGCAAACGATATGGCGCGTGGCGTGCGGCGGGAATGCGACGATAGTCCTAGCGCGTGGGCCTGCGGGGCATGGCAAAGTGACGGCATGCAGAACGACTTCCCCTCACGGCTTCACCCGGCGGCGATTCTGGCGCTTTCGCTCGCGGCGCTGGTGGCGCTGTGGCAGCTGTCGGCCTGGTGGACGGCGGACCCGACGGTGATGCCCGCCCCGGCCGAGGTTTGGCGGATCGCGGCGGAGCAGGCGAAGGATGGCGCGCTGTGGCACCATCTGGGCGCGACGCTGCGCCGGGTGGCGCTGGCCTTTGCGCTGGCGATGGGGCTGGGGGTTGTGATTGGCGTGGCGCTGGGGCTGTCGCTGCGGGCTAACCGCTGGTTTGGCGCCTGGATCGTGGTGTTTCAGACGATCCCGGCGCTGGTGGTGATTGTGCTGTGCTATCTCTGGATCGGGCTTAACGAAACCGCCGCCATTGTGGCGGTGGCGGTGAACAAGACCGCGATGGTGGCCGTGACCCTGCGCGAAGGCGTGCAGGCGATTGACCCCAAGGTGAACGATATGGCGCGGGTGTTTCGCATGGGGCGCGCGCGCTGGCTGCGCCATGTGTTGCTGCCGCAGCTTTGGCCCTATCTGGCGGGGGCGATGCGCAACGGGTTGGCGATCATCTGGAAGATTGTGCTGGTAGTGGAGTTTCTCGGTCGGTCCGACGGCATCGGCTTTCAGATCCACCTGTATTTCCAGCTGTTTGAGACCGGCTACGTGCTGGCTTATGCGCTGTCTTTCGTGGTGGTGATGCTGGCGCTGGAATATCTGGTGTTGCAGACCATCGAACGCCGCACCACCCGCTGGCGGCGGCTGAGCGCGGGACAGACAGCCTAGGCGGGACCCGATTAATCGATAAATCGGTGAAAATCCATCATGGATTTTGGTCCCGCCAAGGATCAACGTTGGGCGGTCTCCCACTGCGGGTGGATCCAGGGTTCGACGTTTTCGGCGGCCAAACGCTTGCCGAGGATGTGATCCGACACTTTCTCGCCTACCATGATCGACGGCCCGTTCAGGTTGCCATTGGTGATGCGTGGAAAGATCGAGCTGTCCGCAACCCGCAGCCCATCGACGCCGATCACCCGTGCCTCGGGGTCGACCACTGCACCGGGATCGTCCGCCGCCCCCATCCGGCAGGTGCCGCAGGGGTGATAGGCGCTTTCCACATGTTCGCGGATGAAATCGTCAAGCTCGGCGTCGCTCTGAACTGCGGCCCCGGGCTGGATCTCGTGTCCGGCGTAGGGGGCAAAGGCGTCTTGCCCGAAAATCTCACGGGTGAGGCGGATGCAGGTGCGAAAATCCTCCCAATCCTTCGAGTGGGACATATAGTTGAACTGGATGCTCGGGGCCTCGGTCGGATCAGCCGAGCGTAGCGCAACCGTGCCGCGCGAGGGCGAGCGCATCGGGCCGACATGGGCCTGAAACCCGTGGCCTTCGGCTGCGGCCTTGCCATCGTAGCGCACCGCCATCGGCAGAAAATGGTACTGAATGTCGGGATAGCGCACCCCGGCCCGCGACCGGATGAACGCCGCGCTTTCAAACTGGTTCGAAGCACCGGGGCCAGAGCGGGACAACAGCCATTGCAGCCCGACCCAGGCCTTGCCCGGCAGGTTCCAGTATTTGAACAGCGAGATCGGCTGGGTCGCGGCCATCTGCACGTAAAGCTCCAGGTGGTCCTGCAAATTCCGCCCCACGCCGGGCCGATTGGCCACCACATCAATGCCAAGCGCCGACAGATGCGCGCCGGGGCCGATGCCCGACAGCATCAGAAGCTTGGGCGAGTTGATCGCGGAGGCGGCGATGATGACCTCACGTTCGGCATGGATGACTTCTTGCGCACCGCGCCGTTGCAGCTCCACCCCCGTGGCGCGCCCATTTTCGATCACCACGCGCGATGCCAGCCCTCGCACCACGGTGCACAGCCCGGTCGCGCGCGCCGGTTTGAGATAGGCCAAAGCCGCCGACCACCGCTCGCCCTTGTGGATGGTGCTGTCCATCGGGCCAAAGCCCTCTTGCTGCGCGCCATTGTAATCGTCGGTGGTTTCATACCCCGCCTGACGCCCGGCCTCGACAAAGGCCTTGACCAGCGGGTTGCTGCGACTGCCCCGGCTGACATGCAGCGGGCCGTCTGTCCCGCGCCGCTCGGGGTCGCCGCCATGGCCGCTGGCGTGCCAGTTCTCCATGCGCCGGTAATAGGGCAGCACATCCGCACCGCTCCACCCCGCAGCGCCTTGGCTGGCCCAGTGATCGAAATCCTCGGAATGCCCGCGCACATAGACCATGCCGTTGATCGACGACGATCCGCCAATCACCTTGCCGCGCGGACAGGCCAGACGGCGGCCCCCGAGATACGGCTCAGGCTCGGACTGAAAGCCCCAATCATAGCGCTTCATGTTCATCGGATAGCTCAGCGCGCCCGGCATGCGGATGAACGGCCCCGCGTCGGTGCCGCCGTATTCGATAACAATCACCGAATGGCCGGCTTCGGTCAGACGGTACGCCATGGCGCAACCGGCCGAGCCTGCGCCAACGATGACATATTCGGCTTTCATATCAGAACGGTGCCTCGATTTGCGACATGCGGACAAAGACCGATTTGAGCTGGGAGTAGTGCTCGATCGCGGCCTTGGCATTTTCGCGCCCGACGCCCGACATCTTGGACCCGCCAAAGGGCACCTCGACAGGGGCGTCGTTGTAGGAATTGATGAAACAGCTGCCCGCCTCAAGCTGGCGGATCACACGGTGGGCGCGGGTGATGTTGGTGGTGAACACCCCGGCAGAGAGGCCAAATTCGGTGGCATTGCCACGGGTGATCGCCTCGGCTTCATCGTCGAATTTCAGCACCGAGAGGACCGGGCCGAAAATCTCTTCGCGCGCGATGGTCATGTCGTCGGTGACATCGGCAAACACCGTGGGCGCGACCCAGAAACCGGGGCCGTCCATCGCCGTGCCGCCGGTGACAAGGCGCGCGCCTTCGGCTTTGCCTTTTTCGATGTATCCCAGCACCTTGTCACGCTGATCGGCGCTGACCAGTGGGCCAAAGTTCACCTCGGAATTCATCGGATCGCCGGTTTTCACGCCCTTCAAACGCTCGGCCAGACGCGCCACAAAGGCGTCGTAAATCCCGGCTTGCACAAAGACCCGGGTGCCGTTGGAACAGACTTGGCCGGAAGAATAGAAGTTGGCGAGGATCGCGCCCGATACCGCATCCTCCAGCACCGCGTCGTCAAAGATCAGCAGCGGGGATTTGCCGCCCAATTCCATCGTCACGTTCTTGATGCCCGCGGCGGCCGCGGCGTAAACCTTGCGGCCCGTCGGCACCGATCCGGTGAGGGATACCTTGGCGATCCGAGGATCGGAGATCAGCTTTGCACCCACATCGCCGCGCCCTTGGATCACGTTGAACAGGCCCGGAGGCGCACCGGCCTCGACCAGAATTTCCGCCACTTTCAACGCGCAGAGCGTGGTGGTTTCCGACGGTTTGAACACCATTGCATTGCCGCAGGCCAGCGCCGGGGCGGCCTTCCAGCAGGCGATCTGGGTGGGGTAATTCCATGCCCCGATCCCGGCGCACACGCCCAAAGCCTCGCGCACGGTATAGGCCCAGTCTTCGCCCAACTGGATGTGTTCGCCGGTCAAAGACCCGGCCAAACCGCCGAAATATTCCAAAGCGTCGGCCCCAGAGGTGGCATCCACCAGCGAGGTTTCCTGATAGGGCTTTCCGGTGTCGAGCGTCTCAAGCTGGCTTAGCTCATGATTGCGTTCGCGCATGATGTCGGCGGCCCGGCGCAGCACCCGGCCACGTTCGGTGCCAGAGCGCGCGGCCCAGTCTTTTTGCGCGACAACCGCCGCCGCGATGGCCTGTTCCACGATGCTGTCAGTGGCCCCGTGGACAGTGGCAATGCGCTCGCCGGTGAAGGGATACACCACGTCGATGGCGTCGCCAGAGGCGTCTTCGATGTAGTAACCGCCAACGAAGTGGCTGGCTTTCGGCTGTGCTTCGGGGTGGGTGTCGGGCAGGCTCATTGTGCCGTTCCTTTCAGTTCAATCTCGATGTGGGCCATGGCAATCTCGGCAGCATGGCGGTGTTTGGTTTCGCTCGGGTTAAGCCCCTCGCGCAGGTAAAGCCCGTCGATCAGGGCCGCCAAACGCTCGGCGGCGGCCTCGGGGTCGGGCACAAGCGGGCGCAGCGCGTGGCGCAGGTTGGACCGCAACCGCCGCTGATAGATCGACAACAGGCGCGCGGCCTCGGGCGACGACAGCGCCAGCGCGTAGAAGTTCATCCAGGCCGCCACCACCGCAGGGCGAAAGTTTTCCTCGGAAAACCCCGATCCGACGATGGCAACAAGCCGCGCTTTGGCATCCGTGGCGTTGCGCAGGGCGGCGCGGGTGTCGCGGCCATAGGTCTTGAGGATATGGGTCATCGTGGCAAGAAAGATCTGGGTCTTGCCGCCGAAGTAGTGATGCGCCAACCCCGAAGAGACACCCGCCCGGCGCGCGATTGCCGACACCGTAATATCAAGCGTGCCCTTGGCTCCGATCTCGGCAATAGTCGCCAGTATTAAAGCCTCGCGGCGGATCGGCTCCATTCCGACTTTGGGCATTGGTCGCTCCGGTGTTGCGGTTTTAGAAACATATGTTATTGATTGACTGGTCAGTCAACAAAAAACGGGGAGTGCGACGACATGAAACTCAAGATGACGGCATCGGTGCTGGCGCTTGGCCTTGCGGGGCCGGTATTCGCGGATTGCGAAGAAGTGAACTTTGCGGATGTCGGTTGGACCGATATCACCGCCACCACCGCCGCCACGACAACCATCCTTCAGGCGCTGGGCTATGAGACCGATATCAAGGTGCTCTCGGTGCCGGTGACGTATACCTCGCTCGCGAAGGGCGACATCGACGTATTCCTTGGCAACTGGATGCCAACGATGGAGGCCGACATCGCGCCTTATCGTGAGGCCGGTACGGTTGACACCGTGCGCACCAATCTGGAAGGCGCGAAATATACGCTGGCCGTCAACAAGGTGGCCGCCGATCTAGGGATCGCGGATTTTGCCGACATCGCCACCCATATGGATGCGCTTGAAGGCGAGATTTACGGCATCGAAGCGGGCAATGATGGCAACCGTCTGATCCTGTCGATGATCGAGGAAAACGCCTTTGGTCTCGACGGTTTTGAAGTTGTCGAAAGCTCCGAACAGGGGATGCTGGCTCAGGTGGCGCGCGCCGATCGCCGGGGCGAGCCGGTGGTGTTTCTGGGCTGGGAACCGCACCCGATGAACGCCAACTTCGAGATGTCTTACCTGACCGGTGGCGACGATTACTTTGGCCCCAATCTGGGCGGCGCAACCGTGCACACCAACACCTCGGCTGGCTATGTCGATGCCTGCCCGAACGTGGGTAAGCTGTTGAACAATCTCGAATTCACGCTTGCGATGGAAAACGAGATCATGGCGGCAATCCTCGACGATGGCGAAGCGCCGGAAGACGCGGCCAAGGCATGGCTCTCGGCCAATATGGGCGCACTTGACGGCTGGCTTGACGGTGTGACCACCAAAGACGGTGGTGATGCAATGGCGGCTGTGAAAGCCTCGCTGGAGTGATTTCCACGCGATCCAGAAGAAAGGCCCCCGCCGGGTGGTGGGGGCCTGCGACCTGTGCGTCATTCGGGCTTGGGCATCACGGCATTGTCCATCTCGGTGGCGCGCATATGCGCCGGGCGGCTGGTCAGCCGCTTGGCGTAATCGGCAAAGCCCGGACGCTCGGGCAGGGTGGCGAATTGCAGCCCAAAGATGATTTGAGCGCCGACATAGACATCCGCCGCAGTGAACCGCGCGCCTGTCACATAGTCGCGCCCATCGGCCAGCAGCCCGGCCAGCGCATCGGCAACATTGTCGAGACTGCCATACCCCGCACGGCCACGCGCCTCGGGGGTGTCGGGCAGATCAAAGCCAAACGCAGCATTGGTGATCGCCGCCTCGCCGGGACCGGCGGCAAAGAACATCCAGCGGTAAAAATCGGCGCGCTCGGTGTCGTTGGGCGCAAGCCCCGCTTCGGGGAAAGCCATAGCCAGATAGGCACAGATCGCCGCCGCCTCGGTAACGCTGCGGCCCTTGTGCTGGATCGCGGGCACCTTGCCCATCGGGTTGATCGCCAGATACGCGGGCGATTTCATCTCGGGGCCATAGGCCAGGATGCGCGTCTCATACGGCGCTCCGATCTCTTCCAGCATCCAGCGGACAATGCGCCCGCGCGACATCGGGTTGGTGTAGAAAATCAACTCACTCATCGGAACTTCTCCTGCGGAAACGAGGCAAGAGTGACATCACATGACACAACAGGCAATCAAGGACATCGCGCATGGACTGGCTGACCGATAACAAGATCCCCGTGGGCAAAAGCGCCGCTTGGGTGTTCGATTTGATGCAAACCTATGGCGCGTGGTTTTTCGACGGCATGTCGGATGGTTTGGACGCGATGATCGAGGGTATTCTCTGGGTGCTGCAATCGCCGCATCCGCTTATCATCATTGCGTTTTTCGCCGGGTTGACCTGGGTGTTGCAGCGCAATTGGAAGGTCGTGGCCTTTGTGGTTCTCGGCTTCCTGTTCATCCTCAACCAAGGCTATTGGGAGGAAACCACCGAGAGCCTGACGCTGGTGCTGTCGGCCTGTGTGGTTTGCATGGGGATCGGTGTGCCGGTGGGCATCGCGGTGGCGCACAGGCCCCGGCTTTATGCCTGGATGCGGCCGGTGCTGGATCTGATGCAAACCTTGCCAACCTTCGTCTATCTCATTCCCGCGATTGTGTTTTTCGGCATCGGCATGGTGCCGGGCCTGATCGCCACGGTGATCTTTGTGGTGCCCGCGCCGATCCGGCTGACCCACCTTGGGGTGACCTCCACACCGGATTCCCTGCTGGAAGCGGCGGATGCCTTTGGCGCGACGGGCCGGCAAAAGCTGCTCAAGGTCGAGCTGCCCTATGCCTTTCCCCAGATCATGGCCGGGCTGAACCAGACGATCATGCTGTCGCTGTCGATGGTGGTGATTGCTGCGCTGGTGGGGGCCGATGGGCTTGGCGTGCCGGTGGTGCGCGCACTCAATCAGGTGAACACGTCATTGGGGTTTGAGAGCGGCTTTGTCATCGTCGTTGTTGCCATCATGTTGGACCGTATGCTGAGGGTGGACCGCAAATGAACGCCGTAGAATTTGATAACGTTTCCATCGTCTTTGGCTCACGGCCCGACGAGGCGCTGCCGCTGATGGACAAGGGCATGCAACGGGCCGAAATCCAGACCCAGACCAGTCAGGTTCTGGGCGTGCACAACTGCAAGATCGACGTCAAGGAAGGCGAGATCCTTGTGCTGATGGGCCTGTCCGGGTCCGGCAAGTCGACACTGCTACGCGCGGTCAACGGGCTAAACCCGGTGGTGCGCGGCGCAGTGCGGGTGCGCTGCAATGACGAAATGGTCGATGTCACCCACGCCGACGCCAAAACCCTGCGCAATGTGCGGCTGAACCATGTGGCGATGGTGTTTCAGCAATTCGGCCTGCTGCCGTGGCGCACCGTGCGCGACAATGTGGTGCTAGGGCTGGAACTGGGCGGCATGAAGCGCGAAGAGCGCAATGCCCGCGCCGAAGAAGAGCTGGCGCTGGTCGGCCTGTCGGACTGGGCCGACCGCAAGCTGGGCGAGCTTTCGGGCGGCATGCAGCAGCGCGTCGGGCTGGCACGCGCCTTTGCCACCAAGGCTCCGGTTTTGCTGATGGACGAGCCGTTTTCCGCGCTCGATCCGCTGATCCGCACCCGGCTTCAGGACGAGTTGCTCGACCTGCAAGAGCGGCTGAACCGGACGATCATCTTTGTGAGCCACGACCTCGACGAGGCCTTCAAGATCGGCGACCGCATCGCCATCATGGAAGGCGGGCGGATTGTGCAATGCGGCACCCCGCGCGAGATTTTCTCAAATCCGGCGACGGAGTATGTGGCGGAATTCGTGGCGCATATGAACCCGCTCGGCGTGCTCTGTGCGCAAGACATGATGGTGCCGGGCCAGCCAGACGCGCAGGCAGGCGGGCCAGAAGTTGGCCCCGAAACCCCGATCAACGATCTGGTGCCGATGTTCTCGGACGAGGTGCAGGAAATCGCCGTGGCCGCCGATGGCCAACCCTTGGGCGTCGTCACCCGCGACACGCTCCTGCAACGCCTCGCCCAAACGATCCCGGACTAACCCTCAAATACCCTCTCCCAAAGGCTTCTTCTGTTTGAAAATACCTTGGGGGAGGGCTGAAAGCCCGGGGGCAAAGCCCCCAAGACCTTACTGCGGGCAAAGCCCCCAATCTTACCTGCGGGCAAAGGCCCTAAGCTTACCTGTGGGCAAAACCTCTACGCCGAAAGCGCCATCCGCGGCAGGCCATACCCCGCCACAGCGCCGGTCTTCGGCCATGTGACCAACATCGTGGCCACTCCCTGAACGCTCGCCGTTTGCAAAGTTTCGGTCAGCGTGTCGAGCGTGCAATCGAAATGACGTTCCCCCGGCTTTGACACCTCAACCGCCACACACACCCGCGCCGTGCCGGGCATGCCGCGCGCGCGCAGCCCCGCCACGATCCGCGCCGATTGCCGCACGCCCATGTAAAGCGCCAGCGTCGTGCCCGGCGCGGCGTGGCGGGCGCAATCGGGCAGGGCGTCGCCCTCGCGGCAGGTGCCGGTGGTCAGGATCAGCGTGTCCGACACGCCGCGCTCGGTCAACGACCGGCCGGTGCTGGCGGCGGCGGCAAAGGCGGCAGTGACGCCGGGCACGATCTCAACCGGAATGCCCGCGCCGCCCGCCGCTTCGATCTCTTCTGTCGCGCGGCCAAAGATGCCGGGATCGCCGGATTTGAGCCGCACCACCCGCTGCCCCTTCAAAGCCGCCGCCACGATCACCGCGTTGATCCGCTCCTGTGGCCAGGCATGCGCGCCGACAACCTTGCCAACATACACCCGCTCTGCATCGCGGCGGGCCAGTTCAAGGATCTCTTCGTCGACCAGCCGGTCATAGAAAATCACATCCGCTTCCTGCATCCGCTGCACCGCGCGCAGGGTCAAAAGATCACGCGCACCGGGGCCAGCCCCGACCAAAGCGATGGAGCCGCTTGCCTCTGCATCCGGCGCGCGGCCTGCGGCAATCGCAGATTTCAGCGCATTCGCTGCCTCGCGTTCGGCACCACGGGTCCAGGCTTTGCGCGGTGCCTCGGCAAATACCCAACGCCAAAAGGCGCGGCGTTGCTCTTGCGGCACGCGCTGCGCCACAGCGGCGCGCATCCGCCCGGCAAAGGCCGCCAGACCGCCAAGATTGGGTGCGAGCATTTGCTCAACTTGCGTCTTGATCTGGCGGGCCAAAACCGGGGCCGTTCCTTCGGTGCCAATCGCCACCACAACCGGGTCACGGTCCACCAGCGAGGGCGTTGTCAGGTCACACAGATCCGGCCGGTCGACCACATTCACCGCGCATCCGCCCGCTTTGGCCACGCCGTGCAACGCGCTGTCCAACCCCGGACACCCCGTGGCGATAAAGCCCATCGCCGCCCCTTCAAACAGCGTCGCCGTGATTGGCCCGCCGTGATGGGTGGCGCGGCCTTCGTCCACCAGCGCCTGCAATTCGGGGTCCAGCTCGGGCGCGGCCAGCACGATCTGCGCGTCGGTTTTCAGCATCAGCCGCGCCTTTTGCGCTGCCTGTTCGCCGCCGCCCGCAATGACCACGCGACGTCCGGTGGTGCGGATGAACATGGGAAAGCTTTTCATGTCAGTCTCCTTCAGGCGGCCAGTTCAAGCGGCCAGTTCATGCAGCCAGTGCCGTGTTACGTTTGGCCCAGAGTTGGCCTGCCATTTCTTCGGGGTGCGCATGGCCGAGCGTGTCGAGCGCCAGTGCGGCGGTGCCGATCACAATCGCTTCGGCAAACGGATCGTCGAGGTCGCCAGCCCAAAGCGCGGCAAGGCGGGTGGGATCATCGGTGCCATCGTCAAGCCTGCGGGTGTCAGCGATCAAGGCGGCGGCGGTGCTCTGCCAATGATCGCCGTTGCGCAGGCCATAGGTGGCGATGTCCTTTGCGACATGGCGTTCAAATTCGCCGCCGCCGCCCTTGATCACGGTCTGGCTTTTCAGTCCGAGCAACTGCGCCGCCTGGCTCTGCAATCCGCGATACGACGGGTGGAACACGCCTTGCACGCTGGCCTCGGCATTGCCGGGATTGAACATGCGGCAGACGGTGTTGACGCAAGAGCGCAGGCCAAACGTATCGCGCAGTTTCAGCAACTTAAACAACGGCGGCGAGAGCTGTTCCAGCGGCAGATAGACGACGCCGGTGCCCCGCAACGCGGCCTCAACCTCACTCGCATCGTTCAGCCTCGCAATGCCCGCCGCGTCCAGCCCGGCCCGCACCGCGCCGTCCGAACCGTTGAAACCGTGCAGCAGAACCGTGTGCCCGGCCCGCGCCACCAGCCGCGTCGACAACAGGAACCACGGCAGCCCGCGTGTGCGCCCGGCGGCATATGACGGCCAGTCGAGATCGGGGCGGGGCAGGGGCGGCAAGGACTTCGCGGCGGCGCGGGCAAAGCCTGCGATTTCCTCCGGCGTTTCGCCCTTCATCCGCAACAGCATCAACAGCGCACCGGTTGCCTCGGGCGCGGACTCACCCGACAGCATCAGCGCCATCGCGGCCTGCGCCTCATCCAAAGTCAAAGACCGCGACCGGCCGGGGCCACGGCCCAGAATGCGCACATAAGGAGCAAGGCTCATTCTGCTGCCTCGCGGGTGTCGAACCGGGCCAAAAGATCGGCCAGTTCCGGTTTGCACGAGCCGCAATTGGTGCCCGCGCCGAGGGCTGCGCCAATCGCCTCGACGCTGATCAACCCTTGGGTTTCGATCGCACTCAGGATGGTGTTCACCCCGACTGAAAAGCACGAACACAGCACCGGGCCGGGATCGGGCTGGTCGGCGGCGGTGACCCCGGTCAGCACATAAGGCGCGTCGGCACCGGGCAGGGTGGTGAGGTAGTCGCGCATCACCGCAACCGGGCTGGGCGCGATGAACAGCGCGGCCAAGAGCGTGCCATTTTGGTAGAAGGCAAGCCGGGCAACGCCGCGTTGCAGGTCGATCACCGATGTGACCTCGGCGCTGTCGAGCCCAAACAAAGCGCGGGCCTTGGCCTCCCAATCGGTGACTTTGTCGGTCCCGGCCAGTTCGGCGCGGTATCCGGTGGTGGTGCGGGCGCGGGCCCAATAGGCGCACTCCGGCGTTATCGCACTGGCAGACACCGCAAAGCCGTACCATTCGGCCTCAAGCTTTTCGATGGCAACGACGCTGGCCTTGCTTTCGGGTTGGCCCGACACCGGATCAACCACGGGCGCAACCAGCGCATCAATCCGGGCGGAGGGGGCGGTTTCGCCGGTCCAGTGCATCGGGGCAAACACATCGCCCTTGCGCACATCGGCGGTGATCCGGGCGCGCAGAATGCCACTGCCATGCGGGCTTGTGAGTGTGACCAGATCGGCCGCGCCCAGCCCGAGTTCGGCGGCATCCGCCGGGTGGATGTCGAGAAACGGCTCGGCCAGATGCGCCGACAGCCGGGGGCTCAGGGCGGTGCGGGTCATGGTGTGCCACTGGTCGCGGATGCGCCCGGTGTTGAGCCGGAAGGGAAAGCGCGGCGCGGTGCGCGCCTCGGGCGGGCGGTGGCGCAGGGGCAGCATCTTGGCGCGGCCATCTTCGTGAAAGAACTTGCCATCGGCAAAGAACCGGCCACCCTGACGGCGGATGGTCAGTGGCCAGCGCGCGGGGGCAAGCGCGTCATATTCCGCGTCCTCAAGGCCACGCAGGGCCGAAATGTCAAAGTCACGCCCGAAGTACCCGGCGATGCCCGAGAGTGCGGCGTATTCGCGGAAAATCTCGGCCGGGGTCTCGTAATCAAACGCCTCGCGCCAGCCCATGCGGCGGCCCACGTCGGCCAGAATATCCCAATCGGCGCGCGCCATGCCGGGGGCAGGCAGAACGCTGCGCTGGCGGCTGATGGTGCGGTCAGAGTTGGTGACGGTGCCGGATTTCTCGGCCCATGCGGTGGCGGGCAACAGCACGTCGGCCAGCCGGGCGGTATCGGTCTCGGCGGTGATGTCGGAGACCACCGTAAAGTCGCAGCCCTTGATCGCGTCGCGCACGCGGTTGGCATCGGGCAGGGTGACGGCGGGGTTGGTGTGGATGATCCACAGCGCCTTGATCCGGCCATCCGCCACGGCTTCGAACATGTCGACGGCCTTGAGCCCCGGAGCCTCGGGCATGGCGGGGGCCTGCCAAAAGCCGCGCACCGCGCTGCGGTGGCTGGGGTTTTCAAGATCGAGGTGGCAGGCGAGCATATTGGCCAAACCGCCCACCTCGCGCCCGCCCATCGCATTGGGTTGTCCGGTCACGCTGAACGGGCCAGAGCCGGGCTTGCCGACGCGGCCGGTGGCAAGGTGGCAATTGATAATCGCGTTGACCTTGTCAGCCCCGGCGCTGGATTGATTGACGCCTTGGCTGAACACGGTCACGACCTTTTCGGTCCTGAGCCACAGCTGGCAAAAGGCGCGAATTTCGGCGTCGCTTAGTCCGGTGACAGCCGCGTTGTCGGCATAGGCCGACCGGAGCGCCGCGTCAAAACCATCGACAGAGCGCAGGTAATCCTTGTCAAAGGCACCGCCTTCGTAAATCTCAACCAGCAGCCGATTGAACAGCGCGACGTCACTGCCGGGGGCCAAAGCAAGGTGCATATCAGCGCTGTCACAGCTTGCCGTGCGGCGCGGATCGATCACGATGATCCGTGTGCCACGGCGCGCGCGGGCGGCCAGCAGACGCTGGTACAACACCGGGTGGCACCACGCCAGGTTTGACCCGACCAGCACCACGAGATCGGCGTCGTCGAGGTCTTCGTAGGTGCCGGGCACGGTGTCACTGCCAAAGGCGCGTTTCTGGCCAGCCACAGTTGAGGCCATGCAAAGCCTTGAATTCGTGTCGATATTGGCCGAACCGATGAAGCCTTTCATCAGCTTGTTGGCGACGTAGTAATCCTCGGTCAGCAATTGCCCCGAGACATAAAACGCCACCGAATCCGGCCCGTGACGGGCAATGGTATCGCTGAACCGCTTGGCCACCAGACCAAGAGCGCGGTCCCAATCGGTGTCCTGCCCGCTGATCTGCGGGGCCAGAAGCCGCGCCTCATGCCCTACGGTTTCGCCCAGCGCCGCGCCTTTGGAACACAGCCGGCCAAAGTTGGCGGGGTGGTCCGGATCGCCTCGCACGTCCAGACCGCCCGCTCCATCCGGGCTTAGAATGACGCCACATCCCACGCCACAATAGGGGCATGTTGATTTCGTCTCACATGCGCCCCGGTCGGTCATCACGCGGCACTCCTTTGCGCAAGCTTCGTGGTGTCGATCAGGATGCGCCCCGCCTCGACCCGCACCGGATAGGTCGCGATGCGGCCCGCGTCTGCGCCCTGGGCCTCGCCGGTATTAAGGTCAAACACCCAGTTGTGCAGCGGGCAGGTGATGGATTGCCCGTGTACGATGCCGTGGTTCAGCGGCCCGCCTTTGTGCGGACAGCGGTCAGAAGTGGCGAACACCTCGGCCACATCGGTGCGGAACAGCGCCACACAGCCCACCTTGGTCTTGATCACGCGCGCGCCGCGCAGGGGGATGTCGTCGATTTGTCCGATATCGAGCCAGTTCATTCCGCAGCCTCCAGAGTAAGATCGGCAAGGGGGGTGTATTGCTCGGCCTTTTTGGTGACCTCCACTTCCCACGGGTCCTTGCGATAGATTGATTGCGACAGTTCAAAGCGTTCGATCAGGGCGGCGCGTTCGTCGAGATCGTCAACCACGCGCTCCTTGACCCAGTCGAGCCCGACTTTGGCGACCCATTTGTACGGCCGATCCAGATACTTGGCGTTCTCGCGGTAGATCTGCATAAAGGCCGCCGCCAGATCGAGCGCTTCCTGTTCGGTGGCCACATCCGCCAGCCGTTCGGTTTCCTTCAGGTCCATGCCTGCCGCGCCCGCGACGCCGATCTGATAGCCACTATCGACACAGATCACACCGATGTCCTTGCAGGTCGCCTCGGCACAGTTGCGCGGACAGCCCGACACCGCGAGCTTGACCTTATGCGGCGTCCACGACCCCCAGAGCCGTTTCTCCAGCTTGATGCCAAGGCCGGTGGAATCCTGCGTGCCAAAGCGGCAGTGATCCTTGCCAACGCAGGTTTTCACCGTGCGCAGACCCTTGGCATAGGCATGGCCCGACACCATGCCAGCGGCGTTGAGATCGGCCCAGATTGCGGGCAGGTCTTCGCCTTTGACGCCCAAAAGGTCGATCCGCTGGCCGCCGGTGACATGCACGGTCGGCACCTTGTATTTGTCGGCGGCATCGGCAATCGCGCGCAGTTCGTTCGGCGTGGTCATGCCGCCAAACATCCGAGGCACAACCGAGAATGTGCCATCTTTCTGGATGTTTGCGTGTTTGCGTTCGTTGATAAAGCGGCTTTGCGGATCGTCCTGATACTCGACCGGCCAATCGGCCAGCAGGTAATAGTTGATCGCGGGGCGGCACACATGACAGCCGTTGGGCGAGGTCCAGCCCAGCTCTTGCCAGACCGCAGGTTGCGATTTCAGCTCTTTGGTCTTGATCAAAAGCCGCACATCTTCGTGGCTGAGATCGGTACAGCCACAGATGTTCTGCGTCGCGGGCATCTGGAAACTGTCGCCCAGCGTGACCTGAAGCACCTGCTCGACCAGCCCGGTGCATGTCCCGCAAGAGGCGCTGGCCTTGGTGCTGGCCTTTACTGCGCCCAGATCGGTGGCACCGCCTTCGATCGCCTGCACGATGGTGCCTTTGCAAACGCCGTTACAGCCGCAAATCTCCGCATCAAGCGGCAATGCTGCAACGGCTGAGAGAGGGTCCACCGAGGCACCTCCCTGGTAGCTCGGGCCAAAGATCAGCGTTTCGCGCATCTCGTCGATGTTGGTGCCGTCTTTGATCATGCCAAAGAACCAGTTGCCGTCGGCGGTGTCGCCGTACATCACCGCGCCAACCAGCTTGTCGTCTTCGATCACCAGCCGTTTGTAGACGCCGCGCGCCGGGTCGCGGAACACGATGTCTTCGCGGTTGTCACCATCGGCAAAGTCACCGGCGGAAAACAGATCGCAGCCCGTCACCTTGAGCTTGGTCGACAGCTCCTTGGGGATGAAAACGCCGGGTTGAGCAAGCAGCGTGGCGGCGACAACCTTGGCTTGGTCATACAGCGGCGCGACGAGGCCAAAGAGCTGCCCGTCGAATTCCACACATTCCCCAACCGCAAGGATATCGGGGTCCGAGGTCTGCAATTGCGCGTTCACATCGATGCCGCGATTGACCTCGAGATGGGCGTCATTCGCCAGCCGGGTTTCGGGGCGGATGCCGACAGCCATCACCACCAAATCGGCGGGCAATGTTTCGCCATCGTCAAGCAGAACCGCCTCGACACGCCCATCGCCAAGGATCGCCTTGGTCGAAGCTTGGGTCTTGATGGTGATGCCGCGGCGTTCAAGATCCTTGCGCAGCAGATAGCCCGCTGCGGGGTCAAGCTGGCGGTCCATCAGGTGGCCCATCAGGTGCAGAACGGTCACTTCCATGCCGCGCTGGGCCAAGCCCGCCGCCGCCTCGAGACCAAGCAAGCCGCCGCCGATCACCACGGCGCTGCCGCCTTTGCCCGAGGCTTCGATCATCGCGTTGGTGTCATCAAGATCGCGGTAGGTGATCACGCCGGGCAGGTCTTTGCCCGGAACCGGGATGATGAACGGCGCAGAGCCGGTGCCAAACAGCAGCTTGTCATACGGCACTTCGCCGGTCTCACCGATCACAACTTTGCGGTCGCGGTCGATGCCAACCACCGATTCACCAAAGCGGCAAGTGACGTTGTTCTCGGCGTACCAAGTCTCGTCATGGGTGACGATCTCGGCATAGCTTTTCTCGCCCGACAGCACGGGCGACAGCATGATGCGGTTATAGTTGCCACGCGGTTCGGCGTTGAACAGAGTGACCTCATAGGCCTCGGGGTCGGTTTCGAACAGATGCTCCAGCACCCGGCCGGACGCCATACCAGCGCCAATAACGACGAGCTTTTTCATGTCGTTTCCTTTCAGGAATACCAGGCGACGATGTGGGAGAGTTCGCCTTTGGAATGGATCGGGACGGCAACGATTTCGCGGTTGCCGGCAGCAATGCTTGGGGTGCCGTGTTCGACCACCGGCAACCCGGTGCCGAGCGCGCGGCCAATCAGCCCCTGCCATGCGGCGACCTTGCGCGGCTCTTCCGCCTCGCCGGTCCAAAGCGGGCCTTCCTTGGCGCAGATGCCGTCGATCAGCACTGCGCTGTTGGTCTTGCCGACCTTGGCGGCGCGTGCATCCCAGATTTCAAATCGCCGCGCGATGGGGGTGCCGCGCGCTGACAGCAGGGTGAGGATATAGGTCTCATCCCCCGGCACCGGGATCGGCAGTCCGAGGCCCGTGGTCAGCCCCGCCTTGCCCGCGCTTTCGGACCGGACAAAGGCATAGCCCTGGCCAAGATCGCGCATCAGGATCGGGGTGTTCGAGGCCCAGACACCGCCGGGCAGGCCCTGACCACGGGGGAACTGCGTATGCTTTGAGACGAATTCGAAATGTTTCGCCGCGCCGTAATAGCCGTCGTCGAGCGTCAAAAGGCTGTCCGCGCCTTTCCACGATTCAATCGCGCCAATGCGGTCTTCGCTGTCACCACACAGCACCACCAGCACCGATTTCAACGTCTCGCCGTCAAACAGCGGCACCGCGACGGCACTGGTCAGACCGGCCTTTTTAGCAGCCTCGGCGCGCAGGAAGGTCGCCGGGTCAAAGCCTTTGAACACCACCGGGCGCGCCTCGGCCCAGGCCTTGCCGGGCAGGCCTTCGCCCTTTTCAAAGCTGGTCTTGCCCGAGGCTTTTGCGAAGTCGTCAAGGTCGCCGTAGTTGCCCCCGGCGAGCACCAGTTTGCCATCTTCGGGCACCCAATATTCGGTGACCTGAATAAAGGTCCGGGCGTCTTGTTCGATCAGCGCATCCATCATGCGGCCTCCTTCTTATCGGGTGTGCCGGGCGTGGTCTGGGGCGCGGCGGCCTCTGCCTTGGCAGTGTCGGATTTGCCGGTCGCGCCGTGTTCGTACTCCTCAAGGAAGCTCAGAACCTGATCGCGGTAGGCATAGTAATCGGGGTGCTCAAGCAGCGCTTTGCGGGTGCGCGGGCGGGGCAGATCGACGTTGACGATGCGGCCGATTGTGGCCTGCGGGCCGTTGGTCATCATCACCACGCGGTCGGCCAACAGGATCGCCTCATCCACATCATGGGTGACGCAAACGGCGGTCACTTTGGTCCGGCTCCAGACCTCCATCAGCACCTCTTGCAGCTCCCACCGGGTGAGGCTGTCGAGCATGCCAAACGGCTCATCAAGCAGCAGCAGTTTGGGCGACAGCGCAAAGGCGCGCGCAATGCCGACCCGCTGTTTCATGCCGTTGGACATGTCATTGGCCGAGCGGTCCATCGCATCGGCCAGACCGACCCGTTCGAGGTAGTATTCCACCACATCCTGACGCTCGGCCTGCGACGCTTTCGGGTACACCTTGTCGACGCCGATGGCGCAGTTCTCCCGCGCACTCAGCCACGGAAACAGGTTGGGCGACTGGAACACCACCGCGCGCTCGGGATCAGCGCCCTGAACGTGATAGCCATCCAGTCGGATCGCGCCTTTGGAGATGCTGTTGAGCCCAGCGGCCATGGTCAGCACGGTGGATTTGCCACAGCCCGAGTGCCCGATCAGCGAGATGAACTCGCCCCGGTTCACCTTGAGGTCGAAATCTTCGACCACGGTCAGCGGGCCTTTGGGGGTGGGGTAGATCTTGTGCAGTTGGGAAAAGTCGAGGAACCGGTCCTCGATCATGCCGTCCTGCGCGTCTTTGACGGCCTTTGGCACGCCATGCACCGGCGTCACGCTGGGCAGGATGCGGCTGCCTTCGACCTTGGATTCAATGCCCACGTCCATCAGGTAGGTGGTGACTTTCGCGCGCAACGCTTTGAACCCGTCGTGGTGGTTCATCTCGGTGCGTTCACGCGGGCGGGGGATGTCGACGCGGAATTCGTCGCCCAGCGTGCCGTCGGGGTTAAGCGGAATGATCCGGTCGGCCAACATGATCGCTTCGTCGACGTCATTGGTGATCAGCACGCAGGTCTTTTTGTCCGCGTCCCAGATTGCCTCGATCTCATCGGCCAGGTTGGCACGGGTCAGCGCATCAAGCGCTGACAGCGGCTCATCAAGCAGAAGGACCTCGGGGTTCATCGCCAGCGCCCGCGCCACATTGACCCGCTGGCGCATCCCGCCAGACAGTTCGGCAGGGCGGCGGTGGGTGGCATGCGCCAGCCCGACCATCTTGATGTAATGCGCGGCTTTTTCGGCCTTTTCCGCCTTGGGCATGCCGGGGAAGATCGTATCAACCGCCAGCATCACATTGCCCTGCACCGTCAGCCAGGGCATCAGCGAATAGTTCTGAAAGATCACGCCACGTTCGGGGCCGGGGCCGGTGATTGTCTTGCCCTTGAAGGTGACGCTGCCCTTGGTCGGGGTGTCGAGCCCGGCCATCAGGTTGATCAGCGTCGTCTTGCCGGTGCCCGAAAAGCCCAGAAGCACGAGGAACTCGCCTTCTTGCACATCAAGGTTAATGTTCTGCAAAACCGGGGTGGCCTCGGTGCCTTCTCCGAAGCTTTTGGAGACATTGTCGAACTTGAGAATACTCATCTGTTATCCTTTCTGGCGCTACCGCCGCTTGGGCGCGGATCAGCGATTGTTCGAGAATGTGAAAAGCGATTGCAGCGCGAACATCACCCGGTCGAGCAGGAAGCCGATGATGCCAACGGTCAGCACTGCGACCATGATCTTGGCGAGGCTCGAGGAGCTGCCGTTCTGGAACTCATCCCAGACGAATTTGCCAAGACCGGGATTCTGCGCCAGCATCTCAGCGGCGATCAGCACCATCCAGCCAACCCCGAGCGACAGGCGCAACCCGGTGAAAATCAGCGGCAGGGCAGAGGGCAGAACCAGCTTGGTGATCTTGGTCCAGGTGTTCATTTTCAGAACTTTGGAGACGTTGATCAGGTCTTTGTCGATGCTCGCCACGCCGAGGCCGGTGTTGATCAGGGTGGGCCAGAGCGAACAGAGCGTGACGGTGATGGCCGAGATCAGGAAGCTCTTGGAAAACATGCCGTCGTTGGTGGCGTAAACCGCCGAGACGATCATGGTGACAATCGGCAACCAGGCCAGCGGCGACACCGGCTTGAAGATCTGCACCAGCGGGTTGATCGCGGCGTTTGCGGTGGGCGACAGGCCAGCAGCGATGCCCAAAGGCACGGCAACGGCGGTGGCAATCACAAAGCCAAAGAACACGGTTTTGATCGAGGTCCAGATTTGCTGATAATACGACGGCGCGCCGGTATAGGCGACGTTCTTAACGTCCTCGGGGCGCCCCGCAGCAATCATCTTTTCATTGCGCGCGGCCACCATGGTTTCGAATTTGTCGCGCTTGGCGGCCTTGGCGATGGCGTCTTCGTGCAGGTTGACGGCCTCGACCCAGACTTCCGCCGGGCCGGGCACGGCCCCCAGCGAGGTTTGCACCTTGGGCGCCATTGTGGCCCAAAGCATCAGGAAGGCGGCGATGGCGATCAGCGGCACCACCAGCAGACGCCAGATTTCCTTCATCTGCGCTTTGGGGTTGTCACCTGCGGCGGCTTTCAATACCGGGGTCGCCCAGCTGAGGCCCAGCACCTGAAACCATTTGTCGGCGGTGTTGATGCGGGTGAAAAGCCGGGCTTTGCGGGCCTCGCGGGCTTCGGCGGCGGTGAAATCGGGATCGACGGTTGTCATCTGATCTTCCTCTGAGGAGTGTGGTGGAGGCCCCGGAGCGCTGTCCGGGGTCTCTGCCTAAGCTTCGGTCAGCCTTTGACGTCGGTGCCGACGACGGTTTGCGCGCCCTTCAGGCCGATGGGCAGGCTGTCGAGATAGGCGTTGGGGGATTTGCCGTCATAGCCGATGCCATCGATGATATCGCCCGCCGGGGTCGGGGCTTTGTAGCCATCGCTGTCCCAGGGGAAGTCGGCCTCATTTGCCAGACCGTCGTCGACCAGAAGCCGCGCGGCTTCGAGATAGATCGCGGGTTTATAAACCGACTTAGCGACCTCATCGTACCAGCTGTCCGACTTCGGCTCGGAAATCTGGCCCCAGCGGCGCATCTGGGTCAGATACCAGATCGCATCGGAATAGAACGGGTAGGTGGCGTTGTAGCGGAAGAAGACGTTGAAATCGGGAACCTCGCGTTTGTCGCCTTTTTCGTACTCAAACGTGCCGGTCATCGAGGCCGCAATCACCTCGGGGTCGGCCCCGACGTATTCTGGCTTGCTCAGGATTTCGACCGCTTCCATCCGGTTGGCATTGTCATTCTCGTCAAGCCACTGTGCCGCGCGGATCAGCGCCTTGGTCACGGCGAGGGTGGTGTTGGGGTACTCTTCGGCAAAGTCGTTGGTGATGCCGAACACCTTTTCGGGGTTGTTCTTCCACAGCTCATAATCGGTGATCACTGGCACGCCGATGCCTTTGACCACGGCCTGCTGGTTCCACGGTTCACCCACGGAATAGCCATAGATCGTGCCGGCCTCCAAAGTCGCAGGCATCTGCGGCGGCGGTGTCACCGAAAGCAGCACGTCCGCACCGATCTGGCCGGTGATGTTTTCGGGGCTGTAATATCCGGGGTGCAGGCCGCCGGCGGCGAGCCAGTAACGCAACTCGTAGTTGTGGGTTGAGACCGGGAACACCATGCCCATGTTGAACGGCTTGCCGTCGTTTTTGTAGGCTTCAACCACCGGCGCCAGCGCGGCAGCGGAAATCGGGTGGATCGGCTTGCCCTCGGCATCGGCGGGGATATTCGGCTTCATCTGGTCCCAGATTTCGTTCGACACGGTGATGCCGTTGCCGTTCAGATCCATCGAAAACGGCGTGATAATATGCGCCTCGGTGCCAAAACCGATGGTCGCCGCCAGCGGCTGACCGGCCAGCATATGCGCGCCGTCAAGCTGTCCGCCAATCACACCGTCGAGCAGAACTTTCCAGTTGGCCTGCGCTTCGAGCGTTACAAACAAGCCCTCATCAAGGAAATACCCCTGTTCATAGGCCACCGCGAGCGGCGCCATATCGGTCAGTTTGATAAAGCCGAAGGTCAGTTCATCCTTTTCAAGATTCAGTTCCGCCAGCGCCGGGCTGGTGAGCGCTGTACAGGTGGCAAGGCCGAGAAGGAGGGTCTTCATGGGGGTATCCCTTAGATCTGCGCCCGGGAGGAGAGGGTCCGAGCAAAAACAAAAAAGCCGCTGACGCACTCCGCATATGTGCAGAGGGTCGAGCGGCTTTGCTCATGGTCCCCGCTGCATTGGGGGAGAATTTCGACAGCGAACGCCATTGCTCGCCGATGTCTCTTTTATGACGCAGCACCCCTTAGGCGTGCAAAGGCTAGATTGGGAAAGGCGGCGATTATTCTGCGATGCAGCGCGATCATTGCTGCGACTGCACAATAAATGGGCGTCAGCTTAGGTCGGGGTCAAAAATCCGGCCATCGAAAAACCCGTCAGGCGACAGAATCAGGTGGCCGCGCTCTGCCGAAACCGCCGTTTGTGTGCGCACTCCGCCCTCGATCCGCGACGATGCG
This sequence comes from Marinovum sedimenti, assembly GCF_054052205.1. Lineage (NCBI taxonomy): Bacteria > Pseudomonadati > Pseudomonadota > Alphaproteobacteria > Rhodobacterales > Roseobacteraceae > Marinovum > Marinovum sedimenti. The sequence goes on from NZ_CM133223.1 coordinate 3,273,831, forward strand.
ATGGGCAGCGTGGCGGGCAGATCGGCCAAGGCGGCGCGATGCAAATCGGCGCGAAACACCTGCGCGGCGCTGGCCTTGGCTTGCCCCCGGTCAAGCCCGGTGCGGGCCGCAAGTTGCAGCCCGATCCATTCGGCCTGTGACCGCCAGGGAAAGGTGGCGGCGGATTTGTGAAACTCGACAAAGGCCGGAACGCTGCGCTCTTCGCCGCGCTGCGAAATCACCAGCCGACCCGACAGCGCCCGCTCCAGCAGATCGGGCGCAATGTTGAGGAAATCGGGCCGCGACAGGATCTCGGCGGTCAGGCTGTGCGAGGCGCTGTCCGCCAGCCAACGCCCGGCGCGCCAGACGGCACGTATCAAGCGGCCCAACAGAACGCCCTCGGCCTCGGCCCAATCGTTGCGCACGGCCAGCACCTTTTCCGGCGCAAAGCCCCAGATTGCCGAGCAGGGCAGCAAGAGCTCGCCCATGCCACGCTCGACCGCCTGACTGCCCCAGGGTTCGCCGACGCAGAAGGCATCAATCTCGCCCGCGCGCATCGCATCGCCCATCAGCGGCGGCGGGATCGAGCGGATGTGGATCGATTGCGGCGCAGGCAGGCCCAGCGCCGAGAGCCAGTAATACACCAGCTCGGCATGCATCGAAAACGGGAAGGGCACGCCAATGCGCAGCGCCTTACCCGCCACCTGGATCAGCGATTTCCCCGCCGAATGCGCGTCGGAAAAGCCGAAATCATGCCCGGCGTCGCGCAGTTGCGCCGCCAGATCGCGGCTGACCCCGATCACATTGCCATTGACCGACAGCACCGACACCGCCGACAGCGCCGCGCCGGAACCGCCCAGCCCCAGCGCGCTGGCCACCGGCACCGGCGATAACATATGTGCCGCGTGCACCTGACCAAAGCTGAGCATATCGCGCAGCGACGACCACGACGGCGCGCGCCGCAAATCCAGCGCAATGCCCTCTTCGGCGGCAAATCCCATTTCCTGCGCAATGATCAGCGGGGCGGCATCCACCAATGGGATGAAGCCGACCGACAAGGTTGTCGCGTTCATGACAGCAGCCCCGCCGTGGTGACCAAAGCCTGCGCCACATCGGCCACGCGCTTGCCCTGGTCCATCGCGGTCTTGCGCAGCAGGGCATAGGCTTCGTCTTCGCCAATGCCGCGCGCCTTGATCAGAATGCCCTTGGCGCGGTCGATCACCTTGCGCTCTTCAAGCGCGCGTTTTGTTTCGGCCAGTTCGGTGCGCATCCGTTGGAACATGCGAAACCGGGTGATGGCGGCGTCGAGCACCGGCTTGATGCGCTGCGCTTGCAGGCCGTCGACCACATAGGCCGAGACCCCGGCCTCGATTGCGGCGGTCGACATACCGTCGGGCGATTTGTCGACAAACATCATCACCGGGCGGTCCTGCGGGCCAGAGGCCAGCGCCAATTCTTCCAAGGTATCGCGCGAAGGGTTTTCGACGTCGATCAACACCACATCGGGCTGGCGCGCCTGAATTTGGCGGGCAAGGCTGGTGGCCTCGGCAATGACCTGAATATCGTAATCCCCGGCCGCGCGCAGGCTGTCGACGATCAGCAACGCACGGTCGCGGTCGGCTTCGACAATGGTGATGGAAAGCGGGCGGGTCATCTGTGCAGATGTGCGCGCAGCCGTGGCAATGTAAATGAAAAGCGCGCGAAATCAGAGCGCCGCAGTGCTCAATGCCTGATTTTTACGCAACACTTGAGGGCGCGCTCAGCTTTGGCCGGTTTCCGAGCGGATGTCGCCGAAGGTCAGCACCGGCGCGGCATCGATATCGCGGGCGTCGAGCATCGCGGCCACCCGTTCAAGCGAGGCGATCAACTGCGCCTGCTCCCAGTCCATCAGCTTGGCGAAGGACTGGACAAACCGCTGTTGCAGCGCATCGGGCGAGGTTTCGACGGCGGCGCGCCCGGCATCGGTGATAATGACATCGGTCTGGCGCCGGTCAGTGACCGAGCGGTGCCGCATCACCATCGCGCGCGCCACAAGTTTGTCGACCAGCGCGGTCACGGTGGCCTGGCTCACCCCCATCTGCGTTGCCAGCGCCTTGGGCGTGATGCCAAGCGCATCCTTGCCCGCCACGATCTGAAGCACCCGAAGCTGCGCCGAGGACAGCCCCGCCGCCTGCGCCAAAGAGCGTTCGTAAAGCTCCGTCGCCCGCAGGATGCGGCGCAGAGCAATCAGGCTCTGATCAATGCGAGTGTCGTCGGAACGCGTCATTTCAGCAGTTTGCCACGATTTATGCAGTGCAATCAACGCTTTGATCCTCAAATCAATTAACTTAGCCTTGCTAAGGAGTTATTTCGGGGTTTTCCAGTAATAAACGGCAGTAATGCGCTGAAACGCCGCTATGAGCGTATATTTTGCTTTGAGTGTTGAAATGAATGGGGGGGAGTGTTAGTTCGAGACCTGAAGGAAATAATGAGGCCACAGTCTATGCCCGAGAGCAAAGAAAACACTCGAACGCCTACGCCCTGTCTGCGTAAACCAGAAGCGACGGATGGGGCCGCTATATGGGAGTTGGTCCGCAACAGCGCGCCGCTCGATGAAAATTCGATGTACTGCAACCTGATTCAGGCTGATCACTTCCGCGACACATGTGTCCTGGCAGAGATCGACGGTGAGGTTGTCGGCTGGATTTCGGGTCATCTGATCCCGAACCAGAATGCTTTCTTTGTGTGGCAGGTGGCTGTCAGCCCCGCCGCGCGCGGGCTTGGCCTTGGCCGCAAGATGCTCACCCACCTCGTTGAGCGTGAAAACTGCGCCGAGGCGGACGAGCTGAAAACCACAATCACCAAGGACAACGCTGCGTCCTGGGGGCTGTTCCGCAGCTTCGCCCGCTCTATCGGCGGCGACATCTCGGATGAGCCTCACTTCAAGCGCGATGCGCACTTTGACGGCCAGCACGCCACCGAACACATGGTGACGATCGAGCTGCCCGAGAAGCCCAAGCTGCTGCGCGCTGCCTGAACCCATTCAAATTACAAGTTTCCGAAGGAGGGCCACATGTCTGAGCACATGACCCAAGATATCGCTATTTTCACCCGTCGCGAGAGCGAAGCACGTTCCTATTGCCGTGGCTTTGCCACCACCTTTACCGGTGCCAGCGGTTCGATCATGAAAGACGCCGATGGCCGCGAGTATATCGACTTTCTCGCCGGTTGTTCCTCGCTGAACTATGGTCACAACGACCCTGACATGAAGACCGCGTTGATCGACCACATCGCGGGCGACGGCGTGGCGCACGGGCTTGACCTGCACACCAATGCCAAGGCCGATTTCCTGAACGCGTTCGAGACACATATCCTCGAGCCGCGCGGCATGGACCACAAGCTGATGTTCACCGGCCCGACCGGCGCCAACGCGGTGGAAGCCGCGATCAAACTGGCACGTAAAGTGACTGGCCGCACCAACGTGATTAGCTTCACCAACGGCTTTCACGGTGTGACGCTGGGCGCGCTGGCCGCGACCGGCAACGGCTATCACCGTGGCGGGGCAGGGACCGAGCTGAACGGTGTGACCCGCATGCCGTTTGACGGCTACATGGGCGAAGATTTCGACACCTCGCGCCTGCTCGACAAGATGCTGAACGATGCGTCGTCTGGCATGGACGCCCCGGCGGCGATCATCTTTGAAACCGTGCAGGGCGAGGGCGGTCTGAACGCCGCATCGACCGAATGGATCAAGAAGGTGGCTGACCTCGCGCATGAACACGGCGCGCTGCTGATCATCGACGATGTGCAGGCGGGCTGTGGCCGCACCGGCGGTTTCTTCAGCTTTGAGGAAATGGGCATCACGCCCGACATCATCACCATGGCGAAATCGATCTCGGGCTTTGGCCTGCCGATGGGCCTGGTTCTGGTGCGTCCGCAGCATGATGTGTTTGGCCCCGCCGAGCACAACGGCACCTTCCGTGGCAACAACCACGCCTTTGTCACCGCCCGCGTGGCGATTGAAAAGTTCTGGGCCGATGGCAAATTCGCCGAGGTGCTGAAAACCCGCGAACAGCTGATCATCAGTGGTTTGCAGGCCGTGTCCGACCTGTTTGACGGCGCCTACCTCAAGGGCCGTGGCCTGATGCGCGGTGTTGATGTTGGCTCGGGCGAGCTTGCCGCTGACATCTGCGCGCGTGCGTTTGAGAAGGGTCTTGTGATCGAAACCTCTGGCCCGAATGACGAAGTTGTCAAGGTTCTCGCCCCGCTGACCACGCCGGACGAGACCTTTGCCAAGGGCTTTGGCATCCTGCTCGAAGCCGCGACAGAGTCCGCCGCCGCCCGCGACACCATGAAAATTGCAGCGGAGTAACTGGTATGATTGTCAGAGATTTCAACAAGATCACCAAAACCGAAAGAGACCGTGTTGTCTCGGATGCCAACTGGACCTCGGTGCGGATGCTGCTGGCGGATGATGGCATGGGCTTTTCGTTCCACATCACCTTTCTCAACGAAGGGTCCGAGCACACGTTCGAGTACAAGAACCACTTCGAAAGCGTGTATTGCATGAAGGGCAAAGGCTCGATCACTGATCTGGCCACCGGCGAAACGCATGAGATCGTGCCGGGCGTGATGTATGCGCTCGACAAACACGACCGCCATGTGCTGCGCGCCGAAGAAGAGCTGGTCATGGCCTGCTGCTTCAACCCGCCTGTGACCGGCAACGAGGTCCACCGCGAAGACGGGTCTTATGCCGCGCCGGAGCAATTGGAGACCGCATGACCCATACTGTCGAGAAAATCGGCGGCACGTCGATGTCGCGGCTGGATGAACTGCGCGATACCCTGCTGATCGGTGGCCGGACGGGTGCCGATCTTTACGGGCGGATCTTTGTGGTGTCGGCTTTTGGCGGCATCACTGACCTGCTGCTTGAGCATAAAAAGACCGGTAAGTCAGGCGTCTACGCTGATTTCACCAATGCCGATACCGATCATGGCTGGCACGAGGCGCTTGACCGTGTCGCTGCCGCGATGGTGGCCGCGCATGACAAGGTGCTTGATCACTCCGGTGATCAGGCTCGTGCCGCTGAGTTCGTGCGTGACCGCATCGAAGGCGCGCGCAACTGTCTTATCGATCTGCAACGCCTGTGTTCCTATGGCCACTTCCGGCTCGACTCGCATCTGCTGCAAATCCGCGAGCTGCTGTCTGGCTTGGGCGAGGCGCATTCCGCTTTGGTGGCCACGCTGTTGCTGCAACGCGCGGGTGTAAACGCACGTTTGGTCGATCTGTCGGGCTGGCGCGACGAGGCCGAGATGTCGCTCGAAGAGCGTATCAACTCCGCGCTCGATGGTGTTGATCCTGCGGTCGAAATGCCAATCGTGACCGGCTATGCCCAATGCACCGAAGGGCTGATGCGCGAGTTTGACCGGGGCTATTCCGAAGTGACGTTTTCCAAGCTCGCCGCGCTGACTGGCGCGCGTGAGGCGATCATTCACAAGGAATTTCACCTGTCGTCTGCCGACCCGAAACTGGTTGGCACCGATGCCGTGCGCAAGCTGGGCCGGACCAATTTCGACGTGGCCGATCAGATGTCGAACATGGGGATGGAAGCGATTCACCCCAATGCGGCGAAAACCCTGCGGCAGGCCGAAGTGCCGCTGCGCGTGGCCAATGCCTTTGAGCCCGGCGATCCCGGCACGCTGATCGACGATCAAAAGGCCGAAAGCCCGGCGGTTGAGATGGTCACGGGCCTTGATATCATCGCGCTTGAGGTGTTTGAGCAGGACATGGTTGGGGTCAAAGGTTATGACGCCACGATCCTTGAGGTTCTGACGCGCCACGATGTGCGCATCGTCTCGAAAGTGTCGAACGCCAATACGATCACGCACTTCGTTGATGCCTCGCTGAAAACCATGCGGCGGGTCGAACGCGATGTGGCCAAGCGCTATCCGCAGGCCGAAATCCGGTCGCGCACTCTTGCCATGGCCTCGGTGATTGGCCGTGATCTCAGCGGGTTGTCGGTGCTGACCAAAGGGTTGCAGGCGATTGCCGAGACCGGTCGCGAAACCTTGGGCGCAAGCCAAGGGCCGCGGCATGTGGACACCCAGTTCATCCTTGAGCGTGAGGATCTGAAACCCGCGATCAAGGCACTGCATCAGGTGTTCATCGAAGAGGCGAAAGTGGCCTTTCCAAAAGCCGCCTGACGCCCCCTACATGAAATTCCAAAACGGGCCCGCAGTCTCTGCGCGGCCCGTTTTTCTTTGCCTGCCAGCCCGAGAGGGATTTAACCTAAGATGCCCGTTCTTGCCTTTGCATAACATCACGTTATCCTGACGGCGGGAGGTGCCACCATGTCCGAAATGACCCTCAGGCAGATCGAAGTGATCCGCGCGGTGATGATGACCGGCACGATCAGCGGCGCGGCCGAGATGTTGAACGTTTCGGCCCCCGGCATCAGCCGCCTTGTCAAACACACCGAGGAATCGCTGGGCATCCGGCTGTTTGAACGCAAGGCCGGGCTGTTCATTCCCTCGGTCGAGGCCAGCGCCGTGTTTGTGCAGGTGCGCGAGGTTTATAAAGGCGTTGCCAACCTGCAATCGGCGGTGGGGGCGTTGCAAAAGGGCGATGACGTGCGGCTGGCCTTTGCCGCCGGGCCGTCCATTGCCCAGTTCATCGCGGCGCGTGCGCTCAAACGGGTGCGGGCGCAGTACACCGACCTTTACATTGATCTCAACATTCTCAAAATCGAAGAGACCGTGGACTATCTGTTGCTGGAGCGCGGCGAATTTGTGGTGATGTCTTCCGAGGTGGAAAACGCTGCCATCGAGAATGAGCAAATTGCCGAGGGTCGGTTGGTGGTGATCCTGCCCGAGGGCCATGTTCTGGCCGACAAACGCGACATCTCGGTGCATGATTTGACCGACCATCCGTTGATCGGGGTCGAGCCCTCCGACCCTTACGGCGCGCTGATGGCGCAACCCTTTGTTGATGCCGGTCTGCCGGTCGAACACGCGATGCGCGGACGGTTTGCGCAGACGGTTGTCAGCCTCGTGCGGCACGGGCTTGGCGTCGCGGTGATTGATGAGTTTTCGGTGGCCGAGGTCTATATGCCGGGGCTGGTGCGCCGGCCGCTGCGCGAGGCGGCTTCGGTCAAATCCTTTGTGGCGCGCAAAAAGGGGCGGGTGCTGTCGGGGTTTGCCGAATACGCCATCCGCCAATTTCGCCGTGAACTGAGCCAAGCTGTTGCGGCTGGGCCGGGATTGCGCAGCCCGGATTAACATCAGGTTATCCTGATGGCATTTTAAGCATTCGACGTTAAGCGTCAGTTCTGGCAAGTTGCCAGTGTCACGGGCCGATACGAACCGGCCCAACGTTTCGACATCTAGGGAGGATACCAATGAAACGAGCACTTTTTGGCGCGCTTGGCGCGATTGCACTGACGGCCACAGCCGCGGTTGCCGAGTACCCTGAAAAAGAAATCCAAGGCATCATCCAGTGGGGGGCCGGTGGCTCGACCGATACGGTGATGCGGTCGGTTACGCCGCATGCAGAAGAGATCTTGGGCGGCACGGTCGTCATGCAGAACATGACCGGTGCGGTTGGCGCAATTGCGCTGAACCACGTCGCAGGGGCCAAGGCCGATGGCTATACCGTGCTGATGGGCGCGGAAAACCCGATGCTGTACAAGATCATGGGCCTGGGCGACAAAGACTATGGCGAATTCACTCCGATCTCGCTGCTTGCGCGCGGTACGCCGATCCTTGTGGCCAACACCGATGCGCCTTTCGACGACTATGCTGGCATGATGGCGCACATCAAGGCCAACCCCGGCGCGCTCCGGTTTGGGGCCACTGGCCCCGGCGGTCTGCCTTCGGTCATCACGGCGATGATCGACACGGTTGAAGGCGGGTTGGACGTGATCGCGGTGCCCTATGATGGCGACGGCCCAGCGCTGACCGGCCTGCAAGGCGGCGCGGTCGACGTGATGCCTGCGGTTCTGGGCGCGGCCATCGAAGGCATCCGCGCCGGCAAGATGAAGCCGCTGGCGATCTTTGACGTGAAGGCGCATGAAACGCTGCCTGACGTGCCGCCTGTCACCGACTTTAACGCGGCCTATGAGACCTATCTGCCGTGGGGGCCGTTCTTTGGCGTCTTTGTTCCCAAGGGCACGCCAGACGATGTGGTCAGCAAGCTCTCAACCGCCTACGGCGAGGCTGTGCAGCATCCTGATTTCGTCACTCTGATGGAGGATCGCGGCTTTACCCTGATGGGCCTGTCCGGTGATGAAGCCTCGGCGTTTCTGACGAAATGGCAACAGGGCACCGCCTGGCTGTTGCAGGACGCGGGCCACACCAAGAACTCGCCCGAAGAGTTCGGCATCGCACGTCCCGGCAACTGATCGCCTGACGCACGGCCAAAGTGCTCCTATCGGGGCACCCGGCGCCGCACTTCCCAACTGGCGAAGCGCGGCGCTTTTTCTTTTCAGCAGGCTATCTTTGGGAGGACGCCATGCAGCATATCGACCCTGAACACCACGACGGCACATCCGATGCCACGCCCGGCGGCGAAGTGGACAAGCGCCGCCCCGGAGAGCTTGTATTTGCGGGCGTGATGCTGGCCGCCAGCCTTGGGTTGCTTTGGAACGCCTACGGCATTTCCGGTTTCGAGGCCCTGTCTGCGCCCGGCACCGTGCCGATGGCGACAACTCTGGTGATGGCGATTGCCGCATTGGTGGTGGTTCTCAAGACCGCGAAACTGCCGCTTGACCGGGCCGAGACTTTGGCGAAAGACATCCTGCCGCTGACGGTCGTGTTCTTTGCCGTCGCGCTGGCACTCTATGGCTTGCTGCTCAAACCGTTGGGCTTTTTGCCGACTTCGGCGGTGTTCCTGATTGCCGCAATCAAATACCTTGGAAAGCGGAGCTGGCTCTGGACGGTGGGCGTGTCATTGGGCAGCCTGATCGCGATCTGGCTGATCTTTCGCATCGTGTTCTCGGTGCTGATGCCCGCAGGTATCCTGCCCGAAGCCGAATTCATTCAATTCTTCCGCAACCTGATCAACGGGGAGGGCGCATGATGGCCACTCTGATGGATTTCCTGACGGTGTTCACCCAGCCGCAATTGCTGCTGCTGGTCGGGCTGGGCACCTTTGCCGGGGTCTATGTCGGCGCGATACCGGGACTGTCGGTAACGATGGCGGTGTCGATCCTGATTTCCTTTACCTTCTCGTGGGATGTCTATCCGGCGATTTCGCTGATGATCGGCATCTATATGGGCGGCGTCTATGGTGGCTCGCGCACCGCGATCCTGCTCAACATTCCCGGCGCGCCCTCGGCGATTGCCACGGCGCTCGACGGCTATCCAATGGCCAAACGCGGCGAAGCGGGCGAGGCCATCGGCGTGACCACGGTGATGAGCTTTATCGGCGGTTTCATCGGCATCGGTGTGCTGGCCCTGGCCGCGCCGCTGGTGTCGGACTTTGCGCTGAAATTCCAGCCGCGCGACTATATGCTGCTGGCCGTGCTCGGCATTCTGCTGGTCGGCTCGCTGTCGCAAGGCTCGCTGGTCAAGGGCATCTTTGCCGGGGCGTTGGGCATCGCCATTGGGGCGGTGGGCCGTGACCCGCTGACCTTTGCCGAACGCTTTACCTTTGATTTCCAAATCCTCGAAGGCGGCATTTCCTTTATCGCGGTGATGATTGGCATGTTCGGCGTCTCTGAGGCGCTGTCGCAGTTGCACCACGTCAACAAGGACGCCGTGCGCCAAAAGATCAACCGCATCGTGCCCTCGCTGGCGACGGTCAAGAAACACCTGCCGCTCAGCGTGCAAACCTCGACCATTGGCGTGGTGATCGGCGCACTTCCCGGCACCGGTGGCGATATCGCGGCGCTGATGGCCTATGACCACGCCAAGCGCGTGACCAAGAACCCCGAGCGCCCGTTTGGCGATGGCGCAATGGAGGGCCTTGTCGCCCCCGAGACCGCCAACAACGCCGCCGTCGGCGGGGCGTTTATCCCGATGATGACGCTGGGCATTCCCGGCGATGCCGTCACCGCGATCATGATTGGCGCGCTGTTCATCCACGGGCTGAACCCCGGCCCGATGCTGATGATCGACCAGCCTGATATGTTCTGGTTTATCGTCGGCGCGCTTGTCACCGCCAACTGCTTTATGCTGCTGTTCGGCCTGACTGGCATCAAGCTGTTCACCAAGATCGTCGAGATGCCGCGCGCCGTGCTGATCCCGCTGATCATGCTGCTTTCCATCGTCGGGGCCTATGCGGTCAACAATTCGATCACCGATGTGTACTGGATGCTTGCCTTCGGCGTCTTTGGCTACTTCATGCGCCATTACGGCTATCCGCTGGGGCCGGTGATCCTTGGGGTGATCCTGTCGCGGCTTCTGGATGACAACTGGCGCCGGGCGATCATTTCGGAACGCGAAGAGCTGGGTCGTTTCTTTGAAGGGGTGGTGACAAGCCCGCTGTCGTTGGTGCTGTTTGTCTCGGTCATCCTGATCTTTGTCAGCCAGACCCCGGTTTGGGCCAAGGCCAAGGCGCGGGTGTTCGGCAAGAAAGGAGCGCGGCAATGAGTGCACAAACCATCAAACTCGGGTTGATTGGCGACAATATCTCGCGCTCCAAATCCCCCCGTTTGCACCGCGAGGCGGGGCGGCTGACCGGCAACACCGTCACCTATGATCGGTTGATCCCCAAGGATATGGGGCTGACCTTTGACGAGGTGTTCCAACAGGCCCAAGACGCCGGGTTTCGCGGCATCAACGTGACCTATCCGTATAAAGAGCTGGTGACTTCCAAGGTCACGGTGAGTGACCCCTTGGTGCGCGCGATCGGGGCGGTGAACACGGTGGTGTTCGCGGCGGAGGGCCCGCAGGGGTTCAACACCGATTACACCGGGTTCATGGCGGCCTACCGCGCGGTGCGCGGCGCGGAAAACCCCGGCACGGTCTGTCTGATTGGCACCGGCGGGGTGGGCAAGGCCGTGGCCTTTGGACTTGTCGCGCTCAAGGCCCGCGCGATCCGCTGCGTCGATCTGGATCCGGCCAAGGCCGAGGCGCTGGCCGCAGCGCTGCGCGCATTGGGCACTGGGATCGAGGTGACGGCAGGCAGCGATGCGATGGCGGCGGCCAAAGGCGCGGACGGCATCATCAATTGCACGCCGCTCGGTATGGTCGGGATCGGCGGTTCGCCTTTGCCCGCGTCCGCCCTGCAAGGCGCGACATGGGTGTTTGACGCAGTGTATACCCCGGTCGAGACGCCGTTTTTGCAAGACGCCGAAGCCGCCGGGCTGGCGATTATCTCGGGGTATGAACTGTTCTTCGGGCAGGGCGTCGACGCGTGGGACATCTTCACCGGCATCCCCCTCGACCACGCCGCATTGCGGAATGCGATCCAAGGGGATCAGATATGAAAACCTCGATTGCCACGGTTTCGATCTCTGGCAACCTGCCGGAAAAGCTCGAAGCGATTGCCGAGGCCGGTTTTGACGGCATCGAGATTTTCGAGCAGGATTTCATCGCCCACGACGGGGCCCCGCGCGAGGTGGGCGATCTGATCCGCTCGATGGGGCTTGAGATCACCCTGTTCCAGCCGTTCCGCGATTTTGAGGGTCTGCCGGACCCGCTGCGCGCCAAGGCGTTCGACCGCGCCGAGCGCAAGTTTGACCTGATGCAGGAACTCGGCACCGATCTGGTGCTGGTCTGCTCGACTGTGCATCCGCAGGCGCTGGGCGGCATTGACCGCGCGGCGGCGGATTTTCACGCGTTGGGCGAACGCGCCGCTAAACGCGGGCTGCGTGTGGGGTTTGAGGCGCTGGCCTGGGGGCGGCACGTCAACGATCATCGCGATGCCTGGGAGGTGGTGCGCCGCGCCGATCACAGCCATGTCGGTCTGATCCTCGACAGTTTTCACACCCTCAGCCGTGGCATTGATCCCGAGACCATAAGGCGCATTCCCGGCGACAAGATCTTTTTCGTGCAACTGGCCGATGCGCCGCGCATCGACATGGATCTGCTCTATTGGTCACGCCACTTTCGCAACATGCCGGGCGAGGGCGATCTGGCGGTGACGGATTTCATGCGCGCGGTGATGGCGACGGGCTATAGCGGCCCGGTCAGTCTTGAGATTTTCAACGATCAGTTCCGCTCTGGCCCGCCGCGCACCATCGCCAAGGATGGCCATCGCTCGCTTGTGGCGCTGATGGACGATGTGCGCCGGGCCGAGCCGAACGTGGCCGCAGACCTGCCCGATATGCCGGCGCGCGCGGCGGTTGACGGCGTGTCTTTCGTTGAATTCGCCGCGCGCGGGGCCGAGGCAGATACGCTGGAGACCCTGTTGAAAACGCTGGGGTTTCAGCGGTCTGGCAGCCATATCGCCAAGCAGCTCTCGCTTTGGACCCAAGGCGACATTCGCATCGTGGTGAACCGCGAAACCAAAGGCTACGCCAGCAGCGCCTACACCATGCATGGCACCACGGTTTGCGACATCGGCCTTTCGGTTAGTTCGGCCGAGGATACCGTCGCGCGGGCCAGTGCCCTGGGCGCCAAGCCGTTTGCCCAGCCCATCGGCCCCGGCGAGCTCAACATCCCGGCGATCCGCGGTCTTAGCGGTAGCGTGTTGCATTTTATCGAAGAGGCCAGCGGGCTGGATGATGTCTGGACAGTCGAATTCACCGCGCAAGGCAGCGATGACCCCGGCGCGGGATTGAAGCGGATCGACCATCTGGCGCAGACCATGAGTTATGACGAAATGCTCAGTTGGTCGTTGTTTTACACCTCGCTGTTCCAGATGCAGAAATCGCCGATGGTGGATGTGATCGACCCCGACGGGCTGGTACGCAGTCAGGCGCTTGATACCGGCGACGGGCGGTTTCGCATCACCCTGAACGGCGCGGAATCGCACCGCACCTTGGCGGGCAATTTCCTGGCAGACAGTTTCGGGGCCTCGGTGCAGCATATCGCGCTGGCCACCGATGACATCTTTGCCACCTCTGATGAATTGGCGCGGCGCGGTTTCAAACCCTTGCCGATGTCAGACAATTACTACGCCGATCTGATGGCCCGGTTTGATCTTGAGGACGAGTTGTTGGCCCGCCTCAAGGCCGGAAATATCCTGTATGACGAGGATTCCGAGGGGTCTTTCCTGCAAGTCTATTCGCGCCCCTACGCCGGTGGCATGTTCTTTGAAATCGTCGAGCGGCGGGGCGGGTATCAAGGCTATGGCGGCCCCAATGCGCCGTTCCGGATTGCCGCGCAAAAACGCCTGATGCGGCCCAAGGGGATGCCGACGCAGTGACATATACTTTTCCGGCGTCGACGGCGTTGCTGCATTGAACGACCGGGGCGGAGGTGCGATGACTTACCCCAAATGGACAGAACGATGAGGGCATACCCATGCAATTTCTGACTTTTGACGACAGCACGCTGCATTATCGCTATCAGACAGGGCAGGGCACGCCGATTGTTCTGCTCAATTCGCTTGGCACCGATCTGCGGATCTGGGACGGCGTGATTGATCGGTTGGAGCTGGGCACCCCGGTGCTTGGCCTCGACAAACGCGGGCATGGCCTGTCGGATGGTGAGCCGATCTCGATGGACTTGCTGGTGGCGGATGTGGCCGCGCTGATGGATCATCTCGGGCTGCAAAAGGCGCTGATCTGCGGCGTGTCGGTTGGCGGGCTGATCGCGCAGGGGCTGGCGCAGGCGCGGCCTGACCTTGTTTCGGGCCTTGTCCTGTGTTGCACCGGGGCCAAGATTGGCGACGATGACACTTGGAATGCGCGGATCGATGCGGTTGCGACGGGTGGGATTGCCGGGATGTCTGAGGCCATTCTGGAACGCTGGTTCAGCGCCGGATTTCGCAGCGGTCGCACCGCCGAATTGTCAGGCTATCGCAACATGTTGGTGCGCACCTCGGCGGATGGCTATGCGGCCGTCTGCGCCGCGATCCGCGACACCGATTTCACCGCATCAAGCCACGCCATTCAGGTGCCGACGTATTGCATTGCCGGCTCTGAGGATCTCGCCACGCCGCCCGCATTGGTGCAGGCGCTGGCCGGGATCATCCCCGGCGCGACCTATGAGGTGATCGAGGGTTGCGGCCACCTGCCGTGCATCGAAAACCCCGACAGGGTGGCCGCGCCGATCCGCGAGATGTGGAAGAGTTTGGCATGATCGGCGTCTCTGATCACCCGTGGCTTGGCGGGCTGTTTGGCGATGCCGAGGCCGCGGCGATCTGGTCGCCACAGCGGCAACTCGAACACATGATCGCGTTTGAGGCGGCTTATACCCGCGCGCTGGGGCAGGTGGGTTTGGTGCCCGAGGACGTAGCCAAGGACGTGGCACAGCGGATCGCGGCCTTCCGCCCCGATCTTGACGATCTGCGCGCGGGAACGGCCCGCGATGGCCTGCCGGTGCCGGCCTTGGTGGCACAGCTCAAGACGATGGCGGATGTGCCGCCCAAGGCAGTCCATGCCGGGGCCACATCGCAGGATGTGATCGACACCGCGCTGACGCTTACGCTGGCCGAATTCAACCCGCTGGTGCAGGCGCGCCTTGAAGCGTTGAAAGCGGCAATCGCCGACCTGTCGCAGCGCTTTGGCACGAACCCTTTGATGGGCCGCACGCGGATGCAGGCGGCGCTTGAGATCACCGCCGCCGACCGTCTTCGGACCTGGGCACAGCCGCTTGAGGCGCATTTGGCACAGCTTGAGCACATGCGCCCGCGGGTCGAGATTTTGCAGTTCGGCGGCGCTGTTGGCAACCGCGCGGCGGTGCACCCGCACGGCGCGGCGATGGCCGCCGATATGGCCGCGCGCCTTGGTCTGGGCGACAGTGGCACCGTCTGGCACACGGCGCGTGAGGGGCTGGTGGACTACGCCGGGTTGCTGTCGTCGATCAGCGGGTCATTGGGAAAAATGGGTCAGGACATTTGCCTGATGGCGCAGCAAGGCGTTGACGATTTCGCACAGCAGGGCGGTGGCGGATCCTCGGCGATGCCGCACAAACAGAACCCGATCCTTGCCGAAACGCTGGTGACTTTGGCGCGGTTTAACGCGACGCAGATCGGCGCCATGCATCACGCGCTGGTGCATGAACAAGAGCGCTCTGGCGTGGCTTGGGCCTTGGAATGGATGATCCTGCCGCAGATGGCTATGGCGACGGCCCGAGGCCTGGGCGTGGCGCAAACGCTGTGCAGCGTGACATCGCGTATTGGGCGAGCGGGCGAAAGCTAAGCTACTGAAGTGGTACGGCATTTGCCCGCTGGTGCTGCGCGGGATGGCGGCTGTGACAGGCCCATGCCAGCGCAGCAGCAAGGGGCCGGACACTGGCTTGGCATTTGCATTGCGGGTGTTTTCACCGGTGAGCGAACTTAGAAGTTAAAACTTGGTTGAAACGTCCCATGGTCCCGCTAATTAATCATGCGCGGGCCTGCAAAGCGGCGCGCGGCGGATGCACGCGGACGATGGGACGCTGGCATACCCTGCGGCGCGGTTTTGATGGCGATGCGGATCGGGTGTGAAACACTGGGTGTGAAATACTGGGTGGGAATACTGGGCACAAAATACTGTGCACGAACAAGGGGACGGCCATGTCATCTTATGCTGACGAAGCGATGACGTTGTACTTGGGGCAGGGCGCGCTCGGGGTGCTGATGCGAAGCCGTGACTGGCAGAGCCATCCCTTGGGCCGCCCAAGCGACTGGCCGCAAAGCCTTAGGACCGCGCTTCAGGTTATGCTGGCGTCGCCGATGCCAAGCTGGCTGTGCTGGGGGCCCGAGAACTATCTGTTTTACAACGATGCCTGCTGTCCCTTGATCGGCGCGGCACACCCCGAGGCGCTGGCGCAACCGGCACCGCTGCGCATCGCACATCTGTGGGACCAAGTGGCCCCGTCGCTGGCCAAGGTCAGTGCGCAAGGCGAGGCCGCGCGCCTGACCATCGCGGCCCCCTGGGGCGCGGACCCTATCGCCCAAGACACCGCCATGACCCTAAGCCCCATCGCGGATGGCCAAGGCCGCACTGCGGCGGTGCTGTGTACCGTGACCAGCCCGCTGCCCGATCAGGTGCGCGGCAACGGCGTCGACGATTTGCAGGCCTTACAGCACAGGTTGCTGGAACTGACCCTACAAGAGCGCCCTCTGAAGCTGGTTCTGGAAGAGCTGATGCGGGCGGTGCAGAGCTTTATCGGCATGGAGACCGCCTGTTCGCTGCTTCTGACTGATGCAGACGGCGACAAGCTGTTTCACGGCGCGGCGGTCGGTTTGGCCAAGGACTACACCGACGCGATTGACGGGATCGCGGTTGGCCCCGCTGTTGGGTCTTGCGGTACGGCGGCGTACAGCCGCGCGCCGGTGCATGTGGCCGACATCGCGACAGACCCGCTTTGGGCAGAGTTTCGCGATCTGGCCTTGCCGCAGGGCCTGCGCGCCTGCTGGTCACATCCGATCATCGGGGCCAAGGGCAAGGTGCTGGGAACCTTCGCAATCTATCGCCACACGCCGGGCCTGCCCACCCCGCAAGAGGATGACTTCCTTGATCTTGTTGCCCGGATCACGGCGCTGGTTCTGGAGCGTTACGCCGCGCAAGAGGCGCTGAACGATCACCAGCGGCTTCTTGAGACGCTGAACCGCACCGGGGCCGGGGTGGCGGCAGAACTCGATCACACTGCGCTGGTGCAGATGGTGACTGATGCCGGGGTCGAACTGACGGGCGCGCAGTTCGGGGCGTTCTTTTACAACGTCAACGAGGACTCCGGCGAAAGCTATATGCTGTACACCCTGTCGGGCGTCGCGCGCTCGGCCTTTAGCGACTTTCCGATGCCCCGCAACACCCAGGTCTTTGCCCCAACGTTTGCCGGCGATGGCATTGTGCGCTCGGACGATATCCTTACCGATCCGCGCTATGGCCACAACGCCCCGTACAGCGGTATGCCAGAGGGGCATCTTCCGGTGCGCAGCTATCTTGCGGTGCCGGTGATTTCGCGCTCGGGCGAGGTTATGGGCGGGTTGTTCTTTGGTCACGCCGAGCCGGGCCGGTTCTCGGCGCATCACGAAAAGCTTATGGATGGCCTCGCGGGGCAGGCGGCCACGGCGCTCGACAATGCGCATCTGTACAGTTCGGCGCAGCGCGAAATTCAGGAACGCAAGCGGGCCGAAGCCGACCTGTTGAAAACCAAGAACGATCTGGAACTGGCGCAAGAGCGGGTTGAACTGGCCTTGGCCGCCGGGGCGATTGTGGGCACCTGGATCTGGCACATTCCCACCGACAGGGTCACCGCCGACGAACGCTTTGCGCGCGCCTTCGGGCTGGATCTGGACCTGTCGCGCGACGGGTTGCCAATTGCCGAGGTGGCTGCATCGATCCACCCCGAGGATTGGGACCGCGTCAATGGGTTGATCGAAGTCGCGATCAAGGAAGGCAGCACCTACCGGGCGGAATATCGGGCGCGGCATGCCGACGGAACCTATCGCTGGGTCGAGGCCAACGGCTATTGCGAACATGACGCCGACGGGCAGCCGGTTCGGTTTCCCGGCGTGTTGATCGACATCGAACAGCGCCGCCGGATCGAGAGCGATCTCAAGCGGCGCGAGGCCGATCTGGCGCTGTTGCTCGATGCCACGGCGGATGGGTTCTATGCGGTCGACACCGAGGGCTATACCACGCGGTGCAATGCGGCGTTCCTGCGGATGCTTGGCTTTGACAAGGAAAAGGATGTGATCGGCAAGCAGTTGCACGCGATCATTCACCACTCTCACGCCGATGGCAGGCCTTATCCGCACGAAAAATGCCCGATCTATCAAGTCGCCTCAAACGGCGGCATGGCCCATGTCGATGACGAGGTGTTCTATCATACCGATGGCACCTCGTTCCCGGTGGAATACTGGGTCCGTCCGGTTGTTTGGCAGGGCGAGCTGCAGGGGGCCGTTGTCAACATCGTCGACATCAGCGAACGTAAGCGGGCCGAAGAGGCGCGCCAGCTTCTGATGCGCGAGCTCGATCACCGGGTGAAGAACCTGTTTTCGATTACGGCGGGCATGATCAAGATGACCGCCCGCCATGCCGACAGCGTGGAAGAGTTGTCCGGCACGCTCAGCGGTCGGGTGATGGCGCTGGCCCGCGCGCATGAGTTGATCAGCAGTTCAATCTCGGCAGGCCGCAGCCACGATGCGCCAAGCCAGCTTCATAAGCTGATCGAGGTGGTGATGGAGCCGCATGCCAAGGGGCGGGAGCAGGCGCTTGACCTTGCCGGTCCGTCGGTGAACGTCGGCCCCACCGCCACCACAAGCTTTGCGTTGATCCTGCATGAATTGGCGACCAACGCCGCCAAATACGGCGCGCTTTCGGTGCCGGAGGGCAATGTGCAAGTCCATTGGGCAACAGACGGCGAGGCGCTGTCGCTGACGTGGATCGAGACCGGCGGACCCGAGGTGACAGGGCCGCCCCAGCGCACCGGTTTCGGCAGCCAGTTGGCGCGGCTGAGCGCCACCGGCCAGCTTGGCGGGACAATTGATCACGCGTGGAACAAGGGCGGCGTCGAGATCCGGCTGACCGCTTTGTTGGATCGGCTGTCGCAGTAATTCGGCTTGTTTATGTGAAGCAAAGAGAGGTGTGTGATGGCAGAACCGGATCGATTTCTTGACGGCCTCAGGGTCTTGGTGGTGGAAGACGAGCCGTTCATTGCGCTGGATCTGGCCAGCGGTGTCGAGGATGCGGGCGGAACGCCGGTGGGGCCGGCCTCTACCGTGGCGCAGGCTTTGGCGTTGATCGACGCGGGGCTGCCGGATGCGGCGATTGTCGATGCGGATTTGCCTGATGGCGATATTGGCCCGGTGCTGGCCGTGCTCTGCCCCAACGTGCCGGTCGTCGTGCACACCGGCGTCGGCCTTCCCGAACGGTTGAAGCAGGTGCATCCCGACGTGCAGGTCTTTACCAAGCCGACCCCACTGGCGAAACTTGCGGCCCGGCTGACCTCCGAGATTGCGCGCCGCTGACGGGGCGGCTGGCTGGGCGGCTGGCTTGCGGATTGCCAGCGAAAAGCCGCACTCGTTCAGGCAGGAAATCCTGTCGCGCGCGGAATTTATCGCGTCGGGCGGGCAGGGCCGATGGCGCAAGAACTTCGGTTGAACGCTCATAAAACAACGCGCCCCGCGCGGCTGGATTCTGTTACAAAATCACAATTCAGAATGGTTTTTGCCCCCGCCGGGCAAGACCTCACACCCTTATATGTATATATTAGTCATTCAAAATCAGCCTGAAACGACCGTATTTGACCTATTTCACAGATCCAATATTACAAATGTTGACAAATATCTGGCCGAAGTGTAGCACCTACATCAATGTTTTGGGGAGAGACAGGTGGCGCATGACGCTGGGTTTCTGGGCTGGCCGCGTGCCGCCGGGGACCGAGGGGGAAACCGCCACAGCCTGCTTTGCCCACAGCTGCCAGACGTCACACCATAGGAATGAACCATGAACGATTACACCCTGTCTGCCGAAACCCGTGACAAGTTACTCAAGGTGTCCACGGCCTCTGTGGCCACCGCGCTTTATAAGCGGGGCCTGCGCAACCAGTTCGTGCAGGGTGTCACGCCGGTCGAACGCAAATCCACAACCATGGTTGGCCAGGCCTTTACCCTGCGCTACATCCCCGCGCGCGAAGATCGCAACCCGATCACCGTGTTCCGCGACCGCGACCACAAACAGCGCGTCGCCGTTGAAACCTGCCCCGAGGGCCACGTTCTGGTGATGGATGCGCGCAAGGATTCCCGCGCCGCGACCGCCGGTTCGATCCTCGTGACCCGGCTGCAACAGCGCGGCGTTGCCGGTGTGGTGTCGGATGGCGGTGTGCGCGATGCGGCGGGCATTGGTGCGCTCGACATGCCGGCCTATTTCGCCAATCCCTCGGCCCCCACCAACCTCACCCTGCACGAAGCCATCGACATCAACGTGCCGATTTCCTGCGGCGATGCGGCGGTGTTTCCCGGCGACGTGATGCTGGGCGACGGCGATGGCGTCATGGTCATTCCGGCGCATCTGGCCGACGAAATCGCCGACGAATGCACCGAGATGGAGGTCTATGAAGACTTCGTGCTCGACCAGGTGAACGGCGGCGCAGGCATCATTGGGCTGTACCCGGCCACCGACGAAGAGAGCCTTGTGAAATTCAAAGCATGGCGCGAAAAGGCAGGACGTTAATCATGGCTTTCACCCCTCACGGAGATCACCTGATTGCTGGCAAACGTGTCAGCGCAGAGCCTAAATTCTCGTCCGCTCCGGCCAGTGGCACCGCGTTTGACTACTCGGTCGGCTCGCCCGATCTGGTGGCCGAAGCCTGTGCCGCGGCGCACGCGGCGTTCTCCGCCTTTGCCGCCACCACGCGCGAGGAACGCGCGGTTCTGTTGGACACCATCGCCGATGAAATCGACGCGCGTGGCGACCTGATCACCGAAATCGGCACCTCTGAGACCGGTCTTCCCGCCGCACGTCTTCAGGGCGAGCGTGGTCGCACCACCGGCCAATTGCGCCTGTTTGCAACGCATATCCGCGATGGGGCCTATCTGGACCGCCGCCATGACACCGCTTTGCCAGACCGTCAGCCGCTGCCGCGTCCCGATCTGCGGATGATGCAGCGCCCGATTGGCCCGGTTGCGGTCTTTGGCGCCTCAAACTTCCCGCTGGCCTTTTCCACCGCAGGCGGCGACACCGCTGCGGCGCTGGCGGCAGGCTGTCCTGTTGTGGTCAAAGGCCACGGCGCGCACCCCGGCACCGGCGAGATTGTCGGCGACGCCATCGTTGCGGCGCTGGCCAAGCTTGGCATGGACGGCGGTATCTTTAGCCTCGTCCAAGGCGGCACCCGTGCGGTGGGCGAAGCGCTTGTCACCGATCCCCGGATCAAGGCCGTCGGCTTCACCGGGAGCCTGGGCGGCGGGCGCGCGCTGTTTGATCTCTGCGCCAAACGCCCCGAACCGATCCCGTTTTTCGGCGAGCTCGGCAGCGTTAACCCGATGTTCGTTCTGCCCGAGGCCGCTGCGGCACGCGGAGCCGATCTTGGCACCGGTTGGGCTGGCAGCCTGACCATGGGCGTGGGGCAATTCTGTACCAACCCCGGCATCGCGATTGTGGTGGATGGACCGGAGGCGGATGCCTTTGTCGCCGCCGCGAGCGCCGGCCTGAATGCCGTTGCCGCGCAAACCATGCTGACCGATGGCATGGCCGACGCTTACCGCGACGGCGCGCGCCGTGTGTCGGAAGGGGCGGGCGTGAAATCGCTGCTGACCACCGCCTGCGAAGGCCGCTCTGCCGCGCCCTATCTGTTTGAGGTCTCGGCCGATGACTGGATCGGCAACGAAGAGCTTTCGGAAGAGGTGTTTGGCCCGCTGGGTCTGGTGATCCGGGTCAAGGATGCGGCGCAGATGCAGGCCGTGGCCGAAAGCTTTAAAGGCCAGCTGACCGCGACGCTGCAAATGGACGATGGCGACATCGATCTGGCGCGCACCCTGTTGCCGGTGCTGGAAAAGATGGCGGGCCGCGTGCTGGCCAACGGCTTCCCCACCGGGGTCGAAGTGGCCGATACGATGGTGCATGGCGGGCCTTACCCGGCCTCGACCAACTTTGGCGCAACCTCGGTCGGCACGCTGTCGATTCGTCGGTTCCTGCGTCCGGTCTGCTATCAGAACCTGCCCGAAGCGCTTTTGCCTGCGGATCTGCAAGCGGTCTGAGCTTTGACATACCAAACAGCCTGCCGGCCCAGTGTCGGCAGGCTGATCCGCCCGAGCGCAGGGCGATGAGTTTACAACTTTTGCAAAGCGCGCCGGTGTGACGCGCGCAATAAGCTGTTTTTGCGCGCAATATGTTTGATAAGTGAACAAATATGCCGGAAATTAGTGCGTAAATCGCCTTTGCCCGGTTAAATTTGTGTTGATTTGTAAAAATTGGTATTCTAATGTGGCCAAAGCTTCGACGACCTCGCCCCAGCGGCGGAAGTCCGGTGAAGCGACGGGACGAGACTTGAAGGGGAGGAACGTATTGGTCGCATCGAAGGCCCGGGTTGCATGAGTGACCCAAGTACAGGCCAACGCATCCGACCGCATGACGCGACCCCCTCACACTTACGCTGAACGATACCCATGACGCCGAACCGGCAACGCCTAGCTTTGCCGGATCTGTCGACGCATGCACGACGCCAGACTTGTCTGGCACCCGACATCTGTAAAGGAGGAACAGATCCATGTTTTATAAAAGCCTGAAAACCACACTTGGGGTTGCGCTTGGCGCGGCCATCCTTGGCACATCCGTTGCCGCGGCGGATTTCCCGACGCGTGACATTCGCCTGATCGTGCCGTGGCCTGCCGGTGGCGGTGCTGATGCGATTTCGCGCAAAATCAGCAACATCGCCGAGCAAGACCTGCCCAAGTCGATCTATGTGGAAAACATCGCTGGCGCCGTAACAGCCACCGGTCTGATCCAGATGACAAGCGCGCGCCCCGATGGCCACACTGTCGCTGTGATGACCTATGACAGCATCATCACCCTGCCGCGCGGCCAGATGGTGCCGGGCTATTCGCTCGACAACATGAAGCTGATCGCACGCATCACCTCCGAGGCCGACGCCATTGTTGTCTCCAAGCATTCGGGCATCGAAAGCTTTGAAGACCTGGTGGCCCGTGCCAAGGAAAACCCCGGTGAAGTGCGTGTGGGCGTGGCGCCCAAAGGCTCGGGTCCGTATCTGTCGGTGATGCAGCTGGAAAAACTGCTCGACGTTGATTTCAACGTCATCACCTATGCCGGTTCGTCGAGCGCCGAAGCCGAAGCGCTTCTGTCGGGCGAGCTGGATGCTGCGATTTCCAGCCTTGGCGATTTCAGCGGTCTGCTGTCCTCTGGCGATGCCAAAGGCGTGGTCGAGCTGACATCGGTGCAAAACGCGACTTACACCGACGTTCCGACGCTGAAATCCAAAGGTCACGACCTGCAAACCGGCTCTTTCATCGTGCTTGCGGCTCCGGCCAACACACCTGATGATGCGGCTGAGACGCTGGAAGCCACCTTCAAGTCGGCTTACGACAGTGCTGAATTCCAAGACTGGCTGGCACAGATCGGCGTGACCGCCGATTGGCTTGGCTCCGACGAAGTTGGTGCCTGGGTCCAAGGGCTGCAGGACAAGACGTTCTCCCTGATGGACGAACTGGAACTGTAATCGCCCCAGTCGCCCCAGTCGCCCTGCCTGCTGTCCGGTCCCTAGGGCCGGGGGCAAGCCTCGGGTGAAAGACACAGGTTGGGGCCGGAACCGTCACTGACGTCCGGCCCCGATTTCCAATCCCCGACTTCTAAACTTGTGACCATGATACCGGCTCCCGTGATGCCGGGTCATACCCCCCGACCTTGCAGCGAACCACGCTTCC
Organism: Marinovum sedimenti; assembly: GCF_054052205.1. Classification (NCBI taxonomy): domain Bacteria; kingdom Pseudomonadati; phylum Pseudomonadota; class Alphaproteobacteria; order Rhodobacterales; family Roseobacteraceae; genus Marinovum; species Marinovum sedimenti. Next base: position 3,297,204 of record NZ_CM133223.1, read on the forward strand.
GACGCCCCCAAGGCGACACGCCTCGCGCCCCGAAGCACCCGCCCTGCGCTGCTGATCCCATCACCCCCAGCCCGGGAGAAGACGATGCTCTTGAACAGGCAACTGGTTTTTCTATTTGTCATACTGGCCGTGTCTCTCGGCTATCTCGTGACCGCTGTGCGATTGGGTGCGCCCTTTGCCGACGGCGGCCTGACGCCCGCGTTCTTTCCGATGCTTGTGGGCGCTGCGGCGATCCTGTTTGCCGGCATCCTGATCGTGCAACAGCTGCGCGCCGCGCCGGATGAGACAGCCGAACCCGCCGAAAAGGCCCCGCGCAACTTCACCCACCTCTGGGTCGTTGTGGCGATCTTCTTCTATATCGTCGCGTTCAAGCCGCTGGGGTATTTCCTGTCGTCCGGGCTGTTCGTTTTTGCGCTGATCCTGCTGTTTTCCTCGTTTGAGAAACTGCTGATGAAGGCCGTGATCTCGGCTGTGATCGTTGGCGTCGCCTTTTTGATGTTCCAGCAATTGTTCGGGGTCCGCCTCCCGACGATTTGGGGGTAAGTTATGGATTTCATTCTACAAGTCTTCGGCAGCTTTTCCTTGCTGCTTGACCCGTTCAACTTGACCTATGTGATCATGGGGTTCTTGATCGGCACCATTTTCGCCGCCATTCCGGGCCTGACCGCGACACTGGCGATGGCGCTGTTGTTGCCGCTGACCTATTCGCTGAGCGTCGAGACCGCGCTGATGGCCTGTGCGAGCATCTATATGGCCGGGATGTGCGGCGGGTCGATCACCGCCACCACCATCAACATTCCCGGTGCGCCATCCTCGATGATGACCGCGCTCGACGGCTATCCGATGCAGCTGCAAGGCAAGGGCGCGCTGGCGCTGGGCCATGCGGCAATTGGCTCGATGTTTGGCGGCGCGGTGGGCGCGCTGTTGTTGATCGCGGTCGCGCCTTTTGTGGCCGAACTGTCGCTTCTGGTGAAAACCACGGGCAAATTCTCGCTTCTCGCCTTCGCTCTGATCGTCGTGGTCATTGCCCAGCGGGGGCGCATTCCGCAGGCCGGTCTGGCAGCTTGTATCGGGCTGATGCTGGCCACTGTCGGGCTTGACGCGATGGAGCCAATCACCCGCTTTACCTATGGCTATTCCAACCTGACGGCGGGGATTGACCTGATGCCGGTGATCATCGGCACCTTTGCGATTGCCGAAGTTCTAAGCCAAGCCAGCAGCCACACCGACATCAGCGCCGCCACCGCCGCCGCCGACAAGGTCAAGATCCGCCGCCGCGATTTCATTCCGCCGCTGGCAGACATCCGCAAGATCGGCTTTGGCGTCTACTTCAAATCCTGCCTGATCGGCTATTTCGTTGGCACCTTGCCGGGGGCAGGCGGCTCGATGGGGTCGTTCCTGGCCTATACCGAAACCGTGCGCACCTCGGACGAGCCCGAGACATTCGGCAAGGGCAACCCCAAAGGCATCGCCGCCTCAGAAAGCGCCAACAACGCGGTTTGTGGCGGGGCGATGGTGCCGATGCTGACCTTCGGCATTCCGGGCGATCCGATCACCGCGATCATGCTGGGCGTTCTGGTGATCAACGGTATCCAGCCGGGGCCGCAACTGATGTCGGACCAAGCCGGGCTGATTGCCCCAATGCTGGCGGCGCTGTTGTTCAGTGCGGTTGTGCTGATCCCGCTGACGCTTTGGCTGATCGGGCCGTATTTCATTAAGATCGTCTCGGTGCGCAAAGATGTGCTTTATGCCGTGATCGCGCTCTTGGCGGTGGTGGGCAGCTATGTCGCGACCTATTCGACCTTCCAGATGTTCATGGCGCTTGCGATGGGGATTCTGGCCTTTTACCTGCGGCGCAATGGCTTCCCGGTCATCACCATGCTGTTGGGCTATATCCTTGGGCCAAATCTTGAGGAATTCCTGCGCCGCTCGCTGGCCTTGTCCAACGGTGATCCGACGACGTTTTTCACCAACCCCGACAGCCTGTTCTTTGTCGGCCTGACGCTGGTGTTCATCTACTTCCTGGTGATCCGCAAACCGGCCAAGGCCCCCGCGGTGATCGCGTCAAAGTAACGGCGCACACGACCGGCGGCCGCCCCCATATCCGGGGCGGCCGTGTTATTTGTGGCCTTGCGCCTGAGGGCGGCTGTATTTCAGGCCCGTGCAGCTTATAAAGGTAACCGCACGGCCCAGAGGCCCAAAGACAAGGAGACCCCATTGCCAGACACTCGGCGCCCCTCGCTGGCGGATCAGGTTTATGACCAGCTGCTGGCCAAGATCCTCGAAGAGGAATTCCCGGTTCACAGCCGGCTGCCCCCCGAAGAGGTGCTGGCGCAAAGCTTTGGCGTCTCGCGCCCCATCGTGCGCGGCGCGCTGTCGCGGCTGCGCGACGATGGTATTGTACAATCGCGCCGTGGCTCGGGCAGCTATGTGCTGCGCCGTCCCGACCGCGAGTTGATCAGTTTTGTGCCGCTTGAATCGATTTCGGATGTGCAGCGCTGTTACGAGTTTCGCATCGATGTCGAGGGGGCGGCTGCCGCATGGGCCGCCCGGCGGCGCGACGAAGAGGATCTGGCGGCGATGGATGCGGCCTACCGCGTGATGGAGCAGACCTATCAAGAGAACGCGCTTGGCGTCGATGCCGACCAGCGGCTGCATCTCTCCATTGCGCAGGCCTCCAAGAACCCGTTCTTTTCCTCGGTGCTGGAGTCGCTGAGCGACCAGATCGCCTTTGGCGTCAAACTTTCACGCTCGCTGACGTTGCTCGATATTCCGGGCCGTCAGGAATTGGTTTTGGCTGAGCACCGCGCCGTGCTTGATGCGATCCGCCTCAAGCAACCCGAGGTCGCGCAAGCGACCATGCGCCACCACATCACCGCCGCAAAAGACCGGATGTTTGTCGGCACGCAAGACGAGTAGCGCTTGGCCAAACGTCGCTATGCGATGGTCCAAGGCTGGCCATTCTCTAGCTCTGCGGCCAGACCGCCACGATCAGAAGACTGCGCAGGCGGGCGGTGGGCAAGTTGCGTTCGAGTTGACCGGCGCCAATCGGCGCTGTCGCAAGGAACCCCGGTAAAATCGCCAGCCCAAGACCTGCGATGGCCATGTCCCGCATCGCCTCGCCGTTGTTCAGCAACAGGCGGGTTTGCGGGGGAGGGGGCGCGGCACCCTCAAACGCCCACATATGCGCATTCGACACATGCTGGTATTCGATAACCTAATGCGCGCGAAGGTCGGCCAGTGTCTTGGGGCGGCCGTGTTGATCAGGATAGGCCGGGCTGGCGCAGGGGATGGTGTCGTCTTTACACAGTTTGCGTTGCATCAACGCGGTGTCGCGCAATTCGCCAATTCGGATGGCAATATCAAACCGGTCGCGCAAGCATTCACCGGGCGCAGCAGTTCGATAATCCGGTTTCTCAACCATAAGTGCGGCGGACTTTCCGAGAGCCGACGCGGCCAAATCAGGACCAAACGGACCAGATCCATATGGATTGGAGGCTCAAACACGTTGAGATTTGCTGATTTGGCGACGCGATGTGCTAACGGGGTTGGAAGCAGGGCGATGAAATCCGAACTGGCAACGGCGCGGTATACTCCCGAAAAAACCGGCAAGGTCATCGCCACCCGACGTTCGCGTCCGATCCGCGCAAGGGCTTCATCCCCAAGGCCGTTAGGATGGCCTCCGGTCGAAAACAGAACATGCCCCAGGTCGCAGAAAAGGTCGAGTGGCATGACATCATCTGATGCAAGCCCAAGCTCGGATGTTCTTGGATGCGCCTTTCTGGCAATGACAGAGAAAGACGAGCTAAAGACCGGTTCGCCTTCTGCCCAATCCGGCAACCTTGTTTCAGGGAGCAAGACGAAATCCAAGTCGTGGCTTGCCATCGTCTCGACACCATCGTCCGGAACCAAGTTCACAAGGTGGACCCGCAGCGAAGGCGCATGTGCCGCCAGATACTCGGCCAATGCTGGCATGAGCATTTCGGCAAAAAAGTCGCTTCCCGAAATCCGGAAGCTGTGTTCCGCCGTCGCCGGGTCGAACGCATCGCGCGGCCCGATGAGCGCTTCGACACCGCCCAAAATGTTTCGAAGCGGTTCTTTGAGCGACAGGGCGAATTCAGTCGCCTCGAGCTTCTGTCCGCTCCGAAAGAACAACTCGTCGCCGAGAGACAGGCGAAGCCGTTTCAGTGCTCCGGATACCGCTGGCTGAGACAGGCCCAAACGCGCACCGGCCTTGACCGTGGACCGCTCGATCAAGAGCGCATCGAGCACACGCAAGAGATTCAGGTCGAAACTGGATAAATTCGCCATACTGATCGCTATCATACAATCTATCGATTTAACAGATTTAGCTGGGGCGACTAGCCTGACATCACTCGCAAGGATAGCTCAAGGAGGACTAAAATGCCGGATCGCCCACGCACCTATAACGTGTTGAACATTCTCATGAAGTTCCATGCCTTTCCATCCGAGGTAATGGACAAGTTCTGTTTCGTCGAATGCCTTGTCCCAGTTGGGGCCGGTGCCCCGCCGAACCACCACGCTGGCGAAACTGAGGCGTTCTATGTCATCGATGGGCAGATCGGCTTCATGATCGATGGCAAGGAGACTGTTGCCGGACCAGGCGATCACGTCGCAATTCCCGATGGGGCCGTGCACGCATTCCAAGCTATCGGGGACAGGCCGGCCCGCCTCTTGATCATCAACGCGCCCGGACACATGCACGACGCGTTTTTCACTGGGGTCGGACACCCGCTTCCCGAGGGCCAAACCGAACTGCCCAAAGCCATGGCGCCGAATATTCCTTCAGTGGTGTCCATGGCGGCACGGGTCGGCATGACACTCGTGGCTCCGGCCGAAGCAACGGCTTGACGCGACCCGCAAAACGCAAGCACGGCAGGTGCGGGACGCGTACAGGCCCCCGCACCCGTAACACCCAGGCGTGAAAATAGCCGGCTTCGCCCAACTCAACAAGGCGAACGTCAGCCTGTCATCGACCTCCCAGCCCTTGCGCTGCAACTTGGAGCGGGACTTCGGGCCGGACGCATCGCGTTAGTGGGCGTGAGCGTCTTCTCCACGCGCCATCATCATGTGATGTTCACGGTGATGGTCTTGGCTTGCCATAAGTCCAAAAAATCCCAGCCCTCGTATTCGGGCCACCACAGACGGGTCGTCACTCGTCACGCGAAGCTCTACTCCGTTTTCTGCGTCGACGGCCTCGACAGTCCAACGGTTGTCCTGCGCAAGCTGGGCCGCGTGGGCAGGCACCATGCGGCGGATCGTGGCGAGCGTGTCGGCTGCCCCCGTTGCCATCGCGGAAAGGCCGTCTGGCAGTTCTGTCTCCTCCACGATTGTGTCCGAGATCAAGCGGTCCATGTCGACCAGATGTGCCCGTAGGCCAGCCAGATCGACTTGGCCCCAGTCTGTGTCAGGATCCGCTTCCAGCACGCGCACGACTTCGGACAGGGCGGCGAAAGCTCCTTGTCCCGGTTCAGTGAGGATGGTGTTTTGGAGCGGCTGGCCGTGAGAATGTGTGTCGTGATCCATGCCCTCGCCATGGCCGGAGTGCGCTGTCTGCGCCGCGATAGCCGTTCCACCAAGCAGCGCCGTCACCATCAAAATCAGCTTCGTTTTCATTTTTTGTCCTCACATTTATTAAGAACACCCTATTGGACACTGCGGCAATTCCGTATGATTTCTATCATGTCAGACTGGCAGCATATATTTGATGGCGCGCTGATGAGGAGCTTCGCGCAGGGGGCCGTTCTCTTTCGCAGGGAGGATCGCGTTCATTCGATGTATCTTGTTCGATCCGGCATGGTCGAACTTGTGCGTCCACTCACTGATGGAACAGCATTGACGCTCAGCGTTGCCACGGCTGGAATGGCGCTGGCCGAAGCGTCGTTGTTCGCCACGACCTATCATTGCGATGCGATTGCACGCATGCATGCCGAAATGGCGATCTTGCCCCGCGCCACCTTTCTGTCTGCGCTACGCAAACAGCCAGACGCTGCATTAAGCTTGATCGAAACCCATGCCAAAGAGATCCAAGCCCAAAGAGCGCGCATCGAGATCCTGCGCCTGCGCCGGGTGTCCGACAGACTGGACGCATGGATAGAGCTACACGGTGAGCCACCGACAGGTGAATGGATAAGGGTTGCTGATCAGATCGGTGTATCGCCACCTGCGCTTTATCGGGAACTTGCACGTAGGCGGAAGTAAGAGGGATCGTCGTCCGCACCGTTGATTACGAGGAGCAGACCGTCGCGGCGCAGTGGCGTTTCCGTAAAACGGGCTCACTGCCGACCTCGGATGCAACGCAGTATCGATACGATCTGAGGCACCCCACCAGGCAAGGACGACCCACAGCCGCCATTCGGAACGTTCGTGGCGAATGATTGGTGTCGGCTCGCCCCCGCCGTCCAAACCGATCCGAGGGAGATCCGTGAGGCCTGAGACCAAGGTCCATCATTGCGCATGCACCTTTTGATTGTACTGTTGTCTGCGGGAGGAAGGTCTGATGGTTGACCGTCATCACGTCGCGGAGATCGCGCAGGTTCTGGATGGGCATGCGTCTGGTCGAGACAGTTACGTGGATGCCTCCTGGCGGCGATGCGTCGAGCTTTACGGCATGGACCCGACGCGCAATGACCCGGCCCACATCGTCACAGACACCGAGTTTCGCACGCACCGCGAGCAAGCCGATTGGATGATCGGAGCGGCACGCTCGGGTCTTCAAAGTCTGTTCCGGCAGGTGGCGGGCCAGAACTACGTGCTGTTGCTGGCGGATGCGAAAGGCGTCTGCGTTGACTTCTTCGGTGACGAACTGTTCCTCGATGACTTGCAGCGGTCGGGCCTTACCCTTGGGTCGAACTGGTCCGAGGACCTGGCCGGCACCTGTGGCGTCGGCGCCTGCATCGTCACCGGTGAGCCGGTCACCGTTCATCAGGATGACCACTTCGGAAACGCGCATACTGTTTTGTCCTGCACCTCGGCGCCGATATATGACAGTCTCGGCCAACTCGCGGCGGTCCTCGACATCTCGCTGCTGCGCTCGCCCTCCCCGAAAAGCAGCCAGAACCTTGCCATGTCCCTGGTGACGGCAGCCGCGCGTCGTGTCGAGATGGCGAACCTCATGGCGGCCAGCCGTCGGGAATGGGTGTTGCGGTTTTCGTCGAGCCCCGAGTTTCTGGACGTGGACCCGGAAGCGGCGGTGGCGCTTGATGGGTCGGGCCGGGTGATCGGGGCCACGCGCGCGGCCACACAGATGCTGTCGCGTGGCCAAAGCCTGATCGGCGCGCGGATCGACGGTCTGCTGGGGTTGAGTGTCGATGACTTGCCTGACTTGATGCGCGACCGCCCGACAGAAGAAAGGGTCGTGGCATTGGGAGATGGCGGCGCCGTCTTTGGCCATGCGATCGCGCCACAGGCGCCGCGCAGAGCGCAAGGCAGCCAAAGCGCGCGCCCCACTCATGCGCGCGGCGGTGTCCTTGCCGCCTTGGCGGGCAGCGATCCGACCTTGGCACGCCTGCTGGCGCAGGCAGAACGGCTTGCGCCGACACCTGTGCCGCTGATGATCTGTGGTGAAAGCGGCAGCGGCAAGACCAAGCTTGCCCGCGCCGTTCACATGGCGTCTCGGCGGGGCGGCTTCGTTTCCGTGGAGTGTGCCGGCTCGCGGCCCGAGGATATGCGCCAGACGCTCGCCGCGCAGTCGCGGCCGGCAACGCTGCTGCTGCGCCATATCGAGGATTTGCATCCTGACACCGCACAGATACTGGCGGGCCTTCTGGATGACCATCCCGAGCTGCGCCCGATTTCCACCACCGGGACGGCCCCTTCTGATCTGATGTCGGAGGAAAAAATCCCGTCAGCGCTGTATTTCCGGCTGTCGGGATCCGTGCTTGAGCTGCCGCCGTTGCGCGCGCGTCAGGATCTGGGTTGGTTGATTGAACGCCTGTTTCAGCGGCGCTGCGGAGGCGAGATGCGCCTGACGCCATCAGCACGGGCCGAGTTGATGGCGCGCGACTGGCCGGGAAACCTGCGCGAGCTTGGCCATGTTCTTGATGTCGCCTGCGCGCTGGCGGAAACCACGGTGATCGATCTGCAGGACCTTCCTGCCGCCCCCGAGGCGCGCGAGAAGGCGCAGGATCTGGAGGCGGTTCTGGACGCCTGCAATTGGAATATGGCCCGCGCAGCGCGTCGTTTGGGGGTCAACCGGTCGACAGTTCTGCGCCGCATCCGCAAAGACGGGTTGCGCGCGCCTGACTAAGACGTTGCGCGGCGTTGCGTGTGCAACATGCTGCAATGCCGCAACCAAAGAGACGGTGGAATTCATCAGATTTCCGTGGAACCGATGCGGGTCCTTTCGCCACTCTCTGCTCATCACATTGCTGATGAGGAGGAACCGCAATGCTCGACTCGACAGTCACCGCAGAGGTGCAAGAGACACTCGACGCCCTGAACGCCGCCCTTGAGGAAGGCGACGCGCAGGCCGCAAGCGCCCTATTTGCCACGGACAGCTATTGGCGCGATCTGGTTGCCGTAACGTGGAACATGAAGACGGTCGAGGGGCCGTCCGGTGTTCAGGACATGCTGACGGCGCAATTGAAACATACCAAACCGCGCGGTTTTGCCCTTCAGGATGGTGAAATCCCCGGCGAGGATGGGGGCGTGACCACCGCCTGGATCACGTTTGAGACCGCCGTTGGCCGGGGCTGGGGTTTGATGCGCCTGAAGGAGGGGCGGATCTGGACGCTGCTGACCGCGCTACAGGAGCTCAAGGGCCACGAGGAAAACCGTGGCAAACGCCGCCCGATGGGGGCGGAACACGGCGCCGCCAAGAACCGCAAATCCTGGACCGAGACGCGCGAAGCCGAAGCGGCCGAGCTGGGCTATTCCGAACAACCCTATACCGTGATCGTCGGCGGCGGTCAGGGTGGCATCGCCCTTGGCGCGCGGCTGCGCCAGCTTGGCGTTCCGACGATCGTTCTGGACAAACACGACCGACCCGGTGATCAATGGCGGTCGCGCTACAAGTCGCTCTGCCTGCATGATCCGATCTGGTACGATCATCTACCCTACATCAAGTTCCCGGACAACTGGCCGGTCTTTACGCCCAAGGACAAGGTGGGTGACTGGCTCGAGATGTACACCAAGGTGATGGAGATCAACTATTGGATCCGTACCGAGGTCCAGAGCGCTGAGTATGACGAGGGCGCTGGTACCTGGACCGTCAAGGTGAACCGCGATGGCGAAGAGGTCACACTGCGGCCCACACAGCTGGTGCTGGCCACAGGCATGTCGGGCAAACCCAACGTGCCGGACTTTCCCGGCATGGACAGTTTCCAGGGCACCATCCAGCACAGTTCGCAGCACCAGGGCCCGGATGCCTGGACCGGCAAGAAGGTGGTCGTTGTCGGGTCGAATAACTCGGCCCATGACATCTGCGCCGCCCTTTGGGAAGCGGATGCCGATGTGACAATGGTCCAGCGCTCTTCTACCCATATCGTGCGGTCCGACACGCTGATGGATATCGGTCTGGGCTCCTTGTACAGCGAAGAGGCGGTGGCCTCGGGGATGACCACGGAAAAGGCGGACATGGTTTTTGCCTCTCTGCCCTACCGGATCATGCACGAGTTCCAGATCCCCCTCTACGACCAGATGAAAGAACGCGATGCAGAGTTCTATGCTGGTCTTGAGAAGGCCGGATTCAATCTCGATTGGGGCGATGACGGCTCTGGCCTGTTCATGAAATACCTGCGCCGCGGATCGGGGTATTACATCGACGTGGGCGCCAGTCAGCTGATCATCGACGGCGAGGTCAAGCTGGTCCAAGGCCAGGTGGACCACTTCAATGAGACCGGCGTGATGCTGTCGGATGGCACGCACCTGGAGGCCGATCTGGTGGTTATGGCGACGGGCTATGGCTCGATGAACGGCTGGGCCGCCGATCTGATCAGCCAAGAGGTCGCCGACAAGGTTGGCAAGGTTTGGGGCCTCGGCTCTGACACCACCAAGGACCCCGGCCCGTGGGAAGGCGAGCAGCGCAACATGTGGAAACCGACCCAGCAGGACAACCTCTGGTTCCATGGCGGCAATCTGCACCAGTCGCGGCACTACTCGCTGTACCTTGCGCTGCAACTGAAGGCACGAATGGAGGGCTTGGACACCGCTGTCTTTGGCCTGCAAGAGACGCATCACCTGTCGTGATGCGCTGACCGGGTCGCACCCTTGATGGTGCGCCCACGCGCCCGGCGATCTCCTCCCGTCGGGCGCACCCAATTTCTGATCCCGGTTGCAGCAATGCGCCGGGGCCCTTTTTATTCTGTTGTCACACGATAATCGCCCATCTTTTCATCAAAGACCCAACTTGCGCCTGACGGCCAACCTTTCGAGGTTTCCTCAAACAACTTAATGATTGTCGGGAAGGGTATGCGCCAGACGGCCTTGTTACGGTCGAAGTCCGAAACAACGACCAAATCAGACCAATTGCGGTCGGTGCCGCGAAGGACAAAGCTTACATAGGCGTGAATACTTTGGTTGCAGACGTAGGCAACGGACTTCTTTTCAAGTTTTTCGGCTTCCCAATCGTAGTTTTCTTCGAGTGAAAAGCGGTTGAGAAAAGTAACGTTTTTTACAGTTGGTGTTCCGAACACATCAACTTTCATTTTCGCGATACGCGATGAAACCTTGTGAAGTTCAATCATCCTGCGAACTATGAAGAAACCTATCATCACGTCACGTTCGACCGTGCAAACCGCACGTTCCGACCAACGCTTCGGCTTGGGAACGGGACGGATAGTTTTCGCTATACGAGCGAGGTCTTCTTTCCAATAAAGGGATTCGATTGCCATGCGCTGTTCCGACCAATGTTTCGCCGACAATGCAGCATGGTCACCGGATACGGCAGGCGAAGTGTTCACGAATGCGTGATCGGGCGCAGTGGCGTCGAGGCGACAAGATGGCGATTTGTTTGCTGCATTAGACTCGCAGCAGGATATGCATGCTTACGATTTTTGCAGCAAAAGCAACGACTTGCAAAGGGAAGTGGCAGCCCGTAGGGGAGTCGAACCCCTCTTTTCAGGTTGAAAACCTGACGTCCTAACCGATAGACGAACGGGCCAGTGCCTGGCATGATGTCTGAAGCCGCAAAGGCCCGTCGTAGCACGCCGCCAAAGCGCATCGGAAGAAGTGGCAGCCCGTAGGGGAGTCGAACCCCTCTTTTCAGGTTGAAAACCTGACGTCCTAACCGATAGACGAACGGGCCAGCGCTTGGCGTGAGGCGGGTTCTAAGAAAAGCCGCCGGGTAGCGCAAGGGGTAAATTGCAAAAAAATGCCGCTTGGGCAAAATGGATTGGACCGCTGAACTTATGTCGATGCTGCGGCGCAGAACTGTGCGGCGACAACCGCGCGTGCACCGGTGTCACCCGTCGGCGCGGGCCGCATCGTCAAGCCGAAGCTGCACTTTTTGCCGTCCGCCCCAGGTATTGATGTCGAGCTTGCCTGCAAGGTGGAACCGCGCACCGCCGTGGTCGAGCAGGGCGCTGCCCAGCGGGCTGTCGAAGGCCCCAAAGGCTATGGCGTCAATCGGCGGCGTGAGGCCGTCGGAAAAGCTCAGCCGCAGGTGACTGTCGCCGGCGCGCTTGGCAAAACGGATCGCCATGTCGGGAAAGGCAAAGCGCGGGGCAGGGGCGGAGGCGCCGTAGGGCCCGGCGTCTTCGAGTTGGTCCACCAGTTCCGTGGTCGCCGCGCCGGGCATCAACGCGCCGTCACAGCGCAAATCAGCCGGGCCGCCGTCGCCCGCGCCTTGACGCGCCAGCAGTTCCGACAGCCGCGCCATCGCCGGCTCGAGCTGCGCCGGGCTGAGGCTGAGGCCCGCCGCCATCTTGTGCCCACCGCCTTTGAGAAGGTGGCCCTCCGCCGCGAGCTTCTGGATCGAAGCGCCAAGGTCGACGCCCGCCACGGAGCGGCCCGAACCTTTGCCATCTTCGCCGTCAAAGCCGATCACCACGGCGGGGCGGTTGGTCAGTTCCTTGAGCCGCGAGGCGACGATGCCGACCACGCCGGGATGCCAGCCTTCGCCCGCCGCCCAGACCAGCGGCGCATCAAAGCCCCGCTCCTCGGCCTGTGCCATCGCTGCGGCGCGCACGGCGGCCTCGATCTCGCGGCGCTCGGCGTTCAACTCTTCCAGACGGTCGGCCATCGCGCGGGCCTCGGCTGGATTGTCAGTCGACAACAGGCGCGCGCCCAGATCGGCCTGGCCGATGCGCCCGCCCGCGTTGACCCGTGGCCCCAAAACATAGCCAAGGTGATAGGCCGCCGGTGCCGTATCAAGCCGCGCGGCATCGGCCAGCGCCACCATCCCGGTGCGTTGGCGTTCGGCCATCACCTTGAGACCCTGCCGCACCAGCGCACGATTGACCCCGATCAGCGGCGCGACATCGGCCACCGTGGCCAGCGCCACCAGATCGAGCAGCGACATCAAATTCGGCCCGCTCTGGCCCGCTTCGCGCAATTGCCGCCCGGCCTCGACCAGCGCCAGAAACACCACCCCGGCGGCGCAGAGATGGCCAAGCGCGCCGTCTTCGTCCTGTCGGTTGGGGTTCACCACCGCCACTGCCTCGGGCAGGGTTTCGCCGCCAAGGTGGTGATCAAGCACCACCACATCCGCGCCTTTGGCGGCGGCAATCGGGCCGTGGGACAGCGTGCCGCAATCGACACAGATGATCAGGTCATGATCGCGTGCCAGCGCTTCCATCGCCGGCTCGTTGGGGCCATAGCCTTCGTCGATCCGGTCGGGCACATACAGCGTTGCCTTGCGATTGAAATGCCGCAGCCAGTCGATCAGCAGCGCCGCCGAGGTGCCGCCGTCCACATCGTAATCCGCAAAGATCGCGATCTTTTCGTTGCGCTGCAACCCTTGCAGCAGGCGCGCGGCGGCGGTTTCCATATCGCGCAAGGATCGGGGATCGGGCAACAAATCGCGCAGCTTGGGGTCAAGAAAACCGGTGGCTTCTTCGGGGGCCACACCGCGCCGCGCCAAAATCTGGGCCAAGGCGCGGGGCAGGCCGGTGGCCTGCTCCATCAGGTCCGCCTGGCGTTCAACCTCAAGCCCGGGGCCAACCCAGCGCCGGCCGGTGAGCGAGTGTTCAACCCCGAGAAAGGCGGTCATGCGGCGTCTCCGATAATGTCCGCCACCCGGCGCGCGCGGGCAAATTCACCGTGCAGATGCGCCACGGCATGGCGGTGGATGGTGTCGGGATCGGGCTGTACCGCACCGGCATCCCAGCTCATATCGGCATTGGCGCCAAAGGCCGCGCAAGCGTCCTGCGCCAGCGTCACGCCAAAGCCAAGGTTGGCCGCCATCCGCACCGTGGTCGAGACGCAATGCGGCGTGGTCAGCCCGCAGATCACCACATGGCGTATGCCCTGCTGGCGAAGATCGGCCTCAAGCGTGGTGCCGATAAAGGCGGAATTTACCGACTTTTCGTGCAGCGTATCGCCCGCGCCCGGTGCTAGCCCCGGCAGGAACGCGGTGCCGCTGCGAGAGGGATGCAGCGGGCTGCCCGCCTCGGTGCTCAGATGGCGCACGCAATGCACAGGCCAGCCCTGCGCCGCCGCAAAAGCGGCCAGAGCGCGGGCGTTGTCTTCGGCTTGCGGGTTGTTGCGCGCGCCCCAGACCGGATCGTTAAATCCGGTCTGAAAGTCGATCATCACCAAGGCGGTTTTGGTCATGCCTCGTCCGGGTGACGATAGATCATCCGCCGCACCGATCCGGTCTTGGACCGCATCAGCAGCGTTTCGGCCGTGGTCCAGCCCGGTGTGCGCTTCAGCCCCGGCAAAAGCGAGCCGCTGGTGACGCCCGTGGCGGCAAAGATCACGTTGTCGGTCACCATGTCATCGCGGGTGTACACCCGGTCGAAATTGGTGATCCCGGCCTTGCGCGCGCGGGCCTTTTCATCGTCATTGCGGAACATCAGCTTGCCGAAAATCTGCCCGCCCATGCATTTCAACGCCGCAGCCGCCAACACGCCCTCGGGCGCGCCGCCAGAGCCCATATACATGTCGATGCCGGTCAGTTCCGGCTCGGCGCAATGCATCACACCGGCCACATCGCCGTCGGTGATCAGCCGGATGGCACAGCCCGTGGCGCGCAATTCGGCAATCATTTCTTCGTGGCGCGGACGTTCCAGCACGCAAACGGTGATTTCGTTGGTCGAACAGCCCTTGGCCGCCGCCAGCGCCGACACACGTTCCGAGGGCGACATGCTCAGCGTGACAGCCCCGGTCTTGAACCCCGGCCCAATCGCCAGCTTGTCCATATACACATCCGGCGCGTGCAGCATCGAGCCGCGCGGCCCCATCGCAATCACCGTCAGCGCGTTGGGCATGTCTTTGGCGGTCAGCGTCGTGCCTTCAAGCGGGTCAAGCGCGATGTCCACGCCGGGGCCTTTGCCGGTGCCGACCTCTTCGCCGATAAACAGCATTGGGGCCTCATCACGCTCGCCCTCACCGATCACCACCACACCAGCAATATCAAGCTGGTTAAGCTGTTCACGCATGGCGTTCACCGCGGCCTGATCCGCCGCTTTTTCGTCACCGCGACCAATCAGTTTGGCGCTGGCAATCGCCGCTTGTTCGGCCACCCGGGCAAGGCCCAGTGAAAGCATGCGGTCATTGAAATCCTTGGGAGCCATCGGCGAAATCCTTTGTAAAAGCAGCGTCGCCTTCGTGACTACCTTGTGCAAGGACGGGGCCGCAAGTGGCTTGGTCGCTGGTAGCGATAGCATACGAGAGCTTAGGGGCAAGCCGGGCGCAGGATGCTGTTTCCTTGGCCAAAGCGGCGGCTAACCGTGGGTTGAGAAGTGATAAAGTTCGGCGTCATCGACCTCGGTCCGCTCAAGACTGGCAAGGGTGAGCTTGCTCAGCGTCTGCCGCCAGAACGCCCTTGCCGGGGCGTTGCGCCGCATGATGCCCAGCTCCCAAACGCCGGGATGGGTGGCAAGCAGCGCGCGCACGGCACGTTGGCCAACCCCTGCACCGCGAAACGCCGGGCAGACATAGAATTCGGCGAGGGCGAAATCGAGCGGTCTGTCGGACAGCGCATGGGTGTTGACCAAGGCAAACCCCGCCGGCCCGTCGTTTGTGTCCAACATGTCGTCTGTGTCCAACATATAGGGCCAGCGGTCCGGCGCGACCCAATAGGCGTCGAGATAAGGGTAATCGAGGTCAACGTTGCCGTATTGGCCGAGTTCCAAGAGATAGGGGCGCAGCATGTCGCGCAGTTGCGCTTTGTGTGCCGCGTCGACCTTCCACAATGTGACGTGCATATGCGTTCTCCACGGCTGTCGACGGGCGAGAGCGGCCCAGCACCTGTACCGCTATCGCCTAATCACACCCGCCTCAGACCGCCTCGATCCGCAGCGCCACAGGCTCGCCGAGCACGACGCCGGTTTGGCCAATCGCCTCCAACGCTTCGTTCAACAAAGAGCGCTGAGTCTTGTGCGTCACGATCAACACTGGTGCTGCTTCGTCGGCATGGTCGTACTGCCGCATCCGGTCGATGGAAATGCCCGACGCGCCCAAAACAGTGGCCACTTTCGCCAGCGCGCCGGGTTTGTCCTGCAAGGTCATGCGCAGGTAAAACGGCGCCGGAGCACCGCTTTGGGCCGGTTGCGCTTTGGTCAGCGTCGCGGCGGGTTGGCCAAAGGTCGACACCCGCAAGCCGCGCGCAATATCCATCACATCGCCCATCACCGCGCTGGCGGTCGGGCCTTCACCCGCACCGGGGCCGCGCAGCACAACCTGTTCCACCGCATCGCCTTCGATCACCACCATATTGGTGCCGCCCTCAAGCTGACCCAAAGGCGAGGACGCGGGCACAAGGCACGGCGACATCCGCTGTTCCAGCCCACGGCCGGTCATCTGCGCCACGCCCAAAAGCTTGATCCGATAGCCCATGTCGGCGGCGGCGCGAATGTCTTCGATCACCACGCGGCCAATGCCTTCAAGCTCGACACCGCCAAAATTGACCTGCGTGCCAAAGGCAATCGCCGACAAAAGCGACAGCTTGTGCCCGGCGTCAATGCCACCCACATCCAGCTCGGGATCGGCCTCAAGATAACCCAGCTGATTGGCCTCTTCGAACACCGCGTCATACGGCAGGCCCGAGCTCTCCATCCGGGTCAGGATGTAGTTGCAGGTGCCGTTCATCACGCCCAAAACGCGGGTAATCTCATTGCCCGCCAAGCCTTCGGTCAGCGATTTGACCACCGGAATGCCACCGGCAACCGCCGCCTCAAACCGCAGCACCGCGCCGTTGTCTTCGGCCAGTTTGGCCAGCTCTTGCCCATGGATCGCCAGCATCGCCTTATTGGCGGTCACCACGTCTTTACCGGCCCGCAGCGCGGCCTCGGTCGCGGCCTTGGCGGGGCCATCGGCACCCCCCATCAGCTCGACAAAAACATCAACATCGTCGCGGGTCGCCAGCGACACCGGGTTGTCCTCCCAGTCGTATGACGACAAAGGCACACCACGATCCTTGTCGCGGGTGCGGGCGGAGACAGCGCTGATCTGGATCGGGCGACCAGCGCGCACCGCCAAAAGATGCGCTTTCTGGCGGATGATCTTGACCGTACCGGCCCCGACCGTGCCAAGCCCGGCAATTCCGAGGCGCAAAGGTGTGGTCATGGGGGTATCCTCCAGCAGGGTCACGGGTTTGAGCCGCGATGTATCCCCAAGCGGGGCGGGGTGCAACGGCAAGCCGATCGCTGGCGTGAAATATGAGGCTACTGGACGCCGCGCGCCATCCGGGCGCGGGTGGCACGGTCAATCACCGGCCCCTCCAACCGCGCTGCGCGCGCCCGCAGCGACTGTACCCGCGCCAAAAGCGAGGTCTGCAGGGCAACGGTGGTGGTGCTGGTTGGGGTCACGCGCAATTCGTCAACACTCAGAAGCCGGGGGTAAGCGGCGGCCTCAACCTCGGGCCCTTCGCTGCTCGCCAGATCGGGGAACTGGGTGCAGGCCACAAGGCCCGCGCCAAGCAGGGGGCCAAGACAGAGGCAAAGGCTAATCCGGGTCAGGCGCATGACGGCTCCGTTAACGTCGTGGCACGTTCATGCCGCATGCCGGCGCGAAGGGCAAGGATTGGTGATTGATCTGAACGTGCGTTCAGTTTTATGGTGCTCGCATGGCACGCACCCAAGGTTCACACTCCGACATCACCGGCCCCCGGGTCCGCACCGCAGCGCTCAAGCTCTTTGCACGGCACGGTTTTGCCGCTGTATCGATGCGTCAGATCGCGGGCGAGGTGGGCGTTCAGGCGGGCGCGCTCTACAATTACACCCCCGACAAACAGAGCCTGCTGTTCTCGCTGCTCAAGGGGCACATGGACGATCTCCTCGCGGCTTGGGCCCAGGAACAGCCGTCCCAAGAACACCAAACCCTAGAACACACGGCTCATGAACATCCGGTCCAAGACCCACTCGACCGGCTGGCACAATTCGCCCGCTTCCACATAAGGTTCAACGTCGAACGCCCCGAGGCGATCTTCATCTCCTACATGGAGCTGCGCAACCTCGACCCCGACAATTTCGCAATCATCGAAACCCTGCGCGGCACCTATGAGGACGAGCTCGAAGCCATCCTGCGCGCCGGCGTGGCCAGCGGCGCCTTCGACCTGCCCGACACCAAGATCGCCACGCTTGCGGTCATCGCCATGCTGACCGGCGTCAACACCTGGTACCGCGCCGGCGGCCGCCTCTCACTTGAAGAGGTGCAACAAATCTACTGGGACATGGTGCGCGGCGCGGTTGGGGCAAAAACCCCTTAACCCTTCTTCTGTTTAAAAATACCTCGGGGGTGAGGCCATAGGCCGAGGGGGCAGCGCCCCCTATCCAGCCGTGGAGTGCACATTTCCGGCTTTACGCGCCGACCGTGAAGGGATGCGCATATACGATGGGGTCAACGGGTGTGCCATCGTTCTCGGTGGCGTGCCTTGCGTAGGTCTTGAAGCCGGGCGGGAGGAGTGTTCCCGGGCGGGCTTCGGAGACGAAGATGTGCTTGCAGTTTTCGGGGCAGGGCATCACCGCGACGGGCGCGTCGAGCGTGCCGATATAAATCCCGATCCTGTCGGGCCAACGCTCAAAAGTCAGCGCGAGCTTCGTGCCGCAGGCAGCGCAGAAATGGACGTGGATCTCCTTGCCGCTTCCGTCCGAGGACAGGGTATAGACCGCTGGAGACGTGTCACCAAAGGTAAAACCGGCCCGGTCAAAGATCGGTTCGATCATCCTGTCCGACCCGGTGGCCCGCTGGCAAAACCGGCAATAGCAGACCGTGATCCAAAGCGGTGGCGCGCCGGTTTCGTAGTGTACTGCGCCGCAAAGGCAGCGCCCCGCGTGTCCCCCGGACATGGCCATCAGGTCAAATTTAGGAACGCGCGTCGGTGCTGCAAAGCAAGACCCAGAAGACCGTGCGCTTTGAAATCTCTTAAGGCATCCGTGCATCGCTGGCAGGATGGATGCAGGAACCGCTTGTGATCGGAACTCAGCACCTTTGGCCTAGGCGGTTTCACGAACGGCCCAAAAACCTCAAGAATATGGGAGCGAGGGTCGGCTATGAGCCCAAGGAAGGCGGCCGCCAGCGCCGTTATCCCGGCTCCACGGGCAATAGCCTCTAGGTGACAAACGCACAGCAGTTTCGGGTTTTCACTTGCTCAAGCACGGTGAGGAAGGGCTGCTGGCTCTTTGGGTCTCAATCTCTCCCCTGCCAAGATCCGGTCAGACAACGGCGGGTCGGATGAAGCAGCTGTGTTGGGAGATAGCTAGGCCTGTTTGACGCCCACAGACCGCAGGACAGAAACGCTCTTCACCTCGCCCGGACCACCGTACCGGCGTATGGGCCTCTGACGCCAGACGTCCGCTGCGGAATGTGCGGATGACGCGCCGGGAGCCTATCAAACGATACAAAATATCACCAATCTATACGGACGCACACTGCGTTAACCGATTGGGAATAGGCCATAGGTTGTGAGTGTTTTGTGTGAGTGGCGTAGGTATGATCAGGACGATACAGTTGGCTGTCATTTGGGTGATGGCGGTCTTCATGTTGGCGATGTCGGCCATAGGGGCAGCTGCGCTGACGCCGGGCGATATTTCGTTTCAGTTCACCACTGGGAATGTGGCCACTGCGAACCAGAAAATGATCGTCGACAGCAATGGCTGCGACACCGGTGAGGGCCCGCGTGCCGCTTATATCGGCGGGATCGTGACCAATACCTCGCTCAACACGATTTCAGGATTGCAGGCGACTGTGACTGGGCTGGACACGCTGGCGGGGTTTGATTTCACGGGCGGGCAGGCTCCGGTTCAGACCATCGGCAGCCTTCAGCCCGGCGCGTCACAGGCGGTCTATTGGTATGTGACCTATCCCTGTACGGTCGATCTGACAGACGCGATCAGCTTTGATTTCAACGACGCCGATGTCGGAACGGTCAGCAGCGCCGCCAGCCTGACTACGCTGTCCTCGATTGCGGCCAGCGCCGGCGGGCTGGTCAATATCACGACGATTTCGGCAGGCAACGTCATCGGCAGCTCGGTGTTCTTTGACGTGCAGTACCAGTTCGGCAATGCCGCGCCGGATGACGAATACTTCCTGCAACTGGCGGGCAATATCAGTTTTGACGCCGAGTGCTTTCGTCTCAAGTCAGTCGAAATCTTATCCTCCGATGTGAATGCCATCCCCGTCGGAACGATAGATCAGTTCTATTTCCAGGCATCGGCGCGTCAGGGCGGCAGTGGTCACATTCTGGATGTCAGGTACGAGCTGGTTTATATGTGCGCCGGCGCATCGACCACGGCTTTGCCTTATTCGGCCCAGACCAGTGGCAACAACCTCAAATACACCGGCAATTTCGACAGCCAGCCGCCGGTGACCTTCCTGCCGGGGATCAACCCGCTCTCTGTCGAGAAGACCTCGTCTGTACCGGTCCTGCCATCCGAGGGTGGGGCGACCACATTTACCGTGACGTTTAGCAACTCCTCGACCACCGATACCCTGCTGTCGCGGATCGAGGATACGCTGCCCGCCGGCATGGTGTTTGCCACGACCGATTTGACCAGCGAAGTCACTGAAAGCAATTCGTCTGCGGTGCCTGCCACGGGCGCGACCGGCACGGTGGTCTGGGAATCCCAGCCCGATATCACTTGGGTTGTTCCGGCGAACGGCGCGCTTGTGCTGCGCTACAACGTGACGCTTGATGCAGGCGACAAGGTTTACAGCAACAGCGTTGTCGGGATCATCGGCAATGAAACCGTTGGCCCGGCCACTGCCTCGGTTGTTGTCGGCGCGCCGATCTTTGCACAGATTGCCGCCGAAAACGATGATTTCGCAGCGAGCCCGCTGGACGGTGTCACTGGCGGATTGTCTGGCGATGCATTCGCCAATGACTCAATCGCGCTGGTCCCTGTGGATGCGGCCAATGTGACCGCAACCGTTTTGACAGAGGCAACGCCGAACAATCCCGGCGACGCTGTTCCATTCCTTGAGACCGGCGGCCCAGATGAGGGGCGTGTCACCGTGCCTGCGTCCACACCCGCTGGCATTTACCGCATAACCTATGAACTTTGCGAAGACGCCAACCCCGGCAATTGCGATCAGGCGCAGATTATCATCGGTGTCCTGAACGGGATTGGGGTGGATTATGGCGATGCGCCCATCAGCTATGGCGCGCCTATTCACAACGTCCCGACTGTGCCTTTGGTTTACATGGGCGCGGTTGCACCAGATACCGAGCCCACACCGGCCTTTGGTACAGGTGCGCTCGGCGATGACACTACCAATCAGGACGATGAGGATGGTGTTGCTCTGCCGCTCCTGACCCAAGGTGTGGACACGACGCTTTCCGTCGAAGTCGTTGGTGATGGTTTTCTGCAGGCGTGGCTAGACTACAACGGCAATGGGCTCTTCGACGATGCCCTCGGTGAACGCATTGCAACCGATTTGCGCGATGACGGCACCGGCGATGACACTCTTGCGGGCGATGGTGTTATTCAATTCACGGTTCTGGTTCCGGTGGATGCGACCACCGCATTGACCTATGCGCGTTTCCGGTACGCCAGCCAGTCGGGTTTGCTGTTTTCAGACTTCGCAGCCGATGGTGAGGTCGAAGATTATTCCTTGCTGATCGCTGCGGCAGATCTTGTTGACCGCGGCGATGCGCCAGCCAGCTACGGCGACCCGCGGCACGCAGTCGTGCCCTCGATTTATCTTGGTGCCGGGCTGCCAGACTCGGATATTATCACAATCCACAGCGCCAATGCGGATGGCGATGACCTTAGCGCATCAGACGACGAAGATGCTGTCGCGTCGTTCCCAACGTTCACCGCAGGCAGCACATCGTCGCTGACCGTGGTGACGCACGAGACCTTGAGTATCTCGAACGCCCTGGTGATACCGGCCTTGCGGCTACCCGGCATTACCAATCTACAGGTCTGGATCGATTTCGACGGTGACGGTGTTTTCTCGACCGAGGATCACGTCGCCATCAACTATCGTGACGGTGGCACCGGCGATACCGATGGCGTTTTCAACGACTCGATCACACTTGATATTCCCGTGCCCCCGACTGCCATCAATGGCGACACATTCGCCCGACTGCGTTGGTCGACAAGCAGCGCGCTCGTCTCTGATCCTTTCGATGGGTTCAACGCCGATGGCGAAGTCGAGGATTACAAGGTGACAATCATCAACCCCAACCCGCCTGTCGCGCCTGTCGCCGATCTGTCCATCACCAAGGCCGCGCTAAGCGCCGCAACCGGCCTGCCACTCGCAACGGCGCAGCCCGGGGATGCCATCGACTTTGTGATCAGCGTGTCCAATGCGGGCCCCAGTGCACCCACGGGTGTTAAGGTCAGCGAATTGATCCCTGACGGATACGCGTTTGTGTCTCATGATGCCGCGGCCAATGGCGATACCTTTGATGTTGGAACCGGCATATGGGATTTGGGTCAGGTGCTGGCTGGCGAGACTGAAACGTTGACCCTTCGTGTCACGATGCGCGACACCGGAAACACCACGAACATTGCTGAAATCATCGCAAGCTCGTTGCCTGATCCAGACAGTGACCCCGACGTCGGGCCGCTGACCGATGACTTGTCCGACGGCATTGCCGACGATGACGAGGCCAGCGCGACTGTGACCCGCGATACCAGCGGCACGATCACTCTGCAGGGCCAGGTGATCAACGACAACGGCGCGGGCGGTGGCACGGCCCACGACGGGATTTATAACGGCACCGAGCAGCGCCTCGGCGGGCGGACGGTTGAATTGCGCGCCGCCGACACGACGCTGATCGCCACCACCAGCACAGCTTTGGACGGGGCGTTTTCCGTTGCCGTGGACAACAGCTTTGCCGGAACCGCCTTGACCCTTTCGCTGGCCGAGATCACTCCGACGGAGCGCCACATCTCCTCCAACCCCGGCCCGTTCCCAGACGCGGATCGGCTGGACGGCAGCCTCACGTTCACCCCGGCGGCCAACACCAGTTATGCCCTGCTGAATTTCGGGGTTGTCGACGACCCAAACCTGAGTGCCGACCGGCAAGTCGCGGTTCAAAGCGGCGGCCGCATCGACATCTCTCACCGCTTTATCGCAACGTCTGACATGAGCATTGATTTTGCCGTGACGAACATCGCCGAAAGCACGCCAGCGATCACCAGCATCTCTCTGTGGCGCGACGTCGGATGTGATGCAGACATTTCACCGGGCGACACCGCCATCGACGCGCCCATTGCCGCCATCGCGGGTGAAGAGATCTGCATCATTGCCACGGTCCAGACGTCCAGCGCCAGCCCGGCGGGGTCTGCCGTCAGTTTCGACGTGACGGCCAATGCGACCTTCACCGGCACTTCGGAGCGTGCCGTGGTCTCAAATATCGATCGCGTGACAATCGACGGTGGCAATGCAGTCGAGCTTGGGAAACAAGTGTGTAATGCCACGCAGGGGGTTTGCGATCTCACCACAGGCGCCGGTTTTTCAACCCGGAACTCTGGCAGAGCGGGGGATGTTCTGATTTACCGGATCATCTTTCGCAACTCAGGCAATGCGCCGATATCTGCGGTCTCGATTGGTGATGCGACGCCCATCTACACAAGCCTCACCGCGACCGCGCCGGGTGTCGTGGACGCCCCGGCCAATTTCCCCTGTAGCCTCACGACCGCCCCGACGCCAAGTGGCTATCGCGGCGGTTTACAATGGCAGTGCAGTGGATCCTTGCTACCTCAGGAGCGCGTTGCGGTTTATTTCGAGGTCAGAATACAGAGTTAACTCGATCAGTTTGCGCCCGGGCGAGCGGCTTCTGTAAGGGAGCTTGCGATCTTCCATTACGGCGATACCGCCTGCATCCTCACAACGCACCGCTCACGTCCCGCGCCGCTTCACCCGCAATGTCGGGTCGGCCTCGCGCGGGTCTTCGGGCCAGGGGTGGCGCGGATAGCGGCCCCGCATGTCGCGGCGCACATCGGCGTAAGAGCTATCCCAGAACCCCGGAATGTCCATCGTGGTCTGCACCGGGCGCTGGGCCGGTGACAGGAGCGTCACCCGCAGCGGCTGACCGGCCACCGTGGGATGCGCGGTCTGGCCAAACATCTCTTGGATGCGCAGGGTGATTTCGGGATGCTCTCCGGAATAATCAATCGGAATGCGGCGGCCCAGCGGCGTGGTAAAGGCGGCAGGCACCGCCCGGTCAAGCGCCTGTGTCTGATCCCAACTCAGCCGCGCCACCAGTGCATCATGCGGGTCAAACGCCTTCCATTGCTCGGCGCTGCGAATGCCGGTGAGGTACGGCAGCAGCCAGTCTTCAAGCGTATCCATCAGCGCCGCCTCCGATACTTCGGGCAGATCAACACCGCCTGCGCGTGCCACCTCGATCCGCGCCAAAAGCCGCGCGGCGCCCTTGGTCATCTTCAGCCCAAGGTCGCGCACCCCGTCGAGCATCGCCCGTGCCATCGCCTCGGCTGGGGCGTCTTTCCACAGCCTGTCCTGTAGCACCACCTCGCCAAATCGCTCTTGCTGCCGCGCAATCACCCGGCGTTCGCGGCGCGACCATTCACAGCGGTCGACCCAAGCGATCCGGTCGCCAAACAGCGCCCGGATTTCGCCCTCCGACATCGCCGTTGCCTGCCGGATACGCGCCTCGCGCGGGTTGCCATCGGTGTCTGTCACCACGACCAGCCGTTGCCCGGCCAGCGGGTCGGCCTCGTCCATCACCGCGCCTTTGCCGCCCGACAGCACATAGCGCGGCGCATCGCCCTTGCGGCGCAGCCCGATGCGGTCGGGATAGGCCAGCGCGGCCATCTGCGCGGCGCTCAGCCCGGCCGTGCGGGCCGTCCTGGTCGCACGTCCCAGCCGCTTGGCCTCTTGCCCGATCCGGTCGAGCGCGGCGCGGTTGACCTCATAAGGCCGCCGGTCGCGAAACCCGCGCAGATTGCGCAGCGCTTCAAGCCGCAGCGATAGGTCCACCGGCGCGCCGCGCAACGGGTCTCGGTCGGCCAGAAGCGCCGCCAAAGGCGCGGCCTCAGGCCCGGCCACCGCCAGCATATGCGCCAGACGCGGATGCAGCGGCAGCGCGGCAAGTGCGCGGCCATGCGCGGTGATCAGGTTGTCGCCGTCCAGCGCGCCAAGCATCCGCAACAGCCCTTGCGCCTCGGCCCAACTGCCCGGATTGGGCGCGCTCAGCAGCGGCATCTCTTCCACCGTGCCACCCCAAAGCGCCAGCTCCAGCGCCAGACCGGCCAGATCAGCGACCTCAATCTCAGCCGGGGCAAAGGCGGGCAGGGCGCCCTCTTCGCCACGGGTCCACATCCGATAGCAAAACCCCTCGGCCACCCGCCCGGCGCGGCCCGCGCGCTGGGTGGCCTCGGCGCGGCTGACCCGCTCGGTCACCAGCCGCGACATGCCCGATCCGGGGTCAAACCGCGCCCGCCGCGCGCGACCGGCATCCACCACCACGCGGATGTCTTCGATGGTCAGCGAGGTCTCGGCAATCGAGGTGGCCAGCACCACCTTGCGCCCCTCACTCTCGGGGCGGATCGCCGCGCGTTGGGCGGCAAAGGGCAGGGCGCCGTACAAAGGCCGCAGATGGCACCCGGCGGGCAGGCGGCTTTTCAACAACCCCTCGCAGCGTCGGATTTCCCCCTCGCCGGGCAGGAACACCAGCACCCCGCCTGTGGTCTCGGCCACCGCCTTGACCACCAGATCGGCGCAGGCCTCGGCCAGCCGCACCCGTGGCCCCAGCGGCTTGTCGATCCAGCGGGTCTCAACCGGAAAGGCGCGGCCCTCTGAGGTCACCACCGGCGCATCGTCCATCAGCGCCGCCACTGGCCCAGCCTCAAGCGTGGCGGACATCACGATCAGGCGCAGGTCATCACGCAGCGCGCCGGCAATCTCAAGACAGAGCGCCAACCCGAGATCCGCGTTCAAAGAGCGTTCGTGGAATTCGTCAAAGATCACCGCGCCAACGCCCGAAAGCTCGGGGTCAGACTGGATCATCCGGGTCAGGATGCCCTCGGTGACCACCTCAATCCGGGTCGCCTTGCCCACCTTGCTTTCGCCCCGGATGCGATAGCCAACCGTTTCGCCCGCGACTTCGCCCAGCGTCTCGGCCATCCGCTCGGCCGCGGCCCGTGCCGCCAGCCTGCGCGGCTCAAGCACCACGATCCGACCTTGGATCAACCCGGCCTCAAGCAGCGCCAAAGGCACCCGCGTCGTCTTGCCCGCGCCCGGCGGGGCCTGAAGCACCGCGCGCCCACGCGCCGCAACCGCCGCCAGAAGATCGGGCAGCGCATCATCAATGGGAAGGGGTTGGCGGGTCCGTGTCACCCCGGCCTTATCGCCGAATGAGAAGCGCCCGTCCACGCCGCGTTTTGGCATCGACGCGATTGACCTGCCACATCCCGTCGCCGCCCTCTTTGTAGGTCAGCGAAAACGGATATTTGTCACCCTCGCGCATCGCCTTTTTGGAGAAGCCACCCTCGCGGATGTACTGGCCTTGGCAGGTGACAGTATCGCCCTCGACGCGCGCATCGCTGAGGGTAAAACGCACCCGGCGGCCGCCATCAAAATAGCGGATGCTCTGGCTGCACAGCGCTGCACGCGGACGGTCGCGCAGCACCTGCCAAAAGGCGGTGAGCGGATCAATCAGCCCGCGCTGGCTCGCCGGATCAAGCCAGTGATCGCGCAGCTTGTCGACCTTTTCGATCTTGGGCACGCCGTCGCGATAAACCAGCACCGTATCGGTCTTGCGCTCGCCATTGTCCGAGTTTTCTTCATACCGGGTGGGGGAAAAGTCCTCGCCGCGCACGGTGCCTTGGGTCTTGGCCCGAAAGCGAAAGCCGGAAATCGCGGCGATCAGCCCGCCTGAGTCCGCCTTGCCCGACACCGCATACTGTGCGCCGTCACTCTTCATCCCGAGCTGCATCTCGCCTGCTTTCAGGCCAAGGAAATACACGTCAAACCGCGCGGTTTCGCTGGCCGGTTGCGCCGCCGAGGTGCTGGAGGTGCCCAGAATGACGCCCATCGCGATGGCACCCAACCGGTGCCGCACTGTCTGCCTGAACATGTCTGCCTGATCCCGTCCTCCCCGTGGGGGAGCCTATGTCTCCCTGAAGGAGAGTTTGTGCATCTGGGATGTTTCCACCCTTGGCGACTATCGGTAAGAAAGCGGCAGAGAATTTGCCAGCACGGCACCGCCGGGCCTGCGCCACGCGCGAAACTCCGCGCAATCGCGGGCGCGGCCTGTGCGGAAATGTGCCAGTCTGGCGACCACTGTCGAAAACGTGAGGATACAAATGGATATTGCGAGCCTTGCGGAGCGGGTTTTGTCGGGCGAACGCCGGGCCTTGGCGCGCGCCATCACGCTGATCGAAAGCGGGCGGGCGGATCACCGGGGGCAGGCGACCGAGCTGATCGAAGCGCTGCGCCCCGCCGGGCGCCAAGCGCTGCGCATCGGGCTGTCGGGCACGCCGGGGGTTGGCAAATCCACCTTCATCGAGAGTTTCGGCCTGATGCTGACAGGGCAGGGCTTGCGCGTCGCGGTTTTGGCGGTTGATCCGTCCTCCGCGCGCTCGGGTGGCTCGATCCTGGGCGACAAGACCCGGATGGAGCATCTGTCGCGCGATCCTAACGCCTTTATCCGGCCATCCCCCAGCCAGACCCACCTCGGCGGCGTCGCCCGCCGCACCCGCGAGGCGGTGCGCCTGTGCGAAGCGGCGGGCTTTGACGTGGTGCTGATCGAAACCGTGGGGGTGGGGCAATCGGAAACCGTGGTGGCCGAAATGTCCGACCTGTTTATCCTGTTACTGGCCCCGGCGGGGGGCGACGAATTGCAGGGCGTCAAACGCGGCATCATGGAGATGGCCGACCTCATACTGGTCAACAAAGCCGACGGCGACCTGAAACCCAGTGCCATGCGCACCTGCGCCGATTATGCCGGCGCGTTGCGGCTGTTGCGCAAGCGCCCGCATGACCCCGAAGGCTATCCCAAGGCGCTGACGGTCTCGGCGCTTGAGGAACACGGGCTTGAAAAGGCCTGGGACGAGATGCAGGCCCTGAGCGATTGGCGGCGTGAGCATGGCCATTTCGAGGGGCGGCGCGCGGAACAGGCGCGCTATTGGTTTGGCGAAGAGGTCCGGCAGGCGCTGTTGGCGCGGCTTGAGACCGCCGAGGCCCGCGCGGCCATGGCGCAACTCTCTGAAGCGGTCGCTTCGGGCGCAACCACCCCGGCGCGTGCGGCACAAACCATGCTGACCCGGCATCTTGCGGGATGAAGGCGCACAGGCTGTTTGACGGCAATCTGATCCGCGCCACGCTGTTCAACCCCGGCCAATCGGCGCTGTTCGTCAGCTTTCGCCAGCGCATCCCCGATCCCGGTGCTTTCATGGCTCCAACCCCGGTGCGCAGCTTCACCGCCAACGGCATGAGCCATCTGCACCTGCAATCGCGCTGGAACGATTGGTACATCAACTCCGAAACCGAGGCGCTGGAGGCGGCGCTGGCCGATCTCGCGCAGGGGTTTGACGATGCCTGTGCGATGGGCTTTTCGATGGGCGGCTACGCGGCGTTTCGCTTTGCGGCTGTGCTGCGGCTGCGCCGGGTCATTGCGGTGTCGCCGCAATATTCAATCTCGCCAGACCATGTGCCGTTTGACCGCCGCTACCGCGACTGTGCGACAGGCTTTGACGCCGCGCTGGGCGATCTGGCGACGCGCGGCACCGGGGTGCAGGGCGTGATCCTTGCCGACCCGTTCCGCCCGATGGACATCCGCAACGCCGCCCTGATCACCGCGGCCTTTCCCGCGATCACGCTGGCGCGGCTGGCGGGCGGGGGGCACCCGGCGACCGGGGCCCTGCGCGATGCCGGGCGGTTTGGCAAATTGCAGGCGCAGCTGACCAAGCCAAAGGTGCCACACCGTCGCATCGTGATGTTGCACCGCAACGCCCGCCGCCAAAGCCCGAAATACTGGACTCATCTGGCGGCACAGGCGCAAAAATCCGGCCGAAATGCCCTTGCAAATGCGGCAACAGCACGGGCCAAGGCACTATCTTCTGACGGCTGAGGAAGAATCGCCCCGCCGCGCCATCAGACACTTGACGATCCCCACCACCCCGCGTAATAGCGACGAAACCAAATTCCGGGCGCGGCCTAAGCGGCGCCCTTTGATATTTGCGGGGCGCGGAAAGTCCTGCACCAGAACGATGAGGATAACGACATGGCGCGCCGTTGCGAACTTACCGGAAAAGGCCCGATGACTGGCAACAATGTCAGCCACGCGAAAAACAGAACACGTCGTCGGTTTCTGCCGAACCTGAACGACGTGACGCTGCAATCCGAGACCCTGAGCCGTGGCATCAAGCTGCGTATCTCGGCGTCGGCGCTGCGCTCTGTTGACCACCGTGGTGGGCTCGACAAATTCCTTGCCAAAGCCAAGGACATTGAACTTTCCGGCAATGCGCTGAAAGTCAAAAAAGAGATCATGAAAGCCCAAGCCGTCGAGGCGTAAGCGTTCAATCTGATGACGCGGTCTGCGGACCGTTGAACCCTCGCCGGCCCACCCGGCGGGGGTTTTCTTTTGTTTTGCAGGGGGTTGCGGGCTATTTCGCCGCGATCTGCGCTGCGCCCGGCATCTGCCCCGAAATCTCAAGCACCAGCTTGCGCTTGACCGCCTGGGCAAACGACGCCCGGTCCGAAGCCGTCACCACAAACGCTCCGGTGCCGCCAATGATCCGCTCTTGATACAGCGCCTCAAGCCCGCCATGCGCGCGCCCCGGATCGTCGGGCCGCAGGATCGGCAGGGCATTGATCGTGACGCCCGCAGCCAGCACCTGCGCCCGCGCGGCGGCGATACTTGGGCCGGAATAGGTGTTCACACTGTCGCCGGAAAAATCGATCACCCGCCGCCAGCCGTGGATGTCATTGTCCTCGATCTGCCGCAGCCCCTCGAGCAGCGCGCTGCCAATCGCATTGCGGCCATAGGCCAGCCGTGGCTTGGCCAAAAGCGTGGCGGCAAAGGTTTCCGCCGCCTCCAACCCGTCGATTCGCGTCCAATCGGCGACGACAGCGGTGTTGGCGGCCCACTCGATGTAGGTGACTGCAATCGTGCCATAGGCGGTGCCCTTGATCGCCGCCAGCACCTCGGGATCGGTCAGCGCCGCCGCATAGCCCTGACGCTGAAACGCAATCTCGCGCGCGTCGATCGAGCCAGAGGCATCCGCGAGCAGCACAAGCTCCAGATCGGTGTCCTGCGCCAAGGTGGCACAGGGCAGGGCGAGGGCCAGCAATGTCAGGATCAAACCACGCATGCGGTAACCATAATCCAGCGATAATCCGGCAGGAAACACGTTTCTGTCAGGCCGCGCCAAACAGTTCTATGCGGAAGGATAGTTTGCATCTCCCAATGCGCTTTTGCTCCGATGCAACGCACGGGTTACATGATGCAAGCGATGAGTGACCCGCCGCGCAGCGCATACCCCTGAAGTGGTTTGGGTCCGCACGATCCCGACCGCTACACTGTAAAGCGGGTCATTCATGGCATTTCCCCAAAGACTTATGCACGCATGGAAGGTGAGCCGTTTCGCTCACCTTCCGGCGCGTGTTCGTCTGGGGATGGTGTTGAGAACGGGCGCGGTAAACGCGGGTTATTTGGCCTTCTGGCCGCCGATGGATAGGGCCTTTCCGGCACCCGAGTTCGCGGTGGCGAGAACCTTGGGTTTTTCCTGCTTCGGCTTCTTGATCTCGCGATTGCCTTTGTTTTTGCTCTTGGACATGGGGGTGATCTCCGATGACTATCCAGTGGCGGACATCGCCACGGGCCGTCGCATCGTCAGGCGATCAGGGTTGCCCGGTCTAGCGGGGCGATGATCCTTGGGAGGCGGCAGGGGCGGGAGATTCGCTCTCCCGGAGCCTGCGATCTGGAATCTACGCCTGCGCTGAAGTGCTTGCAAGGGGGATGAATGCACCGTTCGCCATCGCCCCCAGCCCGGACTCAAGGCCCCAGGCCGCCGGGCCAGCGCCTGCCCGCCCCGTCGCCCCAAAGGGGCGCCGACTATAAGTGACACGCCTCTGGCGTGGCGGGCTGGCGCTTTGGCTAATCTTGGTGATTTACTGAAACAGAGCGCGGACTTGGCAGCTATAACGCGTTACGAGAACACCGTCGCATTTCCCCCAGCCCGGAATCAAGGCCGCAGGCCGCCGGGCCAGCGCCTGCCCGCCCCGTCGCACCAAAGGTGCGCCGACTATAACTGACACGCCTTTGGCGTGGCGGGCTGGCGCTTTGGCTAATCTTGGTGGTTCACTGAAACAGAGTGCGGACTTGGCAACCATCAAAGCGTTGCGGAAACACCGTCGTATTGTAACCGCTCCGTTGCTACCGCGGTGATTTTGCCTTGATCCGGGCGACAAGGTCGGTGTCATCGACAAAGTCGTCGAGGAAGTCGTGCCAGGTCTGGGTTGTCAGGCGTGCTTCTCTGATCATGTCAGCCAGCTCTTCGATGCCGTAATCGGTGAGGCCAGTCATGCCCTCCTCTTGCCCTGTATAGATGCGGATGATGCTGCCGTAGGTCAGATTATCATCGTTGCGGATGATTGCCTCGAGGAGGTCTTGGTCTTCGCCAAGCATTTTCGCGACGTGGGCGATTGTGCAAACATGCGTCACTGCTGCCATCAGGCTGCCTTCGATTGCGCGGTTCCAACGGGCACCCAATTCCAAGGTAGCAATTCGTCGAGACGGTTGATCTTGTGATCATGGATGCGGTCGAGAATGTTGGCCAGATAGGCCTGCGGATTGAGGCCGTTGAGCTTGGCGGTCTCAACGATCGTCATGGCCCGGACAAGGGTTTCCGCACCGGTATCGGCCCCGGCAAAAAGCCAATTTTTGCGGCCTATGCCAATCGGTCTCAGGGCGCGTTCGGCCGGGTTGTTGTCGATTGCCACGCGGCCATCCTCAAGGAACAAGCAGAACGGCGTCTGACGGCTCAGACCATAGCGGAATGCCTTGGCGAGATCGCCTTTGCCGGGGATGCGCAGGAGCTGTTGTTCCGACCAAGCGAGGAAGGCTTCGACCTTCGGTTTGCTCAGCTTTTGGCGCGCGGCAAGGCGCAGATCGGCAGGCTGGCCTGCGATGTCGCGCTCGATATCGTAGAACGCCCCAATCCGGTCGAGCGCTTCACGGGCGATCTCGGATTTGGTGGATGCCCAGACGTCATGGAAGTCGCGTCGCAGGTGCGCCCAACAGGCGGCCTCGCGGAAGCGCGTGGTTCCGTCCGGTTCTGGGTCATAAAGCTTGGCATACCCCTTATAACCGTCAGCCTGCAGGATGCCGCAGCCTTCCGAGAGGTGCCGCAAAACATGCTCTTCTTTCCAGTCCGGGGCGAAGTAATAGATCGCCCCCGGTGGCGCTGAACCCGCCCATGGGCGCTGATCACGAACATAGGCCCATATCCGGCCCCTTTTTACGCCCTTGCCGAGGCCCTTGTCGCGCAAGGACCGGTCCAGCACACGGATTGGCGTGTCGTCCGCATGCAGCAGATCACTGCCCATAATATCAGCCTCGATCCGCTCGATAAGCGGCTGGAGGGTTTTCATGGCACGTCCACACCAGCTGACAAGCGTGCTTTCGGGAATATCTGCGCCCATGCGGGCAAAGATCTCGTGCTGGCGATACAAAGGAAGATGATCGTCAAACTTTGAGACCAGAATATGGGCCAGCAGGTTCGGACCCGCCATGCTGCCGGGGATCGGGCGGCTTGGAGCGGGCTCCTGCACCATCTTCTCGCAGCGACGACAGGACTTTTTGATGCGGGCAATCTGGATCACCTTCATCTGGGCTGCGATCATATCAAGCAGTTCGCTGACATCCTCGCCCACTACACGTAAATCACCACCGCAATCAGGGCAGCAAGTGCCAGGATCGAGTTCACGACGCTCGCGCGGCGTTGCGTCAGAGACGCGCGGACGACGGCGGAGCTTCGGAACTGCCGTCTCATCGGGTGCTGGCTCATTCTGACCTTCATCGATGAGGTCATCATCCCCTTCGGCGACAGCGACCAACAGGTCTTCCAGCGCCAGTTCCAATTGTTCGATCTCGCGCTCGATCTTTTCCGACGTTTTGCCAAAGGCCAGTTTCTGCAGCTTGGCGATCCGCAAACGCAGTGCCTGAACAAGTTGGTCATGGACACGCAACGTGGCCGATATCTTGGCATTCTCTGCCTGCAAAGCAGCGATCATTGCCTTCAGAACAGCGGGATCATCAGGAAGATTTACAACATGGTTTGACATGCGTCCAACTACCATGGCGCAAGTGGAAGCGCCATAAAAACAAGGCTAATCAGGCGGATAATTCACCCAACTCGAGCCGGTGGTGCGCCCCAGTTCGGGCGACGCCAATCTATCCCTTCCCACAACATTGCCAACTGCGCCGAGGTCAGCCGCGCCGCGCCCTCTGTCGCTGCGGGCCAGGGAAATCGACCGCGTTCGAGCACTTTGTAATAGAGGCAGAACCCCTGACCGTCCCAATAGAGAAGCTTCAGCCGGTCGCCCCTGCGCCCCCGGAAGGCAAAAACCGCACCGCCTGTCGGCTTCTGGCGCAAGACATCTTGGACCAGAGCTGCCAGACCGGCGATGCCCTTCCTCATGTCCGTGACGCCGCAGGCCAGATACACCCGAACGCCGGTCCCCGGGCCGATCATGCCGCCTCCACCGCTCGGATCAGCAGCGTCAGCAACGCCGCGTCCATGTTGCTGTCAAAGCGCAGGCAGCGCCCGCTGCGTAGACGCAATTCGACCGGCTTGGGCTCTGCTCCGGGGGACGCTTCGGAGATGGCGGGAACGCGGTGCGCGGGTGGAATATCGACAGCAAGGAACAGCACGCCGCTCTCCGGCGGCAAAAGCCCTTTCTTCTTCAGATCATGGCGCCAGGCATAAATTTGTTGCCGTGTCACATCATGGCGCTGCGCAACTTGCGTCACTGTCGCATTATCGATCCCGACCGACATGACGATCCCGAGCTTCTCTTCATCGCTCCACCGCCGCCGCCGCTCAAGTCCAAGAATTTCACCCCGCATCAACACCCCCGCATAAGACACGTCGCAAACGACGTCGTTATGCACGTGTCTTAGCCCATCACGCCAAAATCAGGCAGGCGGTAGCAACGGAGCGGTTACGTCGTATTCCCCCCAGCCCGGAATCAAGGCCGCAGGCCGCCGGGCCAGCGCCTGCCCGCCCCACCGGGCTGGCGCTTTGGCTGGTCTTGCTGGTTCATCGAAACAGAGTGCGGGTTTGGCCACCATAAAGCGTTACGGAAAAACCGTAGCAGCGCCACCCCGCGGGCAGGCGCTGGCCCGCTCTGTCGAGGCAGGGGCGAGTATAGAGCAGTCGGGTTGAGCTT
Source organism: Marinovum sedimenti (assembly GCF_054052205.1). Classification (NCBI taxonomy): domain Bacteria; kingdom Pseudomonadati; phylum Pseudomonadota; class Alphaproteobacteria; order Rhodobacterales; family Roseobacteraceae; genus Marinovum; species Marinovum sedimenti. The sequence goes on from NZ_CM133223.1 coordinate 3,331,137, forward strand.
AGGACGTAGCAGAAGTCTTATCGATCTCAGGTTTCTTTGGTTGAATTTGCCGCAGTTTGCATGAATTTAGGGTCAGGACTCGTTCTCGTTTCATAGCCAGAACATGACGGTTGCGGCGAGGGCGATGGCGGAGAGGAAGACTTTCGGGCATCGGTCGTAGCGTGTGGCAATCCTGCGCCAGTCCTTCAGGCGCCCGAACATGATCTCGATCCTGTTGCGGCGTTTGTAGCGGCGCTTGTCGTATTTGACGGGCTTGGCGCGGGACTTCCGGCCAGGGATGCAGGGCTTTATCTCCTTGTCTTTCAACGCTTCCCTGAACCAGTCGGCGTCATAGCCCCGGTCGGCCAGAAGCCATTGTGCCGATGGCAGGCTGCCAAGAAGGGCCGCAGCGCCGGTGTAGTCGCTGACCTGGCCCGCGGTCATGAAAAACCGGATCGGTCGTCCCTCGGCATCGGTGACGGCATGCAGCTTGGTGTTCATGCCGCCTTTGGTTCGGCCGATCGCGCGCCCCCGCTGGTCGTCGGGCCCCCCTTTTTCGACCGCAGACTGCTCGCCGTGCGGTGCGCCTTCAGATAGGTCGCGTCGATCATCACCGTCTTTGGAACCGCTGCCTCCGACGCAAGGCCGTGCATCATCCTCGCGAAAATGCCCTTGTCGCTCCATCGTTTCCAGCGGTTATAGAGCGTTTTGGCCGGGCCGTATTCCGCGGGCGCGTCGCACCAGCGCAAGCCATTGCGATTGATGAATATTATCCCACTCAGAACACGCCGGTCATCCACCCGCGGCTTGCCATGGCTCTTGGGAAAAAACGGCCGAAGCCGGTCCATCTGCGCGTCCGTTAGCCAGAAAAGGTTGCTCATCATCACCCCCGTCAGTTTGGGAGCTTGAATCACGCTGCCGACGTAGCCTCAAGCAGATCAATGGGTCCTGAGCCTAGCAATGGTTGAGACAGGTATAAAGTTGAAAACTCGTGTAGATGCATTCGCGAGTAAGCCAGCGAGAAAAATTTTTGGCTGACCCGATGCCAGAGAAATACCAAAAACGCCGCCTCCGCTCATTCCAGAAGGTTCGAAGTCTATTTCCGGATTTGGAACCATGCTTAAGCGATCTTTCATAGAAGGTTCACTCGGATCGGCCCATACTGCCATGGGCTGCGCGCGATATCTGCTTTGGAGATAGTCTATTGAATTTCTATCACCAGGAAACCCGATCGCTAGTGCCTTCTCGGCCCGAATGGTCGCGCCGAGATCTTGAGATACATTGTACCAACCCGTGGCCGATAGCGAACCACTGCGCACACCGTCAGTAAACTCATAAATTGTACAATCCCATGCCTCAGATTTCCCATAGAAAACGAAATGAGACGTCGTTAAGGTCTGCGTTGTCAAATTTAAAAGGCCGAGTTGTTCGTAAGAATATTGCCTCTGCAAATCGCCTCGTTGGTGCTCAGTTGCCAGTCCGAAGAAGCGATTGTTCATTTTAACTTTGGTGAATGAGCCGGAGATTGACAAATCGTATGGAGAAAATTCCGGAGAAATAAACGTTGCGGGTTCGACAAAGCGACCAAGTACGGAAGCGATGCTGTTTGCCGGAATCCAAAGCCCATTTATCTCGATGGATGTGGCAACTTTGGTGCCGATTATTGTAGATAAATCCTCAAACATCCAACTCCTCAACAAACTTCGCATTCTCCTGAATGTACTCGAACCGTTTCTCCGGCTTTTTCCCCATCAGCCGTTCCACCAGATCACTGGTTTCGCCCGGTTCGTCTTCGTCAATCGACACCCGGATCAATTTCCGGGTCGCGGGGTTCATCGTGGTGTCCTTCAGGTCTTTCGCGTCCATTTCGCCCAGACCCTTGAACCGCGACACCGAGATATTGCCCTTGCCGCCCAGACCCTTGGCCATCCACGCCTCGCGCTCGGCCTCGTCCAGGCAATAGACCCGCTTGGCCCCCTGTGTCAGCCGGAACAGCGGCGGGCAGGCCAGATAAAGGTGCCCGGCGTCGATCATCGGCCGCATCTGGGTAAAGAAGAACGTCATCAACAGCGCCGCGATATGGGCACCGTCAACGTCGGCGTCGGTCATGATGATGATCTTTTCATAGCGCAGATCATCGATGTTGAATTTCGTGCCCATCCCAACGCCAAGCGCTTGGGACAGATCGGAAATCTCGGCGTTCGAGCCCAGTTTCGACGAGGCTGCACCCAGTACGTTGAGGATTTTACCACGCAGCGGCAACAGCGCTTGGGTCTTGCGATCCCGCGCCATCTTGGCCGATCCGCCCGCCGAGTCACCCTCGACGATGAACAATTCGGTGCCTTCGCGGTTGGAATTCGAGCAATCCACCAGCTTGCCGGGCAGGCGCAGCTTTTTCGTCGCGGTTTTCCGCGCCGTTTCCTTTTCCTGCCGCCGTTTCAGTCGCTCTTCGGCGCGCAACACCAGGAAATCGAGGATCGCACCGGCGGATTTCGTGTCCGAGGTCAGCCAATGGTCAAAGTGGTCGCGCACCGCCCCTTCGACCAGTTTCGCGGCCTCGGTGGTGGCCAGCCGGTCCTTGGTCTGCCCCACAAATTCCGGCTCGCGGATGAAGCAGGACACCAAGGCGCAGCCGCCGGTGATCAGGTCATCGCGGGTGATTTGCGCCGCTTTGCGGTTGTTGGACAGCTCGCCATAAGCGCGGATGCCCTTGAGAATCGCCGCCCAGAACCCGGCCTCATGGGTGCCGCCTTCGGGCGTGGGCACGGTGTTACAGTAAGACTGGATGAAACCATCGCGCGACGGCGTCCAGTTGATCGCCCATTCCACCTTGCCCGGCGCATTGAATTTCTCGCGGAAATCCACGGTGCCGGCAAAGGGTTTCTCGGCATAGGTTGAGGCGGTGCCCAGCGTTTCGGTCAGATAGTCGGACAGCCCGCCGGGGAAGTGAAAGGTGGCCTCGGTCGGGGTTTCGCCGTCATCAATCGCGGATTTCCAGCGGATTTCAACGCCCGAAAACAGATAGGCCTTGGAGCGCACCATCTTGAGCAGGCGGGCGGGCTTGAAGCGGTGTTTGCCAAAGATCTCTTCGTCGGCGTGGAAGGTGACGGTGGTGCCGCGCCGATTGGGGGCTGCGCCGATCTTGGCGACCGGACCGAGCGGGATGCCACGCGAAAAGCGCTGTTCGAACAGCTCCTTGTTGCGCGCGACCTGCACCACCATGGAATCGCTGAGCGCGTTGACCACCGAGGCGCCCACGCCGTGCAGACCGCCCGAGGTTTCATAGGCGTCGCCAGAGAATTTGCCGCCCGCGTGCAGGGTACATAGGATCACCTCAAGCGCGCTTTTTCCGGGGAACTTGGGGTGGGGGTCGATCGGGATGCCACGGCCGTTGTCGCGCACAGTGAGGGCGTAATCTTCGTGCAATTCCACCTCGATACGGTTGGCGTGGCCGGCGACGGCCTCGTCCATCGAGTTGTCGAGCACTTCGGCCACCAAGTGATGCAGCGCGCGTTCGTCGGTGCCGCCGATGTACATGCCGGGGCGTTTTCGAACCGGTTCCAGCCCTTCGAGCACTTCGATGTGCGAGGCGTCATAATCGGAAGTGTTCACCGGGCTGAGAAGGTCGTCGGCCATGTACGCTGCTCTTTGTTGCTTTTGTTTGACCGGCATTATGGCAGAGCGCGCGATGCGGGGGAAGGGCGAGCTTCCTCATGGGCGGGGTCCGATCCATTGATGGATCGGTGCCGATCTGTTGACAGATCGGGCGCACCGTATACAGCAGAGCGCGCGAAGCGAGGGAAGGGCGGGCTTCCTCATGGGCGGGGTCCGATCCATTGATGGATCGGTGCCGATCTGTTGACAGATCGGGGGCACCGCATACGGCAGAGCGCGCGATGCGAGGGGAAGGGCGGGCTTCCTCGTGGGCGGAGCCCGATCCATTGATGGATCGGTGCCGATCTGTTGACAGATCGGGGCACCGCATACGGCAGAGCGCGCGATGCGGGGGAAGGGCGAGCTTCCTCTTGGACGGGGTCCGATCCATTGATGGATCGGTGCCGATCTGTTGACAGATCGGGGGCACCGCATACGGCAGAGCGCGCGATGCGAGGAGAGGGTGGGCTTCCTCGTGGGCGGGGCCCGATCCATTGATGGATCGGAACCGATCTGTTGACAGATCGGGTGGCGCAATTCAGGGCCGGATCGTCTCGACCTCGAATTGCACGAACAGCGGCACCGGATCAGGCCGCGTCTTTTTGCGCGAAAGCGAGATTGCCGCCCGCGTCGTTTCGCCAAACCCCGCAGTGTCTAGCAGAGCGGCCAAGCCGGGCTGGCCCCCGCCCGCCGGGGTGCCGCGCGTCCGGTCCACAGCCGATTGCTCCAGAAACGATAGGTCTTCGACGGCCGATTGCTCCACAGCAGGCGAAAACACCACGATCACCCGTTCCCGGCCAAAACTTTCGCCGGTGATCAGGATGTAATCCTCGTCAAGCGTGTCGCCGGGCTGCATCCGCCCATTGTCCATAAAGCTGATCGCGTAATCCGACCCGACGTAGAGGATGTTGAAATCCACCGCCGCATCCGTGATGTTGGTCAGCCGCAATCCGATGGTGTCATCGGGCAGGAACTTTGGCACCGACGCGCCCGTCAGAGCCACCCGCGTTTCGGGTGCCACCCGTTCCTCGGTCGTATCAAAGCGCCCGCGCACCATTTCAGCCTCGACCGCGACGGCCGTGGCCCCTGCCGTCGCTGCCCCAACCTTCATCAGGTTCAGCGCGCGCGACATCTTGATCAAGGTCTCGGCCATCACATCGGCCAGTTCCGCCGCGCTTTTGTCGGCGGTCGAGACGGACGGCACATCGGCCAGCGCGCTGACATCCACTATCCCCGCCGCCGTCATCAGCCACAGCGCATCGGGGCGCGGGCTGTCCTCAAACACCGCCAGCCGCAGGTCCGCTTCGGGATCGCCCGCCGCAACAAAACGGATGCGCGGCCCGGTCAGCCCGTCGCGGCGCATCACCGCAAGGGCCGCGTCGAGGGCCGCCGCCGGGGCCGAGCCGGGCGCAGGCAGCGCCAGCGTCAGCGACAGATCGAGCGCCGTACCCACCTTGCGCAGCACCGCGCCGGGCGGCAGGTCGTCAAGGTTGAATGCACCCACGGCATTGGTGGCATTTGTGCCCTCGGCACTGGCGGCATTTGCACGCTCAGCACTGGCTGAAATTGTGCCCTCAGCAAGGGCCGAAAACGTACCCACCTCGCGGACCGTAAAGCTGGCCAGCGCTGCATCATCATTGTCTGCCGGCGACGCGAGCAGCATCAGTTCGGCCCCCACCGACAGCCCATGCAATTGCCCGGCATTCAGCGTCAACGCCGCGCCTTTCCGCGTCACCGGCCATTGCAGAATGCGGTCGGCTTGGGTGCGTCCAAACACCGGCAGATCAAGATCGCCCTCAAACAGCGGCGTGGTGCGGGCCAGGTTCTGTGTGCCATATTTGCGCAGCACCTCCTGCGCCAATTGCCGATAGGTGATGCCCGGACGCTCGGCCAACGTTTCGAACACCGTATAGGTGAACACCCCCTGAAGCCTGCGCCCCTCCACCCCCTTGGGCATATTCTTTTCCGGCGTCGTCTCATTGGTCTGCGCGGCAAAAAACGCCACCAACTGGCCGACTTCGCCGCCCTCGGGTGCAGCCAAATCCACCGAGGACACCACTGACGACACCACCGACGAAACCACTGGCGCTTCCGCCTGCGCTCGCGGATCAGGCAGGGCGCGGCTCTGGCGCGCGGCATCGGCCATCGCCGCCGCCGGAATGCCCAACGCCCCGGCCGAAAGCTGGCGCATCCGCACATCGTCAGCGCCCGGCGCGGCGCGGGTGGCGGTGCCGGAATGGCAACTGTCAAACACCACCCAGACATCCGCGCCCTTCGCGCGGATCCGGTCAATCATCACCCCGATCTCATCATCGACAAGCGCGTTTTCGACCGTGCCGACAGTGTCATTCCACGGCCCCACATCCACCGGCAGGAAAATCTCGTCCAGACCGTCCAACTCGCTGGCGGGATCGGCGGCAGGGGTCTGTGAACCGTGCCCGGAGAAATGCAAATAGACGAAATCCCCGGCCACAACCTCCTGTGCCAGCGCAGCAAAGGCGGCCCGGATCGCCGCCAAAGTCGGGTCCGTCGCCCCCTCCAACCCATCGGCCAACAGCGTGATATTGTCGGGCGCAAACGGCAACGCCGGGTTGGTCATGAGGTATTTCGCCACCAGATCAACGTCATTTGCCGGGCCTTTCAACCAGTAGCGTTCGTCGAGCGACGGATAGGTCGACGCGCCGATCAACAGCGCGTGCGCCTCGCGGGACAATGCCGCGCCGGGGCTGAGAAACGCCAGCACGGCCAGCGCGCGAACGGTGCGTCGGATCATCGCGCCGCCCTCAATTGGTGATCAGGGAATAGCCGGAATGGCCGCGCCCCTTGTTGCGCACCACCACCGTGAAAGCGGCGTCTTGCGCCGGGGTCCAGCCGCAATGGGCAATCGCGGAAATATCGGTATCGGAACATACCAGCCGCGCCTGCGCGTCATAGACAAAAAGGTTAAGATCGGCCCCGCCGTTGCCCTCGATATAGACATCTGCGTATTCGCCGCCCCGGTAGACCATCGCGGGATACGTGTCGGTGCCGCCATTGCGGATCGCGGTGATGGAATACAGCTGGCCGCTTTGCACCCCGCGCGCGCCCTCGGCCCGAAGGTCCTGCGCCAAGGCCGCAATCACCGCATCCTCGGGGGCCATGTCCAGCGCGGCATCAAGCATACCATCCCACCCCAGCGGCGCCTCTGCCATCACGTCATCGGGCAGGGGCATGTCCTTGTCCGGGGTGCGCGTGATCGCCTCAAAAGCCACCGATTTGCGCAGCTTCGCCGCCGCCAGCATCAACAGCGGGTCTTGCGCCTCGGCCCCGGCCAGAAAGACCTCGGCAGAGAGCGCGGCGGTCTGCGCACCACTGCGGTCGGCAAAGGCGGGCGGTGCGGCGAGGGCCAGCACCAAGGCGGCGGATGCACGAAAACGGATCATCTGAAACACTCCTGAGGCAATATCTTGCAGGTCAAATCGAACGGGCCAAATCTAGTCGCCAAATTGTGCGGGCCAGAGCCCTGCTGGCGAAACATGACTGCGAAACCTTAGAGGTGATATTGAGCGGTCTGGCCGTTATTTCAAAGGGTTTGTTGTGGCTTTCGCGCACTTAACAGCTCTTTTCATGTGTATTGGGGCAGGGGGGCACATAGCTTTGGGGGCAACAGGATTTGCCGCAGGAGCCCGCGATGCGACCCCAAACCATGACCCGCCGGATGAGCCTTGCCTTGCCTGCGATGGCGCTTTTGGCCGCGGCTCTGCCGGGGGCGGGCGATGCCCATGACGCGCCCGTTCAAGACGGGTTAAACCGCGCGATGGCGGCCACGCTTGTGGTGGCGGCGGCGGATCGCGACGGCCGGTTCCTTGGCTCTGCCGTGCTTTGGGGCGACGGGCGTTTTGCGGTGACGGCGGCGCATGTGGTGGGCAACCGAGAGCGCGTGCTTTTGCGCAATGTCGCGGGCATTTCGGTGCTGGCCCATGTGGTCCGGCGCGACGCCGCCCGCGACGTGGCCTTTCTTGAACTGGCCGATAAATCGATGGGCACAGGTCTGGCACCGCGCCCCGGCCCGGTGCAACTGGCCGAGACGGTCTATGCCATCGGCGCGCCATTCGCGGTGGACCAGACCTTGACCCGTGGCATTGTCTCGTCGGGCGGGCGCCAGGTTGATCCGGCAATCCCCGTGGTCCTCATCCAGCACGACGCCGCAATCAACGCCGGGTCTTCTGGTGGGCCATTGGTCGACAGCGCGGGCCAGCTTCTTGGGATCAACGCCGAACTGGCCAGCAGCAGCCGGTTCTATGTCGGCCTGTCTTATGCCCTGCCGGCACAGCTATTGGCCGATGTCTTCAGCCAAAGCCTGAAGCCCGTGCCAGAGTTGGGCCTGCGCCTGCGTCCGGTGGACGGGATGATCGCCGAGGCGCTGGCACTAGACGCGCAAACCGGCCTGCTGGTCGACTACGTTTCGCCCGGGGGCACCGCCGAGACGGCGGGGATGGCACCGGGTGACATTGTCGTCGCACTCGACGGCCAGGCCATTGTCCGCCCCGGCGACCTTGCCCTTTCGATTGAGGCCCGCACCGCGCCGCACGCGCGCCTTGGCCTGACGCGCGGCGGCACACCCCACGACGTAACGCTTAGATTTGCCACCCCCAACAGCGGGCTGATTTCCTCCGGCAGTCAGGCGATTGCCTTTGTCCCCCCCGCCCAATCGCGCACCACGATCAAGGCGCTGGGGATCACCCTCGCATCCCGCCGTGTCACCGCCATCGCCGCCACCAGCCCCGCCTATTTCGCCGGTCTGTCGGTGGGCGATGACATCCTTGCCTTCAACGGCATCCCGGTGCGCGAACGTGGTTTCCTCTGGCCTGACATCACCGGCCCGGTGCTGTTTTTGCTGCGTGGGGTTGGCCGCCAAACCCGCCATGTGGCGTTTGACCCGTTTACAAATGAACAGGCGATGCGCCCGATTAACGGTGCGGTTGTGCTTGACCCCGCTGTGATTTCCCTTTGATCTGGAGAAAGATATGTCCCTGCAAGAGATGACCTTGGAAAACCCCGAGACCGCTGCCCTCGAAAAACCCCGCCGCATCCTGATTGTCGAGGATGACGCCGCCGCCGCCCGCGCGGTGGCGCAGGCCGTTGGCGATCTGGGCTGTGACCCGGTGGTGATGCGCAACTTTGACGATGGTGTCAAAGCGGCGGGACTGGCCGATTTCGCGGTGATCGTCTTTGACCGGATGCTGCCCGGCGGCGACGGTGTGGATGCCATTGCCAAGATCCGCGCGGGCGGCTCAACCGCGCTTATCCTCGTGGTCTCGGCCTTGGGCCGGGCCGCGAACAAGATTGAAGGGTTGGAGAAAGGGGCCGACGATTACCTTGCCAAACCGTTCGATCCCGAAGAGTTGCGCGCCCGGTTGCGCGCGCTTTTGCGCCGGCAAGAAATGACGGTTCTGGACAACGATCTGATCGCCTTTGGCGCGCTGGAAATCCGTATGAAAGCGCGCACCGTGCATGTGAAGAATGAACATGTCGCCGTCAGCCCCAAGGAGTTCGAACTCATCACCTATTTCGCCCGCAACGCCGGGCAGGTGGTGACGCGGATGCAGCTGCTGGAACACGTCTGGAACCTGCATTTCGATCCACAAACCAATGTGGTCGATGTGCATGTCGGCCGGTTGCGTCGCAAGCTTGATACCGCCGCGGGCCGCCCGGTGATCCACACGGCGCGCGGCGAAGGCTATATCTTTGATCCCAGCCGGACCTCTGCATGAGGCCGGTGCGTCTGGCGCGCTCTGCGAGCCTGCGCCTGACGCTGGCGATTGCCGGTCTGATCCTGTTCATGGCGCTCTTGGCGATGGCGGTGCAATACCGCACCGCTGCCGGGGCGCTGGAACGCCAGCAACGTGATCTTTTGCACGCCGACATCGACAGTTTCGCCGAGCTTTACGACCAGCGCCGCATTCCCGCCCTGCGCCAAGCCATCGAAGACCGCGCCGCGCAGACCCCGCAAGGGCAGGCGCTTTATCTGCTGCAGGACCGCAATGGCCAGACCTTGGCGGGCAATCTCAATGACTGGCCCGAAGACCTGCCCGCGATGGCGGGCGGGGTGACAGAGGCGGCGCCGCGGCTGTTTTCCCTGCCGGGCGGACCCGCAGAATATAACGGTGTCGCCCGCGTTCTGCCCGGCGGTTTTCCCCTGCTGGTGGCCCGCGCCACCACCGTTACCGCCGACACATTGCAAGACATGCGCGGCACGATCTTGTGGATGGCGCTGGCGCTTGTGGCGATGGCGGCGGTGACGGGTGGCTTTGTCAGCCGGTTGGTGCTGCGCCGGATCGACCGGGTCAATGCGCTGGCCGACAGGGTGGCAGAGGGCGATCTGGCGGCGCGTCTTCCGGGCCAGCGCACGCCCGATGAATTCGGCGCGCTCGAGGCGCATGTGCACGCCATGCTCGACCGGATCGAAAACCTTAACGCTGCCACCAACCGGCTGTCCGACGCCATCGCGCACGAGTTGCGCACCCCGCTCAACCGCATCCAGCAAAAGCTGGACCAGCTCGACGGCCAGCCCGAACTGGTGGGGGGCATCCGCGCCGAACTGCGCGGCACGATCCGCATTTTCGACGCGCTGCTCGACATCTCTGGCGCCTTGGCCGAGCAGGGCCAGCGCCCCGGCCTCGTGCCGCTCAACCTGTCGGACATCGCGCAGGATGTCTTTGACCTCTACGATCCCGTGGCCGAGGATACCGGCCTGACCTGCCGCCTTAACGCCGCCCCCGATCTCAGTATTCTGGGCGACCGGTCCTTGCTGGCGCAGCTGATCTCCAACCTGCTCGACAACGCGATCAAGTTCTGCGCCCCCGGCGACACCATCACCCTAAGCGTGCGGCCCGACGGCGCGCGCCACATCCTCGAAGTCTCCGACACCGGCCCCGGCGTGCCCGACGACCTTAAGGCGGACCTGTTCGAGAGGTTCACCCGCGCCGAGCGCGACCGCGACAAGGCGGGCCACGGCCTTGGCCTTGCGCTGGTGCAGGCGATTGCCGCCCGCCACGGCGCTAAAATGGACATGCCACCGCGCGCGAAAGGTTTTGCGATTGCCATAGCTTTCCCTAAGCTCGACTGACAATTAATTGATTCGTGAGCTTTATTTATGCACCTTCGGGGGGTGGCGGTACTCGCTCTGGTTGCTACGCTTGCCAGCTGCGCCGCTTTGAACAAACCATTGAACCTGGCGCTGGCCGAACACCGGAATGCGCCGTTTTCCGGCGTCGATCCGGCCACGGCGGGCGAAGCTTATGTCGGGCTGGCGTTTTCGGGCGGCGGCATGCGGGCCTCGGCGTTTGCGCATGGCGTGCTTGAGGAATTGCAGGCGCTCAGCCGGTCGGACAACGCGCCGTTTGGCCTGTTGTCGGATGTGCGGCTTGTCACCGGGGTGTCGGGCGGGTCTGTCACCGCGGCGCATTTCGGCCTTTACGGCCCGCGTTCTCTGGCGGGCTACCGCGAGAAATACCTGATCACCAACGCCGAGAAATACATGGCCAATTCGCCGCTGAACCCGCTGGCCATCGTGCGCGGGATTTCGGGCGGGGCCAACGGGCGGCGCACCTTCGGCCGCTATATCGATGAGGTGCTGTTCAAGGGCGCGACCTTTGGCGATCTCGCGGCGCGCTCTACCATCAAGACCTGGATCAACGCCACCGATGTTGCCAACAAGGTGACGTTCCTGTTCAGCCCCGAAACCTTTGATGCGCTCTGCTCTGACCTGTCGGATTTCCCGATTTCCGATGCGGTCGCCGCCTCCGCCGCTTTTCCGCTGGTGTTCTCGCCCATCGTGCTCGAGGCGCATTCCGGCAAGTGTGATTATACCGAGCCTGACTGGCTCACCGCCGCGCGCCACAATCCAGAGGCGACAGCTGCGATGGTGGCCCATGCCGAGGCGCTAGAGAGCTATGCCGAAGGCGCGGACGTGAAATACGTCAAGCTGCTCGACGGCGGCATCACCGACAATTTCGGCACCACCGGTCTCGCGGTTGAACGCGCGCGGGCGGAAAATGCCTTTGCGCCGCTCACGCCGGCTGAGGCGGTGCGGCTCAAGCGGGCGCTGTTTCTGGTGGCCGATGCCGGGGTGCGCCGCGATCTGGGCTGGACCGAGCGGTTGCGCGGCCCCGGCGGCGCGCAGCTTGCGCTGTCGATTGCGAATTCCTCAATGGGGGCGGCGTCGCGCACCGGCTATGATGCGATGCGCCTGCAACTCTCGGGATGGGAGAGGGATCTGGTGGAGTATCGCTGCGGCTTGAGCACCACCGAGGTGCGCCGTTTGCGCGGCACGACGTCGGGCTGGAATTGCGAAGACATCAAGTTTTTCGTCGGCCAAGTGTCGTTTCGCGGGTTGCCGGACGCCATGCGCCAGACCCTTGATGACATTCCCACCCGGCTCCGGCTCAAGACCGAACAGGTCGACCTTGCCATCGCGGCGGGGCGGCAATCGACCCGCGCCAATGCGCAGGTGCAGGGCTTTCTGCGCGCCGCCGGATATGTCGAGACCGATCCGCTTTTGGCCCGGCGTGGCACCGGCCCCGCCCCGCGCCGCATCGCGCCCCTGCGCAAAGAATGACAAATGCGGTCAGAGGAGGGGGCAAGAGTTGAAGCAGACGCGCGCAACGGCAAGATTGGCACCATGACACGCACATTCGCCCCTCTTTCCCTGCTGGCCCTTGCCAGCGTTCTGGCCACTCCGGCAAGCGCCGAAATCCGCGCTTTGCTGGTGGGGGTGTCGGATTACCAATACCTTGACGCCGACCTGCGCGGCCCGGCCAATGATGTTGGCCTGATGGCGCGGGCGTTGATTGCGCGCGGGGCCAAACCGCAAGACATCACCGTTCTGGCCGACCCCTCCGCGCAGTTGCCCGCAGGCGTCGCCAATGCAGGCGTGCCGACCCGCGCCGCCATTCTTGGCGGGCTAGACAGGCTGGCAGCGACCTCGGGCAAGGCCAGCCATACGGTGTTCTATTTCTCGGGCCATGGCACCCAGATGCCAGACCTCAACGGCGATGAGCAGGGCGGCCAGGACGAGATTTTCCTGCCCGCCGATGCCAAAGGATGGTCTGGCGCGGCGGGAACCGTGGAAAACGCCATCATCGACGATGAACTGGCGCCCAAGATGCAGGCCATCCTCGACACCGGTGCAAGCCTCGTGGCGATGATCGATGCCTGCCATTCCGAAACCGGCTTTCGCGCTGTGCCCCAAGGTGCCAACGCCCCCGTAGCGCGCTATATCGCGCCGCATCTGCTGAACATGCCCGACGACCTGCCCGAGGCCGTGGGCGATGCCCCGGCCACACCGCCGCTGACCGGCGATTTCGTCTTTCTCTACGCCGCGCAACAGAACCAGCGGGCGTTTGAATACCCCATCGGAGAGGCCTCGGATCCGGCCAATTGGTACGGCGATTTCACCCGCACCATCAGTGCCGCACTCGAAAGCGGCGCGGCGCTGACATGGGGCGACCTGTTGCAAACGGCGATGGCGGATATGAACGCCAATTCCCCCGCCACCCAAACGCCCGACGCCGAAGGCACGCTGCTCTCGGCTCCTGTCCTCGGCCAAACCGAACCGGTGGCCCCCATGATCCGCGTCGAGGGGGGCAAGCTGCAATCGGGCGCGCTGCACGGCGTGCAACCCGGTGCGGTATATGAGATTTCTGCCACCCCCGGCGGCGAAGCCTTGGCCGAGGCCAGCGTCACGTCGGTCAAACCGACCTCTGCCAGCCTGCAATCGAGCACCGGCCTGCCGGGCACAGGCTTTGCCCGTCTGAAAACCCCCGGTCGCCCCGATCCGGTGCGCCTTGCCGGGCCGATCGTGGCGGATGAGGGCGACTATACCGATTTCCTGACCGAGATCACCCGACTGCACGCGGCCCAAGCCCCCGATGGCGTGATCTGGGAGGATGGCGCTGCCGATTTCACCCTGATCCTGACCGGCGGCGCATTGGCGCTGGCAGGGCGCGACGGCGTGATCGATGGCGCGGGCCCAGGCAGCGCGCCGCGCGCCAAAGACCCCGCCGACGTGCTGGAATTCCTCGACCGGGCCGCCCGGACCCAACGGCTGCGCGGCGCGGTGGCGCAGGTCTCCTCGGGGCGCACCGGCTTTTCCCTGCCGGGGATCGGCCCGAAATACAGCCTTGGCCATGTGCCAGTGACCGGCGGCGATGCCAGTTGTGACACCGGCACGGCGCAAGCCGAACAGCCGGTCAGCAAATCGGTCAGCGTTACCCACTGCGATCAACTCTGGCTCACGGTCCACAATGCCACCGGCACGCCGCGCGATGTGACCGTGCTGTATATCGATGCCGACAACACCATTGCCGCGATCTGGCCACCCGCCGGGCAGTCCAATCGCGTCGGCTTTGACGAAAGCATCGAGGCGGGCCTGTTGATCCACAACCCCACACCCCAGCGCCACGGGCTCGAAGAGATCCTCGTGCTGGCCGTTCCCGCCAAGGACAACACGCCGCGCACCGTACTAAGCGCGCTGGCCGATCCCGCGCCAACGCGGGCCATTCCCGACGGGGCCTCCGGCGCCGTGTCATGGCTGTTGCAAGCCTCGCTGCCAGATGCCGCAACCCGAAACCTCACGCTGCCCGGGGCGATGTCCGCCTTGGAAGTCACACGGTTTTCCATCAAACTGGAGCCTGATTGACGCGCAACCAAACGCGAAACCCGATTTTTTATACCCACCCAATAACGATCAGCCTTAGGAAATATTGATATGAAAATAACGTTCCCCCTTCTGTCTGCCACCTTTGCCGGGCTGCTTGCCCTTGGTGGCGCGGCCACGGCCCAGACCATGCCGTCGGGCGAAATGATGGCCAATCCTGACAAGGCCAGCCCTTTTGCCTTTGCCAATTCAACCGCCAAGGCCGAGATGCTCAAAGAGCAAATGGCCGCTTCGGCGGAGGCCGGCGACCGGGTGGTTGGCGGCGAAGTGGCCGACACGGGGGCCTGGCCCTGGCAAGTCGCGCTGATGATCTCGGGCCAGCCCACCACCCCGGACGCGCAGTTCTGTGGCGGCTCGATGGTGCTTGATACCTGGGTGCTGACCGCCGCGCATTGCATCTATATGGACGATGGCAACGGCGGCCACTTCCAACTTGCGCCCAACCAATTTGACATCCTCGTGGGCACCAACACCATCGGCGATGGCCAAGGCGAGCGGGTGCAGGTGGAAGGCGTCTTCCGCCATCCCGAATATGACACCCGGCTGTTCAACAACGACATCGCGCTGATCAAACTCGCCAAGGCGCCCAGCGTGGCCTACGAAACCATCACCGTGCCCGACGCCGATTTCGGCGAAATCATCGACCAGCAAGGCGTGCCCACCATCGTCACCGGCTGGGGCCTTGTGAACGGCGCGCAGCGCACCGACGTAATGATGCAGGCCGAAATCCAGATCATCAGCCGCGACGCCTGTAACAACGCGATGATGGAGGCCCGCGCCGGCTATGCCGCGCCGCGTGTTCTCGAAGCGGCGGGCGCGCTCCAGCTTGATCAAGGCCAGACCGAGGAAGTCTGGACCGAACTGCTGTCGCGTGCGCCGATGCCGCTGTCGGACAACATGATCTGTTCGGGCACGTTCGAGGGGGGCAAGACCTCGTGCCAGGGTGACAGCGGTGGCCCGCTTGTCGTGCCGCTCGACGACGGCAGCTATATTCAGGCCGGTGTCGTGAGCTGGGGCCTTGTTGGCAATGGCGCGACCACCTGCGCCGAGGATGCCATGTTCTCGGTCTATACCAAGGCGTCGAAATTCGTGCCTTGGCTGAACCAGACCGTCGGCGCGAACTAAGCACCGTGGGGCGCCACACGCATACTCCGGGCCGGGCCAGCATGTTTCTGGCCCGGCTTTTTTGCGCCACGCTCGCCGCGATCTGGCTGGCAACCGGTGCCATAGCCCAGAGCGCGGAAGATACCCCGCCCGCGCCCGGCCTGCCAACCCCGAGCGCGGAGGACACCCCGCCCGCGCCGGACCTGCCAACCCCGAGCGCGGAGTACACCCCGCCCGCACCGGGCCTGCCTACCCCGAGCGCGGAGGACAGTCCGCCCGCGCCGGGCCTGCCAACCCCGAGCGAGATCATCGAAGCCGTCGACACCGCGCTGCGCCTGTTGCGCGCGGGCGACACGGCGGGCGCCAATGACGCGCTGACCCAAGCCAACGACACCACGTTTGACGCCGAATACCCCCCCTTGGCCAAACATTACCCCAACCTTGGCCAAGCGATTTATGCCTATGAGACCGGAGATTGGCGCGAGGTCTTGCGTTATGCCGCCTCGGTCGCCACCGCCCTGTCGGCGGATGGCTTTGCCGATCATCCCTACCGCGTTCATGCCAGCGTGTTGCACGGCGCGGCACTGGCCAATCTTGAGCGTGACTCCGAGGCCGAAGTCCTGCTGCGCCGCGCCGTCAACGAAGCCCGCGCCATTCCGGCGATGAAACACGCCTATGGCCTCGGGCTCTATCACCTCACCTTGCTGGCCTCCAATCTCAACCGTGCCGATTACCCCGCCTTGTCGGATGAGTTCCTGACGCAGTGGAGCAGCGATTGGCCGGTCGGGCGCGCCGCCGCGCTTATCCTTTTGTACCGCGATATTGATAGCGATCATAAGACCGACAAGAACCTTGGCCGTGCCATCCGCCGCGCCCGCAATCTTGTGCTGGCGGTCGAAAGCGACGCCAGCCTGCCACCGCGCCGGTTGGCCGGATTTCGCGGCTATCTCGGGCTGTTGTTGGCCCAGAACGGCGATTACGACACCGCCCGCGATTACCTGGAACAGGAGTACGCCTTCTATCGCGCCAATGGCGTTGTCGATGCTGATCTGCACACCAACATTATCTACCTCGCGCAGGTCATCCGCTACGGCGATACCGTGGCCGAGGCCTACCAGTTTCTGGACGATGAGGTGCAACTGGCCCGCCAAAACGGCACCCCCCCGTATTACATCGCGCGCTTCCTGTCGGATCAGGCCGATATGGCCGAGGTCATCGCGGACACCGACGAAGCGCAGCGCTTGCTGCGCGACGCCTATGCCACGGTGCGGTCGGTCGAGCGGGCCAACCACTGGCTGGCCGAACGGCTTCGCGCGCGCATTGCGCTGGATCATCCCGGCATGGCTGGCTTTGCCTTCGCGCCCGAACTGGGGGCCTTTGATGCCGTCGATTTCGCGCTGACACCGGGGGGCGAGGACACGCTGCGCCTGTTCCTTGAGGGCAATTATCAAGCGCTCGATGCGGTGCTGACCAATCTTGAGCAGGCAGGGGGCAGTGACGCCGTGACCCTGATGATCAATCGCGCGCTCTATCATGCGCTGGTCGGCGCACATGACGAAAGCATTGCCACGCTGCATCAGGCGCGGCGCACGGCCCGGACAACGCTGGGCGGGGCGATTGCGCCCAATGCGGCGATCTTTGATCTGATCGAGGCCACCGCCAAGATCTGGGGCACCGGCCACAACCCCGACAGCGCGCAAGGCGCGTTTGACAGGCTGCGGCCCCGTAGCGCGAGCCTTGGCCGCGAAGAGCGCAGCCTCTACCACGCCCTGCTGGCGTTTTATCATTTCCGCAAAGACAGTTACCCGCCGATGCGCCGTGAGCTTAACACCTGGTACGCCGACTATGACCCGCGCGACGCCACCGGCATCTGGGATATCTTCGCCGCGACCGTGGTGATGGAGATGTTCTTTGGCCAGATGGACGAAGCGGTGAACCTCGCGCTGTTCAACGACACGTTTCAGGCGATGGCGCGGTTTGAAAACCTGTCACTGGCGCGCGATTATCTGCGGCTGGTCAAGGTGATCAACGCGCGCAACGGGCTGATGAACGACGAAGCGCTGGTGGAGCTTGGCACTCTGACGGCCAGCATCGGGGCGGCGGTGCCACGCGGCCACTCCTTGGCCTTTTCCACCCAATTTGGCCTCGCATCGGCGTATCAAACCCGCGAAAACTATGAGGAATCTCTCAAATGGCTGCGTCTGTGTGTGGTCTCGATGCGGGCTACGCCGTATCACCGGCTTGATGAAATCGCCTTTATGCTCTCGCGCCAGGCCGCGATGCAAAGCTGGCTGGGGCGCAACGAAGAGGCGCTGTCGCTGGCGCAAGAGGCGTATGGTCTGATCGACCCGGCAAAAGACCGCCCCGACATGATCGGTGAGGTGCATCAAACCTTGGCCAACGCGCTGTGGCGGCGCACCGGACGACCCGAACTGGCGGTCGACTTCATCGACGGGGTGCTGGCCAATCCACAGGTGTTTTCGCGGTTCAAACCCGATGATCGGATGTCGCTGTTGAACCTCAAGGCGCAGGCGCAGGCGAATTTCGCCGCGCTGCCCGATGTGCTTGCCACGCTCGACAGGGCCGAGGCCGAATTGCAGACCGTGACCGAGGACCGCCGCAACGAGGTGTCGAGCATCTGGTGGAACCGCGCCAACGCCTATTACTGGAATGACGCCCCCGCCGAGGGCTATGCGGCGATGATCAAAAGCAACGATCTGTACCTCGAATGGATCGGCGCGATCCGGGCCGAGGGCGGCGGGCAGGGCGTGCTGCAAACCGCCTACCGCGCGCGGGCGGAGTGGGAGGCGGCGATTGGCTGGGACTATGCCCAACGCTTGCCCGCCGATCTGCCGTGACCCTCTATAACCCCGTGATCAGCCGTCTAACCCGCCTTCGCCCACCACCACAAACGGCGCCCAGATCCGGGGATGGGCAAAGCGGTCTTCGCTGGTGTCATCAAGAATATCGAGCGTCGATTGCCGCAGCGCCTCGGCGCGGCTCTGTGCATCCTCGCCGTACATCCGGTCCAACATGCCCGTGGTCAGCACCGACGCGGCATAGTCATCCACCGGCCAATGCGACACAAGGATCGCCCGCGCGCCGGCATAGATAAAGGCGCGCGCCAACCCCGACAGACCCTCGGCCCCCGGCGTGCCGTCACTGCCCGCCGTGTCACAGGCCGACAGGATCACCAGATCAGCCGAAAGCTTAAGCTGCGCCGCCTCGGTCGCGGTCAACAGCGCGTCATCTTCGGCCGAGGGCGCATCGGGCGGGGTGAACACCAGCGCCGGTTCGCTCAGCCCCGGCAAACCGTCGGCCAACAGCCCGTGGGTGGCAAACGCCACCACATCGGCGCGGCTCATGTCGAGCGCTTTCACCGCAGTTTCAGTGGCGGCACTGGCCAGATGCACGCTGTCCTCGGACACGCCCATCGTCGCGGCCAACCGGCGCAATTCGCGCGCGGTGTTGGGCAGGGGGGCCAGATCGGCCACCCGGCTCACATCTTCATACACCCCGCGCGTGACAACATCGCCCGCCTCGGCCACACCCTGCGCCGAGGCCAGCCGATAGCCCAACAGCGGATCGCCAAAACCCACAAAGCTTGGCGGGCGCGCCTCTCGGGTGTGACGCGGGGCCACCTGCCGCAACGCCCGCAACGCCGAGACGCTCGGCAGGGTGGTCAGCGCGTGACGGCGCAACAGCCACTCGGTGTCGCGCAGCGCTTGCGGCGCGGTGTCGGCCCCTTGCGGCGGGCGCGCCACCAGAATCGCAGGCGGCAGCGAGGTCAGCGGCCCGTCAAACACCACCATCAGATGGCTGGCCTCTGCAATCACCGCCTCAAGCGGGCCAAGCGTATGGCGGTACAAATCATGTGCCACCGTCCGGTCAAATCCCGCGATCTGCGGCTTGCGCTGGTTCAGCGACAGGCCCGCGCGGTTGTCGGCCTCGACCCGAAGCTGCGCCCGCAGCGTCTGGACCATCCCGGCAATCTCGGCGCGCGGTACCTCGGCGCGGGTCCAGTCGCTGGCGGTCGGCGACACCGCCCAAGTATAAATGTAAGCGTCATCGGTGAGGGTCATCACCAGCGCCTCATCCGCACGCAAAATCGCCTGCAATTCCGGGATCGACAGCGGCGCGGGGTTGGTAAGCTCGCGAAACTCGGGAAAGTCTGCGGTCAGCCGGGTATCAAGGGTCATCAGCCGGGCGCGGCCCTGTGCGATCTGGCCCTGCAGCCGGGTGATTGCGGCCTCGGCCGTGGCACCGGGCTGGGCGGCATGGTCCGCCAGACTTTCGCGCTGGGCGACGATGGCCTCGGAAATGTCCTGCTGTTCGCGCAACAACCCTTCAAGCCCCGCGGTCCCCGCCGCGATCCGGCCCGCGGCCTGCGCAAGCGCCTGACCCGCCGATGAGGCCTGTGCCCGCTGCGCCGAGACAAACACCCGTTCGCGGATTTCGGCGCGAGTCGCGGCCTCTGCCGGGGGTGCCAGAAGGGTGAAAACCACAAGAGTTGCCGCCAATATTCGCAAGTTATCCCCCATCGGACGCCGAGCAGATCGAAATCTGTGCTGGATCAGTTTCTCACGAAACACCTTAATTACAAAGGCCATCGCGATGACAAATCCAGTCGCCTCCGCAGGTCGTGCCGGTTTGGACCAAATGATTAGCAATCCCTGTCTGCTATGTTAGTCTACCTTCAGCGAGAGGGAGGTGCGGACGCGAATCGGATGTAGTTTAGTGTTAAACTATTCTGGTATGCGTTTAGCGCATGAAGGATATGCGCGTGGTTGCCTACGCGACGTAACCCTCTTGTGTTAGATCCTCCCCAAGAAAAGAACGGCCCATGACGGCCCACGACACAGCACTGTTTCCTTTGTCGTGGAAATGTAGTTTAGGGCTAAACAATCGCGCGGTGGTTCGCGCAACAAGGG
Source organism: Marinovum sedimenti (assembly GCF_054052205.1). Classification (NCBI taxonomy): domain Bacteria; kingdom Pseudomonadati; phylum Pseudomonadota; class Alphaproteobacteria; order Rhodobacterales; family Roseobacteraceae; genus Marinovum; species Marinovum sedimenti. The sequence goes on from NZ_CM133223.1 coordinate 3,351,504, forward strand.
AAGAGGATATATGACAGACCAAACATCCGATATCGATCCGATTGAATCTCAGGAATGGCAGGACGCTGTTCAGGATGTAATCGAACGCGACGGAGCCAACCGAGCGCATTTTCTGCTCGACAAGGCCGTTCAACAGGCGCGCGCCGCTGGCGCAACGCTGCCGTTTTCCGCAACAACACCTTATCAGAATACCATTCCGGTCGATGACCAGTACGAAATTCCTGGCGACATGGAGATGGAATGGCGCATCCGCACCATCAACCGCTGGAACGCCATGGCCACCGTCGTGCGCCGCAACAAAGTCAGCAGTGAATACGGCGGCCACATCGCCTCTTTCGCTTCGTCGGCGGCGATGTATGACATCGGCCTCAACCACTTCTGGCGCGCGAAATCCGCAATCCACGGCGGCGACCTGGTGTTCTTCCAGGGCCACGTGATCCCCGGCATCTACGCCCGCTCCTTCATGGAAGGCCGCCTCACCGAAGAGCAGCTGGAAAACTTCCGCTCCGAAGTTGGCGGCAAAGGCCTGTCGTCGTATCCGCACCCTTGGCTGATGCCCGACTATTGGCAGTTCCCGACCGTTTCGATGGGTCTCGGGCCGCTGATGGCGATCTATCAGGCGCGGTTCATGAAATACATGCACAACCGTGGCCACATCGACATGGCCGACCGCAAGGTCTGGTGCTTCCTCGGCGATGGCGAGATGGACGAGCCCGAAAGCCGTGGCGCAATCGACCTCGCGGCGCGCGAAAAGCTCGACAACCTGATCTTTGTCGTCAACTGCAACCTGCAGCGCCTTGATGGCCCTGTGCGGGGCAACGGCAAGATCGTGCAAGAGCTTGAAGGCGGCTTCCGTGGCGCGGGCTGGAATGTGATCAAATTGCTCTGGGGCAAGGGCTGGGATCAGCTGCTCGAGAACGACACCTCCGGCAAGCTGCGTCAGTTGATGGAAGAGACCGTCGACGGCGATTACCAGACGTTCAAATCCAAGGACGGCGCCTATATCCGCGAGCATTTCTTCGGCAAATATCCCGAAACGGCGGCCCTGGTCGAAGACTGGACCGACGATCAGATCTGGGCACTGCGCCGGGGCGGTCATGACCCGCAAAAGGTCTATACCGCGTTCAAGAAAGCCAGCGACACCAAGGACCAGCCGACCTGTCTTTTGATCAAAACCGTCAAAGGCCACGGCATGGGCACGGCTGGCGAAGGCCAGAACACCACCCACCAGCAAAAGAAGATGAACGAGGAACAGCTGCGTGCCTTCCGCGATCGCTTCAAGATTCCGGTGTCGGACGAAGACGTGGCCAAGGCGCCGTTTGTCTCGCTCAACAACTCGCAAAAGGCGTATCTGGCGGACAAGCGCAAGGCGCTTGGCGGCGAGTTCCCCAAGCGGTTCACCGGCGCACCTTCGCTGGAAATCCCCGGTCTCGAGGCCTTCAAAGGCCAACTCGAAAGCACGGGCGAGCGCGAAATTTCCACCACGATGGCCTTTGTCCGGATTCTGACCACGCTGTTGCGTGACAAGAAAATCGGCAAGAACGTTGTGCCGATTGTGCCGGACGAAAGCCGCACATTCGGGATGGAGGGTCTGTTCCGTTCGGTGGGCATCTACAACCCGCTGGGTCAGAAATACACGCCGCAAGACCGCGATCAGATGTCCTATTACAAGGAATCCGAAAGCGGCCAGGTGCTTCAGGAAGGCATCAACGAGGCGGGCGCGATGGCGGATTGGATTGCGGCGGCAACGTCTTACTCCAACCACGGCGTGCCGATGATCCCGTTCTTCATCTACTACTCGATGTTCGGTTTCCAACGGATCGGCGATCTGGCCTGGGCCGCAGGCGACAGCCGTGCACGCGGCTTTATGCTGGGCGGCACCGCAGGGCGCACCACGCTCAACGGCGAAGGTCTGCAACACGAGGACGGCCACAGCCACATCCTCGCGAGCACGATCCCGAACTGTATTTCCTATGATCCGACGTTCCAGCACGAGGTGGCGGTGATCGTCCATCACGGGTTGAAACGGATGTATCAAGATCAGGAAGACGTCTATTTCTACATCACCTTGATGAACGAAAACTACAGCCACCCCGACATGCCGATGGGCGTCGAGGAGGACATCATCAAGGGCCTCTACCGCTTCTCCAAGACCGAGAAACCCGGCAAGAAGCACGTCAACCTGATGGGCTCTGGCACGATCCTCGTGCAGGCAATGAAGGCGGCGGAACTGCTGAAGGAAGACTTCGGCGTGACCTCCGATATCTGGTCCGCCCCCAGCTTTAACGAGCTGGCCCGCGACATGCAGGACTGCATGCGCTGGAACCGGCTCAACCCGCTAAGCGAGGAACGCGTGCCGTTCGTCACAACGCAGCTTGAGCAGGCGCAAGGCCCGATCATTGTCGCCACCGACTACATGAAGAACATCGCAGAACAGGTGCGTGGCGCTGTCAAAAACCGCTACACCGTGCTTGGCACCGACGGTTTTGGTCGCTCTGACAGCCGTGTAAACCTGCGTCGTTTCTTTGAGGTGGATGCCAATCACATCGCCGCCGCGGCCATGGTCGACCTGCACCGCGAAGGCGTGGTGAGCAAGGACGAGCTGGAGAAGGCATTGAAAAAATACGAAATCGACGGCGAAAAGCCGAACCCGCGTCTGGTGTAAGCGGGAAGGAGGAACAGTAATATGGCAATTGAAGTAACCGTCCCCGACATCGGTGATTTTAACGATGTCCCCGTGGTTTCGATCCTGGTCGCCGTTGGCGATACCGTGGCCGAAGAAGACCCGCTGCTGGAACTTGAATCCGACAAGGCAACGATGGAAGTGCCGTCGCCCGCCGCTGGCGTGGTGAAAGAGATCAAAGTGGCCGAAGGCGACAATGTCTCGGAAGGCACGCTGATCATGGTGCTCGAAGGTGAAAGCGCGGGCGATGCCCCCGCCGAAGCCCCGAAATCCGAAGCACCGGCCGCGGCCCCTGCGGCGGCGGCACCTGCGGCGGCTCCGGCCCCGGCGGCAGTCACCGATGCGGGCTTTGGCAAGGCGCATGCCTCGCCATCCGTCCGTGCCTTTGCTCGTCAGCTCGAGATTGATCTCGCCAAGGTCAACGGCTCTGGCCGCAAGGGTCGTATCCTGCGCGAAGACGTGGCGAAGTTCCTGAAATCCACCACTGCGGCGGCCCCTGCGGCTGCGGGTGGCGGCACCTCGGGCGGCATGGGCATCCCGCCGATCCCGGTTGTCGACTTCTCGAAGTTCGGCCCCGTCGAAGACGTCGAAATGCCCCGGATCAAAAAGATCTCGGGCCCGGCGCTGCACCGGTCGTGGCTCAACATTCCGCATGTCACCCACAACGACGAAGCGGACATCACCGACCTCGACAAGTACCGCAAGGAGATGGACAACCACGCCAAGGAAAACGGCTACCGTGTCACGCTTCTGTCCTTTGTGATCAAGGCCTCGGTCTCTGCGCTCAAGCAGCACTGGGAGTTCAACTCGTCGATCCATCCCGATGGCGACAAGCTGATCAAGAAGGATTTCTACAACATCGGCTTTGCGGCGGACACGCCCAACGGTCTGATGGTGCCGGTGATCAAAGACGCGGATCGCAAAGGTCTGGTCGACATCTCGAAAGAGCTGATGGACCTGTCCAAGGCCGCCCGCGAAGGCAACCTAAAGTCGAAAGACATGCAGGGCGCAACCTTCACGATCTCGTCGCTCGGCGGCATCGGTGGCACCTCTTTCACCCCCATCGTCAACGCGCCGGAAGTGGCCATTCTGGGCCTGACACGGTCGAAAATGGCACCGGTCTGGAACGGCGAAGAGTTCAAGCCGCGCCTGATGCAGCCGCTTTCGCTGTCGTATGACCACCGTGCCGTCGATGGCGCGCTTGCCGCACGGTTCACCGTGACGCTCAAGACGCTGCTCGGCGATATGCGCAAGTTGATGTGGTAAGGAGAGAAAACGATGGAAGTCAAAGTACCCGATATCGGTGATTTCTCCGAAGTGCCGGTGGTGTCCATTCTGGTGGCCGTGGGAGACACGGTCGCCGAAGAAGACCCGCTGCTGGAACTTGAAAGCGACAAGGCCACGATGGAAGTGCCATCGCCGGCCGCTGGCGTGATCAAAGAGATCAAAGTTGCCGAAGGCGACAAGGTCTCTGAAGGCTCGGTCATCATGGTGATCGAAGGGGCCGACGCTGGTGCCTCTGACGATGCGCCGAAAAAGGCCGAAGCCCCTGCGGCCGAAGCGCCGAAATCCGTCGCGGCCACCGGCAGCGCCACGGGCAAGGGCGACATCCACGCCGAAGTCGTCGTTCTCGGCTCCGGCCCCGGCGGCTATACGGCGGCGTTCCGCGCGGCGGACCTTGGCAAAAAGACCGTGCTGATCGAGAAATACCCCTCGCTCGGCGGTGTCTGTCTCAACGTCGGCTGTATCCCCTCGAAGGCGTTGTTGCACGTCGCCAAGGTGATCACCGAGGCCGAGGAAATGTCGGCCCACGGAGTCAGCTTCTCCAAGCCCAAGATCGACTTGGACGAGTTGCGCGGCTTTAAAAACCAAGTGGTCAACCAGTTGACCGGCGGTCTTAAAGGCCTGTCCAAAGGCCGCAAGGTCGAGGTGGTGCAGGGCTATGGTAAGTTCACCGGGCCCAACATGATCGAAGTGCAGGGCGACGACGGCGTCAAAACCGTGTCCTTCGACCAATGCATCATCGCTGCGGGTTCCGAGCCGGTGAGCCTGCCGTTCATTCCTGAGGACGACCGGATCATCGACTCGACCGGCGCGCTGGAACTGGCCGACATCCCGAAACGGATGCTGGTTCTGGGCGGTGGCATCATCGGTCTCGAAATGGCCTGTGTGTACGATGCTTTGGGATCGAAAATCACCGTGGTCGAGTTCATGGATCAGATCATCCCCGGCGCTGACAAGGATATCGTCAAGCCGCTGATGACCCGGATCAAGGGTCGCTATGAGAACATCCTGCTCAAGACCAAAGTGACGGCGGTCGAGGCCGAGAAGAAGGGGCTGAAAGTCACCTTCGAGGACGACAAGGGCGAGATTTCGACCGACACGTTCGACAAGATCCTCGTCGCTGTGGGCCGCAAACCCAACGGCAAGATCATCGATGCCGACAAGGCCGGTGTGGCGGTGGATGACCGTGGCTTTATCGCCGTGGACAGCCAGCAAAAGACCGGCGTGCCGCATATCTTTGCCATTGGCGATGTGGTCGGCCAGCCGATGCTGGCGCACAAAGCGGTGCACGAGGGCAAGGTGGCGGCCGAAGTTTGCGCGGGCCACAACCGTCACTTCGACGCGCGCCTGATCCCCTCGGTGGCTTATACCGACCCCGAAGTGGCATGGGCCGGCGTGACCGAGACCGAGGCGAAAGCCAAAGGCATCAACTACGAAAAGGGCGTGTTCCCCTGGGCGGCATCCGGCAAAGCATTGTCGAACGGGCGGTCCGAGGGCATGACCAAACTGCTGTTTGATCCCGAAGACGACCGGATCATTGGCGGGCTGATCGTGGGCACCAACGCGGGCGATCTGATCGCCGAAGTGGCGCTGGCGATTGAGATGGGCGCGGATGCGGTTGACCTGGGTCACACCATCCACCCGCACCCGACGCTGTCAGAAACCGTGAACTTTGCCGCCGAAATGTTCGAAGGCACGATCACCGACCTGATGCCGCCGAAGAAAAAGAAAAAGCACTAGTCCAGTGCGCGGGGGCCTGTCACCGGGCCCCCGCAGCAAAATCCATTGATGGATTTTGTCCCGATCCTTTGAAGGATCGGCACCGATTTATCGATAAATCGGGCTCACCCCCGCAGCGCCGGCAAACCAATCCCGATACCTTCGAACCCGCCATCGACAGCGATGCACTGCGCATTGACGTAAGACGCCTTGTCGGAACACAAAAAGCAGATCACTTCGGCCAATTCCCGCTCGCTGCCATAGCGATTGAGCGGGATCGCATCATGATACGCCGCGATGATTTCCTCGGAATGCACCGCCATCGACAGCTTGGTTTTGACCGGCCCCGGCGCCACCACATTGGCCCGAATGCCGTATTCCCCAAGCTCCGCCGCCTGTTGCAAGGTCAGCTGGATCACCGCCGCTTTTGACGTGCCATAGGCCACCCGCAAGGTGGACGCACGCAAACCGCTGATCGAGGCGATGTTGACGATGGCCCCGCGGGTTTTTTTCAACGCGGGAACAGCGGCTTGCGTCATCAGGAACGGCCCATCAAGGTTCACCGCCATGACGTGTTTCCACCGGTCATAGGTGGTCTCTTCAATCGGTCCGAAATCCGCCACACCGGCGTTGTTCACCAGCGCATCAAGCTGGCCGAAATGCGCCGTGGTCTCGGCAATGGCGCGCTTGGTGTCGCCCGGCTGTGACACATCGGCATGCACCGCCAGCGCACCGTCCAAATCGGCGCATGCCGCTGTCAGCGCATCCTCGTCCCAATCCAGCAGCGCCACGCGCCAGCCGTTTTCCACAAACAGCTTGGCCGTGGCCAGCCCGATGCCGCGCGCCGCGCCGGTGATTAATGCAACTTTGGTCGTCATGAAATTCCTCCGATTATGCAGCAAACTTGCCGCAAGATCGGAGGAGAGGGAAGGGGATCAGGCGACGTTTTCGAGCGTCACTTTCGGCGTCACACCCAGCGCAAAACACACATCCCGCGTCAGCTCGGGCTTGTTCAGCGTATAAAAATGCAGGTTGTCGACGCCCTCACACACCAGCGCATCGCACATCTCGGTGCACAGCGCCGTGGCCAGCAGGTCTTCGCGTCCGTCGCGGATCGCCTTGTCAAAGGCATCGTCAAGCCAGGCCGGGATCGGCGTGCCGCAGCGTTTGGCGAAATTGCGGATGCCTTTCCAGTTCTCAATCGGCAGGATGCCCGGCACGATCGGCGCCTCGATCCCGGCGGCAACACAGCGATCGCGGAACCGCAGAAAGGTGTCGGCCTCAAAGAAAAACTGCGTCAGCGCCTCGGTGGCACCGGCATCGATCTTGCGTTTCAGCCAGGCCACATCGGCCTGATCGTCCGCCGCTTCGGGGTGTTTGTCAGGATAAGCCCCGACGCGAATGTTGAATTCACCGCTCTCGGCGAGCGCTGTGATCAGCTCGCAGCTGTCGCCAAACCCTTGCGGATGCGCAACAAAACCGTTCGCACCCTTGGGCGGATCGCCGCGCAGCGCCACGATGTCGGTCACACCGGCCTTGGCAAATTCCGCCGCGATCCCAAGCGTTTCCTCGCGGCTGGCATCCACGCACGTCAAATGCGCCGCCGTGCGCAACCCGCTGGATTTGTGCAGGGTCGCCACCGCATCGCGGGTCAATTCGCGCGTGGTGCCACCGGCACCATAAGTCACCGACACAAAGCGCGGATCAAGCGGCGCGAGAACCTGAACCGTGTCCCAAAGCCGGAACGAGGCTTCCAGATCACGGGGCGGGAAGAATTCGAAGGATACGGCGGGGGCGGTCATGAGTGTGATTCCTGTCTCAGGGTTTCGCCCTTGTCGCAAATGTTTCGATGTGAGACAAACTCATAAATCTCATCAACATTATGAGCTCAGCATGCATATCGAGTTTCGCCATCTGCGCACCATCCGCGCCATTCACGAAGCCGGCGGCCTTGCCCGCGCCGCCGATCAGCTCAACATCACCCAATCCGCGCTCAGCCATCAGATCAAGGGACTTGAGGATCAGGCCGGGGTCGAGCTGTTTGTGCGCCGCTCAAAGCCGATGAAGCTGTCGGCGGCGGGCATGCGGTTGCTGCGCACGGCGGAAAAGATCCTGCCCGAGATCGAGAAACTGCAAGATGAGTTCTCCGGCCTGCGCGACGGCAAATCCGGGCGGCTTCACATCGCCATCGAATGCCACGCCTGTTTTGAGTGGTTGTTCCCGGTGCTCGAAGCCTTTCGCAAAACCTGGCCTGACGTCGATGTCGACATCCGCCCAGGCCTCGCCTTTGATGCGCTGCCCGCGTTGCAAAAGGAAGAGGTCGATCTGGTGGTCTCCTCCGATCCCGAAAGCCTCGCCCATGTGGAATTCACCGAACTGTTTGATTACGCACCGGTTTTCGTGGCCTCCAAAGATCACCCCCTTGCGGCGAAACCCTATATCGACGCCGAGGACTTCCGCGGCCAGACGCTGATTTCCTATCCGGTCGAGCGCACGCGGCTGGACGTGTTCAGCCAATTGCTAATCCCTGCCAAGATCGAACCGGCCGTGGTGCGACAGGCCGAGCTGACGGCGGTGATCCTGCTTCTGGTCGCGTCCAATCGCGGCATTTCGGTACTGCCGGACTGGGTGGTGCGCGAGGTCAAATACAACTCCGACTACATCACCCGGCCGCTGACAAAGCAGGGGCTCAAACGCACCTTATACGCCGCCACCCGCACCGAAGATGTCGAGAAGCCCTATATGCGCGACCTGATCGCACTTGCCAAAAACGAGGCCGCCCGCCTGCAAGCCGCCTGATATCAGGCGGCCCCCAAGGGCCGTCCTCACACTACCCTCGCGTGCTCAGATCAGTTTCAGATCAGAGGCCAACTGCCGCCCATCGCGCCCCTCCTGTAGTTCAAACTCCACTTGCTGATTGTCACTCAGCCCGGTCAGCCCCGACCGCTGTACTGCCGAAATATGCACGAACACGTCTTTGCCGCCCTCGCTGGGTTCAATAAATCCATAGCCTTTGGTGGTGTTAAACCACTTCACGGTGCCCCTAGACATATCCGCGTCTCCTTAATCTTGTCTTACCGGAGAGCTTCCCACCCCGGTTAAAATGCCGAAACCTGTTCCAGTCGTGCCCCAAACACCGGGCGGGCCAAGATGCGGCGTGATCGTAAAACGTTACGTAGGGGCAGAATTGCACGGCATTGTAAAAAATCAAGGACAAGGCACTGGCTCTCGTGAAAATGGGTGGTAATTTGCCGGGACACTTTCAGGGGGCAGCATGCACATTTACGGACTGAAAACCTGTGACACCTGTCGCAAAGCCTTGAAATCATTAAGCGGGGCAAGCTTTGTCGATGTCCGCACCGAGGGCGTTCCCGACGAGGTGATGCGGCGCGCGATTGAGCAGTTTGGCGAAAAAGTGATCAATACGCGCTCGACCACATGGCGCACGCTCGACGCCGACGCACGCGCGGGCGCCCCCCTCGATTTGCTCAAACAGCACCCTACACTGATGAAACGCCCGCTGATCCAAGACGGCGACACGCTGTACCTTGGCTGGGGCAAGGACGTGCAGACCGCCCTTGGCGTTGGATAAGGCGAAAGGGTTAAAGGGGGAATAACGCGCGCCATTTCCCGCCTTGGAACCGCGGCCATCCTCGCATACCTCCTAACCGACAGAGCAAAGGAACGAAGATGCGCAATGCAGCACTGACCCTGGGCGTGATTGGTGGCGTGATCGCGATGATCGTTGGTTTTTTCAGCTATGGCTACACCGAGGCCGTCACCCGCTTTGGCGAAATCGAGGGGCTGGCCCGTCAGGTGAGCAACGTCGAATTGATCCGCGCCGCCGCCGTGATTGCGCCGCTTCTGGCGATTGCCGGGGGCGCGATGGCCAAGTCGCGCGCGCTGTGGGGCGGGATCGCGATGCTGCTGGGCTGCGCGCTGATGTATGTCGCCTGGGGCTTTAACGTTGGCACCATGTTCCCCATCGCCTTTACCGGATTGGGCGGGATTCTGGCGTTGGCGGCAGGCAAACCCGACGAACCCAAAGCGCATTTCTAGCCCGGTGGAGCGCCCATTCCCCCGCCTCGGCGCGCTGGCGGTTGTGGTGCAGGACAGCCGCGTTCTGCTGGTGCGCCGCGTCGCGGGCAAGCCCGACGCCGGCCTCTGGGGCTTTCCCGGCGGCCATGTCGAGCCGGGCGAGACGGTGTTTCAGGCCGCCGCGCGCGAACTGCTTGAAGAAACCTGCCTGACCGCCGCGCCGCTCGAAACCCTCACCCACCTCGATCTGATCCGCCACGATGCCGACGGCACGCTCCTTATGCACTACCTGCTTGTCGCCGTGCGCTTTTCCCCGCCGAGCGGCACGCTGATGGCCTGTGATGACGCCGCCGAAGCCGCCTGGCACCCGATCACCGATGTGCTTGGCGCAATTTTGCCACTCAGCCGCGATGTCGATACCGTGTTGCAAATGGCGGTTGGCGGCACCGTGCAAAAGGCTACATAACGGATGTCCGCGACCTGCGTTGCCGGGGCAGTGCCCGGCCTGTTTGCGGACTGAAACTGAGGAGAATTTACATGCGTTTCGTTGTTGTGACCTGTCTGGCGCTTGTGCCGAACCTGTCGTTTGCGGCCAATCCCGACTGCTTTGAGATGGGCGAAATCGTCAACAAGATCGTCGGCCAGCGCACCGAAGGCACCGAAATGATGGCGGCGATGGAGCTGGTGGCGGCGGATTATTCCGGCGAATCCGCGCGTTTCGTGCCGACAATTCCGCCGCTGACCGACTGGGTGTATTCGCTGCCTGATGACCAGCTGACCGCCGAGGCCGGGGCCGCATTCGAGACCCAGTGCAACGCGCAATAGCGCCGCGGGTGTGACTCGACTCTTGTCGCCGCAAGCCCGATATAATGTCACATGAGCTTGCCCCCCGGATTCCTCGAAGAACTGCGCACCCGCCTGTCGCTGACCGATGTGGTGGGCCGCAAAGTCATGTGGGACGCCCGCAAAAGCAATCAGGGCAAGGGCGATATGTGGGCCCCGTGCCCCTTTCACCAAGAAAAAAGCGCGTCTTTCCATGTAGATGACCGCAAGGGCTTCTATTACTGCTTCGGCTGTCAAGCCAAAGGCGACGCGATTTCCTTTGTGCGCGAAACCGAAAACGTCGGCTTTATGGAGGCCGTCGAGATCCTTGCGGGCGAGGCCGGAATGCCGATGCCCGCGCGCGATCCCAAAGCGCAGGAAAAGGCCGACCACCGCACGCTTCTGGTCGAGGTGATGGAGCAGGCGGTGCAATACTTCCGCCTGCAATTGCGCACCGGCGGCGCGGCGGCGGCGCGTGAGTACCTTGAGCGGCGCGGGCTGGCCCCGGCCACGTTGGAGCGGTTTGAAATCGGCTTTGCCCCCGATGCCTGGCAGGGCCTCTGGGATCACCTGCGCGCCAAGAACGTGCCTGAGGATCTGATTTTTGGCGCCGGTCTGTCCCGACCAAGCCAAAAGGGCGGACGCCCCTATGATACCTTTCGCGGCCGCATCATGTACCCGATCCGCGATGCCCGTGGCCGCTGTATTGCCTTTGGCGGCCGCGCGATGGACCCCAACGACAACGCCAAATACCTCAATTCCCCCGAGACCGATCTCTTCGACAAAAGCCGCAACCTCTACAATCTTGGCCCCGCCCGCGAGGCCTGTGGCAAGGGCCAACCGCTGATCGTTGCCGAAGGCTATATGGACGTGATTGCGCTGGTCGAAGGCGGCTTTGGCGGCGCCGTCGCCCCGCTGGGAACCGCCGTCACCGAGGAACAACTGCGCCTGATGTGGCGCGTCTCGGACGAGCCGGTGATCGCGCTCGATGGCGACAGCGCTGGCCTGCGCGCGGCGCACCGGGTCATCGACCTTGCGCTGCCGCTGCTTGAGGCGGGCAAATCCCTGCGCTTTGCGCTGATGCCCGAGGGCCAAGACCCCGACGACCTGCTGCGCGCCAAGGGTGCCAAGGCGGTGCAGGCGCTGATCGAACAGGCGCTGCCGATGGTGCAACTGCTGTGGCGGCGCGAAACCGAGGGCCGCGTGCTCGACAGCCCCGAACGCAAAGCCGCGCTCGACAAGGCCCTGCGCGCCAAGATCACCCTGATCAAAGACCCCTCGATCCGCAGCCATTATGGCCAGGAAATCAAAGACCTGCGCTGGCAGCTGTTCAACGCCAACCGCCGCAAACCGGCGCAACGCAACTCCACATGGGGCAAAACCCCGTGGAAACCCGGCCAAAAACGCGTGGCCCCGCCCGAACCGCCGCGCGCCGAGACCAAAGCCTCGCTGCTCGCACTTGGCGATGACACCACGTTCATCTTTATCCGCGAGGCGGTGATCCTGGCCGCCGCGATCAGCACCCCCGCCGTGGCCGAGGAATTCGAGGACGCGCTTGAGCACCTTGCCTGCGTCGATCCTGATCACGCCCGCCTGCGCGACCTGATCCTGCGCCACGCCGGGGCAGGGGCCGATGCGCTTTACGACGCTGTTGCGTATTCAATGGGCCCCGATGCCCTTGAAAACCTGTTGGCGATGCGCCATGTGGCAATAATCCCATGTGTCCGCAAACCGGGCGATATCGAACTGGCCCGTATGACGTTGGCCGAAGAATTCGCAAAACTCACCGCGCACTTGGGATTGCAGGCCGAGATCGAAGAGGCCGCCGAAGACATGACCCATGTGGCCGATGAAGCGGTGACATGGCGGCTTGGACAGGCGGCCGAAGCGCGCAATCGCGCCGCATCAGGCTCGCAGGAGGACAACACGGAATATGACACAGGACCCAACGGCGCGCGAATCAATCGGGATGAACGAAACAAGCTGGATGCGCTACTAGATCAAATCGGTCACACTAAAACGCGAAAATAACGCGGTTTGGTGAGGAAATAGTAGTTAATTCCGCGTAGAACGCTGCACGAATCGCTAAGATTCGGTAATGATTCGTATAACCGAATCACCCGCGCCTCAGACAGGAGCCCCGCATGGCTGCAAAAGATAACGACGATCAGAAGACTGACGCCTCTGAAGACGGGTCACTCGACATGAGCCAGGCGGCGGTCAAAAAGATGATCGCTGAAGCGCGCGAGCGTGGATACATTACCTACGACCAGCTGAACAACGTCCTCCCGCCCGATCAGGTCAGCTCCGACCAGATCGAGGATGTGATGTCGATGCTCTCCGAGATGGGCATCCAGGTCACCGAAGACGATGAAGACGCGGACGAGGACGAAAACAAGGGCGCGACCGATCTGGTCGAGACCAAGAAACCGGGCGAGTTGGCTTTGGCCTCTGGCACCGGCGAAAAGCTGGACCGGACCGATGACCCGGTGCGGATGTACCTGCGCGAAATGGGCTCGGTCGAGCTTTTGTCGCGTGAGGGCGAGATCGCGATTGCCAAGCGTATCGAGGCTGGCCGCAACACGATGATCGCCGGGCTGTGCGAAAGCCCGCTGACCTTTCAGGCGATCACCATCTGGCGCGACGAACTTCTGAGCGAAGACATTCTGCTGCGCGACGTGATCGACCTTGAAACCACCTTCTCGGGGCAACTCGATGAAGAGGGCGAGGTCGCCCCCGTGGTCGAGGCCGCCAACGTTGGCACCGCACCCAAGAAAGAGGCCGGCCCCGAGCTTGACGCCGACGGCAACCCGATTGCCAAGGAAGACGACGAGGACGAAGACGAGCAGGCCAACATGTCGCTGGCCGCGATGGAAACCGCGCTCAAGCCGCAGGTTCTGGAAACGCTCGACCGGATCGCTGATGATTACGTCAAATTGTCTGAAATGCAGGACAGCCGGATTTCGGCAACCCTGAACGAAGACGGCACCTTTTCCGCAGCGGAAGAAGCGACGTATCAGCAGTTGCGCTCTGAAATCGTTCTGTTGGTCAACGAGTTGCACCTGCACAACAACCGGATCGAAGCCCTGATCGACCAGCTCTACGGCATCAACCGCCGCATCATGGTCATCGACAGCTCGATCGTGAAACTGGCCGACCAGGCGCGCATCAACCGTCGTGAATTTGTCGATGCCTATCGCGGTTACGAGCTTGACCCATCCTGGCTTGATCGCATGGGCGAAAAGGCCGGTCGCGGCTGGCAGATGTTCATCGAACGCTCGGCGGACAAGGTCGAAGAGCTGCGCACCGAAATGGCGCAGGTTGGTCAATACGTTGGCCTCGACATCCCCGAATTCCGCCGCATCGTCGGTCAGGTTCAAAAGGGTGAAAAAGAGGCGCGTCAGGCGAAAAAGGAAATGGTCGAGGCCAACCTGCGCCTTGTGATCTCCATCGCCAAAAAGTACACCAACCGCGGCTTGCAGTTCCTTGATCTCATTCAGGAAGGCAACATTGGCCTGATGAAGGCCGTCGACAAATTCGAATACCGTCGCGGTTACAAGTTCTCGACCTATGCGACCTGGTGGATCCGTCAGGCGATCACCCGCTCGATTGCCGATCAGGCGCGTACCATCCGTATCCCGGTTCACATGATCGAAACGATCAACAAACTGGTCCGGACCGGTCGCCAGATGCTGCACGAAATCGGCCGCGAGCCGACGCCCGAGGAACTGGCCGAGAAGCTGCAAATGCCGCTCGAAAAGGTCCGCAAGGTGATGAAAATCGCCAAAGAGCCGATCTCACTCGAAACGCCGATCGGCGACGAAGAAGACAGCCAGCTTGGCGACTTCATCGAAGACAAGAACGCGGTTCTGCCGCTGGATTCCGCCATTCAGGAGAACCTGAAGGAAACCACAACCCGCGTGCTCTCGTCGCTCACCCCGCGTGAGGAACGTGTGCTGCGGATGCGGTTTGGCATCGGCATGAACACCGACCACACGCTCGAAGAGGTTGGCCAACAGTTCAGCGTGACGCGCGAACGGATCCGCCAGATCGAAGCCAAGGCGCTGCGAAAGCTCAAGCACCCGAGCCGCAGCCGCAAGCTGCGCTCGTTTCTAGATCAGTAAAGAACGGGGCGGTCCACGGGCCGCCCTTTTCGTTTACCGCCGGGCGCCGGACGCCCTTGTCGGCGGTCCACCCCCCTTGAACCCATCCCCCACACACCAGATACAGTGGCTCACAGCCACGCGATGGGCAGATAGGTGATAACCTTCAAATAAATTCGACCCTCGCCGGGAACCAATATGCCCCCACGGTGTTAACCCTTCGAACACAGAAGGAGACACTGCCATGATCCGCCTGATCCCGACCGCCATTCTCGCCAGCGTCGCCGCTGCCGGAGTATTCGCCGCAACAGACGGCGAATGGGACCAGTCCGCCCCGACCGTTATGGAAATCGAAGTCGCAGCCGCGGACCTGGCAGATTGCCAGCGGACCCTGCGCGAGGTCGGTGCCCAACCGGTTGTGACTGACGGCGGCTTCTCGTCGTTCTTCGCCAATACCTCTGACCTGCCGACCGTTGTGTGCGTCACATCCTAACCGGCACTGTCCTAGGGTCAGGACTCGTTCTCGTTTCATAGCCAGAACATGACGGTTGCGGCGAGGGCGATGGCGGAGAGGAAGACTTTCGGGCATCGGTCGTAGCGTGTGGCAATCCTGCGCCAGTCCTTCAGGCGCCCGAACATGATCTCGATCCTGTTGCGGCGTTTGTAGCGGCGCTTGTCGTATTTGACGGGCTTGGCGCGGGACTTCCGGCCAGGGATGCAGGGCTTTATCTCCTTGTCTTTCAACGCTTCCCTGAACCAGTCGGCGTCATAGCCCCGGTCGGCCAGAAGCCATTGTGCCGATGGCAGGCTGCCAAGAAGGGCCGCAGCGCCGGTGTAGTCGCTGACCTGGCCCGCGGTCATGAAAAACCGGATCGGTCGTCCCTCGGCATCGGTGACGGCATGCAGCTTGGTGTTCATGCCGCCTTTGGTTCGGCCGATCGCGCGCCCCCGCTGGTCGTCGGGCCCCCCTTTTTCGACCGCAGACTGCTCGCCGTGCGGTGCGCCTTCAGATAGGTCGCGTCGATCATCACCGTCTTTGGAACCGCTGCCTCCGACGCAAGGCCGTGCATCATCCTCGCGAAAATGCCCTTGTCGCTCCATCGTTTCCAGCGGTTATAGAGCGTTTTGGCCGGGCCGTATTCCGCGGGCGCGTCGCACCAGCGCAAGCCATTGCGATTGATGAATATTATCCCACTCAGAACACGCCGGTCATCCACCCGCGGCTTGCCATGGCTCTTGGGAAAAAACGGCCGAAGCCGGTCCATCTGCGCGTCCGTTAGCCAGAAAAGGTTGCTCATCATCACCCCCGTCAGTTTGGGAGCTTGAATCACGCTGCCGACGTAGCCTCAAGCAGATCAATGGGTCCTGAGCCTAACACTGTCCTAATTTTTGATTACTGAGTGAGTAAGATTTTACCAGTTAAAAGGCCGCTCTCACCGGGGCGGCCTTTCGTCGTTGCACATCAACGATTTACCAGCCGCGCAACCCGCTACGGCACGACCGGTCAACGCAATTTGCGCTGGTGATTAAGGCCGATTAATCTCAATATCATCGCAACGGCACGGCACAGAAAGGCGAACCAGATGTCACTTCTCAAACGACTCTTCGGCGGCGGCGACAAAGGCGGTTCTACGCCCACCGGTCCCGAACCTGTCGAGCACAATGGTTTTCTGATCTATGCCGATCCTGCCAAGGCGTCTGGCGGCTATCGCATCGGCGCGCGGATTGAAAAAGACATCGACGGCACGCTAAAATCCCACACCATGATCCGCGCTGACGTGATCAGCTCGGCCGACGAAGCCCTGGACGCGTCGATCAACAAGGCCAAACAGATGATCAACGAGCAGGGCGACCGTATCTTCGGCTGATCCGCCCGCTGGTCACGCCCCCATAACGGCCCGCCGCAAAACCCGGTCAAGCGACAGCGCGCCCGCGCCTTTGATCACCAAGACCACCAGCACAAATACCCAAAACAGCCGCTGGTCCAATATCACCGCATCGGGCACCCGGTCGAACCACGCGCCAAGCGTTTCGGGATGCGCGATACCGCCGTGCCCGTATAGATCGGTCAGGCTCTGCACCGCGATGAACCCGATCATGCCCAAAGCGGCCAGCCGCGTCGCCAGCCCGATCACGATCAGCAGCGGCAGGATGAACTCCGCCCAAGTGCCCGCCACCACCACCAGCCAATGAAACACGCTCAATTGGCTCACGTTGTAGGTCACCGCTTCGAATTGCTTTGGGAAAATCTGCGCATAGGCCCCCGTCGACGGGTTCAGAAAACCAAACAGCCCGTCGCCCAGCTTGGTCAGCCCGGAATTCCAGAAATACACCAAAAGCACCGCCGCAAAGATGAACCGCGCAAGCAGCGGCAACAGCCCGCTCAATCCGCGTTCCACGGCATCGAAAATCATGTCGTGCAGGTTTACCAGAGCAGTCATCATTCAGTCTTTCATTAGGTTTATCAAAGCGTTGCCCGACAACAGCAGGGCCAGAACGGCAGACAGGTCAAAGCCGGGGGCCCGCGCAAGAGCCGCCTCATAAGCCTCCCCCAGCGACATACCCTGCATCACACCCGCCACGAAAACGGCCCCGCCGGGGGGCAGGGCATGGGGCACAGGGTCAAACTCCGCCCGCAGCACAATGGCATCCTCAGCGACACCCAAAGGTTTCGGGCTGCCGCTCACCATATTGTAGGCCCAAATCGACACCATAGGATAGCGCGAGCGCAGCAGCCGCACCGACGGGGCCAGCCGCAACCGCGCGGCCAACAGCGCCTCGGGGTCAATCGCCAGCGCCTGCGGGTCCAGCGCCACCGCATCCGCCGCGTGATAGCTTTCGCGCAGGCCATATTCCAACCGCGCCACATCCCCAAGATAGGGGTATTTCGCAAGCGGCGCGAACCCGTCAAGAAACGCAGCAAAGCGCGCGCCGTAAAGCGTCATCCGCGCCGTCTCGGGCGGCTCTGCGCGCAGGAATACCCCAGCAACGCCGCGAAAATTTTCCTCTCCAAGCAGTTTCGCCACAGCCGGAAATCCGGTTGCCAAAGCGTCGCCCAAAGAGGTTGCGATATTGTTACGATAAACGTCAAAACGCCGCCCCGCAGGCCGCCCCATCCCATCGACAAGCCCCCCGGGCCGCGCGGCAGAGCCATCCAACAGCGCACTGCGAAACTCGGCCTGACCGGTCATGCCACCGCTCCGACAGTCGCCCGCGCCAAAGCTTCGGCGGCGCGCAGGCTCTCGGCACGCAACTCTGGCCAGTCGGGCACGTCATTGTCCCATTCAATCAGCAGCGGCCGCGCCCCGGACCGTTCCAGCGTGTACCCAAGCAGCGCCCAGACCGGGTCGGCCACCTCGCGCCCGTGACTGTCGATCAACAGCGGTGCGCCATGGTCGTCTTCATCCTCATCATGGCCGCCAAGATGGATCTCGCCGACACGTGCCAAGGCAAAGGCATCGATATAAGCCTGTGGCGAAAATCCCAGATTGGTGGCGGACACAAAAACGTTGTTCACATCAAGCAGCAGCCCACAGCCGGTCCGCCGCGCCACCTCTTCGAGGAATGCCGGCTCGTCCCAAGTGCTTGCTTCAAAAGCCAAATAGGACGACGGGTTTTCCAACAGCATCTGGCGGCCAAGCGCGTCTTGCACCTGCCCGACATGCTCGCACACCCGTTCTAGCGTGGCGTCGGTATAGGGCAGGGGCAGCAAGTCGTTAAGAAAATGACTGTCGTGCGTCGACCACGCCAGGTGTTCCGAAAAGCTCGCCGGTTGCAGCCAGTCGCACAGGTGCCTCAGCCGGTCGAGGTGCTCTGGATCAAGCGGTGTTTCCCCGCCGATCGACAGGCCCACACCGTGCACCGAAATCGCAAATCTCTCTGACAGGGCGCGCAGTTGCGCCAGCGGGCGACCACCGTCACCCATGTAATTTTCGGCGTGAATTTCCAGCCATTCCACCGGCGCGGCATTGGCGAGGATCTCGGCATAATGCTGCGGTTTGTAGCCCACACCGGGGGCCGCGGGCAGAGCATTGAAACGTCGGCTGGCATCCGGCATCGGCGGTTCCCCTTGCGGCATAGGGTGGGCAAAGCTGCCCACCCCGAACATAGATTAGCGGGCGATTTGCCCATCCGATGGCTGCGTTCAGCCCATGGGAACGTCGCGCTCAAGCGCTTCCAGCGAGCCCATGCGCGCGGTGCCATCCGCCATCTCCGGCAGCTCGATTTCGGCGCAGGTGCCGGCATCAACCAGCGACCAGGCGTTGCCCTGGTAGTCTACTTTCGAGGTGCCCGCGCAGGTGGTGCCGGGGCCGGCGGCGCAATCATTCGCGCCTGCCATCGAGACACCAAAGCATTTTTCCTTTTCCGCGTCTTGTGCGGTGGCGGTCGATGTGTGGGCTGCGAGAGCGGCTGCAACGGCGCCTGCGACGGCGACTGTTTTCATGATTTTCGACATTGGTTCATCCCTTTTGGTCATTGGTTCCAAGCATTTGGTTCCAGTGCCACCCCTGCGGCGGCTGTCCCAAGGTTAAACCTCTGACAGGGTTCGGATCACTTCACAGGGCCGTGGGTCACGGATGCGTAATCACGGGTCAGACGCGCGTGATGCTGCACCTGCAAAAAAAAAGAGAAAATCGTTTGGAATCAAAAGGGGGTGCCACAGCGAATGTGACACCCCCCAAGGTTCCTACGCTGGAATGTTACAATTGATCGGGCGGCGTGGCCGAATTGGCCAACTCGCTCACGATCTCTTCCAGCGATGTTACAGAGGTCTGCTTCTGGCCCAGCCGCCGCACGGTGACGGTCCGTTCCTCAACCTCGCGAGCGCCGACAGCCAAGATCACCGGCACCTTGCCCAAGGAATGTTCGCGCACTTTGTAGTTGATTTTTTCGTTGCGAATATCGGCCTCGGCGCGCACACCTTTGGCCTGCAACGCAGCCACAACTTCGGTCACATAGTCATCCGCATCCGAAATGATCGACGCCACAACAACCTGACGCGGCGCGATCCAGAACGGCAGCTTGCCTTCCCAGTTCTCGATCAAAATCCCGATGAACCGCTCGAACGATCCAAGGCAGGCGCGGTGCAGCATATACGGCTTATGCTTGTCGCCATCCGCCGCAATATAGCTCGCCCCCAGCCGTTCGGGCAGGTTGGGATCAACCTGGAACGTGCCGCATTGCCAGACGCGGCCAATCGCGTCGGTCAGATAGAAATCAAGCTTGGGTCCATAAAACGCGCCATCGCCGGGCTCGAGCGTATAGTCGCGGCCCACCGCCTTGATCGCGCTTTCCAGCGCGCCCTCGACGTAATCCCAGCTTTCATCGGTGCCAACCCGCTTTTCGGGACGGGTGGCAAAGCGGATTTCAAACTCGGGAAAGCCCAGCTCGGAATAGACATTGGCGAGGAAGTCGATGAATTTTGCACATTCCTGCTGGATCTGATCCTCGGTGCAGAAAATATGCGCATCGTCTTGGGTAAACCCACGCACCCGCATGATGCCGTGCAGCGCGCCCGAGGGTTCAAACCGCGCACAAGATCCGAACTCAGCCAGCCGCAGCGGCAGATCGCGGTAGGATTTGAGACCCTGATTGAACACCTGCACATGGCAGGGGCAGTTCATCGGTTTAAGCGCATTGATCCGGGTCTGCGCCTTGTTTTTCACCGCCGCATCGTCGTTCTCGCCGTCGCGGCTTTCGTCGACTTCGACCACAAACATGTGATGCTGGTATTTGTCCCAGTGGCCAGAAGCTTCCCACAATTTGCGGTCGACAACTTGCGGCGTGTTGATCTCTTTATACCCGCCCGCGCGCTGTTTGCGGCGCATATAATCCTGAAGCTGGGTGTAGATGGTCCAGCCGTCCGGGTGCCAAAAAACCTGACCCGGCGCTTCTTCCTGCATGTGAAACAGGTTCATTTCGCGGCCCAGTTTGCGATGATCGCGCTTCTCGGCCTCTTCGAGGAAGTTGAGATATTTGCGCAGACCTTCCTTGTTCTGGAAGCCAACGCCATAGATTCGCTGCAACATCTGCCGCTTGCTGTCGCCGCGCCAATAGGCCCCGGCCACGCTCATCAGTTTAAAGCCGTCGGCGGGCACTTGCCCGGTGTGCTGCAAATGCGGGCCGCGGCACAGATCTTGCCACTCGCCGTGCCAATACATCCGCAGCGGCTCATCGCCCGGAATGGAATCGATCAGCTCGACCTTATAAGGCTCGCCGTTGTCCTCATAATGCTTGATCGCGCGCGGACGGTCCCACACTTCGGTGCGGACCGGATCACGCTTGTTGATGATCTCGCGCATCTTCTTTTCGATCTCGCCAAGGTCTTCCGGCGTGAAAGGCTCGGCGCGGTCGAAATCATAGTACCATCCGTTATCGATCACCGGGCCGATGGTCACTTTCACGTCCGGCCAAAGCGCCTGAACCGCGCGTGCCATGATATGCGCCAGGTCATGCCGGATCAGTTCCAGCGCCGGGGCGTCGTCCTTCATCGTGTTGATCGCGATCTGCGCGTCGCTTGGAATGGGCCACTG
The DNA here is from genome assembly GCF_054052205.1 of Marinovum sedimenti. NCBI lineage: Bacteria > Pseudomonadati > Pseudomonadota > Alphaproteobacteria > Rhodobacterales > Roseobacteraceae > Marinovum > Marinovum sedimenti. The sequence continues at coordinate 3,372,686 of NZ_CM133223.1, forward strand.
CATATCCCAGTGCTGGCCATCAATGGTGGCCGAGATCGCCTTTTTGGCGAGGGATTTAGAAATGTCAGCAGCCACATCCGCAGGGGTCACGCCAGCCTCAAAGCTGCGTGCATTGCCGTCGGGAAAAGTAAGGGAGATTTGAGCCATTTTGGCCTCCTCGTCGGTTTGGCGCCTACAAAACGCCCGGTTGCGGGTATGTGGTGCGCCCGATTTGGCCTGCCCCTCCCGTCATGTCAAGCCCGCAGCCTGATCCATCAATGGATCAGTCCCGATCTGTCGACAGATCGGCCTGCGCCCCCGATCCGCAAATGGAGTAATCCCGATCCGCCAACAGTCCAGCCTCTGCCGCGATTTGATCCACTCCATCTTCGCCCTAAAACCTTACTATAAAGTAAAGCCGCCAAGGAAACCGACCGTGACAGAGCATATATTTCATCGGATTGCAGGCGGTCGAACGGACGTAACCGAGGCGCGCAATGGTCTCCGCCACATCCTCGCGCTTACAGCCAGCAAGCTCGCCGACGGGTTGATCGATCCCAAGCTCATCCTGTCATGGCTGGCCACTTCGCTTGGCGCGCCCGCGGTGTTGGTGGGGCTGTTGGTTCCGATCCGCGAGGCCGGTGCACTCCTGCCGCAACTGCTGCTCTCCGGGTGGCTGCGCCGCCTCCGCCACCGGAAGCATTTTTGGGTTGCCGGGGCGCTGGGCCAGGGCGCTTTCGCCACGTTGATCGTGCTTGCCGCTCTTACACTTACCGGATGGGCGGCCGGTCTGGCCATCTGCGGCGCGCTGGCTGGTTTGGCGGTCTCGCGCGCGGCCTGTTCGGTCAGCTTCAAGGACATCCTCGGCAAAACGGTCGCCAAATCCCGGCGCGGCAGCGTCACGGGGGCCGCCGGCAGCCTGTCTTCCGCCGGTGTTATCCTGCTTGGCCTCCTGCTTCTTGCCGGCATCCTGCGCGACCAAACGGCCGTGGTTGCCGCCATAGCACTCGCGGCCATGCTCTGGGTCAGCGCCGGCGCGATGATGATGCAGCTCAACGAAAGCCCAAGCGAAACGGCAGAGCAAATCCGCCCCGATTTTTCGCCGCTTTGGCATGACAGCCAGCTCAGGCGCTTTATCCTCGTGCGTGGCTTGTTGGTGCCCACTGCGCTGGCCCCGCCTTACCTCGTTCTCCTGGCTGGTCAATCTGGCGGTCTCGCGCTCGACCGTCTCGGTATCTTGGTTCTTGTCTCTGCTGCCGCGTCCTTTCTCAGTTCGTATATCTGGGGCCGTATGGCGGATCGATCCAGCCGGCGGGTTCTGATCCTGACCGGTGCAATCGGGGCTGCTGCCATTCTGGCCGCCGTGGCTGCTGCGCTGTTTGGGCTGGCGCAAACCACATGGGCCATCCCGCTGTGTTTGTTCGTCCTGATGCTGGCATATCACGGCGTGCGCCAAGGCCGGTCCACCTATCTCGTCGACATGTCACCCGCAGACAAACGCGCCACCTATGCTGCCTTGGCCAATACCGCGATCGGCACATTGCTCTTGCTGACCGGCGTTCTCGGCGGATTGGCGGCAATGATCGCGCCCACCGCCGCACTCGCCGGTTTTGCTGTTCTGTGCATCGCGGCCAGTATCGCGGCGTGCGGCTTGAACGAGGTTGAAGCCGACTGATCCCGCCCCTTCGCGTCATTCACCCCGCAAATATCCGCGCATGCCATTGCGCGGCGCGCCCTCGCTTTGCATAGTCCCGCAAAACGTTAGGGAACGTCATGACCGGGCACAGCTTTCACGACACCGCATCAGGCCGCCGCATCGCCTATCACAAAGCCGAAGGCCGCGGATCCACCGTGATTTTCCTCGGCGGGTTCAAGTCCGATATGGCTGGCACCAAAGCTGTATGGCTCGAAAATTGGTGCGCCAGCCAAGGTCGCGCCTTTCTGCGGTTTGATTACTCCGGCCACGGCAAAAGCTCTGGTGAATTCGAAGACGGCGCAATCGGAGACTGGGCCGAAGACGCCGAGGCCGTGATCCGCGCCACCTGTGAAGGTCCGCTGGTGCTGGTCGGTTCGTCCATGGGCGGTTGGATTTCGCTCCTTCTCTCTAAACGGCTCGACACGATTGCCGGCCTCGTTACCATTGCTGCAGCCCCGGATTTCACCGAAGATGGCTATTGGGCCGCGTTCTCCGAGGCGCAGCGCGCACAAGTGATGGAGCAGGGCTACTTCGATGCCCCGTCCGAGTATGGCGCGCCTTATCGCATCACCCGCCGACTGATCGAAGACGGCCGCAACCAACTTGTCCTGCGCAGTCCTCTGACGCTGCCGTTTCCCGTGCGCTGCCTGCAAGGCACCAACGACACCGCCGTCAGTCGCGAAACCGCGCTGCGTTTGCTCGACCATGCCGAGAGCCCCGATATCACGCTGACCCTGCGCAAAGGGGCTGATCACAGTTTTTCCTCCCCCGATTGCCTGCCACTAATCGCGCGCGCCATCGATGAGGTGTCTTGATTCTCAAATCCTCCAAGAAAAGATGTGTACCTTATCGAAGTATGGCAAGCTGCGGTTAATACAGCGTTAATTCCGCCAAAGCCGCATGCCCAAAGGCAATGCTCTCTCGGTCAGCCCTAACTCACGGTTATCGTTGGAATTTTCGACGCGCCGACGTCAAACGCCGACTTCCGGCCCCAAGCACATCATCGGCTGCTCATCCTGATTGGCTTCGTAAAGCTCCGTGCCCTCGGGATCATTTTCAAACCGAGCCACCAGCCCGCCGCGCGAACTGCGCTGAAAGGTCCAGCATTGCGGATCAGGGGTGTCTTCGTACACAAAGCAGATCATCCCGCGCGTGTCTTCGTACCACTCCCCATCGCGGCAGCGGCCATCCAGAAAAGACCAACGCACCCGCCGGTTTTCCATATATTCCTCAACCCCATACTCCCGCCCGTTCGAGCCGAAATAGAGTGTCTTGCCCGTGGTATAGGCCTCGAATTCCGAGGCGGACATCTGCGCAAATGCAGCCGGAGCCGTCAGGGTCAGGGTGACCATTGCAAACAGGGATTTTTTCAACATGGCCCGACTTTGACAGAAGCGCCGGCACCGGGGCAAGTCACAATTCCGCAACTTCGCGGCTTTGCCAGCGGTCGGCCAACGGGTCCATGATCCGCCGCCACTGCGCTGGCCACAAAGCGATCAACGCCATAACAGGAAGCGAATGGGGCAGGGTGGGCATGGCATCGTCCAGCACCAGCCCGGGATAGGTCACGCCTGGCCGAACGTGATGGTCGGAATGGCGCGGCGCATTCAGCATCAGAGCCGAGGAATACCAATGCGGCGCATTCCAGCTGTGCTGCGGGCCGCAGGGTTCGGGTCTGTCGTTGGCGTCAAGCCGGCGCGGCAGGCCATAATGCTGAACGTAATCCGACACCATCAGCTGCGATTGGGTATAAACCGCGATGGCCACAAGCGCACCAGCCCCGGCAAGCCCGCCGATCCATAATGCCGCAAGCAGCACGACAAAACTGATCAACGCATAAAGCGTATAGGGATGCAGCCCGCGTTTGCCGGATCGGGCACCAACGCGGGCACGACGATCGGTTTCCGCCGCCTTTCCAGCCCGATATTCGCCGCGAAACACCCGCCAGAGATAACGGTACAGACTCTCGCGCCCGCGCGGCGAATTGGGGTCTTTCACCGTGCCGACATGCACATGATGCACCAACGGATGCGCCGAGGCGTGGTGGCCATACAGCACCGAGGCATAGACCGTGACGCCCAACCGCCGCAGCCGCCTGTCGCCCCGATGGATCAGCTCGTGGGCGTTGGAATTGCTGACCTGGCCAAAGAACAGCGAAAACCCGAAAAAACCCGCCAACCGTTCAGGCCATGTCGCATCCCCCGCGCCCGAAACCAGCCAGACCGCCAGCGCCAGCAGCGGGAAATGCATCAGCGCCAGCGCAACCGAAAGCCCTGTCCCCGCAGGAAACTCCGCCCCCGGATCACCCGGCGCGGCCAGCGCACGCAGATGGTCGAGCGCAAAGACCAACAGCGTGACATAGCCCAGCGCCAGCCAGACCCAAACGCCGCCCAAAAGCCCCGCTAAAATCAGCAGGCCAACCGGGGTCAGGGTGGCGATAGCAAAGCGGGTCACGCGCGGCTCCTTGATGTGGCTAATGCCATTACATGAAGATTTGGTTTCCGATAGGACAAATAATGGAAAGTTTGAGGCGATGGCGAACGCGAACAGCGCGCCACACGTCGCATTTGGCCTCGCACGAAGGCCCCGGCCTTTCTAATGTCGCGCCAGATGGGAAGGAAACTGACATGGCACTCGACGAACGCAAAGGTGTTTGGAAATCCGGCAAAGGCAAGGGCCGACGCACTCCGAAAGGCCGGCAATATGACGACGCCGCGCTGGTCGATGTGCAGGCACTGTTGGGCGACAGGCCGCGCCGCCGCGATCTTCTGATCGAATTCCTTCACCTGGTTCAGGACAGATACGGCCACCTGTCGTCGGCGCATTTGCGCGCATTGGCCGAAGAAATGCGCCTGCCGATGGCGGAAATCTGGGAGGTGGCGACATTTTACGCCCACTTCGATCCGATCCGAGAAGACGAGACCCCGCCGCCGGCACTGACCATCCGGGTCTGCGATTCCTTGTCCTGCGAATTGGCCGGAGCCGAGCAATTGCTGGCCGCCTTGCAGGACGGGATGAACCCCGATGAGGTCCGCGTTTTGCGCGCGCCCTGCATGGGCCGCTGCGACACCGCGCCGGTGCTGGAACTGGGCCACAAACATATCGATCACGCGGATATCGCCAAGGTCGACGCCGCGATCACCGCGGGTGATACACACGCCGAAATCCCCAAATATCAAGGCTTTGACGCCTATAGAGCAGGTGGTGGATACAGATTCCTTAACGAGGTACGCACCTCCGGAAACTGGGAGACGGTGCACGAGAAAGTCTTGTCCGCCGGTTTGCGCGGGCTTGGCGGGGCTGGCTTTCCTTCGGGCAAAAAATGGGGCTTTGTGCGGGCCAATCCGGGGCCCCGATACCTTGCCGTGAACGGCGATGAGGGCGAGCCGGGTACATTCAAAGACCGGTTTTACCTCGAACGCGAACCGCATGTTTTCCTTGAAGGAATGCTGATCGCGGCCTGGGCCGTGGAGGCCGAGACCTGTTTTATCTACATGCGCGACGAATATCCGGCGGTGATTTCAATTTTACGTCGGGAAATCAAGGCGCTGGAAGACGCAGGCATTGTGGATAAAGGCTATATCGATCTGCGGCGCGGGGCCGGGGCCTATATCTGCGGCGAAGAAAGCGCGATGATCGAAAGCATTGAAGGCAAGCGCGGCATTCCGCGCCACCGCCCGCCGTTTGTGGCGCAGGTTGGCGTGTTTGGCCGGCCAACGCTGGTGCACAATGTCGAGACGCTGCACTGGATCACGCGGATTTGCCGCGAAGGGCCCGAGATCCTGTCGTCAGTGGAAAAGAACGGCCGCAGGGGGCTGCGCTCTTTCTCCGTGTCCGGACGGGTGACTGCCCCGGGCGTGCATGTGCTCCCGGCCGGGTCAACGATCCGCGATGTGATCGACGCGGCGGGTGGCATGATCGACGGCCACACCTTCAAAGCCTATCAGCCCGGCGGCCCATCTTCGGGGCTTCTTCCTGCCACGATGGACGATATCCCGCTCGATTTTGACACGCTGCAACCGCATGGCAGCTTTATTGGATCGGCGGCGGTTGTCGTGTTGTCGGATCAGGATAGCGCGCGCGGGGCTGCGTTGAATATGCTGCGGTTTTTCGAGGATGAAAGCTGTGGCCAATGCACGCCCTGCCGGGTGGGTTGCGAGAAGGCGGTCAAGCTGATGCAGGCGGACCGTTGGGATCAGGGGCTGTTGGAGGAGGTCTGTCAAGCGATGGGCGATGCCTCGATTTGCGGTCTGGGGCAGGCGGCACCAAACCCAATTCGCATGGTGATCAAGCATTTTCCGGAGGAAGTGTAAGGGCTTATCGGGTCAAAGGGAGGGGCGCTGCCCCTCTTGGCCTGCGGCCAATTCACCCTGAGGTATTTTTAAACAGAAGAACTTGGACCGGCGCTTCGCAGCGTCAGTAGTTCTTGTAAACCGCGCAGGAGCAGCCCCTTGCGCGAGCCTTGGTGCAAATGTCATCGGCGTCGTCACGGTCCATTCGGCTGACGCGGGCCATCCAGTAGCCGTCGCGCCCGCGCACGCGGTTTTCGACAAATATGATGTCGGGCGTGTCCCCGACAGAGGCACGGCAGGCGCTGGTGGCGCGGGTGAAATTGGCGCGAGCCCGGTCTTGGCTGTCGCCAAACGCCAATTGCGCGCCCCATTTCGCCAGTGTCGGCTTGGGCCTGATCTTGGGTCTCAGGCTGCGGTTTGCGGGGTCAAATAGGGCCAGGTCAATGATTTCGGGTTCGGGCAAGGGGGCCAGCTCGGGCAAGGGTTCGCCCCAGCGGCCTTTGATCAGCTCGACGCAGGCGCTTGCGAAATCGCCGTCGGGCGACAGGCGGAACTCGGGGCTTGCGGGCGGAGTATCGCGCCAGACTTCGGGCATCTGTCCTGTGGTGAGGATCACGAAATCGACGGTGGCAGGCGGCACGCCTTTGCCGCGCAGAAAGGTCTCGGCCTGCGCCGCGCCGCCTTTGAACGCCAAGGCTGCAAGTCCGGGGTTGCCGTGGCGCTGGATCAGGGTCGCGAGCGTTGTGGCGGTGGCGCGGATGGTGTCGGCGGGTGTTTCGGGGCCCGCGTCCCAAAGCACGCGAGCGAGGAACGCGGGCGCAAGGGCAGTGTCTTGAGCCGCGGCGGCGATCTCGGTGCAGGCCGCGCTGGCGGGCTCTGCCGCGCGTGCGGGCAGAGGCAGAAACAAGAGTGCGAGGGCAATCATAAGTGCAGGCCGCATGGGGTTAATTTGGTCGGGTGATGATTCAAGTCAACCAGACCTTTTCCTGCTGACGACAAAGTTATAGGTCAGGGACAAAGGAGACCGCGCCCATGTCGTTTTTCGGGAAGCTCAAGGACAAGCTGTTCAAGTCCTCGTCGAAACTGGACGAGGGGCTGGAGGCGATTGTCGAGGATGGTGGCGAACTTTCGGCCGCTGATCCGGACGTTACGCCAGAGATCACACCGGATCCCGCACCCGCGCCGGAGGTGCCATCGCAACCGGATGTAACGCCCGAGCGTGTGCCGGACAATGTGCCCGCGCCGGAGCCTGAGGTCGTTCCGGAGCCTGCGCCGGACACCGTGCCGACGCCAGATCCCACGCCCGTTCCCACTCCGGCCCCCACGCCAACGCCGACACCCGCGCCAACTCCGGCGCCCACCGAAGTGCCGCCCTCGGATGCGCCCGTAGAGGTGCCAGGCCCGGCGCAAAGCCCGGTCGAAATGCCGTTGCCTGTGGTGCCGGTCGAGGTGCCCGCACCGCAAGCCCCCGCCGAGGTGCCGCAGCGCAAACCCGGTCTGATGGGGCGTCTGCTCGGGCGCGGCGCACAGCAAGAGGTGCTGCGCCGCACGCTCGATGACGACATGCTCGAACAGCTCGAAGATCTGCTGATCGCCTCGGATATGGGCGTCGATACCGCCCTGCGCGTCACCGCCAACATGGCCGAAGGGCGCTATGGCCGCAAACTTTCTGTGAATGAAATCAAGACACTCCTGGCGCAGGAAATCACTCGCGTGATGGAACCAGTGGCCAAGCCGCTGCCGCTCTATGCCAAGAAACCGCAAGTGGTGCTGGTGGTGGGCGTCAATGGTTCGGGCAAGACCACGACCATCGGCAAACTCGCCAGCCAGTTCCGCGCTGCGGGCAAATCGGTGGTGATTGCCGCCGGCGATACCTTTCGCGCCGCTGCGGTCGAACAATTGCAAGTCTGGGGCGACCGCGCCGGCGTGCCGGTGCTGACCGCGCCCGAAGGGTCCGACCCCGCCAGCCTTGCCTATGATGCGATGGAAAAGGCCGCCCGCGACGGTGCCGACCTGCTGTTGATCGACACGGCGGGCCGCTTGCAAAACCGCAAGGATCTGATGGAGGAACTGTCTAAGATCGTCCGCGTGATCCGCAAAAAAGACCCCGATGCGCCGCACAACACCCTCTTGGTGCTCGACGCCACCACCGGGCAAAACGCGCTGTCTCAGGTCAAGACGTTCCAAGAGCTGGCCGATGTCACCGGGCTGGTGATGACCAAGCTTGACGGCACCGCCAAGGGCGGCGTGCTGGTGGCGCTGGCCGACAAGTTTGGCCTGCCGATCCATGCCATCGGTGTGGGCGAAACGATCGACGATCTCTCGCCGTTTGACCCCGAAGATTTCGCCGCCGCGCTGACCGGGCTCGACAGATGATCCCATACCACAGGCCCGCGCGCCTAATGCGTGCCGGCCCAGCGCTCGACCTGGCGCAACAGGAAAATCACCGTGACAACCAGCACCGTGGCCAAGGCCGACAGAACCATCTGCCCCGCGCCACAGCCAAGCCCAACCGCCCCGGCCAGCCAGAGCGAGGCCCCGGTGGTGACGTTCTTGACCTCGCCTTTCGCGGTGAAAATCAAGCCAGCCGCGAGAAAGGCCACCCCCGCCGTGACCGCTTCGATCATCCGCAGCGGGTCATGGCGTTGTTGATCGGATTGGCCAAAATCCAGCTGGCTGATCTCGAGCCCGAGGATTACAAACAGGCAGGCGGCGACGCTGACAAGGATATGCGTGCGCAGCCCGGCCGGTTTGCGCCGCCATTCCCGCTCGGCCCCGATCACCGCGCCAAGCGCGAGGGCCGCCACCAACCGCGCAAAGGCCGCGCCCAAGGGCACAACAGCGAAATTATTCTGAAATTCGACGATAAAATCCTGCCACATGCCGGGTCTGCGTCCTCTCTGCCAATGTCAGCTACGCTGGGATCAACGCCGCGCCTCGGCGATGGTTCCTTGCCTGAAAGGAGCCTGTGATGAGCGCTTGGCTGATCTCACTTGAGGGCACCGAGGCCGGACAACAGCTCGCCCTGATCCTCGCGATCTCGGCGGCGATTCTGCACGCCATCTTTGGCGCGATGCAAAAAGGCCGGCACGATCCTTGGCTCAGTCGCGGGGCGATCGACGCCTCTTACGGGCTGATGGCCGCGCCCTTCGCGCTGTTTGTCGTGCCTTGGCCCGAGCCGCATATGTGGCTGATCTTTGTCGGCGCTTTCGTGATTCACACCGCCTATAAGCTATTGCAGGCAATGGCTTACACCAAGGGCGCCTATACCGTGGTCTACCCCGTGGTGCGCGGCACCGGGCCGCTTTTTGCGGTGATCGGGGCCTACCTGATCTTTGGCGAGACCTTCACCGCCACCCAATGGATGGGCGTCGGCGTGCTGCTGGCCGGGATTTTCGGCCTCGCGATCTATAACCTGATCTTCCTGACCGCCGAGCGTGACACGCTGAATGCGGCCCTCGCCCTCGCGGTCTTCACCGGGTTTTTCGTCGCGCTCTACACCACCTATGATGCTTACGGCATCCGCGCCACCGCCGATCCCTTCACCTTTCTCGCGTGGTTTTTCATGATCGACGGGCTGGTGATGCCGGTCCTGGCGGCGCGGCGTTGGCGCAAGATGGCCGAGACTCCGCCCATCGGCCCGCTGATCACCCGCGGCTGGATCGGCGGATTGATCGCCTTCGCCAGCTTCGGCTCAATCATGCTGGCCACGCGGCTCGGCAAGGTTGGCGAAGCAGCGGTTTTGCGCGAAACATCGACGGTGTTCGCGGCATTGATCGGCTGGCTGGTGTTGAAAGAAACAGTCGGACCACGAAGAATTGCGCTGATGACATTGATTGCAGCGGGTGCGGTAATAGTTGAGTTGGGTGGATGACAGGAATGAATATGGCTGAAAAACGAGAGATCAACCCGGTGCTGAAACAGGCGCTGGAACTGGGGCCGCCGCTGGCGTTCTTCGGCCTTTACCTCTGGCTCAAGGACGACGTGTTCACCATCGCCGGCACCGAATATTCCGGGTTCATCGTCGCCACCATTGCCTTTGTGCCGATCATGCTGGTGTCGATGGCGATCCTCTGGGCGCTGACCCGCGAATTGAGCCGGATGCAGGTGTTCACCGCCGTCATGGTGATCTTTTTCGGCGCGCTCACCGCGTGGTTCAATGACGAACGCTTCTTCAAGATGAAGACAACGCTGGTCTACGGCTTCTTCGCTTTCCTCCTTGCCATCGGGCTGTTGCGCGGCAAATCCTACCTCGCCTATGTGCTCTCCGACGCGGTCCCGATGCAGCACGAAGGCTGGATGATCCTGACGCGCAGGCTCTGCCTTGGCTTCGTCGCCCTGGCGGTGCTGAACGAGGTGATCTGGCGCACCATGAGCACCGATCTCTGGGTCAAGATCGAGACGTTCGGCTTTCCGATCCTGCTGTTCGTGTTCATCTGGGTGCAGTTCGCAGCCCTCCAGAAATACATGATCGAGGAACCCGAGGCCGAATAACCTCAGCCCGCCGCCTTTGCCGGTCCCTTGCCCGCCAATGCGAAGCCGGGGATCGAAATGCGCCCCGGTACAAGTCGGCTCCACCGCCCCGGTTCCCGGCAAGGTAGCGCGAGATCAAGCCGGGCAGGCGACAGCGCCCCCGACAACAGCGCGCGGTAAAACCCGAAAATGCCGGGGCGCATATAGGTCGACCAGTGGCAAATCCTGAACTGCGGCGGCGCGACAGTGTGGCCCAGACGGGCCAAGGCCGCCAGCGTATCGCTGTCATCAAGCAGCAGACTGCGCAGGTTCGCCGGGGCTGAATGCGCCCCAAGCGCCCGGTCGCCGGGGCAGGGCGCGAGCCATTCGAGCAGACTGTCATACAGATCATTCTCGCCGCTGGTGACATGCACTACCTCGGTTTCCCGACCGGCAGGCGTGGCCAGTGCTGCCACCGCACATGACCGGTACTCCGCCCCGGCCATCAGGATCAGACAGGATATATCGCCGGGCTCCAGATGCGCCAAAGCCGCCAGCGCCACCCGCGCCCCCAGCGAATGCGCCAGCACATGCACCGGGCGCGCCGGGTCCAACTGGCGCAACTTGCGGATCACATCCCCCAAGGCCCGCCCGGCGCGCGCGCCCTCATCATACGCGGCCCGCAGACTGCCGCGCGCATTCCAGCCAAACGCCACGCCCACACCGGGGGGCGGCGCATCATGGCCAAAGCCCAGATGATGCGGCCAGGAAATCACCCGCGATGACAGGGTCGGGCGCATGGCAAACAGCCGCTTATGCGGGCAGTGGCGCTTATGCCCCGGCGCGTATCGGAACCCATGCACCATAATGGTGACCGGCCCGGGCAGGGCCAACGCAGCCGCGAGACTGGCATCAAGATCCGTCTCCGTCACACCGGGGTGCAGCACGGGCCGGCCGTCTTCGGCATTGATCCTCAAAAGCGCCATCAAAATCTCCACTACAGTATGTAGCCAGTCGATAAAGACACCCTATGACGTGCAGATGAAGCGCCGGTTAAAGCACCGTGACGGACTTGACCGTTCGGGCGCAACGCCCTATCAGAACCGCGTGGCGATTTGATACCGGATTGCGGGCCACGTTAAACATTTCCGCTAAAAGGTCAGGAACGAAAGCCCCCCGTTCGCATGACCGCGCCCGGGGGGCTTTTGGTTTGGAAGGACAGAATATGACCCAAGACGACACCAGCAAAAATTGGCAAAACCGCACCAAACTGGTGCACGGCGGCACCCGCCGGTCGCAGTATAATGAGGTCAGCGAAGCGCTGTTTCTGACCCAGGGCTTTGTCTATGACACCGCCGAACAGGCCGAGGCCCGCTTCCTCGAGGCTGGCCCCGACGAGTTCATCTATGCCCGCTATGGCAACCCGACCGTGGCGATGTTCGAAGACCGAATCGCGATGCTCGAAGGGGCCGAGGATGCCTTCGCCTGTGCGAGCGGAATGGCGGCGGTGCAGGGCGCTTTGATGGCGCTGCTAAAGGCGGGCGATCACGTCGTCGCCGCGCGCGCACTGTTTGGCTCCTGCCTGTTCATCCTTGAAAACATCCTGCCCAAATTCGGGGTCGAAGTGACCCTTGTTGACGGCACCGATCTAGAGGCCTGGCGCGCCGCCGTGCGCCCCGACACCAAGCTGTGTTTCTTTGAATCCATGAGCAACCCAACGCTGGAAATCGTTGATATCGAAGGCGTCGCAGCCATCGCCCATGCGGTCGGCGCGCTGGTGGTCTCGGACAACGTGTTCTCCACCCCGATCTACTCAAAGGCCATCGCGCAGGGCGCTGATATCGTGACCTATTCCGCGACCAAGCATATGGACGGACAGGGCCGCGTTCTGGGCGGTGTGATCCTTGGCAACCGCGATCTGATCCGTGGCCCGATCGAGGCCTTCATGAAGCACACCGGCGGCGCGCTCAGCCCGTTCAACGCATGGGTGCTGCTGAAAGGTCTTGAAACGATGGACCTGCGGGTGCGCGCCCAGACCGCGACGGCGCAGGCCTTGGCCGAGGCGCTCGAGGGGCATCCCAAGCTGGACCGGGTGATCTATCCCGGCCTGCCATCCCACCCCCAGCACGCGCTTGCCCAAAGCCAGCTTGGCGCCGGCGGCACTGTGCTCAGCATTGATATCAAAGGCGGCCGCGAGGCGTCATTCGCCTTCCTCAACGCGCTCAAGGTCGCGATCATCTCGAACAACCTCGGGGATGCCAAAACCATCGCCACCCCGCCGGCCTTCACCACCCACCAACGCCTGCCAGACGCGCAAAAGCAGATCCTGGCAATCACCCCGGGCCTGATCCGGCTCAGCTGCGGGCTCGAAGATCCGAACGATCTCTTGCACGATGTGGTAGAAGCGCTTAAACACGTGCCGGTGTGCTCAAATTAAAGGCGTCGCCTTGGGTGCAATGTGCAGTTGCAGCATTTAATGCTGGTAATTAAGAGTTGGCCTTGGCATGAAGGTCTGGAACAATCCATAGGTGTAAATATGAAAAAATTTATCGTTTCCGCAGCATTTGTCACATCCATGGCTCTGCCAGCAGTGTCGCAGCAAGCCGACACCTCAATCGACCCCTTTGTTTCGACTCAAGGTGAAACCACCACGCTGGTGATCCTCGGCGGTGCGGTTGGTGTTGTTGGTATTGTTGCTCTGACAGGCGGCGGTGGCTCTTCGAGCTCGACCGGCACAAACTGAGCCAACCCAACAGTTTCGAAATTTAAACGCCGGGTCCAAGTGATCCGGCGTTGCCTCTTTTGCGTAAATACCTCCAGACGATGGAAATTTGCGCGACAAGCGCTTAGATTAAAGTCTGCCAGCGCTGAGAGAGGCCCTCGATGAACGTCCCCAAACCCAAGATCAAAAGCACCGCGCCCAGCCTGCAAGAGGCCGAGGCCGCGCGTGATCTGTTGCGGCGCTATGTGGCCTCCACAGGCGAAACGGCCCTGTCGTACCCGGATATGGTGGCGCAGTACCCGGCGGATTTTGTCGTCGATTCGGCCTACAAAGCCGGCCTTCCCGACCTGCAAAATGGCCCGGCCTCGCTGATCCGAGGCGCGAATCAGCCCATCCAACACGTCGGAATTTCCAATTTCCGCCTGCCGATCCGCTATCACACCCGCGATGGCGGCGACCTTACGCTCGAAACTTCGGTGACCGGCTCGGTGAGCCTTGATGCCGGCAAGAAGGGCATCAACATGAGTCGCATCATGCGCTCCTTCTATCGCCATTCCGAGAAAACCTTCAGCCTCGAGGTGATGGAAGCCGCGCTCGACGACTACAAAAGCGATCTTGAAAGCTTTGATGCCCGCCTTCAGATGCGGTTCTCCTTTCCGGCGCGGGTGAACAGCCTGCGGTCGGGGCTCAGCGGCTTCCAATACTACGACATCGCCCTCGAGCTGATCGAACAAGAGGGCGCGCGCCGCCGGATCCTGCACCTCGACTACGTCTACTCCTCAACCTGCCCCTGTTCGCTTGAGCTCAGCGAACATGCCCGCCGCGAGCGGGGTCAACTCGCCACGCCGCACTCCCAGCGCTCTGTTGCGCGGATTTCGGTCGAGGTGGTGGGCGCGGATTGCCTGTGGTTCGAGGATCTGATCGATCATTGCCGCACCGCCGTGCCGACCGAGACGCAAGTGATGGTGAAACGCGAGGATGAACAGGCCTTTGCCGAGTTGAACGCCGCCAATCCGATCTTTGTCGAAGACGCGGCCCGGCTGTTTTGCGAGCGCTTGGCCAACGATCCCCGGATCAAGGATTTTCGCGTTGCCGCCAGCCATCAGGAAAGCCTGCATTCCCACGATGCGATTTCGGTGCTGACCTCGGGCCCGACATTCAACACGGCAAGCATCGACCCGCGGTTTTTCAGCAGCTTGTTTCACGTAGGTTAAGCGACGCCAGCTCTTGAATGTTGCATTTCTGCGCCGGGCTGCCGTGGGATAAACCTGTGGACATCCTGAAATTCCGCGTAACTTCAATCCGTTGCGCCACATCCCTCGCGCGGCCTGAAATGCCAATATCCGCTGGGCACAGGTGGGGTTCAAATCTTTACCAGATCTTTGCAAATGGGCTGATAAGCTCTGCGGAAGGGGGGAAACCGAACGATCACTGTGATACGAGGTTTCCAGATGCAACTCTCTACCGTGGAATTCCGCTTCCCGCACCCGGGCTGGCGGCAACGACTTGATACTTATTTCGCCGGGCTGGGGCAGGGTGTGAATGCCGATGCCCATATCCGCGCCCGCCTGGGCGAGGTGGCGGGGCTTGAAACCCTGTCGGACGCTGAATTGGCGCTTTTGGGCATGGAGCGCAGTGACATTCCCGCCCGGGTTTTTCACGACCTGTTTGGACAGGGATGAACCTGACTTGACACTATATGCGGCGCGGGCCAACGCTGCGGCGCATGTTTGATATTCGCCCTGTGGGCTACGTAATCGGATTGTTGGTGGCCATGCTCGGCGCCCTGATGTTCCTGCCCTTCCTCGTCGATGTGGCCGAGGGGCGCGGGCATTGGCCGGTGTTTGTCGAAAGCGGCGTGATCACCATGCTGTCGGGCGGCTTGATTGCGCTGGCCTGCTCCAATGGCGTCAAAGAGGGTCTCTCGATCCAGCAGACCTTCCTTCTCACCACCGGCGTCTGGCTGGCGCTGCCGGTGTTCGGGGCGCTGCCCTTCGTGTTCGGCGCCACCGAGGCCCGCTTTGTCGATGCCTTTTTCGAGGCGATGTCGGGGCTGACCACCACCGGCTCCACGGTGTTTTCGGGCCTTGATACCCTGCCCAAGGGGCTGTTGCTCTGGCGCGGCTTGCTGCAATGGGTCGGCGGCATCGGTATCATTGTTGTGGCCATGGTCTTCCTGCCCGAACTGCGCGTCGGCGGGATGCAGATTTTCCGCGCCGAATCCTTTGATACCATGGGGAAAATCCTGCCCCGCGCCACCCAGATCGCCAGCCAGATTTCGGTGATCTACATCAGCCTGACGCTGATCTGCGCCTTGCTCTACATCGCCTTTGGCATGAACCCGTTTGATGGCTCTGTCCATGCGCTGACCACAATCGCGACGGGCGGATTTTCCAACTACGACGCCTCCTTCGGCGCCCTCTCCGGGCCGCTCGAATACGTCGCTTCGGTCTTCATGATTCTCGCGGCGCTGCCCTTCGTGCGCTACGTTCAGCTGCTCAACGGTGCCTCCCGCCCGCTGTTTCGCGACAGCCAGGTGCAGGTGTTTCTCATCACCGCCTTCGTGCTCGTCACCTTTGCCGCCGCCGTCCTGATGGCCACCAAACCCCTCCCGCCCGAGCAGGCCTTCCGCGAGGCCCTGTTCAACATCACCTCGATCCTGACCGGCACCGGCTATGCCTCGGTCGATTACATGGGCTGGGGCCCGATGATGATTTCGCTGTTCTTCTTCATTGGTCTGATCGGCGGCTGTGCGGGCTCAACCGCCTGTTCCGTCAAGATTTTCCGCTACCAACTGCTGTTTTCCTCAATCCGCGTTCAGCTCAAACGCATCCGCTCGCCCAACGGCGTCTTCACCACAAGGTTCGAAGGCCGCCCCGTTGGCGATGATGTCCTCAGCTCGGTAATGTCGTTCTTCATGTTTTTCGTGGTGTCGATGGGCGTTCTGTCGGTGCTGCTCTCGGCCACCGGCCTCGATTTTGTCACCTCGGTTTCGGGCGCGGCGACGGCGCTGGCCAACATCGGGCCGGGGCTTGGCCCGGTCATCGGCCCCTCGGGAAACTTCGCCTCGCTCAATGACGCGGCCAAGTGGCTTTTGTCGGCGGCGATGCTGATCGGACGGCTCGAATTGCTCGCGGTCTATGCGATCCTCACGGTAAACTTCTGGCGGGCCTGACCAATGCGCCTTTTCGGTGCAAATTGATGGCATCTGGGGGCGAACAGATAGCGAACAAGGCTTTTCAGACCGGGCCAGAGGGTCTAGTGTTGCGCGCATGAGCAGTTTTGATGAAATGGACGCCTTCGACGCGGCCTCTTCCCTGTCCCAGCGCGCCATGGCGGCGCGCCCCACGCCCTATCTCGACGGGTTGAACCCGGCCCAGCGCGAAGCGGTTGAGGCGTTGGATGGCCCCGTGTTGATGCTAGCGGGGGCGGGCACCGGCAAGACCAAGGCGCTGACCACACGGATCGCGCATCTGCTGAACACCGGCCGCGCCCGCCCGAATGAGATTTTGGCAGTGACCTTCACCAACAAGGCCGCGCGCGAAATGAAAGTGCGCGTCGGCAAATTGCTGGGCCAGACGGTCGAGGGCATGCCGTGGATGGGCACGTTTCACGCCGTCGGCGTCAAACTCCTGCGCCGTCATGCCGAGCTTGTCGGGCTGAAATCAAACTTCACTATTCTCGACACCGACGACCAGTTGCGTCTGCTCAAACAACTGCTGCGCGCCGCGGATATCGATGACAAACGCTGGCCGGCGCGCCAACTCGCGCACATCATCGACGGCTGGAAAAACCGCGCCTGGACGCCCGACAAGGTGCCCGCCGCAGACGCGGGGGCCTACAACAACCGCGGCGTCGAACTCTATGCGCAATACCAGACCCGCCTGCGCGAGCTGAACGCTTGCGATTTCGGCGATCTGCTGCTGCATTGCGTGACGATTTTCCAGTCCCACGAAGACATTCTTGCGCAATACCAACGCTGGTTCCGCTACATCCTTGTCGACGAATACCAAGATACCAACGTCGCCCAATACCTCTGGCTGCGGCTGCTCGCGGGCGGGCATAAAAACGTCTGCTGCGTCGGTGACGATGACCAATCGATCTATGGCTGGCGTGGGGCCGAGGTGGGCAATATCCTGCGGTTCGAAAAGGATTTTCCTGGTGCCAAGGTTGTCCGGCTCGAGCAGAATTACCGCTCGACCCCGCATATTCTGGCCGCCGCTGGTGCGGTGATCGCGGGCAACAAGGGCCGGCTTGGCAAAGAGCTCTGGACCGAGGCGGAAAGCGGTGAAAAAGTCCGCCTGATCGGCCATTGGGACGGCGAGGAAGAGGCCCGCTGGATCGGCGAAGAGATCGAGGCGATGCAGGGCGGCACCCGCGGCATGCGGGGCTTTTCGCTGGATGACATGGCAATTCTGGTGCGCGCCTCGCACCAAATGCGCGCCTTCGAGGACCGGTTTTTGACCATCGGCCTGCCATACCGCGTGATCGGCGGCCCGCGCTTTTACGAGCGGATGGAAATCCGCGATGCCATGGCCTATTTTCGCGTCGTCATCAGCCCCGAAGACGATCTGGCGTTCGAGCGCATCGTCAACACCCCCAAGCGCGGCCTCGGCGACAAGGCCCAGCAAACCATCCAGCGCATGGCGCGCGAAAACGGCGTGCCGCTGGTCCAGGGCGCGCGGCTGGCGGTGCAAAGTGGCGCGATCAAGGGCAAGGGCGGCAACGAACTGGCCAAACTGCTCGACGGGCTGGCGCGCTGGGGCCGGATGACGGGCGAAAAGGATGTCACCCACGTCGAACTGGCTCAGATCATCCTCGACGAATCCGGCTACACCGCGCATTGGCAGAACGACAAAACGCCCGAGGCGCCGGGCCGGCTTGAAAACCTCAAGGAACTGGTCAAGGCGTTGGAAAACTTCGAAAACCTGCAAGGGTTCCTCGAACACGTCAGCCTAATCATGGACAACGAAAGCGAAGAGTCCGGGGCCAAGGTTTCGATCATGACGTTGCACGGCGCCAAGGGGCTCGAATTCCCCGCCGTCTTCCTGCCCGGTTGGGAAGACGGGTTGTTTCCGTCCCAGCGCAGCATGGATGAAAGCGGCGTCAAAGGTCTCGAGGAAGAGCGCCGGCTGGCCTATGTCGGCATCACCCGCGCCGAAGAGGTCTGTACGATTTCCTTTGCCGCCAATCGGCGGGTGTTTGGCCAATGGCAATCGCAATTGCCGTCGCGGTTTGTCGATGAGCTGCCCGAGGATCATGTGGAGGTTCTTACCCCGCCCGGTATCTATGGCGGCGGGGGCGGCATGGCGGCCCAAAGCTTTGGCACCGGCATTCAGGACCGCGCGGCGGACGCCAATGTCTATAATTCTCCCGGTTGGCGCCGCTTGCAAGACCGGCAAAGCCAGCGCCCGATGGCGCAACCCAGCGAAAGCCGCAACACGGTGATCGACGCCACCGCGCTGTCCAGCTTCACTGTCGGAGAGCGCGTGTTCCACCAAAAGTTCGGCTATGGCGAGGTCATCGGGATCGAGGGCGACAAGCTCGAGATTGCCTTTGAAAAGGCCGGCACCAAGAAAGTTGTGGCGCGCTATATCTCCAGCTCGGATGACGTGCCGTTCTAGCGCAAACAGCGCGCCTCGCCATCCCGTGCCCCTAACTTGACCGCTCAAGAAAACTGTGACGCCGGTGCAAAACCGGCGCTGCCCCACAACGGCAAATGCCCAGATCCGCGCCCCAATAGGCCGGGGCAGGAGGCCGGCCGGGCAATCCCTCTGGTTGATCACGGTCTGGTGTATTTCCGTGAAGCGATGCAAGCGGCGCATAGCTCGGCACCGCCCATCTGGCACACACAATCCGGCAATCGCATCAGACCCCCAAAAACAAAAACGACGACATGAGGGAGGTCATGTCGCCGTCTTAATGTACCTGCGCCTCAGAATGGGAGGAGACGAAGCGCTGGTTATGTCGGACCTCAGGCAATCGGGAGGAACGCCTTTGGCCCTGGTATTCCCGGCCGCAATGGGAGGAGAACGGCAAGGAAATCGTTGTGAGCCAACAGGTTGGCCCGGAATTTGAGAGCGGCGACACGAGGGAGGTCGTGTCGCCGACTTTTACAACCGCGCCTCAGAATGGGAGGAGACGAAGCGCTGGTCGTGTCGGACCTCAGGCAATCGGGAGGAACGCCTTTGGTCCTGGTATTCCCGGCCGCAATGGGAGGAGAACGGCAAGGAAATCGTTGTGAGCCAACAGGTTGGCCCGGAATTTGAGAGCGGCGACACGAGGGAGGTCGTGTCGCCGACTTTTACAACCGCGCCTCAGAATGGGAGGAGACGAAGCGCTGGTCGTGTCGGACCTCAGGCAATCGGGAGGAACGCCTTTGGTCCTGGTATTCCCGGCCGCAATGGGAGGAGAACGGCAAGGAAATCGTTGCGAGCCAATAGGTTGGCCCGGAATAAAGGGGCGGCGACATCAGGGAGGAGGAGAGATGCCGCCGCTTAGACACAGAAGGCTCAGGGAGGAGGAGAGAGCCGTCTGATCTGTTGTTAGTTGTAGGCCGCGTGATAGGCGACGCGACGAATTTCGCTGTGGTTCAGGCCAAGATCGGCCAGCTCACGTGCTGTCAGGCTCTGAAGCTCACGCAGTGTGGTGCGGTAAACGCGGTACTGGGCGTAACGCGTGGAGATGGCCTGAAGCGCCGCTTGCAAACGCTGAACCGGTCCTGCATGGACGGGAGTGTTTGTGATGATGTTAGCCATGTGCGTCTTACCTTCGTATTGCCGTAGTGCCTGTGTTCGTCTGTTGAGACTAATTTAGCGAAATGCTGCGCCTGCACAATCCCCGGCAAGGTCAATGCTGCTATGCAGCATTTGCATGTGTAAGCGCTTTGAGGCGAGTGGGTTCTACGACCTAGGTCGCGAATATACCCCTTTGGGTTGCACGGCGATGCCAGTCGCATCGGAAAACGGCGAAACGCCAAGAAAACGGGCAGGAAGAAATGGAAAAGAAAATACGCGATGAACTGGCGAAACTTGAGATTCCCGGCGGTGGCAACCTTGTTTCGCGTGATTTGATTCGGGCGCTGCGGATCGAAGACGGTGTGGTGCGCTTTGTCATAGAGGCCGCGTCGCCCGCCGACGCCCGCCAGATGGAGCCTTTGCGCGCCGCCGCCGAACGCGCGGTCGCCTCTATAGAGGGTGTGCGCGCGGCGCATGTGGCCCTGACCGCGCATGACACGCAGGGCAGTGGGGGCAAACCGCCACCCAGTCTCAAGATCGGCGGCCACCCCAAGCCGCAATCCGGGCCGATCAAGCCCGCCGGCGTCAAACGCATCATTGCGATTGCCTCGGGCAAGGGCGGCGTCGGCAAATCCACGGTCTCGTCCAACCTCGCGGTGGCGCTGTCGCGCGCGGGCAAAAAGGTCGGGCTTCTGGACGCCGATATATACGGTCCGTCGCAGCCGCGCATGATGGGCGTCAGCGCGCGCCCGGCCAGCGCCGATGGCAAGGTGCTCGAACCCCTGCACGCGCATGGCGTCACGATGATGTCGATCGGGCTGATGGTCGATCCGAACAAGGCCATTGTCTGGCGCGGCCCGATGTTGATGGGCGCCTTGCAACAGATGCTGGGGCAGGTGAACTGGGGCGAACTGGACGTGCTGCTAGTCGATCTTCCGCCCGGAACCGGCGACGTACAGCTCACTCTGTGCCAAAAATCTGATCTCTCCGGCGCCATCGTGGTCTCAACCCCGCAAGACGTGGCGCTTCTGGATGCCCGCAAAGCGGTGGACATGTTCGCCACGCTGAAAACCCCGATCCTTGGCCTGATCGAGAATATGTCGCTGTTTCACTGTCCCAATTGCGGACATGAGGCGCATATCTTTGGGCATGGCGGCGTGGTGGCCGAGGCAGAAAAGATGGCGGTGCCGCTCTTGGCGCAACTGCCAATCGATCTCGACACCCGCCTGGCTGGCGACGGTGGCACACCAATTGCCGCGGGCTCCGGTCCAATGGCAGAGGCTTACGCCCAATTGGCGCAAGGTTTGATCCGCAGCGGCATCATCTAACGCCGCCCCCCGCGGCCAGCGAAAATTTATCGATAAATTTTCCTAAATTCCGTCAACGGAATTCGGCCCCTGTGGCACCGCATGCACCCGGGTTTAAACTCGGGTGCACTTTGCAGTGGAGCAGCGCAGGCATTCCGCCGACGGAAAAATAGGCCTGACAGCGCCAAACCCTGGCGCACACAGGTCAACTCTGTCCCAACCACCTTTCATTTTCCACATGCGTCTCAGCACCCTCCGGCCCCGCGCACCTGCGGGCCGTCATAAGGATGTGCCTCGTTCCCCTCTGGATATCCCCGCAAACCCCATCCCACTGCGCGCCGCCTCCATCACAAGAGAAGAGGGCGCACCGCATTTAGCCTACGCCGAACCCAAAAGTGCCAATCGTGGCCCAAACGCTCCGCCAATTGGGATCGAAGTGGGAAATCATGGGCCGCACGGGAAAACATGGGACGGATGGGAAATCATGGCACGCCCTGCATCGCGATTCTACGAATTGCCTCTCGATTCCGTGATTCGCGTGTGATTCAATCACCCCGGTACACCCAAATGCCCGGTGCAAACCGGCTGGCACATCGGAAATCAGACCCCGAATGACCAGCGCCTGTCATTCTCTTGGGAAAACGTGGGAAAAAAATCACATGAGAGCGGATACTACATCTAGTATAGGCAAGAAGCCGCTTCCGCTAAGAATTCCAAAATTAGCCTCAATTTGACCCCAATATGTTGTTTTCCACAGGGGCTGTGGACAATATGATGTGGGGCTTTCCCATTTTTGACTGTTGATTTCCATAAATTCCCATGGCATCCCTAGTATCACGATGAGGGACGGAACAAGGGGCACCAAACGACCCCGCAACCAACTCCGAATAAAAATAAGAACAAGGTTTCATACAGGCACCGTTCTTCATCGAAACAAGAGATCCGGCGCGCGGGCGAGCAGACATCCCCCCAGGTGGCGCGCGCAGCTGGACATCCCGCACAGCGGGACATGCGGCGGGTTGATCAGTGGCAGCAGATCAACCCGCCGTTTCTACATCCAAATTTAGGCAAATGCGCGGGGGCGCAAGGCAAAGGACGGCAGGACAGTGGGCCGCAGGTTCAGAGGCGAAAGCCAGCACAAGGTTGATACGAAGGGCAGGGTGTCTATCCCGGCCTCGTTTCGCCGTGTGATTGAGGCTGCCGACGCGAACTGGAAGTCCGGCGAAAGCCCCGAGCTGGTGATCGTTTATGGGGATCACCGCCGCAATTACCTCGAATGTTACACGATGGAAGCGATCGAAGAAGTCGACGCCAAGATTGATGCGCTGCCGCGTGGCTCGATGCAGCGTAAGATGCTGCAACGCATGTTCCACGGCCAATCTTATCCGACAAATGTTGACGAAACCGGGCGGCTGGTGCTGCCCGCGAAGCTGCGCGAGAAGATCGGCCTGTCGAAAGAGGCCTTCTTTATTGCCGCCGGTGACACCTTCCAAATTTGGAACCCTGCCACCTATGAAGAGGAAGAACTGGCCAAGACCGAGGAATGGCTCGACGATCTGCCAGAGGATTTCGATCCGCTCTCCTTCCTTGATGGTCCCCTTGACGCCCCCCAAACTCCGCCGGCCGAGGAGGCCTGACCCATGGCCGGTGCTGCCACACCTTCCGCCCCCCATATTCCCGTCCTGATCCGCCCGCTGATCACGGCTGTTTCGCCGGTGTCCGGCACTTGGATCGATGGCACATTCGGCGCCGGGGGCTATACCCGCGCGCTGCTTGACGCCGGTGCCGACGAAGTGGTCGCGATTGACCGCGACCCCCTGGCGTTTGAGCTGGCCGAAGCTTGGCTCAGTGACTACGACGGCCGGGTGCGCTGCGAAAAAACCGTGTTTTCCGCGATGGATGAGGTGGCGCAGGGCGTCGACGGCGTGGTGCTTGATCTCGGCGTTTCCTCCATGCAGCTTGACCGCGCCGAACGCGGCTTTTCCTTTATGCGGGACGGACCGCTCGACATGCGGATGAGCCAGGATGGCCCAAGCGCCGCCGATCTGGTCAACACCCTCTCCGAACAGGATCTGGCCGAAATCCTCTATGTCTTTGGCGAAGAACGCGCCTCGCGCCGGATTGCCAAGAACATCCTGCGGTTCCGCGAAGACACGCCGTTTGAAACCACCCTGCAACTCGCCGGTGTGATCGAACGCTCGCTGCCGCGCTCCAAACCCGGTCAAAGCCACCCGGCGACACGCTCTTTTCAAGCGCTGCGCATTGCGGTGAACGACGAATATACCGAGCTTTTCGAAGGCCTTATGGCCGCCGAACGCGCGCTAAAACCCGGTGGCCTACTCGCGGTCGTCACCTTCCATTCGATCGAAGACCGGATGGTCAAACGCTTCTTCCAGGCCCGCGCCGGGCACTCGGGCAACTTCAATCGCTACGCACCGCAGGTCGACGCGGTGCCGGCACAGTTTGATATCGTGACGCGCAAGGCGGTCGGCCCCGACAAACAGGAACTGGCAGAAAACCCGAGGTCCCGCTCGTCCCGTCTGCGCGTGGCGCGGCGCACAGAGCTCGCGGCCGGTTCGGTCGACGCCAAATCCATTGCGATGCCGCAACTGAAGGGGAAAAGGTAATGCGGTCCTTTCTGTATGTGATGACTGCCTTTGCCGTGATCGGGCTTGCCTTCTGGGCCTATCATGAGAACTACAAAACCCAGGAAGCCATTGAAAGAACAGCCCAATTGCAGCGCGAAATCGGCGCAGACCGCGCCCGACTTTCCGTATTGCGCGCCGAATGGGCCTATCTCAATCGCCCCGACCGGCTGCGCGATCTGGCCGAGCTGAATTTTGACCGCCTCGGCCTTTTGCCGCTGCGCCCCGGTCATTTTGGCAACGTCGATCAGGTCGAATTCCCGGTGCAGGATTTCGACAATCTCGAAGACATCACCAATTCCGTTCCCGTGTCCTCGCAGGGCGCAGATGGAGAGCAAGAGCCATGATCCGCACGCCGCTGCGCCCGCTGGCCCGTATTCTGGACGCCCGCCAAAAGGGTGAAAACCCCGACGCCATCGAACGCGAAAACATTCGCCTGCGTCACGAAGAGATGCGCGACAAGCTGCGCCTGCGGGCCGAACAGCGCCTTATGCTGCTGGGCATTATGTTTTTCTGTGCCTTTCTTGTTATCGGCGGTCGCATGGGTGGTCTGGCCGCGTCGGAGCCCTCAGAGCCGCGCGGTGCCTCGAATGGCGCGTCGATCATCGCACAACGCGCTGATATCGTTGATCGCAAGGGCCGCATCCTTGCCACCAACATGGAAACCTATTCGCTTTACGCCCACCCGCACCAGATGATCGACCCGAAACGGGCCGCGACGGAACTGGGGCGTATCTTCCCCGATGTTGACGTCGCAGACCTTACCAAACGGTTTACGTCTGACCGAAAATTCATGTGGATTCGCAAAAAACTGTCGCCCGAGCAAAAGCAAGCGGTGCATGACATTGGCGAACCCGGCCTGCTGTTTGGCCCCCGCGAAATGCGCCTTTATCCCAATGGCGCGGTCGCGGCGCATGTGCTTGGCGGCTATGGGTTTGGCCGCGAAGGCGTGCATTCCGCCGAAGTCATCGGCACCGCTGGCATCGAAAAGTTCGCCGATGACACCCTGCGTGACCCCGCCCGCGAAGGCGCCCCGCTCGAGCTTTCCCTCGATCTCACCATTCAGGCCGCCGCGGAAAAAGTGCTTTATGGCGGCATGAAAATCATGGGGGCCAAAGGGGCTGCCGCGATTTTGATGGACGTCACCAACGGCGAAATTCTCGCCCTCGCCAGCCTCCCGGATTTCGACCCAAACGACCGGCCTTTGCCGGCTTTGGGCGATGATCCCTCGATCAGCCCGCTGTTCAATCGCGCGGTGCAGGGCGTCTACGAACTCGGCTCTACCTTCAAGATTTTCGCCGCCGCGCAGGCGATGGACCTCGGCCTCGTCAACCCCGGCACCATGGTCGATATCCGTGGCCCGCTGCGCTGGGGCAAACACCGGATCCGGGATTTTCACAACTATGGCCGTGAGTTATCGGTCACAAAGGTGATCGTGAAATCCTCCAACATTGGCACCGCGCGCCTGGCCCAGATGATCGGCACCCCGCGTCAAAAGACCTTCCTCGAAGACCTCGGCTTCTTCGACATCACCCCGGTCGAGCTGCAAGAGGCCAAGGCCGCCCGCCCGCTGTTGCCGCCAAATTGGTCCGAGCTCAGCACCATGACCATCTCGTACGGCCACGGCCTCTCGGCCTCGCCTTTGCACCTCGCTTCGGCTTATGCCGCGGTTGCCAATGGCGGGTTTGCCGTCGCGCCGACCCTGCTGCGCCAAAAGACCCCGCGTCAGGGCGAGCGTGTGATGTCGGCCAGCGCCGCTGCCGCCTCGCGCGCCATGCTGCGGCTGGTGGTCAGCCACAAGGAAGGCACCGCCAGCTTTGGCGAGGTCGACGGCTATGCGGTTGGCGGCAAGACCGGCACCGCCGACAAACCCAAGCCCAAAGGCGGCTATTACACCGACAAGGTCATCGCCACCTTTGCCTCGATCTTCCCGATCCACGATCCGAAATATGTCCTCATCGTCACCCTCGATGAGCCCGAAATCCATGCCGCAGGCGAATTGCGCCGCACCGCCGGTTGGACGGCCGTGCCCGTCGCCGCCGAGATGATCGAACGCCTCGCGCCGCTGCTTGGCCTAAGACCCACGATTGAACCCGCCGAACTCGCTGGTATAACGCTCACCAGTCAGTGACGGGGGCGTTATGCGCACAACCAAATCGCTCGCAGACCTCGGGCTCAGTGCCCGCGGCGGAGCAGAGGCCGGGATCACCGGAATAACAGTGGACAGCCGCGAGGTGAAAGAGGGGTTCCTCTTTGCCGCGCTGCCCGGCGCACGGGTGCATGGGGCAGAGTTCATTCAATACGCTTTGCGGATGGGCGCAGGCGCGGTGCTCACCGATGCCAAGGGCGCGCGCATTGCCGCCGAGGTGCTTGATGCCTCGCACGCCGCCCTGATCATCGCCGAAGACCCGCGACAGGTGCTCGCCTACACCGCCGCGCTGTGGTTTGGCGCCCAGCCCGAGGTGATGGTGGCCGTCACCGGCACCAATGGCAAAACCTCGGTCTCCACCTTTTGCCGCCAGCTCTGGATGGCGCTCGACCTTGATGCCGTCAACCTTGGCACCACCGGGGTCGAGGGCGCATGGGAGGCCCCGCTCGCCCACACCACGCCCGAGCCGGTCACCCTTCACCGCAGCCTCGCAGCCGCGGTTGCCAACGGCATCACCCACGCCGCGATGGAGGCGTCAAGCCACGGTCTCGAACAGCGCCGCCTTGATGGTGTCCAACTGCGCGCCGCCGGATTCACCAACTTCACCCAAGACCACCTCGATTATCACCACACCTTCGAGGCCTATTTCGAGGCCAAGGCCGGTCTCTTCACCCGCGTCCTCCCCGAAGACGGCACCGCCGTGCTCAATATGGACGACCCAAAGGTGGCCAATCTCGAGCCGATCTGCACCGCGCGCGGCCAAAAGGTGCTGACAGTGGGGCAGGCGGCAGGCTGTGACCTGCGCCTCGCCGCGCAACGCTTTGACGCCACCGGGCAGGATCTGCGGTTTGAATGGCAAGGCCAGCCCCACCAGGTCCGCCTCAAACTCATCGGCGGGTTCCAGGCCGCCAACGCCCTGATGGCCACCGGTCTGGTGATCGCCGCCGGAGAAGACCCGGCCCGCGTGTTCGATGCCCTCTCTGATCTCGGCACCGTCCGGGGCCGCATGCAGCTCGCCGCGACCCGCGCCAACGGCGCCGCCGCCTTCGTCGATTACGCCCACACCCCCGATGCCGTCAAAACCGCGCTCTCGGCGCTGCGCCCGCACGTCATGGGCCGCCTGATCGCCATCATCGGCGCGGGCGGCGACCGCGACACCGCCAAACGCCCGCTGATGGGCGAGGCCGCGCGCGACAACGCCGACATCGTGATCGTCACCGACGATAACCCCCGCTCCGAAGACCCCGCCACCATCCGCGCCGCCGTCATGGCGGGCGCCGGTCCCGACGCCACCGAAGTCGCCGACCGCGCCGAAGCCATCCTGCGCGGCGTTGACATGCTGATGCCCGGCGATGCGCTTCTGATCTGCGGCAAGGGCCACGAAAGCGGCCAGGTGGTGGGCGACATCACCTATCCGTTCGACGATTGCGAACAGGCCAGCGTTGCGGTCTCGGCGCTCGACGGGGTCAACCCATGACGCTCTGGACGGCGCAAGACGCCGCCACCGCCACCGAGGGCCGCGCCACCACCGGTTGGCAGGCCACCGGCGTCTCGATCGACACCCGCACCCTGCAACCCGGCGATCTTTTCGTCGCGCTAAAGGCCGCGCGCGACGGCCATGAGTTCGTCGCCCAGGCGCTGGCCAAGGGCGCGGCGGCGGCCCTCGTCACCCATATTCCCGACGGCGTGCCCACAGACGCGCCCCTCCTGATCGTCAAAGACGTGCTCGAAGCGCTCGAAGCCCTTGGCCGCGCCGGACGCGCCCGCACAAATGCCAAAGTCATCGCCGTCACCGGCTCCGTCGGCAAAACCTCGACCAAGGAAATGCTGCGCGAGATGCTGTCGGACTTTGGCGCCACCCACGCCTCTGTCGCGAGCTATAACAACCATTGGGGCGTGCCGCTCACCTTGGCCCGCATGCCCGCCGACACCGACTTTGCGGTGATCGAAATCGGCATGAACCACCCCGGCGAAATCGCCCCGCTGTCGCGCCTCGCGCGCCCTCATGTGGCGATGATCACCACGGTCGCCCCGGCCCACCTCGAAGCCTTTGGCAACATCGACGGCATCGCCCGCGAAAAAGCCGCCATCCTCGCCGGTCTCGAACCGGGCGGCACCGCCGTCTTCAACGCCGAAGTCGCCACCGCCCCGATTCTCAAATCCGCCGCCACCGATGCAGGCGCGCGCTACGTTGGCTTTGGCGAGGTCGCAGGCGCCGCCTTCACCCTGACGCAAGTTGAGATGAGCCAAGGCGTGACCGTCGCGCAAGCGCATGCGTTCACCAGCAAACTGTTCTACAAAATCGCCGCCACCGGCCGCCATTTCGCAATGAACGGCCTCGGCGTGCTGGCTGTGGCCGACGTCCTAAACCTCGACCCGGCCCAAGCTATCGCCGCCCTGGGCCGCTGGGCCCCGGTCAAAGGCCGTGGCGAGCGTCAGAAAATCACCCTCGACCCCGCGCGCACCGACCAAATCCTCGAGCTGATCGACGACAGCTACAATGCCAATCCCGCCTCGATGGCGGCCTCGCTCGCCGTTCTCGCCGCAACCCCGTTGCGCGCGCAAGACAACCGCCCCACCGGTCGGCGCATCGCCTATCTCGGCGACATGGCCGAGCTGGGTGTCACCGCCCCGCAACTCCACGCTGAAATCGCCAGCCTCGCGGCGGTCCAGGACATCGACACCGTGCACTGTATCGGCCCCCTCACGCGCCACCTCTGGCAAGCACTGCCAGCCGATAAGCGCGGGCTCTGGCACGAAAAAACCGCCGACATGCTCCCCGAGATGCGCCGAGACCTGCGCGCGGGCGACATCGTGCTGATCAAAGGATCGAACTCGATTGGCCTCTCGGCGCTGGTTGACGTGATCCTGAAAATGGGCCAAGGCAGCGCTCAATAAGTGGTAGGGAAGGGGCAATAGATGCTCTACTGGTTGACAGCACTGTCCGACGGCGGGGATTTCTTCAATCTTTTCCGATACATCACGTTCCGCGCGGGCGGAGCCTTCATGACGGCGCTGATCTTCGGCTTCCTGTTCGGCCCGCCGCTGATCGGTGTCTTGCGCCGGCGTCAGGGCAAAGGCCAGCCGATCCGCGAAGACGGCCCCGAGGGCCATATGTCCAAGGCCGGCACCCCCACGATGGGCGGCCTGCTGATCCTGAGCGCGCTTGTCACCTCGACCCTGCTCTGGGCCCGCCTCGACAACCCCTACGTGCTGATGGTGCTGTTTGTCACCTTGGCCTTTGGTCTGATCGGCTTTGCCGACGATTACGCCAAGGTCTCCAAGCAAAACACCAAGGGCGTGCCCGGTCGCATCCGCCTGCTGCTCGGCTTTGCCATCGCCGGGGTCGCCGCCTATTGGGCCGCGATCTACCACCCCGATGACCTGCAATTCCGCCTCGCGCTGCCGGTGTTCAAAGACACGCTGCTCAACTTTGGCTGGCTGTTCCTGCCGTTTGCGATGTTCGTTATCGTCGGTGCCGCCAACGCGGTAAACCTGACCGACGGCCTCGACGGCCTCGCCATCATGCCGGTGATGATCGCCGCTGGCACCCTCGGCGTGATCGCCTATGCCGTGGGCCGCGTCGACTTTACCGAATACCTCGATGTTCACTACGTGCCGGGCACCGGCGAGATCCTGATCTTCACCGCCGGTCTGTTCGGCGGCGGCCTCGGCTTCCTGTGGTACAACGCCCCCCCGGCGGCGGTCTTCATGGGCGACACCGGTTCCCTCGCGCTCGGAGGTGCCCTCGGCGCCATCGCAGTCGCCACCAAACACGAGATCGTCCTCGGCATCGTCGGCGGCCTGTTCGTGGTTGAGGCGATGTCGGTGATCATCCAGGTGCTCTACTTCAAACGCACCGGCAAGCGCGTCTTCCTGATGGCCCCGATCCACCACCACTACGAGAAAAAGGGCTGGGCCGAACCCACCATCGTGATCCGCTTCTGGATCATCTCCCTGATCCTCGCCATCATCGGCCTCGCCACCCTCAAGGTCCGCTAACAGCGCCAGCCAGCCACCAACCCGCGCCTCGCCAGCCCGCGGGATGGCGACCCATCGGCCACGCAGCACAGAGCCGCGCCTCGCAGGGCCGCGGTACGGCGATCCACCGGCCACGCAGCACAGAGACGCGCAGCGTCGGGCCGTGGTACGGCGACCCGACGGTCATTCCGCACACTTTATGGTGCCCCCAACTCTACGATTGAACGGACGCGCCAACGGCACCCATATCGCCGTGCCGCCGGACGGCCCGTCATGTCAGAGGCATGCCTTCGGCATGATGCGCGGCGGCTTCGCCGCTGTTAACGCGCTTGGCGCTTAGCCCGTAGGGGTCCAATCCACCGTCGCTTGGCATTCCCCGCAATTCCGGTAAACTAGGGAAATAGTGCGAAACACGCGCTGAATTGGAGTGTAGCTTTTTTTGACGAATTCCTCGCGCATCATTTCTGAATTGGTAAGCCTCGAAGCATGGTATGCCCCACTCAAATTTGACTTCACGTCACCCTTCCACGTGGCCTTGGCCTTTAATGAGGCGCGATACACTGGGGCGAGCGATACGCCGGTTGAGTTCAAGGTCAGGCTCAAGCGTGCAACCTTGGTAGTAGTCTGTGATGAACGGCTCCGTGTACCCAAATCGACGAAGGTGAGGCAATATCCAAAGCGGCAACGCACAATGAAGATTGTGGAACAGGCCGAGTCGTCAGCCAGCAGCAGTGACGAAAAGAATGTGAAAGGCAAGGCAGCCGCGAGCGGAACTAAGCCGCCTTCGATTGAGCTTGAAGCAGGCTCAAAAACCAATGCGACGACGACCGAGAAAACGGGAGGTCAGCGTGAGATGCAAGAATGCCTTGAGCAACTTGTACACCTGACGTACCGCGAAGTCGCGGGTGAACACCATTGGGACTGCAAGCCAACTCACCAAAACCATCTGGATGGTATCGGCCATGACGGACTTGAATCGATTATGGAGATCAGTCCTTTGGTAGAAAAGCGTTTGGAAGACATGAGCGTTAGGGTCTTCCTGAAATGCGTTGCAGACGATTTCGAAATTGTCGAAATTTCGGCTAAGCCTTCCGTGAAAGAGCGGATATTTGGGGATGACTTGATTCGCAGGCTGGCCCTTGCCCGAGAGGTAACTAAATACAAGTTAAAGGAGGCCCAACTTGAAGTGGTTGAATTGGAACCGAGGTTTCAAGAGGTCGTTCTCGCTGACATTCTGGCTTTGCCGGAATGACTGATGAACTGAACTCGATGCTAGAGGATTTATTTGCAAGCAACTCTCCCCGAGTAAGTACGTTTGTGAATAGGTGGTTCAAAGGAAGCGAAAGCGACAAGGCCAAGCTTTCCGTCAAGGTCACGAGATCCGCATTCTGTGAGAACTATGCCGAGCTGGAGGCGGTTGCGGATGACCTCTTCTCGAAGGAGTTTTGGCCAGAAGCAGAGGAGCTCTATCGCCATGCGCTCGAGATCCGCATGCGGACCATCGGCACCGCGCATCCCGACTATGCCATCCACCTCAACAACCTCGCGCACGTGGTGCAGGCGCAGGGCCGCTCCGCCGAGGCCGAGGAGCTGTATCGCGAGGCGCTGGAGATCGGCGCCAAGACCATCGGCACCGCGCATCCCTCGTATGCCACCCACCTCAACAACCTCGCGGGTGTGGTGAAGGCGCAGGGCCGCTACGCCGAGGCCGAAGGGCTCTATCGCGAGGCGCTGGAGATCGACGCCGCGACCATCGGCACCGCGCATCCCAACTATGCCATCCGCCTCAACAACCTCGCGGGCGTGGTGCAGGCGCAGGGCCGCTACGCCGAGGCCGAGGGGCTGTATCGCGAGGCGCTGGAGATCGACGCCAAGACCATCGGCACTGCCCATCCCGAGTACGCCGCCCGCCTCAACAACCTCGCGGACACTTTGGTAAAACTCGACCGGCCCGGCGAGGCGCGCCCGCTGTTTGAACAGGCGCTGGACATCTTCCGCGCCACCCTGCCACCCGAGCATCCGTATATCGCCGGGGTCGAAGGACACATCGCCAAACTCCCCGCGCCGTAGGGTGAGCGCCAACCCGCGCCGCCAACCCCACAGGCATCTGTACACATACGCCGGACCCATCGCCCCATTTGTACAAAACTCACGCCTCTGATAGCCCTATCCCGACACCGCTTTATGAGGCAGGCCCATGATCCCCGTCCCCGGATACCACTCCCACCGCGTCGCCATTCTCGGCCTTGGCCGCTCCGGCCTTTCCGCCGCGCGGGCGCTGCGCCAAGGCGGCGCAATCCCCGTGTGCTGGGATGACAATCCCGATGCCCGCGACCGCGCCCAAGACGACGGCTTTGAAGTCACCAACCTCCTGAAATCAGGCGCTTTTGACGATATCGCCACGCTCATCGTCTCCCCCGGAATCCCGCATCTCTACCCCGCGCCAAACCCGGTGGTGGCCGCCGCCCAAGCCGCAGGCGTGCCCGTCGACAACGACATCGGCTTGTTCTTCCGCTCCGTCGCAGATGACGAATGGCACAGCTACGACACCCCGCCGCGCGTGGTCGCCGTGACAGGTTCCAATGGAAAATCAACGACTTCCGCGCTGATCCACCACATCCTTTTGTCCTCGGGCCGCGAAGCACAGCTCGCCGGCAACATCGGTCGCGGCGTTTTGGACATCGATCCCCCCACCAACGGCGGCGTCGTGGTGCTTGAACTCTCAAGCTACCAAACCGAACTTGCCCGCGCACTGACACCAGATGTTGCGGTCTTCACCAACCTCACCCCCGACCACTTGGATCGTCACGGTGGCAAAGGCGGCTATTTCGCCGCCAAACGCCGCCTGTTTGCCGAGGGCGGCCCCGACCGCGCCGTCATTGGCGTCGACGAACCCGAAGGCCATTTCCTCGCCGGTCAACTCAGCGAAGGCCCCGGCGACGACCGCGTGATCCGCGTCTCTGTCGACACCAAACTCACCGGCCCCGGCTGGAACGTTTTCGCCCGCAAAGGCTTCCTCTCCGAGTACCGCAAAGGCCGCCAAGCCGGGTCGATAGACTTGCGTGAAATCAAAGGCTTACCGGGTGCGCACAACCACCAGAACGCCTGCGCGGCCTATGCCGCCTGTCGCACTTTGGGGCTGGCCCCGCGTGTGATCGAAGAGGCGTTCCGCTCCTTCAAGGGCCTGCCACACCGCAGCCAGTTGATCGCCGAGGCGGACGGGGTGAGCTATGTCAACGACAGCAAGGCCACCAACGTCGACAGCGCCGCCAAGGCTTTGGCAGCCTTCAAGAATATCCGCTGGATCTGTGGCGGTCTGCAAAAAGAAGGCGGTCTCGACGGCCTCGGCGCGGGCTTGGAAAACGTCGTCAAAGCCTACGTCATCGGCCGCGAAGCTGCCGGTTTCGCCCTCGGCCTGACCGCGGTCGAAGCCGAAGTCTGCACCGACATGTCCACCGCTGTCGAGCGCGCCATGGCCGAGGCGGCCCCGGGCGACACTGTGCTCCTCGCACCGGCGGCGGCAAGCTTTGATCAATACGATAACTTCGAGCAACGCGGCGTGGATTTCACTCAAAACGTGCTGGCGCGGATCGAGCACGATTGACCGGGCAGGGGCGGTGTTTGGCGGTCTCCCCTTAGGGGGCGATCCCATCGCCGCCGCTTGCTGTCTTGGTGACCCTAAAGGCCGTCGTAGTTCGCCACGGCAGGGAAAAATTCATGCAACTTCAAGGGGGTAGCGTCAGGCGCGCCTCTCCTATCGTCCGCTTATCCTACCCAAAATTCGCTTAAATCGCCCCCAGCCAAGCGCGGAAATCCGTAACCTCCGCGTTGAAAACACCATCGGCCAGCAGGTGCTCGGCGCGCGCTTGTTTCGGTGTCATCCCGAAGCGTTCCTTGAACAGACGGCTGAAGTGGGACTCACTCTTGAAGCCGCAGTCAAACGCAATACTGCCAATCGAAGCCACCCCCCCGGAGAGATCCGTCAGACGCATCAAGCTGCGTTTAAGACGGCGCGATTGCACATAGCGCCCCACGCCCCCCATCGCCGCAAACACCCGGTAAAGCTGCGCCCGCGACATGCGAAATTGCGCGGCCAGTACCTCGGGCCGCAGATCACCCGCCAGATTGGCCTCGATGTAGCGGCGGATCGCGGTGCCCAGCGCCTCAGAGGCGGATCGGTCGACCTCCTCCAAAATCTGCCCGTCGGCGGCAAGATAGGTCTGCAGCAAGGCGACCGACCCGCGAATGGCCTGCCCCGCCGCAGCTTTCTCAAGCGCGTCGATGTGGCTCCAGAGGCTTTGCATGTGGTCCCCGAACAGGCGCACAAAGGGGCTGTTGCGCGACAGCCGCATGTCGTGTGCCCGTTCCAAGAGCGCGGTGAGATTGGCGTCAAAGTCGCGCGGGATCACAAGGCTCAGGTTGTCGTAATCGGTGCTGATCCGGCTATGCGGCTTGCCGAGGTCGATCACCAGCATGTCACCCGTTTCGACAAGGCTGCCGTCGGGCAACACTCCGCCGCCGGCCGCGAAAGTCTGTACCATGAAGTGATCGAGCCCGTCCGAGGCCACCCGCTTGCGACTGCGGTGAAAGGTCTGCGCCTTTGCCTTTGATCTGCCGAACACGACCTCGCCGCTGTTGACCACGTTGATCGAACCCTCAAAGGAACATGGCCGGTGGCTGTTGTCGGGGAGATCAACGTCAAACAGCGCGCCGATTTGGGTGCGCCAGTATTCGATCTTGTCTTTGCGTTCTACCTGGGCGGTGGCGAGTTCAAGCATCGGCAAAGGAGCCCCCTTGCGAGTGTCTTTCACGTCGCCAGTCTTAGCGTTGTCAATCAGACCGGCCACAGTCAGATCCGTCATTGCTTTACCTCGGCAGTTATTCTCGTCGCATCGGACGATCAGTGCGCCTCTCAAAGATGTCTCTACGTTAATCTTTAACGCGGATGGCGAGAATGTCCACGTTTTCAGCACAGTGCCGCCCTCGTATTTGGGCCTTTCCCCTTAATGGCATGGTGATTTGAGACGGGCAGACAATGTTTCTGAGACGCAGCGGCAAGCGGCCAAGCGCCGGCTTGGCTATGGTTTCATTAATAACTGTCGGATTTCCGGCCAAATCGAGCACCCTTTTTCAATTCAGGACCTTTGCTATGAAATTACGCCCTGCCGCTTTTGCGTCCTCGACCTCTTTTCTGGCCCTGTCATTGTCGATGATGGGTTATGGACGGGGGGCCTATGCCGGTGACTGCATCGGTGGGCCAAACGATTTCTACTGCACCGGTCCGGCGGATCCGGCGACCGACATGACCCAAGCGATCACCGTCACCAGCGGCGATCTGACGATCACTGGCGATCCGTATTTTGGCCATTACACCGCTGCGGGCGACGGGATCTCGGTGACCACCACCGACACTGCCGGCGGGGTGATCCTCGATCTCACATCAGGATATTCCTACGTTCGCGGTGAGGGCAACGGCATCACCGTCGAGGCAGGCGGCAGCGGGCCGGTTCTTGTCGGGACTGGCACAGTGATCGGCCACACCGAGGACGGCGTGGATGTGACCAACTCGGCCAACGGCACCGATCTGACGGTCGTCGCGACCGGGCACGTCGTGGGCGCGCTCAACGGGATGTCGGTGGTCAATCGCGGGTCGGGGGAAACTTCTGTGACCACCACCGGCATCGACTCTGTGTCAGCCGATGATCAGGGGCTGATCGTTGCGGGCTCTGGCACCGATCTTTCGATTGTGAGCACCGGCCATGTCAATTCCGGCGGGCGCGGGATTGCCGCAATTAACAACGGTTCTGGCGCGTTAACCATCCAGTCTGAGGATGTGACCGGCGCCGGGTCCGATGGGATATTGGCCGCCAATCTGGGGGGCACCGACCTTACCGTTCACAGCACCGGTTACATCGCGGCAGAGTCGCACGGGGTGCTCGCTAGCAATCAGGGCACGGGCACGACAGAGATCACCACCCACACTGTGACCTCAGAAGAAGGCTATGGCGTCGCGGCGATCAACATGGCGCAAGCCGGCCAATTGTCCATCACCACCACCGGGCTGACAGAGGGGCATCTTGCCGGGGTCCGGGCTTTGAACCATGGCACAGGGGGCGTCACGCTGACTCTCGCGGATGTGAGCGGCGGCGATTTTTCCGCGCCCCCAACCCCATACGAACGCGGCTACGGCGTGTCCGCCTATCAAGGCGAGAACACCGATTCAGGGGTCTCTATCGTCGCAAACGGATCAGTCCGCGGCACCTATATCGGCCTCTCCGCCACATCTTGGGGGACAATTTCGGTGGTCTCGCAGGGCGAGGTCTATGGCCGGGACCGCGCGGGGATCGACACGCTCAGCTTTTACGGCACGACAATTGACAGCGCCGGCCCGATCACGGGCGCAACCGGCATCAATGCCAATAACTGGGTGTCGGGCGAGCTGTCGATTTCAGTGACCGACGTCACGGGCACCGACGGCAACGGCATTCGGGTGGCCCAGAGGAACCTGTTTTCTTACTATGATCCCGCCCCCGATGGCGACATCACAATCACCGCTACGGGCGCGGTTCAGGCATCTGGCGCGTATTCCAATGGCATCTATGCCTATCACGGCGGCAACGGCGCAATCCGCATCACCGCGAACGACGTCTCTGGCGATGGCACAGGGGCGGGCATCGTCGCGGTCACGGTTGGGGATGGCGACACAGAGATCGTCAGCACCGGCAGCGTCTCGGGCGGCGCACAAGGGATTTCGAGCCTGTCCTACGGTGCCGGCGATGTCAGCATTGACGCCGTCGACGTCTCAACCAGCTTGGACCACAACTCGAATTACACCTCTGCCGCCGTCGATGCGCGGAACATAGGTGCGACCGGAGAGGTCAACGTCACGACCACCGGCACCGTCTATGGCCGCAACATCGGGATCAGAACCCGGAATGAAAGCGGCGATGACACGACGATCACCGCGACGGATGTGGTGGGGCAAAACGTCTATGGCATCTTTGCCTCCCAAACCGGCGATGGCATGCTGAACATCACCAGCACTGGAACTGTGACCGGCGGCCTTGCCGGGGTGCGCGTTGGGGATATCGGCGGCGGTGCCAACATCACCGTGAACAACGTCACCACCACCGGCTACTCCGACGTAGAATTTCCATCGACCTACGTTTATGACCCCAGCACAGGCTATTATGAGCCCCAAAGCCTTGGCCGCTTCTACGGGTTGCCCGCCCATACCCCCGGCCATGGCATTCTTGTCGATGACCTAACATATGACCCGTACTACGGCACCCCTACCTTTGGCGCGCCGGGCACGAGCGGGCCGCTGAACATCACGGTCACCGGGTTGGTTGACGCCGCCGCAGATGGCATCCGCATCGACTCCGACGCGCAGGCTTTTGAAATGATTGACATTGCGGACACTGCCACCGTCGTCAGCCAAAATGGCGATGCCATCGACGCCAGCCATGCCGACACTTTTCTGCGCGTTGCGGGCACGCTTGTCGGCGGTGACGTTCTGCTCAACGACGGCAACGATCAGATGCTGGTCACGGGAAGGGGGGCAGACTTGTCCAATCTGGACCGGGTCGACGGCGGCGACGACGACGATCTGCTGATCTTCGACGACACCCGCCAACAGCTGGACTTGTTTGAGAATTTCGAGGAAACGCGCATCACCAACTTCTCGGACGTGATACTTTCGAACGCCGCGTTCACCACCGATGTGCTGCGCATTGAAGCGGGCAGCCTTCTCGGCGTTTTCGGCCAGTCGACAATCAACGCCGATATGAGCGGGCTGATGGGTGGGTTGCTGACCTCGGCCGATTTTAACCCCTATGACCAGCTGACGGTCAACGGTGACTTTGCCGGTGCAACCCTCTTTCTGGATGTTGCGCTTGATGACGACAACGCCGCCGACCGGCTTGTGGTGAATGGGGCCACCAACACCGGCAGCACGACGTTTGTCTATTTGCTCGACGTCGGCAGCGGCACAATCGACCTGTCCGCGTCGCCCGACGAAGGCATCCAGCTTATCGAGGTGAATGGCGCGTCGTCGGACGGTGATTTCGTCCTCGCAGACGGCCCCTACACCTTTGGTCCCTCGGTCTATGACCTTGGGCGCGGGGCCAGTGGCGACTTCTTCTTTGATGCGGTCGGGATGAGCGGGGCAGGGATGGTTTATCCGGCGATCTCGGGTCTGTTCGAGGATTATTGGAGCCACGCCGGGGGCCGCTTCGGACCCCCTCAGGCCGCCGGTGTGGGCAACCAACTGTCGCTGTCAAGCCAAGGCACGGGCACCGGCACCGGGACGGGCATGGGCCTCGACACGCTCTGGTTCAAACTGCAAACCACGCAGTCAGAGAAAACCCAAGCGGTCTCGGCCAGTGGCGTGACCCAGGACGCCGAAACCAGCCTGCGGTTCGGTGGGTTTGAGGTCGGCGCCGGCGTGCCGCTTGAGACCGCTTCTGCCGGGGACTGGTCGGCCACCGCCTCGCTTGGCTATGTCATCGGGGCGCTCGATGTGGACAACGCCAGCACCGGACGCTCGGCTGGCAGCGCCGAAACCACCGGCGTTTCGGCCACCGTCGGGCTGCGCTATGTCGATCAAACCGGCCTGTTCGCCCATGCCGAATTGGGCGCGCTGTTCGGTGACATCAACGTCAACACCGCAGCGGGCGACAGAGGCGATACCCAGGGCCGCAGTTTCTCCGCCAAGGTCGGCGTCGGGCGGAGCTTTACCCTCGGCAGCGGTCTGGTGGTGGCCCCCAGCGGTCAGGTCTCGGTGATCCACACCAGCATCGACTCCTTTACCGACAGTTCCGGCCTGAAAACCTCCATCGACGACCGGATGGTGTATCGGGGACGGCTGGGCGCGGATGCCTTCAAGACCATCAATTTCGCGGACTCCTCTCTGACGCTGCAAGGCGGGCTGTTTGTCGAGCACGAGACCGCCGACAACGACCGCACCGCCACGCTTGCCGGAGCCTCGGTGAGTGGCGAAGGCAGCGATATCACCTCGGGCGAGGTGAGCTTTGGGCTGGGATGGTCGGACGAGGCCGGAACTCGCACCGCCTACACCCAGCTCAGCTATAAAGAGGCACTGGGTGGCCAAGAGGCGCAAAGCCTGTCGGCGGCGGTCGGTCTTGAGATCCGGTTTTAAGGAGGATACCCCAGATGGACGCACACACACAGTACCGCCGGACTGACGTTATGCAAGCCGATGAAACCCCAAACGAACAACCGGCCACCGACGCCGGTGCGGCTGTGGCTCAGGTCAAGGCGGGAGCCGCTCCGGCCACCCCGGCCGCCCCGGCCGCTCCGGCCAAACCCGCCGTCAGCTATTCGATGTCGCCCGGCTTTGTCGGGCTGCTCAACCGCCTCAATCTGTCGGTCGCCATCAGTTCCTATCAATCGGGGCGCGTCTACCTTTTGGGGCGAAATCCGCGCGGCGGGCTGATGGTGAACGAGCAGTATTTCCAAAAGGCGATGGGGATCAGCGGTGGCGACGACGGGTTTCTTCTGGCGACGCAGTTCCAGATCCTCGAATTCCGCAATGTGCTGCGCGAAAAGGAACGCGCCGAGGAGGTGTTTGAGAAGGTCTATGTGCCGCGCCAGTCGCATGTCACCGGTGTACTTGATGCACATGATGTCGGGCGGCTGACCGACGGTCGCCCGGTGTTCGTCAATACCCGGTTCAACTGCCTTGCCACGCCGCATCCGGTGCATTCCTTCGAAGAGTATTGGCGGCCCTCCTTCGTCTCGGCCCTTGTTTCGGAGGACCGGTGCCACCTGAACGGGATGGCGATGGCCGACGGCGCGCCCGCTTATGTGACCGCGGTCAGCAAATCCGATACGATAGATGGCTGGCGCGATCGCCGGTCGGATGGCGGCGTGCTGATCGACGTGGCACGAAACGAGATCGTCTGCGAGGGTCTTTCGATGCCGCATTCGCCGCGGGTGCACAATGGCAAGGTCTGGCTGTTGAATTCCGGCGAGGGGGAGCTGGGGTATTTCGACCCCTCCGCGCCGGAGCTTGGATTCCAGCCGCAGATCTTCTGCCCCGGATTTCTACGCGGTCTGGCTCTTAGGGACGGCCATGCGTTTGTTGGCCTGTCCAAGCCGCGCTATAAAAGGTTCGAGGGGCTTGGACTTGATGCCAGATTAGCGAAGTCCGACAGCGCGCCTTGGTGTGGCGTGCAGGTCATTAATCTGGCCAAAA
Source organism: Marinovum sedimenti (assembly GCF_054052205.1). Lineage (NCBI taxonomy): Bacteria > Pseudomonadati > Pseudomonadota > Alphaproteobacteria > Rhodobacterales > Roseobacteraceae > Marinovum > Marinovum sedimenti. The sequence continues at coordinate 3,412,865 of NZ_CM133223.1, forward strand.
AGAGCGTGGCCGAGTGGTTCCGCATCGATGGCGCGGTGAGTGAGCTGTATGACGTGGCTGTTCTGCCCGGTGCGGTCTGTCCGATGCTGCTAGGGTTTGCCTCACCGGAGTTGCGAAATCTGGTGACGTACTGACCGCGCGCGTTAGGTGGGGCCGGGAAAAAGCAGGGGGCGCTGCCCCCTCGGCCTGCGGCCTCACCCCTGAGGTATTTTTAAACAGAAGAAGGGCTTAGAGACGGGGCGGCGTGTTGTTAGCTGTCATGCATCGACTTGCGCAGCCGTTCAAGGTGACCGGCAAGCACGGCGTCGACGTGGATCACGCCGGGCTGGACCGGGATTTCGGGCAACTCGAGGATACGCGCGATAGAGAAGCGGTGTTCGCCGCCGCCCCGTCGCAGGGCGCGGCCATCGCGATCGATGTGAACAAAAATGCCGCCGTGTTCGCGCCGAAAGTAGCCGGGCAAATCGCTGCGCGGGCGCAGTCTGCGGGTGCGGCTGACCTCTTCGTAGAGCGCATCCACCCCGGCGTACCGGCGCTTTAGATCGTCGAGCGTGCGGCAGCCATCGGACTGGCCTTTCTTGGCGATGGTCTCGAAGTGACGCTCGAACAGACCGGTGTCCTCCCACGGCACGCCGTTCACGAAATGGGCGTGGCAGGCGAGGTACTTGGGCGAGTCCGTGATGGGTCCGAAAGATTGATCCCAGTCGCCGCCCCGCACCAACCCACTGTGGCGGCGGCGAAATTCCGGTGCGCCGCGCTTGGGGTCGGGGGCATAGGCGGCGTGCACATCCTTGAGCGGCACAAACAGCACCTCATCGCTCAGCGGCGCGTTGTCGCGAAAGCGAAAGCGGTTGAGCAGATCGCGCGCAAACTTCTGCGGCACCTTGGCTTCGAGCGTCCGAAACAGGTTGGACGGCCGGAACGGGGGATATTCGATAGGGGCCATCCGGCTCTCCGTTAAAGGTGACGGATATGTAAGGGCTTTGCGGCGGTTTTGTAAATGTGTTGGGGCGGCGTCACCCGCGAGAGTGTGCCGCGATGGCCGTGCCCGCCGCATGGCCCGAGGCCCAGGCCCACTGGAAATTGAAGCCGCCAAGCCAGCCCGTCACATCGACCGCCTCACCGATGGCATAGAGGCCAGGCAGGGATTTGGCCTGCATGTCGCGCGAATTGAGCCCGCCGGTGTCGATGCCGCCCAGGGTGACTTCGGCGGTGCGATAGCCTTCGGTGCCGCTGGGTTTTTGGCGCCAATCGGCGAGCCCATCGCAGAGCGCGCGCAGGCGGGTGTCGGATTGGTCGGCCAGATTGCCAGACAGGTCGAGGGTGGCGGCCAAGTGATCAACCAGCCGCGACGGCAGGTGACGCGCCAGCGCGGTGGTGAGGTTGACCCGGCCGGCGGACTGGCGCGCCGCGCGCAGGTCTTCGTAAAGCGAAGCGGGGGCGAGGCGCAGCGAAATCTCCTCGCCCTCGCGCCAGTACGAGGAGATTTGCAGGATCGCCGGGCCAGACAGGCCGCGATGGGTGAACAGCAGCGCCTCGTCAAAAGCGGTGCCGTTGGCGCGCGCGGTCGAGGGCAGGGAGACGCCGGAGAGGGGCGCAAACCGCTGGTCGTTGAAGGTGAGCGGCACAAGCGCCGGGCGGGTTTCGGTCAGTTCAAGGCCGAACTGGCGGGCGATGTCATAGGCGAGGCCGGTCGCGCCCATCTTGGGGATCGATTTCCCGCCGGTGGCGAGAACGACATTGCGCGCCGAAACTGCGTGGCGGGTGCCGTCGCGCTCGAGCGTGGCGTGGAAACGGCTGCCGTCATGGCGCAGGTCAGTCAGGCTGGTTTGCAGCCAGAGATCGGCCCCGGCGGCGCGCATTTCAGCCACCAGCATGGCGACGATCTGGGTGGATTTGCCGTCGCAGAACAATTGGCCGAGGGTCTTTTCGTGCCAGGCAATGCCGTACCGGTCGACCTGAGCGATGAAATCCCACTGGGTGTAGCGTTTCAGCGCCGATTTGCAGAAATGCGGGTTGTCGGAAAGGAAGTTGCCCGGGCCTGCGTGCAGATTAGTGAAGTTGCAACGGCCGCCACCGGAGATGCGGATCTTTTCGCCGGGGTTTTTGGCGTGGTCGATGACCAGAGTGCCGGGGCCCGCGTGCGCGGCGCACATCATGCCAGCCGCGCCGGCCCCCAGTATAAGAGTGGTGATATCCATGCGCCCCGCGTTGCCCGCAATTGCGGCGAAAGGCAAGACTTGCGTTGGGGCGGGGGCTGATCTGTTGACAGATCAGTGCCGATCCATTGATGGATCGGGGTTCTGCGAGGTGTGGGAGGAAAGCCGATCTGTCAACAGATCGGGACCGATCCATCAATGGATCGGGTGCGCGTCGATCGAGGGGGCCATAACCCGTCGCTGCAAACGCCGGTTTTTCCTAGCCTTATTGCGCCACTTGCGATAAACTTTTCACCAGATCCCGATAAACGGGACGTTTGAGGCAGATTGAGTGGCAGGTTCCCATGACTGAAATGGTCTATGGCACGACTCCCGTGAGGGACGTCGAGCCGGTACTTCCGAAATGGTGGCGCACCATCGACAAGATGTCGATGTCGTTCATCCTCACGCTCTTCGCGATTGGCATCCTGCTGGGGCTTGCCGCATCACCGCCCCTCGCGGCGAAGAACGGTTTCGAACCCTTTCATTATGTTTCGCGGCAAGCAATTTTCGGCGGCGCGGCGCTTGTTGCGATGATGCTGACCTCGATGCTGTCGCCCGTTGTGGTGCGCCGCCTTGCGGTGATCGGCTTTGGCCTGTCCTTTGTGGCGCTGGCGTTCCTGCCGGTTTTTGGCACCGACTTTGGCAAAGGCGCGGTGCGCTGGTATTCGCTGGGCTTTGCCAGCGTGCAACCTTCGGAATTCCTCAAGCCCGGATTTGTCGTGGTCGCGGCCTGGATGATGGCCGCCAATCAGGAAATCAATGGCCCTCCGGGGCGCGCCTGGTCCTTTGGCCTGTGCGTTTCGATCGTGTTGATGCTGGCGCTGCAGCCTGACTTTGGCCAAGCCTGTCTAGTGCTGTTTGGCTGGGGCGTGATGTATTTCGTCGCCGGCGCGCCGATGCTACTGTTGGCCTGCGTCGCGGGCGGCGTGGTTCTTGCGGGCACCATCGCCTATAGCAATTCCGAGCATTTCGCCCGCCGCATCGATGGCTTTCTGACGGCGGATGTCGATCCCACCACCCAGCTGGGCTATGCCACCAACGCGATCCGCGAAGGCGGCTTTCTGGGCGTCGGCGTCGGCGAGGGGCAGGTGAAATGGTCACTGCCTGATGCGCACACCGATTTCATCATTGCGGTCGCGGCCGAGGAATACGGCCTGATCCTGGTCCTCGCGATCATCGCGCTTTATGCGGGTGTGGTGATTTCGTCGCTGGTGCGGCTGATGCGGGAACGCGATCCATTTATCCGGCTTGCCGGCACCGGCCTGGCCTGCATGTTTGCCGTTCAGGCGATGATCAATATGGGCGTTGCGGTGCGGCTTTTGCCCGCCAAGGGCATGACCTTGCCCTTCGTGAGCTATGGCGGCTCATCCTTGATTGCCACCGGCATTGCCGTTGGCATGTTGCTGTCCTTCACCCGCACCCGACCTCAAGGCGAGATCGGTGACATCCTGCGGGGACGCGTGCGGTGATTTTGCCAACCGGGCATAACGCCGGAGCGGAGGCCCGCACATGACCGCCTCGCAAAAGCTCCTGATCATCGCGGCGGGCGGCACCGGCGGGCATATGTTCCCGGCGCAGTCGCTGGCCGAAGAGATGTTGGCGCGCGGTTGGCGGGTCAAGCTGTCCACCGACGCCCGCGGCGCGCGCTATACCCAAGGCTTTCCCCACACGGTCGAGATCGACCAGATCCCCTCGGCCACCTTTGCCCGTGGCGGCGTGTTGGCCAAGGCGCTGGTGCCGCTGCGGATCACAAGCGGCATTCTTAAGGCCGCATTGGGCATGATGCGTGACAAACCCGATGTCGTGGTGGGCTTTGGCGGGTATCCCTCGATCCCGGCACTGTCGGCGGCGTTTTTGTTGCGCAGGCCGCGGATGATCCACGAACAGAACGGCGTGCTCGGCAAGGTCAACAAAGTCTTTGCCAAACGCGTTGATGCGATGGCCTGTGGCACATGGCCCACCGATCTGCCCGAAGGCGTCACAGGCGTTCATACCGGCAATCCGGTGCGCGCCGCGATCCTGGAACGTGCGGGGGCGAGCTATATTCCGCCCGGCGATTACCCGATGTCGATCCTCGTGATGGGCGGCAGCCAAGGCGCGCGCATCCTGTCGGATGTGGTGCCGCCGGCGATTGCCGCCTTGCCGATGAACGTGCTGGAAAACATCCGCGTCAGCCATCAGGCGCGCGGCGAAGACCACGACCGCGTGGCCGCCTTCTATCAGACCCATAATATTGACGCCGACGTACAACCGTTTTTCCACGACGTGCCCCGCCGGATGACCGAAGCGCAGTTGGTGATCAGCCGCGCCGGGGCCAGTTCGATTGCCGACCTTACGGTGATTGGCCGCCCTGCGATCCTCGTGCCATATGCGGCGGCGACCGGCGACCACCAGACCGCCAATGCCCGTGGTCTGGCCGAGACCGGCGCGGCCTGTGTTATCCCTGAATCCGATCTTCACGTCGAGCCGCTGACCACTGCCATCCTCGAGGCGCTGAGCCAACCCGACGATGCGCTGCATATGTCACAGGCGGCGCTGAAACTGGGCAAACCCCAAGCCGCTACGGAACTGGCCACGCTGGTCGAGGCTTTGGCCGACGGCGACCTCCCTCATACCGAAAAGGACCCTGCATGAACGCCTCTGCCACCAAATTGCCCACCGATGTCGGGCCGATCCATTTCGTCGGTATCGGCGGCATTGGTATGTCGGGCATCGCTGAGGTGCTGCTGAATCTTGGCTATCAGGTGCAGGGCAGCGATCTGAAAGGCTCGAAGATCACCGAACGGCTCGAAGGATTGGGCGCGCGGGTGTTTGTCGGCCAAAGCGCTGATAACCTTGAGAATGCCGAGGTTGTCGTGATCTCTTCCGCGATCAAACCGGGCAATGCCGAGCTTGACGAGGCGCGTGCGCGCGGCCTTCCCGTGGTGCGCCGCGCCGAGATGCTCGCCGAGCTGATGCGGCTCAAATCCAACATCGCGATTGCCGGCACCCACGGCAAGACCACGACCACCACGATGATGGCCGAGCTGATGGTCGCCGGGGGCTTTGACCCGACGGTGGTGAACGGCGGCATCATCCATGCCTATGGCTCGAACGCCCGGATGGGGCAGGGCGAGTGGATGGTGGTCGAGGCTGACGAGAGCGACGGCACCTTCAACCGCCTGCCGGCCACCATCGGCGTGGTCACCAATATCGACCCCGAGCATATGGAGCATTGGGGCGATTTTGATCGGCTGCGGCAGGGGTTTCTGGATTTCGTCTCGAACATTCCGTTTTACGGCCTCGCGGTGTGCTGCACTGATCATGAAGAGGTGCAGCGGCTGGTGGGCAAGGTCACTGACCGGCGGATCGTGACCTATGGGTTCAACTCGCAAGCCGATGTGCGGGCGATCAACCTGCATTACGTGGGCGGCGTGGCGAAGTTTGACATCGCGCTTCAGTCCGAAGGTCTTATGATCGAAGATTGCGCCCTGCCGATGCCCGGAGATCACAACGTTTCTAATGCCTTAAGTGCTGTGGCGGTGTGCCGTCATCTTGGCATGAAGACCGAAGAAATCCGCGAGGCGCTGGGAAATTTTGGTGGCGTTAACCGGCGGTTTACGAAAGTCGGCGAAGTTGACGGTGTGACCATCATTGATGATTACGGCCATCACCCGGTTGAGATTGCTGCCGTCTTGCGCGCGGCACGTCAGGCCAGCGAGGGGCGGGTGATTGCCGTGCACCAACCGCACCGCTATTCGCGGCTGTCGGACCTGTTCGAAGATTTCTGCGCCTGCTTCAAAGAGGCGGACGTGGTGGCGATTGCCGATGTCTTTTCCGCCGGAGAAGAGCCGATTGCCGGAGCCTCGCGCGATGATCTTGTCGCGGGCTTGCGCCGTCATGGCCACCGCCATGCCTTTGCGCTGGTGGGGGAAGAGGATTTGCCCGAGTTCGTGCGCGAAAACGCAGGTCCGGGCGATATTGTTGTATGTCTTGGCGCAGGCACGATCAGTGCGTGGGCCAACAGCTTGCCAGACCGGCTGAAAGGTGACGCATGACACTTTCCCTCACTCTCGCCTGTCTTTGGGCCCTTGCGGCGAATGTGCTGGCCGCCATGCCGTCGAACGACAATCACTGGCGGCGGGCCTATGTGCTGATCGCGCTGGGGGTGCCGTTGCTGGGCTATGTGACGTTTGAAAATGGCCCTTGGGTCGGCCTTTTTGTGCTGGCCGCAGGCATGAGCGTGCTGCGCTGGCCGGTGATCTACCTCAGCCGCTGGATGCGACGGCAAGTAGGGCAAGAGGCGCAGTAAACTGACCTTAGGTCGCTGTTTGGGAACGGCGTGCGCCTTGGGCGGATCAGCCCTTTTCGCCGCCACAATTCCGCCGTATGACGGAGCAAATTCCAAGCGGGGCAGGCGATGAGCGATCAGACAGAGATGCCACAGGTGCGTGGGCGGTTGACGCAAGGCCGGGCGCTGGCCGATCTGACATGGCTGCGCGTTGGCGGGCCTGCCGATTGGCTGTTTCAGCCCGCCGATACCGAAGATCTTGCGGATTTTCTGCGGGCTTTGCCACAGGATGTGGCGGTCTTTCCGATGGGCGTCGGCTCTAACCTGATTGTGCGCGATGGCGGGCTGCGTGCGGTGGTGATCCGCATGGGGCGCGGCTTTAACGGCATCACGGTTGAGGGCAATCGGGTCACGGCAGGGGCCGCCGCGCTTGACGCGCATGTGGCGCGCAAAGCCGGCGAGGCGGGTGTTGACCTTACGTTTCTGCGCACCATTCCCGGCGCAATCGGCGGCGCGGTACGGATGAACGCGGGCTGCTATGGCTCTTATGTCGCGGATCATTTCATAAAAGCGCAGGCGGTCACGCGCGCGGGCGAGGTGGTGACACTCACCGCCGCCGACCTGAATTTCCGCTACCGCCAAACCGATTTGCCCGACGGCTGGGTGATCACCCAGGCGATTTTCGAGGGTGAAACGGCCAACGCAGAGGCACTTGCGCAAAAAATGGCCGATCAACTGGCCAAACGCGACGCCACCCAACCCACCAAAGATCGCACCGCGGGCAGCACCTTTCGCAACCCGGCGGGCTTTTCGAGCACCGGGCGCGCCGACGATAGCCATGATTTGAAGGCCTGGAAGGTGATCGACGACGCAGGAATGCGCGGCGCGACCATCGGCGGCGCACAAATGAGCGAGAAACATTCCAACTTTCTGATCAACACCGGAGCCGCCACAGCAGAGGATCTTGAATCTCTCGGCGAGGAAGTGCGAAAAAGGGTTTATCAAAACAGCGGAATAGAGCTACACTGGGAAATTATGCGGGTCGGCGAAAAAGCCTGATCCGCCAAGGCCGAAAAACGGCCATAAAAAGTGCGCGGCCCAAAAGGGCAGGCACGACAATAACGAACCGGCAGGTTCGATAACAAACGAGGGACCGGGCAGGTCCAGACAAGTTGAGGCACGAGTGAGCATGTCGAGCAGGGCAGGCTTCCGAGTTGCGGTGTTGATGGGTGGCCCTTCGGCTGAACGCGAAGTGTCACTGTCTTCGGGGCGCGAATGCGCCGCGGCGCTCAGGGGCGAAGGCTTTGAAGTGATTGAAATCGACGCGGGGGCAGATCTGCCTGCGCAGCTGGAAAAAGCTGCGCCCAACGTCGTGTTCAACGCCTTGCATGGCCGCTGGGGCGAAGATGGCTGCGTGCAGGGCCTGCTGGAATGGATGGGGTTGCCCTATACCCATTCGGGCGTGCTTTCTTCGGCGCTTGCGATGGACAAACAGAAATCAAAAGACGTGTACCGCGCCGCCGGTTTGCCGGTTGTCGACAGCGTGATTGCCGCCGCCGATGACGTGCGCGCGCGCCATGTGTTGACGCCGCCGTATGTGGTAAAGCCCAACAACGAAGGGTCGTCAGTTGGCGTTTACCTTGTTGAGGCCGAGAACAACGGCCCGCCGCAGCTTGCCGAGGATATGCCCGATCTGGTGATGGTCGAGGCGTTTGCGCCGGGGCGCGAGTTGACCACCACGGTGATGGGCGACCGCGCGCTGACGGTGACGGATATCCTCACCACCGGCTGGTATGATTACGACGCGAAGTACAAAGAGGGCGGCTCGCGCCATGTGGTGCCCGCCGATGTGCCGCAAGAGATTTTCGACGCCTGCCTCAATTATGCGCTGCGGGCGCATGTGGCGCTGGGGTGCCGGGGCCTGAGCCGCACAGATTTTCGCTGGGATGAGGCGCGTGGCCTTGACGGGTTGATCCTGCTGGAAACCAACACCCAGCCCGGCATGACCCCCACGTCGCTTGCGCCGGAGCAGGCGATTCACACCGGTATGGATTTCGGTAAACTCTGCGCCTGGATGGTGGAGGATGCCTCATGTCACCGCTGAGCGCGCCCCCACGCGGCCGGGTTCACCGCGCCTATCATCCGGCCCATGGCGGCCCGGAACCCGAGCAATCCGCGCCCAAGGCGCCGCCACGCCCCCGGGCCGATCCGGCCCCGTCGCGCTGGGCCTACCGGATGCAACGGCTGATGCTGACGCCGCTGTTTCGGCAGGGGCTTCGGATTGGTTTGCCGCTGCTTGCGGCGTTTTTGATTGCCACGGCGTATTTCTCGGATGAGGGCCGGCGCGAGGCGTTTAACCAGACCCTGACCGATATGCGCGACGCCATTGAACAGCGCGAAGAGTTCATGGTTCGGGTGATGAAAGTCGATGGCGCGGGCGAAGAAGTCGCGGAAGACATTCGCGAAATCCTGCCTGTCGAGTTCCCGGTCTCATCCTTCCACCTTGATCTTGATCACATGCGCCAGACCATTGGCGGGCTTGATGCGGTAGAGGCGGTCAACCTGCGCATTCGTCCGGGCGGTGTGCTTGAGGTCAATGTGACCGAGCGGATGCCGGCGGTGGTTTGGCGGTCTGATCTCGGGTTGGAATTGCTCGACGCCAAAGGTTTTCGCGTCGGGCCGCTGGAAAGCCGCGACCGCCGGGGCGATCTTCCTGTCATTGCAGGCATGGGCGCTGACACATCGGTGGGCGAGGCTTTGCGGCTGATCAACGCGGCGGGGCCGCTGCTTGGCCGGGTGCGCGGGCTGGAACGGATTGGCAATCGGCGCTGGGACGTGGTGCTTGATCGCGGACTGCGCATTCAACTGCCGACGACCAAACCGGTCCCGGCGCTTGAGCGGGTGCTGGCGCTGGATTCGATCACGCCAAACGGCATGCTGGACCGCGATATTGCGGTGGTCGACATGCGGATGCCGGGACGGCCAACAATAAGACTGAACGAAAACGCAGTCGAAGAACTGCGACGGATAAAAGCCAATGAGCTTGGAGTTGAGGCACGATGATTGAGCTGTATGAATCGCAACGTGCCATGCGCAATATGCGCAAGGCGGCAATGCAAAGAGGCGTGGTGGCTATTTTGGATGTGGGCAGTGCAAAGATTGCCTGCCTCGTCCTGCGTTTTGATGGCACCGATAAAGTCACGGACGCCGGGGTCGGATCGCTGGCCGGGCAATCCGGCTTTCGGGTGATCGGCGCGGCAACGACGCGGTCACGCGGCGTGCGCTTTGGCGAAATCGCGGCGATGGGCGAAACCGAACGCGCCATCCGCACCGCGCTGCAATCGGCGCAGAAAATGGCCGGCATCCGGGTGGATCACGTGATTGCGTGTTTCTCGGGGGCCTCGCCGCGCTCTTATGGCTTGGCGGGCGAAGTTGACGTGCAGGGCCAGACGGTTGATGAACAAGATGTGGCGCGGGTGCTCTCGGCCTGTGATGTGCCGGACTTCGGGGCAGGGCGCGAAGTGCTGCATGCCCAGCCGGTGAACTTTGCGCTCGATCATCGCTCGGGGCTGAATGATCCGCGCGGCCAGATCGGCAACACGCTGTCCACCGATATGCACATGCTGACGGTCGATGCCCAGGCGATCCAGAACCTCGCGCATTGTGTCAAACGCTGCGATCTCGAACTGGCCGGTTTGGCAAGCTCGGCCTATGTCGGCGGCATCGCGGCGCTGGTCGAAGACGAACAACAGCTCGGTGCGGCCTGCATCGATATGGGGGGCGGCGCGACCGGAATCTCCATTTTTATGAAAAAGCACATGATTTATTCCGATGCGGTGCGCATGGGCGGCGATCACGTGACCTCGGACATTTCGATGGGCCTGCAAGTGCCAATGTCGATGGCCGAGCGGATCAAAACCGTGCATGGCGGCCTTGTGGCCACCGGCATGGATGACCGCGAAATGATTGGCATCGGTGGCGAGACCGGCGATTGGGAACATGACCGTCGCACTGCGTCACGCGCGGAACTGATCGGGATCATGCGGCCGCGGGTCGAAGAAATCCTCGAAGAGGTGCGGGTGCGTCTGGATGCGGCGGGCTTTGAACATCTGCCGAGCCAGCAAATCGTGCTGACCGGCGGTGCCAGCCAGATCCCTGGCCTTGATGCTTTGGCGAGCCGTATCCTGGGCCATCAGGTGCGGTTGGGCCGGCCTTTGCGGGTCCATGGATTGCCGCAAGCGGTCACTGGCCCCGGCTTTTCTGCGGCGGTTGGGCTGTGCCTGTTTGCCGCCCATCCCCAGGACGAATGGTGGGACTTCGACTTGCCGGTCGATCGCTATCCCGCCCGGTCGCTGAAACGTGCGGTGAAATGGTTCCGGGACAACTGGTAGCGCTTTGAAACCCTAATTTTGTGGATGATTCTGGGGATAAGTCGGCCGTTTTTCGCGCCGTCTTGTGTCCTATTCATTCGCGTTCCGCCATATCTGGCCAATTCCCCGACATCCGGAGGAATTAGGCGTTTTTTTGCCTAGATTTTGCGGTTAATTCGAGTTTTTTACGTGACGCCTTGGAATCACTCCTTCATAATGGGGGGTAATAGGCAGCAAAATGCCCGGGCAGGGCATAACAAGCAGGCGAACAAGGCGGACAGTTATGACATTGAACCTCTCAGTACCCGGACATGATGATCTTCGGCCCCGCATTACGGTGTTTGGCGTCGGTGGTGCAGGCGGCAATGCCGTCAACAACATGATCGAGAAGGCGCTTCAGGGCGTTGAATTCGTGGTGGCCAACACCGATGCGCAGGCGCTGGCGCAATCCAATGCGCCCAGCCGGGTTCAGCTGGGTGTGAAGGTGACCGAGGGACTGGGCGCTGGCGCCAAGGCCTCGATCGGCGCAGCAGCCGCTGAGGAAAGCATCGAAGAGATCGTTGACCACCTCGCGGGCGCACACATGTGCTTTATCACCGCGGGTATGGGCGGCGGCACCGGCACCGGTGCGGCCCCGATCATCGCGCAAGCCGCGCGGGAACTTGGCGTTCTGACTGTTGGCGTCGTGACCAAGCCGTTCCAGTTTGAGGGCGGCAAGCGGATGAAACAGGCCGAAGACGGCGTGGAAGCGCTGCAAAAGGTCGTTGATACGCTGATCATCATCCCCAACCAGAACCTGTTCCGGCTGGCGAACGAAAAGACCACCTTTACCGATGCCTTCTCGATGGCCGATGACGTGCTGTATCAAGGTGTTAAAGGCGTGACCGACTTGATGGTGCGTCCCGGCCTGATCAACCTCGACTTTGCCGATGTTCGCGCCGTGATGGACGAAATGGGCAAGGCGATGATGGGCACCGGCGAGGCCGATGGCGAAGATCGCGCGATCCAGGCGGCAGAGAAGGCGATTGCCAACCCGCTGCTCGACGAAATCTCGCTGCGTGGCGCGAAGGGTGTTCTGATCAACATCACCGGCGGCACCGATCTTACGCTGTTCGAACTCGACGAAGCCGCCAACCGCATCCGCGAAGAAGTCGACGCAGACGCCAACATCATCGTCGGTTCGACGCTGGATGAGGCGATGGGTGGCCAGATGCGCGTCAGCGTTGTTGCCACCGGCATCGATGCTTCGGGCGTTCAGCACGACATCCCGGTTCCGCGTCGTTCGCTGGCCGAGCCGCTCAAGCAAGTGCCTGCACCTGTTGCAGAAGTTGCCGAAGAGCAGCAAGTTGTTGCGCGCCACGAAGAGCCGGTTGAAGCCTATCAGGATGACTATGCCGAGGCCGAAGAGCCTTCGCTGTTCGAAGGGTTTGAGCAACGGGTGGAAGAGGTTGTCGAAGACGATCTGCCGCCGCCCGCCTACCGCCCGGAAGTGCCGCAATTCGAGCCGCGCGCTGCGCAGTACGAAGACGATGAGGCCCATGGCTTTGTCGCGCCCAAAGCGCCTGCACCCGGCACCCCGTCGCCCGAGGCTTTGGCCCGGCTTCAAGCCGCAGCCCAGCGTGCCGGTGGGGGTATCCCGCAAGAGCCCGCCGCGCGTGCCGAGCCAGCCGAAGTCGAGCGTCCCCGCTTTGGCATCAACTCGCTGATCGGTCGTATGACCGGCCACGGCAACGAAAGCGCCCAAGGCCAGCCGTCGCGGCGTCAGCCTCCGGTGCAATCGCCCGCAGCCAGCCACGCGCCGGAGCCGCAGGCAGACCCCGAGCAAGAGCGGATCGAAATCCCCGCCTTCCTGCGTCGCCAAGCGAACTAAGCCAGTATAATCAACACGTTTTGCGAAGGGCCCTTTCGGGGGCCCTTTTGCATGTCTGGTTTGGGCCTTCGGCGCGGGTCGAAAGAGTGCAAAAGGGCAAGGTTCCCCAAGGGGAGCGCGCCTAAGATTGCTGAAACCTGCTGACATAATCGCGTGAGATGGCGAAAAATCGGGGTGTTACCGGTCACATCTGGGCCTGTGACCATTCGCCAGGGGTGGTGCATATTGCATTGAAATCAGGTGCTTACGGAGTTAACGCGGGTTATCGCCTATGGATTTCGGCGTATGTTTCATAGCGTTGCAATACGTTATTTGAGCCCGCTGCCTGCACGCCCTAAATCTGGGATGTTGCCGGAGAGCAGTGGCTTTGTTCGGCAATAGAGAACCCGCCCAAACCACTGCGCTGCCGAAGACCCGAGACGGGCAATAGACGAAGCCGAGAGGATAGAACCATGCAAGCAACGATCAAATCGAAAGTCCGTTTCGACGGTGTCGGCCTTCACTCTGGCCGCCCTGTGCGCATGTTCATTTCCCCGGCCTCCGCGGGCTACGGCATCTGGTTCAAACGCACCGACCTGCATTTTGGCGATCGGATGGTCCCGGCCCGCTGGGACGCTGTCGAGCGCTCGCCGCTCTGCACCCGGATCGTAAATGGCGCCGGTGTTGAGGTCAGCACCATCGAACATGTGATGGCGGCGCTTGCGGGCTGTGGCATTCACAACGCCCTGATTGAAATCAACGGCCCCGAAGTGCCGATCCTCGATGGCTCGGCTGCGCCGTTTGTCGATGCGATCCTGGCGCGCGGCATTCGCCGTCTTGATACGCCGGTCGCGGCCTTTAAAGTCGAACAGACCGTCACGGTTGAAACCGACAGCGGTTGGGCCAGCCTGTCGCCGGCCGAGACCATGACCATGTCGTTCCACATCGATTTCGAAGATGCCGCCATCGGCTCGCAGGACAAGCGCCTTGTGCTGTCCAACGGCACCTTTGTGCGCGAACTGTCCGACAGCCGCACCTTCTGCCGCAAGGCGGACGTGGATCACATGCGCGCCAACGGCCTGGCGCTGGGTGGCACGCTCGACAACGCAGTTGTGGTTGACGGCGCGCAGGTGCTCAGCCCCGGCGGAATGCGTCACTCGGACGAGCCGGTGCGCCACAAGATGCTGGATGCGTTGGGAGATCTGGCGCTGGCAGGGGCCCCGATCCTTGGCCACTACACCGGCTTTCGCGCAGGTCACTCGATGACCAACATGCTGCTGCACGCGCTGTTCAACACGCCGGGTGCCGTGCGCATCGTCGAATGCGATGACATCGAAGCCGCGCGCCTTCCGGGCGTTGGCGTGATGCCGCACGACGTTCCCGCCGTGGCCTGAAATCCGCGCTTTCCCGCTTTTTGAGGGCGTTACGCCATGGCGGCGTTTCCATCGCGCGAGATGTGTCGTATGCCCTTTAAGAGGTTGGTAGCTTTGTGTTAAGGCGTGGCGCAACCGGAACCGCACACTGGCGGAAAACAAACCGGGACTTTGGGTGAGGACGAAACAGGCATGACGGGCGACAGACCGCTGAGAGGCAGGACATCGCGGGCCATGATGTTGGCAGTGGCCGCCAGTGTGGCTTTGTCCGCATGCAACGGAGGCACGTTCCTCAATTCCCGTGGCAATATCGGATTCGGCAACACCCCGATTGAATCCTATACGGCAGAACAGATTTTCGAACGCGGCGAATACGAGCTTGAGCGCAAGCAATATGGCGAAGCGGCGCAGTTCTTTTCCGAGATCGAGCGGCTTTATCCCTATTCCGAATGGGCCAAACGCGCGCTGATCATGCAGGCCTTTGCCCACCACAGAGACAAGGAATACGAAGAGGCGCGCGCCGTGGCGCAGCGGTTTGTCGATTTCTATCCGGCGGATGACGATGCGGCCTATGCGCAGTATCTCTTGGCGCTGAGCTACTATGATCAGATCGACGAAGTTGGCCGCGATCAAGGGCTTACCTTTCAGGCGTTGCAGGCCTTGCGCACGGTGATCGAGCGCTATCCTGACAGCGAATATGCCCGCTCGGCCATTCTGAAATTTGACCTCGCCTTCGATCATCTTGCGGGCAAGGAAATGGAAATCGGGCGCTATTATCTCAAGCGCAAACACTACACATCAGCGATCAATCGGTTCCGCGTGGTGGTGGAAGATTTCCAAACCACGACCCACACCGCCGAGGCGCTGCACCGTTTGGTGGAAAGCTACCTGTTGCTTGGTCTCGCCGAAGAGGCCCAGACCGCCGGGGCGATCCTTGGTTATAACTATCAGTCCACGGAATGGTATGAAGACACCTATCGTCTGCTTACCGGCCAAGGGCTGGAGCCGAAATACTTTGAAAACAACTGGCTCGGTGCTGTTTACCGTCAGATGATCAAGGGTGAATGGCTGTAAGGGGGCGATGGGCATCCTGCCCGCCCTACGGAGCGTCTGATGCTGCGCGCGCTTGATATTCGCGATATGTTGATCATTGATCATCTCGAGCTGGTGTTCCAGCCCGGGCTGAACGTGTTGACCGGGGAAACCGGGGCGGGCAAGTCCATCCTGTTGGATTCGCTGGGCTTTGTGCTGGGGTGGCGGGGGCGTGCCGAATTGGTGCGCGCCGGGGCCAAACAGGGCGAGGTGGTTGCTGCGTTCGATCTGCCTGCGGGTCATGCCGCCTTTGCGGTGTTGGAAGAGGCCGGATTGCCGGCCTCGGATGAGCTGATCCTGCGCCGGGTGAATTCCGCCGATGGGCGCAAAACGGCTTGGGTCAACGACCGGCGCTGTTCGGGCGAGGTGCTGCGGCAACTGTCCGATACGCTGGTGGAGCTTCACGGCCAACATGATGATCGCGGCTTGCTTAATCCGCGCGGTCACCGCCGTATCCTTGATGCCTTTGCGGGGGTCGAGCCCGAGGCGCTGGCCACGCGCGGTGCCTGGAAGGCGCTGGCGAAGGCCAAGAAAGATCTGTCAGACGCGGAAGCCGCGCTGGCTGGCATGCGCGAGGAAGAGGAATTCCTGCGCCATGCGGTGGCCGAGCTCGACGGGCTGTCCCCGCAGCCGGGCGAGGATGCGGCGCTGGATATACAGCGGCGTCTGATGCAACAGGCCGAACGCATCCGCGAGGATATTTCCAAGGCGGGGCAGGCGCTTGGCAACCAAGGGGCCGAAGGCTCGATGAGCGATGCCATGCGTTGGCTTGATGGTGTGGCCGACCGCGCCGAGGGCCAGCTGGATGCCCCGCTTGCCGCACTGGCGCGCGCAATGGAAGAGTTGGACACCGCCGCGCGCGGTGTTGAGGAAACTCTCGAAGCGCTGGCCTTCAACCCGCATGAGTTGGAAGATACCGAGGAGCGACTGTTCGCGCTGCGCGCCTTGGCGCGCAAGCACAATGTAACACCCGAAGAGTTGCCCGGGCTGGCCGAAACCCTGTCCGATAAGCTCGCCCGGCTTGACGCTGGTGACGCCGGGATTGCCGATCTGCGCGCCGCTGCGGGCATGGCACAGGACGCCTATGACACTGCCGCCAGCGCCCTGAGCACCGCGCGCCAGGCGGCGGCAGGCAAGCTCGACACTGCCGTGACCGCTGAATTGGCCCCGCTCAAGATGGAGCGGGCAGTGTTCTCGACTCGCATCACCGAAGAACCGGCTGGTCCCGAGGGCCGCGACGGTGTTGCCTTTACGGTTGCCACCAACCCCGGCGCACCGGCTGGCCCAATCGGCAAGATCGCCTCCGGTGGCGAACTCAGCCGCTTCTTGCTGGCGCTCAAGGTTTGCCTCGCCGAGGGCAATTCCGGCGTCACCATGATCTTTGATGAGATTGACCGCGGGGTCGGCGGTGCCACAGCCGATGCCGTGGGCCGCAGGTTGGCGGCGCTGGCCGCCGAAGGTCAAGTTCTGGTTGTTACACACTCTCCTCAGGTTGCCGCCCTTGGTGCGCACCATTGGCGGGTGGAAAAACGGGTTACGGGCGAGCAAACCCTGTCAAACGTTGTGGCCCTCGACGCCGGGGACCGGATCGATGAAATTGCGCGCATGGTGGCCGGCGACACCGTCACCGAAGAAGCCCGCGCCGCCGCCCGTGCCCTGCTAGCAGGCTAACCAGCATCGGTTAACAGCGGCTTAACGTGAGGCAAAAACCGTGCAAGTCAGCACCTCCTAGTCCTTCTTCTGTTCAAAAATACCTTGGGGGGTCCGGGGGGCAAAGCCCCCCGGCCTGTCGACGCGCGCAGGCGCGGCGAAATCCCTGTACATTTCAGTTTCGCGGCGGCACCAATTTGCCGGGATTGAGAATATTCCCCGGGTCCAGTGCCCGCTTGATATCGCCCATCACCCCCCAAGCATCGCCGTGTTCGCGCGCCATGAAATCCAGCTTGCCAAACCCAACGCCGTGCTCGCCGGTTGAGGTGCCGCCAAGCGCCAAAGCCCGCTCCACCATCCGGTCTGACAACCGCTTGGCCTCTGCGATCTCTTCAGGATTATCCTCGTCAATCAACAGGATAGCGTGAAAGTTTCCGTCACCGACATGGCCCAGAATCGGCCCGGGGATCGACGCCTCGGCGATATCCGCCTGTGTCGCCTCCACCGCTTCGGCCAGGCGTGAAATCGGCACGCAGATGTCCGTCACCACCCCGCGCGCGCCCTTGCGCGACGCCAAAATCGCGTAATAAGCGTTGTGGCGCATGGTCCAGAGCGCGGTGCGGTCTTCGGGCTGCACCGACCATTTGAACCCGCGCGCGCCATGATCCGCGACCACTTCGCCAAACAATTCTGACTGCTCTTTCACAGCCGCGTCAGAGCCGTGGAACTCGACCAAAAGATGCGGCATCAAGGGAAAATCCATCCCGGCATAAGCGTTAACCGCCGCCGCGCTCGCAGCATCGACAAACTCGATCCGCGCCATCGGGATGCCGATCTGAATGGTGTCGGTCACCGCCGCGACGGCACTGGCCATGTCGGGAAAGGCGCAGACACCGGCCGAGATCGCCTCGGGCTGGCCGTGCAGCCGCAGGGTCAGCTCGGTGATCAGCCCCAAAGTGCCCTCGCTGCCCACCATCAGCGCTGTCAGATCGAATCCGGCCGAAGATTTGCGCGCCCGCGTGCCGGTGCGGATCACGCGGCCATCCGCCAAAACCACTTCCAGCCCCAAAACATTGTCGCGCATGGTGCCATAGCGCACCGTCGTCGTGCCGCTCGCCCGAGTGGCCGCCATGCCGCCCAGGGCCGCATTCGCGCCGGGATCCACCGGAAAGAACAGCCCGGTCGCCCGCAACTCTTCGTTCAGCGCTTGCCGGGTCACGCCGGGTTGCACGCTCACGTCCATATCCTCGGGTCGGACCTCTAACACCTTGTTCATGCGTGAGAAGTCTACCACCACCCCGCCCTTGATCGCCAAAGAGTGCCCCTCAAGCGAGGTGCCCGTGCCCCAGGCCACCACCGGCACGGCGTAATCGGCGCAGATTCGCACCAGCGCCGAAACCTCGTCGGTGGTTTCCGGATAGGCCACCGCATCGGGCGGTGTGGTGGGGAAATAGCTCTCGGATCGGCCGTGCAAGTCCAGATCGGACTTGGACAGGGTCAATCTCTGGCCTAACAAGGACTTGAGCGCCGCAATGGCCTCTTCCAAACGCGCCCCGCTTCTGGTCATGGCTTCCCCCGGCTGAACACTCGAACCGGACTTTATTAACGTGATGGCCCATGCGCGCAAAGATGTGATCGAGCGATATGGAAAATAACAACCAAAATACCGCAAAACGCCAACTGCGCGAGATGAGTGCCGTCTGTTCACGCGGTTGGCAATTGGTGCGGCATCGGGGGCCGAGCCAGATTCAGTTCTGGTTCATCGCGCTGGTGATCGGCATTGCCGCCGGGTTCGCCGCCTTGCTGTTTCGCCGCGCCATCGAATGGTTGCAGGCCACGCTGTACGGCACCGATGACATCTCGCTAATCCACTCCTTCGCCACCACGCTCGATTGGTTTTGGGTGCTGATCATCCCGATGGGCGGCGGCGTGGCGGTGGGGATCGTGCTGTACCTCTTTACCTCCGATGGCCGGGTGCGTTCGGTCGCGGATGTGATCGAAGGCGCCGCGCTTAACGATGGGCGGGTGGAGCGCAAGGCGGGCCTGGCCTCGGCGGCCTCATCGCTGATCACGTTGTCGACGGGCGGTTCGACGGGCCGCGAGGGGCCGGTGGTGCATATCGCGGCGATGATCTCGACCTGGGTGTCGAACCTGCTGCACGCCGACGGCATCACTGGGCGCGATCTTTTGGGCTGTGCCGTCGCCGCCGCTGTGTCCGCCAGCTTCAACGCCCCCATCGCCGGCGCATTGTTCGCGCTTGAGGTGGTGTTGCGCCACTTCGCATTGCACAGTTTTGCGCCTATTGTCGTGGCCAGCGCCGCCGGCACGGTGATCAACCGGCTGGCCTTTGGCGATGTCACCGAGTTTGCGCTGCCCGGCACCTCGGCGTTAGAGTTCTACCTCGAATTGCCCGCCTTCCTGATCCTCGGGCTGGTCTGCGGGCTGGTGGCGGTGGTGATGATGCGGGCGGTGTTCTGGGCCGATGACGTCGAAAGCCAGATCCAAAGCCGCATCGGCATGCCCTATTGGATTCGCCCCGTCCTGGCCGGGGCAATCCTTGGTGTGCTGGCAATCTTTTTCCCCCACATCATCGGTGTTGGATACGAGACGACATCGCTGGCGCTGACCGGGCAATTGGTGCTGTGGCAGGCGGTGATTTACGCGATGATCAAGGTGATTGCCGTCGCCGTCACCATGGCGGGGCGAATGGGCGGCGGCATGTTCTCGCCCTCGCTGATGGTGGGCGCGCTGACCGGGCTGGCCTTTGGCCTGATCGCCACATCGCTGTTCCCCGAGCAATCGGGCACCTTCACGCTCTATGCGCTCGCGGGCATGGGCGCGGTGGCGGCGGCGGTGCTGGGCGCGCCGATCTCGACCACTTTGATCGTGTTCGAGCTTACCGGCGACTGGCAAACCGGGCTGGCGGTGATGGTGTCGGTCTCGATGTCCACCGCCTTGGCCTCGCGGTTGGTCGACCGGTCGTTCTTCCTCACCCAGCTCGAGCGGCGCGGGGTCCATTTGGCCGCCGGACCACAGGCGTATTTGCTGGCGATGTTCCGGGTGGCACAGGTGATGCGGCCCTGGGATGCGCCCAATGCGCCCAAGGAGGAGGCCTGCTGGGAGATGGTCGAAGAGGGTGTTTACCTTGACGCCAATGCCACGCTAGAGGCGGCGATGCCGATGTTTGAAAAATCGGGCGTGGTGTTCCTGCCGGTCGTTGCCCTGCGCGGTGAGGGCAAGCCGCCGGAACTGCGCGGCGCGCTCTATCATGTCGATGCGCTCAAGGCCTACAACCGTGCGCTGGCGGCCACCGCCGAAGAAGAACACAGCTAACTTACCGGAAGACCGCTTATGCAAATCGAGTTCATCAATCATGCCTCTGTCCTGATCACCGAAGGCGATGTCGCGCTGTTGACCGACCCGTGGTACTCTGGCCCGGCCTTCCATAAAGGCTGGAAATTGCTGGTGGAAACGCCTGATGCAGAGGTCGATGCCCTGCTGGATCGGGTCACGCACATCTGGCTGAGCCACGAACACCCCGACCATTTTTCCATCGGTTTTTTCAAGACCCACGGCGCCAAACTGCGCGCCCGCAACATCCCCATCTTGTTCCAGAACATCAACGACCAGCGGGTGGCGCAATTCATCCGCGCGCAGGGGATCGAGCTGCGCGAAATGACCTTTGGCAAACCCTATGACATTGGCGGCATGGCGCTGATGTGCCTCAAGGATGATTGGTACGACAGCCTCGTGTCGATCAAAACCGCGACGCATCACATCCTCAACCTCAATGATTGCCACGTTGATGATGAAAAGCGCGCCCGCCAGATCCTTGATCAAGCCGGGCCCTGCGATGTGCTGCTGACGCAGTTTTCTTATGCGGGCTGGAAAGGCGGGCCGGAGAACCAGTCATGGCGCGAAGAGGCGGCGGCAGGCAAGCTCGACAATATCGAGGTGCAGGCCCGGCTGCTGAAACCCCGCGTGGTGATCCCCTTCGCCAGCTTCGTCAGCTTTGCCAATGTGCGCAACGTGTACCTCAACGACGCCGCCAATGGCCCGCAAGACGTGCTCGACCGCTTTGCCGATGCCGATTTCGCCATCCAGGTGATGCAGCCCGGCGATACCTTCGCAGGCGAGGTCAATGAAGCGCACTCCAAGGCCGCGGTGGCGTTCTGGGAGGATGCCGCCGCGCGCGCCCAAAACGGCCCGCTTATGGAATTCACCAGCCGCACCCCCGAAGATTTGCAGGCGGTGTTCCAGACCTTCATCACCCGCGTCCAGGCCAACAACAACGTCACCGCCATGCGGCTGGCGCAGAAATTCAGCCCGATCCGGGTGTTTCAGCCGGTGGTCGTGGAATGCGATGATCTGGGGCTGTCTTACGAAATCGACGTGGCCCAAGGCCAGTTCACAGAAACCACCAAACCGTCGCATCTCGCGATGCATTCGGAATCGTTGTGGTTTCTGTTTCAGAACACCTTTGGCTTTGACACGCTGACGGTAAATGGCTGTCTGACCGAGATGCAGGAGGGCGGGTTTTCCCGCGCGGCCAAGTCGATCTCGATCGAGACGCTCAACAACCTGTCGATCCGCTTCGGCCCCGGACTGATGTTTGAACCCCGGCTGATTGCCGTCACCCTTAGCCGCATCGTTGCGGCCAGCCGAAATTTGCGGGGCGGGGCCTGACCCCGCGCCGCCGCTGTCTTAGATTTCTTCGACTTGCAGATACGGACCGGGCTGGAACGCCAGATAACCCTTTATCGCTTCGGCGCCGTCAATCGGCGCCTCATACGACCAAACCGCGTTTTCAATCGTCCGGTTCTTGGCGTCGATGGAATAATAGCTGGCCTCGCCCTTGTGCGGACAGGTGGTCTTTTTCTCAGTCACATCCAGAAACGCCATCGCGATATCGCCACGCGGGAAATAGATCACCGGAGACTGGCCATCTTCGATCAGCTCAAGCGCATTTGCGCTTTCCCCCAGCACGGCGCCGCCCGCGCGCACAACCCATTTGCCTTCGGCTTTCACTATTTTGATCGTCATGTGTATTTCCCCACGTCCATTGCCATCACATGCACGAAGCCATGTAACGGTGTGATGTCAGATTGCTGCGGTTGCGACATCCAACCACATCGCCGCTGCCTTGCCCAGTCTTGGGCGCAGTACGGTACGACATGTCGCATGATAGGCGTTCAGCCAGTCGCACTCGGCTTGGGATAGCATGTCGGCCACTATCAGCCGGGTGTCAATGGGCACCAATGTCAGGGTCTCCCAATCGAGCATGCCATCAACCGTGCCAGACGGCAGGGCAGGGGCGTCTTGCACCACCATCAGGTTCTCGATCCGGATGCCAAAGGCGCCCTCTTTATAGAACCCCGGCTCATTCGACAGGATCATGCCGGGCAGCAAAGGTTCAACCCCGGTGCGCGCCAGCCGCTGTGGGCCTTCGTGCACACACAGATAGGCCCCCACGCCGTGGCCGGTGCCGTGGCCGTAATCCTGCCCCGCCATCCAAAGCGGCATCCGCGCCAAGGCATCAAGATCGCGCCCGGCCAAGCCCTTGGGCCAACGCGCGCGGCTCATCGCAATCATGCCCTGCAACACGCGGGTAAAGGCGGCTTTGGCCTCCTGCGGCGCGGCGCCAATCGCCATGGTGCGGGTGATGTCGGTGGTGCCATCCACATATTGCCCGCCACTATCCACCAGCAAAAGCTCGCCCTCGGCCAGCTTGCGGTTGGTGTCGCGCGACACGCGGTAATGCACGATGGCCCCGTTTGGCCCCGATCCGCTGATGGTTTCGAACGATATATCAAGCAGGTGGTCGCTCTCGCGCCGGAACCCTTCCAAGGCCTCGGCCACGTCAATTTCCGTCAGATTGCCGGGGGCCTCGGCATCAAGCCAAGACAGGAATTCGCACATCGCCACCGCGTCCCGCAGATGCGCGGCCCGCATCCCGTCAAGCTCTTGCGGCGTCTTGCAGGCCTTGGGCAGCACGCAAGGATCCCGCCCTTCGATGATCTCAGCCACAATCGCATCCGCCACCGCCAGCGGCACGCTTTCCGGGTCGATCAGCACCGGACCGTCCAATGCCGCCAGGGCAGTTGCAAAGCCTTCGGGCGCATGCACCCGAATGTCATCGCCGAAATCTACAGCGCCCAGCTTTTCGGGGGCCATAAACAGATCAACACTGCCATCGTCACACAGCAGCGCAAAGCCATGCGCCACCGGGTTGCGCGGAATGTCAGAGCCGCGAATATTCAGCAGCCAGCACAGCGAATCCGGCAGTGTGATCACCGCCACCGCCGCGCCTTGCGCGCGCAGCGCCGCAGCCAGCTCTGCCCGCTTCTCCGCCGATGTCTTTCCCGCAATATCATCGGGATGCACCTTCACCGGGGACAACGGCGGCGCGGGCTGATCGGCCCAGATCGCATCCACCGGATTGTCCACCCGCCGCAAATCCACGCCGCTGCCTTTCAAGCCCAGCTCCAACGCCCGAAACTGGCTCAACGTGTGCAACCAGGGATCAACCCCAAGCGCGCCCGCCGTCAGCCGGTCGCGCACCCAACCCGCCAGTTGCACCTCAGGCCAATCCACCGGCGTGAACACATCCGCCACCTGCGCGCGCACCTGCACCCGGTAGCGCCCGTCGACAAACACCCCGGCCTCATCCGCCAGAACAACGGCAAAACCCGCCGACCCGGTGAACCCGGTCAGCCAGGCCAACCGATCATCATGCGGCGCGACATACTCGCCCTGATGCACATCCGCTTTCGGCACGACAAACCCTGCCAGCCCCGCGGCCTCCATTGCTGCGCGCAGTGCCGCCAACCGGGGCGGCCCTTGCTCCGGCCGCGTTGTCACCTCAAACGACTGAAACATCCCGCACCCTCATCTTCTTCTGTTTAAAAATACCTCGGGGGAGGCCGAAGGCCCGGGGGCGGAGCCCCCAAATCTACCCAGCGGCAGAGCCCCCATCATCCTCACAGCGGCAGAGCCCCAGCTCACCCCGCCCGGCGGTTCCCCATCACCCGCGCCCGCGCGCGGGGATCATTGTCAAACAACGCCGCCAACTGTTCAGTCATCGCGCCCGCCAATTGCTCGACATCGGTGATCGTCACCGCACGATTGTAATAGCGCGTCACGTCATGCCCGATGCCAATCGCCAAAAGCTCAACAATCCGCCGCCGCTCCACCATCGAAATCACATCCCGCAGGTGTTTTTCGAGGAAATTCGCGGGGTTAACCGACAGTGTGCTGTCATCCACCGGCGCGCCATCCGAGATCACCATCAGGATCTTGCGCGCCTCGGGCCGCCCCATCATCCGCTTGTGCGCCCACTCCAGCGCCTCGCCGTCGATGTTTTCCTTAAGCAGACCCTCTTTCATCATCAGCCCTAGATTGGGCCGCGCGCGGCGCCACGGCGCATCGGCGCTCTTGTAAACGATATGGCGCAGATCGTTGAGCCGCCCGGGCTGTTGCGCCCGGCCTTCAGCCAGCCATTTCTCGCGGCTCAGCCCGCCTTTCCACGCACGGGTGGTAAACCCGAGGATCTCCACCTTGACCGAACACCGCTCCAACGTGCGCGCCAGGACATCGGCGCAGATCGCCGCGATCGAGATCGGACGCCCCCGCATCGAACCCGAATTATCGAGCAGCAAAGTCACCACCGTGTCGCGGAACTCGGTGTCTTTCTCGACCTTGAAGCTCAGCGGCGTTGTCGGGTTGGCCACCACGCGCGCCAGTCGCCCGGCATCCAGAATGCCCTCTTCAAGGTCAAATTCCCACGACCGGTTCTGCTGCGCTTGCAACCGTCGTTGCAGCTTGTTCGCCAGCCGTGACACCGCGCCTTTGAGCGGCTCGAGCTGTTGATCCAGATAGGCCCGCAGCCGCTCCAGCTCGGCCGGATCCGCAAGATCTTCGGCCGAGATTTCCTCATCATTGTCGGTGTTGAACACGGTGTAATCCGGGTCCGCCTCCGACACCGGTGCCGGGGCAGGCGGCTCTAGTGGCGCTTCGCCCTCGGGAAGCTCGGTCTCCTCGCCGGATTCGGTGTCGGACATATCGTCCATCGTCACCTGTGCCTGGCTTGGATCTTGTTGTTCTTCTTGGCTGTTTTCGGGATTGGCCTCGGACTGATCCTCCTGATCATCGTCCTGACCGGTCGAATCCGGGTCCTGCTGATCCTCTTCGGAGTCCTCGGCCTGATCCTCGGACTCGTCGTCCAGATCGTCGGGGTCTTCGCCCAGTTGATCGCCGTAGCCCAAGTCCTGAATGACCCGGCGCGCCAGTTTGGCGAATTGGCTTTGATCGTCGAGCAGCGCCTGAATATCCTCAAGCTGCCCGCCAGCCTGATCCTCGATATAGCCGCGCCACAGGTCCATGACGTTGGCGGCGGGGCTGGGCATGTCGCGCCCGGTGGCAAGGTGGCGGACCAGGTACCCGGCGGCCATCGCCAAAGGCGCGTCGGCGGGTTTGGTCACCTGATCATAGCCGCGTTTAAGCGCATCCGCGTTGATCTTGGCGTCGATATTGCCAGCGGTGCCGGGCATGTCGCGCGCGCCCATCGCCTCGCAGCGGGCGGTTTCCATCGCCTCGTAAAGATCGCGCGCCATGTCGCCCGGCGGGGCATAGCGGTTGTGCGTCGCGAGGTCGTGGTACTTGTGCTTGAGCGCCAGCGCATCGGCGGTGCCGCGTGCCAAGAGAACCTCGTCTCGGGTCAACCGTCGGCTGACTTGCGGCAGGCGCATTGCATCGCCGGAAATGCCCGACGGGTCAACGGTATAGCTCACCGTCAACTCGGGATCATTGGCCATGACCTTGGTCGCCTCGGCCAGCGCTTTTTTGAAGGGATCTGCGGGGTTGTCGGTCTGCGCCATAAGACTGCCTGCGGCTAGGGTCGGAACGGCGCTACCCTAATCCCTGATCCGGGCAATGGCCAGAGAGCCCACAGCGATTCCGCTGCGTTGGGTGGGCAAACTGGCCTAGCGGTCAAGGATCATCCCGCGACAGCTGTCTATTCGCGACGCCATGCGCGCCGCGGCGATACTTCGTCGCCGGCTGCTCTTGCCGTATTGGTGCCGTGCGAGCAAATGCGCGATCTGCACCCAGCCATCGCTGCGCCATAATCGCGCCTCGCGGTCGGTCATCGTGGCGGGGCGCACCGCCTCTAGCAGCATATCGAAATCGTTCCGCAGTGCACCGGTGTTGCGCCAGTCCGGGTTGCCCACGGCCGCTTGCCGCACCGAAAGCGCCCAGAGGCGCCCGGCGCAGACCGCAAAAGCCTCGGCCCGTTCGCCGGGGGGCGGAGGGGCAGCAGCAGCGGTGGTGAGCATCAAAACCGTCCAGAGTGCCGCCACCGCAAAGAGGCGAAGCAACTGTTTCATAGGTCGAAATTATGACAAACGCATCCTTTGCGTCAATACAAGGTATATACAAAATTGTAAGTGTTTCGCTAACCTGTCGTTAACCGATCAACTCAGCAACAGCCCGGTACACTCGGCCATCCGCAGATCCACCATCCTCTGCGCGCGGCGGGCATCGTCGGCACTGTCATTAAAGGTCGCGCGCGTCAGCAAAGCCGCCAGCGCCATCTTGGCCTCAATCCGCATATGCAGCACCTCACGGCCCTTGCCCTCAGGCTGGACCGCTTCCAAAAGCTCAATCATCCCCGCGCGTTGCGCCTTGGTCGCCTCAGATCCCGGCCCATCGAACATCCATTGATATTCCATCAGCGCTGAAAGCCGCCCGGCGCAGGTGGCAAAGGTGGTGGCAGGATGATCCGGAGTGAATGGCAAAGCTTGCGCCGACGGAAGGGAGGAGAAAACCGCCAGCGCAAGTGGAGAAAGTAGAGTTCTCATAGTGCTCATATTTGCATCATACCATTAACAAATGGTGTCACAAATTGAGCATTTTGAAAACTTTTCAGGCTGTGGTGGCCAAAACACGGCTGCAAACGCAGAAACGGCCCCCAAAAGGGAGCCGATTCAATCGCCCATACGGGCCGTCATGTCATAAATAGGTCAGCCGACCGACAGGCTCGCCGCGCTTTCGGGCAGTTCTTCGTCAAAGCAGCGCTGATAGAATTCCGCCACGGTCTGACGCTCCAACTCATCGCATTTGTTAAGGAAAGACACCCGGAAGGCATAGCCCACATTGCGGAAAATCTCGGCGTTCTGCGCCCAGGCAATCACCGTCCGGGGCGACATCACTGTCGACAGATCGCCATTCATGAATGCGGTCCGGGTCAGATCGGCCACAGTCACCATCTGCTTGACCTGCTTGCGGCCCTTCTCGGTGTTGTAATGCGGGCATTTCGCCAGAACGATGGCACATTCCGCATCAATCGAGAGATAGTTCAACGTCGCCACCAGCGACCAACGGTCCATCTGGCCTTGGTTGATCTGTTGCGTGCCGTGATACAGCCCGGTGGTGTCGCCCAGACCAACCGTGTTGGACGTGGCGAAAATGCGGAAATAGGGGTGCGGGTTGATCACTTTGTTCTGGTCAAGCAGCGTCAGCTTGCCGTCAACCTCGAGCACCCGCTGGATCACAAACATCACATCGGCGCGGCCGGCATCATATTCGTCAAACACAATCGCCGTCGGATTGCGCAGCGCCCAAGGCAGAATTCCTTCTTGGAATTCAGTCACCTGCACGCCGTCCTTGAGCTTAATCGCATCCTTGCCGATCAGGTCGATCCGGCTGATGTGACTGTCAAGGTTGACCCGCACGCAAGGCCAGTTCAGCTGCGCAGCAACCTGTTCGATATGTGTCGATTTGCCCGTACCGTGATAGCCCTGCACCATGACCCGGCGATTGTGGGAAAACCCGGCCAGGATCGCCATTGTGGTGTCGGCGTCAAATTTATAGGTGCTGTCGATGTCCGGCACACGCTCGGTGCGATCGGCAAACCCTTTGACCACCATATCCGTGTCGATACCGAAAACATCGCGGACCGAGAGTTCCTCAGTCGGTCTGGTGTTGGGATCCATTGTACCGTCCGCCATTGCCTGGGTCCTTTATTCGTGCCGATCACTTGAATTACGCCATGCTAGGTGCACCATATTCAGCGCAGTGGCAAGGGGAGGGCGTGCGGATTTCAGTCCTGCCCTTGCGTGCCATTGGCAGGCCGCTATCGTGGCCGCACAAAGGGAGTGGGATCAACCTAGTGGCGACGCAAGACCTCGAAAATCTTCTGGCACGCGTTTCAATGGCGGATCGCAAAGCGTTTTCCGAACTTTATTCGGCGACCTCGGCGAAACTCTTTGGGGTTTGCCTCCGTATACTGAAAGACAGGGCCCAATCAGAGGACGCGCTTCAAGAGATCTATGTCAAGATCTGGGAACGTGCCGATGCTTATCAGCCCGGTCGGGTTCAGCCAATGACGTGGCTGATTACGATTGCACGAAACCACGGCATCGACCAGTTGCGCAAATCGCGCAGCGGGGCGAGCGGACGAACCGACGGCGATGACACGGTCATCGACCGGCTGGAAACACCCGAGCCGGGCCCGGCCGAGCAGCTCCTTCGCAAGGATGAGCGTGCGAGGATTTCGGCCTGTCTTGACCAACTGGCCGACGAAAAGGCAGATGCGGTGCGCCGCGCCTACCTCGAAGGGGCCACCTACGCCGAATTGGCGCTGCATTTCGCGGTGCCGCTGAACACAATGCGAACCTGGCTGCGCCGCAGCCTGCAATCCTTGAGGGCCTGTCTAAGCTGATGAGTGACGTGACCGACATACCTGATGACGACTCTGTGCTGGCCGCCGAGTACGTGCTTGGTCTGTTGACCGACGAGCAGGAAGAGGCCTTTGCCCTTCGCCTGTTCCAGGAGGTCGATCTGCGCCACCTTTGCGACACTTGGAGCGATCATTTCGCCGCCCTTGCCGCCGAAAGCGCCGAGGTGCGCCCCCCCGAGGCGATCTGGAAAGCCATCCAGACCCGGCTTTATGGCGCGAAAGAGCCGTTCTGGAAACGTCTCAACATCGGACAAGCCGTGCTTGGCGGCGCGCTGGCGGCGGGCCTTGCCTTTGCTGCGCTTCGCTTTGGCTGGGTCGAACCCGAGCCGCTGCCCCTGACCGCCCAACTGACCAACGAAGCGGCGGGCGATGTGGCGCGGATCGCGCTCGATCCCGACACCGGCGAAATCCAGGCCGAACTGGTCGGGCTGTTCCCCGATGCCGGCCGCGCCCGCGAGCTTTGGCTGATCCAGGGGGCCAATCCGCCGGTTTCGCTGGGCCTCTTGTCACCGGGAGTGGTGGTGGCCTTGGCAGTGCCCACAGACCTGCGCGCCACACTTGAAGGCGCCGTTCTGGCAATTTCCGACGAACCCACCGGCGGCTCGCCCACCGGCCTGCCCACCGGCGCAGTTCTCGCAACAGGCGCGGTCACCTCTTTATAACAAAGGTGTGACCGCTTCTTTGAAACTTTTCAGCGGTCTGAAACGTCTCTTCTCCTGAGCTTGGTCCCTTGCCAGCTTGGCCAGAGACGGTCACTCGCACAGCCCTGGCATCAGCCCCCTGATTTCAGCCAGGCTCCAAAAGTGACTTTCCCTTGCGCACTCAGACGACACCACCGGACCCAAACGTTTGCATCGGGTCAACACGGTGATTGTCCCTGTCCCGCAATCGGACAGGGCGGACGGTGAAGCAGCCCCCTTCGCTTCACCGTCCAGCCGTCTGACCTAGAAAACTGGGGGCACCAGACACCTCAAGCCAGACCCGTCACGCCAAACACATTAAGGAGATCACGATGCACCTGCACCGACGCCAAATTCTCACAGCCGGGGCCGCGTTCGCCCTGCTGCCCGCCATCCCCGCCCTGCACGCCGAAGAAGGCGCGTTTGAAATCACCCGCACTGAGGCCGAATGGCGCGCCATGCTGACCGAGACGCAGTACCTCGTGATGCGCAAAGAAGAGACCGAGCGCGCCTTCTCCTCGCCGCTGCACGATCAGAAAACCGCCGGCACCTATATTTGCCGCGGCTGCGACCTGCCGCTTTATGCCGCCGAGCACAAATACGACAGCGGCACCGGCTGGCCCAGCTTCTGGCAATCGCTGCCCGACGCCATTGGCACCCGCAACGATCGCAAACTGTTCTTCAGCCGCACCGAATGCCACTGCCGCCGCTGCGGATCACACTTGGGTCACATTTTCGACGACGGCCCCGACCCAACCGGCAACCGCCACTGCCTCAACGGCGTCTCGCTAAAATTCGCCGCCGCCTAAATGAAAAAGGACCGGCGCCCCCAAAACGGCCGCCAGTCCTTCTTCTGTTCAAAAATACCTCGGGGGAGGCCGCAGGCCGGGGGCGGAGCCCCCATCTTCAACCCAGCGGCGGAGCCCCCATCTTAGCACCACCCGCGGAGGCCCTCATCTTAGAGTCAACGGCAGACCCCCTAAAAGCCAGCCTCTAAACCAACCCTATTTGTCCGGAAAGCTCCGGCTTTCCTTGATCTGCTCCCAGGCCCACATGACCTCACCCAGCTGGTCTTCCTGACTGCGGTCGCCACCATTCATATCCGGGTGCAGCACCTTGATCAGCGCCTTGTAAGACTTGCGGATCTGGATCTTGGTCCAGCTCTCCTTGGCCTCCAAAATCTCGATCGCGCGGCGTTCAGTCGGCGGCAGGCGACGCCCCGATGTGGTGCCCCCACGGCCAGGATTGCGGGTGGCGTTCTGCCCCAGCACCTGATGCGGGTCCTCAATGCCCAAGCGCGCCCAGGCCTTGGCCTCGGGATCGCGGAAATCCTTGGTCTTGCGTTCCCACACCTTGTCCGAAGTTTCCTGCGCGTTCATCTCTGCCTCGGTCTTGCCTTCGAAAAAGCTCCACCGGGCGTTGTATTCGCGCACATGGTCTTTGCAGAACCAAAAGAAATCATCCAACACATCCGGGGCTTTGGGCGCACGATACAGGCCCTTTTCCTCGCAGCCATCCAGATCGCAGACCCGTGTCGAGGTCTCGGATGCCCCGGACATACCACGCCTGCCACGCGGATTTTTCTTCTTCGCGGAAGAGACGGACATATCAAATCCGAAGGGGTCTGACTTACTCATTTTTCGCACCTTTTCGACTCGGACGTGGCAGTTTAGACCATTGGCAACCAGAGGGAAGGGGCCCGGTAAAATTTCATGCAACGTTCAGAGGAAATCCGCCAGCGGCTCGACGCCGCCTTCGCACCAACCGAGCTGGTTGTCGAGGATGAAAGTGAGGCCCACCGCGGCCACGCCGGCTATCAGGATGGCGGCCAAAGCCACTTCAAGGTGCGCCTGCGCTCAGAGGCCTTCGCCGGCCAATCCCGCATCGCCCGCCACCGGGCTGTTCACAACGCGCTTGGGGGCGAGCTGATGACAGCCATCCACGCCCTCGCGCTCGATCTCGACACGCCCTAAGGCGGGCCTGAGCAGGTCCAGTGCACGTCCAGCGCCCGCCAAAAAACATGCCCGGCGACGCCGCTCAGCTCTTCGATCTGTCGGCGTCGTCACTCTCTGGCTCTGCGTCCCCCTCGGGGCGCATCTCAGCCTCTTCAAACCGTGCATCGGTGTCGTCCGACGCCCCCTCGGAGGAGTCGTCCTTCATCGCACGGGCGGCATCCAGAACCGGGATCACCTTCGGCGGGTCAAGCAAGCGCGGCTCAAAGGCCTCGATCTCCTCCTCGCGCACCCGACGAAATACCAAAACATTGCGATAAACCGTGGTTTTGCCCGACAGCCCTTGGCGCTCTTCGCTGGGCAAAGTCTCGGCGCGCTGGTACTCCCAGCCGTCCGCAGAATACTCGTTGATGACGGTCTCAAGCGCGAGGGCAAACCGCCCCTCAGCCCCCTTCACACCCCGTGCCTTACGCCCCTGCGCGGGGGCCGGCACCACTTTATAATCATATCTGGTCATGTTCGCCCAAGAGCATAAATCCCCGTTAAACGCAATGTTGCATCATCCGCCCGGGCGCAGGAATCGAAGCCCAAGCCCGGCCAACCCGATAATCACCCAAGACGTCTGGATCAACGCCGAGGCAAGGTTGAAATCATAGATCAGTGAGATCAGAACCAGCAATGCAGCGGCGATATTGCACAGCGTATAGGCCGCACTGTTGCCGTCCATCAGGCGCAGCTGAAGCGCGGCAAAAGACCCGACATAAAGCAGAAATCCAGTGACCCCCAGCGCTTGGAAAAAACCGCGGACATCCAGCGAAAGCGACAATGACTCCACCGCAAAACCTCACGTAATTCATCTCGCCAATCCTGCTGCGCAGGGCAGGCCCGGACAAGACCCGAAGGGCGGCGGACGAAGTTTCACTTTGAACATCAACACTGGACCGAGAAAACCGCCCCGGCAAAAAGGGGCGGCGTCTAAATTTTCCAGCCGTCACCAGCCAGCCCGATTTATCAATAAATCGGAACCGATCCATCAATGGATCGGCCGTCCACCCGGAGCAAAGCGCGGCAAGGCCCAACCACCCACAAGGCTGGGTTCAATTTGCACCCCAGCCTGACACTGACAAACCCGCTCCAGCTCAACAACCGCCCAAAGAGTCTCGCACAACCAGTGCACCGCAGTCCGATCTGTTGACAGATCGGAACCGATCCATTGATGGATCGGCACGCTTCGCAGCTATTGCGCCAGTTTGGCAGCAACCAGATCGTTCACCGCCTTGGGGTTGGCCTTGCCGCCGGTGGCTTTCATCACCTGACCGACAAACCAGCCTGCCAGCTTGGGGTTGGCCTTGGCCTTCTCCACCTGCGCCGGATTGGCGGCAATCACCTCGTCCACAGCCGCCTCAATCGCGCCGGTGTCGGTGACCTGCTTCATCCCGCGTGCTTCGACGATCTCGGACGGATCACCGCCCTCGGTATAGACGATCTCGAACAGGTCCTTGGCGATCTTGCCGGAAATATCACCCTTCTGGATCAGCGTGATGATACCGCCCAGTTGCTCGGGCGACACGGGGCTGTCCGCCAGCGAATGGTCTTCTTTCTTCAACCGTCCGAACAGCTCGTTGATCACCCAGTTGGCGGCCATCTTGCCATCGCGACCCTCGGCCACCAGCTCAAAGTAATTGGCGCTCGCGGTTTCCGCCGTCAGCACCGAGGCGTCATAGTCCGACAGGCCAAAGTCCTTGATAAACCGCGCCTTCTTGGCATCTGGCAGCTCGGGCAGGGTGGCGGCAATGTCATCCACCCACCCCTGTTCGATCTCCAGCGGCAGCAGATCGGGGTCGGGGAAGTAGCGGTAATCATGCGCCTCTTCCTTCGACCGCATCGACCGGGTCTCGTTCTTGTCGGGATCATAGAGCCGGGTTTCTTGCGTCACCTCGCCTCCGGCCTCCAGCAGCGCGATCTGCCGTTTGGCCTCATAGTCAATCGCCGCCTGAATGAACCGCATCGAGTTCATGTTCTTGATCTCGCAGCGCGTGCCCAGATGCGCAAAGTCCTGCGTCGCCTGATATTTCTCATACTGCCCCGGCAGACACACCGACACGTTCACATCGGCCCGCATGCTGCCGTTCTGCATATTGCCATCACAGGTGCCGAGATATTGCAGGATCTGGCGCAGCTTGACCACATAAGCCGCCGCTTCCTCAGGCCCGCGAATGTCGGGGCGGCTGACAATCTCCATCAGCGCCACACCGGTCCGGTTCAGATCGACAAACGACATGTTCGGATCCATGTCATGGATCGATTTGCCCGCATCCTGCTCAACGTGAATACGCTCGATCCGCACATTGCGCGCGGTGCCGTCGCCCAGCTCCACCAGAACCTCGCCTTCGCCCACAAGTGGCTCATACAGCTGCGAAATCTGATAGCCCTGCGGCAGATCGGGGTAAAAATAGTTCTTGCGGTCAAACGCCGATTTCAGGTTGATCGCGGCCTTAAGGCCCAGCCCGGTGCGCACCGCCTGCTCAATGCAATATTCGTTGATCACCGGCAACATGCCCGGCATCGCGCTGTCAACAAAGGCAACGTTAGAGTTGGGCTCTGCGCCAAACCGGGTCGAGGCACCGGAAAACAGCTTGGCCTCCGAAGACACCTGCGCATGGACTTCGAGGCCGATCACCAGCTCCCAGTCATGTTTGGCCCCGGCAATCACCTTGGGCTTCGGGGTCTCGTAAGTCAGGTCCAGCATGGCCGTCTCCTCGTGTTCGGAACGACCCGGGTTCTAGGACAGGGGCGGGAAGGGGGCAAGAGGCAGATCGCGCATCATTGCCCCCCATACCGCCCTGCAGTGCGTCACCGCGCGGCGCCGGGCTGGCCATGCAAGCGTTGCGGATCGCGTGACAACACGGCGCTGATCACCTGCCAGGCGCGCTGACCACCGGTTTCGGTACACTCGCGGTCGCCGTTGGGGGCATACCCGGGCGTCGCATAGCCGGTGTCGGTGATCGACCAGACCCAGGCATGGGTCTCTCGCATTTCGGTGCGGATCAAACGGGTGCGCAGCTGATCAAGCGCCTTGCGCTGGGCTCGGTCAGGGCCCGTTTTGCCAGCCGCACCAGCCTTGCCAGCCACGCCCGTCGGGCCAGAGCGCCCGGTATCAAGCAACTGGCTGAGACTGGCAGCAAACAGATTGGTCATGTGCTGGCTCTGGCTGCGCGTGAGGATGTCCTCCACCGCTTCGATGAAAAACCCGGTGTCGAGCCGGGCAAACGCACCGGGATCCTGTTGCAGCGCATCAAGATACACCCAAGCATAGCCACCAGCCCCCCAGTCATCGCCAGTCCGGGCGGCAATGCGCCGCGCCGCAAGGTCAAGCGCGTCATGGCTGCCAAACCAGCAGGGCAACATATGCAGACCATAGGCCCGCATATGCCCCGGCATGCGCGGCGCAAGGCCAATCAGCGTCTCATAATCATCCACGACAGTGTGGTCGGCGGTCTGCGTGCCCGCCAACAGCGCACAGCGCGCCGAGGCCAGCAAGGGCGAAGTCTCGGCCTCCGACGCAAACGGCGCAAGCATCGCGCGCGCCCGCTCAAAGGCGTCGCGAAAGGCACCCAGATGCTGCTCGGGCCGACCGCGCTGCCAGCCTTGGCGATACCAGGCCCAGCCCGCATCCATATGGCACAGCGCCACGACGGTGGCACAGGCCGCGCTGTCGGGGTGGTCCTGAACCGTGGCGCTCATCTCTTCAAGCCCGGCCAGCATCGGATGGCTCAGCGACAGCGCCCCAACATCAGAGGCACTGTACAGCGCCCGGCTGAGGTCAGAGCGCGCCCCGGCGGCCAAAAGCTCGGCGGTCGGCGTGCCTGCGGCGGTGGCGCTGCGGTTGGCGTCTGCCGCGCTGATCTTGGCGCACAGCTTGCCCCAATGGTCTTGCCGAACGAGGGTGCGCCCCTCGTCAAACAGCGCGCGACAGGCCTCCAACTCGGGCGTGACGCTGCACAAGGGGCGGCCCAGCTGGTCCATCGATTTCGGGGAAAAGCGTGGTGCGCGCATGGCGTTGCCAGACATATTACCCGACATATTTCCTGTCAGCGCGCCTGTAAGCGCGGCATCGCGGGGGGCCATACGGCGGCGCGAAGGCGCGTTTCCGCCGATGCCGCTTAGCGAAGAAACTGCTTTTCGTGTAAAAAGGGATAGGGTTTTGAACATTGTAAAATACCCGAGTTGTGAGAGGTTACGCCGCCAATCTGACGGCGCATTGGGGCACCTGAATGGCAATACGAGGAAACAGAATGGCAAAATTGAAAAGGTCGGGGGCGCATTGCGGCATTGGTTTGCCAATGTTGACGCATTGCGGCCGATTGCTCCGTTTTGTGACCATTGTGTTAACAGCCGCGCTTTGCGTGGCCCCAATCCCGGCCCTCGCCCAGGCGCTGCCTCTGCCATCAACCGAATCTGTCGCAACCACCCCGCAGACTTCGATCCCACTGGCCCCTAAGGCGCAGTCTTCCACCGCATTGTCTTCCACCCTACTGGCCCCCAAAACCAGCCTGCACCCTGCGGCCCGTCGGCAAGCGCTGCCTGCCACGCGCTGGCCCAACCGCCTCGACTCAGCGCTCTGGACCCGCGTGATGATGAGCGCCCTGCAACACGGCCATGCCCGCCCGCTGGTTGATGTCGTGCCGCGCGATGTGGCTGAGTGGTGCCCGGCCTATCCCGAAAATTCCGCCGCACAAAGGGCGGCGTTCTGGGCTGGCTTCGCCTCGGCGCTGGCCAAACACGAAAGCACCTATCGCCCGGCGGCGGTGGGCGGGGGCGGCCGCTGGTACGGGTTGTTGCAGATCCTCCCCGCCACGGCCCGGTTCCACGGCTGCAATGTCGGCACCGGCCCGGCGCTCACCAATGGCGCGGCCAACCTGTCCTGCGCGCTGCGGATCATGGCCCGCACCGTCCCGCGCGACCGTGCCATTGCCCTGCGCGACACCCGCTGGCGCGGCGTGGCGGCAGATTGGGGCCCGATGCGCTCACCGGAAAAACGCCGCGACATGGCCGCCTGGCTGCGCGCGCAACCCTATTGCCAAACGCTCAAATCCCAACGCCCCCGCACGCGCCCGGCACCTTGGCCGCCCACACTGCAAACCCGCGCCCCCGCCGGCTGACACGCGACACCCAAGCTCTTCTTCTGTTCAAAAATACCTCGGGGGTGAGGCCAAAGGCCGAGGGGGCTGGCCCCCTAACACCCTATAAAATCACTAAAACCCGGCCAGAACTCTCACCGCCAGCTGTCACACAGCTCAACCGCCGACCGGCGCATCAGCGCAGCATCCACCCCAACCGCAAGGAAACTGGCCCCAGCCTCCGCCACCTCTTCCACGTAACTGCGATCGGGCGACAAAAAGCCAGCGGGTTTGCCCGCCGCCACAATCCGCCGCACCGCATCGGCCACAGCGGCACGCACCTCGGGGTGCCCGGTTTCGCCGGTAAACCCCATCGACGCCGCGAAATCCGCTGGCCCGACAAAGATACCGTCCACGCCCTCCACCGCCGCAATCGCTTCGATTTGTTCAGCCGCCTCGACCGTTTCAACCTGCACCAGCAGACAGATCTCTTCGCTGGCGCGTTGCACATAGTCCGTCACCGCGCCGTAGCGGCTCGCGCGCGACGACCCCGAAACCCCGCGTATGCCGTGGGGCGGATAGGTCACCGCCGCCACCGCCGCCCGCGCCTCATCGGCGTTCTGCACATATGGCACCAACAGCGATTGCGCGCCCATGTCGAGCAACCGCTTGATCTCGACCGGATCGTTCCAGCCCGGACGCACCACCACCGAGGTCGGATAGGGCGCCGCCGCCTGCAACAAGGGCAGCACCGCACGCGGATCAAGCGGCGAATGCTCGCTGTCGACCAACAGCCAGTCATAGCCGCAGCCCGCCAGCATCTCGACCAGCCCACCATCGGGAAAGGTGTTCCAAAATCCGATCTGGCGCTGGCCAGCTTTCAGCGCGGCTTTAAAGGTATTGCGGGGCAGGTCCATCAGCGGGGCTCCTTGAGGTCTGATCTCCGCGACCTTGCGCAAACCCGCGCCGAAGGTCGACCAAAATCAGCGCCCCAGCCCTAGATCACGCGCTGGCCTTCCAAGGCAAGCGCGCCGCAGCCCAGGCCCGCACCGCATCGCCAAACGCGCAAAACAGCGGCCGCGACACCGGGTCATTGGCCGCGTCCCACTCCGGGTGCCACTGCACCGACAGCGTAAACCCAGGCGCGCCCGCGATATAGGCCGCCTCCGGCGTGTCATCCGGCGCCCAGCCATCAATCACAAACCGCTTGCCCGCCTCCATCACACCCTGCCCATGCAGCGTATTGGTCATCACCTCGGGCGCGCCCATCAGCCGATGAAACACGCCGCCCTCGGCAAAGCGCACCATATGGCGCAGCGCAAATTTCTCTTCGATGGTGCCGTCCGGCGGCATCCGGTGGTTCAACCGCCCCGGCAAATCGCGGATCTCGGGGTGCAGCGTCGATCCCATCGCCACCGCAACTTCCTGATACCCCCGGCAAATGCCCAGAAACGGCTGACCGCTCTCAACGCAGGCCCGCACCAGCGGCAGCGTGATCGCATCGCGCCCCAGATCAAACGCCCCATGCGCCTCGGTCGCGTCATGGCCGTATTCCGACGGATGCACGTTGGGCCGCCCACCGGTCAGCAGAAAACCGTCGCAGGTCTCCATCAACTCGGCCACCGAAACAAAGCGCGGATCGGCCGGGATCAGCAGCGGCATACAGCCAGACACACAGGCAATCGCCTCAGAGTTCATCGTGCCGCCCGCATGGGCCGGATATTGATCGTTGATCAGGTATTGATTGCCGATAATGCCAACAATGGGGCGGGCCATGTATGTCCTCGTGTGTGCAAGTCGGCCCAATATAAGGCGCGTTTCGCCGCAAAGACAACGGCCCCCTTCGCCTCAGGTGCCCTGCAACTGACCTCCGTGCCCATAATTTGAGCAGCCCCGCCTGCGGCCCCTCTCGCCCGCTGTAACCCGCGTGGAACTTTCCCGGCAATCGGACGTTTGACAACAGTTTCATAGTGAGAGGTTACCCCATGAAAACGCTGTCCGACGCATTCGAACACACCCTGCAAGATATCTACTACGCCGAAAACGCGCTGGTCAAAGCGCTGCCCAAGGTGGAAGACGCCGCCAACGGCAAGAAACTCAAGCAAGCGGTCGCAGACCACCTTGAGGAAACCAAAGGCCAGGTGAAGACGCTCGAGAAGGTCTTCAAATCCATCGGCAAAGAAGCCAAAGGCGAGAAATGTGACGCCATCGAAGGTCTGATCAAGGAAACCGAAAGCATCATCGAAGAAGCCACCGGCGAAGCCAAAAACGCGGCCCTTCTGGCCGCCTGTCAGGCCGTCGAGCATTACGAGATCGCCCGCTACGGCACGCTGCGCGAATGGGCCAAAGTGCTCGGCCATTCCGAGGCACATGACCTGCTGACCGAAATCCTCGATCAGGAAAAAGCGGCCAACAGCAAGCTGACCAACCTTGCCGTGTCCGACATCAACAAGTCCTGATTCGGGTAAATTTTCAGTAAACAGCCGGTAAAGAAACGGTAAGCAGACCGACCGCAGATCCCTAATTTTTCGTTAAATGGTAAGGGTTTATGCCCTTATCCGCGGGTAAGGTCGCAGCTGTAAAGTGGGGTGGGCACATCGCCCGCCCCACGTCGTTACAACAGGTCAGCCCCGCGCAGCTTTCAACTCAAGACGCCGCGCATGCAGCACCGGCTCAGTATAGCCCGACGGTTGCTCGCGCCCTTTGAACACCAGATCACAGGCCGCCTGATAGGCGATGCTGTCGAAACCGGGGGCCATCGGCGTATACTCAGGATCACCCGCGTTCTGGCCATCGACCACCGCCGCCATCTTCTCCATCGCCGCGCGCACCTGCGCCGGGCTCACCACACCGTGGTGCAGCCAGTTGGCGATATGCTGCGCCGAGATCCGACAGGTCGCCCGGTCCTCCATCAGCGCCACATCATTGATGTCCGGCACCTTGGAACACCCCACGCCCTGATCGATCCAGCGCACCACATACCCAAGGATCCCTTGGGCATTGTTCTCAACTTCGCGGGCAATCTGGTCTTCGCCCCACATCCGATAGCTGGCCAGCGGAATGTCGAGAATGGTCTCAACAAAGGCCCGCCGTCCGCCTTTCTTCAGCTTGTCTTGCACCGCAAAAACATCAACCTTGTGGTAATGCAGCGCGTGCAGCGTGGCCGCCGTGGGCGAGGGCACCCAAGCGCAATTCGCGCCCGATTTCGGGTGTTCGATCTTGGTCTCCAGCATCGCGGCCATCGCATCGGGCATCGCCCACATGCCTTTGCCGATCTGCGCCTTGCCCTGCAGCCCGCATTCCAGCCCGATATCAACGTTCTGGTTCTCATACCCGCCAATCCACGCCTTGCGCTTGATGAAGTCCTTGCGGCTGAACGGCCCGGCCTCCATCGAGGTGTGGATCTCATCACCGGTGCGGTCCAGAAAGCCGGTGTTGATAAAGGCCACGCGGCTTTTGGCGGCGCGAATACACTCCTTGAGGTTCACCGTGGTGCGGCGCTCCTCGTCCATGATGCCAATCTTGATGGTGTTGGCGGGCAGGCCGAGCGCCTGTTCGACCTGACCGAAAATCTCATTGGCAAAGGCCACTTCTTCCGGCCCGTGCATCTTGGGCTTTACGATATAGACCGAGCCATGCACCGAATTGCCGCTGTCGCGCTTGAGGTCGTGCATCGCGATCAGCACGGTGATCATCGCGTCCATAAGACCCTCAAAGATCTCATTGCCGTCGCGGGTCAGGATCGCGGGGTTGGTCATCAGGTGGCCCACGTTGCGCACCCAAAGCAGCGCGCGGCCTTTGATCACCAACTCCGAGCCGTCGGGCGCGGTATAGCTACGGTCTTCGTTCAGGCGGCGGGTGTGGGTCTTGCCACCTTTCTGGAAGCTCGCCTCCAGATCGCCTTTCATCAGGCCAAGCCAGTTCTCATAGGCCCCAACCTTATCCTCGGCGTCGACACACGCGACCGAGTCTTCGCAATCCATGATCGCCGACATCGCGCTTTCAACCACCACATCGGCCAGCCCGGCCTGATCGCGGGCACCAATCATATGGGTGCGGTCAAAGACAAGCTCGACGTGCAGCCCGTGATTGCGCAGCAGGATCGCGTCGGGCGCTTTGGGATGGCCGCGATAACCGGCGAACTTGTGGCTTTCGGCCAGCGGCATGTCATCCACCGACAGCGCGCCGTCGTGGATGTGATAGCGCCGCGCGTCGGCGTGGCTAAGGCCCTTGATCGGGAACGCTTCGTCCAGAAACACCCGCGCCCGTGCCACAACCCGCGCGCCGTGGCCTTTGTCATAGCCACCCTTGGGCGGCAGCGTGCCCATCGCATCGGTGCCGTAGAGCGCATCATACAGCGAACCCCAGCGCGCGTTCGCGGCGTTCAGCGCAAATCGGGCATTGGTGATCGGCACCACCAGCTGCGGTCCGGGGACCAGCGCGATTTCGGGGTCAACATTGGTGGTGTCGATCGTAAAGTCGCCGCCCTCGGGCAGCAGATAGCCGATCTGTTCCAGAAACGCCTTATACGCCTTGGCGTCATGCGGCTGGTTGGCGCGGCCCTTGTGCCAAGCGTCAATCTGGCCCTGAAGATCGGCCCGTTTGTCCAGCAGGGCGCGGTTTTTCGGCCCCAGTTCATGCGCCAGTTTCGACAGCCCGTCCCAAAAGGTTTCGGGGCTGATGTCGGTGCCGGGCAGGGCGCGGCTCTCAATGAACTCCGCCAGAACCTTGTCAACGGCCAGCCCGGCCCGGTCGATGCGTGTGCTCATGATCTCTCTCCGACGTTGTGCGCAATGGTATACCACGGTTCTTAATCCGAGGCCGACCGGTGAGCAAGGACTCACACGGCCAGCAGAACGAAGAGACCTTCCGCATTTTCCGAAGAATGACCGTATGTGCCAGAGAAAAAGTTCCGGTGGCTACTCGGTGGCGGTAATTTCACCGGTGCGGCCATCAACTTGCGCGTCGGCGCCTTCGGGGTCATCCCCTTGGGCGAAGGTCCAGATCAGGAACCCCACGAACAAAAGAGTCGCAAAGAGCAGCGCAAGGCGGATGCCGCCCAACGGCCCTTTGTGGCGACGTTTCTGCTTGTCGAGATTGGTGTCAGGTGCGGACATAAGCGGGCCTCCTCGGCTGTTGCTGCGGTGATGTGCGGCCCGCCAGAGCGAGCGTTGTGATGAAAAGGGTAGGGCGCAGGCCAGGGATTTCCACCGAGGTTTTCGCGGGGAAACCGGTATGTGTTACTTAGGTGTTTGGCTAAGTTTTTGTTGCCTTTGATCGGGCATCGTGATACTTAGGGGTATGGCTAAGTATGACCCCGGTCTTGATGCGCTGTTCACCGCTTTGGGTGATCCGTCTCGCCGCGAAATCCTTGCGCGGTTGGCGCGGGGCCCGGCGAGCGTGTCCGAGCTGCACGCGGGCCGCGACATGGCGCTGCCGTCGTTCCTGAGCCACATTCGCAAGCTCGAGGCGGCCGGTCTGATCGCCACCCGCAAAGAGGGGCGCACGCGGATCTGCGAGATGCAGGGCACGTCTCTGACCCCGGCGCTGCATTGGCTCGACGAACAGCGCAGCGCGTGGACCGGGCGGCTTGACCGATTTGACGATTATGTTCTCAACCTGATGAAGGAGCGTGACAATGATGCTTGATCCTGAAACCGACCTGACCTTCACCCGCACCCTGCCGGTGCCGCGCGCATTGGTTTGGGAGTGCTGGACCTCGCCGGTGCATATCCCGCATTTCTTTGTGCCACGGCCGCATAAGGTCATCGCTTGCGAGCTTGATCTGCGGGTAGGCGGGCGGTTCAACACCACCTTTTTTGTTGAGGGCAATGAGATGGAGAACAACGGCGTTTATCTTGAGGTTGCTCCCGAGCGGCGGCTGGTGTTCACCGACACGTATACCGAGGGGTGGAAGCCCGCGCCCGATCCCTTCATGACAGCGATCCTTGATCTTGACGACGCGCCGGATGGCGGCACGGTTTAT
The DNA here is from genome assembly GCF_054052205.1 of Marinovum sedimenti. Lineage (NCBI taxonomy): Bacteria > Pseudomonadati > Pseudomonadota > Alphaproteobacteria > Rhodobacterales > Roseobacteraceae > Marinovum > Marinovum sedimenti. Next base: position 3,455,145 of record NZ_CM133223.1, read on the forward strand.
ACCGCCACGGCCCGGCACCGCAGCGCCGAGAAGGCGCGGGCGCATGAGGACATGGGGTTCTATGGCGGCTGGGGCACGGTGGTGGACCAGCTTGTCGATTATGCGCAGGGTCTGAAGCGAGGGTGAGCCCTGCGGCGTGGAATAGAGGCCGCAGGCCGCCGCGCATCCATTGCCCGGCAGGAGATTTGGCCGTGCCAAATCTGCCGAGAGGGGTCGGGCCGCCCCTTGGCCCGGCGATTTGGCTGAGGCCAGCGGACTGTTGAGAGTTAGTGCGGGCTTTGCCGACATTAAGCGCTTCAAAGGTAACGTGGGATCGCCGTACCACGGCCCGACGATGCGCTGCTTGCGCCGGATTGCGGACGTGGTGCCATTGCCAACGACAGGGAACCGATCACCAATCCACGCGGGCCAGTTGTGGATGCCGGACCGAAAGCCTACCTTCCGCCTGACACCATAAAAAGAGCAGGCCCGGCCATGAAAGACGCATCTCCCCAGACCATCTACCTCACCGATTTCACCCCGTTCGGCTATCGCGTCGACAGCGTCGATCTTACGTTCCGGCTGGCCCCCCATGCCACCCGCGTGCTGTCCAAGGTGCGTTTTGCGCCCAACCCCGAGGCGACGGACAAGACGTTTTTCCTGCATGGTGAAGAGCTTAAACTGATCTCGGCCCGCATTGATGGCCAAGAGGTCACCCCCAAGATCACCGACAAGGGCCTGACCTGCGATGTGCCGGATTCGCCCTTCACCTGGGAGGCCGAGGTCGAGATTGACCCGGGTCACAACACCGCGCTTGAGGGGCTTTATATGTCGTCGGGCATGTATTGCACGCAGTGCGAGGCCGAAGGCTTTCGCAAGATCACCTTTTACCCCGACCGCCCCGATGTGATGTCGGTCTTTACTGTGCGGATCGAGGGCGATCTGCCGGTGCTGCTGTCGAATGGCAACAAGGCGGCGCAGGGCGCGGGCTTTGCGGAATGGCACGACCCCTGGCCGAAACCGGCCTATCTGTTTGCGCTGGTGGCGGGCGATCTCGTCAACCATCCGGACCGGTTTACCACGATGAATGGCCGCGATGTTGAACTGAACATCTGGGTGCGTCCGGGCGATCTTGGCAAATGCGCTTTTGGTATGGAAGCGCTGAAGAAATCGATGAAATGGGACGAGGATGTTTACGGTCGGGAATACGATCTGGACATCTTCAACATCGTCGCAGTGGATGATTTCAACATGGGCGCGATGGAGAACAAGGGGTTGAATATCTTCAACTCTTCCGCTGTTCTGGCCAGCCCGGAAACCGCGACCGATATGAATTTCGAGCGCATCGAAGCGATCATTGCGCATGAGTATTTCCACAATTGGACCGGCAACCGGATCACCTGTCGCGACTGGTTTCAGCTTTGCCTGAAAGAGGGGCTGACGGTGTTTCGCGATGCCCAGTTCACCGCCGATATGCGCAGCGCGCCGGTCAAGCGGATTGACGATGCGCGCGATCTTCGGGCGCGGCAGTTCCCCGAGGACAATGGGCCGCTGTCACACCCGGTGCGGCCGGAAAGTTTTCAGGAGATTAACAACTTCTACACCGCCACCGTGTACGAAAAAGGCGCCGAGGTGATCGGCATGTTGAAACGGCTGGTGGGGGATGACGATTACGCCAAGGCGCTGGCGCTTTATTTTGAGCGCCACGATGGCGAGGCTTGCACCATCGAGGACTGGCTCAAGGTGTTCGAGGATGTGACTGGCCGCGAACTGGCGCAGTTCAAGCGGTGGTATTCGCAATCGGGCACTCCCCGGTTGACGGTTGAGGAGGCGTGGGAGTCGGGCGCAGACGGCGGGCGGTACACGCTGACCTTTGCGCAGGACACACGGCCCACGCCCGGCCAGCCCGAGAAGCTGCCGCAGGTGATCCCGATTGCTGTGGGGTTGCTGGGCGCGAATGGCGACGAAGTGCGCCCGACGCAGGTGCTTGAAATGACGCAGGTGCGGCAGAGCTTTGCCTTTGAGGGGCTGGCCGCGCGTCCGGTGCCCTCGATCCTGCGGGATTTCTCGGCCCCGGTGATCCTTGATCGGGAGTTGAGCAGCACCGAGAACGCCTTTCTGCTGGCGCATGACACCGACCCGTTCAATCGGTGGGAGGCCGGGCGCAACCTGGCCCGCGCCACGCTGATTGATATGGCCGGTGGCGATGCGCTGCCGGATGCGGAGTACTTTGATGGGCTGAAGACCGTGCTGCGGGATCGGAGCCTTGACCCGGCGCTGCGGTCGCAGATGCTGTCGCTGCCGACGCAATCCGAGATCGCCCAAGCGCTGCACGACCAAGGCACCACGCCCGATCCGGACGCGATTTACCACGCGCATGAGGCGCTCAAGCTGCGGTTGGCCGAGCATTTGCAGGATCTTCTGCCGGTGCTGTATGCCGAAAATCAGGTGGATGCGCCGTTTAGCCCCGACTTCGATCAGGTCAGCAAACGTGACCTGGCGGGGGCGGTGCTGGGGTTGCTGAGCCGGATCGACGGCGGCGCGCAGGCCGCAGCGCAATATGCCCGCGCGGACAATATGACGTTGCAGCTCTCGGCGCTCTCGAGCCTGTTGACGGCGGGCAAGGGCGAGGCCGAGTTGCAGGCGTTTTATGACCAGTGGAAGGATGACCGGCTGGTGATGGACAAATGGTTCGGGCTGCAGGTCGCCCATGCCGCGCCGGACCGGGCCGCTGAGGTGACGCGGGCGCTGACCGAACACGCCGATTTCAGCATGACCAATCCCAACCGGTTCCGCGCGGTGATGGCGACCTTCGGCATGCACCACGCCGGATTTCACCACGCCTCGGGCAAAGGGTATGAGCTGATGGCCGACAAGCTGGTCGCGCTCGACAAGATCAACCCGCAAACCACGGCGCGGATGTGCGCCCTTTTCCAGACATGGCGGCGTTATGCCCCCGAGCGGCAGGCCCATGCGCGCGCCGCATTGGAACGGATCGCCGCCACGCCGAACCTGTCGCGTGACACCGATGAAATGGTCACGCGAATGCTGGCGGGCGCGTAATCAGACAGGGCGGGGCGGCCGGGTTGGCCGTTACGCCTGTGCAGCCTGACGTTGAGCACCCTGCGTTCGAGGTGGCGCATGCAGGGGTTTGGCGGCATGTAAAAACTGCGACATAGCTATTGCCCTTCATGATGCCGGATGCGCGCTGGGCGCGCCTACGTGGCACCTGCGGCAGTACGCCTGCGCGCGGCGGCCTTGACTTGTATACTAGAATGCCGGTTTATACCTCCGAACGGTTTATTTTGGGGCGCAGTCTGCGCGTTTCACCCTCCTGTCGTGCGCCATCAACTGGCGGCAACCCATTGGTTACGTTGCGGCATGGACATGCTTCAGCGCGGCAAATATTAAGTGATATGGGGGAATCACTAAGAAATTTTTAACGCGCTGCCAAAGTCGCGTTGAAATTATATTGCGCAAACGGTAGTGCGCTGTGGAATGACGTAACCGACGAAGGGATCGCGAACGTGAAAATCGGGACGCCGAAGGAAATTTTATCTGGCGAGAACCGCGTTGGCATGACGCCGGACAGCGCGCGCCAATTGCAGAAACTCGGATACGACTGTTTGGTCGAGACCGGAGCGGGGGAGGCGGCAGGCTTTGCCGACACGCTCTATCAAGACGCCGGTGTGACGGTGGTCGGCAGTGCCGCAGAGCTGTGGGAGCAGGCCGACATCATCGCCAAGGTGCGCCAGCCCGAAGCCTCGGAGCTGGAGTACCTGACGTCTGACAAGACACTGATTTCATTCTTCAATCCCGCCGGGAACGAAGACGGCATGGCAGCCGCCAAAGCCAAGGGTGCCAATGTCATCGCGATGGAAATGGTCCCTCGGATCAGCCGCGCGCAAAAGATGGACGCGCTGTCGTCGATGGCCAATATCGCGGGCTACCGCGCCGTGATCGAAGCCGGCAACAACTTTGGCCGCTTCTTCACCGGGCAGGTGACAGCCGCCGGCAAAGTGCCCCCCGCCAAGGTCTTGGTCGTCGGTGCTGGCGTGGCTGGTTTGGCCGCGATCGGGACATCCACCAGCCTTGGCGCGATCACCTACGCCTTTGACGTGCGGCCCGAAGTGGCCGAGCAGGTCGAGTCGATGGGCGCGCAATTTGTTTACCTCGACTTTGAAGAAGAGCAGGCCGACGGCGCCGCGACCGGTGGCTATGCCGCCGTATCCAGCCCGGAGTTCCGCGAAGCGCAGCTGGCCAAGTTCCGCGAACTGGCCCCCGAGATCGACATCGTGATCACCACGGCGCTGATCCCCAACCGCGAAGCGCCCGAGCTTTGGACCGAGGACATGGTGAAAGCCATGAAACCGGGCAGCGTGATCGTCGATCTCGCGGCGGAAAAGGGCGGCAACTGCAAGCTGACCGTGGCCGACCAGAAAATCGTGACCGACAATGGCGTGACCATTGTGGGCTATACCGATTTCCCGAGCCGGATGGCGGCGCAGGCTTCGACGCTGTATGCCACCAACATCCGCCACATGATGACGGATCTGACGCCCGAGAAGGACGGTCAGGTCAATCACAACATGGAAGACGATGTGATCCGCGGCGCGACCGTGACGCATCAGGGCGAGATCACTTTCCCGCCGCCGCCGCCCAAGGTCAAAGCGATTGCCGCCCAGACCAAGGAAAAGCCGAAGGTCCTGACCGCCGAAGAAAAGCGCGCCAACGAAGTGGCCGCCTTCAAGGCGCAGACCAAGAACCAGGTCACTCTGCTGGCGGTTGGCGCGGTGCTTTTGCTGGGCGTGGGGCTGGTGGCTCCGGCGTCGTTCATGCAGCACTTTATCGTTTTCGTTTTGGCCGTTTTCGTTGGCTTCCAGGTGATCTGGGGCGTGGCGCATTCGCTGCACACCCCGCTGATGGCTGTGACCAACGCGATTTCGTCGATCATCATCCTTGGGGCCTTGATGCAGATCGGATCGGGGTCGTTCCTCGTGATTTTGCTGGCGTCGCTGTCGGTCTTTATGGCCGGGATCAACATCTTCGGCGGCTTCCTCGTCACCCGGCGCATGCTTGCCATGTTCCAGAAATCTTAAGGAGGGGTTGAAACAATGGAATTCGGTTTCACCACTGCCGCATATGTCGTTGCGGCTGTTCTCTTCATCCTCTCGTTGGGTGGTTTGTCGAACCAGGAAAGCGCCAAGCGCGCGGTGTGGTACGGCATTGTTGGCATGGCGCTGGCGGTTGTTGCCACGCTGATCGGGCCGGGCGCGGGGCTTTGGCTCTTGTCGATCGTGCTGATCGCGGCGGGCGGGGCCATCGGCTTTGTCGTCGCCAAACGCGTGCAAATGACCGAGATGCCGCAGCTGGTTGCCGCGATGCACTCGCTGGTGGGTCTGGCGGCTGTGTTCGTGGGTCTGAACGCCCATATCGAGCTTGGCAATGTGCTGGCGATGGACGAAGCGGCGCGCAAAACCCTTGATGGGTTCGCAGCACTTTTGGCCAAGAAAGACAGCGTCGAGATCAATATCCTGCGGGTCGAAGTCTTCCTCGGGATCTTTATCGGTGCGGTCACCTTTACCGGGTCGGTTGTCGCCTATGGCAAGCTGGCGGGCAAAGTCAGCTCTGTCGCGACCAAGCTGCCCGGCGGTCATATCCTCAACGCTTCGGCGGCGGGTCTCTCGCTGATCTGTCTGATCTGGTACGTCAGCACCGGCGGTTTCTTTCCGCTGTTCCTGATGACTTTGGCGGCGCTGTTCATCGGTTACCACCTGATCATGGGCATCGGCGGGGCCGACATGCCGGTGGTTGTGTCGATGCTCAACAGCTACTCGGGCTGGGCTGCGGCGGCGATTGGCTTTAGCCTCGGCAACGATCTGTTGATCGTGGTTGGCGCGCTGGTTGGTTCGTCGGGTGCGATCCTGAGCTACATCATGTGCAAGGCGATGAACCGGTCGTTCATCTCGGTGATCCTTGGCGGCTTTGGCGGACCTGCGGGCGAGCAGATGGCTGTGGAAGGCGAGCAGATTGCGATTGATGCCGATGGTGTGGCGACGGCGTTGAACGAGGCCGATAGCGTGATCATCATCCCCGGCTACGGCATGGCGGTGGCACAGGCGCAGGGCGCTGTCAGTGAGCTGGTCAGCAAGCTGCGGGCCAAGGGCAAGAACGTGCGTTTCGCCATTCACCCGGTTGCGGGTCGTCTGCCGGGGCACATGAACGTACTGCTGGCTGAGGCGCGCGTGCCCTATGACATCGTGATGGAGATGGACGAGATCAACGAGGACTTTCCGGAGACGGATGTGGCCATCGTGATTGGGTCGAACGACATCGTGAACCCGGCGGCACAGGAAGACCCGAACTCGCCCATCGCCGGGATGCCGGTGCTGGAGTGCTGGAAGGCGAAACAGGTGTTTGTGTCGAAACGCGGCCAGGGGACGGGCTATTCCGGTATCGAGAACCCGCTGTTCTTTAAGGACAATACGCGGATGTTCTATGGTGACGCGAAAGAGAGCCTGAACAAGCTGCTGCCGCTGATCGACTGATCAAGGTGGTGGGTTGCGGGCCAACCCTACGGATGAATTTGAGCCTTCCCGGTGTACATCGGGGAGGCTTTTTCTTTGTGAGCGGGTTGGGGGCGCTGCCCCCTCGGCCTTCGGCCTCTCCCCCGAGGTATTTTTGAACAGAAGAAGAGGGGGGTGGTGCGGGACGGGCGGTATGCGATTGTATTCACGTAACATACTGAAAGAAATGTACTTTTGTCTTTACCTCGCGGGCGTGGCGGGGTAACTGCGCTTAAGTTGCAAGGCCGCGCCATGACCCAGATTACTGACCATCCGCTTCGTTATCAGCTCTCGAATGAGCTGCACGCCCGTCCGTTCCCCTCTGCGAAAGCGCCGGGTCGAGCGGTGTATCTTGTTGTGAGGAAAGAAAATCATCCGGCGTCGCGCGACAAATCGGAAGACTTGCAGCATCTGATCGACCTGCTTGATCGCTATGGCGCGCCGCATCCACAGCCCGGTGCGACTCATCACTCGGCGCAGATTGGCAAACACAATCTGAAGTGGGAGAGCCACACCGAGGTGGTGACCTATTCGGTGTTTATGGAGGGGCTGGGCGAGCGACCGTTTGACCCGGCGGATTTCGGCGTTTTCCCCGACGATTGGCTGGAGCGGGCCCCCGGACAGCGGGTGACCTCGGCGATGATCCGGGTGCAAGAGCAGCACGACCACGAGGTGCTGAGCGCAGAGTTGCAGGAGTGGTTCGTGCCCGAGAGCCTTGCGGTGAGCAATGTGCTTGAAGAGGCGGCGGTGGTGGCGGGGGATTTCCGCATCGATCCCGCGGGCCATGTGCGCTTTGCCGTCTATCCTGCCAAGGGCACCGGAGCGAGCCGGATTGGCCGCATCCTGCAACGGACCTGCGAGATCGAGCTGTATAAATCGCTGTCGATGCTGGGCTTTTCGCGGTCGCGCGAGCTTGGGCCGGTGTTGGGCGAGCTGGATGATCGGCTGTCGGATCTGATGAGCCGGATGACCGATGACAGCGCGCCTGCGGATCAGACGCTGCAAGCGCTGTTGTCGATTTCCGCAGAGTTGGAGGCGCAATCGGCGACCTCGTCGTTCCGTTTTGGGGCAACCGGGGCCTATGAGGCGATTGTGTTGCAGCGGATCGAGATGCTGCGCGAGAGCCATTTCAATGGCCGTCAAAGCTGGCACGAATTCATGATCCGGCGCTATGATCCGGCGATGCGCACGGTGAAATCAACCGAGCGGCGGCTTGATACCATGGCCGAGCGGGCGATGCGGGCCAGTGAGCTTTTGCGCACGCGGGTTGAGGTGGAGCGCTCGGCGCAGAGCCAATCGCAGCTCGAGGCGATGAACACCCGCGCCGAGCTGCAATTGCGCCTGCAAGAGACGGTTGAGGGGCTGTCTGTGGTGGCGATCAGCTATTACGCCGTGTCGCTGGCCGGGTATCTGTTTTACCCGTTGGGCAAGGGCCTTGGGCTGAGCAAAGAGATGGTGTTGGCCGGGCTTACTCTGCCGGTTGTTGGGCTGGTCGCGCTGTTCTTGCACCGGATGAAGAAGCGGTTGAGCGCCCACCACTGAGCAAAGCATTGGTGGCCAGCGCGCCCACTGCGATGGCCCCCAGCGCCAGCAGCGCCGCCAGTGACAGGGTCGGCACACCGGCGAGCCCTGCGCCCACGGTGCAACCGCCCGCAAGCACGCCGCCCACGCCCATCAGCGCCGCACCGGCCATATAACGCCCGGTTTCGCGCGGCGACACAAAGCTCTGCCAGCGGAAGCTGCGGAACGCCAGTGACGCCAGCAATGCACCCGCGAACACGCCGCCCAGAAGGCCAACGCCAAAGCCCGGCGCGATGGCGGTGCTGGCCACGGTCCAGAACAGGGTTTCGGTCGCGGGGGCGGTGAAGGACAGGCTCTCCATCGCGATCGGATCAAAATCGTCATACAGCACAAAGCCGGTGCCGATCCATGCGGCAGGCACCAGCAGTCCAAGCAGCGCGGCCATGATCAGTTTGCCCATACGGTTGCCCGAACGCAGGGCAATCGCCAGTGCCGCAAGCGCGATCACACCCGCCCAAAGCAGCGCGCCGCCGGGCAGGGCGGCCAGCGAGATGCTGTCGCCCAGTGGAACGGTGATGCCGGCCAGCGCGGTGCGCGCCGGGGCAAGCACGCCCTTGAGCGTGGCATGGGCCACAACGGCGAAGACCAGGATCACGGTCAGCGCGCGCAGGTTGCCGGTGCTGCCCAGAACCGTCAGCCGCGAAATACAGCCGCGTGTCAGCACCATGCCGGCGCCAAACAACAGCCCGCCAAGCGCAATCGCCAGCCAAGCGAGATCGGCGGTCATAAAGCGGTGATCGTCAAACGAGATCAAACCGGCGGCGACAGCGGCTTGGGTGCCGATCACGGCGGTGGCCAGCGCCATTAGCCAGATGCCTGCGGCCTGCTTGCGGTCTTCGCCCACAAGCGCGCGGCGGAAACAGAATTTCGTCCGCTCGGCAAGGATGCCAAACAGCGCGCCAAGCACGAGGGCCAGCACGACGCTGGCCTGTTTTACGGTGGTGTCTTCGAACCCGAATTGCTCGAACATGGGGCAGTCTCCGTCATCAGATCGGGGCTCACTTGACGCCAATTGGGCGCGCGATCAAGGGGAATGCACGGTATTGCCGCCGCGCGCGGGCGAACAGATGGCGTGGACTTGGACAATTGTTGGAAAATTGTTCTGATACCGGGGTGCGGCGCTAAACGGGCATTCAGATCGGCGGTTCCTGCGTCAAACACATGGTCTTATTTCGATCTGTATTCTCAACGCCCCCGGATGCGCGGATCCAGCGCGTCACGCAGCCCATCCCCGAGGTAATTCACCGACAGAACCGTCAGCGAGATCATGATGCCGGGCCAGATCGAGCGTTCCGGGTAGGTCGACAGCCGGTCGACCCCATCGTTCAAAAGCCGCCCCCATGTCGGGAAATCCGGCGGGAAACCAAAGCCGAGAAAGGACAGCGCGCTTTCGGTGATGATCGCGGTGGCGATGCCAAGGGTGGCCGAGACGAGGATCGGCGACAGGATGTTGGGGAGCATGTGGCGGGTGATCAGCTTGGTGTTGCTGGTGCCGATCGAACGCGCCGCCAGCACGAATTCGCGCTCCTTAAGCGCCAGCACATCGCCGCGCACGATCCGGGCGGTCTGCATCCACGAGGTCACGCCGATCAGGGCGACGATCATGATAAAGACACCGCCTTCGGGGCCAAAGCTGGCGGCCAGCGCTTCGCGAAACAACAGCGAGGCGACGAGGATCAGCGGCAGAAGGGGCAGGGCGAGGAACAGGTCGGTCAACCGCATCAGCGCCCCATCCAGCCGGCGAAAGAACCCCGCCAGCACCCCGATCAGCGAACCGAGCACCAGCGACAAGATCATCGCCGTCAGCCCCACCGCAATCGACACCTGCCCGCCAAACATCAGCCGGGCAAGCATGTCGCGGCCAAGGTTGTCGGTGCCCAGAGGGTGCGCCCAGTTGACCTTGGCGCTGCCGTCCCAGAGGGCCACGTAGATCGGCCTTGTGTCGCGCAGTTCAAGAAAGGCGCGGCCTTTGGGCAGGGCTTGCGGATCGACACCCCAAAGCAGCGGGCCGATGTAAACCGCCGCAACGATGAAGAAAAACACCGCCGCACCGAACATCGCGCCGCGGTGGCGTTTGAACTGGTGCCAGACGTCGGACCATTGGCTGCGCGGGGCTGTGGTGGCGAGGTCAGTCATAGCGGATCCTCGGGTCGAGAATGCCATAGAGCAGATCGGCAATCAGGTTGAACAGCACGATCAGCACGGCAAAGACAAAGGTCAGCGTTTGCACCATCGGCAGGTCATTCGCCTCAATCGCGCCGATCAGAAGCTGGCCGATGCCGTTCACCTTGAACACCTGTTCGGTGATGATCGCACCGCCAAAGATGTTCGGCACGCCAAGCGCAATCACCGTGACCACCGGGATCATCGAGTTCCGCAGCACATGCACCAGCACCACATTCGGCTCGCCCAAGCCTTTAGCGCGGGCGGTGCGGACGTAATCCTGCCCGAGATTGTCGAGCATCGAGGCGCGCATGAAGCGGGAAAGTTGCGCAGTGATTTGCAGCGTCAGCACCATCACCGGCAGGAACATCTGATTGATCTGGAAGGCAAAGCTTTGCCAATCCGTCACCTGATGGGTGGTGTCATAGATCGACGGGAACCAGCCAAGCTGGACCGAGAAGATCACGATCACCAGCACGCCGGAAAAGAACGGCGGGATCGAAAAGCCGATCATCGACACAAAGGTGCCGGCCTGATCGAACCATGAATATTGGCGATAAGCAGAGTAAATGCCGATGGGCACAGCGATCACGATGGCCAGCACATAGGCGGTGCCCACCACCCAGAGCGTCTGGGGCAGGCGTTGCACCACGATGTCCATCACCGGCGAGCGGGTCTGCCACGAAATCACCCGCAGCTCGCCCTTGTACAGCGCGGTGTCAGGCAACCAGCCAAACAGGAAAGTGTCGCGGGTGAGCCAGTCGATAAACACCTTGGGCTCGGTCCAGAACAGCTGGATCAGCCATTTGTAGAACTGGATGTGGACCGCTTCGCCCACCCCCAGCGCATCGCGCATCTTTTGTTTGACCTCGGGCGAAACAGTCAGCGGCACCTGCGCCATCGGATCGTTGGGCGCGAGGTTGAGCAGGAGAAAGATCACCAAAGCGATAAAGAACAGCGTCGGCACGGACAGGACCAGCCGTCGGAGGGCAAAGGTGAGCATGGGGCGAAGGCCTGATCCTGCGGAGGCACCGCGTGGCGCGGCCCCCGTCGTGGCGTGGATCGGTCAGGCGCAAGGGGCGCGCCCGACCGTGTGTCAGGGTGGGTTTACTTGACGCGGTGCCAGTCTTCAATGTTCCAAAGCTCGGTGTCCCAAGCGTTCATCACCACACCGCCCAAGGTGTTGGACTTGGCCGAGATCCGGCCCCGGTGCACCAGCGGGATCATCGCGCCGCCTTCGATCACCATGTCATTGAGCCGCTTGCCGATTGCGCCGCGCGCCTCATCGCCCACGGTCGACTGCAGCTCTTTATACAGCGCGTCATATTCCTCGCTGCAATAGCGCGAGATATTCTCGCCTTGCCACTGCTTGTCGGGGTGGGGGGCCTTGTTACACAGCGAATTGCCCATATAGCCCTGCGGATCGGTGCCCGCGAAGGTGTTGCCGTACATTTCGGCGTCGGCATAGAACTTCTGAAAGGTGTCGGGGCTGCCCGCGTCGCCGCCAAAGAACACGCTGGCGTTGATGTTGCGCAGCTCGGTTTCGACGCCAATCTCGGACCACGCCTGTTTGATCAGCGCCTGGAAATCCTGACGCACCGCGTTGGTCGAGGTTTGGAACAGGATGCGCAGCGGCACGCCGTCTTTTTCGCGGATGCCATCGCCATCGGTGTCCACAATCCCGGCGTCATCAAGCAGCTTGTTGGCGGCGTCGACATCGGCCTCGGCGCAATCAAAGGTATTAGAGTTGAACCAGGCCGGTGCGGGCACCCAGTTGCACGTCACCTTGCCCGCCGGGCCATAGCCGACATCCACCAGCAGCGTGCGGTCAATCGCCAGAGACAGCGCTTTGTAGACCGCCGGGTCCTGCAAGAAGGGGTGCGGGCGGATGATGCCGCGCTCATCAGGGCCGAGCGCCGGGTCGGGGTTGGTGTGGTTGAGCATGATGCGTTCGACCATCGGGCCGAAATCCGAGATGAACTCGCCGTTGCCCTTGGCCGCCATATCCTCGATCAGATCGGGGGCAAGCTGTTGGTTCCAGGCGTAGTCGAACTCGCCGGTTTCCATCACCGCACGCGCCGCCGAAACAGCATCGCCGCCGCCTTTGAGCGTGACCTTGGAGAAATGCGGCTTGTCGGCTTTGCGATAGTGTTCGTTGATCGAATAGATCACCACGTCGTTGGTTTTGAACTCGTCCACCTTGTAGGGGCCGGTGCCGACGGGGGCAAAGTTCGCCTCGGTACAAGAGGAGGCCGCAGCCCCCAGACAGGCGCCGAATTGCGCGGCCTGAAGGATCGGGCTTTCCATGCCGACAAAGGGCACATGCGGGTTGGGCGTGGGCGCATCAAAGGTGATCACCACGGTCAGATCATCGGGCGTTTCGATCGACGTGATGCCTTCGAACTTGGTCTGCTGGGCGCAGCCGCCTTCGGGATGGGTGCAATAATCATAGGTGAATTTCACGTCCGCCGAGGTAAAGGCGCTGCCGTCCGACCACAGGATGCCGGGCGTAATCTTCCAGGTGATCTGGGTCAGATCTTCGGAGACGCCGCCATTTTCCACCGTGGGAATGTCTTCGACCAGCCAAGGCGTGAGCACGCCTTTTTCGTCAAACCGCGCGAGGGGTTCGAGCATCAGCCCGGCGGCCTCGGTGTCTTTGCGACCCCCCGAAAGGAACGGATTAAGCGTCGAGGGGGCCTGCCAATACAACAGGCGCACTTCGCCGTCGCTGCCACGTTCGGCCAGTGCGCCCGAGACGAGTGCGATACTGGCAGCGGCCCCGAGTAGAAGGGTTTTCGCGAACATATTTTTCTCCGTATTGGATCCTGTGGTGTGTCCGGAGTGGCCGGAAGTCCACGGTTCATTCTTATCGTTCATATCGTGTTCAGAGGCGGTGCGCACGCGTCGCGTATGCAGTCCAATCCCCCAATTGGTACACGCTCTAATCGAAACAGAGTTTGAAAGAATTGCAAGGGTTGTTGTCGGAATACTTAACGACGTTCGAATTGAAACCATATCGGACAGGGCGTGTCGGCCCCAAGCGGCCCTGAGCAGCCCCCTAGGAGCCCCGGCCCGTTTCCAAGCGGCGTGAGTGGTTTGACACTGCGCCACCTCGCGCCTAGCGTCCGCGCATTCCAGAGCCGAAGGAGCGCGTCCGATGCTGGACCAGCCGATTGCCCGCATTGAGAACCTGCGGGTGGAGTTTCAGACCCGAGACGGCCCGGTTGTTGGGGTCGAGGATGTCTCGTTCGAGATCGCGCCCGGTGAGACGGTGTGCATCGTGGGCGAATCTGGCTCGGGCAAATCGGTCTCTTCGCTGTCGCTGATGCGGCTGGTGGAGTTTGGCGGCGGCGCGATTGCCGGCGGACGGCTGTTGTTTGACCGCCGCGCCGGTGGCGAGATTGATCTGGCACAGACCGGCCCCGACGAGATGCGCGACATTCGCGGCAATGAGATCGGGATGATCTTTCAAGAGCCGATGACCGCGCTCAACCCGGTGTTCACCGTTGGGCGGCAGTTGACCGAAGGCCTGCGGCTGCACCGGGGCATGAGCCGCAAACAGGCCGAGGCGCGCGCGCTGGAGCTGTTGGAACAGGTGCGGATGCCCGAGGCGGCGCGGCGGTTAAAGCAATATCCGCATGAGCTGTCGGGCGGGATGCGGCAACGGGTGGTGATCGCGATGGCGCTGGCCTGCGCGCCGCGCCTGTTGATCGCGGATGAGCCGACAACCGCGCTGGATGTGACGATTCAGGCCGAGATCCTCGCGCTGATTGACCGGCTGAAACGCGAGACCGGCACGGCGGTGATGTTCATCACCCATGACATGGCGGTGGTGGCGCAGATGGCCGACCGGGTGGTGGTGATGTACCGCGGCAAAAAGGTCGAAGAGGGGCCGGTCGCGCAGATCTTTGAAAATCCGCAGCACGCCTACACCAAGTCACTGCTCGCCGCGGTGCCACGGCTGGGCGAGATGCGGGGCAAAGCGGCCCCCGAACCGATGAAGCTCTTGGGCGTTGAAGGCCAGACCATCGCGCCGATCCCCGGCAGTGACGAGGTGCTGCTCAGGGTGAAAAACCTGACCACGCGCTTTGCGGTCAAGGGTGGGTTTCTGCGCCGTACGGTGGCCAATGTCCATGCGGTCGAAGACCTGTCGTTCACGCTCAACCGGGGCCGCACGCTGAGCCTTGTTGGCGAGTCTGGCTGTGGCAAATCCACCGCCGGGCGCTCGATCCTGCGGTTGATCGAGCCGCACGCGGGGCAGGTGATACTGGGCGAGACTGATGTGATGGCGCTCGATCCGCGTGGCCTTCGCGAGGCGCGGCGCGACATGCAGATGATCTTTCAGGATCCCTTCGCCTCGCTCAATCCGCAGATGCAGCTGATCGATCAGGTCAGCGAACCGATGCGCAACTATAATATCGCCTCGGGGTCAGAGATCGCCGACCGGGTGGCGATGCTGTTTGACCGGGTGCACCTGCCGCGCAGCTTCATGCGCCGCTATCCGCATGAGATGTCGGGCGGGCAACGCCAGCGGATCGCGATTGCGCGGGCCTTGGCGCTGAACCCCAAGCTGATCATCGCGGACGAGGCGGTGTCGGCGCTCGATGTCTCGGTGCAGGCGCAGGTTTTGAACCTGATGATGGAGTTGCAGGCCGATCTCGGGCTGTCGTTCCTGTTCATCAGCCACGACATGGCGGTGGTCGAACGTGTGAGCCACGATGTTGGCGTGATGTACCTTGGCCGGATTGTCGAGCTGGGGCCGCGCGCGGCAGTGTTCGAAGACCCGCGCCACCCCTATACGCAGGCCCTGATCAAGGCGGTGCCAATCGCCGATCCGCGCCTGCGCAAGTCGGAAAAAGACCTCAATTTCAAACCGATACCCTCGCCCATCCACCCGGTTGGCCACGCGCCGGAGCCCTCTGCCTATACCGAGGTTGGCCCCGGACATTTCGTGCTGACAACCGACAGCGGCTATTGACCCGCCCCCGCGCCGGGGCCATCTGACACAGTAAGCGGCCGGGCGCGATAGGCGCGGGCCCAGACGAAAAATGGAGAGATCTCATGCCCGTGAAGAACCGATTTGCCGAGTTGCAGGCCGAAATTACCCAATGGCGTCGCGATCTGCACGAGAACCCCGAGATCCTGTTCGAGACCCATCGCACCTCGGCTCTGGTGGCCGAGAAGCTGCGCGACTTTGGCTGTGACGAGGTGGTGACGGGCATCGGGCGCACCGGTGTTGTCGGGGTGATCAAGGGCAAGGCCAATGGCTCGGGCAAGGTGATCGGGCTGCGCGCCGATATGGACGCGCTGCCTATCCACGAGCAGACCGGGCTCGACTATGCGTCGAAGACACCGGGCGCGATGCATGCCTGCGGCCATGATGGCCACACCGCGATGCTGCTCGGCGCGGCGAAATACCTGAGCGAGACGCGCAATTTCGATGGCACGGTCGTGGTGATCTTTCAGCCCGCCGAAGAGGGCGGCGGCGGCGGCAAAGAGATGTGCGACGACGGCATGATGGCGCGCTGGGGCATCCAAGAGGTCTATGGCATGCACAATTGGCCGGGCATGCCGCTGGGGTCGTTTGCAATACGGCCGGGTGCGTTCTTTGCCGCAACCGATCAGTTTCATATCACGTTTGAGGGCCGGGGCGGGCATGCCGCCAAGCCGCATGAAACCGTCGATACCACGGTGATGGCGTCGCAGGCGGTGCTGGCCCTGCAAACCATCGCCAGCCGCAACGCCGATCCGGTGGATCAGGTGGTGGTGTCGGTGACCTCGTTCCAGACCTCGTCGAATGCGTTCAACGTGATCCCACAGAAGGTCGTGCTGAAAGGCACGGTGCGCACAGTGAGCGCCGAGATGCGCGATCTGGGCGAACAGCGGATCAAGGCGATCTGCGCCGGCATCGCGGCCACGTTTGGCGGCACGGTCGATGTGGAATATTTCCGCGGCTACCCCTGCATGGTCAACCACGAGGCACAGACCGACTTCGCCGCGCAAGTGGCGCGCAAGGTCGCGGGCAGCTGCGAAGAGGCACCGCTGGTGATGGGCGGCGAAGATTTCGCCTTCATGCTCGAGGAACGTCCGGGGGCCTATATTTTGGTTGGCAATGGCGACACGGCCAGCGTGCACCACCCGGAATACAACTTCAACGATGAGGCGATCCCGGCGGGCTGTTCGTGGTGGGCCGAGATCGTCGAAAGCCGCATGCCCGCCGCCTAACGACACAAGAGCGTTAAGTCACCCAAAGCCCTTGCCGAGTTTGCATCAAGATCTCGGCATCAAGCCGTCTTAAGCCCTTCTTCGGCTTTACAAATATCCCGGGGGGTCTGGGGGGCTGGCCCCCCAGCCTGTCGGCGGGCGCAGGCCCGTCGATCCCACCCCAAGCCAGTTCAAAACCGCCGCGCTAGCGATCGAAATCGCGCTTGCGGCGGCTCTCGGCTTTGGCTTCCTTGATGATCTTGCCAAAGCGCCGTTGACGGACATGCGCTTCTGCCAGGCTTTCGGAATTCACCCGGTCTTCGATGACAAGCTTTTGCCAGCGCGCCACCCGGTCGGCGTCGATCTGGCCGGCGTTAAGCGCCGCCTTAACGGCGCATCCCGGTTCGCTGGCATGACCGCAGTTGGTAAACCGGCACTGGGCCGCGAGGTCTTCGAGATCGTTGAACACCACGCCGATGCCCTCGGCGGCATCGGTCAGCTGCAATTCGCGCATCCCCGGCGTATCGATCAGCCAGCCGCCCGCCAATGTCGGACGCAGCGCCCGAAAGGTGGTGGTGTGCCTGCCGCGCGCATCGTCTTCGCGGATCTCGCCGGTGTCGGCGCTTTCGCCGGTCAGCGCATTGCGCAGCGTGGTTTTGCCCACCCCGGACGAGCCGATCAGCGCGAGGGTCTGCGCCTTGGAGCACCAGGGCTTGAGCCGCTCGGCATCCTCACGGTCCTTTGCGTTCAGCGCCAGCGCGGTGACAAGAGGCGACAGCCGCTCGGCCTTGCGCAGGTACTCTCGGGCGTTCTCGGTCTTGTCGGATTTGGTCATGATCACCAGCGGCAGACAGCCGGCCGAGGCCACAAGCGCCAGATAACGCTCCAGACGTGGCACGTTGAAATCATCGTTGCAGCTGGTGACAATGCCGATGGTGTTGATGTTGGCAGCGATGCGCTGCGCCCCGACCGCATGGCCCGCGGCGCGGCGCGACATATCGGTGATCGGAACCAGCCGGCGCAGGGCTGACACGGCATCGGTCAGTACCCAATCGCCAACGGCATAGGCACCGCTGGCCTCACGCGGGTGCAAATCAAAGCCGCCCTCGGGGGTGATGACCACAAGCCGGTCACGGTGAATTTCCGCCACGCGGGCAGGAGAGAGCTCTGCGTCAGCATCGGTCAGCTGGCGCGCAAAGTGTTCTGACCATCCGAGGTCAGCCAAGGTTTTCATCGTCAATGGATTTGTCCTGTTTCAGAAGGAACGAATGCTCGGGCTTCAAGCATGTTTTCGGTCCGGGCGCCGTTTACACGGGGGCCCGCAGGGTGGCGACAATTTTCATAAAGCCCTCCTGCGCTGAAACTCGGGTTGCGTGATCTTAATCCGCCGGTGGCAGAGGATCAAGCGATTTGGCGAATGGCGCAAATGAGCCATTCGCCCAGCGTGACTTAGGCCTTTGTGGTGGCTTTGGTCTTAGCGGCTGGCTTGGCGGCGGCTTTGGCTGGAGCCTTTGCTTTTGCCGCAGCTTTGGCGGGCGCTTTCGCTTTGGCAGGCGCTTTCGCCTTGGCCGGAGCTTTCGCCTTGGCTGGAGCTTTCGCTTGGGCCGGAGCTTTTGCCTTTGCCGGAGCCTTTGCAGGCGTTTCGGCTGTCAGCGTCGCAGCTGTTTTCGCGGCGGTGGCCGTCTTGGCCGGTGCCTTGCGTTTGGCCGGCTTGGCCGCAACAGCTGTCATCGCGGTTTCAGCGCGCAGCCAGAATTCCTGGTCGCGGCCATGCGGTTGGCCCTCTTCGAGCCAGATGTAAAACGCGGCTTCGGCTACGGCTGCTGTGTTGGTCATTTGAACCTCGGACATGGTATTCCCCCTCGCAAATAGATTGGTTAGCGCTAACGGGAATACCGCATTTTCTGCGCTCGCACAATAATTTTGCATGTGCAGAAATGTCACGCCCCATCTGGCGTGAGAAAACGATCCGCGATAAGCGGGGGGAATAGCAAAAAGGAGCCGCCGGTGACCCAGCCATCCGAGACCGCCAATATCATGTGCATCAAATGGGGCACGCTCTTTGGTCCGGAGTATGTCAACCGGCTGTATTCCGGGGTGCGCCGCAACATTGACCGGCCGGTGCGATTTTTCTGCATGACCGAAGAGACCGCTGGTTTGCACCCGGATATCGAGGTGCTTGACCTGCCGGTTGAGCCTTTCGCCGAGCCGATGGCGGCGGCACTTGCCGTGGCCAACCGACAGGGGGCGATGCGCAAGGTGTCGCTGTTTCGTCCGGGGTTGGTGCCGGATCTGGTGGGGCCGGTTCTGGGGTTTGACCTCGACGTGGTGATCACCGGCGATCTGACCCCAATCTGGGAGATGTCGCCCGGCAAGATCGCCATGCGGCACGACTGGACCGAGGCGCGCAAGGGGCGGCCCACCGGGCATGGATCGGTGTTTCGGTTTGATCCGGCGGCGCATGGGTTTCTGTATGAAGATCTTGCTGCAAACCCTTACGATGAGGTCGAAAAGGCGCGTGGGTCAGAGCAGCGCTTTACCTCGCATAAGGCGATGGACAACGGTGTGTTTGACTATATCCCCGGCGATTGGGTGGTGAGCTACAAATACGATTGCAACCCGTTTCCGCGCAATTACATCACGCCGCCCAAGTTGCCCGAAGCGGCCAAGGTTGTGTGCTTTCACGGGCGGCCAAAAATGCCGGATGCGGTGGATGGATACACCGGGTCGTTCATTCGCTACTCCAAGCCCTGCGGTTGGTTGCAGGAGCATTGGATCGATCGGTCGCGCGAGGATCTGGGGGCCGACTGGGCGTGATGCTTTGGGCGTGATGCAATAGACCTGACATTTGGCATGCCATTTGCCCCGTAGGCGCTTTTAAAAATTGAGCGCTTCCGCGCGCTTTTTCAAAAGCAAGTGGCGAGGCAACGCTATAATGCCAGCGGATCATGTGCGGTAGGTGCGGTGCAGCCCGCGAGGCTCAGCCGCCGGTGTGGCTCATGTGTCGCGAGACCTGGCCATCGGCGCGTTGCCGCGAATAGTCGAAATCATGGCCCTTGGGCTTTCGCGCAATCGCATCGCGAATCGCAGTTTCCAGCGGCCCGTTGTCCTCCGGGTGGTTGCGCAGCGCGCCGCGCAGGTCGGCGTTGTCTTCTTGCCCCAGACACATGAACAATTCGCCGGTACAGGTCAGCCGCACCCGATTGCAGCTTTCGCAGAAGTTGTGCGTCAGAGGGGTGATCAGGCCGATTTTCTGGCCGGTTTCGTCCAGCCGCATATAGCGCGCCGGGCCGCCGGTGCGTTCGGGCAGATCGGTCAGGCTATAGCGCTGGGCCAGTTGGTCGCGCAGGTCGTCGAGCGACCAATATTGCCCCACGCGGTCTTCATTGCCGAGGTCCCCCATCGGCATGACTTCGATAAAGGTCAGGTCCATGTCGCGGGCGGCGCACCATTCGGTGAGGGTGAAAAGTTCATCCTCGTTGAAATCCTTGAGCGCCACGGTGTTCAGCTTGACGCGCAGGCCTGCGGCCTGTGCCGCCTCGATCCCGCGCAACACCTGGGGCAGGCGGCCCCAGCGGGTGACGCGGGCGAATTTATCGTCATCGAGCGTATCCAGAGAGACGTTGATCCGGCGCACGCCAGCGGCGTACAAGTCCTTGGCAAAGCGTTCCAATTGGCTGCCGTTGGTGGTCAGTGTCAGCTCTTGCAACGCGCCGCTGTCGAGGTGCCGGGTCATCGACCGAAAGAAGGTCATGATATCGCGGCGCACCAAGGGTTCACCGCCGGTGATGCGGAGCTTTTCCACACCGAGACCGATGAATGTGGTGCACATTCGGTCCAACTCTTCCAGCGTCAGTAACTCTTTCTTAGGGAGAAAGGTCATATTCTCGGCCATGCAATAGACGCAGCGAAAATCGCAGCGGTCGGTGACCGAAACGCGGAGGTAGGAAATCGGGCGGTGAAACGGGTCGACGAGGTTTGGTGTCATTGCAGGAACCTAAGCAGCGGAGGCTTGCCGAACAAGGGGAATGTGACATTGACGAGGAAGACCAAAGGCGTAAGCATTATGAGATGATCTATCGCACTTCCCTTGGCGCTGTGGCGCTTTTGCTGCTGACGGGCTGTACCGACATGGGCAACCCGTTCAAACCCCGTGACCGTCAGGCCGCCGATCCGGTGGCCGGGGTCGACATTCCCGCCGAGGCAGAGACTGCTGAGGCAACGGTGGCTCCCGTCGCTCCGGTGGCTCCGCCTGCGAATGCGACGTCAGAGGAGGCGTTTGATACCACCAGCGCCGCAGACCGCGAACAGGCCGCAGAGGTGCCTGCTGCGGGGGGCGAGGCGCTGCTTGGCACAACCGTCGCGTCGCTGGGAGATCCGGCGCGCGCCGGGTTCTGGCTGGAAACGCCGCTGGTCGATGTGGCCGGGCCGGGGCGGGTGGAGTTTCCCGAAACCGGGAAGTCGGCGCAAGTTGATCTTATCCCGATCGAGGGGGCCGCAACGGCGGGATCGCGGATTTCGCTGTCTGCGATGCGCCTGATCGGAGCCCCCTTGACCGGTTTGCCGACAATCAAGGTGTTTCGTTAGTCAGGTACTTACCCGCTTCGCCCCGCGCAAAAGGCTTCATTCGGTCGCCGTAAGTATCCAGAAATGCGCGCGTTTTATCGGGCGCGTGTTTTGACAGATCGCGCAGCCACCAAGCGACGGCCTTTTGGATAAACCACTGGGGATCGTCGACATAGGTTGCCGCCCAGCCCAGGATGCGGTCGCGCTGTTCGTCTTGTTCGGCCTTGGGGGTGTGCAATTTGGCCCAGGGCAGGGTCATCACCAGCGCGGCACGCCGGGTCCACATCTGCTCGGACGTTGTCCAGGTTTCGACGTCATCAAGGCGGGCAGGGTCGGCGGTGAGCCGGCGCTGGCCCGCCGCACAGACGTGATCGGCGATGGCCCAGGCATCAAACTGCGGCACCCAAGAGGCGATCAGCGCCCAAACCGCATCATCGGGCCGGATGCGCGCCTGCGTCAGCAGCTTGGCGGCGGCAACGCGGGCCTCATGAATGTCGGTCTGCCACAGGCCGTCGGCCAGCGTGACACGCTCCTCCATCGAAAGATCACGCCGCCAGTATTTGGTCAGATCGTTGATCGCGGGGTTGGGCACGCCGAGATAGACGCGCGGCGCCTTGTGCGTGCGGGCCATGTCGGCGATCCGCCCATCCTCAGCAAAGGCGCGCAGTTCCATTAGAGCAGCTTCGGGCGTCATGTCAGATTCCTTTCGATGCCTGTGGGCAGGCCGTCGATGGTGTTGCGGTTTTTCTCGTCCCAAAAGGTGCGAATGCCGTCGTCGCCCTTGGCATCGTTCCATTGGGTCAGGGTGTCGCGCTCGCCGGCGAATTCCATGAAGGGGATCGAATAGCCGCAGGAGGTCTGCACCATGTCGACCCTCAGATCATACAGCTGCCGCGCCCCAAGGCGGTCGCCGAACGGGCCGATCATCTCGGCCCACTCCGGCGCGTCACGGTGGATGGTGCGGGCGGTTCCATAGGTCCGCAGGATCTGCGGCCGTTTGGCAAAAGAGCACCACATCAGGGTCATCCGGTTAACCTCGGCCAGATGGCCAGCGGTTTCGTTACCCGACCCGGTCATGTTGAGCCAGACAATGCGATTGGGACCAAGCACCCGCAGGCTGTCTATCCCCTTAGGCGAGACGTTGACCCGGCCCGTCTCGGCCGCCGTGCCGCAAAAGAACATAGGCTGCTCTTCGATAAAGCTGCGGTGGGCGTCGCTGAGGCGGTCGAACTGCTTGGCCACGGGTTATTCCACCGTGACCGATTTGGCGAGATTGCGCGGCTGGTCGACATCGGTGCCCTTGGCGATGGCGGTGTGATAGGCCAAGAGCTGCGCCGGGATCGCATAGAGGATCGGGCTCAGAAGTTCGGGCACTGTGGGTAGCGCGAGGCTGTGCCAGACGTCATCGGAGCCTTGGTCGCGGCCTTCCGCATCGGTGATGAGGACCACTCGGCCAGAGCGGGCAATCACCTCCTGCATGTTGGACACCGTCTTGTCAAAGAGCGAGTCGCAAGGTGCAAGAACCACCACCGGCACCGATGGATCGATCAGCGCAATAGGCCCGTGTTTGAGTTCGCCAGCCGCATAAGCTTCGGCGTGAATGTAGCTGATTTCCTTAAGTTTCAGCGCACCTTCGAGGGCCAGAGGATACATCAGGCCGCGGCCCAGAAACAGCACGTCTTTGGCCTTGGACAGGTCCTGCGCAATGCTTTGCAGCGCGTCGCTTAGGGTCAGGGCATCGTTGATCTGGCCGGGCAAAGCGCGCAGCGTGGCGAGGTGATCTTGCAATCCGTCGTCGGTGATTTCGCCCCGGTCATGCGCCGCCTTGAGTGCGAGCAGGAACAGCACGGTCAACTGGCAGGTGAAGGCCTTGGTGGAGGCCACGCCAACCTCGACCCCGGCGTGAATTTGCAGGGCCGTGTCGCTTTCGCGGGCGATCGAGCTTTCCGATACGTTGACCACCGACAGCACGTTCTGCGCCTTGTCTCGGACATAGCGCAAGGCGGCCAGCGTGTCGGCGGTCTCGCCCGACTGGCTGACAAACAGCGCGGCGGTGCCCGCAGTGATCGGCGGCTCGCGGTAGCGGAATTCCGAGGCGATATCGACTTCGACCGGCAGGCGGGCGATCCGCTCGAACCAGTATTTCGCCGTCAGACAGGCGTAAAATGCGGTGCCGCAGGCGACCATCGTCATCCGCTCGACCTTGGAGAAATCCGGCACACCTTCGGGCCACGACAGGCCAGTGCCGGCTTCGTTGAGGTATTTGGTGATGGCGCCCTGGATCACCGCAGGCTGCTCGGCGATTTCCTTGGCCATGTAGTGTTTGTAGCCGGCTTTATCGATCTTGGCCGCGTCGAGTTCCACGGTTTTGATCGGCCGGTTGGCCAGACGCCCCTTGGCGTCGTGGATTTCCAGGCTGGTGCGGGTAAGAACCGCGCGGTCGCCCTCTTCAAGATAGGTGATCCGGTCGGTCAGCGGCGCAAGCGCGATGGCGTCGGAGCCGACGTACATTTCGCCGTCGCCATGACCGATGGCCAGAGGCGAGCCTTTGCGCGCGGCGATCATCAGGTCTTCTTCGCCATCAAACAGAAAAGCGAGGGCAAAGGCCCCTTCGAGCCGGTCGAGCGTGGCATTTGCCGCATCAATCGGGCTTTTGCCTTGCTCCATATGGTGGCGGGTCAGCAGGGCAACGGTCTCGGTATCGGTTTCAGTTTGAAACTTGAGCCCGGCGGCCTGGAGCTCTTCGCGCAGGGCGCGGTAGTTCTCGATGATGCCGTTGTGGACGACAGCGACCTTGCCGGTGTGATGCGGGTGGGCGTTGATTTCAGAGGGCGCGCCGTGGGTGGCCCAGCGGGTGTGGCCGATGCCAGACTTGCCCGCCAGCGGCTCATGCACCAGCCTGTCGGAGAGGTTGACCAGCTTGCCAACGGCGCGGCGACGTTCGAGCACGCCGTTGTGAACCGTGGCAATCCCGGCGCTGTCATAACCGCGATATTCCAGCCGTTTCAACGCGTCCACAAGGATCGGCGCGGCTTCGTGCCCACCAAGATACCCGACAATTCCGCACATTATGTATTGCTCCCGGCCTGTTTGGCCTTCTTGGATTTTAACATTTCGAACAATTTACGTGCCAGGCCCGGCTTATTGTGTTGGTCCGCTCTTGAAATAGCCAGAGCGCCGTCCGGCACGTCTTTGGTGATCACGGCACCGCTTGCCGTCATCGCTTCGTCGCCCACTTTGACCGGCGCGACCAGCATGGTATTGGAGCCGATGAAGGCGCGTTTGCCGATCTCGGTCCGATGCTTGAACACCCCGTCATAATTACAGGTGATCGTGCCGGCACCGACGTTGGTTTTCTCACCGATGTGGGCATCGCCGATATAAGTCAGGTGACTGACCTTGGCCCCTTCGTCGAGCACGGCGTTCTTGATTTCGACGAAATTGCCGACGCGCACATCCTCGGCCAGTTCCGCGCCGGGGCGCAGGCGGGCGTATGGCCCGACCACCGCGCCGCGCGAGACATGACAGCCCTCAAGATGCGAGAATGACCGGATCAGAGCGCCGTTTTCGATGGTGACGCCGGGGCAAAAGACCACGTTGGGCTCAATCTCGGTGTCGGCCCCGATCCAGGTGTCATAGGCGAAATACACGGTGTCAGGCGCGGCCATTGTCACACCATTTTCAAGCGCTGCGGCGCGGGCGCGGGCCTGAAAGCCGGTCTCGGCGGCGGCCAGATCGGCGCGGGAATTCACGCCCATGGTTTCGGCTTCGTCACAGGCGACGGCGGTGGCCGAAAGGCCTGCCTCGCGGGCCAGTGCCACGATATCGGTCAGGTAGAATTCACCCGAGGCATTGTCGTTGCCAACCTTGTCGAGCAGCTTGAAGAGCGTCTCGGAACTCGCGGAAATCACGCCGGAATTGCAGAAGTCGATGGCGCGCTCGCGGATCGAGGCATCCTTGAATTCGACGATCTTGTGCAGGTCTTCGCCGTCCATCACCAACCGGCCATATTTGCCCGGATCAGCGGCGGTAAAGCCGAGCACAACCATGTCATGCGCACCGCGCGCCTCGGCCATCGCCTCAAGCGTTTCGGGGCGGATGAACGGCGTGTCGCCATAGAGTACGATCACATCGCCGGAAAAGCCCTCAAGTGCGGCGCGGGCCTGAAGCACGGCGTGGCCGGTGCCCAACTGTTCGCTCTGCATCACACAGATTGCGGCTTCGTCAATCTCATGCGCGGCGTCGCGCACCTGGTCGGCCCCGTGGCCAGTGACAATCACCGTGCGCTCGGGTTCGAGGCTGGCACCGGCGGCCATCGCATGGGCCAGAAGCGGCGCGCCTGCGACCTTGTGCAGAACCTTGGGCAGGTCGGAATTCATCCGGGTGCCCTTGCCCGCGGCAAGGATGACGAGTGCAATGCTCATGACGTTTCTCTTTGTAATTACTTCGCGCCCGTTTTATCCGCTGAGACGGTGGCCGCAAGGCCGCGCGGCTCACTTTGGATTGCTGAATGTGTCAGGAAAGGCAGGCCCATGCGTACAGTTATTTTCGATCTCGACGGCACTTTGGCCGATACCAGTGGCGATTTGATCGCTGCTGCCAATGCCTGTTTTCGGGCGATGGGCGAGGGCGATCTGCTTGATCCTGCGCGCGATGCCGGCACGGCGCTGCGCGGAGGGCGGGCGATGCTGACGCTAGGGATGACGCGGCTGAAGCGGGGCGAGGAGAGCGAGACCATCGACCTGTGGTATCCGCGCCTTTTGGAGGAATATGACGCCGGGCTCGACCGGACAAGTTTCATGTATCCCGGTGCGATAGAGGCGATTGCGGCGATGCGCGACGCGGGCATTCGCATCGGCATCTGCACCAACAAACCCGAGCGTTTGGCCGAAAAGCTGATGGTGTCGCTGGGCGTGCGCGACCTGTTTGGCTCGCTGGTCGGGGCCGATACTTTGCCGGTGCGCAAGCCGGATGCGGCGCCTTATGTGGCCTCGGTCGAGCGGGCCGGCGGCGATGTGGCGCGCTCGATCCTGATCGGTGACAGTGACACCGATCGCAACACCGCGCGGGCGGCTGGGGTGCCTTGCGTGCTGGTCACATTTGGCCCCTCGGGCGAGGATATGGCGGCGTTGCAGCCAGAGTACCTGCTCGATAATTACGCAGATTTGCCTGCAATCGTGACCCAAGCGCTCGGCGCTTGACGTTGAAGGGGCGCTGCCGCAAGTCTTGGCGATGAGCGAAAAATTTAACGGCAGCTTTACCCAGCAGGAACCGATCCCGGAAGAGGGCATCGCGGCCGCCGTGGCCATTATGCGCAGCGGGCGATTGCACCGCTATAACGTCGCGGGCGATGACCCCTGCGAGGCTGCGCTATTGGAGAGCGAATTCGCCGCGCTGACCGGCGCGCGCTATTGCCTGGCGGTGGCCTCGGGCGGCTATGCGATGGGGTGCGCCTTGCGGGCGGTCGGGGTGAAACCGGGCGACCGGGTGCTGACCAACGCCTTTACGCTGGCCCCGGTGCCGGGGGCGATTGCCTCGGTCGGGGCGGTGCCGGTGTTTGTCGGCGTGACCGAAGGGCTGGTGATCGATCTTGATGATCTGGCGGCGAAGGCGGATCAGGCCAGCGTTCTGATGCTCAGCCACATGCGCGGGCACATTTGCGATATGGACCGGCTGATGGCGATCTGTAACGCGGCCGGGATCACCGTGATCGAGGATTGCGCCCATACGATGGGTGCACAGTGGCGCGGCGTGCCGTCGGGGCGCCATGGCGTGGTGGGCTGCTATTCCTGCCAGACTTACAAACACGTCAATTCCGGTGAAGGCGGGCTTTTGGTGACGGATGACCCCGAGGTGGCGGCGCGGGCGGTGATGCTGTCGGGGTCTTACATGCTCTATGGTCGCCATCTTGCCGCGCCGGGGCCAGAGGTGTTTGAGCAGGTGAAATACGACACGCCCAATGTCTCGGGCCGGATGGACAACCTGCGCGCGGCGATCCTGCGGCCGCAATTGCGCGACCTGACCACGCAAATTGGCCGGTGGAACGCACGTTATGCCACGGTCGAGGCCGGATTGCAGAACACGCCCGGCCTGATGACGATCAAGCGACGCGAGGGTGAGGCGTTTGTTGGCTCGTCGATCCAGTTCCTGCTGCTCGATTGGCAAGAGGCGGCGATTGGCGAGGTGCTGCGCAGATGCGCGGCGCGCGGGGTCGAGCTGAAATGGTTTGGCGGGGCGGAGCCGGTGGCCTTTACCTCGCGCTATGACAGCTGGCGGTATGCCCCATCCGAGCGGATGCCCCAGAGCGACCGGGTGCTCAAGGGCATCGTTGATATGCGTCTGCCGCTGACCTTTTCGCGCGACGATTGCGCGCTGATTGCACGGATCATCCGCGCCGAAGTCAGCGCGGTTTATCAGTCCTGAAGCACCGCGTTGTAGAGCGGCACAGTCGACATAGATACCTTGGCCGAGCCATCGGTAAGCTCGCGCGCGTGGGCGACATAGATCAGCGTTTGATTGCCCTCGTCAAAGATCCGCTTCACCCGCAGGGATTTGAGCACAATCGAGCGCGAGGTGCGAAACACATCCTCGCCGTCTTCGTCGAGATCGATATCACCGACTGAAATCGGCCCGGTCTGGCGGCAGGCAATCGAGGCGTTGGACGGATCTTCGAACCAGTTGCCCTTGGACAGCCGATCAAACAGACCGCGTTCGAAATAGGCGATGTGGCAGGTCACGCCTTTCACGTCGGGGTCGGCCACCGCTTCGATGATGATATCGTTGCCAACCCAATCGACATCGATTTCCCCCACTTGTTCCGCGCTGAGCGCGCCAGCAAAGGCGAGGGACAGGGCAGAAGTGCAGAGATGGGTGAGAAATCGGGGCATGGGCAGTCTCCTGGGGTCGATGGCGCGCGGGCTTGGCACCGGCGGCGGGGGCGGCGTGGATTGTAACAATGCAACGCGCGCGGCGCGCGCGCGGTTCCACTGACAGTACAAATAAACCCGCTGGCGGATAGGTTCCAAAATTATCCCGGCTCGGCGCGATTTCGCCTGACTTTGGGTGGCGCCAAGCGGAATTTTGCCAAAAGTTTTAGGGGCTTGTGGCGGGATGCTAAGAAGTTCGAAAACCTCGGAACCTATCGCTCTGAGCTTCGTTGATGCTCCGAACGCCACGCAATCAGCGTCGCTTCGAGTAGAAAGAGAAGAAGGAGACCACTTATGTTTCGTAAAGCAATTCTCACCGCCACGACTGCCATTTTCGCTGCTGGTTCGGCTGCTGCCGCCACGCAAGCGACCGCTGTCACCGATCTGAACCTGCGCGCAGGCCCCGGGCCGCAACACGCCATCATCGGCGTTATTGCTGGCCAAGACCAAGCCGATGTGCAGGGCTGTCTTGAAGAAACCAACTGGTGCCAAGTGAGCTATGACGGCCAAGAGGGCTGGGCTTATGGCGAGTACCTGACAAGCACTTTCGAAGACGTGCAAGCGTCGGTGATCGCGCCTGAGGCCGAAGTTGTTGTTGGCACCGTCACATACGACGATTCCAAAGACGCCGAAGCCTTTGCCAGCGCTGGTGTTGTTGGTGCCGTTGCCGGTGCACTTGTTGCCGGTCCGGTTGGCGCAGCCGTGGGTGGCCTGTTGGCCGGTTCCGCCGGTGCAGCCGCACAGCCTGACGAACGCGTTGTGACCTATGTGCGCTCCAACACGCTCGATACCGTGTATCTTGAGGGCGAAGTTGTGACCGGTGCGGTCCTGCCCGACACCGTGACCCTGGCCGAGATCCCGGATTCTGAGCTGCGTTATGTTTATGTTAATGGTCAGCCGGTATTGGTGGACCCGAGCGAACGTTCGATCGTCTACATCGTTCGCTAAAGCCACGGTTTTGGTAACCAGTAAACGTTTTGACCAGTGTTTGTTTGTAGTGAGTTTACAGGGTACTTTAATCAGTAAGTGGGCGGCTCTTCGGGGCCGCCCTTTTTCATTTTCGCCGCCTGTCGCGCGGCTGAAAGGCCCACAAATATTCCAAGTTGACCGACTCGGATTGCCCTGCTATTGATTTATTGAACAGTCGTTCATTAAACGGGAGGAGGCCGGGATGTTCACCGCCACGATGCAGTTCGATCTGGGAGAAGACGTTAATGCGTTGCGCGATATGGTGCACCGCTGGGCACAGGATCGGGTGCGCCCGATGGCCGGTGAGATCGACGCCAAGAACGAATTTCCCCCCGAGTTGTGGCGCGAAATGGGCGATCTGGGCCTGTTGGGCGTGACCGTTCCCGAGGAGTACGGCGGAGCGGGCATGTCCTATCTCGCGCACGTGGTCGCGGTTGAGGAAATCGCGCGGGCCTCGGCTTCGGTGTCGCTGTCTTATGGTGCGCATTCCAACCTCTGCGTCAACCAGATCAAGCTGAATGGCAGCGCCGAACAGAAGGCGAAATACTTGCCGGGGCTGGTGTCGGGCGAACATGTCGGCGCGCTGGCAATGTCCGAGGCGGGGGCCGGATCGGATGTTGTGTCGATGACGCTCAAGGCGGAAAAGCGCAATGATCACTACCGGTTGAACGGCAATAAGTTCTGGATCACCAATGGCCCGGACGCGGAAACGCTGGTGGTCTATGCCAAGACCGACCTCGACGCAGGATCGCGCGGGATCACCGCCTTTATCGTTGAGAAGGGCATGAAAGGCTTCACCACTTCGGCGCATTTCGACAAGCTAGGGATGCGTGGGTCGAACACCGCCGAGCTGATCTTTGACGACGTCGAAGTGCCCTTTGAAAACGTGTTGGGCGAAGAGGGCCGGGGCGTGCGCGTACTGATGTCGGGCCTTGATTATGAGCGCGTGGTTCTGGCCGGGATCGGCACCGGGATCATGGCCTCCTGTCTGGACGAAATCATGCCTTACATGGCCGAGCGCAAGCAATTCGGCCAACCGATTGGCTCGTTCCAGTTGATGCAGGGCAAGCTGGCCGACATGTACACCAAGATGAATTCGGCGCGCGCCTATGTGTACGAGGTCGCCAAGGCCTGTGATCGCGGCGAAGTCACCCGTCAAGATGCGGCGGCTTGCTGTCTGTATGCCTCGGAAGAGGCGATGGTGGTGGCGCATCAGGCGGTTCAGGCGATGGGCGGCGCGGGTTTCATGAACGAAACCCCGGTGGCGCGGATTTTCCGCGATGCCAAGCTGATGGAGATTGGGGCCGGAACCAGTGAAATCCGCCGGATGTTGATTGGTCGAGAGATGATGGGCGCTATGTCCTGATCGACCACTAACCGGAGCGCCCGATGGAAAGTCTTGTGAACATGCAATCGGAGGGCGGCATTTTGCATGGCCGCTTTCACTGGCTGGTCGAGGGGCTGGAATGGGCCGCGGCGGGGATCGACATCGCCGCGATCCTGCTGATCCTGATCGGCGCGGTGCGGTTCATCCTTGGCGTTGGCATGGCCGAGCTGTTCCGGCGCGGGGCCGAGCGCGTCAGCAAGACCAATCGCGAACGGGTCGAGCTGGGCCGCTATATCCTGGCCTCGCTTGAATTGTTCATCGTGTCCGACATCATCCACACCGCGCTGAGCCTCGCCTTTGCGGATCTGATGTTCCTGGGTTTGCTGGTGATCATCCGGTCGGTGATTTCGTTCTTTCTGGATCGCGAGCTGGAGCAGTTGAAGAAGGAACTGGGCGACTGACCGCCCTGTGTTAGGCTTTGAGTAACCTAGGGAGGATACGCTATGACCGACACCGATCACCAACGCTTCGCCGGGTTGCGGGCGCTTTTCATCAATACGTCGTTGAAGAAACAGGCGGGCCAAAGCCACACCCGGCTGTTGATGCAGGCGTCGTCGGACATCATGGAAAAGAACGGCGTCCGCGTCGAACATATCCATATGCTCGATCACACTGTGCCGCCGGGGGTGTACCCGGATATGACCGATCACGGCTGGGACGCCGATGATTGGCCGATGCTGTGGGAGAACGTGAAGGCGGCGGATATCCTCGTGGTCGGCACGCCGCTGTGG
The DNA here is from genome assembly GCF_054052205.1 of Marinovum sedimenti. Taxonomy (NCBI): domain Bacteria; kingdom Pseudomonadati; phylum Pseudomonadota; class Alphaproteobacteria; order Rhodobacterales; family Roseobacteraceae; genus Marinovum; species Marinovum sedimenti. The sequence goes on from NZ_CM133223.1 coordinate 3,486,217, forward strand.
CTGGGCGAGGAAAGCTCGGTGTGCCGTGTGCTGATCGAGCGGCTGTACGGTATGTCGGGTGAGCTGAACGACAAGGGGCAGTCGATTTATTATGGCCGCGTCGGTGGTTGCGTGATCACCGGCAACGAAGACGGCATCAAGCATACCGCGATGACCCTCGGCTATGCGCTGTCGCATCTGGGCTATACCATCCCGCCGCAGGCCGATTGCGGCTGGATCGGTGAGGCCGGGCCGGGGCCATCGTATGGCGATGACACCGACGATGGCGGCAAGGTCGGCTTTGACAATGATTTCACCCGCCGCAACACCACGATCATGACATGGAACCTGATGCATCTGGCCAAGATGCTGGCGGACGCCGGGGGCTATCCGAACGAGGGCAACGACCGGCGTGCGTTCGAGGCTGGGTGCAAGTTCGACTACGAAAACCCGGACTATCGGGCCTGAGATGCTGACCGGTGCCCCCACATATGACGATCTGCGCGCGGGCTTCCGCAGGGACATTCCCGCGCGTTTGAACATGGCGGCGCAGGCTTTGGCGCAGCCGGACGAGGCCGTGGCGATCATCGATCTGTCCGATGGGCGGCGCGAGGTGCGCTTTGGCGCATTGCGCGCGATGACCGACCGGGTGGCGGCGCATCTGGCAATCTGGAAAATCGGCGCGATTTCAGTGCCCTTGTTCAAGCTTTTCAAGCGCGACGCGCTGCACAGCCGGATCACCGATGCCGGTCTGACACTTGTTGTGACCGATGGCGAAGGCGCGGCGCTTTTGGGCGATCTGGCCGAGCCGATTCTTGCTGCTGACCTGCCCGATGCTGGCACTGTCGGGTTTGCCGACACCGGGGCCGATGATCCGGCGGTGCTGATTTATACCTCTGGCACCACCGGCAAACCCAAGGGCGCGCTGCATGGCCACCGGGTGCTGACCGGGCATTTGCCGGGGGTCGAGATGAGCCACGATTTCCTCGGGCAGGACGGCGATTGCCTGTGGACGCCGGCGGATTGGGCGTGGATTGGCGGGCTGTTTGACGTGCTGATGCCGGGGCTGGCGCTGGGCGTGCCGGTTGTGGCCGCGCGCATGGCCAAGTTCAGCCCCGACGACTGCGCCCGAATTTGCCGCGACGGCAAAGTGCGCAACGTGTTTTTCCCACCGACCGCTTTGCGGATGCTGAAGTCGGCGGACTGCGCCTTGCCGGGGCTGCGCAGCGTGGCGTCGGGGGGCGAGCCTTTGGGGGCGGAGATCCTAGATTGGGGGCGGCGGGCCTTTGGGCTGACGATCAACGAGTTTTACGGCCAGACCGAGTGCAACATGGTGGTGAGCGGCTGTAGCGGCCTGTTCCCGCCGAAGCCGGGGGTGATTGGCCGCGCGGTGCCGGGGTGCGAGGTTGCCGTGATCGACGAACATGGCACGCCCTGCGACGGCGAAGGTGACATTGCGGTGCGGCGCGGCGCGGCGTCGATGATGCTCGGCTATTGGCAGCGGCCCGAGGCGACGGCGGAGAAGTTTCGCGGCGACTGGCTGGTGACCGGCGACCGGGGGCGTCGTGATGGCGATTTCATCCGCTTTGTCGGGCGTGAGGATGATGTGATTTCCTCCGGCGGCTATCGCATTGGCCCAGCGGAGATCGAGGACTGTCTGCTGACCTTTCCGGGAGTGGCGACAGCTGGCGTTGTCGGCAAGCCCGATCCGATCCGGCATGAGATAGTGAAGGCCTATGTGGTGCCCAAGCCCGGTGTTAAGCTTGATCCGGCAGAGCTTCAGGCGTGGGTCAAGGAACGGCTGGCAAGCTATTCCTATCCAAGAGAGATTTCCCTTGTCCACAGCCTGCCTATGACGGTGACCGGCAAGGTGATCCGCAAGGAGTTGAAGGCGCGGGCCATCGCGGAGGCGGAGGCGCAATGAGACATCGGTGGACAGCAATGGTCTGTGCGGCTCTGCTCTGGGCCTTTGCCCCGCCAGCGGCGGCGCAGGATGCGGAGCTGCCGGATTTTGCCAGCTGTATCGACGTGGAAGTTGACCAGTATGAATGGCGGCTGCTGGTGCATCGGTCGCGCGATCTGAACGCCGAGGATTTCGACCTCTGGAACGTCACCGACATCGAATATTGCGGCAATATCGCTATCACGCTGTGTGATCGCACTGGGGCGCCGATCCCCTGTCAGCAGCGCTTGACCCGTTATCAACATGCGCTGCGCCGGGCGGTGATGGCCGAACTGCCAGAGCCTATGCGCGGGCAAGCGGGGTTTCCGCTGCGACTTTATGAAAAGGCCTATGATTTGGCGCTGGGCACCTCGGCCGGGCCGGATTGTGACGGCGCAGGCGCGCTGATCGCAACCTGGTGCGAGACGCGCGAGGCCAATGGCCGGTTGAAGAGTGCCATTCTGGCCTGGCAAGTGGCGCGGTACCTCGATCTTGCGGCCCCTGCGGTGGCCGCGGGCTGGGCCAATCCGCCAAAGCCGGTCCGGCCGCTGGCGCGACCTGAAAAATGAAGAATGTGGCGCGGGTTTGCCGCGTCGCCAATTGATATGCGGGAGACCTGTGGGATGAAAATTACGACCAAACTGGTGGCGGGTTCGGAAGCCGCCCGCACCAATCGCGCCGCCCATCTTGAGGCGCTGCGCGTGGTGCGAGAGGCGGCTGAGGCCGCGGCCGAGGGCGGCGGGGCAAAGTCGCGTGAACGGCATCTGTCGCGGGGCAAGATGCTGCCGCGCGACCGGGTGGCCAATCTGCTCGACCCCGGTTCGCCGTTCCTTGAGGTTGGCGCGACGGCGGCGCATGGCATGTACGGTGGCGTGGCCCCGGCGGCGGGGGCGATTGCCGGGATTGGCCGGGTGATGGGGCGCGAGGTCATGGTGGTGTGCAACGACGCCACGGTGAAGGGCGGCACCTATTACCCGATGACGGTCAAAAAGCACCTGCGCGCGCAGGAGATCGCCGAGGAGAATTGCCTGCCCTGCGTTTACCTTGTCGACAGTGGCGGTGCGAACCTGCCCAATCAGGATGAGGTGTTCCCCGACCGCGATCACTTTGGCCGGATTTTCTATAATCAGGCGCGGATGTCGGCCAAGGGCATTGCACAGATCGCTGTGGTGATGGGCTCTTGTACCGCCGGTGGGGCTTACGTTCCGGCGATGTCGGATGCGACGATTATCGTGAAGGAACAGGGGACGATTTTCCTTGCCGGGCCGCCGTTGGTCAAGGCGGCGACCGGCGAAGAGGTGAGCGCCGAGGATCTCGGCGGCGGTGATGTGCACACGCGCCTGTCGGGCGTGGCCGATTATCTTGCGGAGGATGACAGTCATGCGCTGGCGCTTGCACGCCGCGCGGTTGGATCACTGGGGGATGCCGGGCTGAAGCCGGGCCTGCTGGTGAGCGGGGGCGAAGAGCCTGCCTATGATCCGGATGAGCTGTTTGACGTGGTGCCGGGCGACCTGCGCACGCCGTATGACATTCGCGAAGTGATCGCGCGGTTGGTGGATGGCTCGTATTTCGATGAATTCAAGCCGCGCTTTGGCGAGACTTTGGTGACCGGTTTTGCCCAGGTGAAGGGCTGCCCTGTCGGCATCATTGCCAACAACGGCGTGCTGTTTTCCGAAGCGGCGCAGAAGGGGGCGCATTTCGTCGAGCTGTGTTCGCAGCGCAAGATCCCGCTGGTGTTTTTGCAGAACATCACCGGCTTTATGGTGGGCCGGAAGTACGAGAACGAGGGCATCGCGCGCCACGGGGCCAAGCTGGTGACGGCGGTGGCGACCACCTCGGTCCCCAAGGTCACGATGCTGGTTGGCGGATCGTTCGGGGCGGGCAATTACGGCATGGCGGGGCGGGCGTATCAGCCGCGGTTCCTTTGGAGTTGGCCCAACAGCCGGATTTCGGTGATGGGCGGGCCGCAGGCGGCTGGGGTTCTGGCGACGGTGAAACGTGACGCGATCGAGCGCGGGGGTGGCAGCTGGAGCGCCGATGAGGAGGCGGAGTTCAAGCGCCCCACCATCGAGATGTTCGAGGAGCAGAGCCATCCGCTGTATGCCAGTGCGCGGCTTTGGGATGACGGCATCATTGATCCGCGCAAATCGCGTGAGGTCTTGGCCTTGTCTTTGTCGGCGGCGTTGAATGCGCCGATTGAGGAGACGCGGTTTGGTGTCTTCCGGATGTGATTTAGGCTGGCTTGGTTATTGGGGGCGCTGCCCCCGTCCTTGCAGGACTCCCCCGAGGTATTTTTGAACAGAAGAAGATCTGGTCGAAATTGGGGGGCGCTGTGGTTGGAGAGGAATGACGAATGTTTGATACGATATTGATTGCGAACCGGGGCGAGATTGCCTGTCGGGTGATGCAGACGGCGCAGTCCTTGGGGGTGCGCTGTGTTGCGGTGTATTCAGAGGCGGATGCCGGGGCGGCGCATGTGGCGATGGCGGATGTGGCACGCTGTATTGGCGGGGCGGCGGTGGCCGACAGCTATTTGCGCGGCGACCGGATCATTGAGGTGGCCTTGGAGACGGGCGCGCAGGCGATCCATCCGGGCTATGGCTTTCTGAGCGAGAACCCGGAGTTTGTGGACAAGGTCGAGGCGGCGGGGCTGGTGTTTATCGGGCCGTCGGCGCGTGCGATCCGGGCGATGGGGCTTAAGGATGCGGCCAAGGCGCTGATGCAAGAGGCCGGGGTGCCGGTGGTGCCGGGCTATCACGGGGCGTCGCAAGAGGGGCTTGCGGCGCGGGCCGAAGAGGTTGGCTATCCGGTGCTGATCAAGGCGGTTGCTGGCGGTGGCGGCAAAGGCATGCGGCTGGTCGAGAAGGCTGCGGAGTTTAAGCGGGCGTTGGAGAGCGCGCAGGCCGAAGCGCGCACCGCCTTTGGCAATGACGCCGTGCTGATCGAGAAGTATGTCACCCAGCCTCGGCATATTGAGGTGCAAGTGTTTGGCGATGGCGACCGGGCGGTGCATCTGTTCGAGCGCGACTGTTCATTGCAGCGGCGCCATCAGAAGGTGATCGAGGAAGCGCCTGCGCCGGGGATGACCGAAGAGATGCGTTCGGCGATGGGGCAGGCGGCGGTGCGGGCCGCCGAGGCCATCGGGTACAAGGGCGCGGGGACGGTGGAGTTTATTGTTGACGGCTCGGACGGGCTGCGCGCCGATGGGTTTTGGTTCATGGAGATGAACACCCGGTTGCAGGTGGAGCATCCTGTGACCGAGATGATCACCGGGGTCGATCTGGTGGAATGGCAGCTGCGTGTGGCGGCGGGTGAGAGCCTGCCTGCGCGGCAAGAGGATCTCACGATCAATGGCCATGCCTTTGAGGCGCGGCTTTATGCCGAGGATGTGCCGGCCGGGTTCCTGCCTGCGACCGGGACGTTGACGCATCTGCGGTTTCCCGAAGGTGCGCGCGCCGACACCGGTGTGCGGGGCGGCGATGAGATCAGCCCGTGGTATGACCCGATGATTGCCAAGCTGATCACCCACGGCCCGACGCGTGAGATTGCGTTGAAGCGGTTGCGGCAGGCTTTGGCGCGGACCGAGGTGGCCGGGTCAGTGACGAACCTTGCGTTTCTGGGGGCTTTGGCGGCGCATGATGGCTTTGGCCGGGGCGAGGTCGACACCGGTTTGATTGGGCGCGAGATTGATGCGCTGACCGCGGTTCCGCGTGAAAATCGCCGGGCGCTGGCACAGGCGGCTTTGGTCGAGGCTGGCGTGTGGGAAGGCGGCGATTGGTCGGCGGGGTTTACGCTTTGGCAACCATTGGCGCGCACACTGGTGCTGGACGAGGGAGAGACTCGTCACACCCTGCGGCTGTTGTGTCAGGGGCCGGGGGCCTGTGCGGTTGAGATTGACGGCGAAGCGGTGCAGGCGTTGCGCGGCCCGGGCGGCTGGACGCTTGACGGTGTGGCGGCATGGCCCTTTGCGGTGGCGGGCGATGTTGTCACGATCTTTGCCGATTATGGCCGGGCCTACCGGGTGATCCGGGCGCTGGACCGGGCGGCCGAGGCTGGAAGTGACGCTTCGGTGATCGAGGCTCCGATGCCGGGGCTGGTGCAGAAGGTCGATGTGGTTGCGGGGCAGGAGGTGCAGGCGGGCGATCGGCTTGCCGTGCTGGAAGCGATGAAGATGGAGCATGCGCTGACTGCGCCGCGCGATGGCGTGGTGGCGGAGGTGCTGGTGACTCCGGGCAGCCAGGTCGAGGCAGGCGCGGCGCTGATCCGGCTGGCAGAAGACGAGGAGGCGGCGGCGTGATCCGGCTGCACCATGTGCCCTTGGGGCGGTCGTTTCGGGTGATGTGGCTGCTTGAGGAGCTGGGGCTCGACTACGACGTGGCCTATTACTCGATCCGCGATGGGTCGATGCGGACGCCGGAATTTCGGGCCATGTCGCCTGCGGGGCGGGTGCCTGCGATGGAGATTGACGGTGAGGTTCTGTTTGAGAGCGGCGCTATTCTGCAATGGCTGTGCGAAGGCCACCCAGACGCGCAGTTGCAGCCTGCACCGGGGACGGCAGAGCGGGCGCGGTACCTTGAGATGATGGCCTATTCCGAGACGGTGGGGTCTTTGGTCGAGAACCTTAACCTCAACCGGGTGTTCCTGCGGGATCCGGCGGATGCCTCGCCGGTGGTGATTAAGCTTCTGACTGCGCGGCTCCGGGCGGCTTTGGCGGCGATGGAGGCGCGCTGGGACGATGGCTATTGCCTGCCCTCTGGGTTTTCGGCGGCGGATGTGATGTTTGCCTATGGCTTTGAGCTGGCGCGCTATTACGTGCGGTTCGATGAATTCCCCCAGCTCAGCGCCTATTGGGATCGGCTCAAGGCGCGGCCCGGATACCAGCGGGCCAAGGCGCGCGACGGCGTGCAGGATCTGTATGACCGCGATTTCTATCCTGTGCCGGAGGCGTGAGCATGGCTGACTTTGTCGAACTCTTCGAAGTGGGGCCACGCGACGGGTTGCAGAACGAGAAGCGCCAGATCCCGACGGCAGAGAAAATCGCTTTTGTCGATTGTCTGAGCCGGGCAGGGTTTCGCCGGATCGAATGCGCCAGTTTTGTGAGCCCAAAGTGGGTGCCGCAGATGGCGGATTCCGCCGAAGTGCTGGCCGGGATCACGCGGGCAAACGGGGTGTCTTATGCGGCGCTGACGCCAAACTTGCGCGGGCTTGAGGGCGCGATGGCGGCGCGGGCGGATGAGGTGGCGATCTTTGGTTCGGCCTCTGAGGGGTTCTCCAAGGCCAATATCAACGCCACGATTGCCGAGAGCCTTGAGCGCTTTCGCCCAGTGGCAAATGCGGCTTTGGCGGCGGGAATTCCGGTGCGGGGCTACGTCTCTTGTGTGGTGGACTGTCCTTATGACGGGCCAACTCCGCCGGAACAGGTGGCGCGGGTGGCGCAGGCGCTGCTCGACATGGGGTGCTATGAGATTTCGCTGGGCGACACCATCGGGCAGGCCACGCCTGAGGGCATCGGAGCGATGCTCGACGTGGTGACAGCGGCGGTGCCTGTCGGACAACTGGCGGGGCATTATCACGATACTGCGGGCCGGGCGCTGGCCAATATCGAAGCGTCGCTGGCGCGGGGTGTGCGGGTGTTCGATGCCGCGGTCGGGGGTTTGGGCGGCTGCCCTTATGCGCCCGGAGCGGCGGGCAATGTGGCGACCGAGGCGGTGGCCACGCGGCTGGCGGAGCTGGGGTACGAGACAGGGCTTGACCTTGCGGTGATCACTGAGGCCGTCGCTATGGCGCACGACATGAGACGGGGCGGCAAAAATCATTGATGATTTTTGTCAAAATCCATCAATGGATTTTGGCGCGGGAAGAAAGCGGAGAGACATGTATCAAACCTTGAAAGTCGAGGCGGATGCGCGTGGGGTGGCAACGCTCTGGCTGGCGCGAAGCGAAAAGCACAACGCAATGTCAGCGCAGATGCTGGAGGAGCTGGTGGCCGCCGCCCAAGCGCTGGGCGCGGACGATACCGTGCGCGTTGTGGTGCTGGCGGCCGAGGGCAAGAGCTTTTGTGCCGGCGGCGATCTGGCATGGATGCGGGCGCAATTCGAGATGGACAGCGCCACGCGCCGGACTGAAAGCGCCAAGCTGTCGGCGATGTTGCACGCGCTCGACAGTCTGCCCAAGCCGCTGATCGGGCGGGTGCAGGGCAATGCCTTTGGCGGCGGCTTGGGGCTGATGTCGGTTTGCGATACGGTGATTGCGGTCGCGGACGCGCGATTTGGTTTTACCGAGACCCGGCTGGGGCTGATCCCGGCCAATATCGGGCCGTTTGTGTTGCGGCGCATGGGGCCCGCGATGGCGCGCCGGGTGTTCATGTCGGCGCGGCTGTTCGACACGGCCGAGGCGGTGACGCTGGGGCTGGTGGCGCGGTCGGTCGCGGCGGCGGATCTTGGCGCGGCCATCGAGGCCGAAGTCGTGCCCTATCTGACCTGCGCGCCGGGGGCTGTGGGCGAGGCCAAGCAGCTGATCGCCGCGCTGGGCGGCGGGGTGAGTGACGCCGAAATGGCGCTGGCGATTGATGCTTTGGCGCAGCGCTGGGACAGCGCCGAGGCGCAGGACGGCATCGCCGCCTTTTTTGACAAGCGCAAACCGGGCTGGGCCTGATCACCCCCGCGCCATGAGGGGCGGCGGATCACTAGGGCCGGGGGCGTCGATTATGTTGGCGCTACCACTTCTTGGCGCATCCCGGCCCGGCGATTTGTAAACAAACACCCGCCACGCGCCTTTTCCGGTTGCATCCTATCTTGCGGCCCCGCAGCATTGGAATCACCTTTCCACCCTGCCCAATTTTTGACAGCCCACATGCGACCCAACCGCAAACCCCTTTATTTCATAGACTTTCGTTTAGATATTCCGCCTCGTGAATGTGTCTCCGGTGCATTGACCCCCCTGCAGCGCAGAGATAAACCCGGAACAAGCCTAGCGAGCCAACTGAGCGCACGCCTTTACCTTCGTGCCGGAAAGGAGCCTGCCCCGTGGAAGAGATGCTCAGGGAATACCTTCCCATTCTTATCTTTCTCGCCGTCGCCATCGGTCTTGGCATCGTCCTTATTCTTGCTGCCGTCATTCTTGCGGTCCGTGCCCCGGACCCCGAGAAGGTTTCGGCCTACGAATGCGGTTTCAACGCCTTCGATGACGCGCGGATGAAGTTCGATGTCCGGTTTTATTTGGTGTCGATCCTGTTCATCATCTTCGATCTGGAAATCGCCTTCCTGTTTCCATGGGCCGTCGGGTTCCGGGATATTTCGATGGTCGGCTTCTGGTCGATGATCGTCTTCCTTGGCGTACTCACCATCGGCTTTGCCTATGAATGGAAGAAAGGGGCGCTGGAATGGCAGTAAGCACCGCAGCCAATACCGCAGGCTTCGATAAAGAAGTCGCGACCCAGGCATTGAACGCAGAGTTGCAGGACAAGGGCTTTTTGCTCACCTCGACCGAAGACATCATCAATTGGGCGCGCACCGGCTCGCTGCACTGGATGACATTCGGTCTGGCCTGTTGCGCCGTTGAAATGATGCACACGTCGATGCCGCGCTACGATGCGGAACGGTTCGGCATTGCGCCGCGCGCGTCCCCGCGCCAGTCGGACGTGATGATCGTGGCCGGCACGCTGACCAACAAGATGGCCCCGGCGTTGCGCAAGGTTTACGACCAGATGCCAGAGCCGCGCTACGTGATTTCGATGGGCTCCTGCGCCAATGGTGGTGGCTATTATCACTACAGCTATTCCGTGGTGCGCGGCTGTGACCGGATCGTTCCGGTCGACATCTATGTGCCCGGCTGCCCGCCGACGGCAGAGGCGCTGCTGTACGGTCTGATGCAACTGCAACGCAAAATCCGCCGCACCGGCACGATTGTAAGGTAAGGGGCAGAGGCATGACCGCAGCACTGAATGAACTTGGCGGACATATCGAGATCAAGCGCGCGGATTGCGTGCTGTCTTGGTCGATTGACCATGGCGAGCTTAATGTCGATGTCGCCCCCGCGAACCTGACCGGTCTGGTGGAGTTCCTCAAGAACGACCCGAACTGCCAGTTTTCGTCGCTGGTGGATATCACCGCCGTCGATTACCCGGCGCGGGCCAAGCGGTTCGACGTGGTGTATCACTTCCTGTCGATGTACCAAAATCACCGCATTCGCCTGCGGGTGTCGATCCGCGAACAGGATATGGTGCCGTCGATTTCGGGCGTCCATCCCGCGGCCAACTGGTTCGAGCGGGAGGTGTTCGACATGTTCGGCATCCTGTTCTCGGGCCACCCCGATCTGCGCCGTATCCTCACCGACTATGGCTTTCGCGGCTATCCGCTGCGCAAGGATTTCCCGACCACCGGTTATACCGAAGTCCGCTATGACGAGGCGCAAAAGCGCGTGGTTTATGAGCCGGTATCGCTGGTACAGGAATACCGTCAGTTCGATTTCATGTCACCGTGGGAAGGGGCCGAATACATCCTGCCCGGCGATGACAAGACCGCGCCGGACGGCCATGTCAGCAAGGATGCCAAGTGATGGGCTTTCTTTGGTGGCTCATACTTTCGGCCTTGGCGGCGATCCCGCTGCTCAAGCTGCTGCCGCATTTCGGCATTCACAAATATTGGGCCCTGGCTTGCCTTGTTCCCTTCGGCACGATTGCGATGCTGTGGTGGATGGGCATGAAGCTTCAGGAACTGGAGAAGCGCTAAGATGATGGATGGCTCGAAATTTGACGACGGCAGCACCGACGCGCTGAGCGGCGAACAGAAAATCCGCAATTTCAACATCAACTTCGGCCCGCAACACCCTGCGGCGCACGGGGTTCTTCGGCTTGTACTAGAGCTTGACGGCGAGATCGTGGAACGCTGCGATCCGCATATCGGCCTGCTGCACCGTGGCACCGAAAAGCTGATGGAAAGCCGGACCTACCTGCAAAACCTGCCGTATTTCGACCGGCTCGATTACGTCGCCCCGATGAACCAGGAACACGCTTGGTGTCTGGCGATTGAAAAGCTGTGCAAGGTTGAAGTGCCGCGCCGGGCCTCGCTGATCCGGGTGCTTTATTCCGAGATTGGCCGTATCCTGAACCACCTGCTTAACGTCACCACTCAGGCGATGGACGTTGGCGCGCTGACGCCGCCGCTCTGGGGCTTTGAGGAACGTGAAAAGCTCATGGTGTTCTATGAGCGGGCCAGCGGCGCGCGTTTGCACGCGGCCTATTTCCGTCCCGGTGGTGTGCATCAGGATCTGCCTGCGGATCTGCTCGATGATATCGAGGAATGGGCGCATGATTTCCCCCGCGTGATCGCGGATATTGACGGGCTGTTGACCGAAAACCGTATCTTCAAGCAGCGCAATGCCGACATCGGCATCATCAGCGAAGAAGACATTCAGGAATGGGGTTTCTCGGGCGTCATGGTGCGGGGCTCTGGCCTTGCGTGGGATTTGCGCCGTGCGCAACCCTATGAGCTTTATGACGAATTCGAATTCCAGATCCCTGTGGGCAAAAATGGCGATTGCTTTGACCGCTATCTTGTTCGCATGGAAGAGATGCGCCAATCGCTGCTGATCATCCACCAAGCGATCGAGAAACTGCGCGCGCCCGAAGGGCAGGGCGATATCCTTGCCCGTGGCAAGATCACCCCGCCGTCGCGTGGCGAGATGAAGACCTCGATGGAATCGCTGATCCACCACTTCAAGCTCTACACCGAAGGCTTTCACGTCCCCGCGGGCGAAGTTTATGCCGCGGTCGAGGCGCCCAAGGGCGAGTTTGGCGTATATCTTGTGGCCGATGGCACCAACAAACCCTACCGCGCCAAGATCCGCGCGCCCGGGTTCCTGCATCTTCAGGCGATGGACTACGTTGCAACCGGCCACCAACTGGCGGATGTGGCGGCGATCATCGGTACGATGGATGTCGTCTTTGGCGAGATTGACCGGTGAGGGGGCTGCGTATTATCGCTGCCGTCACGGCTTTGGCGGCGCTGGCGGGCTGTATGGACCTGCCGCCCGAGGGCACAACGGTCGACAGCCTTGCGGCCTATGACGAGGCTGTGGCCTCGCTGGGCTGCACCTTGGTCAGCGAGGCGGATTACGGTGCGGTGCAATTCCAGGCCGGGCTCACCCGCGAACAGGCCGTGGCGATTACCGAACAACGGCTTGCCCGCGAACAGGCCATTCGACTTGAAAAAGGCGGTGTGCGCCTGACCACGGGGGCCTGTGCGCCCAAGGCCGTTACGGCCTGATGCAATTGGCCCTGTGTCGGACGCGACTCGGGGCAACGAAAAGCAAGTGTCAGAGGTCTCGGGCTCTGGCGAGGAACGGAAAGAACGATCATGCTGCGCCGTCTGTATCACGACCAACCTGACAGTTTCGCCTTCACCACGGCCAACCGTGCCTGGGCCGAGGCGCAGGTCACCAAGTATCCCGAAGGCCGTCAGGCCAGCGCCGTGATTCCACTGTTGTGGCGCGCGCAAGAGCAGGAAGGCTGGCTTACCCGCCCGGCGATTGAAACCATCGCTGACATGCTCGGCATGGCCTATATCCGCGTGCTGGAAGTGGCGTCGTTCTACTTCATGTTCCAGTTGCAACCCGTTGGCAGCCTTGCGCATATCCAGATTTGCGGCACCACGTCCTGCATGATTTGTGGGGCCGAGGATCTGATGGCGGTCTGTCAGGAAAAGATTGCGCCAAAGGCGCATGAGCTTTCGGCGGATGGCAAGTTCAGCTGGGAAGAGGTCGAATGCCTCGGGGCCTGTGCCAACGCACCGATGGCCCAGATCGGCAAGGACTATTACGAAGACCTGACAACCGAGCGTCTGGCCGAAATCATCGACGAGATTGCCGCTGGCAAGGTGCCGGTGCCCGGTCCGCAGAACGGGCGCTATACCTCCGAGCCGAAATCGGGCCTCACCAGCCTGACCGAGCACGAAGAGGGCCGTCACAAGTATAACGCCTCGGCGCAGATTGCGACCGACATCGGCGACACCATCAAACGGATCGACGGCACCGAAGTGCCGCTCACGGCCCCGTGGCAGCAGGGCGCCAATCACGGCGACGCTGCAGCCCGAATGATGGGGGCCGCCGCCGAAGAACCGCAGCCGTCGAAGAACGCACCGATTGACGAAACCGGCATCGACAAGCGCGAGTCGCAGGCGGTTGAAACCGGGCGTCCGGTCTCGGCTGACAATCCGAAAACCGATGGATCTGAGGCGGTCGAAGACTCGGCTCAGGCAGAGGCTGGCACCAAAGAGGGCGCTTCTCAGGATACCGGTGCATCGGATACTGGCGCATCGGCGCCCGAGGGCTCGCGCCCGTCGGCGCTTGATGGCGCACGCGATGGCAAGGCCGATGATCTCAAGCAGATCAAAGGCATCGGGCCGAAGCTGGAAGACATGTGCCATTCCATGGGCTTCTATCACTTCGATCAGATCGCGAACTGGAGTGAAGACGAGATTGCCTGGGTCGATCAGCACCTCGAAGGTTTCAAAGGCCGGGTGACGCGCGATGCTTGGGTGTCTCAGGCGAAAGCACTGGCAGACGGCGGGGCGGCAGATGCCACGCCGCAGTCGACGAAAGGTGATGCCGACTGAGAGAGTGGTTCTAAACGGGAGAAACGCCGATGACTGACAGATCAACAGGACCATGCGCACGCAAGTGCTGGACAGCCGCCGCAATTGTGGGCGCGCTGGTGTTTCTTATGCTCGTGTTCAGCTATGGCCTTCTCGCGGCTCTTGTTGTCGGTCTGCTGGCGTTTGGCCTGCTGGGATCGCTGCTTGTGTGGTTGGGATGTTCGCCCACGCCGAAATCTGGCGTTGTCAGCACCACTGCCACGCCCTCCGCCCAGACTATTCTCGCCCAGACAGCCTCGACCCCGGCGAAACCCGCGCCCGCACCGGAGCCGAAACCTGAGCCAACGCCGGAGCCTGCCGCGGCACCGACCGAGGCATCACCAACGCCCGACGCTGGTGACGTTGAGGCACCGGTTGCAGACAAAGCTGCAATGACCCCCAGCGCCGCGCTTGCTGGCGAAGACGAACTGTCTGAACGCAAGGGCAGCTGGACATACGAGACTGAAGTTGAGGAAACGCCTGCGCCGGTTTCGCCGCTCAAACCCAGCGCGGCCCTGCCCGGGCAGGACGAACTCGCCAGCCGGAAGGGCAGCTGGACCTACAGCGGCACCGCGCCCGATGCTTCGGCAAAAGCAAGCGGCACAGGCGCCAAACCCGCAGCCCTTAGTGCCGCGCGCGCCAGCGGTGCGGATGATCTTAAACAGATCAAGGGTGTCGGGCCAAAGATGGAACAGATGCTGAATGGCATGGGCTTTTACCACTTCGACCAGATCGCCGCTTGGACCGACAGCGAAGTGTCTTGGGTCGATGACAATCTCGAAGGCTTCAAAGGCCGCGTGAGCCGCGACGCATGGGTTGCGCAGGCCAAAACGCTCGCGGCTGTTAGTGATACAGACCTCTCCGCACGCGCCAGCGATGGCAACGTGAACTGACGGGGGCAAGGACAGGGATGGATCGCGACGCAGAACTGGCACTCGCACGGCAAGGGCGCATCACGGCGCTGGTGATTGCCGGAACGATGCTGATCTGGCTCGGGGCCCAATTCATCGGGCCGAAAATCGGTCTGGCGGGGCGCTACGCGCTTCTTGTCGACCTACTGGCTCTGGCGGCGTTCATCTGGGCGTTCGTCAATATCTATCAGATCTGGCGCAAGCGTCAGAACAATTAAAGGGTGGCATCGCACATGCTCCAGGATCAGGACCGGATCTTTACCAACATCTACGGGATGCATGACCGTACGCTTGAGGGCGCCAAAAAGCGTGGCCATTGGGATGGAACGGCGGGCATCATCGAAAAGGGCCGCGACTGGATCGTGGACCAGATGAAGGCCAGCGGGCTGCGCGGACGGGGCGGGGCGGGCTTTCCGACCGGTCTGAAATGGTCGTTCATGCCCAAGGAAAGCGACGGACGTCCGGCGTATCTTGTGGTCAATGCCGACGAATCCGAGCCGGGCACCTGCAAAGACCGCGAAATCATGCGTCACGATCCGCATACGCTGATTGAGGGTTGCCTGATTGCCAGCTTCGCGATGCAGGCCCACGCGTGTTACATCTACATCCGTGGCGAATATATCCGCGAACGCGAAGCGCTTCAGATCGCGATTGATGAGGCTTATGACGCCGGTCTCGTGGGCAAGAATGCCTGCGGCTCGGGCTGGGACTTTGACATCTACGTGGCGCATGGGGCCGGGGCGTATATCTGCGGCGAAGAAACCGCGTTGCTCGAGAGCCTTGAGGGCCGCAAGGGCATGCCCCGGATGAAGCCGCCGTTCCCGGCCGGTGCTGGCCTCTATGGCTGCCCGACCACGGTGAACAACGTTGAATCCATCGCGGTTGTGCCGACGATTCTGCGCCGGGGGCCGGAATGGTTTGCGGGCTTTGGCCGCGCCAATAACGCGGGCACCAAGCTGTTTGCCATCTCGGGCCACGTCAACAACCCCTGTGTTGTCGAAGAGGCGATGTCGATCTCGTTCGAGGAACTGATCGAGAAGCATTGCGGTGGCATTCGCGGCGGTTGGGACAATCTTTTGGCGGTCATTCCGGGCGGCTCGTCTGTGCCCTGTGTGCGCGGCGAAAAGATGAAAGACGCGATCATGGATTTCGATTATCTGCGCAATGACCTTGGCTCTGGCCTTGGCACGGCGGCGGTGATCGTGATGGACAAAGAGACCGACATCATCAAGGCGATCTGGCGGCTGGCCAAGTTCTATAAACACGAAAGCTGTGGCCAGTGTACGCCGTGCCGTGAAGGCACCGGCTGGATGATGCGGGTGATGGAGCGTTTGGTGCGCGGCGAGGCCGAGATCGAAGAAATCGACATGCTTTGGGATGTGACCAAGCAGGTCGAGGGCCACACGATCTGTGCGCTTGGCGATGCGGCGGCTTGGCCGATCCAAGGCTTGATCCGCAACTTCCGCGAAGAGATCGAAGACCGTATCAAAGCGCAAAAAACGGGCCGTATGGGCGCGATGGCTGCGGAGTAACCGGATATGCGCGCTTTGATCCTCCTTTTGTCCACGACGCTGGTGCTGGCTGCCTGTGACGGCAGCGCCGATGGCAAGCGGATCACCTTTGATGGTGAGATTTTCCGTGGCTCGGCCAAGCCGGTGGACCGGGCGGATCGGCGTGATTTCATCGCCACGGCGGGGCCTGTGTCGCGCTCTGAGGTCGGGGTGCGCGAGGCGGTGCGCTATGAGGGCACGCAGTATTGCATTCGCTGGTTTGGCGTGTCGGACATCGACTGGCAGGTCGATCCGCAGGCAGAGACCCTGCCGCGTAATGGCAACAAAGTTGTGTTGCAGGGGCGGTGCGTGGAATGAAGCGACTGGCGTGCATAACCTTTCTGGCGATTGCCGGGCCTGCGGTGGCGCTGTCGCCGCTGTCGTCGGTCGGGTTCATCAACACCGGGCTGCGCGACGTTATGATTGCCGATCAGTTGCGGATTGCCTGCCCCGATCTTTCGGCGCGGTTGATCAAGGGCTGGGCCTTCGTGCGGTCGCTGGAAAAGCAGGCCCGCGACCTGGGTTATAGCAAGGACGAGATCAAGGATTTCGTCGAAAGCAAGAAAGAGCGCAAGCGCATCGAAGGCGCGGCGGCGACGTATATGAAAGCCAATGGCGTGGTATCGGGCAAACCCGAAACATACTGCGCGCTGGGGCGTGAAGAGATTTCGAAAGGCAGCCAGATCGGCTCCTTTCTGAGCGTGAAGTGAGAGCCATGACGGACCTGAAAAAGATCATCATCGACGACACCGAGATCGAAGTTGACGGGGCGCTGACCCTGATCCAGGCCTGCGAACAGGCCGGTATCGAAGTGCCGCGTTTCTGTTATCACGAGCGGCTGTCGATTGCGGGCAACTGCCGGATGTGTCTGGTTGAGGTTGTGGGCGGTCCGCCCAAGCCCGCCGCATCCTGCGCCATGCAGGTCAAGGATCTGCGGCCCGGCAAGGACGGCGAGCCGCCGGTGGTGAAAACCAACTCTCCGATGGTCAAGAAGGCCCGCGAGGGCGTGATGGAATTCCTGCTGATCAACCACCCGCTTGATTGCCCGATTTGCGATCAGGGGGGCGAATGCGATCTTCAGGATCAGGCGATGGCCTATGGCGTTGATTTCAGCCGCTTCCGCGAGCCGAAACGCGCGGTGGACGATCTTGATCTTGGGCCGTTGGTTGAAACCCACATGACCCGCTGCATTTCCTGCACCCGTTGTGTGCGCTTCACCACCGAGGTCGCGGGCATTCACCAGATGGGCCAGACTGGCCGGGGCGAAGATGCCGAGATCACCGCGTATCTTGGCGAAACGCTCGACAGCAACATGCAGGGCAACATCATTGATCTGTGCCCGGTGGGCGCGTTGGTGTCGAAACCCTATGCGTTTACCGCCCGCCCTTGGGAGCTGTCCAAGACCGAGTCGGTTGACGTGATGGATGCGCTTGGCTCGAACATTCGGGTCGATACCAAAGGCCGCGAAGTCATGCGGTTTTTGCCGCGCAACCATGACGGTGTGAATGAGGAATGGATTTCCGACAAGACGCGCTTTGTCTGGGACGGTCTGCGCCGTCAACGCCTTGATAAACCGTATATCCGTGACAACGGCAAACTGCGTCCGGCAACTTGGAACGAAGCTCTGGGCAAAGCTGCTGAGGCCATCAAGGGTGCCACGAAAGTGGCGGGTCTTGTGGGCGATTTGGCCCCGGTTGAGGCCGCTTATGCGCTCAAGCAACTGATCGAAGGGCAGGGCGGCAACGTCGAGTGCCGCACCGATGGTGCGAAACTGCCGGCGGGCAACCGCTCGGGGTATGTGGGCACCGCCGCGATTGAGGATATCGATCACGCCGGGGCGATCATGCTGATCGGCTGCAACCCGCGTGAGGAATTGCCGGTGCTGAACGCGCGTTTGCGCAAGGCCTGGTCCAATGGTGCCAAGATTGGCGTTGTTGGCGAAGCCGTTGATCTGACGTTTGAATATTTCCACCTGGGCACCGACCGTGCCGCGCTGTCCAAGCTGAACGACGGCGGCCACGAGGATGCGCTGAGCCGCGAAACCATTGTGATTGTCGGGCAGGGTGCCATCCGCGAGGCGGACGGTGCTGCGGTTCTGGCCGAGGCGATGAAATTTGCCGGGGCGACCGAGAGCAAGTTCCTTGTGCTGCACACCGCCGCTGGCCGTGTTGGCGCGATGGACGTGGGTGCCGTGACCGAAGGCGGGCTTGCGGCGGCGATCGACGGCGCGGATGTGATTTACAATCTCGGTGCAGATGAGATCGAAATCGCGGACGGCGCGTTTGTGATCTATCAAGGCAGCCACGGCGACCGCGGTGCACACCGCGCCGATGTGATCCTGCCGGGCGCGGCTTATACCGAAGAAAACGGGCTGTTCGTCAACACCGAAGGCCGGCCACAACTGGCGCTGCGGGCGGGCTTTGCCCCCGGCGAGGCCAAGGAAAACTGGGCGATCCTGCGGGCACTTTCGGGTGAGTTGGGCGCGAAACTGCCGTATGACAGCCTTGCGCAACTGCGCACACAGCTGGTCAAGGACGTGCCGCATCTGGCCAAGATCGACGATGTGCCCGAGAACGATTGGCAGCCGACCGAGGCCGGAAGCCTTGGCGACGCGTCGTTCCGCAATGCGATCAAAGACTACTGGCTGACCAACCCGATTGCGCGTGCCAGCCAGTTGATGGCGGAACTGTCGGCCAATGCGAAGGCCCGCGGGGAGGCGAAGATTGCTGCGGAATGATCCGACATATGCGTATATGGCTCGGGGCGGCGCTGCTGCCCGTGATGGCGCTTGGCGGCTGCGACGTGGATAATGCCACGGCGGATATCCCGTTCGAGCCGGCCTATGGCGGCATCGAGACCCGGCTGCTTGAGGGCGATCTGGTGAATTTCCATGTGGAGATGACCGGCGCGCGCGACACGCAGGATGTGGCGGATTATGCGGAATGTGCTGCGGCGCAGTATGCATTGATACGAGGGTACGGATTTGCGCGGCATGTGCGCACGAATACC
This sequence comes from Marinovum sedimenti, assembly GCF_054052205.1. Taxonomy (NCBI): domain Bacteria; kingdom Pseudomonadati; phylum Pseudomonadota; class Alphaproteobacteria; order Rhodobacterales; family Roseobacteraceae; genus Marinovum; species Marinovum sedimenti. The sequence goes on from NZ_CM133223.1 coordinate 3,505,238, forward strand.
CGCGAAGAGGGTGGCGTTTGGCGCGGGGATGCGGTTTACACCATCTCGCCGTCACTGCCCGACGGATTGAAGACGATAGATGCCGAAGTCGTCGTGGCGAACTGCCGCGAAAACGGCATACCGACTGTGTGAGGGACCATGGCAGATTTCTTTTCGACCCCACTTGGAATTGGTGTTCTCATCCTCGCGCAGTGCCTTGCGGTGCTGGGCTTTGTGATGATTTCGCTGCTGTTCCTCGTCTACGGTGACCGCAAAATCTGGGCGGCTGTCCAGATGCGGCGCGGACCTAACGTTGTGGGGCCCTTCGGGCTGCTGCAATCAGTGGCAGATGCGCTTAAATACGTGGTCAAGGAAGTGGTGGTGCCCGCTGGCGCCGATAAACCGGTCTTTTTCCTCGCTCCGATGGCGTCTTTCGTCCTTGCGGTGATTGCTTGGGCGGTGATCCCCTTTGCCGATGGCTGGGTGCTGTCGGATATCAACGTCGCCATCCTCTATGTGTTCGCCATGTCCTCGCTTGAGGTCTACGGCGTGATCATGGGGGGCTGGGCGTCGAACTCGAAATACCCGTTCCTCGGGTCGCTTCGATCGGCCGCGCAGATGATCTCGTATGAGGTCTCGATCGGCCTGATCATCATCGGTGTGATCATCTCGACCGGCTCGCTGAACTTTGGCGATATCGTCCACGCGCAGGATGGCCGCTTCGGCTTCTTCTCGTGGTACTGGCTGCCGCATTTCCCGATGGTGTTCCTGTTTTTCATCTCTTGCCTCGCTGAGACAAACCGCCCGCCCTTCGACCTTCCCGAAGCGGAATCGGAACTGGTGGCTGGCTATCAGGTGGAATATTCCTCGACCCCCTTCCTGCTGTTTATGGCGGGTGAGTATATCGCGATCTTCCTGATGTGCGCGCTGACCTCGCTGCTGTTCTTTGGCGGCTGGCTCTCGCCCATTCCGGGCCTGCCGGATGGTGTGCTGTGGATGATTGCCAAGATGGCGTTCTTCTTCTTCATCTTCGCGATGGTGAAGGCGATCACCCCCCGTTACCGCTATGACCAACTGATGCGCCTGGGCTGGAAAGTCTTCCTGCCGTTCTCGCTGGTTTGGGTGGTCTTCGTGGCCTTTGCCGCCAAGTTCGACTGGTTCTGGGGGGCGTATGCCCGCTGGGCCGTAGGAGGCTGACATGACCGATCTGAAAGACGCAATCATGGACGCGAAATACATCGACATGGTGTCGTTGGCGGATTTCGTGGTGCAGGACTGCGGGCTGCCGGATTACGACGACGATGGCAATCCGCTGCCGCAACAAAACGAAGTGGCCGCCGCGATCTTTCGCTGGGCGGCGTTGCAGGGCGGGTCTGACCAGACCGACACGAAACAAGACGCGGATGCCCAAAAGGCAACGGGTCCGCGCAACTGGCCCAACCTGGGAAAGTTGCCGGACACATCCGCCGCGCAAGGGGAAGACTGATGGCAGATATCGATTATGGCCGGGCCGCGAAATATTTCCTGTTGCAGGACTTTTTCGTCGGCTTCAAGCTGGGTCTGAAATACTTCTTCGCGCCCAAGGCGACGTTGAACTATCCACATGAAAAAGGCCCGCTAAGCCCGCGTTTTCGCGGGGAACACGCGTTGCGCCGCTATCCCAACGGCGAAGAACGCTGCATTGCCTGCAAGCTGTGCGAAGCGATCTGCCCGGCGCAGGCCATCACCATCGACGCCGAACCGCGCGACGACGGCAGCCGCCGCACCACGCGCTATGACATCGATATGACAAAGTGCATCTACTGCGGCTTCTGCCAAGAGGCCTGTCCGGTGGATGCCATTGTCGAAGGTCCGAATTTTGAATTCGCCACCGAGACCCGCGAAGAGCTGTTTTACGACAAGGACAAGCTTTTGGCGAACGGCGACCGTTGGGAGGCCGAAATTGCGGCCAACCTCGAAGTGGATGCACCCTACAGATGACCGATAATAAAACCCCATTCGAGCTGATGATGAGCCAGGCTCAGGAAATGGCGAAAGCCTTCAATCCGGCGCTTGAGACGTTCTCGCCCAAGGGGTTTGAGTCGCTCTGGCCGACCATGCCCAAAGAGATGATGGAAATGGCCTTTGGCCGTGGCGTCTCGTCCGAGGGGCTTGATGCCAAGACCCGGCTTTTGCTCACGCTGGCCGGGCTGACCATGCAGGGGGCTCAGGCCGAGACCCCGTTCCGTATGACCGTGCGCCACGCCATCGAGGCCGGCGCGACGAAAGATGAAATCGCCGAGACCATCGCGCAGATGTCGATGTTCGCTGGCCTTCCCGCCATGACGCGGGCCATGGAACTGGCTCGGGATGTTATGGACGGCAGTGAGGATAACGCAAAATGACAGTGTTCGCCTTTTATCTCTTTGCGCTCAGCACCATCGCCGGGGGGCTGTTCACTGTGATCAGCCGCAACCCGGTGCATTCGGTGCTGTGGCTGATCCTTGCGTTTCTGTCGTCGGCGGGGCTTTTCGTGCTGTTGGGCGCGGAGTTCGTGGCGATGCTGTTGATCATCGTCTACGTCGGCGCGGTCATGGTGCTGTTCCTGTTTGTGGTGATGATGCTCGACGTCGACTTTGCCGAATTAAAGGCCGAGATGGCGCGCTATATGCCGCTTGCCTTGTTGATCGGTGTGGTTCTGCTGATGCAATTCGCGATGGCGGTCGGCGCGTGGCAGACGGCAGAAGTGGCTGAGGGGCTGCGCACGCAGGTCACACCCACGGATGTGCACAACACTCATGCTTTGGGCGTGATCCTGTATGACGATTATTTCCTGCTGTTCCAACTCTCGGGTCTGATCCTGCTGGTGGCGATGATCGGCGCGATTGTTCTGACCCTGCGGCACCGCAAGGATGTCAAACGTCAGAACGTGCTGGCGCAGATGTACCGCGATCCGGCCAAGGCGATGGAACTGCGCGACGTCAAACCGGGGCAGGGCCTCTGATGGACGGCGCGTTTGCCCTGGCGCATGGCCTTTTTCTCAAGGTCGGGGTGCTGGGGTTTGCCGGACTTTGGGCGCTAAAGGCAATTATGGGCGTGGCGGCGCTACGCTGGATTAGGCAACGGCGCGGTCGCGCAGCGAACTGATAAAGACCTGCCGTTTAAGGCAGGAGATGAAAAGACGAAACGGGCAAAAGCCCAGAGGGACGACATGATCGGACTTGAACATTACCTGACGGTGGCGGCGGCGCTGTTTGTCATTGGCATCTTCGGCCTCTTCTTGAACCGCAAGAACGTGATCATTCTGCTCATGTCGATCGAGCTGATGCTTCTGGCGGTGAATATCAACCTCGTCGCCTTTTCCGCCCATCTTGGCGATCTGGTGGGGCAGGTGTTCACCCTGTTCGTCCTGACGGTGGCGGCGGCAGAGGCGGCCATTGGCCTTGCCATCCTCGTCTGTTTCTTCCGCAACCGCGGCACCATCGCCGTGGAAGACGTCAACGTGATGAAGGGCTAAGATCATGGAAAGCATCATTCTCTTTGCCCCCTTGGCTGGCGCGATCATTGGCGGTTTCGGCTGGAAGCTGATCGGCGAACGCGGCGCGATGTGGATCACCACGGGCCTGTTGTTCACGGCCTGCGCCTTTTCGTGGATCGTCTTCCTGACCCACGGACCCGAGACCCAGCACATCCAGATCATGCGCTGGATCGAAAGTGGCTCGCTGTCCACCGACTGGTCGATCCGGCTGGATCGGTTGACCTCGATCATGCTGGTGGTGGTGACGACGGTCTCGTCGCTCGTGCACCTTTATAGCTTTGGCTACATGGATCACGATCCGCAGTGGAAAGACGGCGAAAGCTATAAGCCGCGCTTCTTTGCCTATCTGTCGTTCTTCACCTTCGCCATGCTGATGCTGGTGACGTCGGACAACCTTGTGCAGATGTTCTTTGGCTGGGAAGGCGTGGGCGTCGCATCCTACCTTTTGATCGGCTTCTACTATCGCAAGCCGTCGGCTAATGCCGCCGCGATGAAAGCCTTTATCGTCAACCGTGTCGGTGACTTCGGCTTTGCGCTCGGTATCTTTGGTCTGTTCTTCCTGACCGACTCGATCCGGTTTGACGATATCTTTGCCGCCGCGCCTGAATTGGCGAACACGCAGCTTACCTTCTTGTGGAGCGAATGGAACGCAGCCAACCTGATTGCGTTCTTGCTGTTCATCGGCGCGATGGGCAAATCGGCGCAGCTGTTCCTGCACACATGGTTGCCAGACGCGATGGAAGGCCCGACCCCGGTGTCGGCGCTGATCCACGCCGCGACGATGGTGACGGCAGGGGTTTTCCTTGTCAGCCGCATGTCGCCGCTGATGGAATACGCACCCGAAGCGACCACCTTCATCACCTACCTCGGTGCCGCGACCGCCTTTGTCGCCGCCACCATCGGTCTGGTGCAGAACGATATCAAACGCGTCATCGCCTATTCGACTATGTCGCAGCTTGGCTATATGTTCGTGGCGGCGGGTGTTGGCGTGTATTCGGTGGCGATGTTCCACCTGTTCACCCACGCGTTCTTTAAAGCGATGCTGTTCCTCGGTGCCGGCTCGGTCATCCACGCGATGCACCACGAGCAGGACATGCGGAACTATGGCAACCTGCGCAAAAAGATCCCCTATACCTTCTGGGCGATGATGATCGGCACGCTGGCGATCACCGGCGTTGGCATTCCGCTGACCCACATCGGTTTCGCGGGCTTCTTGTCCAAGGATGCGGTGATCGAAAGCGCCTATGCGGGCACCCAAGGCGGCTTTGCCTTCTGGGCGCTGGTTGTGGCGGCGCTGTTCACCAGCTTCTACAGCTGGCGGCTGATGTTCCTCACCTTCTATGGCAAGCAACGCGGCGACAAACACACCCACGAACACGCACATGAAAGCCCGGTGGTTATGCTGGTGCCGCTTGGTGTGCTGGCGCTTGGGTCGGTGCTGGCCGGGATGATCTGGTACGGGTCGTTCTTTGGCAGCCATGAGCAGGTCAACAAGTTCTTCGGCATCCCCGATGCGCATGTCGCGGCTGACGCTGGTCATGACGCGGAGATGGCGACGGATGACCATGCCGTCGCGGATGCCGCGCCTGCCGAAGCGGATGCCGCGCCTGCCGAGGCAGTTGTGGCCGACGATCATGCGGTGCCTGAGAACAACTTCCCGATTGATGTGGATGGCACTCATCCCAACATCGCCAACGCCGAAGCCCCGCAAGGCGCGATCTTTATGGCAGCCGACAACCATGTCATGGACGACGCACACCATGCGCCGGTCTGGGTCAAGATCTCGCCCTTCATCGCCATGCTGATCGGTTTCGCCACGGCGTTCTGGTTCTATATCATCGACCCGACCATTCCGGTCCGGCTGGCCGAGCAACAGCGCCCGCTGTATCTCTTCCTGCTCAACAAGTGGTACTTTGACGAAATCTACGATTTCATCTTTGTGCAGCCCGCCAAAGCGATTGGCCGCTTCCTGTGGAAACGCGGTGACGAGAATACCATCGACGGCGCGCTGAATGGCGTGTCGATGGGGATCATTCCGTTCTTCACCCGTCTCGCTGGCCGTTTTCAGTCCGGTTACATCTTTAGCTACGCCTTCGCCATGGTGATCGGGATCGCAATCCTGATCACATGGATGTCGCTCAACGGAGGAGCGCACTAATGGACAACCTCCTTTCCATCGTCACCTTCATCCCGGCACTCGGGGCGCTGATCCTCGGGGTTTTCCTGCGCGGCGAAGACGAAGCGGCCAATCGCAATGCCAAATGGCTGGCGCTGATTGCGACCTCGGCGACCTTCCTGATCTCGCTGTTCATCCTCGCGCAGTTCGACAGCTCGAAAACCGGCTTCCAGTTTGTGGAAGAGGGCGCTTGGCTGTTGGGTCTGAAGTACAAAATGGGCGTTGACGGCATTTCGGTGCTGTTTGTCATGCTGACCACCTTCATGATGCCGCTGTGCATCGCGGCCAGCTGGAGCGTCGATAAGCGCGTCAAGGAATACATGATCGCCTTCCTCGTGCTGGAAACGCTGATGCTTGGCGTGTTCATGGCGCTGGACATCGTGCTGTTCTATCTGTTCTTCGAAGCCGGTCTGATCCCGATGTTCCTGATCATCGGCATCTGGGGCGGCAAGAACCGGATTTACGCGTCGTTCAAGTTCTTCCTCTACACCTTCATCGGCTCGGTGCTGATGCTGGTGGCGATGGTGGCGATGTTCACCGAAGCCGGCACCACGGATATCCCGACGCTTATGCGGCATGAATTCGGGTCCGAGACCTTCTCACTCTTGGGGATCCAGATTGTCGGCGGGGCTCAGACGCTCATGTTCCTCGCGTTCTTTGCCAGCTTTGCGGTCAAGATGCCGATGTGGCCGGTGCACACCTGGTTGCCCGACGCACACGTTCAGGCCCCGACGGCGGGTTCGGTTGTGCTGGCGGCGATCCTGTTGAAAATGGGCGGCTATGGCTTCCTGCGGTTCAGCTTGCCGATGTTCCCGGTTGGGACGGATGTGATGGCACCGCTGGTGCTGTGGCTGTCGGCGATTGCGATTGTCTATACCTCGCTGGTGGCGCTGGTGCAGGAAGACATGAAGAAGCTGATCGCCTATTCCTCGGTCGCGCACATGGGCTATGTGACGGCGGGCATCTTCTCGGCCAACCAACAGGGCATCGACGGCGCGATCTTTCAGATGCTGTCGCACGGCTTTATCTCGGGCGCGTTGTTTCTGTGTGTTGGCGTGATTTATGACCGGATGCACACCCGCGAGATTGACGCCTATGGCGGGTTGGTGAACCGGATGCCGGCCTATGCGCTGATCTTCATGCTGTTCACCATGGCCAACGTCGGGCTGCCGGGGACCTCTGGGTTTGTCGGTGAATTCCTGACGTTGATGGGCATGTTCCAGGCCAACACCTGGGTCGCGGCGATTGCCACCTCGGGTGTGATCCTGTCGGCGGCTTATGCGCTTTGGCTGTATCGCCGGGTTGTCATGGGCGACCTGATCAAGGAAAGCCTGCGCACCATCACTGACATGACCCGCCGCGAGCGCGCAATCTTTGCGCCGCTGGTGGTGATGACGATCCTTCTCGGTGTCTATCCGGCGCTGATCCTCGACATCATCGGCCCCTCGGTCGAGTCACTTGTTTCCAACTACCAGACGGCGCTGGCCGCATCTTCGGATGCGGTTCAGGTTGCCGGTCATTAAGGGAGCCGGAGTATGATCCAGGCTGATCTGAACATCATCCTCCCCGAGATTGTCATCGCGGTTTTCGCCATGTTGGCGCTGCTTGGGGCGGTCTATACCACCAAAGACGCGCTGGCCGCGCCGCTGACATGGGCCACGGCCGGGGTGTTCGTCGCCGTTGCCTTCTGGATTGGCACCAATGGCGGGCCAACGCAAATCGCGTTCAACGGCATGTTTGTCGATGACGGCTTTTCGCGCTTTGCCAAGGTGACGATCCTGCTGTCGGCCGCCGCCGTTCTGGTGATGAGTCAAGGCTACATGGCCGCGCGCGGCATCCTGAAGTTTGAATATCCGCTGCTGGTGGCTTTTGCCGCAGTGGGCATGATGATGATGGTCTCGGCGGGCGATCTGATGTCGCTTTACATGGGGCTCGAGCTGCAATCGCTGGCGCTTTACGTCGTGGCGTCGCTGCGCCGTGACAGCGTGAAATCGACCGAAGCCGGCCTGAAGTATTTCGTGCTGGGCGCGTTGTCGTCGGGTCTGCTGCTTTATGGTGCGTCGCTGACCTATGGTTTTGCCGGCACCACACAGTTCGCGGGCATCATCATCGCCGCACAGGGCGACGTGTCGATTGGGCTGCTGTTTGGTCTGGTGTTCCTGATCTCGGGCATGGCGTTCAAGGTCTCGGCGGTGCCGTTCCACATGTGGACGCCTGACGTCTATGAAGGCTCGCCCACACCTGTCACCGCGTTCTTTGCCACCGCGCCGAAAGTGGCGGCGATGGGGCTGTTTGCCCGCGTGCTGCACGATGCCTTTGGCGGCGTGACCAGCGACTGGCAACAGATCCTCGCGTTCCTGTCGGTGCTGTCGATGTTCCTTGGCGCGATCGCCGCGATTGGCCAGAAAAACATCAAGCGGCTGATGGCCTATTCGTCGATTGCCCACATGGGGTATGCGCTCATGGGTCTGGCCTCGGGCACGGTGTTCGGCGTGCAGGCGATGCTGATCTATATGGCGATCTATGTGACGATGAACGTCGGCACCTTTGCCTTCATCATGTCGATGGAGAAAGACGGCGCGCCGGTGACATCCATCGACAGCCTGCACATGTATTCGCGCCGCGAGCCGGGCAAGGCCTTGGCGATGCTGATCCTGCTGTTCTCGCTGGCCGGTGTGCCGCCGCTGGTGGGTTTCTTCGGCAAGCTTTACGTGTTGCGTGCCGCTGTCGAAAGCGGGCTGGTTTGGCTGGCGATTGCCGGTGTGATCGCTTCGGTGATCGGGGCGTTTTATTACTTGCGGATCGTGTACTACATGTACTTCGGCGAGGAAACGGACGAGGCGCTCGACAAGGGCGGATCGCCAATCCTCTACGGTTTCCTGATGGCCTCGGCAGCGGCGATGCTGTTTGGCGTGGTCAACCTGTTTGGCATCGAAGGCGTGGCCGAGGCTGCGGCAGCGACGCTTGTCAACTGAGCGGTTTCTCATGCCGCGGGGCGGGCCGCGAGGGGCATCGAACCCCTCGCGGCCCGGTGCCGTTCCGGCACGTCGCGGTGACGCCGGGGCTAGTGTCTGTGGCGATGTTGGTCTGAAAGCGGAGGCCTGCGATGCACTGGCCTGAGGGATATGGACGTCAGGTTTTGGCGGAGGTCGACAGCACCAACGCCGAGGCCGCGCGCCAAGCCGCCAGCCTGTCCGGGCCGGAGTGGATCCTTGGGTTGCGCCAAACTGCGGGGCGGGGGCGCCGTGGGCGACCTTGGGCCGACCCTTCGGGCAATTTCTCGGCCACCTTGGTGATGCGCCCCGAGGGCACACCGCACGCCGCGGCGCTGCGGTCTTTCGTGGCCTCACTGGCGCTGTTTGATGCCTTTGTGGCGGTCTCTGCCCGGCCTGAAAGTTTCGCGCTGAAGTGGCCCAACGACGTGCTTTTGAACGGTGGCAAGGTGGCGGGCATTCTGTTGGAAAGCCTGCCCGGCGGGGCCTTGGCGATTGGCATCGGCGTCAATCTGGCGGATGCCCCGCAACCCGCAGCGGTGGAGGCAGGGGCGTTTCGCCCGGTCTCGCTGCTGTCTGAGGTGGGGGTGGCTGTGACGCCCGAAGAGTTCCTTACCCCGCTGGCCGCCGCATTTGCCGCGCATGAAGCGAGCTTTGCCACCTATGGCTTTGCGCCGATCCGCGCGGCCTGGATGGCGCGGGCGGCGCGGCTGGGTGAAGTCATCACCGCGCGCACCGGCACCAGTGAGATCACCGGCACCTTCACCGATGTCGACGCGCACGGCAATCTGGTGCTGGAAACCGCAAAAAACCGTCTCGCCGTTCCGGCGGCGGATGTCTTTTTCTGAGGGAGGCGGGGCATGCTTCTGTGCATTGATTGCGGCAATACCAATACCGTGTTCTCGATCTGGGATGGCACCGAGTTCCTGTGCACCCTGCGCACCTCGACCCACCACGCCCGCACCTCGGACGCCTATTTCACCTGGTATTCGACGCTGGTAAAACATTACGGCATCGACGCCGATATCACCGAGGTGATCATTTCGTCGACGGTGCCGCGCGTGGTGTTCAACCTTCGGGTCTTTGCCGATCGGTTCTTTGGCTGCCGGCCATTGGTGGTGGGCAAGCCCGAGTGCCTGTTGCCGATCCCGCCGCGGGTGGATGCTGGAACGGCGGTCGGGCCAGACCGGTTGGTCAATTCCGCGGGCGGCTTTGACCGTCACGGCGGCGACCTTATCGTGGTGGATTTCGGCACCGCCACCACCTTTGACGTGGTGGCCGAGGATGGCGCTTATGTCGGCGGGGTGATTGCGCCGGGCGTGAACCTGAGCCTTGAGGCCTTGCACATGGGGGCGGCGGCGCTGCCGCATGTGGACATCCGCCAGCCTGACAAGGTGATCGGCACCAATACGGTGCAATGTATCCAGTCGGGGGTGTTTTGGGGCTATGTCGGCCTTGTGACGGGCATTTGCGAGCGCATTCGGGCAGAATATGCCCGACCGATGCGGATCATTGGCACCGGGGGGCTTGCGCCCTTGTTCGCACAGGGGCAGATGCTATTTGACTCCATCGAAGAAGATCTGACGATGCATGGGCTGACGGTTATCCATGCTTTTAACAAGGAAAACGGGATTACCCATGAGCAGTGAACGCATCATCTACCTGCCACTTGGCGGGGCGGGCGAAATCGGCATGAATGCCTATGTCTATGGCTACGGGCCGAAGGACAAAGAACGCCTGATCCTCGTTGATCTGGGGGTGACGTTCCCGGATATGGACGGCACGCCGGGGGTCGATCTGATTTTCCCCGACATGACATGGCTGATCGAACGCCGTGACCGGCTTGAGGCGATTTTCATCACCCACGCGCATGAAGACCACGTGGGTGCGGTGCACCAGTTCTGGGAACGCCTTGGCGCGCCGGTCTATGCCCGCGCCTTTACCGCCAATATCGCGCGGCGCAAGATGGACGAGAAAGGCCTGCCCGAAAGCACGGTCAAGACGGTTTCGGCCTGGCCCGAAACGGTGCAGGCGGGGCCGATGACGGTGGGCTTTCTGCCGATCTCGCACTCGATCCCCGAAAGCTCAGGCCTTGTGATCGACACGCCGCAGGGGCGGATTGTGCACACCGGCGATTTCAAACTCGACGAGACGCCGATTGTTGGCGAGGCGTTTGATCCGCAGCTTTGGGGCGATGTGGCCAAAGACGGGATCAAGGCGCTGGTCTGCGACAGTACCAACGTGTTTTCCCCCCATGCGGGGCGCTCGGAAGTGACGGTTGGGCCAGAGATCGAAGCCCTGGTGTCGAGCGCCAAGGGTTTGGTCTGTGCAACGACATTTGCCAGCAACGTGGCGCGGGTCAAGACTTTGGCCGAGGCGGGGCAGCGGGCAGGGCGGTCGATCGTTCTGTTGGGCCGGGCGATGCGGCGGATGATCGAAGCGTCGATCGAGACCGGCGTTTTGACCGATTTTCCCAAAGTGGTCTCGCCCGAGGATGCGGGCGGCATTCCGCGTGAAAACATTATGCTGCTGGTCACCGGGTCGCAGGGCGAACGCCGGGCGGCGAGCGCGCAACTGGCGCGGGGCAAGTACAACGGGCTGGAGCTGCGCGAAGGCGATCTGTTCCTGTTCTCGTCCAAGACCATTCCGGGCAACGAAAAGGGTGTGATCCGCATCATGAACCAGCTCTCGGAAAAGGGCGTGGATGTGGTGGACGATTCCAGCGGGCATTACCACGTTTCGGGCCACGCCAACCGGCCCGATCTTGAGCGGATGCAGGACCTGATGCAGCCGCAGATGGTGATCCCGATGCACGGTGAACACCGGCACCTGCGCGAACACGTCAAGCTGACCCAGCGCAAGGGGCGGGCGGCGGCGCTGGCGGTGAATGGCACGATGCTGAACCTGTCGGGCAATCGCCCCGAGGTGGCGGAGTTTGTCGAAACCGGCCGGGTGTACCTGGATGGCGCGATCCAGATCGGCGCGATGGACGGCATCATCCGTGATAGGATTCGCATGGCGCTGAACGGGCATGTGGTGGTGACGGTCATCCTTGACGAAGACGACGAGCCGCTGGGCACGCCGTGGTGCGAGGTGATGGGGCTGCCCGAGATTGGGCGCAGCCAAGTGCCGTTGGTTGATGTGCTCGAGCAGGACCTCTCGCAGTATCTGGGCCGCGCCGGGGCCAAGACGATGACCAATGACGACAAGCTTGACGAGGACATGCGGCGGATCACGCGCAATTCCTCGATGAACGAGATTGGCCGGAAACCGGAAGTGACGGTGATTGTCAGCCGGTTGAGCTGAGGCTCGATTATTTCGCCACGCCTGCGCGTGTCGACAGGCCGGGGGGCTCTGCCCCCCGGACCCCCTGCGGTATTTAGGAACAGAAGAAGGATGGGGGTGCCGGGGCGCGGTGGGCCCTGAAATTTCTTTTGTATTGAGGATGCATCTTGCGCGCGGTGCCCTATTGTTTGGTGGGAGCGGCCTTTTGGGGCCGTGCGTATCCAAGCAAAAGGAGATGCAGTGATATGATCAAAAAATCAGGTTCCGCCGTCTGGAAGGGCGGTCTTAAAGACGGCACAGGCACGGTTTCGAGCGAGTCCGGCGTGCTGTCGAATGAGAATTATGGCTTTAACAAGCGGTTCGAGGGCCAGCCGGGGACCAACCCCGAAGAGCTGATCGGTGCGGCACATGCGAGCTGTTACTCAATGGCGCTGTCGATGGTGTTGGCGGACTTCGATCTGGTGGCCGACAGTCTGGCCACTAAGGCGACTGTGTCGCTGGAGCAGGTCGATGGCGGGTTTGCCGTGACCAAGGTGCATCTGGAACTGGAAGCCAAGATCCCGGGCGCGAGCGAAGAGGATTTCCTCAAAGCTGCGAATGGTGCCAAAGAAGGCTGCCCGATTTCCAAACTTTTGAATGCAGAGATCACGCTCGACGCGAAACTGGTCTGATCTGAGCGGATGGGATGGGGGCCTTGGCTCCCATCCCTTAAGTCGTTAGCTGGCGCGGCGCTCGTCGAAGCTTAGCGCGATGAACTGGGGCATGTGATCGCCCATGCCCACAACCTTGTTGTCGCCACCTGAACGCGAACCGCGTCCACGGTTGTTGGAGTTGTTGCGCGACGACGAGGAGGAAGAAGCGCGTTCCTGCGGCTTGGCAGCCTGCGGAGCGGGTGCCTGCGGTGCAGCCGCTTGCGGTTCGGGTGCGGGTGCTGGGGCCTGCTGAGGTGCCGCGGCTTGCGACCGATCCTGAGCCTCGACCTGCGGCTTGCTTTGAGGCTTTTCGCGACGTTGCGATGTCCGCTGGCGGCGCTCAGGTTTGGGTGCGTCGGCGGGAGCCTCGGCAGCAACGTCCTGTTGCGGCTTGTCATCCGATTTGATCGGATTTTCCAAGCGCGGAATGGCTTTCTGGATCAGCTTTTCGATCGCATCGAAGTTCTTTTCGTCCTTCGGTACGCAGATCATCATCGCCTTGCCATCACGCCCGGCGCGGCCGGTGCGGCCAATCCGGTGTACGTAATCCTCGGCGTGGCTGGGCACGTCAAAGTTGAACACATGGCTTACCGATGGCACGTCAAGGCCGCGCGCGGCCACGTCAGAGGCCACAAGGATCTTGAGATCGCCATTGCGGAAGGCATCAAGCGTTTTGGTCCGCTGCGATTGATCGAGATCGCCGTGGATCGGGGCCGCATCCATGCCGTATTTCTTCAGCGATTTCGCGGTGATGTCGACGTCAGTCTTGCGGTTGCAGAAGACGATGGCGTTGGTGCATTTCGCGCCTTCGTTTTCGATCAACGCGCGCAGAACCTTGCGCTTTTCGCTGCCTTCACGGTCGCGGCGCGAGGCTTTGAACATCACGACGCCCTGTTCGATGGTCTCGGACGCGGTGGCCTGACGGGCCACTTCGATGCGCTCGGGGTTCGACAGGAAGGTGTTGGTGATACGCTCGATCTCGGGGGCCATTGTGGCCGAGAAGAACAGCGTCTGGCGGGTGAAAGGCGTGAGCGAGAAGATGCGTTCGATATCCGGGATAAAGCCCATGTCGAGCATCCGGTCGGCCTCATCCACCACCATGACCTGCACGCCGGTGAGCAGCAGTTTGCCACGTTCGAAATGGTCCAGCAGGCGGCCTGGCGTCGCAATCAGAACGTCAACGCCCTTGTCGATCAGCAGGTCTTGCTCTTTGAACGACACGCCGCCGATCAGCAGCGCCTTGGTGAGCTTCACATGCTTGGCGTAGGTGTCAAAGTTTTCGGCCACCTGAGCGGCGAGTTCGCGCGTCGGGCAAAGCACGAGGCTGCGCGGCATCCGGGCGCGAGCGCGGCCACGGGCCAGCATGGTGATCATCGGCAGCGTAAAGCTTGCCGTTTTGCCGGTGCCGGTCTGGGCGATACCGAGAACATCACGGCCCTGTAGGGCGGCGGGAATGGCACCCGCCTGAATCGGCGTGGGCGTCTCGTAGCCCGCTTCTTCAACGGCTTTGAGAACTTTGGGATTCAGATCGAGATCAGAAAATTTCGTCATGTGTGTCCGATGTTTACGGACACATTTGGCCCGTACATATGATGGGAGAGACCCCTATGGCCCTGCATTATCGCAGTCATGATCCCCGCGCGGGCTTCTACCGCGCAATGCGCTTGCGGTCAATCATGCGGCTTTGCGGCAAGCAAATATGAGGAAATTCGCCCCAAAGACCGTGGGATTGTTGCGAGAATCACTACAACACGGCGAGTGTACACTAGTTTTGCGGGAATTCCTCGGTGCGCGCTCGCTCAAGGTTAAGATCATGGCGGCGCAACAGCCCTTCGGCGGCGAGCCGGTCACAGACGGCCGGATGCGCGACACAGACTTCGTCGTGGAAGGCGCGCAGGCCAGCGGGGCCGTCGCTGTCTTCGATCATGGTAAACAACTGGTGCAGCGATAGTCCGCCGCTGTCGCGATTAACCTGAGATTTAAGCTCGGCGCGATACGATCCCTTGGTCATCCGATAGCGATAGGTGCGCTGCCAGTCCTCCCAGCTTTGGGCGTGCAGGTGGCAGAGTTCGGTCTCGGCCAACGCCGATTCGCCGGGGTTTTGCGCTCCGTCCACGGTGATGTTGTGGATCTTGGCCTGCAGCCCGTCGATGCCGGTGCGATAGAACAGTTTGCCCGCCACATGGCTTAGGAAACCGCCGCTGAGATAGCGACCATAGGTCGGAAACACCGCCTCGGATGCGCGGCGGCGGGCCTCGGCGGCAAGGTGGAACGCCTTGAACGTGGTCTCGGGGCGCGTGTCGCCGGGGGCGGGGGCGAGCGCCTCAACCGGTCGGACACGGGCGCAAAGGCAGGTGTCGGGCAGGGCGGCGAGCTGCTCGGCGATCGGGCGCGCGGGCCAAAGGAACTCGTCGACGTCGATATGGGCGAGCCACTCAACCTCGGGTTTGCGGTTATAGGCGTGGCGGGCGTTGATGAATTGGCGCGTCTGGTGCTTGTCGGGGCGGCCCTTGCGCTTGGCCCACCAGGCGTCATCACAGGCCACGACGCGGATCTTGGGGTGCGCTTTGAGCCGGTCGAACACCGCCTGTTTCGGGGCATCAAGGTAGATGTAGAGCCGGTGCGCGCCGCGCTGCAGATGGTAGGCGGCGAAGTTCAGGATGTCGTCCTCGGGTGCCTTGATCGTCGACACGATGCCCCAGCGCGTCATACTGCCCCTGCCGCATTCACCGGGCCGAAAACCGCCCTAACCTCTGCCTCAAGATCGAGCGCGTGCGTCATCAGCATCCCATATTCACCCAGCCGCGCGCACAGCTCGGGCGTGTCGGCGCAGACCTCGTCAAAGAAATGCCGCAACCCATCCTCACCCTCGGTTTCCAGAATGAAATCAAGCACATCGCCCAAACGCATCGCCTCGTCATCCTCGGGCTTGCGATACGACCCGCGGTCCAGGCGAAACATCACCCGGTCGCGGAAATGCGCAAAGCTGGCGGCGTGGAAATGCGCCAGTTTCAGCCGCGGCATCTCGGCCTCATTGCCCACCGACGCCCCGTTCAGCCGCAAGCCGTGAATGCCAAGCCGTGCACCCTCGATTCGGGTGCGGGCCAGCACCTTGCCGCTGGTGTGGCTGATGAAACCGCCGGTGAGATAGGCGCCGTAATGCGGATAGATCTGGCTCAGCACGCTGCGCTTATTGTCGGTCTGGCGATGGGTGTTCTTGAAGTGCCGGGGCAGGCCGGTTTGGGGCGGCAAAAGCTCGACCGGGCGCACCCGCGCCTGCGCGCAATCGTCGGGCACAAAGCGCAGGCTTTTGGCAACGTCACTCTCGGCCAACAGAAATTCGTCAGTGTCGAAATGTCCAAGGAAATCAAGCTCGGACGCGCGGTACGTCCGCGTGGCATTATGCGCTTGCCGCAACTGATGCGCCTCGGGGCGTGGCTTTTCCACGGCCTGCCAGTAGGCGTCATCACAGGGGGTCACCTGCACCTTGGGGTGACCGGCGAAAAAACCGCTCACATCCGGGGCGGGGGCATCAAGATAAAGCGCAATCGCCTCGGCCCCAAGCGCCAGATAATGCGCGGCAAACTTCTGGATCTCGGTCAGCGGCGCATTGCTGGTGCAAACCACGCCCCAGCGCGGCAGCGGCCCGCGGCGCGGCGGCACATGGGTGACTTTGGCGGTGATTTTCGGCTCACCCGGCGGATCTTGGTCTGCCTTGCGCGCAGCCTCCCGGCGCGCCTTGCGTTGGCGCATGGTGCGCAGGCGGCGAAACACGGTGCGCGGGTCGTGGATCAGCAGATCGATCAGATGCCGCGCAAGCGGGCGCAGCACCGCGTCCTCGCCCGCATCAATCCACAGCCGCCCGAGCATATTCACGTCAAGCCCGCCCGCCGGCAGGTGAAACGCGTCCATATCCAACGGCAGCGCCCCGCGATCCTTGCCTTTGAGCGCAAACGGCGTGTCGGCAGCAAGCCCGGAGTACAGCCGCTCGCTCTCGTACAGTTTCATCGTGCCAAACAGCACCGTCATCGCCTGTCCGATGCGGCGCTGCACTTCGGTCTGGCCATGATCGCCAAAGGTGGTCAGCGCCGAAACCAGCCAGCGGGGATCAAGCTGTTGCAACAGATGCGCGTGTTCCTCGGCCCAAAGCCGCTGAAACAGGGCGGCAGTGTGGGCGGGTTGACCTGACTTGCGCAGATGCGCGATCAGCAGCCCGTGCAGGGCGCAAAGCTCGCTGTTGCCGGCCAATTCCTCGCGGATTTCCAGCATCTTGCGCCGGTTGGAAGAGCGCACAGGCTCATCGCGCAGCGGATCAATGGCGGCTCCGGGCACCACCGCGTCGCGCAGCGGCGCAAGCGCCACATCCAAAGGCGGCAGGCTTTCGGTCTTGGAAAAGGTCAACGGCTCGCGCCGCGCCTCCATCTGGGCAAGAACGGCCTCGATGCCGCCGTCATACGTGGGTTTGCGCGGTGCTGTCATGGCCCGACTTTGCCGGTTTTCGCGGCCAGTGGCAATTGCCCCCGGCGCAGCTGTCGAAATGCGGTTTGTGCTGTGGATCGGTCGCGCCACCAAGGCGGGGCGCGACCGTCAGATCAGACCATCATTTCCTTGGTCGAAGACAGTTTCACATCCGGATAATCACGTTCAATCCGGTCGATATCCCACTGCAAACGCGTAAGATAAACCACATCGCCGTCATTGTCGTGCGCGATATGCTGCTTGTTGGCGTTGATGAACTTGTCCAACGCCAGCTTGTCGCCATGCACCCAGCGCGCCGATTTGAATTGCGACGCCTCAAACCGTACCGGCAGGCCATATTCAAGCTCGATCCGGCTGGCCAGCACCTCAAATTGCAGCGCCCCAACAACCCCAACAATAAAGCCCGAGCCGAAGGAAGGTTTGAACACCTTCGCCGCGCCTTCTTCGGCAAATTGCATCAGCGCCTTCTCAAGGTGCTTGGCTTTCATCGGATCGCCCGCGCGGCACGATTGCAAAAGCTCCGGCGCGAACGAGGGGATGCCGCTGACGCGCAGCGCTTCGCCCTCGGTCAGGGTGTCGCCGATGCGCAATTGACCGTGGTTGGGGATGCCGATGATGTCGCCGGCCCAAGCCTCTTCCGCCAGCTCGCGATCCGAGGCGAGAAACAGCACCGGGTTCGACACGGCCATCGGTTTCTTGGTGCGCACATGGGTCAATTTCATGCCGCGTTTGAAGTGCCCGCTGGCCATCCGAACAAAGGCAACCCGGTCTCGGTGCTTGGGGTCCATGTTCGCCTGAACCTTGAAGACAAAGCCGGAAACCTTTGTTTCTTCAGGAAGAATATACCTCGGCGTGGCGCGCTGTGGCTGGGGCTGCGGGCCGTATTGGCCGATGCCCTCCATCAGCTCTTTCACCCCGAACGAGTTGATCGCAGAGCCAAACCAGATCGGTGTCATATGGCCTTCAAGCACCGCCTGCGGGTCGAGTTTTGGCAGCAATTCGCGCGCCATCTCGACCTCCTCAAGGAAGGATTCGAGCAATTCTGCCGGCACATGCTGTTTCAAAAGCGGATCGTCGAGGCCCTTGATTTCGACCGACTTCGCCACTTTGTTGCGGTCGGCCCGGTCCATCAATTCAAGCCGGTCATTGATCAGATCGTAGCAGCCAATAAAATCGCGGCCAACGCCAATCGGCCAACTGGCCGGCGTGACGTCAATCGCCAGATTCTCCTGGATCTCGTCAATGATTTCAAAGGTCTCGCGGCTTTCCCGGTCCATCTTGTTACAAAACGTCAGGATCGGCAGGTCGCGCAACCGGCAGACCTCAAACAGCTTCTGCGTCTGGCTTTCCACACCCTTCGCACCATCAATCACCATCACAGCGGCATCCACCGCCGTCAGTGTGCGATAGGTGTCCTCGGAAAAATCCGAGTGGCCGGGGGTGTCGACAAGGTTGAACCTGAAGTTCTTGTAATCAAACGACATTGCCGAGGCGGACACGGAAATCCCGCGGTCCTTTTCCATCTGCATAAAGTCCGACCGCGTGCGCCGCGCCTCGCCTTTGGCGCGCACCTGTCCCGCCATCTGAATCGCGCCACCGTAAAGCAAAAACTTCTCGGTCAGCGTCGTTTTGCCCGCATCGGGGTGCGAGATGATGGCAAAGGTGCGCCGCCGGGCTATTTCCGGGGGCAGATCGGGGCGGTTGGGCGTGGCGTCAAGCATGGCGCGCGTATAGAGCGCGCCACCGCGCTGCGCAATATGGCGCGTATCGTCACCCGCAACGAGCATTTGAAAGGAGAGACCATGCCAAACCCAAGCATCAAGGACGAAGACACCTATCAGGCCCTACGCGACAAAGGCTATTCCAAGGAAAAATCCGCGCGGATCGCCAATGCCCAGGCCAACCCGGACCAAGAGCCGTCAAAAAAGGGCGGCAAGGCAAACCCCTATGAAGACTGGGCGAAAACCGAACTCTACGACCGCGCACAGGAACTCGACATCAAAGGCCGCAGCACAATGACCAAGAACGAGCTGATCAAAGCCCTGCGCAACTAAACGCCCCTCGTTCTTCTGTTCAAAAATACCTCGGGGGAGGCCGCAGGCCGGGGGCAGAGCCCCTTCCTTTTCCACCATCAAAACCCCGCACAGACTTCGCCCTTATCGCGTCGACGCCCGCCGCAACAGCTCCGCAGCATCCGGCCGGCGTGCCAAGCTTTCGCTCAACTCGAAATCGTGCCGCAACCGGCTGTCATGCGACGGCAAAGTCTGCGAAAGCTTCTCATCCAGCGCCTGCGGCAGCGCGGCGCGGGTGCGGGTGTCAACCAACAGCGTCTCGGCGGCGATGCCCTCGGCATAGATAATCTGGTGATCGTCGAACAACAATTGGAAGTAATCGACAAAGCCGCCCACCACGCGGCACACGCTGTCGCCATTGATCAGATGCCGCGCCTTGACGAGGATCTCAGAGCGCCCGGCACCCATATGGTCATGCCGCTGGTACACAAACAGCCGGTGATCGGGGCTGACAAGCAGGTCATCCGCATTGTTCAACGTGCCCGCAAGAATGCGGATCGGCGCGCCGTCGCCGGTGGCGCGCACCGTGGTTTGCCCAATCCAGCGCAGCGGTTGCGCCCCGTCATCGCGCGTCAGCACCATGTCGCCTTGCGCCAAATCCTCAACCGGCTTTTGCGCACCGCTTGCCATCGTGATCATCGTACCACGGGTAAACGACACACAGGCCACCTCTGCAAAGCGGCGCTCTGGGGCGTTGTAATCAATGCCAATGATCCGGTAATCGGTCTTGGGCCGCAATGTCCCGAGCGGCAGGGCAAAGACCCCGGCGACCATGCCGTCTTCGTCCACTTCGGCCATCACGATCAGATCAACCGTATCGCCATCGTTGCACATGAAGGTGATGCAGCAATCGATATGCACATCGCGCCCGGCGCGGCCCAGATGCGTGCCCTCCGACAGGTTCAACACCCGAGGCCCGGTCTGACGGATCGCCAATTCGGCATGACAGGCCTGCTCAGCAAGGTGATACACATCGTCGTGCTGAAGGTCTTCGCCGCAGCCCAGATCATCGCCAAGGTTCGCCCCGTCAACAACCCTGAGGGTGTTGGCCTGGTACACCGAAAGCGTCTGCGTCATGCCGCGCGCCATGCGTTCACTCCGAAAGCCCGCATTTCGCGGGGAAATTACATCGACTTGGGGCTTACTATTGGCGCGGAATGTGGCACCAGTGGGATCGGCATCAGGCAATATTCCGGCAGCGCCCAAGCATGGGCCTAAGGTAGGCCTGAACAGACATAAAGTAAAACGGGGAGATAGCTCATGGATCTGGGAATTTCGGGTAAGCGCGCGGTGGTCTGCGCGGCGTCCAAGGGGCTTGGCCGCGGGTGCGCGATGGCGCTGGCCGAGGCGGGCGTCAATCTGGTGATCAACGCACGCGGCGCCGAGGCGCTTGAGGCGACGGCAGAGGCCATTCGCAAAGCACACGGCGTTGAGGTCACGGCAGTCGCCGCCGACATCACCTCTGAGGAAGGCCGCGCAGCGGTGCTGGCTGCGGCGGGCGACGTGGATATCCTTGTCAACAACGCCGGTGGCCCGCCTCCGGGCCTGTGGAGCGACTGGTCGCGCGACGATTTCATCAAGGCGATCGACAGCAACATGCTGAGCCCGATCGCGATGATCCAGGCACTGGTGCCGGGGATGATGGACCGGGGCTGGGGCCGGGTGGTCAACATCACCTCGCAGTCGGTCAAGGCGCCGATCCCGGTATTGGGCCTGTCAAATTCCGCGCGCGCCGGCCTGACCGGGTTTGTCGCTGGCACCTCGCGGCAGGTCGCAGGCAGTGGCGTGACGATCAACAATCTGTTGCCCGGCATCCACGCCACCGACCGTGCCAAATCGCTGGATGAGGGCGTCTCGAAACAGCAGGGGATCAGCATCGACGAGGCCAGAACCCAGCGGTTTGCTTCGATCCCTGCGGGCCGCTATGGCACGGCAGACGAATTCGGTGCCACCTGCGCGTTTCTGTGTTCGCACCACGCCGGCTTTATTGTCGGGCAGAACATTCTGCTTGATGGCGGCGGCGTAAACGCGACCCTATGACCGAAGCGTTTTCGCTTCGCGATCATTTGTTCAACGCAGAGTCCCTCGGCCAGTTGGCCGGGGAATTTGCGGCGGGCGTCGATGGGTTCGACGCCGACCGCTTCTTGAACGCCGTCCTGCCGCAACTGCCCGATCTCGAACTGATGCAACGGCTCGAAGCGATTGCCGACGGGATCGAAGCGCAACTTGCCGCCGATTTCCCCACCATGGCCGCACAGCTTTACGCCGCCATGCCTCCGGCTTTGGACGCTGGCAAATCCGACGATGATTTCGGCCGTTTCATCCACGCGGTACCCGGTATTCTTGCGGTGCGGCATGGGCTAGAGGCGCACCGCGAGCGGGCGCTTGATCTCTTGCACGCCGCCACGCGACGCTTCTCGATGGAGTTCTACATCCGCCCGTTTCTGAACCGCTGGCCGGACGAAACGCTGACGCGGCTGGCGCTTTGGGCGCGGGACGAAAATTACCATGTGCGCAGGCTGGTGAGCGAAGGCACGCGAACGCGGCTGCCGTGGGCCCGTGCGATCACGCTGGACCCGCTAGTGCCGCTTGATCTGCTCGACCATTTGCACGCCGATCCGACGCGCTATGTCACCCGGTCTGTTGCCAACCATCTGAATGACATTGCAAAAATCGCGCCAGAGGTGGTGGTTTCGCGGTTGGAAGCATGGCGCGACGCGGGGCGGCAAGGCGCGAAAGAGCTGGACTGGATCACCCGCCACGCCCTGCGCACGCTGATCAAACAGGGCCATCCCGGCGCTTTGGCGTTGCTTGGCTTTCATGCCGATGCGCCTGTCACGGCGACACTGTCGCTGGCCTCTGATCAGATTGCCAAAGGCGATCCCCTGACCTTTGATGTCACCCTGAGCGCGCCTGAATCCTTGCCGGTGCTGGTCGATTACGTGATCTGGTTTCGCAAATCTGACGGGCGCTTGGCCCCCAAGGTGTTCAAACTGAAACAGGCGCAGATCGCGGCGGGCAAGCCGCTGACCCTGCGCAAAGCCCACAAGTTGAAATGGGACGCGACCACCTTTCGCCTCTTCCCCGGCGCGCAGAAAATCGGGGTGCAGGTCAACGGGCGCGTTGTGGCCGAGGCCGGGTTTACACTCTTGGATTGAGCCGCCGCTCGCGCCCGGTCACGTTCCTGTAAGGCGGGTGAAATGCGGCTAGGGCGGGGGCGCATCTGCTGCTATGGCCGAAAGGTCATACAGGAAATCCGCTCATGCAATCCCTTGCCCTCGCTGGCCTTTTCGGCCTGATCGTCCTTGCCAGCCTCGCCGTGGCCCCGCGCCGCGCCAGCATCGAGGGGTTTTTCGGGGGGCAGAGTGTAAACGGCACCGCGCCGGGCCTTTGGGTGCTGGTGCTGAGCCAGGTGACGACGTGGATTTTCGCCCGTTCGCTGATGAACGCCGCCATCTTGGGCTATTTCTACGGCATCTGGGGCACGCTGGCCTATACCGCCTATTACGGGTCGTTCCTCACCGGTGGGCTGATCGTCGGGCGGCTGCGTCGGGCGGGGGCGACCTCGGTTCAGGGCTGGCTGTCAGAGAATTTCGGGGCGACCGGTGCGGCGTGCTATAACCTTGTGATTGCGCTGCGGCTTTTGTCAGAGGTCTTTGCCAATTTGCTGGTGGTCGGGCTGATTTTTGCGGCGCTTTTGCCCGAAACCGGCTTTGCCCGCGAAGGCGCGATGATCGCGGTGGCGCTGATCGGGCTGGCCTATAGCGCATGGGGCGGGCTGAGCGCGGCGCTGCGCACCGATGTGTTGCAAATGGCGGTATTTCTGGTGGTTTTCGGGCTGGCTGTCGTGGCGCTTGTCACCGCGCCGGGCTTTGATCTGGGTGCAGTGCTGACGGCGCCGGGCACGGCCGGGGCGTATAACGGGCAGGTGCTGCTTTTGGTGGCCTTCCTACAGGTGTTTTCCTATCCCGCGCATGACCCTGTGATGATGGACCGCGGCTTTATCGCCGATCCGGCGACCACGCGGCGCGCCTTTCTGCATGCCTTCTGGATCTCGGCAATTTGCATCGTATTGTTCGGATTTTTCGGTATTCAGGCGGCGTTGATCGGGGCAGAATACGAGGGTGAATTGATCGGTACCTGGGCCACGATGCTGCCCGGCTGGGTGTTTGGGGCACTGATGATTTCGCTGCTGATCAGCGCGCTCAGCACGCTGGATTCGGCCTTGTCGAGCGCTGCGCGGTTGGCGGTCGAAGAACTGCGCCTCGCGCCGCGCACTATTGCCGGCGGGCGCGCGGCGATGGTGGCGTTTATGGCGATGGGCGGCGCGCTCACGTTTTGGGGCAACCAGAGCCTGTTTGACGCGGTCGCCGTCAGCGGAACGGCGAGCATGTTCCTGACGCCGGTGCTGGTGGTTGGGCTGTTGACCAAGCGTGAGATCGCGCTTTGGGCCTATCTCGTCAGTTTCGTGGCGGCGATGGCCGGGGCAGTTGTGTACTTCGCGCGCGACACCGGTTGGGCCGTGGCGCTGCTCCCCGAGGGTCACAAGTACGAACAACTGCTTGCGATTTGCATCGCGGTGCTGGCGGTTGGCTTTGTTGCGGTCCTGGCCGGGGCAAAACGGCGCGCAGGCTGAGCCTTGCACGCCGGGCAGGGGGTTGCTATCTGGCGCGAAAGCCGATTGTTTTGATCGGAAACACCGCAAGAGGCCGCATTGCCCCCCGTCACCGCCCCGCCACGTCTGGAAATTCGCAATCTCGTCCGTGACTTCGACGGGCGGCGGGTGGTTGATGATGTCAGCTTGCAGATCCAGCCGGGGCAGGTGACCTGTCTGCTTGGCCCCTCGGGCTGCGGCAAATCCACCACGCTGCGGATGATCGCCGGGGTCGATATGCAGGACGCGGGCGAGATCTATGTTGATGGTGAGCTGATCTGCGACACGGTGTTTCGGGTGCCGCCCGAACAGCGCTCGATTGGGCTGATGTTTCAGGATTTCGCGCTGTTTCCGCATCTGACGGTGGGGCGCAACGTGGCGTTCGGGCTTAAGGAAAAAGGCGCGGCGGCCCGCGCGCGCGCTTTGGAAATGCTGGCCAAGGTCGGGATGGAGCGCTTTGTCGACAGCTATCCGCATGAGCTTTCGGGCGGCGAGCAACAGCGGGTGGCCCTGGCCCGCGCCCTGGCCCCGCAGCCCAAGATCATGCTGATGGACGAGCCGTTTTCCGGGCTGGACAACCGCCTGCGCGATGGCATCCGCGACGAGACTTTGGCCGTGCTGAAAGAAGAGGACACCGCCGTTCTTTTGGTCACGCATGAGCCGGAAGAGGCGATGCGCATGGCCGATGAAATCGCGCTGATGCGCAACGGCAAGATCGTGCAGCAGGGCGCACCCTATAACATCTACCGCGCGCCCAAAGATAAGGCGGCTGTGGCTTTCTTCAGCGATACCAATGTGATCGAGGGCGACGTGCACGGCGCCTTGGTCGATTTACCCTTTGGCGATTTCCTGACGCCCGGCCTGCCAGATGGCGCGCAAGTAGACATCGTATTCCGGCCCCAGCACGTGGGCATCGACTTTGATCGCGCCGGGCAAGGCCCGCGCCCGACCGCCGAACGCGGTGTTGCGGCGCGCGGCGTGGTCGAACGCGCGCGCTTTATGGGCAAGGAAAGCCTTGTCGAGTTTCGCATGGATCACGACGGATCGATGCTTAAGGCGACGGTGCCGAACGTGTTTTTGCCCAAGCCCGGCACGCCGCTTTGGCTGTCCATCCGGCGCGACCGCTGCTTTGTCTTTCCGCGCATTGGATGACTGGCCTGCGCTAGCCGTGTCGAAGCGTTCAAAACGAACCTACCCCTGCGACACATTGCGCGTTGCGAAATTCGCCGTGTACATTCCGGACGCGATGCGTTAGGCGAACCTCTTTGCAACCTGTCCTCGCGGGCAGATGGGCTGGCATCCTGCCGCCCGACACTCAGAACGGTTTCCACATGATCCAGACACTGTCCGATGCGCTTGCCGAGCGTGGCTATGACACGTTGACCCCGGTGCAGACGGCAGTCACCGATCCAGACCTGCACACGGCCGACCTGTTGGTTTCGGCCCAGACCGGTTCGGGCAAGACGGTGGGCTTTGGCCTCGCCATCGGCCCCAGCATTCTCGAAGACGATGGCCGCTTTGGCCCCGCCGCAGCACCTTTGGCGCTGGTTGTTGCCCCGACGCGCGAGCTTGCCTTTCAGGTGACGCGCGAATTGGAGTGGCTCTACGGCAAGACCGGTGCGCGCGTCGCCTCCTGTGTGGGGGGCATGGATATGCGTGACGAACGCCGCACGCTTGATCGCGGCGCACATATTGTTGTCGGCACGCCGGGCCGCCTGCGCGACCATATCCAGCGCGGATCGCTCGACATGACATCGCTGCGCGCGGTGGTGTTGGACGAAGCTGACGAAATGCTTGATCTCGGCTTCCGCGAAGACCTTGAATTCATGCTGGGCGAGGCGCCTGCTGAGCGCCGCACGCTGATGTTCTCGGCCACGGTGCCGGCGATGATCGTCAAATTGGCGCAAAATTATCAACGCGATGCGGTGCGGGTGACGACGCTGGCCGAAAAGGGCCAGCACGCCGACATCAGCTATCAGGCGTTGCGCGTGGCGCAACAAGATGCCGAAAACGCCATCATTAACGTGCTGCGCTTTCACGATGCACAAAACGCCATCGTGTTCGCCAATACGCGCGCCACGGTAAACCGGCTGACCGCCCGTTTCGCCAACCGGGGTTTCTCGGTTGTGTGTCTCTCGGGTGAGCTGAGCCAGACCGAACGGACCCACGCGCTCCAAGCGATGCGCGACGGGCGTGCGCGGGTGTGTGTGGCGACGGATGTTGCCGCGCGCGGCATCGATCTGCCCAATCTCGAGCTGGTGATTCACGCCGAACTGCCATCGAACTTTGAAAACCTGCTGCACCGGTCGGGTCGTACTGGCCGCGCTGGTCGCAAGGGGATTTCGGCGCTGATCGTACCGCCGAAGGTGCGCAAAAAGGCCGAGCGCCTGTTGGGTATGGCCAAGGTCAAGGCCGAATGGATCGCTGCGCCAAGCGCCGATGACATCCTGCGCAAGGACGAAGAGCGGCTGTTGGCGGACGAGACTTGGGGCCAGGAAATCACCCCGGACGAGGCGGAATTCTCCGCGCGTCTGTTGGCCCTGCACGCGCCTGAGGCGATTGCAGCGGCCTATCTGCGGCTCTACCGCGCGCGCAATTCTGCGCCCGAAGAGTTGTCTGATCCCGATACGCGCCCCGAGCGCACAGAGCGCAAACCCTTTGGCCCGAGCACTTGGGTGGCCCTGTCGGTCGGCCGTGATGACCGTGCCGAGCCGCGCTGGATTTTGCCGCTGTTGTGCCGCGCAGGCGGGATGGACAAAGACTCGATCGGCGCGATCCGGGTGCAGCAAAACGAGACCTTCGTTGAAGTGACCGAAGCCGCCGCACCGGGCCTGATGGCCAAGCTGGATGCGGATAATGTGTTGGAAGAGGGCGTAAAAGTGCGCCCGGCTGAGGCCCCGACGCAACAACGCAGCGCGCCGTATAACGACGGTGGGCCGCGCAAATCCGCGCCGCGCCGCGATGGCGATGGCCCGCGTGGTCCGCGCCG
Source organism: Marinovum sedimenti (assembly GCF_054052205.1). Taxonomy (NCBI): domain Bacteria; kingdom Pseudomonadati; phylum Pseudomonadota; class Alphaproteobacteria; order Rhodobacterales; family Roseobacteraceae; genus Marinovum; species Marinovum sedimenti. The sequence goes on from NZ_CM133223.1 coordinate 3,532,074, forward strand.
TGACAATGACCGCCCGCGTCCGCCGCGCCGCGACGATGACGGCCCGCGCGCCCCGCGTCCGGTCGCCAAAGAACGCAAACCGGTCGATCCCGACACCCACGGCCCGGCCAAGAAACGCGGCGCTGAGAAGGCCTTTGATGCGCCCAAACCGCGCCGCGAGGCCGGCGACAAACCTGCGCCCAAGCGTGACGGTTATAAATCTGACGGCGCGCGGGGCTTTGACAAGAAGCCGCGTGATGGCGGCGGCAAACCGGGCAAATTCGGTGCAGGCAAACCGTCGGCGGGCAAACCCTCCGCTGGTAAACCCTATGCGGGCAAACCGGCCGAGGGCCGCACGCTCGCCGGCAAAGTGGGTGAGGGCAAGCCTGCCGCCCCACGCGGCAATGCCAGCGATCCGTCCAAGCGCTTTTCGCCTCCGGGGCGCCCCGGCAAACCTGGCGGGAAACCCGGCGGCAAACCATCCGGCAAGCCCGGCTTTAAAAAAGGTGGCAGCCAGCCGCCGCGCCGTAAGCCATAAACCGTTAGGCTAACGGCTGGATTAGGCTTGATAATCCTGTAACCTCTTGCCCGGCTCTTCGACAAAGAGACCGGGCACGGGGCTAAGCGTTTCGATCTGATCGATGCGGAAGGCGGCGAAATCACCCGTGGTTTCGCTCCAGCCGACGCAAGCCCAGATCCGCCCCCAATACCGCAGCTCCAACGGCCGCAGCACATGGCGCGCGCCATCCGCAAGGGTGATCCGCAGCTTCTGGCGGGCGCGCACGGCGGCGCGAAAGGCGGGCATGTGGCGAAAGCCGCGCGCGGCGTCCTCAAACGGGTAGGCGGCAAAGCTGAACTGCGCCGGGGCAGCATGGTCCTCGGGCAAAAGCGCATCAATCTTGGCGGCAAGGCTAAGCGCGGCCTCGGCCATCTCGGGCTCGCCAGATTGGCCGACCACGGCAAGGCCAAGGTGCAGCGCCTCCAGCTCCTCATCCGTGAGGTTGATCGGCGGCAAGGTTATCGCGGCCTGCGCCGAATAGCCCAACCCCCGCTCGCCCATCACCGGAACGCCGCTGTCGATCAGCGTGTCCATGTCCCGATAGATCGTGCGCACCGAGACGCCCAGGCCCCGCGCGAGATCCTCGGCCCGGTGCAGCGACCCGTCCTTTAGCAACTCCATCAATCGATACAGCCGGTCCGCCCGTTTCATCGCTGATTCGCTCCATAGTTTTGCACAATACTGACAGTATCCTGTCACCTGACAAGATACTGTCAAAATGCTTTTACAATCGCGCGCAAATTGGGGTGAAACCGGGTGCATTGGCGCTTTCAGGGGGGCGGGGAAGGCTTTATGACAGACATCAAGAAGCCGCGCCGCTGGGTGCGGATGCGATAGGTGGAGAGACCCCATGCTGAACAATATCGGCCTTCCCGGCCTTCTTCTGATTGCCGTTGTGGTGCTGGTGCTTTTCGGGCGCGGCAAAATTTCGTCGCTGATGGGCGAAGTGGGCAAAGGCATCACGGCGTTCAAACGCGGCGTCAAGGACGGCTCGGAAGAGGCGGACGAGACCGCCGACACCGGCGAGATCAACGACAAGACCGGCGACACCGCCAAAGACGTCACCCCGGTTGACGAAAAAGACAAGGTTTAAGCCGCGATGTTCGACCTTGGCTGGACCGAGCTTCTGGTCATCGGCATCGTTGCGCTGATTGTCGTGGGCCCCAAGGACCTGCCGGTTCTGTTCCGCAAAGCGGGGCAGTTCGTCGGCAAGGCCAAAGGCATGGCGCGGGAATTTAGCCGCGCGATGAACGACGCCGCCGATGAGGCCGGGGTCAGCGACATCAAAAAGACCATCCACACCGCGACCAGCCCGATGTCTTCGGCGATGGACGGGGTTAAGGATGCGGCGCGTCAGATGGCCAACCCTTTGGCCGATCTGGAAAACAGCAAGAAAAGCGATGACGCTTCGGCCGAGCGGATCAAGCAGGCCAAAAAGATCGAGGCCTCGACCGCGCGTGCCGCCGCCGAGCGCAAAAAGCGCGAAGCCGATGAGGCGATGAAGGCTGCTGAGGCGGCTGAAACGGCGGCGCAGGATGTGCCCGCCGACACCTCTGCCAAAGATACGAAAGACCTCTGATGAGCAAGACGGACGAGATCGACGACAGCTCGGCTCCGCTGATCGAACACCTTGCGGAACTGCGCACGCGGCTTATTCGCTGTGTGGTGTATTTCCTGATCGGCATGGTGATCTGTTTCACCGTGGCCACGCCGATTTTCAACTTCCTGACCAATCCGTTGTGTCAGGTGTTGGCCGAGCGCGGACAGGATTGCGACCTGATCTTTATCTCGCCGCAAGAGGGTTTCTTTGTTGCGATCAAGGTGTCGTTCCTTGGCGGCTTCATGCTTGGATTTCCGTTCATTGCCAACCAGTTGTGGCGCTTCCTTGCGCCGGGTCTGTACAAGTCCGAGAAGGGCGCGTTTCTGCCCTTCCTGATCGCCTCGCCGTTCATGTTCTTCCTCGGCGCGTCGTTTGCCTTCTACGTGGTCACGCCGCTGGCCTATGATTTCTTCCTTGGGTTCCAACAGTTTGGCGCTGAAGGCGAGGCTGTGGTGGGCGAAGAGGTCAACCAGGGTCTGTCGGTTGTCTTCCAAGGTTCGGCGCAGGAATATCTCAACCTGACGATCAAGTTCATCGTCGCCTTTGGCCTTTGCTTCCAGCTCCCGGTTCTGCTGACCTTGATGGGCAAGGCCGGGCTGGTGAACGCCGAAGGTCTGGGCGCGGTGCGCAAATATGCCGTGGTCGCCATTCTGGTGCTGGCAGCATTGGTGACGCCGCCGGATGTGATCACGCAGGCCATTCTGTTTGTCGTGGTTTACGGGCTGTATGAGGTGTCGATTTTCCTTGTCCGCCGGGTGGACCGCAAACGCGAGGCTGATCTGCGGGCACAGGGCCTGTGGTTCGAGGATGAGATGGATGAGGGCGAGGAAGCCGACGATCTGGCTGACGATCCCCTGATGTCCGAGTTCGACGAGGACGATGAAGAAGACGACCTTGGAAAACCGGATAAATCCTGATGGGTAAGACACTTAAGCGGATTGCCGCGGCGCTGGAGCGGATGGCTCCCGCGCCGCTCGATGCCCCCGATTTCGGCTCTGCTGATGCCTTTCTGTGGCATGTAGACCCGGACCGTCTGCAGCCGGTGCCCGATGTGAGCCGGGTTGGGATCGACCTGCTGATCGGGGTGGACCGGTCGCGCGATACGCTGTTGGCCAACACGGTACAGTTCGCGCGCGGGCTTCCTGCCAACAACGCGCTGCTTTGGGGCGCGCGGGGCATGGGCAAATCCTCGCTGGTTAAGGCGGTGCATGCCGAGGCGCTGCGGCAGGGCCATGCGCTCAAGGTGATTGAATTGCAGCGCGAAGACCTGCCCTCGGTGGGCCGGCTTTTGGGGCTGCTGCGCGGGCGCAAGGAACGCTTTGTGCTGTTTTGCGATGACCTGTCGTTCAGCCATGATGACCAACATTACAAATCGCTCAAGGCGGTGCTGGATGGCGGGATCGAGGGGCGGCCCGAGAATGTGGTGTTTTATGCCACGTCAAACCGCCGCCACCTGATGCCGCGCGACATGATCGAAAACGAACGCGCCAGCGCGATCAGCCCGTCTGAGGCGACCGAGGAAAAGGTCTCGCTGTCGGATCGGTTCGGGCTTTGGCTCGGCTTCCATCCCTGCACGCAAGACGAATACCTGTCGATGATCCGCGGCTATTGCGACAGCTACGGCGTGGCGATCGACGATGACACCCTGCACGCCGAGGCCGTTGAATGGCAGGCCACACGCGGCAGCCGCTCGGGCCGGGTGGCCTGGCAGTATTTCACCGATCTCGCCGGGCGCAAGGGCGTGCAACTGGGCTAAGGCCCAGCTGCGCAAGTGCGTTACAGCGTGCCGCGCGGGGGCCGGTCGGTTTTCTTGGTAAAGACCATGCCGTCAAGCAGTTCCGCGAGATCAGGACGGGCCGAAGGGCCATTGGAAATCGCAATCAACAGCAGACTCCCGTCCGGGCGGATGACATAGACGCCCGGCTCGGCAAAGGGCTGGTCGGTTTCCGCATCTGACAGCGGCTGGGTCACATACAGGCCCAGCGCGTCCATCTGCTCGCGGCTCAGCCCATAGCCTAGGTCAAACCCCCAGCCGAACTCGGCCAGATCCGCTTGCGCCTTGTCCTCAGGGTCAGCTGAGACCACGGCGACGTCAAAGCCTGCCTCGGCCCACTTGCCGCGCATTTCATTGAGGCCGTTGAGGTATTTCTTGCAGCGCGGGCAATGTTTGCCCCGGTAAACCACCAGAAGCGTCCAGTTCTCAGTCTCGCCGCCCACGGTGATGTCGCCACCGCCGACGCGGGCAAGGGACAGGGCGGGCAGTAGGCTGCCGGCCACGGGTTTGGGTGTTGGCATCGGATGGTCCCTTTCAGGTTGCGGAAATCATCGGACGTAGGGCATGGGATCGACGCTGTCGAACCCTTCGCGCACCTCGAAATGCAGATAGGCGGGATCGCCTGCGGCCACCTTGCCCAGGGTCTGGCCCCGGCTGACGCTGTCGCCTTTCTTGACGGTGATGTTGTCGACATTGGCATAGACGGTCAGCACGTTGTTGGCGTGTTTCACCACAACAATCGGCACCTGATCGGCATTGGCGGTGATCGCCGCGACGGTGCCAGCCTCGGCGGCCTTGACGGTCGTGCCGGCGCTTGCGGCGATGTCGATGCCGTCATTGCGGCCCTTGGCATATTCGCGAATGACAGACCCGCCCACCGGCATCAGCATCCGAGCGGCAGACGAGGCCGCCGGTTTGGTCTGTTGCTTGCCAAGATCGGGCGAAGGCGGGGTTGGAATCGGCGTCGCGGCGGCGACCGGCGTGACAGCAGGCAGCGGCGTTGAGGCGCTTGGCGGTGTGGGCGTGGGCGAACCCTGACCGGGCACCGTGGGCGTGGCGGCGGCAACCTGGCGCACACCTTCGCGCACGGTCGGGATCAGCAGGAACTGGCCTTCGCGCACGGTGAATTCGCTGTCGAGCCCGTTCCAATCGGCCAGCGCCCGCACGGTCACGCCATAAAGCCGCGCGACGGTAAAGGCGGTTTCGCCGCGCTCAACCTTGTGGCGCACGGGTTCGTTGCCGGTCTGTACCGGCGGAAGTTCGCTTGTCGCGACGGGCGTGGGGGCGGCATTGTCGATGGCGGCCCCGGCAATCTCGGAGATATTCACCTCACCCGCCGGGCGGATCGGGCCGGTGGCGGGCTCTTTCACGCGGTAGGGCAGGGCCACAACCTCGCCCGGGCGCAGCATGTCATCGGGGCGCATGCCGTTGAACTTTGAAAGATCGGCGACGCTCATGCCAATGCGTGTGGCCAGCTTGCCAAGCGTATCGCCGCGTTGGGCCACAGCGACCTGATAGCTCGGGTAGGAAATAATCCCGCGCGCATCAGGTGTTGGCCGATTGGCCGTGGCATTGCGGGCGGCATCCGACGTGTCGAACTTGCTGTCGCCAATCTTGCCGCGCAGGTCAAAATCATTGGGCAGCTGATCACATCCAGCCAGAAACGCCAGTGCCGAACCGGCCATGATCACCGCAAAACGGGGCGGAGTACTCCACATCTCGATATCCTCAAACTTCGTCCGGTTGCCCCGGGTCGTCACGTTACCAGTTGTATACACGCATCATGTGTCGCGCCCAAGGCCTTCGACCAAGGGCACAAAGCGCACGGCGCGCAGTTCATCGTATTGCAGACCATCTTCCTCGCGGCGCACCCGTATGAGGTGCTGCACCGCATCGGATTGACCGACCGGCACCACCATGACGCCACCGACGCGCAGCTGCGCGAGCAGGGGGCCGGGGGGGTCTTCGGCGGCGGCAGTCACGAGGATGCGGTCAAACGGCGCCTGATCGGGCAGGCCGAACGAGCCATCGGCGGTGAAGGCGGTGATATTGGTCAGATCGAGCTTGTCAAACACCGCGCGGGCGCCCTGCACCAGCCGCTTGTGACGGTCGACGGTATAGACCCGCCGCGCCAGCTGGCTCAGGATCGCGGCCTGATAGCCCGATCCGGTGCCAACCTCGAGCACGGTGTCGCGAGGCTGCACGTCAAGCGCCTGGGTCATCAAGCCGACCACCGAGGGCTGGCTGATGGTTTGGCCACAGGCGATGGGCAGCGGCATATCCTCATAGGCGCGTTCGGAAAAGAAGCCTTGGATGAAGTTGGCGCGGTCGACCCGCTCCATCGCCGTCAGCACACGCTTGTCGGTCACGCCCTTGGAGCGGAGCGCGTAGAGGAACTGCATTTTGCGTTCGGCGTCGACGGTCATGCCAGGTGATCTTTCAGCGCGTCTAGGGCGTCATGTGCGGTCAGGTCGGCGCGCATGGGCGTGACCGAGATATAGCCGTCGAGGTTGACGCCAGCATCGCTGTCGGGGGCGACAGGGGCGCGCTGATCGCCACCGCGGATCCAGAGAAAGCGGCGGCCTGAGGGCGAAAGATGCGGCTCGACGCTAAAGGAGGTGCCTTGGCGCAGGCCCTGTGTCGCGGCGCGCAGGCCTTTGACATTGGCGGCGGTTTCGGGCGGGAAGTTGATATTGTAAAACAGCCCGTAAGGCTGGGGGTTGGCCAGATCGGCGGCCAGAATTTTCCGGATGGTGGCGGCACCGTGCACGCGGGCGGCCTCGAACGGGTCTTCGGCATCGCGGTTGCCGGGGCCGTAGTACTGCGAGAGCGCCATCGCGGGCAGGCCCTGCAGCGCGGCTTCCATCGCGCCGCCAAGGGTGCCGGAATACAGCGCGTTCTCGGCGGAGTTGTTGCCACGGTTCACGCCGGAGAGCACCAGATCGGGCGGGCTGTCTTTGAGAACGTCATGCAGGCCGACGAGGACGCAATCGGCCGGGCTGCCTTCGGCGGCAAAATGGCGCGGGCCCATCTGGCTGACCATGAAAGGGTGGGTGTAGGAAATGCAATGCGCCACGCCAGACTGCTCAAACGCGGGGGCCACGGTCCAGACTTCGCCATTGGGGCCAGCGAGGTCTTCGGCGATGTCCTGAAGAACCTGGAGGCCCGGTGCGTTGATGCCGTCGTCGTTGGTGATGAGAATGCGCATGTAGGTCCCGTGAATGCTCGCAATCTGCTTAGTGGAGCGGGGCGGGAGGAGCAAGGCGGGGCGCAGAGATTGTCACCACCGGAGCCGATCCATCGATGGATCGGTGCCGATCCGTCAACGGATCGGGCGGTTGTGCGGTTTGGTGCCGTCGGGGGCCTCTGCGTTTGGCCGCGGTGAGAGTGGGCAAAATGGGCGCAGAACGTGGTGCTGACGGCGCCGATCCATTGATGGATCGGTCCCGATCCGTCGACGGATCGGGCTGTTGCGTGATTAGCTGAGGTTTAGTGCTGCCAGCACTGCCTGCGCTTCATCGCGGGGGCGTGCCAGTTCGCCAGCCACTTGGCCGGGGAAGAACCGCGCGCGGGTGCCCGAGGGCATTTCGGCGGGTTGCAGGATATGAACCTTGGGCCCAAGGCTGGCGCTTTCGATCTGCCAGCTGCGGGCGAGGGCGATCTGCGCGGCCTTGGTTGCGCCGTAAGAGGCAAAGAATTTCTCGCCTGCACGCGGATCATCAAAGAACACGGCCTGACCCTCAGTGCCCAAAAGCGGGGCCAGAAAGGGGATCAAACGACCCACTGCCGTCACATTGACCTCAATGCTCTTTTGCCAGTCGCGCATATCGAGATGCTCGGCTGGGGTCAGCGGGGCCGCATGGACCGCAGTGTGGCACCAGAGGTCGAGCTTGCCCCAACGGTCATATATGCTGCGGCAGAGCTGCGCCATCGCCGCCTCTGTCGTGATATCCATCGGTGCCAGCGTGGCCTTATGGCCTTTGGCCTGAATCCGGTCATCCAGCTCTTCGAGCGCGCCGGTGGTCCGGGCCACGGCAATGACGTGGTGGGTGGGCGCGAGCGCTTCGGCCAGTGCGGCACCAAGGCCGCGGGAGGCGCCGGTGATAAGGGCGGTTTTCTCTGTCATGCGGCGGGTTTGGGACGGTTTTGCGCCAAGGTCAAGCGGTGGTGCGGACCCTGCGCCCAAAATCCTGCCCTTGCGACGAGACGACGCTTGCGCGGCTCACCTCGGGCAGCGCGCCATCACCGGCCGCTGCCAAACCGCAGGGGCGCGCGTTTCAGTACCCCGGAATGGTCAGTTTCAGGCCGGTGCCCTCATGCGATATGAAAACCTCGCCCTCGCCAATTGCGGTGACTTCGCCGCCATTGATATGCGACCCGATGCCGACGGTGTTCACGCCGCCATAGCCGTTGCGCAGAATGGCTTTCGGCCCCGACGGTGTGCTCAGCGTGCCGAGCAGGACAGTTTCGAGAAGTGGCAGTTCCCCAGACTGGGTTGCTGCTGCTTGCGTTTCAGGCGTGATCTTGACGTTCTGTGCCATGTGGCATTCCCCATTTGTATAAGCACCGCAAACCTACCGGGTAGGTCGTTGCATCGCGACGCCGCGAAACGGCATCTAGGGGGTTATTGTAGGTATGAGAAGTATACCAAAGAATAACGGCAGAAACATGCTGTACGGACTGATAGCGCAAGCAACTTGCCGCTTGCTGTGCCGCTAGGTCGCAGGGGAAGGGCGCGCGGAATAAACGCTGATTATTCCGCGGCTTTCATTTCGAAACCTTTTTCGATCATATCCGCCGGTATCACCGGATATTCACCCGAGAAACAGGCGTCGCAATATTGCGGACAGCTTTTCTTGCGGCCCTCAGCTTCGCCTACAGCACGGTACAGACCGTCGAGCGAGATGAACTTCAGAGAATCAATCCCAAGGTGTTCGCGCATCTCGTCTTCGCTCATCGTTGCCGCCAGCAGCTTTTCGCGCTGGGGGGTGTCGACGCCGTAAAAACACGGCCAGGCGGTGGGCGGTGAGGCGATGCGGAAGTGGACTTCGGCGGCTCCAGCATCAAGGATCATCTCCTTGATTTTGCGCGATGTTGTGCCCCGCACAACGCTGTCATCCACCAGGATCACCCGCTTGCCTTCGATCAGCGCGCGGTTGACGTTAAGCTTGAGCCGCACACCCATGTTGCGGATCTGTTCGGTCGGCTCAATAAACGTCCGGCCCATATATTGATTGCGGATGATGCCCATACCGAAGGGAATCCCGCTTTCATGCGCAAAGCCGATGGCCGCCGGGGTGCCACTGTCGGGCACCGGACAGACCAGATCTGCCTCGACCGGAGCCTCTTTCGCCAGTTCCACACCGATCTGACGGCGGGTTTCATAGACGGAGCGGCCGCCGAGAATCGAATCAGGGCGCGAGAAATAGACGTGTTCAAAGATGCAGAACCGCGATTTCGCAGGCGCGAAGGGCCGGTGTGAATGAACCACACCATTCTCAACCACCACCATTTCGCCCGGTTCGACTTCGCGCACCAGTTCGGCACCGATGATATCAAGCGCACAGGTCTCAGAGCTCAGCACATAGCCGTCATCGCCGATCTTGCCCAACACCAGCGGGCGCACGCCCAGCGGGTCACGCACACCGATCAGCTTGGTCCGGGTCATGGCAACGATGGAAAATGCGCCTTCGACGCGGCGCAGAGCGTCCTGCATCCGGTCGGGCACTTTGCGTTGCAACGACACTGCCATCAAGTGAATGATGCATTCGCTGTCTGACGACGACTGGAAAATCGACCCGCGATCAATCAGTTCGCGGCGCAGGGCCTCGGCATTGGTGATATTGCCGTTGTGGGCAATCGCCGCGCCACCCATCGAGAATTCGCCAAAGAACGGCTGCACATCGCGGATCGCGGTCTGGCCTTTCGATCCGGCGGTGGAATAGCGGACATGGCCAATGGCAAGCGACCCCGGCAGGGTCTCCATCAGCGAATGCTTGGTGAAATTGTCACGCACATAGCCAAATCGGCGGGCCGAGTTGAAATCATGGTCGGGATGGTAGGATACGATCCCGCCAGCCTCCTGGCCACGGTGCTGCAGTGCGTGCAGACCAAGCGCGACGAAATTGGCGGCGTCGGTTACTCCGACAACGCCGAAAACGCCGCATTCTTCTTTGAGTTTGTCATCATCAAAAGGATGTGCGGGGGGCATCTGGGCGTCGGCCAAGGGGGGCTCCGAATCCGTTGCAGCTTCGGGCTCTACTTAATCCTTCGCTGCGGCTATGTCACGGCACTATGACGTTTATCACAAATTTGGCCGGTTTTACGGTGTCAATTGCCTGTGATCGGGCGTGCGGGGCGATGTTCGGCTGTTTCCTAATCAAGACAATGCTGCGGTGCGGAAAGGATGTGTCGCGCGTGTCGGCTTTCGCAGAATAAATGAAAAAGGCCCGTTCGCCACCGAGATGGGGAACGGGCCTTGAATACGGGTCGGGCCGAATCTGATTACTGCGCGGGTGCGTCGCAGGCGCCGACAAGCTCTTCGTATTGGGTGGTGACCCAGCCAAGCGCCTGTTCGGGGTTGCGCTGTTCGATGGCGGCGGTCATGCGGCCAAAGACCTGCGCCGACCGGCTGTCATCAATCATCTGGATGTCCTGGCTGGTGATCACCGTGTCATAGACAAAGAACGCAATCGCCACGAGCAGGATGCCGCGCGCCACGCCAAACAGGAAGCCAAGCCCCTGATCCAAGCCGCCAAGCGCCGAGCGTTGGACAATCGACGAAAACAGCGGCGTGAACAGCGACACCACAACAAGCGCCAGCGCAAAGACGGCGGCAAAGGCGGTGATGATGCTCAGCTCACAGCTGTCGCGGATGAAATCGCCGACAACCGGGATTTCCTTGACCAGCGGATCAACCTGCGGCGCAAAGATGAACGCGAGGATCGCAGCCGCGACCCAACCGGCAATCGCCATAGCTTCGCGTACGATGCCACGCGAATACGCCAGCAGCGCAGATAGCACGATAACAACGGCAACGATGCCGTCTACCAGTGTAAAACCTTCCATGTCCTGCCCTTCACTGCCCTTTGCGGTGCACTACCCGGCACCAAACGTTTCGCCCACGAATGCGGTCAGATCAGCCATGCAGTTAAGCTTTAACCCGGCGCTACCGGAAACTTTACCGCCCGTCGGCACGATCGCCGCCGTAAAACCAAGTTTGGCCGCTTCTTTCAACCTGTTTTCGCTCTGGCTGACCGGTCGCAAGGCTCCAGATAGGCTGATTTCGCCGAAAACCACTGTCTCGGGCGGTAATGCTACATCTTCACGCGCAGAAAGAAGTGCGGCGGCCACAGCCAAATCGGCCGCAGGTTCGCTGACTTTCATGCCACCGGCCACGTTCAGGTACACATCGAGCCCCGCAAAGGGGATGCCGCAGCGCGCTTCAAGCACCGCGAGAATCATCGCCAGCCGCGAGCCATCCCAGCCAACAACGCTGCGCCGCGCCTGTGCGTGGGGCGAGGGGGCAACGAGGGCCTGAAGCTCGACCAATACCGGGCGCGTGCCTTCGATGCCGGAAAACACCACCGAACCGGGGGCCGGGGTGCCGCGTTCGGACAGGAACAGCGCCGAGGGGTTGGTGACCTCTTGCAAGCCGGCGCCGGTCATCTCGAACACGCCGATCTCATCCGCCGGGCCAAAGCGGTTCTTGACCGCGCGCAGAATGCGGAACTGGTGGCCACGCTCGCCTTCGAAATAGAGCACGGTGTCGACCATATGTTCGACCACGCGCGGGCCAGCGATCTGGCCGTCTTTGGTGACATGGCCAACAAGGATCACCGACATGCCTTTGCGCTTGGCAAAAGAGGTCAGCTCATGCGCTGCCGCGCGAACCTGGCTTACCGAACCGGGCGCAGAGCCAACATTGTCGGCCCACATCGTCTGGATCGAATCGATGATCGCAAGCTGCGGGCGTTCCTGTTCCAGTGTGGTGAGAATGTCGCGCAGGTTGGTTTCGGCCCCAAGCTTGACCGCCGCCTGTGTCAGACCCAAACGCTGCGCCCGCATACGGACCTGCGCGCTGGCCTCTTCGCCCGAGATATAGACGGTCTTCAGACCCCGGTCGGCAAACTTTGCCGCCGCCTGCAACAGCAGGGTTGATTTGCCGATGCCAGGATCGCCGCCGACAAGGATTGCACTTGAGGGCACAAGACCGCCGCCCAACACCCGGTCAAGCTCGTCCATGCCGGAATTGGTGCGGGGCGGGGGGGCCTCTTCGCTCGACAGGTCAGACAGGGCGACCGAGCGGCCACGGGACTGCCCCAGCGAGGTGGCCACCGGGCCAGTCGAAATGCCGGTGTCTTCGGTGATGGAGTTCCACTCACCGCAGGCTTCACATCGGCCCGCCCACTTGTTGGTGACGTCGCCGCAGGCGTTGCAGGAGAAGGATTGTTTAGCTTTGGCCATAAGGCGTCATGCCTTATGGCCGGAGGCTTGCCAAGCGCTGTAGCCGCGCTTGGAGTGTTTATTCAGCGGCCTGCCGGTTTGCCAGTTCGATCATCCGACCATTGGCCATACGGCTGGTTTCGCGGATGTCGGGTTTGTTGGCGTCGTCAAGCTCTGGCATGACCTCGAACAACATCTCCTGCAAACGCTGGATTTCCGAGCGCGCCACATCTTCTTCCAATTCGACGCGCATCGCCCAGTTGTGCATGTCATTGGCGATGATCTTGGCCTCTTCGAGCCGCTCTTCCATCTGTTTCACCTCTTGCTGACGCTGGGTGAGGAAGGCGCGGGCGCGGTCGACCTTTTCATCGGAGTAGGACTCGGCCAGCTCGTGGCTGATCGACCCCATTTGCGAGGCGACTTCGAGCAAATCAGTCTCAAGACCGCCAAGATCGGGGTGATTACGCAGGTAAGTCATCCGCTCGCGCACCGCATCAAATTCGGACTTCATCGCAAACACGCCTTCGCGGTCGGCGCGGTGGACGGCGTCATAGGCGCGGGCCACATCCTGCATGTTCATCGCAAAACGGCGGTGCGAGGTTTCAAGCCGCAAAATGCGCTTGTTGCCGGGCAGGTAAGCCACCAGCCCCAGAACCAGCACCGTCAGGCCCGTTTGAACCATCCAACCGGCCTCCATCGGCGGGACATCGCCGAACTGCAGGGGGAGACTAAGCCAAGGCGCAAGACCTGCGGCAGATGCTATGGTATAAGCCAGCAGCGCGAGCCCGGATGCGACATACAAAGCCATGAAAAGCATCTGAAAAACTACGGCGGCCAAGCGTAGTGCGGCGTTAATGTTTTGCATAAGATCCTCCTGGGATCGTAAAGTTGGCGGCCTGTATCAGTATGCGGCCCTGCGACGTTACGACCTAGGAGAAATTAAGGATTGGTCAAACTTTGCCGATGCGAAGTGAAGATTATTTCGATTCGAAATGTTTCGTGAGAATTGAGCAGGTCATTGATGCCAAAATGCATACAGTGAACAGGTAGAGGCCCCATTGTGTCTCGATTCGGCCTATACCGATTCCCTTGACCACCGTGATGTAGAGGGCAATCAGGAAGATGTCGGCCATCGCCAGCTTGCCGAGGTAGGCCAGTACCGGCACAAGCCGGTGATCCGCCAGATCGAAGTGTACCAGCGCCAGGCCAATGGTCTTGAGGTAGGGGGCAAACAGCGCAAAGACGGTGACAATCAGCGCCAGCATGATGTCGGTCGACCAAAGCGCCTGAAGCCCGGTGATCACGCTGATCTGCTCCAGCCCAAACAGCGGCAGAAGCCCGGCCTGCATCAGCGGCGCAAACCACGCCACCGGGAACGCCACCAGCAGCGCCAGATTGACCCAGCGCACCGCCGTGATCAGCGCGGCTTTGCCGATCAAAACACCCGCGTCCAACCCCAAAGCCCCAGCAGCACCGCGATCAGCACGTAATGCGCCAGGTCGACCCAGCGCCAGTTGCGCCCGCGCACAAAAGCCGAGGCGAGAAGCGGCACAGAGGCGATGAGGGGCAGGGCCATGCCGCCGCCGGTCTTGGTCAGGGTCGAGGCCAATTGCGGCAGGGGGCCGGTGTACAGCTTTAACGCCGCCGGGCCGAAATGCGCGGCCATCCCCGTCAGCGCGAGCAGCAGCGACAGGGCCGCCAACAGCCGCGCGGGCCCATGCCCGGCACCGGCGCGGCAGGCGCAGAGCAGGGCCAGCAGCGGCAGATAGAAAAACGATTGCAATCCCAGCAGCGCCAGCACCGCAGGACTTGGTTGCAGAAAGGCACTCATCGCACCGCCTCAATCGGGCCGTCGGCGCGGCCGTGGATGAACTGTTGCAGGTAAGGATCTGATGCGCGGTCCATTTCCCCAATCGGCCCTTCCCATTGAATGACCCCATCATGCAGCATCGCCACGCGGTCCGCGATGGTGCGCACGCTGGTCATGTCATGGGTGATGGTCATCGTGGTCGCGCCCATTTCGGTGACGATTTCCCGGATCAGCTCGTTGATCACGCCCGCCATAATCGGGTCAAGCCCAGTCGTCGGCTCGTCGAAAAAGATGATCTCCGGCTCGGCGGCAATGGCACGGGCCAGGCCCACGCGCTTTTGCATGCCGCCCGAAAGCTCGGCAGGAAAGCGATCGGCCACATCCGGCGACAGCCCGACGCGCCGCAGCTTTTCAATCGCAATCTCGCGCGCTTCGGCGCGGGGCCGCTTAAGCGCGCCGCGCAGCAGACGAAAGGCCACGTTCTGCCACACCGGCAGGCTGTCAAACAGCGCACCGCCCTGAAACAGCATCCCAAATCGCGCCAAAAACGCATCGCGGTCGCCTTGATTGACATCGCGCCCGTCAACCTCGATCAGTCCGCGATCCGGGGCCACCAGCCCGAGCACCGACTTGATCGCCACAGATTTGCCCGTGCCCGACCCGCCGATGATCACCATCGACTGGCCCTTGGGCACAAACAGATCGACCCCGCGCAAGACGTGGTTGCTGCCAAAGGATTTATGAACGCCGGTCAGTCGGATCATGCTGCGAAAAACACCTCGGTCAGGATATAGTTCGCCGCGAAGATCAGAACAGAGGCTGTCACCACCGCCGATTTCGTCGCCCGACCCACGCCTTGTGCGCCGCGCCCCGAGTTCATGCCGAAATAACAGCCGCACAGCGCCACGATAAAGCCGAACACCGCGCCTTTGATCAGCCCCGAGGTGACATCCCAAAGCTCAAGGAAGTCGACGGTGTTTTTGAGGTAGGCGGCAGAGTTGAAATCAAGCCGCGTCACGCCCACCAGAAAGCCGCCAAAGATGCCGATGCTGTCGCCCACGGCCACCAGAACCGGCACCGCCAGCGTGGCCGCGACCACGCGCGGCACGGTGAGGTATTTCATCGGATGGGTCGAAAGCGTCACCAGCGCGTCAATCTGTTCGGTCACCTTCATCGTGCCGATTTCCGCCGCGATGGACGAGGCAACCCGCGCCGCCACCATCAAACCGCCCAAGACAGGCCCCAACTCGCGCACCATGCCGATGGCCACGATCGAGGGCACCGCAAATTCCGCCTGAAACCGCGCCCCGCCCGAGTAAATCTGAAGCGCCAGCGCGCCGCCGGTAAACAGCGCCGTCATCCCGACAACAGGCAGCGACAGCCAGCCGATCTGCACCAGCGCGATGCCGAATTCGCGCCAATACCACGGCGGGCGAAACACATGCGCCACCGCCTGTCCGGCAAACAACGCGAGGCGCCCGATATAGGCCAACATGCCCAAAGTTGAGCGCCCGACCGCGGCGAGCAGAGAGGCCACAAGCGTCATTCGCCGCGATACACCCGGTTATAGCGCGCCCCGAGCGAGGTCAGGATCTCGTACCCGATGGTACCGCCCCATTCCGCCAGCGTATCGACAGTCTGGACGTCGCCCAAAAGCGCCAGCGTATCGGGCACTTCGCGCGCGTCGGTGACATCGACGCCGATCAGGTCCATCGAAATCCGCCCCGCCACCGGGCAGCGCGTTTCGCCTGCCATCAGGCTGGCATTTGGCCCCATCGCCCGCAGGATACCATCGGCATAACCCGCCGAAATCGTTGCAATCCGCGTCGGGCGCTGCACGACAAAGGTGGCTCCGTAGCCAACCACATCCCCGGGTTCGAGATCGCGAATCTGGATCACCGGAATGTCGAGGCTGACCACCGGCGCGGCGTCCTCAAACGGTGCGCCGCCATAGAGGCCAACACCGGGGCGGGTGAGGTCAAAGTGATACTCTGGCCCGAGCAGAATACCGCCCGTCGCCGCCAGCGAACGCGGCACTTCAAGGCCGTCGGTCATGTCGCGAAATGTCTGAAGCTGATAGGCATTCATCGGGTGATCGGGCGTGTCCGCACAGGCCAGATGGCTCATCAACAGCACCGGACTTTGCGCCAATGCAATGTCGCGCAGCGCCGACCATTCAGCAGGCTGCATGCCCAGACGGCTCATCCCGGTATCAAGCTGGATGCCAAAGGGCGCCCCCGGAAGCGCTTCGACGTGGCGCAGCATCTGATCGATGTTGTTGATCATCGGTACCAGTGCGAGATCGCCAATCATGTCGGTGTCGCCCGCCATATGCCCGGAAAACACGCAGATTTCCGGCCCCGGACCCAGCGCCTCGCGCAGGGCCGCACCTTCCTCGGCCAATGCGACAAAGAACCGCCGCACGCCATCATGGGCCAAAGCGCGCGCCACCCGCGCCGCGCCGAGGCCATAGCCATCGGCCTTGACCACCGCTGCGGTTTCCGCCGTCGAGAGCATGTTAAGCGTGCGCCAGTTGCTGCGCAGCGCGTCGAGGTCAATTGTCAGTTTTGCCTGTGCCATAGCGGCTTAGTCATCCCGGCAGGGGGCCAAGGTCAAGGGGGAATTGGACGCCATGTGTCGCATTCGCGATTGTCCGCGCGGGGGCAGGGCGCTACTCAGTCAGGATGGAACAGATTACACAAGATTTTCGCCGGTCGCTGCAGGCCAAAATTGACCAAAAGACCAAGCCGCTCGGCGCGCTGGGCCGGATCGAGGAGCTTGCCGCGCGCATCGCCATGGTTCAGGCCCGGCTTGATCCCCGGATGGAGAACTGTCAGCTGACAATCTTTGCCGCCGATCATGGTTTGGCCGACGAAGGCGTGTCGGCGTTTCCGGCGGAAGTCACCCGCCAAATGGTGCTCAACTTCGCCTCTGGCGGCGCGGCGGCCAACGTCTTTGCCCGCGCCAATGGCGTGGCGCTTGAGGTGGTCAACGCCGGGGTGCGCGGCGGCGATTTCGCCGTCGAAGGCGTGCGCGACCTGCCCTTGGGCGAAGGCACCGCCTCGGCCCTGCGCGGCCCGGCCCTTAGCCCCGACCAACTGGCGCGCGGGCTTGAAGAGGGTGCGCGTCTGGGCGCGGCAGGCGATTGGGATGCAATGGCCTTTGGCGAGATGGGCATCGGCAACACCTCCTCTGCAACGCTGATTGCGCACCGCTTGCTGGCGCTGCCGATTGGCGATCTGGTGGGCCGGGGCACGGGCGTCGATGATGACGGTCTGCGCCACAAGCAAGAGGTGCTCGAGGCGGCGTCTGACCGTGTACAGGGCGCTCTCGCCCCCGAAGATGTGCTGCGTGAATTTGGCGGTTTCGAGATCGCGATGATGACCGGCGCAATGATCGCCGCGGCCAAGGCCGGGCGCGTCGTGATCGTCGATGGCTTCATCGCCTCCGCGGCGGCTTTGCTCGCGGCGCGCATGGCACCGACCAGCCGCGATGCGATGGTCTTTGCCCACCACTCTGCCGAGGCCGGCCACGGTGCCATCCTTGCCGCCCTTGAGGCGCAGCCACTGTTGCACCTTGGGTTGCGCTTGGGCGAAGGCACCGGTGCGATCCTGGCCTGGCCCCTGCTCAAATCGGCCGCGGCGATGCTCAACGACATGGCCTCGTTTGCAGAGGCGGGCGTGTCGGACAAAACCTGATGGGGTGGCGCGCCGAACGCCAGTCGGTCCTGCTTGCGGTCCAGTTCATGACCCGACTGCCGGTGCCACGCGACCTGGCGTTCTCGGACAGTGCGATGCTGCGGGCGTCGCGCTACTATCCGCTGGTGGGTCTGCTTGTGGGCGGGATCGGCGCGCTGGTGCTTTGGCTCGCCAGTCTGGTGCTGCCGATGATGGTCGCGGTCCTGATCTCCACCGGTGCCACCCTCCTTGTCACCGGTGCCTTCCACGAAGACGGGCTGGCCGATTGCGCCGATGGTCTGGGCGGAGGGCTGACCCGCGACCGCTGCCTCGACATCATGCGCGACAGCCGGATCGGCACCTATGGCGCGGTGTCTCTGGGATTGGTGCTGGCGCTTAAGGTTGCAACTCTGGCGCAACTGCCGATGTCCCTCGCGGCGGTGCTGCTGATCACCGGCCACGGGCTCAGCCGTATGGCCGCAGTTTATGTGATCACCCGCCACGCCTATGCCCGCGAAACCGGGGCGAAATTCGTCGCCCCCAGCGTCTCACCCGCAAGCCTCCGCATCGCGCTGATCACCAGCGCTCTGCTGGCGGTCCTGTTGCTGGCCACCACCGGCCCCGGCCTGGCCCTCACAGCCCTCGGCACCGGCGCGCTTGCCGCAGCGATACTAACGCGCGCTTACCTGCGCAAACTCGACGGCTACACCGGCGACTGCCTCGGCGCGACGCAGCAACTGGCGGAATGTGGCTTCTATCTCGGGGCGCTGGCATGGGCCGCATAACGCTGCTGCGCCACACCATGCCCGCAGTGACGCCGGGCACCTGCTACGGGCGCACCGATCTCGGGCTGAGCGACACGTTCCACACCGAAGCGCAAACCGCCCTCGCCACTCTGCCAGTGTTCGACGTGCTGATCTCCAGCCCGCTGCAACGCTGTCAAAGCCTCGCCGGGCACATCGCCCAAGCCACCGGCACCGCGCTACAGATCGCGCCGCTCTGGACCGAAATGGACTTCGGCAACTGGGAGGGCACCGCTTGGTCCGACATCAACCGCACCGCGCTTGACGCATGGGCCGCCGACATCCTGCACTACAACGGCCACGGCGGCGAAACCGTCGCCCAGATGCGCACCCGGGTCGCCACAGCCCTCGCCGATCTGCCCGACGCACGCTGCCTGATCGTCACCCACATGGGCTGTATCAAGGCCGCGCGCCACCTGACCGGCGACCCCCACGCCTGGGAGTACAGCCAACCGTTCGGCAGCCACACGGTCCTACCTTCTTCTGTTTAAAAATATCGCGGGGGGGCCCGAAGGGCGGGGGCAGAGCCCCCAAAACCCGACCCGCCACATATAGTACGGGCCGAACTTGCCCAGTCCGACCCGCACCCTGCCTCACGCTCGATTATCTCTCAAATGCAGGCGCTTATCCGTAATTATTGTCGCCATCCTGTTGCCAGGATTTAGCGAGATTGCCGAACCGGGTGAACTGCGCCTCAAAGGCCAGCTCGACCGTGCCAATCGGACCGTGCCGCTGCTTGCCAATGATGACCTCAGCCTTGGCGTGCAAGCGCGACATCGCCTCTTGCCACTCGGCCATCTTGTCCAACTCGTGATCGCCCGGCTTTTCGCGCTCTTTGTAATATTCCTCGCGGAACACGAACATCACCACGTCGGCATCCTGTTCAATCGACCCCGATTCCCGAAGATCCGAAAGCTGCGGCCGCTTGTCCTCGCGGTTTTCCACCTGACGCGACAACTGCGACAGCGCAATCACCGGAATGTTCAGCTCTTTCGCAATCGCCTTTAGCCCCATCGAGATTTCGGCAATCTCCTGCACCCGGTTTTCGGCGGTGCCGCGTGCGAGTTGCAGATAGTCGATGATCAACAGATCAAGCCCATGTGTCCGTTTCAGCCGCCGTGCCCGCGCCGCGAGTTGCGAAATCGGGATCGACGGCGTGTCGTCGATGTACAGCGGGCAGGCCTCTAGCGATTTCGCCGCTTCGACAAACCGGCGGAACTCGCTCTCGTCCATGTCACCCTGACGGATCTTGTGCGACGAGATTTCCGAGGCTTCGGCCAAAATCCGGCCCGCGAGCTGTTCTGCCGACATCTCGAGCGAGAAGAACCCCACCACGCCGCCGTCAATCGCGCCTTCGGTGCCGTCGGGCCGCTGCCCGCGCTTATAGGCTTTGGCCACGTTGAACGCGATGTTGGTCGCCAGTGAGGTTTTGCCCATCGACGGACGCCCGGCAAGGATCAGAAGGTCCGACGGGTGCAAACCGCCGAGCTTCTTGTCCATGTCGATCAACCCGGTGGAAATCCCGGCCATGCCACCTTCGCGCTGGTAGGCGGCGTTGGCGACGTTGACCGCATCGGTGACCGCCTTCAGGAAGGATTGAAAGCCGCCCTCGGTGTGGCCCTGTTCGGCCAGCTTATACAGCTTTTGCTCGGCTTCGACGATCTGTTCGCGCGGCTCAGAGGCGATGTCGACCCGCGCCGCCTTGGCGCTGATGTCGCGGCCGAGCGCGATTAGATCGCGGCGCACGGCAAGGTCATAGATGATCTGCGCATAGTCGCGCACCGCAAAGGCGCTGACCGCCGCCCCCGCAAGCCGCACCAGATAGGCCGGACCGCCAAGCTCTTGCAGCCCTTCGTCGCCCTCCATGAACGCCTTGAGCGTGACGGGCGAGGCAAGGTTGTTTTTGCCGATCCGAGCGGCGGCGATTTCAAAAATGCGGGCGTGGACGGGTTCGTAGAAATGCTTGGGCGTGATGATCGCGGCTACGCGGTCATAGACGTCATTGTTGGTCAGAATCGCACCCAGAAGCTGTTGCTCGGCTTCGGTGGAGTGCGGCATGGTTTCTTCTGCCTGAATCTCCACGCCTGTCGGATTGATCGTTGCGATCTCGTTCATGACTGCTCTTCTTGATTTTGTCCGCTAAGCGCTCCTTCTAGCCAATGTGGACCGTTCGATCCATCTGGATAAACCTGTGGATACTCCGCAGGGATAACTTGGCTGACCTTGCGTCAGAGGAATGTCTAACTGCCCGATATGGTAGCGGATCGGGCAGTTTTTGCCAAATGTTGATTTCTCAGGGGATTCGATTAACAGTTTTCCCCAGTTATCCACAGGTGGATTTATTTCTTGTTTGCTTCCTGCCACTTACGGGGATCGTTCAGGAAAGCTTCGACTTCGCTCAGGGTGTCGGCGTCGAAATTGCCCTGTGTCTTGGCCTCGGCGAGCACGTCCCACCAGGTGCAGAGGTGGTGCAGCTGCACCCCATGATCGCCCAGCGTTTTGATCGTTTCCGGAAAGATGTCGTAGTAAAAGATCACCGCGGTATGGCCACAGCTCGCCCCGGTTTCACGGATCGCGTCGACAAACGACAGCTTTGATCCGCCGTCGGTTGTGAGGTCTTCAACTAGCAGCACTCGCTCGCCTTCGGACATCACACCTTCAATGCGCGCGTTGCGGCCATAGCCTTTGGGCTTCTTGCGCACATAGGTCATCGGCAGGGCCAAACGCTCGGCCATCAGGGCGGCAAAAGGGATGCCTGCGGTTTCGCCACCGGCGATATTGTCGAACGCTTCAAAGCCTGCGTCGCGCATCACCGTCACCGCCATAAAATCCATCAGCGTGGTGCGGATGCGCGGGTAAGAGATCAGCTTGCGGCAGTCGATATAGCTCGGCGAGGGCAGGCCGGAGGCGAGGGTGAACGGCTTTTTGGTGTTGAAATCCACCGCGCCGATTTCCAGCAGCATCCGCGCGGTCAGGCGGGCGATTTCTTCTTTCGGGGGATAGCTTGTCGGGATCATGGGATCGGTCCTTTGGGGGCGGTGCGCCAGCGGCCTGTTTGGCCACTGGCGGGAATAGTCTTTGCCAGAGCAGGCGGTTAAGCGACGCGCCAATGCACGGGAAAGCCGGGGTCAAACACGGTGACAGGGCCATCCTCGGTGTCGATCCTGTCGGGGAAGGCCACAGCGTCGCCTTTGGTCAGGGTCAGCGTGGCGTCATTCACCGGCAGGCCGTAAAAGCCGGGGCCATTGCGTGAAGCGAAGCCTTCCAGCTTGTCCAGCGCGCCTTCCTCTTCGAACACATGCGCGAGCAGCGGCATGGTGTTCGTCGCGGTGAAACATCCCGCACAGCCACAGGCCGACAGCTTGTTGTCATCGGTGTGCGGCGCGCTGTCGGTGCCAAGGAAGAACCGCGCGTCGCCCGACGTCGCGGCCTTGCGCAGCGCTTGGCGGTGCTCTTCGCGTTTGGCCACCGGCAGGCAATAGTAGTGCGGTTTGATCCCGCCCACGAGGATGTGGTTGCGGTTGATGATCAGGTGGTGCGTGGTGATCGTGGCCCCGAGGTCTTGGTCGTTGGCCTTGACGTATTCGACGCCGTTGGAGGTGGTGATATGCTCCATCACCACCCGCAGCCCCGGCGTGGCGCGGCGGATCGGATCAAGCACGCGGTCGATGAACACCGCCTCGCGGTCGAAAATGTCGATGTCGCTGTCGACCACTTCGCCGTGCACACAAAGCGGACAGCCGATCTCGGCCATACGCTCAAGCACTGGGCGGACCTTGTCAAAATCGGCCACGCCGCTGGCGGAATTGGTGGTGGCCCCGGCGGGGTAAAGCTTGACCGAGGTGATCAGACCACTCGCATGCGCGGCGGCGAGGTCTTCGGGGTCGGTCTCTTCCGTCAGATACAGCGTCATCAGCGGGGTGAAATCCGCGCCTTCCGGCATCGCCGCAAGGATACGGTCGCGATAGGCCGAGGCCTGCGCGCCGGTCACCACGGGCGGCACCAGATTGGGCATGATGATCGCACGGGCGAAATGCCGTGTGGTTTCGGGCAGGACAGCACGCAGCATTGCGCCATCGCGCAGGTGCAGGTGCCAGTCGTCGGGGCGGCGGAGTGTCAGGCTTTGCGTCATGCGCTTCGCTTACACCAGCGCCGCGATTGGTGCCAGAGGTGAGATGCTGCGGGTTTGGGTTTTGCGCCGGTCCGTTCGCCTAGGGTGCAAGCCGCGCAGCGTTGGGCCGTGGTGCGGCGATCCGACGGGCGTTGGACGTACTTTATGTCGGCAAAAATGCTCGTCGCTGCGATCGGAGCGCTGCGGCAACCATATCGCCGCGCCAAGGGGCGGCCCGGCGATGCGCGGCGGCTTTGCCGCTGTTAACGCGCTTGGTGTCTATGCGATGTGGTGCTGCGCGCCTATAGCGTCCCGCTCTCAGCCAACCTTTTTATCCTGAGCCGTCAACTCATCCAGCCGCCGCTGAAACTTGGGCGCAGACTGACGCGAGATCACAAAGCGGCACAACCTTTCGGCCAGACCGCTGCGCTGGTCACGGTCCAATGCCGAAAGCAGCTTGCGCAGATAAGGCGTATGACTGCGCCGGGCGCGCATCAGGCGATAAAAGCTCAGCGGTGTGAGCTTGCCCGTCCCGGCCTTGGCCAGCACCCGGTAAAGTACTGCCATATCAAGCATATCGCTTTGAATGGTGTCGCCCATGTTGGGCAACGGCAACAGCGTGGTCTGCGGCCCGTGAAACAGTGCGGCATGCATCGCATCCAGCGGCTCACGCGGATCATAGATCACAAAGGCCGCATCGGCCCCTTCGGTCATCTCGGGCGCATAGCCGTAGCGGCTGGTGAAATCCATCCTGCGCAAATCGGTAAAGCGGTCATCCCAGCCGGTCAGGCGCGGATTAAGCGTGGCCTGCGGCTGGATCGCGACCACCGTGGCACCGGGGGCGGCAACCGACAAAGCTGCGGCGGCATAGCCACAAGGTCCGGCACCGTAGAACACGATCCGCTCGAATTCGTCGAAAAAGCCATCGTCGGTCAGCTCGTCAAAGAAGGCATAGACCTCTTCGGCACGAAACCAGGTCTCGCCGTCGCAGATCACCCCCAGATGCGACCAGCCCATTGCCCGCACAAGGTCAAACCCCAGCGGCTGGCCGGTTTCTGACAGCGATTGTATGCCCTGAAAGCTTTCGAACGTCACAACAAGCGTGTCGCCTTCTTCGATAAAGGCGGCGGCGTGTTTCGGCCCGAGCGGCGCGTAAAAGCCCTCTTCCTCGGCAATCGCTTTGAGCGCGCCGAACCATTTGGCCTTGGGCAAGGACGTCATTGGGGCGTCGAACGTGTTCGGCGTATCCTGCATCATATATTCCTCGGGTCTCACGGGTATACCGCGTTTTTTTCCCAAGATACCGATCAATTTAGGCGAAACT
This sequence comes from Marinovum sedimenti, assembly GCF_054052205.1. Taxonomy (NCBI): domain Bacteria; kingdom Pseudomonadati; phylum Pseudomonadota; class Alphaproteobacteria; order Rhodobacterales; family Roseobacteraceae; genus Marinovum; species Marinovum sedimenti. The sequence continues at coordinate 3,556,156 of NZ_CM133223.1, forward strand.
TTGAAGAAATGCTTACAGATCAAGGCGATTTGCGGACAGGTCAGTCAGGTTACGGCCAGTCAGGTTCTGGCCAATCAAGTTTTCGCCTGTCAGGGTTTGGCCCGACCGCGCTGTGCATGGGCCATCAGTTGGCGGCCAATTTCGGGCGAGGGCGGCTGGGACGGCGGTGTCATCAACAGACGGCCAAACAGGGCGCGATAGGCATCATCTTCGACCAACTCGGTAAACCGTGTCTTGCGCCAGGCGACGGCTTCGCCGTGCAAGCGGGCCAATTCTGGATCTTGTGCCAACCGCGCGCGCTCTTGCGCCACCTGCGGGGCCAAGGCCAGAACCGAGCGGTCGGCGTCGGTGTTGAAATTCCGCTCGACCCAGTAATCCATCCCCAGCTGATCGCTGGAATGCACCGCGCGGCCGCGGGCCGATTTGAGCACATAGCTCTCCATCGCGCCCAGTGGATAATGATTGAGCTGCGCCAGTTTATAGTGACGGTGCCCAAGGATCGAAAACACCCGTTTGTCCTGCGCCTGCAAATCCAGCGCGCGGCCCTCGCAGTCAAACCAGCGCACATCGCCAGCCCGCTCCTCGCGCAGGCCACGCGGGCGGTGCACCCCGAGCTGGCGAAAACAGCCATCGTTGCGATACAGCGTCTTGAACATCAGAGCCCGCCACGGCCACTGCATCACCTGCGGCGCGGCATGAGTGAACACCTCGGTCATCGGCTGATCGCGGTAAGCCACCTCGCCGCTATTGCCAAACAACCGCCACGTCAGAGTGATGGCATTTGCCTCGGGCAGGGCGGCAATCAGATCCTCCAGCCGATGCGCCCCGGCGTGAATGTTGACATATTCATCGATGTCCAGCGCCATCAGCCAGTCGGCCTGGCGCACCGCCTTGGTCTTGCCCGCCAGCTTCATCCCGGTGAACTGGATGCCGCCGTTGTCATAGGGGCCATCGTTGCGGATGTGGGTCACGCCGCCCAGTTCGGCCAGCCGGTCGGCCATCACATCGGTGCCGTCGCTGCAATCATTGGTGCAGATCACCACCTGCGAAAACCCCACCGCGCGGTGATGCGCCAGCCAATCCAACAGAAACGCCGCCTCATCGCGCAGACATAAAACCGCGGTTGCCTGCATCAGCTTTCCATATCAAGCGCCAGCGCATAAGCGGCGCGCTCGGTTTCGTTCAAACGCATCGAGACCGCCTTGGCATACAGCTCGGCAAACTCGGGGTTCTTGTGCAGTTCCAGTGCCTTGGCCCGGTGCCATGCCAGCCCCTTGGCGTGCCATTCCGCCAACACAGGATCGGTGAGAAGCCGGTCAAACTCGGCCCGGACACGCGGCACATTGCGCTTGATGGTGATGTCGCGGGCGTCGCTCCAATCCATCCGGATCCAGTAATTCAGACCGATTGTGCGATCCACATGCAGCGCCCGCCCGCGTTGCCGCTTGATCAGGAAACTCTCGGCCGAGCGCAGCGCATAATGGTTCAGTTGCAAAAGATCATAGCCGATCGAACGCTTGGAATTGCGCCAGCCGTTCACCTTGACCTCATCGCCCATGCTCGCGCCCGAGCCGTTGAACCACCGCACCTTATCCTCCATCCCCGGCACCAATTTGTTGGGCCGGTGGCACGACAGTTTTTCATAAGCCCCGATATTGCGCATCATGGTTTTGAACCCCCAGGCCGTGTGCGGCTTGGGGCAGAATTTCGGGGCGCAGGTGTCGAATTGCTCGATCACAAAGCGGTCTTTCAGCTGCGTCACGCCGTTATGGCCGAACATCCGCCAGGTCATCGCGACGTTGGTGGCATCGGGCACGCGGTCGAGGAAATCCTGCAAGGTGCCATTGCCGCAGCGGATGTTCATGAACTCATCGACGTCGATATGGATGATCCAATCGGCGTTGCGGATCACCGGTTCCTTCAGCGAGTCGTTGAGCGCGGATTGCTGTGGCGACTTGCCTTTCCAGACCTCGTTGTTGCGGTGTTCGATCATGCCAAGCGCTTGCAAACGGTCGAGAATTTCAACCGTGCCGTCTTCGCAGCCGTTGGTGTAAATCAGGAAATTGTCGATGCCGATGGCGCGGTGATAGGCGATCCATTCAAGGATATACGGCGCTTCGTTTTTCATGCAGCCGACGATGACATTGCCGCTGGACCCGGCAGGCAGGGTGCGGGGCGGGGCGGGGGCGTACGCGGCGGCCAGCTCCTCCTCGTTGACCTGCCCCAGCCGATTGTGCGGCGCAAAAGGCCCGCCTTTGAGTTGAGCGAACTTTTCCTTGGCGAGGGACGGCATCACCTTGGCCGCCTGTTTCGACAGACCCTCGACCTTGCCGTCGGTTCTGGCCTTTTCGGTGGTGCGGGCCTCGCGGGTGGCTTTTTCAATCCGGGGCAGGGCGGCCAGAAGATATTGCGTGGCGCGAAACCCTTGGCGCGCCTCAGGTTCGCTCCAGACTGGCAGCGGCTTGTCGTGGGCAAAGACGCGGGCCAGCTCCGGTGTGGCTTTGGCGAGTTCCGCCAGATCGGGCGCAAAGCGCGCGGCGACAGGGGCAAGCGCGCCGGGTTTGAGCGCCTTGCCCGGCACCCGCACCTCGCCCAGAAGGCGTTTCCACAACAGGCGCGGCACCTGATGCTCGCCCTTGGCCAAAAGCCGGGTCAGCACATCGTTGAACTGGCGCGCGCGCGCCAGCCAGTCGGCGGCGGGCGCAACGGGCGGCTTCACCGGGTCATATTTGCCGATCTGATCGTCGAGCCCGAAGGCCGCGCGCACCTCATCGGTCACGTCGTCCCGGCACAACGCCGCGATGTCGAGTGGGCGAAACCGGAAAGTGCCGGTGCCAAACACCGCCTCCCAATGGTGCCGCAAACCGGAGTAATCAAGCCAGGGCGGGGCCATCTGAACCTCGGGGAAAATCCCCTGATCCGGGGCCGAGGCAGGCCGGGTTTCCAGCGCGTGCGCCCACCAATCGCCCGCCTCCGCCAGCCGCAATTCCATGTCGAGCGGGCGCATGCGGCCGTCTAAAACCTGCACGCCGTAATGGCGCGCCAACATCCGCGCCGGGCAGTCAATATGCGCAATCACCTCGATGTTTTCGGAGATCGGTGCCAGCATCTCGCGCAGCCGCGCAAGCTCGGACGGCAGCACCAGCGCCGCGCCGAATTGATGCGCCGACAGGATCAGATGGTCGGCCTTGCTCGCCGCAACCTCATTGTGCAGCGCCTGCATCACGTCGGCGCGCAGCTTCTCCTGCCGCTCGGGGTCGCCAAAACCGCGGTTGTGCCGCAGGGCGTCCACCGCTCCCGGATCGCTTGCCGCCATATAAAGCCGGGTGTGATTTTTGGCCCCCGGCGTGCGGGCATACAACACGCCGCTGCGCAAAAGCTGGCGCCGCTTGGCATCCAGCACAAGTTGCAGCCGGGTGGCAGACCAGACATCCGGCCCGATGTGCAGGCTGATTTTCATGACGCCGCCTTTTCCTTTGCCGCGGTCTTTACCGCGTTCACATTGGTCTTGCCCCACCACGGCAAATCGCGCCCGATAAAGGCCCCGATCTGCGCCGGGGCCTCGGGGGCGGCCACATCATAGCGCAGGTAATCAGGGCTGCCGTCAAAGAACCGGTCGAGCGCCGCATAGTGCCCGGTGATCCATGTCACCCGTTCGCGCGAGGTAACACCGTACCCCTTTGGCAGGCCAGGAATATCGGCCTCGGGGATGCGCTCGGTGCCAAGATTGAACCAGCGCAGCATCGAATCCGACATCACCTCGGGCGGGCGCCACGAGGCCAAAAACCGCACCCCGGGATGATGCGCGCGCATGGCCGAGAGCAGCCCGAAATCAAACTGCGGCCAGATCGAGCGTTCGCCGCGCAGCGCACTCAACTCGGAGAAACCGTCGAAGTCATCCAAGCCATCCAGCGGGTCGCCCCGCAGAAAATAGCCGTCATACAGCATCTCACCGACAAACCTGCGATGCAGCGCGGCATTCTCGGTCTGTACCGGCTTGATCCGGTAATCGGCCACATGCAGCCCTGCCTTGCGCAGCGCCCGCGCCAAGGTCGTGGTGCCCGATTTCGGCAGACCGAGGTTGACCACTCGCAGCCGGCTCATGGCAGCGCCAGAACCGGGTGATCACCCAGCGCCTCGATCAGCGCATCTTCGCCCGGCGGCAAACGCGACGCCGCGCGCAGTTGCGCTTGCATCGCCCGGTAGCCGTCTTGCTGCACCAAAGCATCGCGCCGCGACCGGTGCAGACGCACGGTTTCGTCATGCAATTCCGCAATCCCCGGCAGCGCCTTGAGCACCGCAATCTGCGCCTCAAGCCGTGGCAGCATCCGCAAGATCGAGCGATCCTCCCAAACGTCATCGTTGCGTTCGCGCCAGTATGTATCGTCGAAATCGCGGTTTTCGCGGTTCACATCGCCCCGATCATTTTTGACCAGATAGCTGTCGAGCGAGCGCAGCGCATAGTGATTGAGCGTGGCGAATGCCCGCGCCCCGGCGGCAGGAAACTTGCGAATGCGCCGCTTGTTGGCGGCGATCAAAAACGCCTCGGGCACATCGCGGCCAGCGCCGTCTTTCCATTCCAGCGCCGTCTCGCGCACCTTGGCGGTGCGGTGAAACGGTCGGTGCGCACCGTAGTATTGCAGCGGAAAATCGCGACGCACCAAGGTCTTGACCTCAATCGCGGTCTCGGCGCACCACAGATCGGGATTGTGGCCACGGGTAAACTGGCCGATCACCGGCTTATCGTGAAAACTGTCGACGCCGCCGCTGGCAAAGAACTGGAACGTCACCGAAATCGCCTGCGGATTGCCGCAGATCTCGATTAAGGCCGGGATGGTGTGATCGCCGACATGAATGTTGAGAAATTCGTCGACATCCGCCACCCAAACCCAATCGGCTCCGGTCACAACCTCCTGTCGTCGCGCATCCTTAAGCGCTTCCATCTGGTAATTGCGGCCCTGCGCCGGGTTGGGCAGGTGGGTCGCGATGCCATGATCGGACAGTCGATGCAAAAGCCGGTCGGTGCCGTCCGAACAGTCGTTGGAATAGAACAGATGATCGGTCACGCCGATCACGCGATTGTAGGCGATCCACTCCAACAGGAACGGGCCTTCGTTTTTCACACATGTCACGGCGGTTATGCGCATCTTGAAATGCCCCTCGCCGGTCGGTCTTGCCTTTGCATCGCTGTCCTGCTGTCTGGCCTCATGCCTGCGTTTGTGCCGCAACTTGGTTATCTTTTGGCAAAAGAATCGCATTTTGCGGCTGGCGCGTCAATCGCGGCTCCGGATGTCCTGCTCTTCGAGCGCGACTTTTGTCGCCTTGACCCCGGATGCCACGCGTGTAGCCCTTGTCGCCAATCTGGAGGATATCAATGGCACAGTTACCGGCAAGCATCGACGCGGTTCAGGATATGCTCGCAGCGCAGGATTACGTGTGCGGCCGCGCGCTGGGTACGGTGACCTTTCTGGCCCTGACCCTTGGCAAGCCGCTGTTCCTCGAGGGTGAGCCGGGCACCGGCAAAACCGAGATCGCCAAGGCCATTGCCAGGGGGCTGGGGCGTCGTCTGATCCGGCTGCAGTGCTACGAAGGGCTTGATGCGAGCTCTGCCGTTTATGAATGGAACTTCCCGGCGCAGATGGTGGCAATTCGTACCGCCGAGGCCGAAGGCAATGCCAATCGCGACATGCTTAAAACTGAACTGTTCGGCCCGGATTTCCTGATCGAACGTCCCTTGCTCGAGGCGATGCGCCCGGATGAAAATGGCGCACCTGTCCTGCTGATCGACGAACTCGACCGCACCGATGAACCGTTCGAAGCCTTCCTTCTGGAAGCGCTCTCTGATTATCAGGTCACTATCCCCGAATTGGGCACGATCAAAGCCCCCGAGCCGCCCATCGTTATCCTCACGTCCAACCGCACCCGCGAAGTGCATGACGCGCTCAAGCGGCGGTGCCTCTATCATTGGGTCGACTACCCCGACTTTACCCGCGAGATGGAGATCTTGCATGCCCGCGTTCCCGAGGCCGCCGCAACCCTCAGCCGCGAAATCGTTGCCTTTGTGCAGTCCCTGCGCACCGAAGATATTTTCAAACGTCCCGGCGTTGCCGAAACCATCGACTGGGCAAAATGCCTGCTGGCCCTTGATGTCATCGCCCTCTCGCCGCAAGTCATCTCCGACACGCTTGGCGCGATCCTCAAGTATCAGGACGACATTGCCCGCCTGCAAGGGTCTGAAGCCAAACGCATTCTTGACGAGGTCAGAGCCTCCATTGAGCCTGCCTGACCCCGGCCGCCGTCACCTCGCGCCGCGGGTCACCACATATTCATGACCGGCCTCAAGCGGTCCGTCGAGTGTGCTCTCCGAACCATCACGCCAGCGGATATGCAAAACCTCAACACTGTCGGCATCGCCCAGCCCGAAGTGCGCTGATGGCACGTCGAATGACATGAACCCACCGCCAAGCTGGATCTCGCGCGTTTGAATTTTGCCGTCCGCCAAATGGATCGTCAGCCGCGCCCCGATTCCATCTCGATTGCCTTGGTGATCCTCCAACACCACTCTGATTGCATTTCCGTCTTGGGCATTATTGCGGAAAAAAATTAACGGGCCGTTAACTGAATGTGTGACAATATCCAGATCACCGTCATTGTCGAAATCAAACTGGGTCGCGGCGGCGGTCATCAGGTAATCTTCCAGCCCCATTGGCCCTGAGGCTTCGGAAAAACTGCCATCGCCGCGATTGTGAAAGAACAAATTGGAGGGACTGACTTCATTCGGCACCCATGTGCCGTTAACGATATAGACATCTTGCCAGCCGTCATTGTCGAAATCGGCAATTTTGGTGTCCCAGGACCAACCGCCCACGTCGAGCCCGCGCGCCGCGGCTGTGTCCGTATAGGTGCCATTCTTCGGTTCCAGCAACACGTTGGCGCGCTGTATCTGGGGCAGGGCGCTGTCGATCTCGTTCTGCGTCACCAGCCGCTCGGGCAGAAAATGCACGGCGCAATATGCCTGTGCGATTTCCTGGTTGGCCGGGATAAGGTCACAGATCTTTGGGTCACGCCGCTGGATCGCGATGTCCTTGACCAGCATGCCTTTGCATTCGCTCCGGTCTGGCTCGGGCAGTTCGGCACAGCGGCTGGCATACGACGGATCGAACCGGTTGCCGGATTTATACCAGGTCTTGATCTCCATATTGCGGGCACAGATCGCCTTGGCTCCGGGGTTCACGATCTCGTCGCAATAGCGCGCGAGCGGTTGCATCTTGAGGGTGTCCGATACACCTGAAGACCGGCCCGCGATCTGTGCAAAATACAGCTGCGTTTGGCCGGTGTTGGCCAGATCGGCGGTCTTCACTGCCATGGTCGTCTGGGTTGTGTGGGGGATGGTGCCATCCTGTTTGCGCACCGGGGCAAACCCGCCTTTTCCATCCCCTAGATAGATGTAATCGGGCACCGCAAAATCATTGCCTTCGATCAAATCCGCCGCGCCATCACCGTTGATATCGGAAAACAGCAGCGACAAGGTTTCACCGGGAATGCCGGGCAGCGACACAAAGGTATCGCCCAGCGTTTCGACCCCTGTGTTGAGGATCACGCGATTGCGGCTTTCCTCGCCCGGCACCTGCCGATACCAGCCCGCAGCCCAATTGCCGACCGCGATATCAAGGTCGCCGTCGCCGTCAGCATCATCAAATGCCAGGGCGAGGGACAGGCGGGCGTCGGGCTGATTGGGAATGGGCTGCGCGTCCGCCAAATCAAAGCGGCCGCCGATGTTGCGCACAAGGTAATTCCCGTCGAGATAGGTGGCGAGAATCAGATCGGGCCATCCATCGTTGTCCATATCCGCAAAACCCGCGTTAAACACATAGCGATCTGCAAAAGGGCCGGGGGACAACGCCACACGCGAGAAGCTTCCGCCTGTGTTTTCATAGAGATAGAGCGCTTGCGAGGTCGAAGCGATCGCAAGATCGACATCGCCGTCCCGGTCGTAATCGGCGGTGGCAAGACTGCGCCCTTCCCAGAACGGCGGCCACATATCCTTGAACGAAAACTCGATCGGTTTGTCGATGCCGATCTGATCGGCCTCCATCCGTGTGAACAGCGTCGCGCCCTCCGGCGAACGTTTAGAAAAAGGCCGCGCCGTCACGGAGATGTCGGGGCTTTGCGCATGGGCCGGTGCCACGATCTGCGGCACGGCCCCAAGCAGGATGTCGAGCGCGCGATCAGATTGCCAATTGTGGTATTTTTCTACCGCTGCGCCGCTTGCCACGCCCAACACCAACACCGAGGCGGCCATCGCATTGGCGATGCGAAAGGAAAACGCCTGCGCCACGATGAAGTAACTGTAGATCGAGAACGACCCGAGCGTGAACAACAGCGCCATGACATAGCCATGGCTCGCGCCCGCCGACAACAGCGCGCCGGTCACCACCACATCAAAGGCGATAGGCACCGGCAAAAACAGGCCCACGGCCGCCACCACCACCAATATCCCGAGGCTGAACGGCAGCGATCCCAACACATCTTGGGGCAACAACGTGCCCGCAAGCGCGCCAAGAAACCCAGCGAGAAACATCAGCGGCACCGTCAATTTCACGATGAACACAAGGTTGGCGACGTAGCTTTTTAACACCGCGAGGCCAGAGCCGAGAACGCTTTCGTTTGCGTCAATCTCAGGCGCACGAAAGAATTCAGTCGGTGGCGTGTTGATCGGCGCAATGCTGGGCGCGGGCAGTCCCCATCGCACCACCAGTGGCACAATCACAAGTATTATCAACAGACTGAGGCCTATTTTTAATCCCGCAATATACGCGGGCAACAGGCTAAACGCCATCGTCAGCACCACGATGTTAAGCGTCGGAGAGGCGATCATCGCCGATAGCGTGGTCTCGGCCCGAAGCCCGCTGGCCTTCAATCCACGGGCAATCGGCGCGGCACAGTTCACGCAAACCCCCAGCGGCGCGCCGATAAACATGCCCAGCACCGAATTCGCCCAAGGCGAGCGAAACGCCCGTTGGCGCAGGCTGGCGATCAGCGTCATCAGCGCGGCGGCAAACAGCAGGCCAAAGATCATGCCCTTTTTGTTGGTGTTGATCCAATTGAGCGTCGACACGGCCACCCGCTCGGCGAAACCCATGTCCGACGTAAGTTGGATCTTGGCCTCGAATCCGATCGGATCTTCCAACTGGATTGCACCGCTCATCATCGCCTTTTCGTCCAGCGCAGGATAGCGGGATCCCGTCCAGAACAGATAGGCCAGAAGCAGCACGATCAGCGCCGCGAGAAAAAATCGCGACTTGTTTTCAATAGCTTCGTTGAACATTTGACCCTCCGGCGGCGAGCGGCTGCGCCACATATGAAATCAGTTAATTCCCGTAGCGTGATCCAAGCGGCCGGTTTGCGCAACCGTGTGTATCCGCGCCCACGCCAGAAACCCTGTGACGGTTAGCGAGACGAAGCTTTGAACACCGGCGCGGGCGTCCAAATCGTGGCACCATAGGCTTGCGCGGCGGCGATCTGTTGCTCTGGCATCTTCGCCAGCAGCCAATTCAACATCTCGGCGTGTTGCTTTTCGCCGGCGGCAATCGCGGCCGATGTCCAGGCATAGGCGCGCAAATAATCCTGCGGCACGGTCAGGCCGCGCGCGTAATATTGCCCCATATTGGCCATCGAGGGGGCATGGCCGCGCTGCGCCGCCTGCTCAAACCAGAAACGCGCGCGCGCCTGATTTGCGTGCGTCGCCTCCTCCAAGCCAAGATAGGCGAGGGCCAGATAATATTGCGCAACCGGATCACCGCCCCGGGCGCGTATCTCTGTCTGGGCCAACAGGTCTTCGGTCAGTTGCAGCGGCGGTAAGAACGGATCGGTGGACAAGGCCCCCGGCACATCAGACGCCGAGGCTCCGGCCTGGGCGGCGGCCAGCCATTTGGCGTGCAACTCATCGCTTTGCGCGACGCCAAACCCGTTTTCATACATCACAGCGAGGTTGCCCATCGCGGTCCGCTGGCCCAAATCGGCGGCGGCCTGAAAATACTGCGCCGCTTGTTCATAATCCTGCGTCACGCCATCGCCGCGCACATAGAGCAACCCCAGATTATTGAGCGCCCGCGCATCGCCGGCCTCGGCCGCCTGATCGAACAGGTGTTTGGCTGCGGCGAAATTCTGGTCGGTGCCAAGACCCTCCATATGCATCAACGCGAGCGAGGTGACAGCGGCCACTAGCCCCTGATCCGCCGCGGCGCGGTAGGTCTCGAACGCGCGAACCAAATCTTCTGGGCTCCGATTGGCAGTCTCAAGAGTGGCTGCAAAATCAAGTTGATAGCTTGCATCGCCGTGCCCCGCCGCGCGTTCAAGCCAGACAAGAGCCTCCTCGATATTCTGGGCTGTGCCCAATCCGGCAGAGAGGTGCCGGCCAAGCTGATTTTGTGCCTCGGGATGGCCCTGTTCGGCGGCCAGGCGGAAAAGTTTCACCGCTGCAGCGTAGTCGGGCAGCATCCCATCGCCTTGCGCCAAGGCTTTGCCCAGACGCGTTTGTGCCTCGGGGTGGCCGCTGTCTGCAAAGGAATGCAGGTTTTCCAGCGTCGGCATCACAAGCTCTTGCGCTGTTGCGGCGGGCGGGGTCAGTGACGCCGCCGCAACAGCGACGGCAAGCACGCGGACGGCGCAGATCATTCGCCCTCGGTCCGGATCGGGGGGGGCGCATTGCGGATGGCCTCGAAAAAGGCGGTCGCCAATTCCTGGGCTTCGGCCACCTGATCCGGGGTCATCAGATCGGTCAGAGCATCGCGCAGGGGGGCCGCCTCGGAAAGACCGCGCGCCGCCGCGACGTTAAACCATTTGTGCGCGGCGATATAATCGTTGTCGGTGCCGACACCAAGCGAGATCATCCGCGCCAGCGCCAATTGCGATTCTGGCAAATCTGCCTCGGCGGCGCGGGTAAACCATTGTACGGCCAATTCTGCGTCACGCGGGCCACTCGCCCCCTCGGGTGTCTCGTAATAATACGCCCCAAGCGCATGCATCGCCTGTCGCACTTCGCCCTCGGCCTGTTTTTCCAGCCAAGGCAGCGCCTCGGCATCGCCTTGCCGGGCGGAAAACAGCACCCAAGGCACCGCATCATGCGGCGCGGCGCGTCCGCCAAGGAAGTTGGCCGCCGCCAATTGCCCAAGGCGCTGGGTGGCCCGGTCCGACCCCTGTTCATTGGCGCGCAGGTACAGGGCGAAGGAGCGGTTGATGTCCATCGGAACACCTTGATCTTCTTCGAGTATTTTGGCGGCGCGATAGCTGGCTTGGCGCACCCCGCGATCAGAGGCGGCGATAAAATAGGGCAGGGCCTGCGCCGGGTCGGACGGGATGCCCATCCCGTCGGCGTAAATCAGACCAAGGTTGAACTGCGCGCCTGCATCGCCTTTTTCCGCTGCGCTGCGCAGCCAGCGAATCGCCTCTTGCGTGTTTTGCGCGACGCCTTCGCCGCCAAGATGGCGCACGCCCATCGTGCGCTGCGCCAGAACATGGCCGTTTTCGGCGGCGCGGCGATACCAATCGAGCGCCAAAACGGTGCCGTCGCCTTGGGCTGGCTTGATTGCGCCACTGTCGAAACTGCGGGCCAATTGATATTGCGCTTCGGGCAGGCCAGCATCGGCGGCCTTGGTGAGCCAACCAAAGGCGGCATTAAGGTCAACGGGCGCGAATTTGCCTTGGGATAACAGCTCGGACAGGCGGTATTGCGCCCCGGTGTGGCCGCCTTCGGCCGCCCGCGTGATCAGCGCGAGCGCTTCCTCGGCGTCCGGCCCTTTCAGGAGCAGCTCACCGAGCAGGTAAGTCGCTGGAATATCGTCGAGTTCCGTTGCGCGCCGCAGGTATTGCCGGGCCGAAGCATCTGCGCCGGGGGCTTGCGGCTGGGCCAGAGCGATCTGCCCCATGATCCGGTTTGCCACCGGATGATCCTGCGCCGCGGCCTTGGCAATCCAGTCTTCGCCGTTGTCCCGTTCGACCGGGCCGCCCTTGCCTTGGATCATCAACAGACCGATGTCGAGCTGCGATCCGGCATCGCCGCGTTCGGCCAGGGCCAGCAGCAGACGGCGGGCGGTGACATAATCACCCGAGTCATACGTGGCTTTGGCGGTTTCCAGCGCTTGGTCCAGCGGTTCGGCAGCGTCTTGCGCCAACGCGGGACAGGCCAAAGCCAAGGTGCAGAGGGCAAATATGGTCGGACGGGGCAGGGTGTGATGCTTGCGCGGCAAAGCTCGAGTCCTTCAAAAACAAATAGTTCAAAAAAGTCGGAACCATTCCCGGCACCGGTGCGTTAACTGATAACACGCCGCATGGCCAAGGTCATGTCAAGGAAAGCCAGAAGCCGTTTGCCCGTTTGTCATCCTTCCCCAGATGCACCGTGCAAAAAAAAACGCCGTCCGCTGGCGGACGACGTCGGCAAGACTGAGATGGATAGAGTGGGGCTTAACGGCCCCAGCTGCGCACTGCGCCGCAATCCATATGCACAAAGTTCGAGCTTGAGTAACGGCCCACGCCGCCAGCCCGGCAGGCTGCGCCCGCTTTTGCGATCTGGCCGACGGAGCGACCTTTAAGGCTTACATCTGCGGCCTGACCTTTCAGGTGCAGAGAGTTTTTGGCAACGCCGCTCGACCGAGACCGGAGCATCGCGTTGGTTTTGGGGCTACGGTAGCCCGAGAGGAGCATGTACGGCTCTGCCACATCGAGAAGGTTGTGCGAGGCCGCCAAGATATCGATTGTACGCAAATCGATATATTTTACGTCATTCGTGCGCCAATCACGCATGAATTTATGCACCTCTTCCACCGCATCTTTGATATACTCACCTTCGACCCAATAGATCATGTCGAGTCTTTCGCCCGTCCGGGCGGAATACATCTTGATGCGCCGAATATCACCACCGCCGCGCAGGAAGCCTGCTGCACTGGTAAAGGTTGGAGCTGCTGTTACGAGTGTTGCCGCAAACGCGCCCAAAAGGCCACGCCGCGAGATACCGCTGTCGCGAAGATTTTTCATGTTGTATTGCGCCTGTCCGTCGCTCTCTAAATTTGGTCTGCGATGTTACGCGAAACCTGCCATCTCATCCCCAGATGCGTGGTCTGTATGCCACATGCTCATTTTATCTCCAACATCGGATTCCCAGGATTGCCTGGGGCACTCGATATTGGGCAAAAACTCGCTCAAATCTGGGGTGTGCTGGCAGGATTGTGCACACCGTAACCTTGTCTACCATGTCGCCGGCCTCATGCCGGTAAGCGTCAAGGTAGCTTATGGAGCTTAAGAAATTGTGAGTAGACAAAGGGCTAGTCGGGACTAACTAATGTATAGCTATAAATTCACTGCCCGGAGGGACGGTATGACGCATTCACACGAAATGGGCCGAATGAAAGGGCTGCTGGCCGGAATCGCCATGGCAACGGTGGCGACTTTCGCGCTTCCCGAGCCGGTTCTGGCCGAGGTTACAGCCTTTAAACAGGCGGTCGCCGAATCCGCCTCCGGTAATCGTGACATCGCCGCCTTCTACCGCGAGAACCAGTTCGAGCCGATCTGGACCGGAGACAGCGATATGCACCGCGCGCGCCGCGCCGCGCTTCTTAATGCGGTGTCGACCGCGAGCCTTTATGGCCTGCCGACGCGCAACTATGATCCCGAAGTTCTGCGCCGCATGATGGCCTCGGTTCGGGGCGAGCGTGCCTTGGGCGAACTCGAGGTCGAGCTGAGCGAAATCTTCGTGCTGTTCACGCGCCACATGCAGACCGGCGTGCTTGATCCCAAAAAGATCTCGTCAACGATGAAGCGTGAGGTCCCGGTGCGCGACCCAATCGCCAACCTGCGCGATTTCAGCGCCGGCAGCCCGGATGCGTTTTTCCGCAGCATCATTCCAGCCACGCGCGAATATACCAGCCTCGTGCGCGCCAAGCTTGATCTTGAGCATGTGATCAACCGGGGCGGCTGGGGCGGGGCGGTGCAGTCTGGCACGCTTGAGCCGGGCCAATCCGGTGCCCAGGTGGTGGCGCTGCGCAACCGGCTTGTTGCGATGGGCTATCTGGAGCGGTCGTCGACCGGCAGCTATGACGCCGCGATGGAGAAGGCCGTACAGCAGTTCCAGCTTGATATGGGCCTGACCTCGGATGGTATCGCGGGGGGCTCTACGCTGAAGGCAATCAATGTGTCGGCCTCCGAACGGCTGCGCTCGGTTCTGGTGGCGATGGAGCGCGAGCGGTGGCTCAACCGGCCCCGCGGTGATCGGCATGTTCTGGTGAACCTGCCGGATTTCCGCGCGCAGATCATCGACAACGGCAAGGTTACTTTTGAAACCCGCGCCGTGGTGGGCAAGAACACCCTCGACCGGGAAACGCCCGAGTTTTCCGACGTCATGGAATATATGGAGATCAACCCGTACTGGAATGTCCCGCGTTCGATCACGGCAGAGGAATATCTGCCGGCGATGCGGAGCAACCCCTATGCGGTCAGCCATCTTGATGTGATCGACAGCCGGGGCCGCATTGTGCCGCGCTCGGCGGTGAACTTCTCGCGCTATACTGGCAAGAACTTCCCGTATTACCTGCGTCAGGCTCCGTCGAACCGCAATGCGCTGGGGCTGGTGAAGTTCATGTTCCCCAATGTGAACAACATCTATCTGCACGATACCCCGGCCAAGAGCCTGTTCTCGCGCGACGTGCGGGCGTTTTCGCATGGTTGTGTGCGGCTGAACGATCCGTTCGACTTCGCCTACGAGCTGCTGTCGAAGCAAACCGACGATCCGGTGAACTTCTTCCAGTCGCGTCTGCAAAGCGGCCAGAACACGCGGGTCAATCTTGAACAGCCGATCCAGGTGCACCTGATCTATCGCACGGCTTATACCGATGCGAAGGGCCGCCTGAATTACCGCGACGACATCTATGGCCGGGATGCCCGGGTTTACGATGCGTTGCGCAACGCAGGGGTGGCGCTGAGCGAGGTTCAGGGATAAAAACAGCCTCGCAAAGATAGCGAGGCGCAGACCATGAGCCATACGGTGAATGACATAGCGGTGGCGCTCGGCTGCGAGGCAGCGGGCGCCACTGACATTTCTGTCGACGGGCTGCGCGAGCCTGCGGATGCGGGCCCAAACCATTTGGCGCTGGCGATGAAGCCGGAGTACGCTGAAACCCTGTCTAAGGGCGGCGCGCGTGCCGCGATCCTTTGGGCCGGCGCGGATTGGCAGGCGATGGGGCTTGAGGCCGCAATCTTTGCGTCCCGCCCAAGGTTTGTCATGGGCGGCCTGTCGGCGATGATGGACCGCGGGCCAGAGTATGGCGCGGGCCTCCACCCGGCGGCGGTGATCGACCCCACAGCAAAGATTGGCGACAACGTCAGCGTTGGGCCGGGCACGGTGATTGGACCGCGCGCGGTGATCGGGGCGGGATCGGTGATCGGGCCACAGTGTTTCATCGGCGCGGATGTACATCTTGGCGAAAACGCCTTTCTGCGCGAACAGGTCGTTCTGTGCCACGGCATCCGCATCGGCGCGCGCTTCATTGCGCAGCCCGGTGCCAAGGTCGGGGCCGACGGCTTCTCTTTTGTGACGCCCGAGCAAAGCGGCGTCGAACGGGCGCGCGAAACTCTGGGCGATCAGGGCGGCGCGGCGGCGCAATCCTGGGCGCGCATCCACTCGCTTGGCGGTGTGACCATTGGCGATGACGTCGAGATCGGAGCCAACGCCTGCATCGACCGGGGCACCATCCGCGACACCACTGTCGGCAACGGCACCAAGATCGATAACCTCGTGCACATCGGCCACAATTGCGAGGTTGGCAACGATTGCCTGCTGTGCGGCCAAACCGGCATTGCCGGATCGGTCAAGATCGGCAACAACTGCGTCTTTGGCGGCCAAACCGGGATCAGCGACAATATCTTTATCGGCGACAACGTGATTTCCGGCGGCGGCACCAAGATCATGTCGAACGTGCCCACCGGGCGCGTCCTTCTTGGCTATCCTGCCACCAAGATGGAGACACAGCTTGAAAGCTATAAGTCTGTGCGCCGCTTGCCACGGCTGTTGCGCGATATCACCGAGCTTAAAAAAGCGGTTTCCAAGCTGACCGGGAGCGACTAATCCTCGGGCAGCGCAGACAGAGGCGGAGACAGGCCAATGGACGTCAGTAACAAGGTGGTCGCGATCATCGCGGAACAGGCCGTTCTGGAGACCGAAGATGTCACCATGGACAGCACGCTAGACGATCTCGGGATCGACAGCCTCGGGCTGGTTGAAAGCATTTTCGCCATCGAAGAAGCCTTTGATATCGCGATCCCGTTCAATGCCAACGAGCCCTCGGAAAGCGATTTCGATATTACCACCGTAGGCTCGATTGTGGCCGGGATCGAACGGCTGATCAAAGAGCAAAAGGGCTAGGCCCGAAACCAGGAAAACAGCGGAGCAGGAGCCATGAAACGGGTAGTGATCACCGGCGCTGGCACCATTAACGCGCTGGGCCACAATGTTGCTGATACGCTTGAGGCGATGCGCGAAGGCCGTTGCGGCATTGGCCCGCTCGATATTCCCGATGTTGACCGGCTGTCGATCAAGATCGGCGGGCAGGTGCGGGGGTTCAGCTCCGAAACCGCGTTCAACCGCCAGCAGCTCGCGCTGTATGACCGGTTCACCCAGTTCGCCGTGCTGGCCGCACGCGAGGCGCTGGCGCAATCGGGGCTTACCTTTTCCGATGAGCTTTCGGCGCGATCCGGCGTTATTCTTGGCAATTCCGGCGGCGGGATGAACACCCTCGATGAGAATTACCGGTCGGTCTATGAAGAGGGCAAGAACCGGGTGCATCCCTTTGTTGTGCCCAAGCTGATGAACAACGCCGCCGCCAGCCATGTCTCGATGGAGTTCAACCTGCGCGGCCCGTCCTTTACCGTTTCGACCGCCTGCGCCTCCTCCAACCACGCGATGAGCCAGGCGTTCCAGATGGTCCACGGCGGCATGGCGCCGGTGATGGTCACGGGCGGCTCTGAGGCGATGCTGTGCTTCGGCGGGGTCAAGGCGTGGGAAGGGCTTCGCGTGATGTCCAAGGACGCCTGCCGCCCGTTTTCCGCCAATCGCAATGGCATGGTACAGGGCGAAGGCGCGGCGATCTTTGTGTTCGAGGAATACGAGCACGCCAAGGCGCGCGGCGCAGAGATCCTCGCCGAGATGATGGGATTTGCGATGTCCTCCGATGCTTCGGACATTGTGATGCCGTCCAAAAGCGGTGCGGCGCGCGCCATTCGCGGCGCAATGCAAGACGCGCGGATCAATCCCGAAGAGGTGGGCTATATCAACGCCCACGGCACCGGCACCGCCGCCAATGACAAGACTGAAAGCGCCGCGGTTGCGGATGTTTTTGGTGCCCATGCTGACAAGCTGATGATTTCGTCAACCAAGTCGATGCACGGCCATCTAATTGGCGGCACCGGCGCGGTCGAGCTTTTGGCCTGTATTATGGCGCTGCGCGACGGGGTGATTGCACCGACCATCGGCTATGAAGAGCCCGATCCCGAATGCGCGCTTGACGTGGTGCCGAATGTGGCGCGCGAGGCCAAGGTCGATGTGGCGCTGTCAAACGCCTTTGCCTTTGGTGGATTGAACGCGGTGCTGGCGTTGCGCCGCTTCTAACGCTTTCTGCAGAATTGAAAAAGCCCGGAACGCTGATCACGCTCCGGGCTTTTTTGTTGTCAAACAGTCGCTTGCTGCGGTTACTTCACGCGTTCTGCCGAATAGGCGATGGCGCGCTGGTAGTTGCCGCTGTCGTTCCACGCCGAAAGCACTTTGAAGTTGCGCGTGCCGGGGCCAAAGGGCTGCCCCGCCTTCCAGCCGTTGCGTTTGAGCATATTGGCCGCCGAGGCCAGCGCATCGGTGGCGTTATACGGGTCGGCGCGGCCATCGCCGTTGCCATCAACACCGTACTTGATCCAGTTGCCCGCAAGAAACTGCATATGGCCAAGCTCGCCCGAGGGGCCGCCTTGTTTGGTGGCCGGGATAATGCCGCGATCCACCAGGCTCAGGGCGGCAATCGCATGCTCTTCAAACCGCGGGTGGCGGCGGCAATACGAGGCCAAAGTGACCGCACCGCCAACAATCGGCGTTTGCCCAAGGTATCCGCCCCAGCTTGTCTCCAGCCCCCAGATCGTGGCGAGGATGCCAGCGGGCACGCCATAGGCGCGCTCGATTGAGGAGAAGGTGTTGGGGTTGGCCGCGATCTTTTGCTTGGTGCGCGAAATGAACGCCCCCGCCGAGCTGCCCGAGCGTTTGGCGAGGAACTTCGCCGGGTCGCCTTGCAGGGTGCCGCTCTGGCTCGAGGGGTTCGATTCGAACCGCCATGTGATGCCGGACAGCGAGGCCGATTGCAGCGCGCTCAGGCCACGTTGGCCGACGCCACTGCGCTGCGCGTCCTGCGCCAATTGCCCCTTGTAGCCGTTAAAGGCCCCTTTGGAGGTGATGCATTGCGCGGCCTGAACGGCAGGCGCGGACAGGCCGATAATGGCTGACAAAATGATGGTTAAACGGCGCATTGGAATGTCCCTGTTATTTTGGTCATTGGGGTACAGTTTAGCCCGCAGGCGCGATCCGTCCAGAATTTTCCGGGCGGAATTTACCCCCTGAAGGCCAGAACCGCCAGCACCACGATAAGCGCGGCAAGCCCCGCCGCCACCTTGGCCAAATACGCCATCCGCGCCGGAACGGGCCGGGGGCCACCACGCGCCGCGCGATAGATCACAAAGTTCATATAGGCCGACACACAGGTCAGCGCGAGCACGCAAAGTAGCTTGAACGCCAGCCATTGACCCATCGCGCCGCTGTAAACCGTCAGCCACATCCAGAGGCCCGTGATCCAAAGCACGACAATCGCCGCACCCGAGAGTTGCGCCAACCGCGCGCGCGTTTTCATCACCACGGCGCCCGCCTCGGGGGCCGCACCTTTGGACATCGCCATCATCACCAGCCCGGCAAGGCTAAAGCCCAAGCCAGCGGCCAGGGCCCAGAAATGCAGGATCTTCAGTAACGCCATTGTATTGCCTCCCAAGTGCCGAACACCGTTTGCGTGTCACCCGTAACCGCGAGGTGCCCGACTAGGCCGAACCATCCACGTAAAATCCGCAGTGGTCCAACACAAAAGGGCGCCCCGAAGGACGCCCTCTCTGATTTTCAGAATGTGCCGCAATCAGCAGCTGTAGTACATGCCGAACTCAACCGGGTGCGGCGTGTGTTCGTACAGTTCGATCTCTTCCATCTTCAGCTCGATATAGCCGTCGATCTGGTCTTTGGTGAACACGTCACCGGCCAGCAGGAAGTCGTGATCGGCCGCCAGACACTCTACGGCTTCGCGCAGCGAACCACAGACAGTCGGGATACCTTCCAGCTCTTCGGGCGGCAGGTCATAGAGGTTCTTGTCCATCGCCTCGCCGGGGTTGATCTTGTTGGTGATACCATCAAGGCCAGCCATCAGCAGCGCCGCAAAGCACAGGTAGGGGTTCGCCGAAGGATCGGGGAAACGCGCTTCGACGCGCTTGGCTTTGGGCGAGTCTGTCCACGGAATACGAACGCAACCCGACCGGTTGGAGGCCGAATAGGCGCGCAGAACCGGTGCTTCAAAGCCCGGGATCAGGCGTTTGTAGCTGTTGGTCGACGGGTTGGTGAAGGCATTCAGCGTTTTGGCGTGCTTCAGGATACCACCGATGAACCACAGCGCTTCGTTGCTGAGGTCGGCGTATTTGTCGCCCGCAAACAGCGGCTTGCCGTCTTTCCAGATCGACATGTTGCAGTGCATGCCGGTGCCGTTGTCGCCATAGATCGGCTTGGGCATGAACGTCGCCGTCTTGCCATACGCCTGTGCGACGTTGTGCACGACGTATTTGTATTTCTGCAGCTCGTCGGCCTGTTTGGTCAGCGTGCCGAAAATCAGGCCCAGCTCGTGCTGACAGGAAGCCACTTCGTGGTGGTGCTTGTCGACCTTCATGCCGAGGCGCTTCATGGTCGAGAGCATTTCCGAACGGATGTCCTGGCCATCGTCGGTCGGGTTGACCGGGAAATAGCCGCCCTTAAGGCCCGGACGGTGGCCGGTGTTGCCCATTTCGTATTCGGTGTCGGTGTTCCACGAGGCGTCAAGCGCGTCGACTTCGTAGGATACCTTGTTGATGGTGTTCGAGAAACGAACATCGTCGAACAGGAAGAATTCTGCTTCCGGACCCCAGAACGAGGTGTCACCAATGCCGCTCGACTTGAGGTAGGCTTCGGCCTTCTCGGCGGTGCCGCGCGGGTCGCGGTTGTAAGGCTCGTTGGTGTCGGGCTCGACAACCGAGCAATGCACGCAGACAGTTTTCTCGGCATAGAACGGGTCGATATAGGCGCTGTCGCAGTCGGGCATCAGCTTCATGTCCGAAGCTTCGATCGACTTCCAGCCGGCAATGGACGAACCATCGAACATCATGCCGTCTTCGAGGAAATCCTCGTCAACTTCGCTTTCGATGACGGTCACGTGCTGCAGCTTGCCGCGCGGGTCGGTGAAACGGATGTCAACGTAAGCCACGTCTTCATCTTTGATCAGCTTGAGCAGATCTTTTGCGCTCATGTCTAAATTCCCTTGATTGGTTCTACTTGGGTGTACGCTGTCCCGGATGCGATCCGAGACCTCATGGTGTAGGCCGCAGGAGGAGACCCCGGAGCAGGTCCGGGGCGCGATCCGCCTTACAGCGCGTCGGAGCCGGTTTCGCCGGTCCGAATACGGATGGCCTGTTCAACCGTGCTGACGAAAATCTTGCCATCACCGATCTTGTCGGTCTTGGCCGCCTCTACGATGGCCTCGATGGCTCCGTCAACCTGATCGTCGTCCAGCACGACTTCAATTTTAACCTTGGGCAGAAAATCCACCACATATTCGGCACCGCGGTAAAGCTCGGTATGGCCTTTCTGACGGCCAAAGCCCTTTACCTCGACGACGCTGAGGCCCTGTACGCCGACATCCTGCAGCGCTTCTTTGACTTCATCGAGCTTAAATGGCTTGATGATTGCCTCGATCTTTTTCATGTGGTGCCTCCTCGCGTGACGTGTTGGGCCGGTCAGATCACTTCTCTTCCGGGGCTACAATTGAGTAGGGTTCCGGAGGTGACAAATTGAGCATCGCCAAAATGCGTGCGCTTAAAAAACGGGCGATTTGCACAAAATGCAAGCGGAATTGAATCGGGAGCGCAGAAATGAGCGAATTGCTGACCGGAGCACAGATGCGGGCGATTGAGCAGGCCGCGATTAACAGCGGCGATGTCACCGGGTGCGCGCTGATGGAGCGTGCCGGGGCGGGCGTGGTTGAGGCGGTGTTTGAGGAATGGCCTGCGTTGGGGCAGGGCGGGCATCGGGCCGTTGTGCTCTGTGGACCGGGCAACAATGGCGGCGACGGCTTTGTCATCGCCCGCCGGTTGCACGCGCGCGGCTGGGAGGTTGCGGCGTTTCTTTTGGGTGATCCCGAAAGGCTGCCGCCGGATGCCCGCACAAATTACCAGCGGTGGCGTGAGATCGGCGCGGTTCTGCCGTTGCCTGCGCAGCTTGGCCCCATGCGGGGTGCGACCGTGATCGTGGATGCGCTGTTTGGCACCGGGCTGACGCGGCCCTTGCGCGATCTCGGGCTGTTGCTTCTCGATCTCCAAAACAGCCGAGGGCTGGGGGCGGATATCCCTGTGGGAGAAAGGCCGGACAGGACGCCGCTTTTGGTTTCGGTCGACGTGCCAAGTGGTTTGTGCGCTGACAGCGGGCGGGTGCTGGTGCCGGAGGAATTGTCCGGGTTGCCCGACCGCCTCGAAGCCGCGTGTGTGACCTGCGACCTGACGGTGAGTTTCCATGCGCTCAAGCTGGGCCATGTCGTGCACGACGGGCCGTCGACCTGCGGTAAGGTGGTCGTTAAGGACATCGGGTTAAGGCACGCCCGCGACGCGGAAGTTGCCAAGCAGGTGGTTCGCCCATCGGCATCGGCGCTGAGCAAGCAGGCGGGTCACAAATTCAGCAATGGCCATGCGCTTGTCGTATCGGGCGGCTTTGGCAAAACCGGGGCCGCGCGGTTGGCGGCGCGGGGGGCTTTGCGGATCGGGGCCGGGCTGGTGACGCTGGGCGTGCCGGGATCGGCGCAGATCGAGGTGGCAAGCCAGATCACCGCGCTGATGTTGCAGCGGGTCGAGGATGGCGCGGGGCTGGCCCGCGTTCTGGAGGATGCGCGGATCAATGCGCTCTGTCTCGGGCCCGGACTGGGGCTTGAGCGGGCGCGCGAATTGGTGCCCGTGGCGCTGGCGTGTGGCGGGGCGAAACCCCGGCCAACGGTGCTCGACGCCGACGCGCTGTCGGCCTTCGAGGACGATCCCGCCACGCTGTTCACCATGCTTCACGGCCTCTGTGTGCTTACCCCGCATGGCGGCGAATTTGCCCGACTGTTTCCCGACATCGCCGCACACCTCGGCGCTGCTCCAACGCGCGGCCCGGCCTATTCCAAGGCGGATGCGGTGCGCGACGCGGCGGCGCGGGCGGGCTGTGTGGTGCTGCTTAAAGGGCCGGCCACGGTGATGGCCGATCCCTCGGGGCGGTGTTCGGTGCACGCCGCCGTTTATGACCGCGCGGCCCCCTGGCTCGCCACCGCAGGCTCGGGCGATGTGCTGGCCGGGTTCATCACCGGATTGCTGGCGCGCGGCGTGGCTCCGATGCAGGCGGCAAAGATCGCAACATGGACGCACGTCGAATGCGCCCGCAAATTTGGCCCCGGCCTGATCGCCGAGGATCTGCCAGAGGTATTGCCGCAGGTGCTGCGCGACCTCGGGCCTTAGCTGGCCTTGGCCATCGCGCCGCTGCTTTCCACCTCAAGCCCGTCGGCATAAAGGATATGGGGCGCGTCAAACCGCAGCTGCACCAGGCGCAGCTTTTCGCGCGGGCCCCGGCTGACAAATTGGCCATCCACCAACCGTGCCACCGGCACCAGCGCCGATTTCATGCCAAACAGCGCTTCGGCCCGCCAATCCCGGATCAACACGCGTTGGGTGGCGGGCAGGGTCATATCCTCCTCCGGGCGCGTGTGGCCCAAGGAACCGGCCTTGACCCGCACCACTTCGCCCCAAGCCTCGATCACACGCACATCGCGCAGCACGGCCATGCCGACATCGCGCGTGATGATCCGATCACCGGGCGAGAGGTATTCGGCGGGCATTTCGCCCTCAAGCGTCAAAAGCCGGGTGCCCGGCAAGAGACCGTTGAGGTCATATCCATCGAGTTCATATTCTGCGCGCACGCCATCCGGTGCCAAACCGGAGTGCTGGAATTGTTCCGCTGCGCGCCCGACCGTTTTCGGTTTCATGGGCGTACCTGTGATTACTGCTCGTTTTTTTCACAGAATATATCAACATCTCGTAAATGTCCTGCGTTTTCTGCCCCCCTGCGATGCGGTTTGTGCTCGCATCCGGTTTCGACCTTTGCTAGAGACCGGCGGGCGTGGGCGGCCAATCGGCCGCAATCGCGCAAATGTGCGGGTGTGGCGGAATTGGTAGACGCACCAGATTTAGGTTCTGGCGCCTATGGCGTGGGGGTTCGAGTCCCTTCACCCGCACCACTTTGAAAACAATCACAAAACGACCGAAGCCTGGCGCGTTTGCGGGGCTGCTCTAACGCCGAGGTATTCTTCGCGGCGCAGGGCTTTGCCGTCTGCCCGAACCGCTGCCATATCCGCAGATGGCTGGTCTGCGACAGGCAGGTCGGAACCGGCGGGAATGCCGTGATCCGCTCTGCCGATCACTTGGCCGTAGCGGGGGGCGACCTTGGCAAAGGTGTTCGGGGGCCCTGTTTGGGCCGCAGCGGTCTCAATCCTGCAATTGCACAATCGCTTTAATCAGACCGGCCCGATCCGCAGCCAAGGCACCGAATGCGGTGGCGAGATCATCAAGCGACAAGACGTTGGAGCAAAGGGCGTCTGCATCAATCAGCTTGTCCCGGAACGCCGACATGACCCAATCAAAATCAACCTTAAGCGCATTGCGGCTCCCGATCAGGCGCATCTCGCGTTTGTGGAACTCTGGGTCATTAAACGTGATGTCATCTTTGACCACGCTCACCAAAACGTAAGTGCCACCATGGGCCACCGCAGGAAACCCCGCCTCAATCGCGCCGCCATGACCGGTTGCGTCAAAAATCACGTCGTACCCCTCGCCGTCGCTGGCAGAGATGGCGGCCTCAATGCTGGTATGTCCGCGATCAAAACCAAACCTGTCGTTCGCCATCGCGAGCCGTTCCGGGCTGAGGTCAAGCAATGTGACATGCGCGCCCTTTAGCCCTGCGAAAAGCGCGGCCCCGATCCCAATCGGCCCCACACCCGCGACCAGCACAGTATCATCCGTGGCAACGTCGGAACGCCGCACAGCATGTGCGCCAATCGCCAGGAATTCGACCATGGCCGCTTGCAACGGGGTCAGCCCATCGGCCGCATAGAGATTTTGCGCGGGCACGGCCAGTTGCGGGACAAGACCGCCATCCCGGTGCACGCCAAGAACCTCGATGTTCGCGCAACAGTTCGGTTTCCCGCGTTTACAGGCCCGGCACCCGCCGCACGACAGATACGGGTTCACAACCACAAGATCGCCGGCAGACCAGCCGTTGCCGTCCTTCGCCACGCGACCGCTGAGCTCATGGCCAATCACGCGCGGATACTTAAGGAACGGATGTTTGCCCGCAAAAATATGATAATCAGTGCCACAAAGACCCACGGCGCAAATGTCGATCAAGACCCAACCATCGGGAACCGTGGTGATGACAGGGCGGTCTTGCACGTCAAAGGTGCCCGGTTCGACCACGACACCGGCGCGCATTGTCAGGCGGCTCATGCGGTGTCTCCGCGCGGTGTCCAATCGTCGGGCAGGGTGCCCTTGATGATCAGGCTAAGGATATCGTCTTTGTTCACGTCTGCGATGTTGAACGCGCCAACGTTGCGGCCTTTGTTCATCACAACCACACGATCGCATAGGTCAAAGACGTCATGCATGTCGTGGCTGATCAGAAAAATTCCGATGCCTTCGTTCTTTAAGCGGAGTGTCAGATCGGCCACCATTGCGGTCTCGGATGGGCCAAGCGCCGCTGTCGGCTCGTCCATGATCAGGACTTTCGCCTGAAAATAGATCGCACGCGCAATCGCGATAACCTGCCTTTGGCCCCCCGACAGCTTTGAAACCGGGTCTTTGAGGTTGGTAAAATTCGGGTTGAGTTGGCGCAAGGCTTCCTTGGTCTCGCAATACATGCGCGCTTCATCGAGGTTGCCAAACCGGGTCTTGAGCTCGCGGCCGAGAAACAGATTGGCCGAGGCATCCAGATGGTTGGCCAGCGCCAAGGTTTGATAGATCGTCTCGATCCCGTAGGACTTGGCGTCTTGCGGTGATTTCAGGTCAACCCGCGCGCCGTTGACGTTGATCTGGCCACCGCTTAGCGTCATGGCCCCCGACAGCATACGCATCAGGCAGGATTTACCGGCCCCGTTATGGCCGAGAACGCCCACGACTTCGCCGGGTTTGAGATCAACAGAGACGCCTTGCACAGCGTGAACGCCGCCAAACTGCTTATCGATATTCATCATCTGGATCAGGGGGGTATCGTGAGAGACTGTGTCCAACATCTGAAATCCTATTCGAGAAGAGTTGGGCCGACGCACACCAGCGCGCCGACCCTTGCGCACTCAGTAAAGAACGTTTTGCGCCACGGGGGTTTCGATGTTTTCCTTTGTGACCATGACAACACCGGTATCGATGACATCACTGACCAAAGCACCCGACAGGATGTCGGCCACGGCATTTACGCCCAACTCCCCCATCTGGAACGAGCCTTGAACCGCCGTTGCCAGAAGTGTGCCGCTTTTGACCATGTCTTGCAGGTCCGCGTTGCCGTCAAAGCCGATCGCAATCAACTGACCCGCTTTGCCCGCCTGTTCGATCGCGCGGCCCATGCCGATGGCTGTTGGCTCGTTCGCACCAAAGATGCCCACAAGATCGCCGTTCGCCGCCAAAAGATCGGTGGTCTGGTTCAACGCAGTCGCCATTTGTGACTGGGAATACAGCGGCCCAACGATTTCGATGTCAGAGTTTTCGCCGATGTAGTCGACAAAACAACCAACGCGGCCAATCTCGGACCCCACACCCGCAACGTAGGACATCACAGCAACCTTGCCTGTGCTGCCAGCGCTGTCGATCATCAGTTGAGCGGCTTGCTGACCGGCGGCACAGTTGTCTGTGGATAGGAACGCCTGGAAGTACTGTTCGCTGCCTTCGGTCAGGCCACTGTCGATGATCGCGACGGGAATGCCGGATTCATACGCACGCTTGACGACAGGTGCCAAGGCTTCAGGGTCGGAGGGGGCAAGGACGATAGCAGCCACGCCACGGTTGATCGCGTTTTCGACCAATGCAACCTGATCAGCGATGGCAGATTCAGAGGCAGGACCGTTGAAGGTCATTGTGTGCTCGGAGTGGTTTGCAATTGCTGCGGTCGCCCCCTTGTTTACGTTCTGCCAGAAACTGGAGTTCGTGGTTTTGACGATCACCGCGATTTCGCCTGCGGACGCAACGGAGGCTGCGGTTGCAAGAACGCCCGTAACGAGGGCTGTTGTCAGAAGTTTCTTCATGGTTTCCTCCCTTTGAAGATTTTGATTGGTGGTGATTATTTCTTGTTGCGGAACTGATCGATGTAGACCGCTCCGATCACGACGATCCCGATAATGATTTGCTGAATGAAGGCTGAGGTGCCCGCCATATTCAGGCCATTGCGCAGAACGCCGATGATAAATGATCCGATCATGCTGCCGGAAATGCTGCCGACTCCGCCCATCAGGGACGCGCCGCCGATGACAGAGGCCGCGATGGCATCCAGCTCGTACATGACACCTTCGTTTGGCTGCACGGTGACAAGTCGAGACATCAAAACCATGCCCGCAAGCCCGGCCAGCGCACCTGACGCGGTGTAGGCCCAGATCTTTGTGCGCTCGACATTGACGCCGGATAGGCGCGCGGCTTCCTCGTTGGAGCCCACGGAAAAGATGTGGCGGCCGATCTGACGCTTTTGAAGCAGGAACGCGCCCAGGATCGCCATGATCACCAAGAGCACCGCAGGGTAGGGGATGCCCGCAAAGATCACCTTGGGAAACCCATTGGCCTGCATCTCGACGACACGGAAGAACGCGCCATTGCCCAGCGTGCCGAAAGCTTCGCCAAGACGGCTGATCGGGGCGGCACCTGTCAATTGCAACGCAAGTCCGCGCGCGATCATCATCATGCCGAGCGTCGCCACAAATGGGGTGATCCGCATTTTTGTTATGACCAGCCCGTTGACGAACCCGCAGGCCGCCCCGGCCAGGATACCAAGCGCCATCGCCGGCAGGACAGGCAGGCCCGCCTTGATGATCAACCCGGTGACCACCCCAGCCAACGCGAGAACGGACCCGACACTCAGATCGATGCCACCGGTGATGATCACCATGGTCATCCCAATCGCCAGCAAGCCGATCACCGATGTTTGCAGCAAGACAGTCAGGCCATTGTTCACACTCAGAAAGGCAGGGCTGGTAAACGAAAACACTAGGATCAAAAGGATCAGCGTCAGCAAAGCCGAGATTTTGTGCAGCGTTGACCCTGTGGGCAAAAAGCCGAGTTTTGATGTGCCGTCGTTGGCCGCCATTTGGTCTTCCTCCTGTGACAGTCTGGGCCACTTGGGCTTCGAATGTCTTTAATAATAATAAACCGTACGACGCCGAAATTTCGCCGTCAAATGTTTTTAATTTTTTTGAACATCCCGGAAAAGACAGCTATGATGGGGGCGTTGCAGTCAGGACCTGGAGGCCCAATGGCCCGTACAAACACCCGCTTTGTCGAAGCGCATACCGAGATGCTAACCATCTGTGACGAAATGGAAATCGGCGCGCATTTGCCGTCGGAAAATGTGCTGGCGTCGCGCCTTGGAGTCAGCCGGACCGTGGTGCGCAGGGTCTTGGCCGAGCTGGATGAACAGGGGATGATCGCGCTTCAAGGTCGCGAAAAAGTTGTCAGGCGGCGCTCGACCCAGAAGGATCGCGTTGCAGCGCCACCGGTCCTGCTCAACATTGAGGAATTGGAAGGGCGGTTCCTTGATTGGGTGCTGCGTATGGACGTGCCCCCCGGCACCACTTTGAACGTCGCACAATTGGCCAAGGAGTTTTCCGTCGCGACCCACACCCTGCAGGAATTCTTGTCATCCCTCAGCCGGTTTGGCATCGTCGTCCGCCGTCCAAAGGGGGGGTGGGTGCTGCATGGGTTCACCCGTGATTACGCGGTCGAACTGTCAGATTTCCGCACGATGCTCGAGCTTAATTCCGTTGGCCACATCGTCACACTGCCAGAGACCCATGCGATCTGGGCCCGCCTTGATCAGCTTGAGCGCGATCACCGTGATCTGCTTGAGCGGATTGATCAGGACTTTCACGATTTCTCGCAATTGGATGAGGTTTTTCACACAACTCTCAACAATGTGGTGACCAATCGGTTTGTGAAAGAGTTCCAGAAGATCATCTCGTTGGTGTTCCACTATCACTATCAGTGGAACAAATCGGATGAACGTGTCCGCAACGAGAACGCGATCAGTGAGCATCTGGTTTACATTGATGCCCTGCGCAGCCGCGATCTTGGCCGGGCCGAGGCCGCAGCCAAACGCCACCTTGCCACGTCAAAGCAGACGCTGCTGACCTCTCTCCGGCTCAACAGCCACGCCTCCTAAGCTGTCACGAACCGGCGTGCCTGTGTGGAAAGCTCCCTGTGCGCCGCTGCAAGATTGCGCGCGAGTGAGCTGACTTTTCCGGTGCCAAGCAGCACGGAACAAGCGGCGGTTTGGTTTGTAAAAATGCGCCGATCCGTTGCTCGGACAGCCCGCGGCCATACTGCGGGGCGGTGTCAAAATACCGGATGCCCGCAGCCCAAGCGTGTTGCATCACAGCCGTGGCATCCTCGTCGCGCACGACACCGCCGAGGTTGCCAAGGCTGGCACCGCCAAACGCCAAGGACCTGACAGAAACATCGGTTGCCCCGACCCGCTTTGTAGCGATGGCCATCAGGTGCGGCCCTTATTCTGTGCGACAATCGCGGATAGGATGGGCTTTGGTGAAAGATCCCCTTGGGTCGTGGCCCAGTCCAACATCGCTTCGACCCTGCGCGCGACTTTTTGGGCATGGTTTTGCGCAATATCAGCGATCCGGTGGTCGAGGAACGGATTGGAAAACCGCTCGAGGGTTGTGACGACATAGGCGTCGAATGTCTCGGCCAGGTTTGCGGCGACAAGCGCCGGGCGCACCTCATTTGTGAGAACCTCGAGAAGCGTTGCAACCTCATCGGCATCATCCACGAGATGCCGCACAAGCACATCATCGCCACCGGTCTTGCGACGCCACCGGTCCGCAAGCACCGTGTGCCCAAGGTTCAGGACAAACAATTTGAGCGCCTCAATCTCGGCTAGAGACGGCACGATTTTCACGGCGGGATGACGACACGGCAGAATAAGACCGGGTTGATCCTCAATCGCCCACAGCGCGTAGGGTTCAGCCACGGCGCCAGCGGGGTCGAGCGGTTGCGATACGATCCGATCCACCAAGGAATTCACCCAGGTTACATCACGGTCGAGATAGGTGCGAAAGTCAGGCGCATCATCCTGTGCCAACGTCATCACCCGCGCTTTCAGCACCGCACCGTTATTGGCAATCAATTCCATCGGCATAATCTGGATGGGGGCCGCACCAGCGGCGAACCGCAGGCGCAAAAGATGGGTCAGCTTGGCGGGATAGGACATCGCCTGATTAAAGATCGGTTCGCCATCGCAAGCTTGCGGCGCATACCCGGCGTCGCCCGTGTTCGATAGAATAATCTGTGCCTCTTGCATGAAGATTTTTGCAACCTTCCCCCAGTCGGATCCGGTTGAGAGTGTCCGCGCAACGCTTTTCACCTCCAAGGTTTCCTGCACCCGTTTGCCATCGACAAGGCCTTCGATACGCACCGGGTAAGACCCAACCAAAGCGGCCAAACGCGCCGCCCGGCTCGGGTCGCCAGAGCTTTGCACGACCGTGATCGGGCCGACGTCTTGCCCGTCTTCCATAGCCTGTGAGACGAAAAGATCAGCGTGCGCTTGCAAAAACCGGCTCGTGCCGAACTGAAGAATGGGCGTGGCTTGCATGGGATGTCCTTTGATGGGCGCAAAGTGAACTCAGTGCTTTACGTTGGGGTGTTTTTAATTATAGAAAACATAGCAAGTCAACCACGTCGTCTCGGGAACGGCTTATGTCCAATCCGCCTAAAATCGACGCCCACCAGCATTTTTGGCAAATCGCGCGGGGCGACTATGATTGGATGACACAGGACGTCGCTGATATTCGCCACGATTTCCTGCCTGCCAGCATGTCCCCGTTGCTTGAGCAGCACGGGGTTGCGGGGTCGGTCGTGGTCCAGGCGGCAGCCACTGTGGCGGAAACGGAATTCCTTCTTGGCTTGGCCAAAGACACGCCGTTTATCAAAGGCGTGGTCGGTTGAGTTGATCTGACAGACGCTACATGCCCCGACGTGCTCGACCGCTTGATGGCCGCGCCTGCCTTCAAAGGGGTGCGTCCGATGTTGCAAGATATCGAGGACACCGGCTGGATTTTACAGCCCGCAGTGCTGGCCAGTCTGAAAGCTCTCGCCGTCCACGACCTCGCTGCAATCGGGGCCAACCCGCCGTGTGACAGCTGCCATAGGCACACCATGGCGCCACGTGGAAAGGCCGCCAAACACCCCAGATCTACGCCTGCAAAACCGAAAACACCTCCCGAGCGAGCGCACGGACTTCATCCGAGGCCGCGCCGGATTTCTGGGTCTCCATCACACCAAGACCGCACCCCAGCGCTTCGGCATAGATCACTCGGTTTGCCAAGGAGGACTGAAACTGCTTGGCGTCAAGCTCCCCAACCGATTTGGCAACCTGTTCGCCGACCCGGGTGCCAACCCGGGTGCGGTTCATCACAATATACGTTGGCTTTTCGGCCCGGTCCGCCAAATCCAAAAGATCGTGGGTCGCCCAAACGTCAGCCTGACTGACAGAAACCGGCACCAGCACCAGATCTGACTCTCGCAAGACCCAGCGCACATCGCTGTCGGCCTTGGGCGGCGTATCGATCAGGATAATATCGGCCGCGTCACTGAACCCTCGGATCGCGCGCGAAATCCCGTATGCGGTCGCGGTTGCAAACCGGAGGTTTTCGTTCTCGCCCAGCGTCTCTTCGCGAATGTCGAGCCAGCGCCCGAGACTGCCTTGAGGATCGGTATCCAAGAGGGCAACGCTTTTTCCTTCGGCCAGGAAAGCGATTGCCAAATTGGAAACGAGCGTTGTTTTGCCCGCGCCGCCCTTCTGCTGCGCCACACAGATGATTTGACCGCTCATATGGCAGGCCTCCCTGAATACTTCTTCAGCGCAGCTTGCCACTTGGAGGCGTGAAAGGCGATAGACCCAAATCAAGTCTGGTTTGGTCGCATAGATCGCAGCTCGGGGCGAAACTGTTGATGTGACGAACATCATCGCCGGTTAAGCCCCACTGCGGCTCACAAAGGCCAAGGCCAAGCCCAGGGCAACCAGGAACCCGCCACAGGTGCGATCAATCCAAAGCGCGCCCCGATCACTTAGAAACCCGATCGCCCGAGCACCAAGCCCAGCATAGGCAAACATCACCACGACATCGATGGCGATAAATACAAGCGCCAGCGTGACGTATTGAGAGAATAACGGCTGTGACAGCGTAAGGAACTGCGGCAGGAAAGCCGTAAAGAACAGGTATCCCTTTGGATTTGTAACAGCGACCAGAAAGCTCTTTCCGAAGATCGCCACTGCGCCAGCCGGATCGTCCGCCTTGGTTTTTGGCGTCTGGTCTGGAACAGGTCCAAGCGTCCCGGAGGACAGGAGCATTTGGACACCAAGCCATACAAGATAGGCGACGCCAATCGTTTTGACGACGGTGAACCAAAACGCCGAAGCCGCAAGTAGCGCGCCAAGCCCCAGCGCCGCAGCGGCAATCAGAACAGCATCCGACAGCGCGGCGCCCAAAATTCCGTAAGCTGCGCACGTCAAACCGAACTTGGACCCGTTGGTCAAGGCAAGCAGGACAGTCGGCCCCGGCGTCATCACAACGACCAGCGCCATCAGGGCAAAAGTTAAAAGCTCCATCACGTACGCTCCATGTTTTTGGCGGTTTGCGATGTTAAGAGGGAAGGGGGGCGCGTGAGGGAACGCCCCCTCAGGCCGGCCCTTTGCCTTTGGAAGCGGTCAGTGCGATCTCACCGTTCCTCTGGCCGCGCCGATCACCCGCACAAAGATCACAATGGCAGCGATTTGGCCCAGAAGGACTGCGGGCCAGATCAACCCAAACTGCGCATCAAAATACTTTTGCGGCCCAAACGACACCAGCGCCAGCACCCCGGCCAGAAAACTCAGGGCGCGGCCTGTCGGGTTGGCCAACGGCAGCACGATCAGCGCCGCGATGGCGATGGACAGCGAGACCCCAAGGAAGGGGGCAATCCCAAAGAGCGGCGTGGCAACCGGCGGATGCGGTTTGATCCCTGCATAAAGCGCGGACAGCATGATCACCTGCAGCATGATAAGCGATACGAGGGCGGCAGACGCTTGGCGTTCAGGTTGGGTCATTTCACTTCTCCAAAAGCGTATTAGTGGTTACGGTTGTGCTTATCCGTAATTTAAGTTACGGATTATGTCAATCAACTGGAGGCACCAAGTTGCGGGAAGAAAAGCGGTCGTTGCGCCAGAAACAGATCGAAGATGCGGCCTATGAGGTGTTGGAAGCCAAGGGGTATGGCGGCACCTCGATGCTTGGCATTGCCAGACAGGCGCGTGCGTCAAATGAAACGCTTTATAACTGGTACGGCGATAAACAGGGTCTGTTTCAGGCGCTTGTCACCCGCAACGCAGAGGAGGTGAAATCGCACCTCGACTCCGAGCTGAAAACCGGCAACGACGCCCTGTCGATCCTCGGCACGCTTGGCCCGAAACTGCTTGAGCTGCTGACAGGCGACCGGGCCGTTGCCCTGAACCGGGCTGCCGCGGCTGACAGCAGCGGCGAGCTTGGCGCGACACTGTCAAAGGCCGGTCGTGAGGCGGTTTTTCCTTTGCTGGAGCAGGTGCTTTTGCGCGCCAAGCAAGAGGGCCAGCTTACCTTCGAGCATTCTGGCGATGCCGTCGGACTGTACTTGGATCTGTTGATCGGCGACCAGCAGATCAGGCGCGTGATTGGCCGCCTGCCAAGCCCGTCGAAAGCCATTTGCAAAGATCGCTCAGACCGCGCCGTGGCAAATCTCTGCACGTTGCTTGGCAAGCCAGATGATCCTCGCACCGCCACGACAGATGCCAAATTGTGATGGTGTACGTGGAGTGCCCCCATCGGGTGGTCCAGTTTGAATGTTAGTGCATGGTCGGCCTCTGGTCTATTGGCATGATACTTTTTGGCACCGGAGGGCGGTAGCCCAGAGCGCTATGTGGCCTGACCGTGTTATAGTGGCGGCGCCATCTTTCGATCAGGATCCGGGCTTCGCGTAGCGTTTAGAAGACCTCGCCGTTGAGGAGCTCATCGCGGAATCGGGCGTTGAAGCTCTCGCAGTCGCCATTTTCCCAAGGTGAGCCTGGGGCTATCAACGCGGTCTTTGCGCCCACGGTGCCGATCCAAGCGCGCACCTTCTTGGCGATAAATTCCGCGCCATAACACCTTCGGAATGACGCTTTTAAGAGGCTATGACAGCCTGCGCAGCCTTCATATAGCGCAGCAGGTGGTCATAGCCGTGCCTCAGGTCTCTACAGTGGTTTTGCACAAACCACACTGCAAAGGAGACCGACTATGACCGAGACAAGTATTACACAGAACGCGACCATTTTGGTTGCGATCGATATAGCAAAGGCGCGTCATGAAGTTCTGATTGCCATTCCGGGCAAGAAGCGACGCCGTAGATTGACCGTGCTCAGCCAACTGGACGACTTCAAGCGCTTGATTGCATCATTGGCCAGTTACGGACTGCCCGTCCGGGTCGCTTTCGAGGCCACCGGCAATTACCACCGTGCCATAGCTTATCATTTGGCGGCAGCAGGCTTTGAGATGAAGTTGGTCTCTTCGGTGTCATTGGCTCGTACACGTGAGGCCCTTCATAACAGCTGGGACAAGAATGATCCGAAGGATGCCCAAGTTATCCTGCACATGATGGAGATCGGGAACACCCAGTTCTACCATGACCCACTGGCGTGCGGCACCAATGACATTCAGGAACTTTCAAAGACGCATGACATCGTTTCCAAGTCCAAAACCGAACTATGGCACCGCATCCTGACACATTATCTGCCGCTATATTTCCCCGAGGCAGACCGCTTTCACCGTAGTTCACGCGGAGATTGGTTCTTTGCCTTTCTGGAACGTTATCCGTCACCCCATTTGATCTCGGCGATGGATAGGGATGCGTTCATCGCTGAGGCCTGGGATGTCGTGGGCCGTAAAGTTGCAAAAGAACGTTTACTTACAGATATCTACGAGACTGCCAAAACATCTGTTGGCTTGCCTGTCGGCCCAGACTCAGACGCGGTTAGCATGTTCCGTTTGGTTCTCGGTGAGGGGCGCGGCTTAATCGCACAACGCAATCAAATTGAACGCCGCGCCGTCGAACTGCTCCAAGATTTACCTGACTATCAGCTGCTGACATCTGTCCCAGGGATAGGCCCAATCAACGCCCTGACCATACTTGCCGAAGCTGGAGACTTGCGCCGCTTCAATCATCATCGCCAGTTCTTGAAGTTCTGCGGCATGGACCTCGCCACCATCCAATCGGGAACATTCCGCGGCCAGACCAAGCTCTCAAAATACGGCAACGCGCGTTTGCGGCGTACCCTCTGGATGGCCGGACAAGTTGCTATTCTTCAAAAGACGAACAGCTTCCGTGACAAGTTCGAGCGCTACATCGCCAAAGACCGTCACAACACCCATTTGCGCCGCAAGGCGTATACAGCAATCGCCGCGAAGATGGCCCGAACCGTTCACGGGATCATCAAAAACGGTGAACCATATCGCCCCTTCTTAGAGGGGTGATCGACAGCAGTAGGACCTTTCTCTGTAGTTGCCGTGGAGGCAAAATTCTGACCTCGTAGATAATGTTTAGGCCTTCTGCTCAACGACCGAAGATCTCGTCTTAAGGACGGTGAGAGCCGCAACAGCGTACTCTGTGTTTGTTATGGGAGAGACAGTTCGTTGACCAAAACGCCAAACTGGGCCATGCTTCAAACGTGTTGAGACATCTCGATGCGACAATAACCTGATGCCAAATCAGCCAATCATTCCGCGCATAGGACGTTGTCTGATCTTATGAACTCGGGCGGCCCTCGCAGGAGGAACAGATCCGTCAAGGCATCGACCACGTCGACGGAATTGAGCTTACGCCTGACGCGGATCACCAGAGCCTCCTTTGTGAACTCATCGATGATGTTGAGCGTGCGGTATATTCTCCCGTCGTGGGTCCGGTCCTGGACGAAGTCATAGGACCAGACATGATTGGGTCGGTCCGGCCGCAGTCGGACACAGGAGCCATCGGTAAGCCAAAGCCGCCCCTTCTTGGGTTGTTTTTGCGGGACTTTCAGCCCTTCAAGCCGCCAAATCCGTTCGACCCTTTTAGGGTTCACAGGCCAGCCGCTGTCGTTCAACATCCCGGTGGTCATGCGGTACCCGTAGCGTCCGAACTCTTCTGTCCGTGCAATACTGTCCTCGGTCAGCCGTGCTTCGTCCGGCACGCCGCAAGGACCCTTGCGCTGGGTCGAACGAGACTGCCCGAGCGTGCGGCAGGCCCGGCGCTCAGATACGCCAAGGGTCTGCCGCACATGATCAATGCACTGACGGCGGCGGGAAGGGCTTAGAAGTTTCCCCGTGCAGCCTCGGTGAGGATCATCTTATCCAGTGTCAGATCCGACACCGCGCGCCCGAGTCGGGTGTTTCCCGTCTCCAACTCTTTAAGCCGCTTGAGCTGATCGCGGCTCATCCCGCCATAGTCCTTGCGCCTTCGGTAATAGGGTAACCGCTCCGTTGCTACCGCCTGCCTGATTTTGGCGTGATGGGCTAAGACACGTGCATAACGACGTCGTTTGCGACGTGTCTTATGCGGGGGTGTTGATGCGGGGTGAAATTCTTGGACTTGAGCGGCGGCGGCGGTGGAGCGATGAAGAGAAGCTCGGGATCGTCATGTCGGTCGGGATCGATAATGCGACAGTGACGCAAGTTGCGCAGCGCCATGATGTGACACGGCAACAAATTTATGCCTGGCGCCATGATCTGAAGAAGAAAGGGCTTTTGCCGCCGGAGAGCGGCGTGCTGTTCCTTGCTGTCGATATTCCACCCGCGCACCGCGTTCCCGCCATCTCCGAAGCGTCCCCCGGAGCAGAGCCCAAGCCGGTCGAATTGCGTCTACGCAGCGGGCGCTGCCTGCGCTTTGACAGCAACATGGACGCGGCGTTGCTGACGCTGCTGATCCGAGCGGTGGAGGCGGCATGATCGGCCCGGGGACCGGCGTTCGGGTGTATCTGGCCTGCGGCGTCACGGACATGAGGAAGGGCATCGCCGGTCTGGCAGCTCTGGTCCAAGATGTCTTGCGCCAGAAGCCGACAGGCGGTGCGGTTTTTGCCTTCCGGGGGCGCAGGGGCGACCGGCTGAAGCTTCTCTATTGGGACGGTCAGGGGTTCTGCCTCTATTACAAAGTGCTCGAACGCGGTCGATTTCCCTGGCCCGCAGCGACAGAGGGCGCGGCGCGGCTGACCTCGGCGCAGTTGGCAATGTTGTGGGAAGGGATAGATTGGCGTCGCCCGAACTGGGGCGCACCACCGGCTCGAGTTGGGTGAATTATCCGCCTGATTAGCCTTGTTTTTATGGCGCTTCCACTTGCGCCATGGTAGTTGGACGCATGTCAAACCATGTTGTAAATCTTCCTGATGATCCCGCTGTTCTGAAGGCAATGATCGCTGCTTTGCAGGCAGAGAATGCCAAGATATCGGCCACGTTGCGTGTCCATGACCAACTTGTTCAGGCACTGCGTTTGCGGATCGCCAAGCTGCAGAAACTGGCCTTTGGCAAAACGTCGGAAAAGATCGAGCGCGAGATCGAACAATTGGAACTGGCGCTGGAAGACCTGTTGGTCGCTGTCGCCGAAGGGGATGATGACCTCATCGATGAAGGTCAGAATGAGCCAGCACCCGATGAGACGGCAGTTCCGAAGCTCCGCCGTCGTCCGCGCGTCTCTGACGCAACGCCGCGCGAGCGTCGTGAACTCGATCCTGGCACTTGCTGCCCTGATTGCGGTGGTGATTTACGTGTAGTGGGCGAGGATGTCAGCGAACTGCTTGATATGATCGCAGCCCAGATGAAGGTGATCCAGATTGCCCGCATCAAAAAGTCCTGTCGTCGCTGCGAGAAGATGGTGCAGGAGCCCGCTCCAAGCCGCCCGATCCCCGGCAGCATGGCGGGTCCGAACCTGCTGGCCCATATTCTGGTCTCAAAGTTTGACGATCATCTTCCTTTGTATCGCCAGCACGAGATCTTTGCCCGCATGGGCGCAGATATTCCCGAAAGCACGCTTGTCAGCTGGTGTGGACGTGCCATGAAAACCCTCCAGCCGCTTATCGAGCGGATCGAGGCTGATATTATGGGCAGTGATCTGCTGCATGCGGACGACACGCCAATCCGTGTGCTGGACCGGTCCTTGCGCGACAAGGGCCTCGGCAAGGGCGTAAAAAGGGGCCGGATATGGGCCTATGTTCGTGATCAGCGCCCATGGGCGGGTTCAGCGCCACCGGGGGCGATCTATTACTTCGCCCCGGACTGGAAAGAAGAGGATGTTTTGCGGCACCTCTCGGAAGGCTGCGGCATCCTGCAGGCTGACGGTTATAAGGGGTATGCCAAGCTTTATGACCCAGAACCGGACGGAACCACGCGCTTCCGCGAGGCCGCCTGTTGGGCGCACCTGCGACGCGACTTCCATGACGTCTGGGCATCCACCAAATCCGAGATCGCCCGTGAAGCGCTCGACCGGATTGGGGCGTTCTACGATATCGAGCGCGACATCGCAGGCCAGCCTGCCGATCTGCGCCTTGCCGCGCGCCAAAAGCTGAGCAAACCGAAGGTCGAAGCCTTCCTCGCTTGGTCGGAACAACAGCTCCTGCGCATCCCCGGCAAAGGCGATCTCGCCAAGGCATTCCGCTATGGTCTGAGCCGTCAGACGCCGTTCTGCTTGTTCCTTGAGGATGGCCGCGTGGCAATCGACAACAACCCGGCCGAACGCGCCCTGAGACCGATTGGCATAGGCCGCAAAAATTGGCTTTTTGCCGGGGCCGATACCGGTGCGGAAACCCTTGTCCGGGCCATGACGATCGTTGAGACCGCCAAGCTCAACGGCCTCAATCCGCAGGCCTATCTGGCCAACATTCTCGACCGCATCCATGATCACAAGATCAACCGTCTCGACGAATTGCTACCTTGGAATTGGGTGCCCGTTGGAACCGCGCAATCGAAGGCAGCCTGATGGCAGCAGTGACGCATGTTTGCACAATCGCCCACGTCGCGAAAATGCTTGGCGAAGACCAAGACCTCCTCGAGGCAATCATCCGCAACGATGATAATCTGACCTACGGCAGCATCATCCGCATCTATACAGGGCAAGAGGAGGGCATGACTGGCCTCACCGATTACGGCATCGAAGAGCTGGCTGACATGATCAGAGAAGCACGCCTGACAACCCAGACCTGGCACGACTTCCTCGACGACTTTGTCGATGACACCGACCTTGTCGCCCGGATCAAGGCAAAATCACCGCGGTAGCAACGGAGCGGTTACGTA
The DNA here is from genome assembly GCF_054052205.1 of Marinovum sedimenti. Taxonomy (NCBI): domain Bacteria; kingdom Pseudomonadati; phylum Pseudomonadota; class Alphaproteobacteria; order Rhodobacterales; family Roseobacteraceae; genus Marinovum; species Marinovum sedimenti. The sequence goes on from NZ_CM133223.1 coordinate 3,595,089, forward strand.
ATAGGTCCGAACCGTCACGCCGATCTGACGCACTGAGGTGCCCCTGGATTTGTAGACGCTTTGCTTGGTAATTTTAGAACCAAGGAGAGACGAATATGACCAAGGGAATACGGTTTACAGACGAATTCAAACAGGACGCTGTGGCGCAGGTTGTTGAGCGTGGTTATGCGGTCAGCGAAGTGGCTGAGCGGCTCGGCATCAGCACCAAATCGCTGTACACATGGAAGGCTCAGTTTGCGAAGTCACCACGTGTCAGGGCAGAGGTGGCGGAACAGGCAGCTGAGATCAGACGGTTGAAGCGCGAGTTGGCCCGCGTGACCGAGGAACGTACCATTCTAAAAAAGGGCGTGGCCATTTTCCGCCATTGATGGGATGGATGGCACCGCTTCCGGCATCGCAATGTGCCACATTGGGTGCTCGTAACTTCACCAATGACGGGAGCCATCCATGAATGAGATTACCACGATCGGGGTCGATTTGGCCAAATCTGTTTTCAAGCTTCACGGCGTAGACGAGTCCTGGAAACCGGTCATACGGCGGCAGCTCCGGCGAAGCCAGATGCTGGAGTTCTTCCAGAAACTGCCCAGCTGTTTGGTCGGTATGGAAGCTTGCGCCAGCGCGCATTACTGGGCGCGTGCGCTCATCAAGCTGGGGCATGAGGTTCGGCTGATGCCGCCAAGTTACGTGAAGAGTTACGTCAAGCGTGGGAAGACCGATGGTGAGATGCGACCGTGGCCCCAGTGGGGCCGCGAAAGCGCATCGAACGATGCGGAAGCGATTTGCGAAGCTGTCACACGACCATCGATGCGGTTTGTTCCGGTCAAATCCGAGACGACCCAAGGTCATTTGGTCACCTATAAGGCACGTGAGTTTCTGGTACGTCAGCAAACTCAGATCGTGAATGCAATCCGCGCACATTTAGGGGAATTCGGTGTCGTCATACCCAAGGGCATCCAGAACGTCGGTCGTCTGATCGAAGCCTGTGATAAAACGAGTTTGCCTGCCGCAGCACATAAAGCGCTGAATCTGCTGGCGGATCAACTGATGGATACGCAAAAGAAGATCACGGATCTGACCGCAGATGTGCATGCAGATGCGAACACGAATGAAGCGGCGAAGCGCCTGCAAACAATTCCAGGGGTGGGCCCGATCACAGCCAGTGCGATGGTCGCATCCTTGCCAGAGGTGTCCGGTTTCAAGTCAGGAAGGGATCTTTCAGCGTCATACTGAAAGCATGCCTCTGGCATGACGCTGGGTCTCTCGCCAAAGCCCCATTCCAGCGGGGGCAAGGAACGATTGGGGCGCATTTCCAAAATGGGCAACCGGTACTTGCGACGATTGCTATACCTCGGTGCCATGGCGCAGGTCAGCGCCCGCCGCCGTGGGGAACCTGGCGATGATTGGCTGTGGAAAATCATCCAGCGCAAAAAGCCTAAACAAGCTGCAATCGCGCTGGCCGATCGTACGGCGCGGACGGTCTATGCGCTTTTGAAGAACGAAACGGAATATCGGGCGACCAAAACCGCCTAAACGAAACCGGGGGCCAAGACCTCTGACAGAAAGGCAAGTGCATCGTGAGATGATGGCAAAAAGTGGGAAAATCGCAAAGGACACCCTGTTCGGACCGAAGCGCTTTACAGCGCGCGCCATTGATTGGGACCCAAGCGACCGCGGAATTCATCAGGGCGCGCAGTCAGAGCACTGCAATTCAGACGCCGTATACATGGCCGCAACTGACCGAAAAGCCAAAATCGCAACGAAGAGCCCTTGCCCCGCGGGTGCCATCCATACATGGTCCGAGCGACAATGGACGCGCGCGTACGTCGCGCGCGAGTCTCTGTGAGGTACGCGTTTATTGAGGCTCATCGGGCAGAGTTTTCTGTGCGGTCGATGTGTCGTGTGCTGGCGGTGCATTTCAGCGGTTCTATGCATGGCTCAAAGAACCGTTAAGCCAGCGTGCGCTTGAAGATGCACGGCAGACTGATCTGCTCCAGCGGGCATGGATCGATAGCGGCAAGGTCTATGGATAGCGAAAGCTGACAGATGACCTGCGCGATCAGGGCGAAACCTGTTCTGAGAACCGTGTTGCGCGGTGAGCCAGCTTAGCAGGCATAGCGGCGCAGATCGGTTACAAACGCCGCCCTGGTCGTTATGGCGGCAAGCCTGCTGTTGTTGCCGACAACACACTGGACCGGCAGTTTGAAGTCGATGCACCTGACCGGATTTGGGTGACCGACATCACATATATCAGAACCCATCAGGGCCGGTCATACTTGGCCGTCGTCATCGACTTGTTTTCAAGACGGGTTGTTGGATGGTCGATGCAGTCACGCATGACCACAGATCTCGCCTTGCAAGCATTATTGGCTGCTGTTTGGCGGCGCAAACCAAAGCAAAGGATCATGATCCGCTCCGACCAAGGTTCCCAATTTACTGGCGGGGAGTGGCAATCGTTCCTTGGCAAACACAACTTGGTCGCCAGCATGAGCCGTCGCGGGAATTGCCATGATAATGCCGTCGCGGAAAGCTTTTTTCAGTTGTTGAAACGAGAACGGATCAGGAGGCGGAACTACCTCACACGCGAAGCAGCAAGGCAGGACGTGTTCGATTACATTGAGATGTTTTACAACCCAACGCGCAAGCACACCAACAATGGCATGCTGTCGCCAGTTAACTATGAAACAGAACAGAGAAAAATGTACGACGCAGGCGTATAGAAAATTCGGGGCACCTCAAGGCTCCTTGGCGACGAGCCGCCTGTTGCGCGGTGATCTTGGCGAGTAAGATTTTGGTGCTATCGTCGTTGGAAGTCATGTCTGTGTGGTCCTGCTTCGTTTATATGAAGAGGAAATCGGTTCGCACCTGCGAATTAATGTGCCAGTTTGAATGCCGAGTTCCCTTGTCCGATCGGAAGACGAAAGCAGGCGGTTCTCGGGCGCGGCCGAGGGTCTGGGAGGAGCGGTGTCCTCTTGGTTTGGGTGTGCTACATGGTAGCAACCCGGAATCAAAACCCCCGGACATGGGCGCGCATCCCCGGAAAACGCAGGATATCGTGCAAAACGACAGTCTGGCCAAGCAGAGGTTAAGTAATTGAAAAGTAATGCAGAAGAATCTGCAAGGCTCAGTATCGCGCCGATGATGGATTGGACTGACCGCCACTGCCGGGTGCTGCATCGACGCATCAGCGCGCAGACCTTGCTGTATACCGAGATGGTCACCGCGCCGGCTTTGGTGCGGGGCGGGGCAGTGCATCTGTTGGAGTTCAGCCCCGAAGAACATCCCGTTGCCCTGCAACTTGGCGGCTCCGATCCGCGTGAACTGGCCGAGGCGGCGAAGCTTGGCGCTGATGCAGGCTATGATGAGATTAACCTTAATGTTGGGTGCCCGTCGGACCGGGTGCAATCGGGCACCTTTGGCGCTGTGTTGATAAAGCAGCCCGATCTGGTGGCGGACTGCTGCGCCGCGATGCGCGCGGCGGTCGATGTTGAGGTGACGGTGAAATGCCGCATCGGGGTGGATGATCAGGAGCCGCGCGATGTCTTGCCGGATTTCATCGAGCGGGTGTCGGCCGCGGGGGTGGGGCGCTTTTCGATCCACGCGCGCAAGGCGTGGCTCAAGGGTTTGTCGCCCAAGGAAAACCGCGATATTCCGCCGCTCGATTACCCGCTGGTGCAAGAGATGAAAACCGCCTTTCCGCATCTGCATGTGTCGGTGAACGGCGGCATTGCCTCATTGGCACAGGCGCGGGAATTCCTCGATGCCGGCATGGACGGAGTGATGATCGGGCGCGCGGCCTATCATCAGCCGTGGGATATTCTGGGCGCGGCCGATGCGGAGGTGTTTGGTGCGAAACCGCCGCTCGCCGGGCCGCAGGCGGCGGTGTTGGCGATGGTGCCATATATCGAGGCGCACCTTGTCAGCGGTGGTCGGCTGCACCAGATCACACGCCACATGCTGGGGCTGTTTGCCGGGCGTCCGGGCGCGCGCAACTGGCGGCGGGTTCTGTCGGAGGGGGCGAGCCGCAAAGGGGCGGGGCCGGAGCTTGTTTTGCAGGCATTGGCGGAAGTTGACGGTCTCGCGGTGCACGCGGACTGAGCAGTGCTTTCCCTTGCGGCGGGCGCGGTGTATGGCTGCGCGAAACCCGTGCAGGAGATGCCGAAATGCCCGATACCATGTTGCTGATACAGATGTTTATCCTGCTGGTCGTGATCGGCGGATTTGCCGGAGTATTGGCGGGGCTTTTGGGCGTTGGCGGCGGGATCGTGCTGGTTCCGGCGTTCTTTTATGCGTTTCAGACCTTGGGGTATGACGGTCCGCAGTTGATGCAGATGTGTCTTGCGACCTCGCTGGCGACGATCATCGTCACCTCGCTTCGGTCGGTGATGAGCCACAATCGCAAGGGCGCTGTGGATTGGGAAATCTTGCGCACCTGGGCCCCCGGGATCGCGGTTGGCGCGATCATTGGCGTCTTTGTGGCCTCGTCGCTGCGGTCGGTGACGTTGCAGGCGCTGTTTGGCGGGCTGGGGATCGTGATCGGGCTGTATCTTGGCTTTGGTCGCGCCCATTGGCGGCTGGGCGAGGCGATGCCCAAGGGGCTGGCGCGGGCGGTGATCTCGCCGATGGTCGGGCTGTTATCAACACTGATGGGGATCGGCGGCGGCAGCTTTGGCGTGCCGCTGATGACGCTGTACAACACGCCAATCCACCGCGCGGTGGCGACAGCGGCGGGCTTTGGCGTGCTGATCGCGGTGCCGTCTGTGGCGGGGTTCTTGCTGCTCGAGATCGACCCGGCGCATCGGCCGCCGTTTACACTTGGCGCCCTTAACCTTGTGGCATTTGCCATCGTGATTTCGATGACGCTGATGACCGCGCCCTTGGGCGTTAAGATTGCCCATGCGATGGACCCAAAGCCGCTGAAACGGGTGTTTGCGGCGTTCCTCGTGCTCGTCGCGCTGAATATGCTGCGCAAGGTGTTTTGGGGTTGAGGGCTCTGGTTGTGTCGCGGTGATACTTTAACGGCTTGCGGTTGTTTCGCGCGCGAAACGGCACAGAACGCTGCGTTTGCAATTGGTTAACCCTGATTTCCCAGTGTCGCCGACCGGGGTGAAGGGCGCAATTTTGCCATTTCCCGAACCGAAACAATCCCAATTCCGCCAAATTCGCCCCCAATTGCCCCGCTAGCGTGAGCATGAGGCAAACTGGAGCGACCGATGCTGGACATGTTTATGCTATTGGGAACCGGACTGGCGGCGGCAGGGATCGCTGGCATGACCGGAATTGGCACCCAACCCGTGGAAGCCGACAGCGCAGAGCTGTCGCACTCCGAACAGGACGAATATCAACTGGGCGATGATTACCAGGGCGGCGAGGGCGAAGACCTTCTGAGCCAGGTGCGCCGGATGGGCGAAGCGCTCACCGCCGCGAGCTTTCAATCGCTGGGCGGCGGCGGGGCGGATGCGCCGTCTGAGACCGAGTCTGCAGAGTTCGCGGCAGAGGATGCGGGCGACGATTGGGAGCTCCCAGAGCAGTTTGACGAGGTCGAATTGACCGACGAGACGCCGGTAGATGCGCTCGATATGGCAGATGAGCAGGCCGAGGCTGCGCTCGATCTGGAAGTCGAGGGTACTGACGCTGCGGCTGATGAGGCGGTGCAACCGGTTGTTTCGGCTGGGGATGCTTCGGAGGCAGATGAAACCCAATCGATCATGGCCTCTGTTGCGCAGATGGTCGGGGACACCGAGGCGGACGGTGCCCTCGAAACCGATGGCAAGGATGGCGCCGAAGAGTTGACCCTCGCCCAAGCTGACGAGGGTGACGAGGGCAACGCGGTGTTGGCGTTCGAGGACGATGAAGATGAAATCCCGACCATCACCGATTTCGCGGCGGGGGAGGAGCAATTGCTGCTGCTGCTGCCCGAGGGCATGTCGAGCGACACCGCCATTCGGATCGAGCCGACCGGCGCGACGGGCGCAGATGCGGCTGTGGTGTTGGAAGACGAAATGGGCAGCTTGACCGCCGCCGTGATCATGGGCGGCTATGGCACCGTCAGCGCCAGCGACATTGCGCTGGAGAGAGACGCCTGATCCGTCACTTCGTAACCTGCCTCATTGACGTTGAATGCCGCGGCTTGCCTGCGGCATTTCTCGTTTTTATACAGGAGTTTACGGCGATGAAGCTTGCAAGGCGATGCCGCATGTAGTGGTGCAGACATAGGCGAGGCAAGACGGTTTTCGGATGCGATTTGCTCTGCGCCAGACTTTTTTAACGTTTCGGATATATCTTGTCCGAGTCAGTCTCTGCGCCCGTGTCGCGCTGGATTGAAATCGGGGACCGAACGGGCGGTACGCGCACCGCGTTCGGAACAGTAGGATACCATTTCCAAAGGTTGGAAATGGTGGGCGACCCTGGAATCGAACCAGGCGTGCGTCTCCGCGAGGGAGTTACAGTCCCCTGCCACACCTTGCGGCCTGTCGCCCACTGTGTGGCGCTGATTAATGATGGCGGCATAGGAGGTCAAGGCGGAAATCAGGTAAAATCAACATGGCCCCATCTTTTCTTGCGGGCGGCGATTTTGGCGGCTATGCGCCCGGTGGAAGAGCCGGCGCAAGAGCCGCAGCTTTCACAAGGCTGCAGGCGCTCACAGTGAGCTGCACAGGCTTGTGCAGGCGGCACAGGCTTGCGGAGAAGACACAGGCTTGCGCAGGCGGCACCGGGCCGCCATTGTCGCGCGCAACGAAAGGACAGGCCATGAAGAAACCCAAGTGGGTCGTCGAGAAGGAACAGTCCAAGCGGGCGGCCGCGGCCGAGACCGTCTGGCTGTTTGGCATCCATGCGGTGCGCGATGCGCTGGAGAATCCGGCGCGCGAAAAGCTGCGGCTGATCGTGACGCGCAATGCCGCTGACAAGCTGGCCGAAGCGATTGGCGTCAGCGGGTTGGAGCCCGAGATGGTGGAGCCGCGCAATTTCAACGCGCCGCTGGATCCGCAATCGGTGCACCAGGGGGCCGCGCTTGAGGTTAAGCCGCTGAGCTGGGGCAGCCTTGAGGATGTGGCGCTGGCGGATGGGCCGGGGGCGCAGCGGCTGGTGCTGCTCGACCGGGTGACCGATCCGCACAACGTCGGCGCGATCCTGCGATCGGCCGAGGTGTTTGGCGCGCGGGCGGTGATTGCGCCGCGCCACCATTCGGCGCCCGAGACCGGAGCCTTGGCAAAGACGGCGAGCGGTGCGTTGGAGCGTCAGCCCTATTTGCGGGTGCGCAATCTGGCCGACACCATCACGGCGTTGCAGGAGATGGGCTATATCGTGCTGGGGCTTGCGGGCGAGGCCGAACAGACGATGGAGCAGGCGCTGGAGGGCAAGACCGACAGGCCGGTGGCGCTGGTTCTCGGGGCCGAGGGGCCGGGGCTGCGCGAGCGTACACGCGAGACCTGTGATGCGCTGGTGCGGATCGATTTCGCCGGGGCGTTTGGCTCGCTGAACGTGTCGAATGCCGCCGCTGTGGCGCTGTATGCCAGTCTGGAGCGGGGCGGGGCGACCGGCTGAGGGCTTTCAATTCGCGGCTGGGTGCTTACCTCAAGGGCCAGACATGACGGAGGAGTGCCGATGCCGCAGGGCACCAAGATTGCAACGTGCTGTTATTGCGGCACCCGCGCCGCGCTGGTCCTGACGGGCCAGACGCGGCATGAGCTGAGTTGTGCCTGTTGCGGCGCGCCCTTGCATGACCTCAAGATAATGCCGGCGCCGCGCAGCGATGTGGCACCCAAGGTGGCGGTGCAGATACGGGGCAAGGCGGCGAAAGCGGCCGCCAAGCCAGCGCGCAAGGCCAAGAAAAAGAAGGCCAAGAAGCGCGGCATGAGTTGGTTTCTTGACGAAGCCTTTGACGTGCTTGAGGATATCTTCGACTAAACCAGTCGCGTCTGACAGGAGGATAGGATGGGCAAGCCGAAAACCTATGAAGGCAAGGGCATCGCGGTGTCGTTTGACATGGCCCGCTGTATCCACGCGCGCAACTGTTTTCTTAAACTGCCGCAGGTGTTTGACCCGTCGCGCCGGCCTTGGGTTGACCCTGAGGCTGCGAGTGCCGAGGACATCGCGGCGATGATCCGCACCTGTCCGTCAGGAGCGCTGACATTCACGCGCCGCGATGGCGGGCAAGAGGAAACGCCGCCCCGGATCAACCGGGTGACGGTGATGGAAAACGGGCCTTTGGCGGTATCGGGCGATCTGCGGCTTGGCGATGAGGTGGCGCAACGGGCCACGTTGTGCCGCTGCGGGTTGTCCAAAACCAAGCCGTATTGCGATTACAGCCATGTGGCGGGTGAATTTAACGCGACCGGTGAGCCGGCAGAGGCCGAAGGCAAACCCTCCGACGCGCCCGGCCCGCTGACCTGCGAGGCGCGCGAAAACGGTCCGCTTGTCCTGACCGGACCCGCAGAGGTGACAACCGGCACCGGGCGGCGGGTGAAACAGGCGGGCAAGCTGTTCCTGTGCCGGTGCGGGCAGTCCAAGACCAAACCGTTCTGTGATGGCAGCCACAAGGACGCAGGGTTCACAGCCGAAGCGCTGTGACGGCACGATAGGGGACGGGCCGGGCCGGGTTGGCCTTTTCAATCCTTGCGGCCTCCTTTATCCCGGCGTCAGAATTCAGGAGACGCGCCATGGAATACGTCACCCCCGGACCGGTCGAGGAAGACTGGAGCCAGGCAATTTCGTCGGTCGAGGAGATCATCAACGAGGCCCGCAATGGCCGGATGTTCATCCTTGTCGATCACGAGGACCGCGAAAACGAAGGCGATCTGGTGATCCCGGCGCAGATGGCCACACCGGATGCGATCAACTTTATGGCCACCAATGGCCGCGGGCTGATTTGCCTGACGCTGCCGGGCGAGCGTGTTGACGCGCTGGGCCTGCCGCCGATGACGGGCAACAACTCTTCGCGCACCGAAACGCCGTTTACGATTTCGATCGAGGCGCGCGAAGGGGTGAGCACCGGGATTTCCGCCCATGACCGGGCGCGCACCGTGGCGGTGGCGATTGATGGCGCTGCAACGGCGTCTGACATTGCCTCGCCGGGCCATGTCTTTCCGCTGCGCGCGCGCGATGGCGGCGTGCTGGTGCGGGCCGGACATACCGAAGCTTCGGTGGATGTGAGCCGTTTGGCGGGGCTGAACCCCTCGGCGGTGATTTGCGAAATCATGAACGATGATGGCACGATGGCGCGGCTGCCGGAACTGGTGGCCTTTGCGCAGAAACACGGGCTGAAGATCGGCACGATCTCGGATCTGATTGGCTATCGTCGCCGCCACGACAACCTTGTGCGCGAAACCGCGACGCAAACGGTGACTTCGGCACATGGCGGCGAATGGTCGCTGCGGGTGTTCACCGACATGACCGAAGGCGTCGAGCATGTGGTGCTGACCAAAGGCGATATCACCACGCCCGAGCCGGTTTTGGTGCGGACCCACGCGCTTTCGGCGCTGGAAGATGTGCTGGGCATTGGCGGGTCCGGCGAATTGCACAAGGCGATGGATATTGTCGCGGCTGAGGGGCGGGGCGTGGTGTGCCTGTTCCGCAATCCGCAGGCACGGTTGCTGCCCGAAGAAGCCGACGATGGACCTAAAACGGTGCGCGAAATTGGCCTTGGCAGTCAGATCCTGTCGACGATGGGCCTGTCAAAGCTGATCCTTCTGACCGATCACGAAGCCACGAAATACGTTGGCCTCGATGCCTATGGGCTTGAAATCGTGGGCACCCGCCCGATCACGGAGTAAGCGAGATGGCCGAAGCCGAAACCCATTACATCCTGCCGCGCCCCGAGTTTGACAAGCCGGTCAAGCTGTTGATCGTGGTCGCACCGTATTACAAAGACATCGCCGACAATATGGTCGCCGGTGCCAAAGCCGAGATTGAAGCGGCGGGCGGCACTTGGGACTTGATCGAAGTGCCCGGCGCGCTGGAAGTGCCAACCGCGATTGGCATCGCCGAGCGGATGAGCAACTTTGATGGCTATGTGGCGCTGGGCTGTGTGATCCGCGGCGAAACCACGCATTACGATACGGTCTGCAATGACAGCTCGCGCGGGATCACATTGTTGGGGTTGCAGGGGCTTTGCATCGGCAACGCCATCCTCACGGTCGAGAACATGGCGCAGGCCGAAGTGCGTGCCGATCCCGAACGCGCCAACAAAGGCGGCGGGGCGGCGGCTGCGGCCTTGCATCTGATTGCGCTCAGCCGTAAGTGGGGCACTTCGCGCGATGGGGTGGGGTTCCGCCCCGATCGCGCAGAGTACCAAATCGCCGGTGATACAAAGGGCAATCCGACCGCATGAGTGACGAAACCGAAGCCACACCGCCAAAGGCCCTGTCCGGCAACCAGAAACGCAAAATGAAATCCGCCGCCCGGCTGTATGCTGTGCAGGCGTTGTTTCAGATGGAGGCCATTGGCCAATCCGTACCGTCGGTGACAAGCGAATTCGTAGAGCACCGGTTCGGCGCAATCTACGAAGGCGATGAGATGATCGAAGGCGATGTTCGCCTGTTTGGCCAGTTGGTGGCTGAGGCGGTGAACAGCCAGGCCAAGATTGACCAGATGACCGACCGGGCCTTGGTGGCGAAATGGCCGATTGCGCGGATTGATCCGGTGCTGCGGGCGCTGTTTCGCGCCGCCGGGGCGGAATTGATCGAGGCCGACACGCCGCCCAAGGTGGTGATCAAGGAATTCGTTGATGTGGCCGGGGCGTTCTTTCCCGAGGGCCGCGAACCGCAGTTTGTGAATGCGGTGCTCGATCACATGGCGCGCGAGGCGCGACCCGAAGCTTTTTAAGCGAAAAGTTGCCGTGACGCTGCGTTAGCGTAAAGGTTCCCGTATCGCTTTGGAAGGAATCCCTGTATACAGGTTTCACGCGCAGTATCTCGCTGCGCGGCGAAAGGAACCTGAATGCAAGAGCAGCGGCTTCAGAAACGGATGCGTCACTATATGAACCACGGTTTGGTGGGCTTTGCAGCCTCGACTGTGTTTGTGACGATGGGTTTGGGGTTCAATATTGCCAATCTCGCGCATCTGGTCACAAGCTCTGTGCTGGGCGTTGTGGGTGTTGCTGTGCTTTGGGTGATTTGCGGTTTTGTGTTCACAGGGGTGCAGTTTGGTCTGTCGATGATCGGCACCCGCGACGATGACGAAGGCGGCCCCGGTGGTGGGTTGCGCGGTCCGGTGCAAGAGTACGTGCCGATACGCGTGCCAGTGTCAAAACCGCGTCGCAAGCTGTAAACTTCAGTCTTATTTCAATGCGTTGGCAGGCCCCGGACCATGTTCGGGGCTTTGTGCGTTTTGAGGTCTGGGAAATCTGCGGCCTGTGTCAGGATACGCGCCCGGTTGGGCTGTGGCTCTGATGTCTGGGTGGCAGTGGGGTAAAAGTGGCGGGCCCGCAAACGCGACCGTGGGGTTATCTCATTCCCGAGGACCTGTATGTACAGGTGGGCGCCAGGTAACCAGGCCAGGACCAGGACAGAGCCAGCTCCCTCGGAATTGCTTAAGGCCACCGGAATGCAACCATTCACGGGAAGGGCAGAACCCGCCTACACCCGAGATAGGGCGCGCAGTGCGGGGCGACAAGGGGAAATCTGAAATTCTGTTTGGTGCAGGTGCGGCGGCCGCCTGAGTGGCAGGGCAGGTTTGCGTGCCGCCGAGGAGATCCGGGTGTTGAAGGTGGCTTACGGCGGGGCTCAAGATGGGGCTCGGATTACGTCAGGGGCGGATCATCCCGAGGTGGCGTCGGTAAAACCATAGCGTTCAAGTTCTTCGGGCAAGAGCAGATAAATCTCGTCCGGCGGCGTTGTCAGCGCGTGGCGCATCACCAGCGGGTCGATGCCCATTTCAGAGAGGTAGCCCATCACCTCGCCTTGGCCGCGCTGGATGTCTTCGACGGCAACAAAGGCCGGAAGAAGCGAGCTTTCCCCGAAATAATGCTGGTGCACGCCGACCGAGGCGTCGGGCGGAATATCACGGGTCGCTCCGGCGGCCAGAAGGTAGGGGCAGGCCGAGTAGCAGAACTCTCCGGCCAGCATCCTTGTGTTGATGCCCTCGGCGCGCAGGTGACGACCCAGCGCCAGCGACTCCTGCACCGCGCCACCGGGCGATTGCAGGATCAGGGTGTCGGGCGGGGTTTCGGCGCCTTGCAACTGGCTGATGATGCGCGCGGCGTCGCCCTCGGCGATGGTGCCTTCCAAGCGCCAGACCGAGGTGCTGTCGGGACTGAGCACCAGCCTCTTCGGCATATCGCCGGGGTCGCGAGCAGGGCGGGTGGCCGGGCGGTCGCGGTTCGGATCGAAGACGCGGCGTTGGTCGCCGGGGCGGACCGGTTCGGACAGCCGGGGCGTGGTGGTGAAGAGTTTGGGAAACCGCAGCCCGCCCTTTTGCACATCGCCCAGCACCAGCAGAAAGCCGATGCCGAGCTGGAAGATCAGCACCCCGGTCAGGATGCGCGCCACCGGGCTTTTGCGTGTCACGGGCGCGGTGTCACTCACGAGGATTTGCCCGGCAGCGGGTGGATTTTCGGGGTCTCGGTGTGGGGGGCCGTCTCGTCCAGAGGCTTGGCAACTGGTTCTGGTGTCGGCACGCTTGGCGCGTCCGGGCGCGGCGTTGCCGGGTCTGGCGCGCGCTCGGCAAAGCCATGGCGGTCCTCCACCGGCCTTTGCTGCATCGCGGTTTCCACGTCGCGCACCGCGGCCAGAGCGGCACGCAATTCGGCCAGTGTCATCGTGTCCTCGACGCCTGCGCCATCACGCCCGCCACGGATCGCGGCTTGGGTGATGGCGAGGATAAAGACCAGCACTGCCGGCAGCAAATCGATGGCAATCGCGCCCGCCCAAGAGGGCACAAAGTTGCCCGCATACAGGATCACCGCATCGGCCGAGGACACCGGCGCATAGCTGACCTCGGGCGGCGGGGCGAGGGTGCGCACATCGCGCGCCGCACTTTCCAGCGTGGCGGCGCGTTGCACCAGCACATCCAGCACCGAGGTGATGGTGGCCGCCTGATCGGTGCGACCTTGGACGGTAGAGCTGTCAAGCTCGGGGAGCACCACCGAGGCCGACAAATCCTGTGCCGCGCGTTCCACCAACGGCGCGACAGACAACTGCCGCAACTGGGTGATCAACCCCTGCAATTGCACCGCCAGTTCGGAAAATTCGACCGAGCGCGGCTCGACCGGACCCTGTTCCACCGTCAAGGCGCGCATCCGACTGAGCAACACATTGCCTTGGGTAAAGGCCGTTTCCACCCGTGGCGCCTGGGCCGCGATCTGCGCCTCAAGCGCCGCGAGTTCTTGCGACTTCTGCCGCAGCACCCGAAACACCGCGCCGCGCCCCGCCAACCCCGAGAGATTGCCGGTCGCCTCTTGCTCTGACAGGTCCTCAAACCCTTGCCGTGCGCGGGCGACATCACGCTCGAGCGCCTGCCCGGTGAGGGCAACCTCATGCGCGCGCTCCAGCGAAGTTTGATAGCGTTGCACGGTTTCCGCGAGATGCTGTTCCACCGCCGCCGATCCGGCCAATGCGGCGGCATTCAGCCAACTCGACATGGCGACAATGGCCAAGGATCCCAAGCCCATTGCGGCCAAAAGCCCGATCCGCGCCTGTGCGGTGCGCACCGCAGGAAACAGCCGCATCATGTACGACCAGAACACAAAGATGCCGACCGAGACCGCCACCGAATAGGCAATTGCGGCAAAGACCGACATCGCGCCGTTTTCATCGAGCAGCGACGAGACCCCGAGATAGGTGTAGATGCCCGAGGCCACGGCGAGCACGCCAAGCGCGGTGCCGGAAAAGGTTTCGAGCCAGCTGAGATGGTCTTGCAACTCGCGGGCATAGCGCACGCCGCGCGCCTGACTGTCGGTCATTCGGGAATCTTTGTGCATCGCGCCCTCGTTGCCTGTTGCCCTGAAGGTATGGGTTTGGCGGGATTTGGCAACGCACCTCCGTGGGGGATTGCATGCGTTCGCGGAATGTTCCAGTATTTGCCGATGTCTGATCTGTTGCAAACTGACTGTGCGGGCGCGCTTCAACCCGGCCAGATGCTGGCGCGGGGGGTGTGCCGCCACCTTGCCACGCTTGGCTTTGTCACCGTTGAGGAATTTACCGTGACGCGGGGGCTTCGGGTGGATGTGATTGCGCTTGGCCCCAAGGGCGAGATTTGGGTGGTCGAATGCAAATCGTCACGGGTGGATTTCACCTCGGATCGCAAGTGGCAGGGCTATCTTGAGTGGTGTGACCGCTATTTTTGGGCTGTCGACGGCGCGTTTCCCACCGATCTTTTGCCGGAGGGGACCGGGCTTATCATTGCCGATGCCTATGACGCAGAGGTGCTGCGGATGGCCCCGGAGGACAAGCTTGCGCCAGCGCGGCGCAAGAAGATGATACAGCAGTTCGCAACCCATGCCGCGCGGCGGCTTCATGCGCTGCGGGACCCGCAAAGCGGCCTGCGCGGGGCGGACATCTAGGGCAGGGTGCTCTGTTTTAGCGTCACGCTATTGTGAACGCGGAGCGCAGCCTTGGTTGCGGGGCGATAGCGCCTTTAGCCCGCCTTTTCGGCAGCCATGGCTGCGGCGATGATTTCTTCGGCAATCTCGCGGGCTTCGTCGGGTTCGAAATCCATCGGGATCTCGGTGTTGCCGGCAAGGATGAACAGGCGCACCATGCCTGCGTCGGTGGGGCCGATCTGCAGATTGGCCTCGATGTCACGTTCTGTATTAATGCTCATGAAGCCCTCCATCCGGCCATTGTGCCAAGGCTGGATCGGGCTACAGGAGGCGGCGGAGAAAAGCAAGCGATGGAAGAGGTGCAGCTGCGCGGGCTTGAGGTCGGCGATGCCGGGTGGCTGGCGATGCAACACGCCACGCTGTACGCCCGCGATGAAGGGTTCGATGCGACGTTTGAGGCGCTGGTGGCCGAGGTTCTGGCCGATTTCATCCGCACCCACGATCCGCGCTGTGAGCGCGCGTTCATCGCCTGGCGCGGGGCGGCGCGGCTGGGCAGCATCTTTTGCACACGTCTGGACGATGAAACCGCGCAACTGCGGCTGTTTCTGCTGATCCCCGAGGCGCGGGGCAGGGGCCTGGGCAAACAGATGCTGGCGGCGTGCCGGGCTTATGCCAAAGGCTGTGGCTATCGCCGCATGGTGCTTTGGACCCATCGCAGCCACACGGCGGCTTGCGGGCTGTATGCCAGCACCGGCTGGCGGCTGAATGGCACGCGGCCGGTGGTCAGTTTTGGGGTGGCTTTGGACGAGATGCACTGGGAGGTGGATTTGTGACCCGCACGACCAAGTTTTTGGCAAATTTTTTGCCGCAAACGTCTTGCAATCGCGGCAGGCTGGGTTTATTCCGCCCGACAGTGCCGCCTTAGCTCAGTAGGTTAGAGCGCTTGATTGTGGATCAAGAGGTCCCTGGTTCGAGACCAGGAGGTGGTACCATTCCCCCCATTTTGTCGACCGGTCGGCTTTTCGTTATGCAACGGGGGGGCTGGTTCGGATGTTGGCCGCGAGTCGTGTATACCATCGGTGTATCAAGGCGTTTCGCGCCCGCGGCAGGGTTGAGGTTTCTCATGGCCAAGCCCGACACCCCCAACCTCAATGTTACCGTTGAGGTCAGCCCAAAGAACGTAAAGGGCGTGGGCGAGGATGTGTAAGACGCTAAGATTGCGCCCGAGGGCGTCTCTGACAATCTGACGGCACTGCTGACAGTAGTGCAGGCGATGGGGCATAGAGGCGGCCGGTAACGCCGTCGAATCGCGTCATATGCTGGATGGCGAGGGTCAGATTGTCGCCGGGCGGGAAACAGCGAGAGATTGTTTCCATTGCCGAAACGACGGCATTGCGGGCGGCTGATCCGGATTTTTAATCAATTATTAACTGTCTTATCGCAACCTGAAGGCGTGTCGCGACGCGAGCTTTCAGGAGGCATAGGCATGACAGTGCGGCGCTCGGCTTTGATGATGGCCGTGCCAGTGGCATTTCTGGGCGCGATGGGGCTTTGGACCGAGCCTGCCGCGCATTGGCTGGCGCATGGGCCACTGCAACAGGGGCACGAAACGGTGGCCTGTCGGGGTTGTCACAGCGAAAGTCCGGGCACCACGCGGCAGCAAATCCAGGCCAAGCTGGGGTTTGCGCTGGGCTGGCGCGCGACGGATGTGGATTTTGGCCGCGGGCCGGTGACCAGCGATCAATGTCTCGACTGTCATCAACGCGCGAACGAGCGGCATCCGATCTATCGGTTCCGCGAACCGCGATTCGAGGCGGCGTTGCAGACCGTGCAGGCCGACAGCTGCCTTGGGTGTCATACGGAACATGGGGCGGCGCGTGTCTCGACCGAGGTTGAGGTGTGCAGCGCCTGCCACGCCGATCTGAAACTGGCCAATGATCCGGTGAATATTCCGCATCTGACCCTGATCCAGAGCGAGAAATGGGCGACCTGCCTTGGCTGTCACGATTTCCACGGCAACCACACGTATGACGCGCCGACCCGGGTGCAAGAGATGATCCCCAAACCCGACATCGAAGCGTATTTCCATCAGGGGCCAAGCCCTTACGGCCCTTTCAAACTGTTCGAGGCAAAGAGCGAATGACCCTCAAGCCTATCCTCGCCCTGGGCAGTTTCCTGTGTCTGGCGATCTATCTTTTTGTGTCCGCGCCGCCGCCGTTGCCGGGGCAGGCCGCGGCGCGCCAAACCGACCGCGCTCTTCCGGTGCGCCACCTTTTCGATGCGGTCAACGCGATCAATGATGCCGCGCGCGAGGTCTATACCACGCGGATCGTTGGCAGCGGGCTCAAGGCCGGGCTGGCCTTTGGCGAGGATTGGGCCGCGCCGGGGGTGGACAAAGGCCCATTGCCGGCGCTGTTCCTCCGGCTGGCGGCGGCGCGCATGGAGGCGAAACCGCCGCAGCTTGGCCTGTATCTCGGCTCGGATGCGCCGATCAACCCGTCGAACCTGTTTGCCGGGGCGCAGGCAGCGGCCTTTGCACAGGTGCGCGCCAGTGGCGGGCCGGTGTTTTCCACCTCGGAGCGCGGTGACGTGGTGGGAATGTACCCCGATGTCGCCTCTGCCGCGCCCTGTGTGACCTGCCACAACGACCACCCCGACAGCCCGCGCAAGGACTGGGTGCTGAACGAGGTGATGGGCGCGACGACCTGGACCTATCCCGAGGCAACCGTATCGGCGGGGGCCTATCTTGCGGTGACAGAGGCGTTCTATCTCTCGGTGGCCGAGGGGTATCAGGGCTATCTCGACAAGGCCGCCGGGTTCGCCGAGCCGATCACGGCAGGCCGCGACTGGCCACAGGTGGGCCGGCCCGCGCTGCCCGATCTGGCGACATTCATGACTGAAGTGCGCAACAAGGCGGGAGGGGCGGTGATGCGCGCCCTCGTGCTCACACAACAGGAGACTGCATCATGACCGACGTTCTTTTTCGCATCCGGCGCAGGCCATACGTGATCCTTGGGCTGTTTGCCCTGTCCTTTGCGGTGACCATCCTGACCGCCGGGTCGGCGTTTCGCCCGGTGCCGTTCGGGTTTTCGCTGTCATGGCAGGTGGTGACCGGCACCATTTTGGTGACGGCCATGGCCTATCAGTGGATGCTGTTGCTGGCGCGCACGACTGGCAAAGCCGCAGGCGTGCGGCGCCATTACGCCGCGCATCGCTGGGTGGGGGTCGGGATCACGCTGGTCTTTGCGGTGCACGCGGTGCGGTTTGGCCACGCCTGGACCTCGGCGCTGGCCTGGACCTTTATCGCCATCGCCGCGACCGGGCTGCTTAATCGCGAGGTGATCCCGTACCGCAGCCGGTGGCTGTATAACGCCTGGCTCTGGGTGCACATCGCGCTGTCTTCGGCGCTGATCCCGCTGGTGGCGCTGCATGCCTGGATCGCGCTCACCTACCAGTGAGGGCGACCTCTTGCGTCAACTGGCCAGTGATGCGGTCATAGATCAGGATGCGGTTGTCCTGAGTGACGATTGCCACCCAACCGGTGCCAAATGTCACGGCTTGGGCCGTCACGCCCGCAGGCAAGCTCAGATCTTCGGGAACTTGCGGGCCCGTGTCACGGAAGCGGATGACAATCAGCGCGATGATCAGTATGACCCCAGCGATCATAACGCCCGTAAGGACCGTGACCAGCAAACGCAGAAAGCGCAGGTTGGCCGGTTCGGGCACATCCGCCTGCGTTTCAGAAGGGTCATCCATGCCGGAACTCCGTTTCACCATTGGCGCCAATCCGCCCGGCCGTCTTGATAAAGCCTTGGCCCGCGATGTGCCAGAGGACGCTTCCCTGTCGCGCACGCGTTTGGGCCGGTTGCTTGAGGCTGGCGCGATTACCGTGGCCGGTGCAATCGAAGTGAACCCCAAGGCCAAGGTGGCCGAGGGTGCCGAGGTGGTGATCACGCTGGAAGAGGCGGAAG
>NZ_JBSWBT010000002.1:0-238275 GCF_054052205.1 Marinovum sedimenti
AAACGGATCACCGCCACGCCCGATCTGATCGATATGCAGTTGCGCGCAGCGGCGGATCATCTGCTCCTCTGCCGCGAGATCGAAGTTGCGCAGGCGGGCCGCGTTGGCCTCCATCCAGCCAAAGAACGCCCCGTCGCGGATCAGCGCAACCTTGACCGCCTCGGACAGCCCGGCGCGGCGCTCTTTCGCGGGCAACGCCGTCAACAGGTCGAGATCGTTGATCACCGCCCAAGGTGGGGCGAAGGTGCCACTGTAATTCTTTTGACCGTAAGCGTTGACCGCATTCTTGACGCCAACGCCGCTGTCGTTCTGGCTGAGCACGGTGGTCGGAAACCGGATATGACGAATGCCGCGATGGGCCGTTGCCGCCGCATAGCCCACGGTATCGAGCACCGCTCCGCCGCCGATGGCGATCACGAAAGAGTGCCGGTCAATCCCGGTGTCGGCAATGGTCTGGCTGATCCGGGTCAGCGCGACATTGTCCTTTTTCGCCACTTCGCCGCCGGGCACCAATTGCACCTCAGTCACCGAGGTCATGCAGTCGGCATGCGCCGCGAAATGCGCGTTGAGCCGGGGCACCAGATCGGGCTGCGCGCGCGCCAGACCGTCGTCAAGAAACACCAGGCAACGATGCTGTTTATCCGGCTCCCGCAGGGTCAGCACATCGCGCAGAACATGCGCCTCGGGGGCAAAGGCATCGCGCAGGAAATGGATCGGAAAATCATACGTCACTGCAAAGCGTTGCCAGATCACCTGCTCCCCCGATTGCCGCAGATTATGCTGCGTCTGCATCTCGATCGGTTTGGCGTCGATGTTCATTTCAATGCTCCTCGGGACACGGGATAGTTTGGCATCGAAGCCCATACAAATCCAGAACTTATTGAATAACCTATGTTTCTCGGTCTTTCAGTGAGATAGATCACTCTTGGGCGGTTGAGCGGGTGAGGCCCGGTTCGCCCTTTGCCAGAACTCGATGCCCCCAGCGAGGAGCGCAAGGATCAGCAGCATCACCCAGATTGGCACCTCGCCCAAAAGCCGCGCGCCGAAATATCCGTAAAAGGCCGCCACCGGAAGATTGGCCAATGCGGTCACCGCCATCAGCCGCCCCAGCGGCATGCCGCGGGCGGCGGCCAGCAAGAGCGACGCCTCGGCCAGCACCGGCACTGGGCGCAATACCACCAGCGGCAGCCATTGGCGCGCGGGCGCTGGCGTGTCGTCGGGGCGGTGGCCCAGCCAACGGTCGACCGGCCCCAAAACGCCGCGCCCGACCAAAGCCCCGACACCGCAACCCAGCGTCATCCCGGCCCAGATCGCCAGCGCGCCGTTGATCGCCCCGAGGCTGGCACCGGCAAACAGCGACAGCACGCTTGAGGGCACCGGCAACAGCACATCAAGCGCCAGCAAGGCGATGACACCGCTGGCCAAAGACGCGGTGGATGCGGTCTCGGCCCAGCCCAAGGCCGCGGTTTCGATCTGGGTGCCCCACAGCAGAAACGGCAGCACGATCAGCACCACCACTGCCACTGGCAGAGCCAAGCGTTTGCCCAGATCGCCAGCCGTCATTGCAGTTTTCCAAGGTAGTCGTTGCCACAGTTTACCAAGTCCATCACCGGGCAGCCGCCCAAGCAATAGCCATACTTCGGGCAACTGCTGCACGAGGTGTTGATCATCGCCTTGGCCTTCATGTTGTCGCGGAAATCGCGCGCGCGCAGCCCGGCCCAAATCTCGGTCAGGGGTTTGTCGCGCAGATTGCCCACCGCATATTGCGCGGTAAAGGTACATGGCATTACGTCAAGCGTTGGAGACAGCCCGATGCTGGTGCGCAGCGCCGAGCAACCCTCAAGATAAGCCGCCGCATGGCTGTCGGCCCCGGCGTCCACCCCTGTCACCCCCGGCGTCAGGCAGCAGTCAAACCCAACGCGGGTCTTTTGCGACAGGGCGTTAAAGGCGGTGTCGAGCGCTTCATGTACCTCGACAAACGGCAAGGTCGCCAAGGTTTCGCCAAAGACCGACCCCCGCCCCACCGGCTTGAACGCCAAGAAAATCACGCCGTACAGGCCATCGCGGCTCAGGCAATACTCGGTGATTTCAGGCAGCCGCCCCAATGTTTCGGGGTTCAGCGTGACCTGCAATACCACCGGGATGCCATGCGCCTGCAGCTTTTCCACCGTCGCCTCAAACCGGCGGAACCCGGTCTTTCGATAGGTGTCAAAATCATCGCCCACCCCTTCGAGGCTGACCCCAACCGCGCCGCAATATTTCGCCAGCATCTTGAGCACATCTGGCGTCATGTTGAGGCCGCTGGTGGTCAGGTTCGGGACGATGCCCAATTGGTGACAACGCTCAAGGATCAGTTCCAGATCGGGATGCAACAGCGGCTCGCCGCCGCCAATGGCAAGCTGAAAGGTGCCCACTTCGGCGATCTGATCGATCGCAAACAGGATGTCTTGGGTGTTGCCATGTTCGCCCGCCGAGGTCGACGACGCATAACAATGCGGGCAATCGAGATGGCATTTGTCGGTGATCTGAAAGTCCACCAGCGTCGGGCCACGCAGCACTGGCACCGGCTGCGGCAGCTTTTCACCATCGCTGGCAATGATGCGGAACGGGCGGTCCAACCCGCCAACCAGCCCGGCGATTTCGCGCAGGAAGGCGCGGGATTTTGGCCGCCAGGGTTTGCGTCCGGTTTCGGCGAACTTCTCGAGCACGTCAAAGCCTTCGGTGTCGATTTCAAGAAAGGCTCCGTCGACCGGATCAAAAAGAATGCCGCCGAAATCCTCGCGGCGCAGGCCAAGCGGCAGATGCGTGGTGCTATGCGTCATCGTCAGTTCCCCCCGCAGAGCGGCGTGTGACCACCCGGCGTATCACCCGTTCGGCGGCAAACAACAGCGCCACCAATGCAATCAGCCCGCCCGCCATCACGCCATTTGCTGGCAGGTTCGAGGTCGGCACTGGCGCGCTGGCCGGTTCGGCCACCGAGGTGCCCAGCGGCGTGCCCGAGGGCGAGGTTGCCCCGCTCGGCGCAGCCCCCGGCACCGGCGCGGGCGGCAGCTTTGATCCGGGGGTCCATTTGGGCGGAACCCATTCGCTTGAGGCCGATGAGTTGGTGGTAAACCCACGCCTGATCCGAAGTACCTTCACACGTCTTCCTTCAATGGGTGCGGCTGCAATCCCGGCCTGACGCCGACACGCATTTTTGTTCCGAGAGTGGCCTCAGTCGCACCGTCGAGCCGAAGCCACAGCGCGCCGCCGCTCTCCATGTCTAACCTGATATCGCGGTACGGGCCAAGAAAGACCTCTTCAACAATGCGCCCCTCCGGCCCCTCCGCCGCAGGCGCAAGCCATTCGGGCCGCAGCAGATACGTGCCCGGAGGCAAATCCGGCCGGAGTGCGCGCAGTTCGTCCGCGGTGAGGACATTGGCACGTCCGAAAAACCCAGCCACCCAACGGCTGCCAGGTCGGTGATAAATTTCAACCGGAGATTGTGACGCAACCCGTTTGCCGGCGCGCATCACATGGATCGTATCGCTCAGCGAGAATGCCTCGTGATGGTCATGGGTGGCGATGATCGCCGCGATGCCTTGGGATTTCAGATAGGCTTTGAACCGGGCATACAGCCGGTCGCGCAACATGTGGTCGACGTTGGAGAACGGCTCATCAAGCAGCAGGACACGCGGCGAAATCGCCAGTGACCGGGCCAGCGCGACCCGCTGTTGTTCGCCGCCCGAAAGCCGCCCGATGCGACGGTTGGCAAGGCTGTCGATTTCCAGCATCTCAAGGATCGGCATCACCGCTGAGCGGCCCCCTGCCCCGTTGCCAAAGGTGACGTTATCGAGCACATCGAGATGCGGAAACAGGGTGAATTCCTGAAACACCATCGACATGCTGCGCCGCTCTGGCAGCACGCTGTTCAGCAATTTGCCGCCCAGCGTGATCTGCCCCCGGTCCGGCGTGTCCAGCCCGATGATCATCCGCAACAGCGAGGTTTTGCCCGCACCGCTTGGCCCCATGATCGTGGCGATCTCATCACCACACAGCGCCAGCGAGACATCGTCGATCAGCGCCCTGCCCCCGCCATCGCGCCCGACCCGTTTCAGCTCTAGCATCAGGACGCTCCTCGGGACCAACGGTGGATTGACAGCACCGGATAGGCCAGCACCAGCGCCAGACACAGCGCGTAAACGGCGGCCTCGGCATGGGCATCGACCTTGGCCAAATGGAACGCCGACAGCGACAGTGAGCTGAAACCGAACGGCTGCAACGTCAACGAAAGCGTCAGGTCGCGGGCGGCAGCGACAAAGACCATAAGCGCCCCGGCCAGAATACCCCCCGAAGCCAGCGGAGCCAGCACCCGCCGCAGCATATGCGCCTGCGATCTGCCCACCACGCGCCCGGCCTCATCCATGCGCCGGGGCACTGCACGCAGGGCGGTGTCGATGGAGAAATGCGCCACCACCGCATGGCGCAGCGCCAAGGCCAGGGTCAGCAAGATCACCGTATCGCTGATCCAGCGCCCGGTGACGCTGCCCGAGATCCAGCCGGTCACCGTCAGCGCAGCAAAGCCGATCACAATCGACGGCAACGCAAGGTTCAGCGCCAGCCCGGCGGCGAGCGCGCTGGTCCAACCGCCGTGCGCGGTTTGGCGCACTGACCAGGCCGAGAACAAGCCGACGGCCAACGCCAACCCTGCCGCACTGCTCGAGACCAAAAGCGTATTGCCGATATCGCCCGGCACCCCGTCCAACCGTATGTCTGCAAAGGCGGGTGCGGCCTTGGCCGTCATAATCACAACCGGCACGACAAAGCCCAGCAGCGACGGGATCAGACAGGCAAAAGCCAGCAGTGCCGCCGCCGCAAATGGCAAGGTGCGCACCGGGGGCCGCCTTGGCCGATTGGTGGCAATCGCAAAGCCATGCCGCCCCGCCATGAGCCAGACCAGCAGCGCCGCGACGACCGGGATAACCGCAGCCATAAGGGCCACCTGCAAGGCCAGCACGGTCTGAAATCCGGCGAACCAGACCCGGCGCACCACCGTCGTGACCGTGTCGACCGCGAGCGCATCGGCGGTGCCGAAATCGCTGAACGCCTCGACCAGCACCAACAGAGCGCCGAGCGCCACCGAAGGCAGCGCCATCGGCACCAAAACCCGCCGTGCCACATCGCGCCGCGCCACGCCAAGCGCCTGCGCCTGTTCGATCAAAATGCCCGCCTTGCGGCGCAAGGCAGCCCGGGTGAGCAGATAGACATAGGGGTAATGGGTGAGCGCCAAAACTACGGCGAGGCCAGCGCCGGTTTCGACATTGGGCCACGCGACACCATGCAAGGTTTCGCGGTAAACCATCGCCACCAGATAGGCGGGCAACAGCAATGGCAGCACCAGGGCGACATCGATGAATTTAGCCAAAGGCAGGCGATAGAAGCTAACGCACCAGGCGGTCAACGCACCGATCAGCGCGGCCAAAACGCTTGCCCCAAGAGCAACCGCAATCGTGGTGAGCAGATGCGCCGGCAAGACGGTTTGCCACAGATGGCCCAGCCCGGTGCCCTCGCCCGACAACGCCCG
Organism: Marinovum sedimenti; assembly: GCF_054052205.1. Taxonomy (NCBI): domain Bacteria; kingdom Pseudomonadati; phylum Pseudomonadota; class Alphaproteobacteria; order Rhodobacterales; family Roseobacteraceae; genus Marinovum; species Marinovum sedimenti. The sequence continues at coordinate 5,564 of NZ_JBSWBT010000002.1, forward strand.
CCACAGGCTCACGGCCAAGGGCGCGCTGAGGAGGAGAAGTAAGGACAGACGGCTGACTGCGTGCACGCTATGGCCGGTCGAAATCTATGTCGTCGAGCAGTTGCAGCACGGCCCCGCGCATCGCATCGATCTCTTGCAGCGCCACCACATTGGCACGGAATGGCCGCTCGGTCCGCTCCGGCTGATCGGACCCAACCTCTTGCAGCACTTCCGGCAGGGCGATGTCATCGCGCACCGGGTATTCGAAGGTCAGATTGGCGATATAGGTCTGGCCGTATTCGCCAAGCGCGAAGTCGACGAAATCCACCGCCGCCGCCTGTGCGCGATCTGCGTGGGTGAGCGCGATGCCCCCGGTCATCACATAGGCCCCTGCCCCGCTTTGATCGGGAAAAACCACCCGCGTCGCCTCGGCCCAAGGGCGCTGTTCCGCGCTGCCGTGCATGATCGGCATGTAGTAAGAATTGGCGATAGATACGTCACAAATGCTGTCATAAATCGCACGCACCTGCGCCCGGTCATTTCCCTTGGGGGCCTGCGCCAGATTGGCTTTCAAACCGCGCAAAAATCCCTCGGTCCACGCCAACCCGCGATCCGCAGCCATCTGCGCAAACAGCGACACGTTATAGCGATGATAGCCCGAGCGGATGCACACCCGCCCGCGCCATTTCTCATCCGTCAGGTCGTCGTAGGTGGCAATCTCGCCCCGCGCGACCCGGTCATGCGAGACGTAGAATCCACGCGCGCGGTACGACATGATGGCGTAAGGCTTGTCCTCAAATCGCAGCGCCTCTTTCACCGCAGACAGGCTGGCTTTTGGCAAAGTGGCCAACAGATCGGAGCCTGTGGCCTTTTCCAAAATATCCGCCGTCGAGGTGATGACAATGTCGGCTTCTGTCGGGCGCGCCTCAAGTCGGGCAAGCAGGCCATCATCGACATGGACCGCCTCGATCTCAATGCCGGTGGCCTCGGTGTAACGCGCAAACAACGGCTCAAGATGCGACGGCGTCCGGTCCGACAACACGCGCAGCACGGTCACAGGTGTCTCTGCCGAAACCCCTGTTACCGCGGTTGCGATACTCACAGCCCACACGAACGCCCGTAGCAACAATCGAGAGGTTGAAAGTGACATAGTGCCTCGCAATGGCTATTGATCAGCTAAGTGTAGCCGAGTGTTAACATTTATGCCCGACTTGCCAACTTTTTTCTGCGGGCACGGGGATCGACCGAAATTGCCATGAAAGGTGACGTGATGCTGGACCGCCGTGGATTTCTGATGGGCACCGTCGCTGGCGCGGTACTGGGGCCGGGTGCTGTGTCCGCTCAGGGGAGCGAGTTGGACCGCACGATTGCGTTTTACGCCCGCAGCGCGTCTGACAAGGGGTTGCGGTTTCTGCGCACGCACCAGACGGCCAAGGGGGGATGGCCCGGCGGGGATACCGGGCTGATCAGCCTCGGTTTGCGCGCCTTTTTGACGAGCTATCAGGGCTATGGTCCGGCGGACGGGCCGTTTGTCACCAAGCCCCTCGATCTGATATCCAAGGCTCTGGCCGGTGCGGCGCACACTGCGGTTGATGCGCGCAGCATGGCTTTGGCCATTTCGGCCCTGCGTGAAGTTCACCCCAGCGACAGTCCGATCCTTGCGGATGCGCGTGCGGGTTTGGTGCGGGGCTATGATGTGGATTTTTCACGCACCGTTGCGGCGCAGATCGACGCGTTCTTTTTTCTCGAGGCGCTGCGGGGCGACGACACCTCCAAGACCGAAACGCTTAGACAGACGATACGCGCGGCGCTTGAAGAGGTGCAACTTGCCTCTGGCGCGTTCCCTGATGCAAGCGGTCAGCCGCGGCTTGACCTGAGTGCGGCGGGCCTGCATGCGCTGCAATCGAGCGGAGCGGAACGGGCATCACAGGGGGTTACCGCGGCGGTGGACTGGATCGTTTCAAATTACAGTGCCGATATGATTGCGGGCGGGACCGGTGATATTCCTGCCGGATTTTCGGCGATGGCCGTGCAGGCAGGAATGATCCGTGTGGAACGTTTGTATGCGCGTGACGCTTTGGGGAGCGCTGTGAATTGGCGCGATACTCTGGTGTATGGCCTTTTGGCGGGGCAGGCCGAAGATGGCGGATGGAGCCCAGAGTTGGCGATGACCCAGCGGGTCCTCTCAACGGCGTTAACGGTGATTGTGCTGAATTCTGCGGTCGCCTAGCGTTTCGGGCATGTGGTTTACCGCGGTAAACTGTGCGTATGCCGGATCATCAGAGGGAGTGCCCAGGATTTACCGCGGTAAATTGGCAGCACGAATACCTCGCGGCCCGCATGACCGTTTTCCAGATCAGAGCCCGCATCATCCAGCATTCATCCGCATCCCGACACGCCCCCCGGCAATTGGATTTCCCCGCTGAAATCCGGCAATCATGGAGATCAGATAGGCCGTCGGTTGCCGTATCGCGCCGACTTTCTCTGCGAGATAGTCCAAAACGATCACCGTATTTTCCCATCCCATCGCAGCGATTGCCGTGATCACCTGCGTTCGATCCAGTTGCATAAAGCCGCAGATCTCTAGGATCGTTTCTCCGGCCTGTCGTTCGTGCTCAGGGCTGGTGGGATAGAACTCTTTCAGCGTCTTTGTCTCTGACCACACTTGCGCAAAGGTCTGTGGGTTAAAGCTTGGCTGAGTTGTTTTATTTATATCTTTTAGTTCTGACTCTATGTGCCGGACAGTTTGACCGTCATCCACGGCAGAATTGTCCGGGCAAACCGCGGTTGTTTGACCATCAGACGGCGTTTCGGTCATATCCTCCAACGCGTGAATGTCGGCTTCAATGGCGTCAAGTTCCTGCACGGTGGGCGCGTTTCGGCGTACAATTTTGCGCAAGCGATCGCGCAGAGCGTCGACACAAGCGGGCAGGGGGGTGCCAGACGCGATCAGTGTGCGGATCGCTGTGGTCAGCCGCGCACTGACGCTATTCTTGCGCTGTTTCAGCAGGCGCTGTTGTTCAAAGCGGCGGGCCTCAAGCGCGCGCAGCTCGCCATGAAGCGCCAGCAGCGGGGCCAGATCGATGCCATAGGCCGAGACGATGCGCCCGGTCTTGTCACGCTCGGGGAAACGCCGGCCATTGCCGCTCAGTCGACGTCGGATCAACCCGGCCTGTTCCAGACGGGTCTCACCCCGGCGAAATCTGCGTTCATCCATCCCGCAGGCGCGTTCAAGGATCTCGGTCAGGTTCATGAACGAGACGTTAAGCCCGGCGGGATCAAGCGGACCATGCGGCAGTACCGAAAGATGCGCGCGCAACACCATGATGTCACGGTCGGCCAGACCCAGCTCTTTGCGAAGACGGGTGACTAGGGACAACAGGTCCCAGCGGTCGACGCTGCGATGTGCGTGACCGGGAGAGGGGCAAAGGATCTCCGTTTGCCCACGCGGCAGTGCCGCGGGCAGTATTGTGCTCATTTAGTTATCAGACGGCAAAATTTACCCGTTCACCGGAAAACCGATGTTGAAAAAGATGCGGTAAGAGGCTACGAAGGCTTTGCTACAAGACCTATGAGCCCTCTCGGAACATGTTTTCGGGGGGGCTTTTATTTGCGCGGGTGTCTGCTCCTTTTTGTGGTTGGTTGCCTGTACGTGTGGTTCGACCTGCCTAATTTACCGGGGTAAACCAGATTTTATCGTTATATTTCAGTCGGTTGTTTTGTCTGACTGTTTTTCGTTCTCATAGTCTGCAACAATCGCATCAATCCTGTCGCTGATAAGGTCTAGCAACTCGGGCGGTGCATCCTTGCGGGTCTTAATCACCAACTGCTGAGGCTTTCGCGTCGTTGAGACGCGCCCTTGCAGAAATTCGCGGTGCGCGGCGGTTGGAGCGAGGGCAGGGGCCTTGCGTCGCCCCCCCGCCTGCACCGTTTTGAGAAGATCGTGGAAGCGGTCGACGCTGTTGGCCAATGACCGATCCACCATCCCGGCGGCGTCCTCAGGGTTTACTCCGGCGCGCTCCATCTCGCTGATCAGCTTGTCCCAATTGCGCCGGCCAATGCCACGCGCAGGGCCAATCGCCATCACAAGGTCTTCGCCAAGCGCCTGAAAGCTCTTGACCATAAAGTTGATCAAGGTGCGGGAGATATTGAGAAATTCCGCAATGTCTTTTTGCTCGTACCCGGCGTCAAGCCCTTGGGCGGCGGCGCGAGAGCGTTCGATATAGCTGGTTTCCAGACGTGCCGAGTTTTCGATGCCTTGGGCAACAAACGCCTCGCGGTCGTCCATCTTGGAGACAAACGCCTTGATCCGCGGACGGCCCAGATGGCGCGTCGCAGCAAGCCGGCGGCGGCCAACGACAATCTCGTAAGCCTTGTCACCGTTTTGCGCCACCCGCACCAAAATCGGGATCTGCTGGCCGTTTTCGCGAATGCTGTCGACCAGACTGTCGAGGTCTTCGGTAACGTCGATCCGGTCCCGGATCGGGCTTTCCTGGATCTGGTCAACATCGATTTCCTGATAGGTGCGATCTGCGCCGCCCTGGGTCGCGGCCCGGATGTATTTATCGCTCGCAGCGCCGCCTTTGATGATCGGCTTGCGTTTGACGCGGGCGGGCGTGGCGGCGGGTTTGGCGCTGTCTTGATCGGTATCGAATACGGAACGAGCCATCAGGCGGCCTCCTCATTTTCGAGTATCCGGCCACGGCCAATCATGATTTCACGCTCTATTTCCATCGCGATGCCATGCAGGCTCTCAAGAATCCGGTCATAGGTTTTGCGCGTAAAGCTCGAAGGATCGACTTCCAGCAGCGGGTTCATCGTATTGCCCGCATCGGCGATGGCCGTGGAGTTGAGGAAATCGGTGCTTAGCATCGAGGTGCCCAGCGTGTTGCGCAGAAACGAGCTCAGTTGCAGTTGCGCGGGGTCATTGGGCGAATAGCGCGTCAGCAACAGCCGCACAAAATCGAACCGCTTGTCGGGGTCAACGCCTTCGATGCTTTCCAATGTGCTCGACGCCAGATCGAGGAACTTGACGAGGCTGACCACGTCGAGCATCCCCGCCGACAGCGGGATCAACATCGAATTCGAGGCATAAAGCGCTGCAATCACGCAGAAAGACATATGCGGCGGCGTGTCAAAGATCACCACGTCGTAGGCGTCTTCGATCAGGCCGAGCGCATCGGAGATCCGCGAATAAAACGGGATACCCTTTGCGGCGGCGCTGGCGGTTTCATATTCGAATTCGGTCAGCGAGATCGATCCGGGGATGATGTCGATGTTGGGGAAATACGTGGCCTGAATCGCTTCGGCAATTGGCACGCGGGCGGTGCCGTCGCTTTGTTCTTCATAGCGCAGCACATCATAGATTGATGGGATGTCATCGAGATCGGCCTGAATATCAAACAGATCCGAGCAACTGGCCTGAGGGTCAAGATCAACAATCAGAACCTTAAAGCCGCGCATCGCCAGAAACTGCGCCAGATTGGCGGTGCAGGTGGTCTTAGAGACGCCCCCCTTGAGATTATAGCACAACAGCTTTGTGGTCTCGTCGCCTTCGCGCTTGCCGGGGAACATATCGTCCGGGATTTTACCGGCGTCTTGCAGGCGCTGCTGGATCTCGTGAATTTCTTCAAGCGCAAAGGTCCGGCGGTTGCCGGGTTCCATGATCCCCTCGGGCAGGCCGTCGATGGCCTTGAGGTGATGGCGCAGGGTATTATAGTTCATCCGAAAGGCGATATCGGCCATCTCGCGAATGGTGAACCGGCGCAAAGCCTTGTCCGACTTGCGCGAATCTGGTGCATGCAGTCTGCTCGCTTGCATGCGCAAGGCTTCATCCAGCGCTTCGCTGAAATTGCCGAGCGTTGCGGAGCCTAGAAGCTCTCTCATTTGCTCTGTCCTCGATCGTCTTTTTCTCAGTCTTACATCAGCATAAACGCGAAAGTCTATAGAAAGCTGATGAGGTGGGGCAATCTGAGTGGCGGCGGACTGCGGTGATGAGCTAGGGTAGCTGAAATAAGTTAAAGTTTTACAGGTATTTAGGCGAAGTTTTCGTCAAATTGGGTGATCCACGGGCGCGGATCATGAAGTTATCCACAGACTTATCCCGTGTCCGGATCTGGCGAAACCCGCGCGGTTTCGCGGTCTGAGATTCGCATAAAGCGTCCGATTCTAATGCGATACGCGCGAGGGCTCGGGGCAATGGCGCGAAGCAGCCGACAGTACTGCGCCGGGCTTTCGCGCGTCTGCGCCGACAGGCGGTGCCACGCGGGGGTGGAAAACCTTGGGAAATAGGCAAAGTATCTTTATTATGCGCATATGAATCGAAAAGACCTGCCTCCAATACGTAAATCGGATGCGTCGGATCGGCACTCGCCAGAGGCTGATCCGGAGGAAGAAGACCTGTGGTTCATGCCGGATCAGCCCGACGATGAACCCGATTACCTGTCGCCCTTGCCGCGCGCTGACCCTGATGAGCGCGAAATCACTTTGGCGTGGGAAGCGGCGCAATCGGTTCACGCCCGGCGTGTCGCTCATATTGCGGCACGGTTCGGGGCGTTGGACGACAGGCTCAAGCGCGCGCCCGAGGGTTGGCGCCATCGGTTGGCCTTGCTGGAAGCGTCGGACCTGAGCTGGCTGTCCGGAGATCGGGTTTCGGTTGATCGTCTGGGGCTCTGGCAGACCCTGCGCCTGAGTGCGGCGGATGAGGATACATCGGCGCTCCAGCGCGCGGCGTGGACATTTCGGCGCTTGTCTGGCGGGGCTGGGCCTGATGCGGATCTGGCGGCCTTTTTGGGGCGGCTCGACATTGCGGGGGATGAGCCACTGTCGGACAAGATCGAGGCCTGGACTGTCGCGATGGGGCTGGCGGCGGGCCTGCACCCGGTGGTGCTTGGCTGTTTTGCGTTCCACATCTGGCCGCTGACCGGGATCGGGCGGCAGGGCGATATTTTGGAAGGTGCGGTGGTTGCGGCGCGGCTCGCGGCGTCAGAAGGGCAGGGCGGGGCGCTGTTCCTTCCGGTGCTTTTGGGAACAGGGGGCGCGCCCCGAGGTGGTCCGCCTGCGGAGCGGCTTCACGCCTGGTTGCAGGCCAGTGAGCAGGGCATTTTGCGCGCGATGCGCCACCTTGATGATCTAGAACGTTGGGAAATGCGGGCGCGCGCGGGTGCGAAACACCTCTCTGGGCGCACCCCGCCACGCCTGATCGAGATCCTGCGCGACTGGCCGCTGGTGACCGCCCCGATGGCGGAGGCATTGACCGGTGCCAGCCGCGCCGCCGTGCAGCGCAACCTCACATGGTTCGAAGCACAGGGTTTGGTTCAGGAGGTCACCGGCCAAGGGCGGTTCCGGGTGTGGCGGGCGGTCTGACGCTCCCCCGACCCATGTCGCAACCCGATCCATCAATGGATCGGAACCGATCTGTCAACAGATCGGCCCTGCGTCAGACTGCAACGGAGCGCAACTTCTGGATTTCGCGCGCGTGGTGCCGCGCGGCAACCCGATCCATTGATGGATCGGTTCCGATCTGTTGACAGATCGGCCCTGCGTCAAACCGCGACGGACCGCAACTTCAGGATCTCTCGCGCTTGTTGCCAGGTCGCCACCGGCCGCTCGTATTTCTCGCAAAGCTCTGTCGCGCGCCGGACCAGCGCTGCGTTCGACGGGGCCAGAGCTTTGCGATCCAGTCGCACATTGTCCTCCAGCCCGGTGCGCGCATGACCGCCCGAGGAAATCGCCCATTCGTTGAGCGCAAGCTGCTGCGCGCCGATCCCCGCCGCACACCAAGCGACATCCTCGCCAAACAGCCGATGCACGGTTTTGATATAATACTCAAAGACTTCACGGTCCACCGGCATCGCGTTCTTCACCCCCATAACAAACTGCACATACGGCGTGTCGCGGATCTGGCCTTGGGCGTGCATCTCGGCGGCCTTGAGGATATGGCTCAGATCGAAGGCCTCGATCTCGGGTTTGACATCATGGGAAATCATCTCCGACGCCAGCCAATCGACCAGATCAGGCGCGTTCTCATACACCCGCGTCGGGAAGTTGCACGACCCCACCGACATCGACGCCATGTCGGGCCGCAACGACAACATGCCGCCGCGTTCGCGTCCCGCGCCAGAGCGGCCGCCGGTCGACAGTTGCACGATCATGCCGGGGCAATGTTTCTCCAACCCCTCCTTGAGGCGGGCGAACTTCTCAGGGTCGCTCGACGGGGTCTGATCGTCGTTGCGCACATGGCAATGGGCGATGCTGGCCCCGGCCTCGAACGCCTCATGGGTGCTTTCGATCTGTTCGGCCACGGTGATCGGCACCGCCGGATTGTTGGCTTTGGTGGGCAGCGAGCCGGTGATGGCGACGCAGATGATGCAGGGTTTGGTCATGATGGCCTCAAACGTCGAAAAATACGGTTTCATCCTCGCCCTGAAGGCGAATGTCGAAGTGATAGCGGTTGGCCTCAGCCCGTGCGATCAGCGTGGCACGCCGATGCGGCTGTTCCACCAGCGACAGCACGGGGTCGGTGCCATTGGCATCTTCATCGCCGAAATACATTCTTGTGTTCAGCCCGATATTGATGCCCCGCGACACCAGCCAAAGGTTCAGGTGAGGCGCCATCTCGCGGCCATTGCGGCCCATGACAGGGCCCGGCTTCACCGTCTCAAAGGTAAACACGCCGCTGTCGAAATCCGGGACCACCCGACCCCAGCCGCGAAAGCCCTCTTCGACCGTGCCTTTACCGGGATAAACGCCGGCGGCATTGGCCTGCCAGACCTCGATCAGCACGTCCTTGATTGGCGCGCCACTGCCATCGAACACCGTGCCGGTGACGGTAATGCGCTGGCCTTTGGCGTTGGGGCCAGCGATGTCGCGGCCCAGTTCTTCGCGGTAGATGTCAAACCCGGCGTCGCCCGGCGCAAGGCCGATGTGCACATAAGGCCCGGCGGTCTGCGAGGCGGATTCCTTGAGGTAACTCAATGCCTGTACCATGATTTATTCCCTTTTCCCCAAAGGCCGAACCAACACATCAGGAGCCACGTTTCCAAACATTCTCAGTTCCCCTCCGGACGGTTTTCGAAATAGGTCGAGCGATGCCCGCGCAACACGATGTCGAATTTATAGGCAATCGAATCCAGCGGCACCGAGGCATTCAGATCAAGCGCCGCGACAAGCTGATCGATGGCGCGTTGATCGGGGATGGTCTTGATGATCGGGCATTTCGCAATCAGCGGGTCGCCCTCGAAATACATCTGCGTGATCAGCCGCTGCGCGAAGGCGGTGCCAAAAACCGAGATGTGGATATGCGCCGGGCGCCAGTTGTTGACCCAGTTGCGCCAAGGATATGCGCCCGGTTTGATGGTGCGGAAACTGTAATTTCCGTGATCATCCGTCAGCGTGCGCCCGCAGCCGCCGAAATTGGGATCGATCGGCGCAAGATAGCTGTCTTTTTTGTGCCGATATCGCCCCCCCGCATTGGCCTGCCAGACCTCGACCAGCGTATTGGGCACCGGCCGGGCATTCTCGTCAAGCACGCGGCCATGCAAGATAATGCGTTCGCCAATCGGGCCGCCGGTCTGGGCATAATTGCGGATCAGATCGTTGTCGATCTCGTCAATATCGCCGTGTCCAAAGGTCGGTCCGGTCAGCTCGCTGTCCGAGTTTTGCAGCGACAACAGCGCGTTACGCGGCGACCGCAGAACAGAGGTCTTGTAGTCGGGCGTCAGCGCGGCGGGTTGCCATTCGCGGTCTCGCTGGATCAGGTCTGAGTGGGTCATGCGGGCTGCCCCTCCATTTCGGCATAGGTCTGTTTGGCAAGTTTGATCGCGTGATTGGCCACGGGCACCCCGGCATAGATCGCGACGTGCTGGAACGCTTCGATCACGTCTTGCTTGCTGGCTCCGGTGCGGGCGGTGGCGCGGATATGCATCGGAATTTCCTCGAAATTCTTGGTGGCCGCCAAAAGCGCGAGGGTGAGCATCGACCGCTCTCTGCGGCTGATCGCGTCAGAGGCCCAGACCGTGCCCCAAGCCCCCTCGGTGATCAACGTCTGGAACGCCAAATCAAAGTCGGATTTTGCCGCCTCGGCGCGGTCAACATGGGCATCGCCCAGCACCGAGCGGCGCACCGCCATGCCGGTTTCAAATTTGTCGGTCATCAACTTTTCCTTAACTTTGATAGCGGTAGACTTGCGGTCAGTAGGGCAGGCCGACGTAATTTTCCGCCATCGCCTTTTGCGCCGCTTCATTCGTGCGCAGGAATTCCAGTTCGGCCACCTGCATCTTGAGGTCGAATTCGGATTGATCGGGATAGCGGTGCAACAAGGAGGAGAACCACCAACTGAACCTCTCGGCCTTCCAGACCCGCGCCAGCGCCTTTTCCGAATAGGCGTCGATGCCCTCTGCGCTGCCGGATTGATAGAATTCGGTCAGGCCATGATACAGATAATGCACGTCCGACGCCGCGGTGTTGAGGCCCTTGGCCCCGGTGGGCGGCACGATATGCGCGGCGTCACCACAGAGGAACAATTGCCCATAGCGCATCGGTTCGGTCACAAACGACCGGAGCGGCGCGATTGATTTTTCGATGCTTGGCCCGGTCACGAGGGTCTCAGCGTAATGGGCCGGAATGCGGCGTTTGAGCTCTTCCCAAAACGCGGCATCGGTCCAATCTTCGGGTTTGTCAGAGAGGGAGCACTGAATGTAATAGCGGCTCAGGCTGTCGTTGCGCATCGAACACAGGGCAAAGCCGCGGGCGGAATTGGCATAGATCAGTTCGTGGTTCACCGGTGGCGTGCGGCTTAGAACGCCAAGCCAGCCAAAGGGATAGATCTTTTCGTATTCCTTGCGGACATTCAGCGGGATTGCCTGGCGGCTGACGCCATGAAAGCCGTCACAGCCCGCGATGAAATCGCAATCGATCCGCCGGGCCTCGCCGTCGACGGAATAGGTGATGCTGGGCGCGTCACTCTTAAGGTCATGCAGCGCGACATCCTCGACGTTGAACTCGATCGCGCCACCGGCCTTTTCGCGGGCATCATACAGATCGCGCGTCACTTCGGTCTGGCCGTAGATCATCACGGAGTGTCCGGTGTGCTGCGCAAAGTCGACGCGAAATTCGCCATTGGCGTGCGATACGATGGTGCCGTCATGGGGGAACCCCTCGGCCTCCATCCTGTCCGCCACCCCGGCCTCTCGCATGAGATCCACCAGACCCCGTTCCAGCACTCCGGCGCGAATACGGCCCAGGACATAGTCCTTAGTTTTGCGTTCAAGCACCACGCTGTCGATACCGCGCTGGTGCAGAAGCTGTGAAAGTAGCAAACCTGATGGCCCGCCCCCGATGATCGCAACTTGAGTTTTCATGGCTCCTCCAATGTCCTGAATTTACATGCTGCAACGCTTATGTAAAATGATAGTTTGTGCATTATACTTGCCATAAACGGAAACTTTAATGGATCGCAGAATCAAGTTTCGCCATCTGGAAGCTTTCATCGCCATCGCCGCTGCGAAGCGTTTGAAAACGGCGGCGGAGCACTTGAACCTCACCCAGCCCGCCATCTCCAAGACCTTGAAAGAGTTAGAGGATATTCTGGGCGTGCGTCTGATGGCGCGCGACAGGGCAGGGGTGCGGCTTACGCCCGAGGGCAAGGTTTTTCTGCAATACTCTGAACAAAGCGCTGCTGCATTGCGGCAGGGGTTGAGCAGTATTGCCGAGATGGGCGAAATGGGCCGCGCCGTCCTGAACGTCGGGGCCTTGCCAAGCGTTTCGGCGCAGGTTTTGCCGCAGGCGACCGCGCTGTTTCGCGCGATGTCGCCCAAAACGACCCTGCACATCAATGAGGGCGCACATCTTTATCTGACCAACCAGTTGCGCGGCGGCGAGCTTGATCTGGTGGTTGGGCGGCTTGGCGAAGCGGCGACGATGGAGGGCATCTTTTTCACCACGTTGTTTTTCGAAATCGTCGTCGCCGTTGTCACCCCCGATCATCCGTTGCGCGGCGCGACGCGGCTGGATCAGATCAGCGACCAGCTGATTGTCTATCCCTCCGACACCGCCGCGATCCGGCCTTTGGTGGCGCGGCTGATGATGTCGCGCGGGCAACCGTTGTTCGAGGACCGGATCGAATGCGTTTCGGGCGCCTTTGGCCGGGCGATGACCTTGGGGCCGGAAAAACCTGTGTGGTTCATTTCGCGCGGTGTCGTCGCCGACGATCTTGCCGCCGGGCGCCTTGTGGCGCTGGACATCGATATGGGGCCGACGGCGGGCGCGGTTGGCATTATGGTGCGATCGGGCGAACGCGAAAACGCGATCCAGGGCCTTTATCGTGAGGCGCTTATCGCCGCTGTTCGTGATATGCCGTTGGCGCAGGACGGCGCGGATCACACCCGCCAGCCTTGAACCCTCAGAGGCAAAATGCGACCTGAGACACCTTCGAAGCTCCCGTATCACTCGCATAAAGTAATCGATTACATTTTCATTTGCAAAAATGAGACAAATAAGATGTAATCGATTTCACGGGCGCTGCGGGGGGCGGTGCTGATGGGAGGTTTTATGAGGCTGGGGATCAATCTGCTCTGTCTCGCGGGCCATATCGAGCAGGGCCACTTGGCCCAGATCGCGCGGCTGGCCGAAATCGGGTATGATCACGTTGAAGTGCCGGTGATGCGCGGCACGGTCGATCACTATGTTTGGCTTGGGGCGCAGATCAAGGCGCTGGGTCTGAGCTGTGGCCAAACCTCTATCGTTGCCGACACCGCGGCCAACCCGCTGTCCGAGGACGCCGCAATCCGGCAGCGCGGGCGCGATCATCTGTCGTGGATGCAAGATTGCGCCGAGGCGCTGGGGGCGCAAACCCTTGGCGGTCCGTTTCATGCGCCGATTGGCCAGTTCACCGGGCATGGGCCAACCGCACCTGAAATCGAACGCGGGGCCGAGGCGCATCGTGCGATGGCAGAGCGCGCGGCGCGCGGCGGTTACACTCTTGCGCTTGAGCCGCTTAATCGGTTCGAGACCTATTTCCTCAACACGATGGCGCAGGCGCGCGCTTATGCGGACCGGGTCGATCACCCAGCGTTTGGCATCATGTACGACACGTTTCACGCCAATATCGAAGAGCAGGATCAGGTCGCCGCACTGCGGCATCTGGGCGACAAACTCCATGTTCTCCACGTTTCGGAAAATGACCGTGGCGTGCCGGGGCGCGGCCAGATCGATTTTGCCACGATCCTTGGCGCGGTCAAATCCGCCGGGTTCGACGGGCCAGTCGTGGTCGAAGCCTTCGGCGCCGGGGTGCCGGAACTGGCGGCGGCCACGCGGGTGTGGCGGCCACTGTTCCCGGATTTCGAAACGTTGTTCACGCACTCCCACGATTTCATCCGCCGCACATGGGCGAGCGCATGACCCAACCGGTGATCGAGATGAAAGGCATCACCAAGTCCTTTCCCGGTGTGCGCGCGCTTTCAGACGTGAGCTTTGATGTCCGCCCCGGCGAAGTGCAGGCGCTGGTGGGCGAAAACGGCGCGGGCAAATCCACGCTGATCAAGATCCTCTCGGGCGTCTATCACGCCGACGCGGGCGCGGTGCATATGAACGGCGCGCCGGTGCATTTCGCCCATCCGGTCGAGTCACTGCGCGCCGGGATTGCGGTGATTTATCAGGAGTTCTCGCTCTTGCCCGAACGGACCGTGGCGCAGAACCTGTTTCTCGGGCGCGAGCCGCGCACCCGCTTGGGGCTGATCGACACTGCCAAAATGCGGGCGCAAACCATCGCGGCGCTGTCGCTGTTTGCCGCCGCGCGGCGCATTTCCCCCAATACTCTGGTGGGCGCGTTGGATGTGGCGACGCAGCAGGTGGTCGAGATTGCCAAAGCGGTATCGACCGGCGCGCGCGTGGTGGTGATGGACGAACCGACCGCCGCGCTGAACGAGGCGGAATGCGAAGAGCTGTTTGCCACCGTCGACACATTGCGCGCGCGCGGCGTGGCCGTGATCTACATCAGCCACCGCATGCGCGAGATTTCGCGGCTTGCCGACCGGGTCACGGTTTTGAAAGACGGCGAAATTGCCGCGCGGTTTGAGACGGTGCCCGCTCCGGGCGCGATTGTGCATGCGATGGTGGGGCGCGACATCGGTGATTTCTATGCGCCGGCCGCCACCCCGGATGAGATTGGCGCGCCGGTCCTGACCGTGCGCGGCGGCGGCAATGCCGTGTTGCATGACATCGATCTTGAGGTGCGGGCGGGCGAGATTGTCGGCCTTGCTGGCATTCAGGGCGCGGGCCGCGTGGCCCTCGCGATGGCGCTGTTTGGCGAGACGCCGTTTGAGCGTGGGACGTTCACACTCGCGGGCGAAGCGGTGGCGTTTCGCACCCCGCGCGCTGCGATTGCGGGGGGCATCGGGTTGTTGCCCGGCGACCGCAAAAGCGAGGGCCTCGTGTTGATGCAGTCGGTGCGCGACAATGGCATGCTGACCTCGCGTGCCTTTGCGCCGCTCTGGCGCACGGACCGGCGCAACGCCCATGCCGATACCGCGCGGATGGACGGGCTGCTCGACCATATGGAGATCCGCGCGGCCTCGTATGATCAGGACATTCGCGCGTTGTCAGGTGGCAACCAGCAAAAGGCCATCGTGGCGCGCTGGCTGTCGATGCGGCCCAAGTTGCTGATTTTTATCGAGCCGACGCGCGGCATCGACGTGAATTCCAAGGCGGGCATCTATCACCTGATGCGTGATCTGGCCCGCGACGGCACCGGCATTCTGATGATTTCGTCGGATCTGCCCGAGGTGATCGGCGCGGCGGACCGGATCGTAGTGATGCAAGAGGGCCGGATTGCCGCCGCCTTTGCGCAGGGCGTGACAGAGCAGGATATCATGCACGCCGCCACCGGCGAAACCGAGGCCGCAGCATGAGCGTTGCCAGCGATCCCGCGACACAAAAGCCCGGTTTCCGGTTTGAACGCTGGGCGCCGCTGATCCTTTTGGCCGGCGCCTTCGCGATTTACATCGCGGTCGCCTTGGCGACGGGGCAGGGGCAGTACCTGACGCTCAGCAACCTGATTGCCATTCTCGGGCGGTCGATTGCGCTGGGGATTACCGCCATTGGCCAGACCTTTGTTATCCTCGTGGCCTCGATTGATCTTAGCGTTGCCAGCCTGATTTCGGCCACCTCGGTTCTGGCCTCGGTGATCATGAACGGGTCGCCTGCGATGATCGCCCCGGCGGTGCTGGCCGCTCTGGCGCTTGGCGCGAGTGTCGGGTTGGTCAACGGGCTGATGGTCAGCGTTCTCAAGGTCAATCCGCTGATCGCGACGCTGGGCATGAGCCTGATCATCCAAGGCTGCCTCTCGGCCTTTGTCTCTAATTTCGCCGGCGCTGTGCCGGAGGAATTTCAGGTGTTTGCCTATGGCGAGATCGCCTCGTTCCCGGTCGCCCTGCTGTTTCTCGGCGCTTTGGCGACCTTGGCCTGGGCGGTGCTGCGGTTCACCAAGTTCGGCTCGGATATCTATGCGGTCGGCGGCAACGAAGAGGCCGCGCGCTTTGCCGGGATCAAGACCGGGCGCATCGTGATCCTCGCCCATATCGTCTGTTCGATCTGCGCCGCCATTGCCGGGCTCTACCTTGCGTCGCGGCTGCGGTCGGGGGCACCTTGGATCGGGTCGGACGGGGTTTATGACCTTGAAAGCATTGCCGTGGTGGTGATCGGCGGCACGGTTTTGGCGGGCGGGCGCGGCGGCGTTTGGGGCACAATGGCAGGCATGTTGATCTTTTCGCTGATCGACTCGGTGTTCAATATTGCCGGGGTCGACAGTTTCGCCAAGCAGGTGCTGCGCGGGATCATCATCGTGGCCGCTGTCGCCTTCTATGCCATCCGCTCAAAAAGGATCGTGGCATGAGTGACCGCGCCAACACGCCCACCCCCCGCCGCCGCTGGCCGCAGATCAATCCGGTCTGGTTGATGCTGGCGGTGCTGGTGGCCGCGATCATCTTTATGAACCCACGGTTTATCGAGCCGACCGGCTATATGAATTTCCTCAAGCGTGCCGCCCCTTTGGCAATCCTTGCGGCTGGGCAGATCTATGTGATCGTGTCGGGCGGCTTTGATCTCTCGGTCGGGTCGCTGATCACTTTGGTGGTGGTTGGGTCATCCATGCTGACCAACAATGACCCGGCGGCCACCTATTGGGTTATTCCGCTGATGCTGTCGCTTGGCCTTGGGGTTGGCGCGGTCAACGGGCTGATCGTGTGTTTCCTGCGGGTGCCTTCGCTGATTGCGACGCTCGGCATGATGATCACGCTCAACGGATTGGCGTTCCTGTGGTCGGGCGGGGCGCCGCGTGGCTATCTGCCGGATACCTTCCGCTTTTTCGGGCGCGAGATGATCCGCGATGTGCCCATGGTCCGCTTCATTCCGGTGTCGGTGATCGTGCTTGTGGTTGTCGTCGGGGTCTTTGCCTGGCTGATGCACCGCACCAACCTGGGCCGTATGGTGCACGCCATCGGAGATAATCCGGTCGCGGCGCGCCTAGCCGGGGTGCCGGTCAACCGGGTGCGCATCACCGCCTTCATGCTCTCGGGCCTGTCGGCGGCGGTTGCCGGCATCCTTTTGGGCGGCTTTGCCGGAGTCTCGACCGATGTCGGCGCCGGATATGAATTACAAGCGATCACCGCTGCTGTGCTTGGCGGCGCGCAATTGTTGGGAGGCCGGGGCTCTGTTCCGGCGGCCCTTGGTGGCGCGCTCGCGCTGACCGCTATTTTTACGCTTTTGAACTTCCTTGGTCTGCCGCAACCCGTCCGGCAGGTGGTGCAGGGCCTTATTTTGATCGCGGCTGTCGCGTTCGCCATGCACCGAAGAAAACTGACGGGAACCTGAGGGGCAGCGCATTTCGCGACCCCCCGACGATTAGGGAGAGAAAGATGAAACATGTCCTGATGGCGGCGGCGGCGCTTGCGCTTGGCGCGGCCCCCTTGCATGCCCAGAACTTCAACGACCCCGCAGAATTCGCCAAACAGCAAGAGCAGTTGCAAGCCGCTCCGATGGGGCCAGAGGGCGAACCTTGGCTGCAGTATATCGGCGGCGATATGGTTGAAACCGCCGATCTCGGGCTCGAAGGTCCGGCCACCGTGTGCTTTTCCAACGCGGGTGTGAACAACCCCTGGCGGGTGGTGGGCTATACCAACATGACCGAGGAAGTGGCCAACCATGCCTCGATTGGTGAGTTTATCCACGTCGATGCCGAAGGGTCGGATGACAAACAGATCGCGGATATTGACGACCTGCTGGCGGGTGGCGATTGCGATGTGATGATCGTTTCGCCCAACACCACGGCGGCGCTGACGCCTGCGGTTGAACGGGCCTGCGAGGCGATGCCTGTCATCGTGTTTGACCGCGGCGTTGCCACCAATTGCCCGGTCACGTTTGTGCATCCGGTCGGCGGCTATGGCTTTGGCATTCAAGGGGCGGAGTTCATTGCCAGCAATGTTGACGAAGGGGCCAACGTGCTGATGCTGCGGATCTTGCCGGGGGTCGATGTGCTGGAAACCCGTTATTCCTCGGGGCTGCGCATTCTCGAAGAGGCCGGGCTGAACATCATCGGCTCCGAGTTTACTGATGGCGACAATGCCAAGACCAAATCGATTGTCGAAGACTACCTGATGCGCGGCACGATTGATGCGGTCTGGATGGATGCCGGGGCCACCGCCGTTGCCGCGATCGAGGCCTTTGAGGACTCGGGCTATGACATCCCGGTGTTTGTTGGCGAGGACCAGCAAGACTTTCTGCGCAAATGGCAGGATGAGGGACTGACCGCCATCGCGCCGACCTATCCAACCTATCAGTGGCGCACCGCCGTCATCGCCGCCGCCCGCGTGATCGAGGGCGCGGCGCTGCCGGGGCCAGAGTGGGTTTTGCCGCAACCGGCGATCACCCAAGCCAATCTGGACGACTTCGTAAACCCGGCGATGCCGCCGCTGCATTATGCGATGTGCGGCTGCGAAGGCATGGCAAATTACCCCGGTGCCTGGGGCGGGAAATAACCTGAACACCAGTCGATTTTAACGGAGGGGCGGCGCCTGTCGCCCCTTCGAAATCACGTTGCGACAAGGGGGAGGACCATCATGACCGGAACCATCGAAGCGCTGACGTCCAAGCCAAACGGCCGGGTGCCCAACAGCCGCTTTCCGTTGTTGATCCATCGCGGCGGCGTGCCCGGTGGCGGGGCCGAGGCGCTGCGCACGCGGTTTCAGGCCAACGGCTGGTTTAACAACTGGCAGTATCCGGGGATCTATCTGTACCACCATTTCCATTCCACCAGTCACGAATGCCTTGGCGTGGCTGCCGGTTGGATGGAGCTTGAGCTCTTTGGCGCGGGCGGCACCCGCGTTCGGGTGGCGGCGGGCGATGTGGTTGTCCTGCCCGCCGGGGTGTCGCATGCGATGGTCGGCCAGTCCGAGGATGTTCTGGTGGTGGGCGGCTATCCCGAGGGCCGCGATTGGGACAATATCCAAGAGGCTTTCGTAAGCGCCGAAGACTTCCGCGCCGCGGCCAAGCTGATCATGTCGTTGCCCATTCCTGCCGCCGATCCCGTGACTGGCGGGGTGCTGACGCAATGGCGCGATGCTCCATCCTCTGTCGACGCCGGGTGGAACGATTTCCGCGACGGCCTCGACACGTCTTCCTGACGGGGGCTCCTTTGCGAGCACCGAAATCGGCCCGCCCGGCGGCACATCATCGCCGGGCGGATTCTGTCGCGCCGCTCAGATGTCCTTCACCAACCGCAGCGCATCGTAAATCGCCGCGTGGGTGTTGCGGGCGCTGACCGCGTCGCCGATGCGAAACAGTTGAAAGGTGCCGTCCAGGTTGCGCGTCACTGATTGCGGCGCGCCCGCGATCAGCGCGTCGTGATCCACCGCGCCACCATTGGACGACAGCGGTTTGAGATCGAAATACAGATCCGCCAGCGGCAGGGTGCCGTAATTCACCACCACCTGATCATAGCTCTGCTCCTGCGTCAGATCGCTATAGTCGGTGCCGATCACCGCCTTCAGCCGATTGCCATCCTGCGTCACATTTTTCAGCCGCCGGGTGACGGTAAAGCGCACGTCCTTGTCTTGCAGGCTGCGCATATACGGCACGAGGTTCATCGCCATGATGCCCGGCGCAAAGGTCCGGTCCGGGGTCATCACCTCAACCTTGGCACCGGCATTTGCGGCAATCTCGGCGGCCATCAGACCGGGATGATCACCGCTTTCGTCATAGATCAGCACATCCTGCCCCGGCTTCACATCCCCCGAAATTAGATCCCAAGCGGACACGACCAAAGGCTGCTCATGGCCGCTTTCAAACAGTTCCAGATTTGGCAGCCCGCCCGTGGCCACGATCACCACATCGGGGCTAGGCGCCGTCACATCCGCGACCTCGGCCCAGGTGTTGAAATGGAACTCCACATCGCGCGCGGCACATTGCGCCATGCGCCAGTCGATGATCGAGATCATCTCGCGCCGCCGTGGCGAAAGCGCGGTCAACCGGACCTGCCCGCCGGGGTGGGGCTGGGCCTCGAACACCGTCACCCGGTGGCCGCGCTCTGCCGCGACCCGCGCGGCCTCAAGCCCCGCCGGACCGGCCCCGACAATGACCACCCGCTTGGACTGCGCTGCCGGGGCAATCTCATGCGGCATCGAAAGTTCGCGGCCCGTCGCGGCGTTGTGGATGCACAGCGCCTCGCCTGCAGCATAGATCCGATCCAAACAATAGGTGGCGCCAACACAGGGGCGAATGTCATCCTCGCGGCCCTCGATGATCTTTCGGACGATATGCGGATCGGCCATATGCGCGCGGGTCATCCCGACCATATCAAGCAAGCCGCTCGCCACCGCATGGCGCGCCGTGGCAACATCGGGAATGCGGGCGGCGTGAAACGTCGGCATGCCGGTGGCGGCCTTGACCTGCCCCGCGAAATCCAAGTGCGGCGCGGACTTCATCCCCTGAACCGGGATCACATCGGTCATTGCCGGATCGGTATGGATGCGCCCGCGGATCACGTTGAGGAAATCCACCATGCCGCTTTTGGCCAACCGTTTTGAGATGTCGAGACCCTCTTGGGGCGTGATGCCCCCGGCCTCGGCCTCATCCGCCGTATAGCGCAGCCCGACGATGAAACCATCGCCCACCCGTTTGCGAATGCCGCGCAGTACATCCATCAACAGCTTCATCCGACTGTCGAGGCTGGCGCCGCCATACGGCCCGTCCAGATCATTGGTCAGCGGCGACCAAAACTGATCGAGCAAGTGGCCGTAGACCTGCAACTCAATCCCGTCCATGCCGCCCGCTTTCATCCGCTCGGTCGCATCGGCGAAATCGGTGATGATCCGTTCGATGTCCCAATCCTCGGCCAGTTTGGGAAACGCCTTATGCGCCGGTTCGCGGTGCTTTGACGACGAAACCGAGGGCAGCCACGCGCCTTTGTCCCACGTCGTGCGGCGGCCCAGATGCGTCAGCTGGATCATCACCGCGCAGCCGTGATCATGGCAGGCGTCGGTGAGTTGGCGGATATAGGGCACCACCTCGTCTTTGTAGGCGAGGATATTGTTGAACACCGGCGGGCTGTCGCGCGACACCGCAGCCGAACCCGCCGTCATCGCCAAAGCCACCCCCGCCTTGGCGCGTTCGGCATGATAGGCGGCATAACGCGCCTTGGGCATGCCGTCTTCGGGATAGGCCGGTTCATGGCTGGTCGTCATGATCCGATTGCGCAGGGTCAGGTGCTTTAGCTGGTAGGGCTGAAGAAGAGGATCGTCAGACATCGGCGCGCTCCATCGGTTGCAGCATTTATCAATCCGAAAATGTTCATACCTGTCAAGTTTAGGTTCATCGGTGATCATTTTTCTTGCCGTGCCGGTTGGCCCCGCCTATCGTCGGGCGATGACATCCCCTCGGTCTCCCCAAACTGAAGCTGACAAGACCTCGGGCTGGCGCGGCTCACGTGCGGTTTGGCTCGACGCCGCCCGCCGCGCGCTGATTTCGTCGGGGGTGGATGCGGTCAAGATCCAGCCATTGGCCAGCGGTCTCGGCCTCGCGCGCACCAGCTTTTACTGGTTCTTCAAGGATCGAAACGCGCTGTTGGACGCCCTGTTGCAAGAGTGGGAGGCCAAGAACACCGGCGCATTCGAGGCGGCCTGCGGGGCCTATGCCGACAGTATTTCCGAAGCCCTGCTCAACCTGATCGCGGTGTTTCACGACGAAAGCAGGTTCGAGCCGCAGCTTGATTTTGCCATCCGGGGCTGGGCGCATCAGTCGGACGAGGTGGCGGCGCGGGTGCACCGCGCGGATGAGGCGCGCCTGATGGCGATCCGCGCGATGTTTGCGCGGTTTGGCTATGACGGCGATGAAGCAGACGTGCGGGCGCGCGCGGTTTATCTTACCCAGATCGGCTATATCTCGATGCAAGTGGTGGAGGATCGCGCCACCCGCATCGCCCGCGTTCCGGCCTATGTAAAAACCTTTTGCGGTGCGGCCCCAACGGCCCGCGAAATGGCGCGGTTTCAATCGGGGCTGGCGCGTGGCGATACTGAACCCGCCGCAAAAGCCGGGCCCTAAACGACCGGGCCGCCAGAGGCGAGAGGGATGCAACCGCCAGATCCTCGGCGGGGCATGGCCGGTTCCTCCGCAATTGCGTTGTATTAGGCCCCCGCCACATGCCACATGGCATAAAGAGAAACCCCAAGCCGCCGCCATTCACGCGTTGAAGATCGTCGGGGCGTGGGTTAACACACGACCGTTCTTGTACTGAAAGCGACACCTCATGAAGATGCGAGACACCTTTATCAAACCGATGCACCCCGAGGGGCGCAAGTTTGTTGCGATATTTTCCGCGATAGCGCTGCTTTTGTTCCTCATCGCAGATGTTTTGGGCTGGATTGGCGTTGGGCTGACCGTCTGGTGCTATTATTTCTTCCGCGATCCCCAGCGGGTGACGCCGGTGCGCGACGGTCTGGTGATCAGCCCGGCAGACGGTGTTGTCTCTCTGATCGAACCCGCGGTGCCCCCGGCCGAGCTTGGCATGGCCGACACGCCGTTGACCCGCGTCAGCGTGTTCATGAATGTGTTCAATTGCCACGTGAACCGCGCGCCGGTGGCGGGCAAGATTTCGGCGATTGCCTATCGTCCGGGCAAGTTCTTTAACGCCTCGCTCGACAAGGCCAGCTCGGACAACGAGCGCAACAGTCTGAGCATCGAAATGGCCGATGGTCGCCAGATTGCCGTGGTGCAGATTGCCGGGCTCGTCGCCCGCCGCATCGTGTGCTTTGTCAAACCGAACGATACGATTGTCGCCGGCGCGCGCTTTGGCCTGATCCGCTTTGGTTCGCGGCTGGATGTCTATCTGCCAGAGGGGGTTGAGCCGCATGTGAGCATCGGCCAGACCATGGTTGCAGGTGAGACGATCCTCGCGGATCTGACCGCCAATGACCCTGCACGTATCGCGCGGACGGACTAGAGCATGAGCGATCCGACCCCGGATAAGACGGGCCAAGAGAAAACTGGCCTCGAGGTTTCTGGCGCGAAAAAGCGCAGAAAGCGCACCGTCGTCGTTCCGATCATCCATCTGTTGCCCAACCTGCTGACCCTTGGCGCGATCTGCGCGGGCCTAACGGCGATCCGTTTCGGCTATCAGGGCAATTTTGAAAAGGCCGTGCAGCTGATCCTTTTGGCTGGCGTGCTTGATGGCGTCGATGGCCGCCTTGCGCGGCTGCTGCGCTGTCAAAGCCCGGTCGGGGCCGAGCTGGATTCGCTGGCGGATTTCCTCAATTTCGGCGTCGCACCGGCGTTGATCATCCACGCTTGGGCGTTGCAAGATTTCAACCGCTTGGGCTGGATCGCGGTGCTCGGCTATACGATCTGCTGCGTTTTGCGGCTTGCCCGTTTCAATGTCAGTGGCCGCGAAGAGCCGAACAAAACCAGCGATTTCTTTGTTGGCGTGCCGTCACCCGCAGGCGCGATATTGGCGATGATGCCGATGTATGTGGCGTTTTTCTTTTCCGATAACAGCTTGATTCCACCCGCATTCGTCGCAGTTTACATTCTTGTCATCGGACTGTTGATGATCAGCCGCGTGCCGACCTATTCGTTCAAAAACGTCAAGATCAACCGCGAGCATGCTAAATTCTGGGTCCTGGGGGCCTTGCTGCTTTTGGCGGCATTGCTGTCCTATCTCTGGGCCACTTTGTTGATCGCGTCATTGGTTTATGTCGCAGGTTTGTTGTGGGCCGTTGCTACGGTGCGCAAAGGTACGCATTAAAGAGGACACTCCTTTGGAACTCCATTCCGTCAAGGCGTCGTATGCACGATGGGCGCCGATTTATGACATCACGTTTGGCGCAATTACAAATGCAGGGCGGCGCAGGGCCGTCGGTTTCATCAACTCCCACACGCACAATCGCGTGCTTGAGGTCGGCGTTGGCACCGGTTTGGCGCTGCCGTGCTATCGCTCGGATTTGCAGGTCACGGGCATCGATTTCAGCCATGACATGCTGCGCAAGGCGCGCGAACGGGTGCAGGAGATGTCGCTGAAACAGGTGGCGGACCTACAGCAAATGGATGCGCGCCAGCTCAAGTTTCCTGACGCGACTTTTGATGCGGTGGTGGGCATGCACATGATTTCGGTGGTGCCCGAACCCGAACGGGTGATGGCCGAAATGGCGCGGGTTTGCAAACCCGGGGGCCATATCGTGATCACCAACCACTTTGCCCGCGAGGCCGGATTTCTTGCGGTGGTCGAACGGCTTTCGGCGCCGTTTGCAAACCTGTTGGGCTGGCATTCGGACTTTCACATCAACACTGTTCTTGGCGAACCCGATCTCGACATTGTCGAACATGACCGGTTCCCGCCGCTTGGGATGATGACCTTTCTGGTGTTGCAGAAAAAGGCGCACTGAGCTGCGTTTGGCCCGCGTTGCGCGGCCAAAAGCGCACGTGAAGCGCAGCGCCTGAGGCCGTCAGTTCGCCTCGGGCCTGCGCCGCCGTCCGCTCGTGGTGGAGCCGATTTCCATGCCCGACAGATCGCCCAGGATCGGGCAGTCGGGACGATGATCGCCGTGACAGGCACTGATCAGATGCGACAGCGTTTCGCGCATGGTTTCCAACTGCCGGATCTTCTCGTCAATCTCGCCAAGGTGCTGTTTGGCCAAGGCTTTCACCTGTCCACTTTCGCGGGTGTCATCCTCGTAAAGATCAAGCAAGGTGCGGCAATCGTCGATCGAAAACCCCAGCGCGCGCGCCCGGCCAAGGAATGCCAGTTTGTGCAGATCATGCTCGCGAAACGCGCGATACCCGTTTTCTGATCGCTTCGGTTTTATCAGGCCAATGTCCTCATAATAGCGGATCGTCTTGGCGGGCAGGCCCGACAGTTCGGAAACTTCTCCAATGTTCATCCGGCAACTCCCTTTCTAACTTTGCGTTCGAGTGGTTTGACGCCCATCATCACCGTTCCAGTGACTGGAAGGTCAAGCGAAATCAGAGGCCGAATTGCGCTTGACCTGCCCCCTGCTGGACGCTTCAAGCTGCGCTTCGGTATTATGAGGCAGAGACTATGAAATTCAGCGTTCCCGATATGAGCTGCGGCCACTGCACGGCGGCGATCAGCAAAAGCATTACGGCCAGCGATCCCGCGGCGCAGGTGGTGACCGATCTGACCGCCCGCACGGTTTCGATTGAAACCGAGGCGCAGCAGGCCGACATTTTGGCCGCGATTTCGGCGGCTGGATATGCCGCCGAACCGCTTTGAGTGTGTGCGCCGGTCGCCCGGTGCACTTGGTCCCCCCAAGGTGAGAGGCCGGTGCATCACGCGACCTTGATCCGTGTGGTCATGCCCGAAACCGCGTGTGACAGCATGTGGCAATGCAAAAGCCAGTCGCCGGGATTGTCGGCGACAAAGGCAATCTCGCGGGTCTCGCCGCGCGAAACCAGAGTGGTGTCGCGCAGGTCGCCCAGGGCTCCGTCTGCCGTGACCTCATGAAAATGCATGCCGTGCAGGTGCATTGCATGCGGAAACACCGTGTCGTTGATGATCTTGATCCGCACCGGTTCACCGCGCGCCAGTTCGGCCAAGGGCGGGCCGTCCATTGACCCGACAGCGCCGTTGAAGGCCCAGAATTGCCCGGCCTCGACCAACTGCCGCATCGAGCGGGGTTCGCCCTGCATCGTGGCACCGCGCAGACCGCCCATGGCACCGCCCTCCATCCGCAGATCAAGCGCTGTGGCCTTGGCCAGATCCGGGCGCGCAGTTTGATTGGGGGGCAGGGGCGGCGGCGTGCCGCGCCGGGCCGTCGCACCGCCCTCCGACACCGGGAAGGCGGCTTGCGGAAATACATCGCGGCCCTCGGCCCGCACCAGATAGGCTGCTTTTCCGGCCTCGGCGGTGACGTCGACAATCACATCGGCGCGCTGTGCCGGGCCAAGCACAATCGGGTCAGAGATCGCACGCGGCTCGGCCAGCGGCATCCCGTCAAGCGCGACAATCCAGCCCTCAAGCCCCTCAAGCTGCAACTGAAACACCCGCGCGTTGGCCGCATTGATCAGCCGCAGCCGCAAACGCTCATGGCGTTTGACAGGCGCTTCATAGGCAAAGGCGCCGTTGGTGGTGATGAAGTTGCCGGTTCTGCCGCCGTGGCTTAAATCATGCGGGGCCCCGAACCCGTCGACCAATTGGCTGGTGTCAGGGTCAACCAACCAATCATCGAGCAGCATTACCACATCGCGGTCGATGTCGAGCGCATCCGGTTCCTCGACAATCAGCGCGCCATACAGGCCACGACCGACCTGTTCGAACGACCGGTTGTGCGCATGATACCAAAAGGTTCCGGCGTCCGGCGCGACGAAATCATAGTCAAATGTCGCCCCCGGCGGCACCGCCTCTTGCGTCAGCCCGCTGACACCGTCCATCGCATTGTCAATACGGATGCCGTGCCAGTGAATCGATGTCGGCTCTTTCAGATCGTTGACCAACTGGCGCCGAACACGCGCGCCCTGTGCCACGCGGATCTCGGTGCCGGGCGTACTGTTGCCATAGCCCCAAAGCGTGGTGCGGCCATAATCTTCGGGCAACAGCTGAAGATCATAGGCCGCCGCGTGCAATTGCTCAGGCCCCGCCTGAGCGGCGGCAAATCTTGGGAGCGCGGCCAACGCCGCCCCCCCAAGCAGGATGTTTCGCCGTGTGACTGTCACAGCCGTTCCTTTCGTGTGTTGGTTCTGGAGAACGTCATTTCGGGCTCTCCAAAAGATAGGTCGCCATCGCTTCAAGGTCAGCTTCGGTCAGGAACTGGGTGCCATAAAGCACCACCTCGCCCATCGCACCGCCAAAGGCATCGCCCGAGGGGGTGATCCCCGTGCCCAGAGCATAGGCCAGAGTATCGACGTCCCAGCCCCGCGCCAAAAGCGTTTTGGTGTCGATCGCCGGGGATTTACCGCCACCGGGAAGCGCCGCACTGCCACGGAACCGCTTGTTCTCAAGGTCACGTCCACCGAGCAACGTGCGCCCGGTGTGACAGGCCCCGCAATGCGCCGCGCCTTCGACAAGCTGCTTGCCCCGGTTATAAACCGGGTCGGCATCTGGCACCGGATCAACGCGCGGCTTCCACATATACAGCCCGCGCCAAACCTTCATCAGGGTGCGCTGGTTGAAGGGAAACCCCATGTCCGCCGCGCGCGACTGCTCGGCCACCGGCGGCACGGTCTGGAACGCCGCCCAAAGATCGGCAATCTCCTGATCGGTGAACTTCTGATAGAACGGATAGGGAAACGCCGGGTAGTACGGCGCGCCATCGGGCGAGATGCCTTGGCGCACGGCCTTGGCAAAGTCATCGCGGGTCCAGCCCCCGATGCCATTCTCGTCATCGGTGGTCAGGTTGGGCGAATACAGCGTGCCGAACGGGGTTTCCAGCCCGACACCCCCGGCGAGCGCGGCACCGCCCTCTTCATAGTTGGTGTGGCAGGCAATGCATCCCGACGCCCGCGCGAGATAGGCCCCGCGTTGGACATCGCCGGTCAGCTCGATCTGCTCCGTTGGCCTGCCGATGGGCCAAGCCGCAACGGCGGCCAGCCCGGCGAACCCCAAGACTGCGAGCGCGCCCACTCCTTTGATCAATGTCCGCATGCTATTTTTCCGCGCGGAACTTGGTGTGGCACGAGGCGCAGGTCTGGCTTACCAGTCGGAACACCGCGTCGGCGGGCATTTCCGCAAGCGCGTCGGGGCTGGGAAGGCTGGCCGCTGCTGCGCCACCCATCATCGCGCCGCTGCCCATCGCATCGCCACCCATTGTGGCACCGCCCATCGCACTGCCACCCATCATATTGGCGCCCATCGTGGCGCCGCCCATCATGTTACCGGTCGTGCCTCCGGTGCCCTTAAGGCCATTGTCCGCGGCCTGCTCCATCCCGTCGGACAGGGCGTGCAATTGCATGGCCAGCGCCTCGAACCCGTCCCAATCGGTCCAGATCCTTGCCTTGGCCACCGAAGGCGCGGCGTTGGTGCCTTCGGGAAACAGGCGCGTCATCGCCTCGCCGGAATGGGTGCGCAGGTCTTGGGCAAAGCCCTTTACGGCATCGGCGTCATACGCGACTTTGCCGCGCATCATCGGGGTGATCGCCTTGACCGATTTACCCAAGGCCATCATGCCGTCCATACGGTCCTTAACGATGCCCTTCGCGCCCGAGTGCGCCGCAACGCCACCTGCAATCGCGATGCCAACGGACAGGCCAAGCGCGAGACCGGTGAATTTTACATAGTTCATATCGTGTTCCTCTGAGTGGGGGCGGCCCGTGGGGCCGTTCATACATCAGAAGACAGCAATGGGCACCGGCGGCTCGCGGCCGGGGCTGGTGTCGTCGAACGACACGGGCCTGCGATCAGGCGCGGCAAGGGGGATCGGCTCTGGCGCGTGCGCCCGCGCCGCAAAAACGATGTGCAACCCGGCAGAACAGGCGGCATCGCCGTGGCAATGTCCGACGCCAGAGGTGTCGGACCCGTCGGCATGCAGATCGCCGGCATGCAGATCCACGGCAGGCTGGGTATCGCCGGCGTGTTCCGTGACATGTTCCGCGACGGCCGGCGGTTCGGCATGGGCATGCGCGGCCCCGGGCGCACCCAGAAGCGCCATGAAAAAGGCCAGCGCGGCGAGCAGGACCAACCTGCCGAAAACCAAATCTTTCGCCGCGCGCCAGTTCATCTAGTTGATCCCATTGGCCTGTTGCAATTCGCGCACGTAGGCCGCGATCATCATCACATCGCTTTGGGTCAGCCCCTCAACTGGCGGCATGTCGCCAAACTTCCAGTGGTGCGACCGCACGCCATTCTTGGCCGCCAAGACAAAGGCCATGTCGGCGTGGTGGCTTGGCTCATAGATCTTGTGCACCAAGGGCGGCGCGACGCCGTTTTGGCCTGCGGCATTCTCGCCGTGGCAGGCCGAGCATTTGGCATCAAACGCGCGCTTGCCGATCTCGGCATTGGCCGACAGCTCGGCTGGCAGCGTGACCTGCGCAATCGGTCCACCCTCGGCAACATCGCTCAGATCCGGCGGTGTCATCGAATGGCCCGCCATCTCTTCGGCCGGACGCGTCGCGTTCCAGACAAAGGCCCCGAGGCCGATCACAAGGAACGCGCCAATGAATAATCCCGATTTCGACATAGGTGTTCCCGTATTGCATCTCGATCATTGGCTTTCAGAGATAGTGCGAAATGGCCAAGTGCGGAACGGTTATCGCGCTGAATTTTTGTATCCAATTGTATGTTGTCTTGGCCGGGGCGCGCGGCGTGATGCTTTGGCGCGGCCCAAACACGCCTGCCAAACGGCAATTTTACACCTCAGAAACCGATCTCAAACAGCGCGATACGCACAGCGTGAGACAGGCCAGCGCCTAGAATCCTGAAACCAAAAGGTCGATGGCGGCGACGATCTCATCGCGCCACGCCGAGGCATCGCCAAGGACCGGGCCGATGTGCGTACCCGGAATCGCAACCAGTTGCGACATAAGAATAACGTGCGCGGTGCCGTTCAATTGAAACGGAATATGCAGCTTTGGCGTCAGCGCGCCCCATCCTTCGCGGGCGACAACCGGCGCGCACAGGATATAGGGCGTTTCGACGCCAAGGTCGGTTTGGACCCGGCACACAAGCTCTTTGCCGTCGCGCAAGCGATGGATCGCGCCCTGCATCAGCGCGGGCTCAAAGCTGTCTGAACCGGGCGAGGCTGGGGCCGTCTTGTTCCAAGTGGCGCGCCTCGTTTGCAAGGCCGTCCTTGGCCGAGGCGATCCATGCCGCGCGTGCCTGCTCGGCGCGGGATCTTTCAATCCCGGCGTCGATCCAGTCGCGCACGACGTCCGAAATCGAGGCACCCGACGCCCGCGCCTCTGCTTCAAGCGCGGCTTTGCGGTCCTGTCCAATGTCACGAATGTTCAGTGGCGCTGGCATGGTGTCCTCATCTGTTCGAGTGCCCAAATATGTTCGAGTAGTAGGTGCATGTGTCTACACATAGTGCAACACACCTGCTTGTGCAAATACCTTCCGCACCCAAGCCTCTGGAGCACTTCGTCAGTGGCACCAAGCCACTGGCCCTTTTGCGCCGAAAACCGCCACGCGCCCAACGCCGCGGGCAACGGGCCGCTACGTTTCTGTCAGCCTCCGGCACAGATCATGCGCGGGGTCGCACAGACCGTCGATGACATCGAAATGATGCCGCCGCGCTTCAGCGATCAACGGCACCGGCCTGTCGGGCGTGCTCCAACTCTCGGACAACAGCGCGGACTGGCGGATAAACTCCGGCCGCTCCGCCGCGCCGACCCAAGCCGTCACCTCGACATGTGGCAAAGGCCGGAGCAGGGCAGGGCTTTCGGCCTCAGCCTCGGCGGGCGTCAGGCGGAGCTTGTGGTTCATGGAATGCAGTTGCAGCGGGCGCAGATCATGCACGCCGCTGATCGACACCACCCGGTCGATCCGGTCCAGAACAGGCGCAGACAGCGGGCTGTTGTCACAGACCATCCGGGTCACAAGATGCCCGCCCGCCGAGTGCCCGGTCAGGCGGATCGGGCCGGGCAACCGGGTAGCAACAGATGCGATGGCCTGTCCGATCTGGCCGGTGATCTCGCTGATGCGCGCCTCGGGGGCGAGGGTGTATCCGGGCAGGGCAACGGCCCACTCCTGCGCCAGCGCCCCTGCGGCCAGATGCGACCAATAGGATTTGTCGAACGCCAGCCAGAACCCGCCATGCACAAACACAACGGTCCCCCGCGGCGCGTGCTGCGGCAGGAACAGGTCCAGCCGTTCGCGCGGATGATCGCCGTAAGGCACATCCAACTCACCAGCCGCCCCATCGCGAAACCGCGCGGCTTTTGCGGCCCATCCCTCGGGATACGTCAAACCGTCTGGAATATAGGCGGCATTGGCAAAGGCATCTTCCCAATTGATCCCCGTCACATCGCTCATCCTTCCGGTCCTTTCTAAAACGCAGAGGTCGTTTAGCCCGAAAATTTTAGCCATGTCTTCAAACCGTGTTGGCAAACAAAAAAGGTATAGGGAGTCGGTTGGGCAGGTGATCAGAGTTCCAAGTATTTGGTGGGAATGTTGCGATCAGAATGCCAACCCGTGGCGACCTGGATGCTGGACGGCGACTACAGCGGGTCGGGCAGCCTGATTTCTGGGGCCTCTCCAGCGGAAACGAACTCGACACGCGCACGATCATCCAAGGTTTCAGCAAAGCGGCCCAAATAGCGCATTCCGGGATAGACATAAGATCCTGTGTTGTCGTCTCTGCCAGAAATATCTTCATTGGTCAGCGTTTGGCGTCTTTTGTGGCATCTTGCGGCCTTGTCGTCGAAGCGCACAGGATCCAATCGAAACGCAATACATCCAATTTGTCCTTCATCCAGAACAAAGAGGCCTGCCTCTGCGAGATACAAGTTTGATCCTCTCCACCAGCCAGTGTCTTCGAACAGCTCGCGTGATATTATCTCACCACGATGCTCCACCGTCAGTGTCCGTCGCCAATCGCTCTGGAGGCTGAACATTCCGTTGACCTCCAGAGACACTTGCACGCCGCCGTCCAGATTAACAGAAGCCTGATGCGCATTATTGCAGCCCGCTAAGAGGGCCGCTGTTAAGAAAAAAGCAAAGACAATGCGCATGGGATACCTAAATCTGAAACTCGATTAAAATTGGTTCGAGCGAGGCCTGCGGTCAATGGCCTATTAGATCCCTTCAAGCACTTTTCTGAAGGCTTCCTCTGAGCTTAGCCTTGAGCGCAACAGGAACCAGCGAAGATACAATTTCAGGTATTTCGACGCAGGACCTTTGAACGGGCGCATGAATTCATCGTAGCGAGAATGAAGTGAGTTCACATTCTGAATGTGATATGCCTTCTGAATGACCCTCTGGCCAGGCTTGTTGTTCAGGACATGATGCACCATTCCGTTCTTTGTTGAGAAGCGTGCGTATGCCGCTGCACCGTCAGTGCAAAGGACTGCATCCGTTGCAACTACCGGACTGAGGGCGGCGTCGATGACAGGTATGCTCCTGTTCTTGATCCGCTCAAGAAACCGATGTCCAGAACGGTCTGTGATTGTGAGAAGCGGCAGCTGCCAACGAGACAGTCCTCGTTTCATCTTCACGCGTCCGCTTTTGTAGACATACCATTGATGACGTGGCGGGCGTGGGAAGAGAGATGGATTCTGGCGATATAAAACCCATTCCCGCGACCCTTTGCGGCTTTCACGTTGGTGGGTTTCATCGACTTCAACGATTCCGCCGAACTTGGCGTCAGAACCATGGCCTACCGCCGCCAAAATCAACATTCTCCATCGCCAGATAGTGTCCTTGGTTTTGCCGAGCGAGAATGCCAGCTTCCGGCAGGATCGTGGCCTGTCGGAAAACATATCTCGGACGACTTCGAGAAACAGATCGTGGCGGTGGATGCCGCAAATCGGAGTTCCAGTGAGACCAGTATAGGTTTTCAGACATCCGCTGCATCGGAAACGCTGCACTCCGGTTCGGGTTTGCCCCCATTTTTGTCGTCGGCAGCCACCGCAGTGTGGACACGCGTCGTCTCTCTCGGCTCGCCTTTCTATTTCGGACAAAGATGCTCGTGCCCGACGGATATCCATGGTGCTCGAAAGCAAATCTTCGATCTGGTTCGCATTCAGCTGTGGCAGTTGATCGAGCAGAGATCGAAACAGGTGCTGATTTATCGGTGCAGGGTTCGCTTTGGCCATTTGTCCTCCGAGGGTTGCTCGAAAGGCAATATTGGCCGACTTTTCTCAGCGGGAAGGGCCCCAACACGATTTAGCGACATGGCTAAAATTTTAGGCTTGAATACAGATCTGATCCGGCCAAACTGCCGCCTCCCGACCACGCATCTGCACGGCCCATCGAATGACGCGCAGCATGCGGCGTTGGCCGAGCAGAGACCAGAGCCTAAAGGGCACGCGATGACAGACAACAGCTATAATCCCGGCAGTGAAGGCACCAAGATGTCGTTCACCGATGCGATGTCCTACAGCGACTACCTGCGGATTGACGACCTGCTGTCGTTGCAAAAACCGCTGTCACCGGCGCATGATGAGATGCTGTTTATCATCCAGCACCAGACCAGCGAACTGTGGATGAAACTGGCGATCCAAGAGCTGTCTGCTGCGCGCGAGGCGCTGCTGGCGGATCAACTGCCCGAGATGTTCAAGATGCTGGCGCGGGTCACCCGGATCTTTGAGCAGCTCAATTCCGCCTGGGACGTGCTGCGCACCATGACGCCCGCCGATTACACCCGGTTCCGCGAGACGCTGGGGGCCTCGTCCGGCTTTCAATCCTATCAATACCGGATGATCGAGTTCATCCTCGGCAACCGAAATGCCAATATGCTTGCCCCGCACGAACATGTCCCGGCAGTGCACCGCGCGCTGTCTGACGAACTCGCGCGGCCCAGCCTGTATGACGAGGTGGTGCGCCTGCTGTTCCAAACGCTTGATGGCAGTCTTGACCACATGCCCGCCCCGCAATTGCGCCAACCGCACGGCGCGGTGCCGGAGATCCAGGAGCGGTGGAAGCGGGTCTACCTGGACGTCGAACGCTATTGGACGTTGTACGAACTGGCGGAAAAGCTGGTCGATCTCGAGGATTACCTGCGTCGGTGGCGGTTCAATCATGTCACCACGGTGGAACGGGTGATCGGCTTCAAGCGTGGCACTGGCGGCTCGTCAGGTGTGCAATACCTGCGCCGGATGCTTAGCGTCGAATTGTTTCCCGAACTGTGGCATCTGCGCGGAGAATTGTGATGACAAACCTGCCCAAGAAAGACTTGTTTTCCCTGCCCGAGGGCGTCATCTATCTTGATGGAAATTCGCTGGGGCCTCTGCCGCGCGCCGCGCGTGCCCGTGCGGTGCAGGTGATCGAAGAGGAATGGGGCCAAGAGCTGATCAAGGCATGGAACAGCGCCGACTGGATCGGACTGCCCAAGAGGGTGGGCGACCGGATCGGCGGGCTGATCGGTGCGCCAGAGGGCACGGTGGCCACCGGCGATACGCTGTCGATCAAGGTCTATCAGGCGCTGGCGGCGGCGCTTAAAATGCGCCCGGATCGCAAGGTGATCCTGTCCGACAACGGCAACTTCCCCTCCGATCTATATATGGCCGAGGGGCTGATCGACACCATCGACAAGGGGTTGGAACTGCGCACCCCGGCCCCCGAGGCGGTGCTTGACGCAATCACCGATGAGGTCGCGGTGGTGATGCTGACGCAGGTGGATTATCGCACCGGTCGGTTGCACGACATGCAGGCAATCACCCGCGCGGCCCATGCGGCGGGGGCGGTGATGATCTGGGATCTCGCGCATAGCGCCGGCGCGGTGCCGATGGATCTGACCGCCTCGCAGGCCGAATTTGCCGTCGGCTGCAGCTATAAATACCTCAATGGCGGCCCCGGTGCCCCGGCCTTTATCTATGTGCGGCCCGATCTGGTGGCCTCGGTCAAACCGGCCCTTTCGGGATGGATGGGCCACGATGCGCCCTTTGCGATGGAGCGGCACTACCGCCCCGCGATGACAACCGAACGCTTGCGGATCGGCACGCCGCCGATTGTCCAACTTTCGGTTCTGGATGCTGCGATGGACATCTGGGAGGGCGTCGATATGGCTGACATCCGCGCCGCCTCGATTGAACTGTCCGAGCTGTTTATTCGCGAAATTGAGGCGCGTTGTCCTGACCTTACGCTTGCGTCACCGCGCGATGCGTCGC
The DNA here is from genome assembly GCF_054052205.1 of Marinovum sedimenti. Lineage (NCBI taxonomy): Bacteria > Pseudomonadati > Pseudomonadota > Alphaproteobacteria > Rhodobacterales > Roseobacteraceae > Marinovum > Marinovum sedimenti. Next base: position 39,800 of record NZ_JBSWBT010000002.1, read on the forward strand.
TGCGCGGTTCGCAGGTGTCGTTCACTTTCGACAACAGCTATGCGGCGATGCAGGCGCTGATCGCGCAGGACGTGATTGGCGATTTCCGCGCGCCGGACATCATGCGGTTTGGCTTCACGCCGCTCTATCTCGACAGTGACGACATCCGCATCGCGGCTGAGCGGATCGAGCGGGTAATGCGCGACGAATTATGGCGCGATCCGGCCTATCAAACCCGGTCGCGGGTGACCTGAGCGCGCGAGTGGCGGACTTTCACGCCGGGCGGGCAGATTTGGCCAACGGCCCCGCGCGCGGCCTGTCCGGAGGGGGCCTATGATGAAACTGGGCAGGCCGCCGCTGAATCGCCCCGGTTTCACCGGAGACCTATAGCTTCATTTCACGCGACCATATCGAGCACGTCGCGCTGTGCATAGAAGTTCTCTTCAGCCTCTGCTGGCGGGATGTTTCCGATGGGGCCAAGCAAGCGTCTGTTGTTGAACCAATCGACCCATCCGAGTGTGGCCATTTCCAGATCCTGCATGTTGCGCTACGGTCCCTGCCGATGGACCAGTTCGGTTTTGTAGAGACCGTTTATCGTCTCAGCGAGGGCGTTATCATACGAGTCGCCGACACTGCCGACTGACGGCTCGATCCCGGCTTCGGCCAAACGCTCGGTGTATCGAATGGACAAATATTGGGCGGATTCAACTGGTCGTCGCAACGGTTCCAGATTGGAGGTTGTGATGACAACACACAAACGAGCTTCGGATCGAAGCACCCGAGACAAGATGCGCTCGCCAGGACGGCCCAAAGTGGCAGATCGCGCTCAGCAAGTTTTGTTTTGGCGATTGATTGAACAGGGCATTTCCAGCGAAGAAGCCGCAGTTCAAGCTGGAGCGTCTGCCCCTGTTGGCAGTCGTTGGTTTCGAGAGGCCGGAGGCATGCCGCCATCACAATACTCCAGTTCCGCACCGCCACCTTCGGGGCGCTATCTCTGTTTTGCAGAACGTGAAGAGATTGCGCTTTGTCGGGCTCAAGGGTAACCGCTCCGTTGCTACCGCGGTGATTTTGCCTTGATCCGGGCGACAAGGTCGGTGTCATCGACAAAGTCGTCGAGGAAGTCGTGCCAGGTCTGGGTTGTCAGGCGTGCTTCTCTGATCATGTCAGCCAGCTCTTCGATGCCGTAATCGGTGAGGCCAGTCATGCCCTCCTCTTGCCCTGTATAGATGCGGATGATGCTGCCGTAGGTCAGATTATCATCGTTGCGGATGATTGCCTCGAGGAGGTCTTGGTCTTCGCCAAGCATTTTCGCGACGTGGGCGATTGTGCAAACATGCGTCACTGCTGCCATCAGGCTGCCTTCGATTGCGCGGTTCCAACGGGCACCCAATTCCAAGGTAGCAATTCGTCGAGACGGTTGATCTTGTGATCATGGATGCGGTCGAGAATGTTGGCCAGATAGGCCTGCGGATTGAGGCCGTTGAGCTTGGCGGTCTCAACGAGCGTCATGGCCCGGACAAGGGTTTCCGCACCGGTATCGGCCCCGGCAAAAAGCCAATTTTTGCGGCCTATGCCAATCGGTCTCAGGGCGCGTTCGGCCGGGTTGTTGTCGATTGCCACGCGGCCATCCTCAAGGAACAAGCAGAACGGCGTCTGACGGCTCAGACCATAGCGGAATGCCTTGGCGAGATCGCCTTTGCCGGGGATGCGCAGGAGCTGTTGTTCCGACCAAGCGAGGAAGGCTTCGACCTTCGGTTTGCTCAGCTTTTGGCGCGCGGCAAGGCGCAGATCGGCAGGCTGGCCTGCGATGTCGCGCTCGATATCGTAGAACGCCCCAATCCGGTCGAGCGCTTCACGGGCGATCTCGGATTTGGTGGATGCCCAGACGTCATGGAAGTCGCGTCGCAGGTGCGCCCAACAGGCGGCCTCGCGGAAGCGCGTGGTTCCGTCCGGTTCTGGGTCATAAAGCTTGGCATACCCCTTATAACCGTCAGCCTGCAGGATGCCGCAGCCTTCCGAGAGGTGCCGCAAAACATGCTCTTCTTTCCAGTCCGGGGCGAAGTAATAGATCGCCCCCGGTGGCGCTGAACCCGCCCATGGGCGCTGATCACGAACATAGGCCCATATCCGGCCCCTTTTTACGCCCTTGCCGAGGCCCTTGTCGCGCAAGGACCGGTCCAGCACACGGATTGGCGTGTCGTCCGCATGCAGCAGATCACTGCCCATAATATCAGCCTCGATCCGCTCGATAAGCGGCTGGAGGGTTTTCATGGCACGTCCACACCAGCTGACAAGCGTGCTTTCGGGAATATCTGCGCCCATGCGGGCAAAGATCTCGTGCTGGCGATACAAAGGAAGATGATCGTCAAACTTTGAGACCAGAATATGGGCCAGCAGGTTCGGACCCGCCATGCTGCCGGGGATCGGGCGGCTTGGAGCGGGCTCCTGCACCATCTTCTCGCAGCGACGACAGGACTTTTTGATGCGGGCAATCTGGATCACCTTCATCTGGGCTGCGATCATATCAAGCAGTTCGCTGACATCCTCGCCCACTACACGTAAATCACCACCGCAATCAGGGCAGCAAGTGCCAGGATCGAGTTCACGACGCTCGCGCGGCGTTGCGTCAGAGACGCGCGGACGACGGCGGAGCTTCGGAACTGCCGTCTCATCGGGTGCTGGCTCATTCTGACCTTCATCGATGAGGTCATCATCCCCTTCGGCGACAGCGACCAACAGGTCTTCCAGCGCCAGTTCCAATTGTTCGATCTCGCGCTCGATCTTTTCCGACGTTTTGCCAAAGGCCAGTTTCTGCAGCTTGGCGATCCGCAAACGCAGTGCCTGAACAAGTTGGTCATGGACACGCAACGTGGCCGATATCTTGGCATTCTCTGCCTGCAAAGCAGCGATCATTGCCTTCAGAACAGCGGGATCATCAGGAAGATTTACAACATGGTTTGACATGCGTCCAACTACCATGGCGCAAGTGGAAGCGCCATAAAAACAAGGCTAATCAGGCGGATAATTCACCCAACTCGAGCCGGTGGTGCGCCCCAGTTCGGGCGACGCCAATCTATCCCTTCCCACAACATTGCCAACTGCGCCGAGGTCAGCCGCGCCGCGCCCTCTGTCGCTGCGGGCCAGGGAAATCGACCGCGTTCGAGCACTTTGTAATAGAGGCAGAACCCCTGACCGTCCCAATAGAGAAGCTTCAGCCGGTCGCCCCTGCGCCCCCGGAAGGCAAAAACCGCACCGCCTGTCGGCTTCTGGCGCAAGACATCTTGGACCAGAGCTGCCAGACCGGCGATGCCCTTCCTCATGTCCGTGACGCCGCAGGCCAGATACACCCGAACGCCGGTCCCCGGGCCGATCATGCCGCCTCCACCGCTCGGATCAGCAGCGTCAGCAACGCCGCGTCCATGTTGCTGTCAAAGCGCAGGCAGCGCCCGCTGCGTAGACGCAATTCGACCGGCTTGGGCTCTGCTCCGGGGGACGCTTCGGAGATGGCGGGAACGCGGTGCGCGGGTGGAATATCGACAGCAAGGAACAGCACGCCGCTCTCCGGCGGCAAAAGCCCTTTCTTCTTCAGATCATGGCGCCAGGCATAAATTTGTTGCCGTGTCACATCATGGCGCTGCGCAACTTGCGTCACTGTCGCATTATCGATCCCGACCGACATGACGATCCCGAGCTTCTCTTCATCGCTCCACCGCCGCCGCCGCTCAAGTCCAAGAATTTCACCCCGCATCAACACCCCCGCATAAGACACGTCGCAAACGACGTCGTTATGCACGTGTCTTAGCCCATCACGCCAAAATCAGGCAGGCGGTAGCAACGGAGCGGTTACGCTCAAGGTTTGGGCGTCAACGCGATCGCCCGTAAGATTGGCAGAGCTGCTTCTACGATTTCCAGAGAATTGCGTCGTAATGCAGCAACGCGCAGCGGCGGTTTTGAGTATCGCGCGACAACCGCCCAATGGCACGCTGATCGTGCAGCGCGCAGACCCAAGACAACAAAACTGGCACGACATGATATGTTGCGGCACTATGTCGAAGAGCGGCTGTCGGGTCAGATAGCGGGCCCCGATGGGGATGTTGTCGCTGGTCCTACCGTACGCTGGACAAAGCGGCGTTCGGTGCGGCGCCAGCACCGCAAATGGGCCCTGGCTTGGAGCCCTGAGCAAATTGCACGCCGCCTACCGCTGGATTATCCGGATGACCCCTTGATGCGTATCAGCCATGAAGCCATTTATCAGTCCTTGTTTATTCAGGGGCGTGGTGCGCTGCGTCGAGAATTGGTCGCTTGCCTGCGCTCTGGCCGCGCCTTGCGCGTTCCTCGCGCGCGACGAAAGGGTAAAGGCAAGGCTTACGTTACGGACGAGATAATGATCAGTGAACGTCCAGCCGAAGTCGAGGATCGTGCGGTTCCAGGACACTGATGGTGTGGATGCCCCACCCCGAAACCGGCATCAAACTGTGCCATAGTGGTGATGTTGAAAGCACCAAACCGGAGGAGGCATCCATGAACGAAGTTACAATGATTGGCGTAGACTTGGCAAAGTCAGTTTTCCAAGCGCATGGCGCGACAGCGACGGGTGAGCCCGTGTTCCGTAAGAAATTATCTCGAGGGCAGTTCTTAAAGTTCCTCAGCGAACAGCCGCCCTGTGTGGTGGCGATGGAGGCGTGTGCCTCATCGCATTACTGGGGACGTGAGATCATGAAGCTCGGCCATGACGTCCGCTTGATCCCGCCGATCTATGTGAAGCCATTCGTCAAGCGTCAGAAGAATGACGCGAACGATGCCGAGGCCATTGCAGAAGCGGCTGTCCGGCCAACGATGCGGTTTGTGCCGGTCAAATCGGCTGAACAACAATCCCGTTCTATGGTTTTTAGGGTCAGGACTCGTTCTCGTTTCATAGCCAGAACATGACGGTTGCGGCGAGGGCGATGGCGGAGAGGAAGACTTTCGGGCATCGGTCGTAGCGTGTGGCAATCCTGCGCCAGTCCTTCAGGCGCCCGAACATGATCTCGATCCTGTTGCGGCGTTTGTAGCGGCGCTTGTCGTATTTGACGGGCTTGGCGCGGGACTTCCGGCCAGGGATGCAGGGCTTTATCTCCTTGTCTTTCAACGCTTCCCTGAACCAGTCGGCGTCATAGCCCCGGTCGGCCAGAAGCCATTGTGCCGATGGCAGGCTGCCAAGAAGGGCCGCAGCGCCGGTGTAGTCGCTGACCTGGCCCGCGGTCATGAAAAACCGGATCGGTCGTCCCTCGGCATCGGTGACGGCATGCAGCTTGGTGTTCATGCCGCCTTTGGTTCGGCCGATCGCGCGCCCCCGCTGGTCGTCGGGCCCCCCTTTTTCGACCGCAGACTGCTCGCCGTGCGGTGCGCCTTCAGATAGGTCGCGTCGATCATCACCGTCTTTGGAACCGCTGCCTCCGACGCAAGGCCGTGCATCATCCTCGCGAAAATGCCCTTGTCGCTCCATCGTTTCCAGCGGTTATAGAGCGTTTTGGCCGGGCCGTATTCCGCGGGCGCGTCGCACCAGCGCAAGCCATTGCGATTGATGAATATTATTCCACTCAGAACACGCCGGTCATCCACCCGCGGCTTGCCATGGCTCTTGGGAAAAAACGGCCGAAGCCGGTCCATCTGCGCGTCCGTTAGCCAGAAAAGGTTGCTCATCATCACCCCCGTCAGTTTGGGAGCTTGAATCACGCTGCCGACGTAGCCTCAAGCAGATCAATGGGTCCTGAGCCTAGCGGTCGATGCGCTTGATAGCCTACGATCAAAACGGCTTTGAGGGTCTCGAAATCTGGCAAAGCACGGTATTTCAGCAAGGCCGTCGCGACCTCGAATAATCGAAAACCAAACCCACCATCGTCGAAATCGATGAAGTGAAGTATGGAGCCCTGCGCCATCACATTGGCAGGCACGAGATCGGCGTGGATCAATCCATAATCCAGTGATGCAGCCAGTGCGTCGAGATTGCTGCGCGCTTCGGTCCGGAATGCAAAGAAAAGGTCCCGTTGTTTTGCAGTGAGGCCGGGATTATCCCAGAACCGATCCCAAAGAGGAGCACCCCCCAGCAATCCATCGACGTCCCATGCCGGCCGCACACAAGTGGCAACACCGGGCCAAGCATCGCTGGCGTTATGCAGTTTCGCGATATCGCGACCCAAGCTTTGAAAGAGCTGTAATCGCGCTTCTTTCCCCATGCTTGGCAGCAACACGTCAAGTGTAGCGCCCTTCAACCAGCTGAGAATATCAATCTGTACGTCATCCACAGTTTGTAAATGTGACCCGTCCAAGCTGACCTGTGGTGCAGGTACAGATAATCCAGATTGGGCGACCCAAGCCATCCAGTCGAGCTCGGACTTCAATTGATCGTTTGTCCTGTAGCATTGACGGTGCAGTCGCATAGCGAATGACCCTGTCGGGTGATCCACGCGATATACGCTGTTTTCACGGGCTGCGATCAGCGTGATCTTAGCGCCTTCCAACCCCCACAGGGGCAATGCTTTGGCGGCCAACATCATGGAAAAAGCGGCGTTTCGGACAACACCTCATCCAACGTATCAAACAGCAGATCGGCATTCTGGATCGAGAACGGCATCGGCGGGCGGATCTTGAGCGTGTTTTTGTGTCGCCCCAGTTTGGAGTGCAGGATGCCGCGATGACGCATCGCGTTGATGATACGGTCGGTGAAATCGCTGGCGGGGGCTTTTGTCTGACGATCCAGCACCATTTCGCTGCCAAAGATCAAACCCGAGCCTCGGACATCGCCGATAACGTCGTGCTTTTTCGCAAGCTCGACCATACGCGACCGGGCGTAGGTACCAACAGTCAGAGCGTTGGTGACAAGATCACTGGCTTCGATTTCATCGAGCACCGCCATTGCCGCCGCGCAAGAAACAGGATTGCCGCCGAACGTGTTGAAATAGCGATAACCTTTGCGAAACTCAGCCACGATATCACCCTTGGCAACCACGCCGCCGATGGGGTGGCCATTACCCATCGGTTTGCCCAAAACCATCACATCCGGCACAATTCCCATTTTTTCGTGCGCCCACATGTGGGTACCTGTCCGGCCAAAACCGGATTGGACTTCATCGCAGATCAACAAGCCACCGGCTTTGCGTACAACCTCTGCCACAGGTTTTAGCCATCCATCGGGATGGTCGGGGAACCCTTCGTTGAGGAAATAGGGGCAGACGACGAGGGCCGCAAAGCCAGTTCCGTCTTCGTTGAGTGCCTCAATCTGGTTTGCGACTTGGGCGGCGAAGATCGCGCCATCGGGGTCAGGGTTTCGATAGCTGTCCGGCGCATCCACGAAGCGAAAGAACTGCCCCAGTCCAAAGCCCACAGTCGGGATGTTGGAGTTGCTGAGCTGGCTCACCAACGCGGTGTTGCCGTGATAGGTCGCGTCCGTCGCGATGATACCGCGCTTGCCGGTGACGGCCTCAGCCATGCGCAGGGCGATGTCGTTCGCCTCGGAGCCGGTGCACGTCAGGATCGCGGTATCCAATGACGCATCTGTGGTTGCGGTCAGACGCTCGACATAGTCCAGGATACCCTCATGCAGATAGCGCGTGTGGGTGTTCAGCGTTCCGGCTTGCTGGCAGATCGCATCTACGACGCGTGGGTTGCAGTGGCCCACATGAGGCACGTTGTTATAGCAGTCGAGGTATTTGCGCCCATCCGCATCCCACAACCAGACGCCGTCGCCTTTTACGATATGCACAGGGTCATCGTAGAACGTTGACACGTTCGGCCCCATGAGCCGTTTTCAGTCAGCCATCAGCTCAACGTTCGAGCGTGTCATAGGTCGATACGGAGGCCGTCGTGACCGACAATCAGGTCGCCGTTATAGTGGCCATCGCAGGCGTTTTGCCAGTCTTTGGGGCCATATGCAGGGTCATCGGACGGGATCAGATGCGACAGTGCCAATCGTTGGACACCTGCATTTTGCGCCGTTTTCGCAGCGTCATGGGCAAAGCTGTGCGAACGCAACCAATGTGCCATCAATTTGTCCGAGCCATTGCCAATCCGCGCCATCAAAGCGGGCAGGGCGGATTCCAGCATCGCTTCATGGATAAGGATGTCTGCGCCACGGGCAAAATCTTCGAGAGATTCAATCGGAGCCGTGTCGCCGGAAAACACGACATGAAAATTTTCTGTCTTAAAAGAATAGGCGAAGCAATCGACCAGCGGCGGGTGTTCGGTTCGTAGTGCTGTGACGGTGATGCCGGCATGGTCCATCACGGCGCCTGCATCGACCACATGAAAAGTGACCAGATCACGTAGGTCTGGACGGCCTTCGTCTTCAGTGCGCAAGTCGATGTCGGCCTTCATTGATGCGAGAAAGCCCGCCCAATACCCTTCAAGGCCGTCAGGACCGTAGATAACAACGGGGGTTTTAAGTCCTGCCGTCCACGCAGTGTGGATCAGCGGGCCGAGTTCGAGGTAGTGATCTGAGTGAAGGTGGCTGATGAAAATCAGCGACAGATCCTTAAGTTGCATCCCTTGATTGACAAGCCCCTTGGTCACGCCAAGCCCGCAGTCCAGAACGATCTGTTGCTCGTTCAGGCAGATCAGGTTCGACGTGGGCATAGATGATCCGGGCCGAATGGCAGGGCCGCCTTTGGTGCCCAAAAGGGCGATGTGATCTTGTGTCATTCGGCTGCCTTTCAAACGGCTGATAGACCTGCGTCGATTGCGGACAGGATTGTGTTTGCCTCTGCTTCGCTGAGGACTAAAGGCGGAGACAGGATCAGGTTCGGACCAGAGACGCGCACCATGGCACCGTTTTGATAGGCGACCTCTTGGACCGTGCCTGCTGATCCGCCGTCGATTGGTTTTTTGGTCGCGCGGTCGCTGACCATTTCAATGGCCGTCATTAACCCGTGCCCGCCACGCACATCCCCGATGATGTCGTGCTTTGCCATCAACTGTTTGCAGCCCTCATAAAGTTGCGTTCCGCGTGCTGCTGCATTGTCGACCACGTTCAAGCGTTTGGTTTCTGCGAGACAGGCCAATGCCGCAGCAGCACCTACAGGGTGGCCGGAATAGGTGTAACCGTGGCCGATCTTAGCCGAAGGATTGCCTTCGAAAACTTCGATCATCCGGTCACCCAGCATGACGGCACCGAACGGGAAGTAGCCGTTTGTAATCGCCTTGGCGGTTGCCATCATATCGGGCTTGATGCCCCAAAGCCGTGCGCCGGACCATGCCCCCGTGCGCCCGAAGGCAGTGATAACCTCATCCGTGATCAAAAGGATACCGTTGCGGTTGCAGATTTCCTGAACCATTGGCGCAAAGGATTTATGCGGTGGAATAACGCCGCCGGCACCAAGGATCGGTTCCATAATCATCGCGGCAATAGTGCCCGCACCTTGGAACGCGATTTCATCCTCAAGCGCCTGCACACAAAGATGCGCGAGTCTTTCCGGATCGGTTTCGTTAAACGGGTTGCGATATGTGTAGGGGGCAGGGATGTGGAAGCAGCCCGGCAAAAGCGGTTCATAAGCTGTGCGGAAATTTGCGTTGCCGTTTACAGACGCGCCGCCCATGTGCGTCCCGTGGTAACCCTTTTTCAAGCTCAGGAATTTAGTCCGGCCGTGCTCACCTTTCAGCTTTTGGTATTGGCGGGCAAGGCGCAGTGCCGTTTCAACGGAATCCGACCCACCTGACGTAAAGAAGGCGCGGCTAAGGCCATCTGGCGCGAAAAATTCGCTCAATTCGAAGGACAGCTCAATCACAGCGTCGTTGGATGTGCCGCGGAACGTTGAATAGTAAGGAAGCTGTTCTAACTGCGCGGCAATAGCGTCTTTCACAGGTTGGCACGAATAGCCCAAGTTCACATTCCAAAGCCCGCCAACGCCATCAACGACGGTATGGCCGTCGATGTCGGTGATGTTGACCCCCTCGGACCCCGTGATGATTTTTGGTGGTTGGTCGATTGTGTCTTTCGGGGATGTCATCGGGTGCCACATCAAGCGGCCGTTATGTTCCTTAAGGAAGTTCGAGTCTTTCATGATGTGGGTTCCGATCCTTGTTGAGATGCTATGGCCGATGACCATGCCTGTTCGATTGCGGCGGGGATGACCCCGCCCCAGCTTTTGGTGATGTCACGGCTGGCCGTGATCAATTCGGTCTTAACGATACGTTCGAGGTCAGGCGTTGTACGCGAGGCGACGCTTGCCACGGAGACCGCGCCACAGGGTTCGCCTGATTGGTCAAAGACCGGGGCAGCGAGGCTGTGGATTTCGGATTCAAAACGCCCGTCTGAACGGCCGAAACCTGTTTCGCACGCATTATCAATTATAGTGCGCAAAATGGCGGGCGTCGTCGGGGTTTTGTCGGTGTAGCGTTCAAGATTTTCGCAGGCCGCATCAAACAGCTCGGGCGGACCGAAGGCGAGCGTGCAGAACCCTGATGCCGTCGCGTGCAGCGGGAAGGTTGGGACGTCGATTATGGCTCGTGTGCTGTGTTTTGGCGATTCGCATGACATCAAAGCGAACAGGGTTGTGCCGGACAGAACCGAAACATGCGCCGTTTCGCCCGTTTTATCTGCAAGTGTATTTACGGCGGTGCGCGCGCCTGTTTCGCGTGGGACAGTTGCCTCTCTCATTCGGCCCAACTGCAAGAGTGCCGGACCAAGGCGATACTGCCGCGTCGCTGAATTTTGCTCAACAAAGCCAGCGTCTTCCAAGACCTGGAGGTGACGATAGGTCGTCGCTTTATCGCGCTTGGCCAGCTTGCACATCTCCGACAGGCCGATTTCCGGCCGTGCTGTTGAAAAGAGAGACAACAGCTGTAGCGCTTTGGATGCTGACGACATTTTGCAAAGTAACCTTCCCATTTTCAGAAAAAGTTTGACACAAGCTTTCCCACGCAGCAAGCTATTTTTCATAACACCGGTTCAATATATGAACCGACCAACGGGAGACTACAATGCTTAAGTTTACAAAATCAGTTACCGCGATGGCGCTTACCCTAGCGGCTGTCGCCGGGTCCGCGCAGGCCGAGTATCCGGAAAAGCCGGTCGAATTTGTTGTGCCGTGGCCTCCTGGTGATCTGGAAGATGTACTGACGCGGATGATCGCCGAAGACTTTTCTGAAGCGTATGGTGTGCCCACGGCTGTCGTAAACAAGCCAGGTGGAGGCGGTGGCCCGTTCCCCGGCGCAATCGAAGTGGCGAATGCGCCTGCTGACGGCTACACGATCGGGTCTTTCATCATCGCGGTCCCAGTTGTTGGTCCGCAGTTGGGCATACCAGAACTGAACCCTGATCCTTTCGTGCCGCTCGGCAACTTCCTGACCTATCCGTTTGTGATCGCCGTTGCTGGAGATGCGCCATATGATGACATGGCTGGCCTTGCCGCCTATGCGCAAGAAAACGATGTGGCGCTAGGCCACTTTGGCGCACCGCTGGTGCCGACACAGGTGACGCTGGGCCTCGCGGCTGAGCTGGGCTTTTCCTATGGGTCGGACGCTGCGTTTGACGCATTGGATTGCAACACGCTGGCCTCGGGTGATGTTGATGTGATCAACACAACGCTTCAGTTGATCCTGCCCTGTCTTGACAGTGTAAAGGTCCTTGCATCCATCGGTGGAGAGCGCATCAGCCTCACACCTGATACGCCAACGGTTGCTGAGCTGGCACCTAATTTGAACGTATCCTTGTGGAACGGTTTGTTCGTTCACGCTGACACCCCGCAAGACGTTCAGGACAAAATTATCGCCGTCGCTGAGCAGACGGTGATGTCCGAGCGTGCGCAGGCGCTGGCCGCTGAGACCGGCGCTTTGGTGTACTGGCAGCCTGCGGCCGAGGTCGTCACGCAGATCGAGGCGGACCTGGAAACGATGGGTGCGATCGAAGCATTGCTGGCTGAGTAAGCCTAATGCCAAGACAGGTCGGGCAGCCAAGACGGTTGCCCGACCATGCAACGCCAAACAACGGACTATATCCATGTCGCGCGTAAAAACCCTTCAAAGTTTGTTCAAACGGTATCGCCGCCCCGGCGACATTGTATTCGCGTGGTTTGCGTTTCTGTTTTCGGTCTTTCTGTTGTCGCAGATCATGGATCAGACGGCGTGGAAGGCGGGTAACAAGCTATTTGCGCAGCCACGGTTCTGGCCGGCTGTGTCTTTAGGCAGCATGGCCTTGTTCGCAGGACTTCATTTGTTGGGATCCGTGTGGTCGGAACGCATTCACGGGCGATGGCAAGAGGTCTGGTTGTGGATTTGCGCTTTGGAATATGCGGTTTGGTTTATCGCCTACGCCAGTGCAGTGCCCTATGCGGGCTACCTTCTAACCACGGTCGGGTTTTCTGTCGCGTTGACCCTGCGTGCTGGTTATCGCCGTCCGCTCATCGTGTTGTCAGCCGCGGCATCGGCCGTCGTTATTGTTGTGCTGTTCAAGACCTTGTTGCAGGTAAACCTCCCCTCCGGTTTGATCTATGAATACCTGCCCGACGGGTTGCGTCAGATCATGCTGACCTATTTCTGATCGGACCAATCGACATGGAAAATATCTTTGCTGGCCTAGAGATGCTCGCCCGTTGGGACGTCATGGTGGCCCTGCTCGTGGGGTCCATCGGGGGCGTCATTATCGGGGCTATTCCCGGTGTTGGCCCGGCGGTTGCCATCGCCATTTTACTCCCCGCGACGTTCTCGCTTGATCCGATTGTGGGGCTGACGATGCTTCTGGGCATTTACGGATCGTCCATGTATGGCGGCGCGATCCCTGCGGTTTTGATCAACACGCCTGGAACGGCGGTCAACGCACTGACGTCCTATGACGGCTATCCCATGACCGAAAACGGAGAGGCGCATCGCGCCGTGTCGCTTGCATATTCTGCGTCCTTCTGGGGCGGGATATTCGGCATTGGTTGTTTGATCTTACTCTCGCCCGTATTGGCCCTGATCGCCCCGATGTTTGGCAGCCGAGAGATTTTCCTTGCGGCACTGCTTGGCATTATCCTCGTCGTGTTGGCGCATAGGGGACAGATTTTTGCCGCCGGTCTTCTCGCTATGTTCGGCATCTTTTTGCAGACGGTGGGACTTGATGCGGTCACCTATACGCAGCGCTACACCTTCGGGCAGTCCTTCCTGAGTTCGGGTGTGAACCTGATCGTCGTCGTGCTGGGCCTGTTCGCGTTAAGCCAAGCGTTCTTTCTGTTGACCGCCCCCGACAGTAGCCCTGATGCAAAGCCTGTGACAGGCAAGATGAGTGCGGGTTTCAAGGAACTGCTAAAGCACAAACGAGTGGCAACTGTTGCGTCCGGCTTCGGCGTTATCCTCGGTATGATACCGGGCACGGGCGAATTCACAGCCCAATTCATGAGCTACACTTACGCACAGAAAACATCCAAAAACCCCGATCTGTTTGGCAAAGGCAGCCCCGAGGGCCTCATCGCGTCTGAGGCCGCAAACAATGCCGTGCCTGCCGCCGCAATGATCCCGCTTTTGGCATTGGGCATCCCCGGTGAGGCGCTGACTGCGATGATGCTGTCGGTGTTTTACGTTCATAACGTCATCCCCGGCCCGCAGTTGTTCCAGAACAATATTGATCTGGTCTACGGGCTTTATTTCGCGCTGATCGCATTGAATGTGATCGTGATGGTGTTCTTACTGTTCTCTACCAATCTTCTCACCAAAATCATCCGCGTTCCGACACGTCTTTTGGGTGTCATGATCTTGCTGCTGTCTTTTGTGGGGGTCTATTCGCTGCGGAACTCTCTGACAGATTGCATGATCGCAGCGGGCTTCGGCGTGCTTGGGTTAGTGTTAAAGCGCCTGAACCTGCCGATTGTACCAATCATTCTGGGCATGGTTCTGGGCGGCATCATGGAGGTCAAACTCCGATCCGCATTACCGCGCCTCAAGACGCCGTTCGACATGATCGACCGCCCGATTTCTTTCATCATCTTTGCCATCATCGTGATCGTTCTTGCCCTGCACATCCGCACGCTGGTCAAAGAATACCGTGCCCATGAGCCGGAAGAAGATCACGATCTCCACGACAGCCAGACACGGTAGGACCCATGGACCAGACAAAGATTGACGCGCTTCGTGCGCAGCCTGTTGCGCCCTTCGCGCATTTGATCGACGGCAAACATGTGCCGGCCAGTGATGGCGGCACGATGGATATCATCTCGCCCATTGACGGTCAGGTGTTGACGACGACCGCGCTTGGCACGGCTGCTGATATGGAGGCTGCGATTGCATCAGCGCGCGCCGCGTTAGAGGACGGTCGTTGGGCAGGGCAACCGCCCGCCGCGCGCAAAAAGGTGTTGATGAAATGGGCTGACCTGATTGATGCCAACGCGCTTGAACTTGCCGTTTTGGGCGTGCGCGACAATGGCACCGAGATCAGCATGGCGATCAAGGCAGAACCGGGATCAGCGGCGGCGACGATCCGGTATTACGCTGAGGCTCTTGATAAGGTTTATGGAGAGATCGCGCCGACATCTTCGGATGTTCTGGGCTTGATCCACAAAGAACCCGTAGGTGTCGTCGGCGCGATTATCCCGTGGAATTTCCCGCTGATGATCGGTGCTTGGAAACTGGGTCCCGCGCTTGCGATGGGCAACTCGGTGGTGTTGAAACCATCTGAAACGGCGTCGCTGTCACTGATGCGTATGGCCGAGCTCGCGCTTGAAGCTGGCTTGCCCGCTGGCGTGCTGAACGCGGTAACGGGTGAGGGCAAAGTCGTTGGTGAAACGCTTGGTCTGTCCATGGACGTTGATGTCTTGGTCTTTACTGGTTCAGGCGGCACAGGCCGTCGGTTGATGGAATATGCGGCGCGTTCAAACATGAAACGTGTCTATTTGGAACTGGGCGGCAAATCCCCAAACATCATTTTTGCCGATGCCCCTAATCTGGACGAAGCGGCAAAAGTCGCGGCGGCTGGTATTTTCCGCAACTCCGGTCAGGTCTGTGTCGCTGGTTCGCGATTGCTGGTCGAAGCATCCATTCACGATGATTTCGTCGCCGCCGTTGCCAAAGCAGCCGAAGGGATGCGCGTTGGCGATCCTTTGCAAATGGACACACACATCGGCGCGGTCAACTCGGACGTCCAATTGCAAGCCAACCTTGGGTTCGTTGAAAAGGCCAAATCTGAGGGTGGGCAGGTTGTCACCGGCGGCAC
This sequence comes from Marinovum sedimenti, assembly GCF_054052205.1. Taxonomy (NCBI): domain Bacteria; kingdom Pseudomonadati; phylum Pseudomonadota; class Alphaproteobacteria; order Rhodobacterales; family Roseobacteraceae; genus Marinovum; species Marinovum sedimenti. The sequence continues at coordinate 54,933 of NZ_JBSWBT010000002.1, forward strand.
GCGCATTCTGGAAAGCACCGGCGGCTATTACATGGCGCCGACAATCGTGACGGGCGTCACACCGGATGCGACATTGACCCAAAAAGAGGTATTCGGCCCTGTGTTGGGTGTGACGTCATTCACCACCGACGAAGAGGCCATACAAATTGCCAATTCCACCGTTTACGGTTTGGCTGGCGGCGTTTGGACATCGAACTTGTCCCGTGCCCACCGCATGGTGCGCGGTGTGCGCACGGGTGTCATGCACGTCAACACCTATGGCGGCGCAGATGGCACGGTGCCGTTGGGCGGTGTCGGGCAGTCGGGCAATGGCGCGGACAAATCCCTGCATGCGATCGACAAATACATCAATCTCAAGACCGCTTGGATCAAACTTTAGGAGGCCATCATGCCCGCACGGAACATGGACAAAACCATTCTCGTCATTGGCACCTATGACACCAAAGACGATGAACTCGGGTTTCTGGCGGGTGTGATCCGCGATCAGGGTGGCACGGTTGTCACCATGGATGTGTCGGTGCTGGGCGATCCGTCAAAGCCTTGCGATTATTCCAAACACGACGTCGCTGAAGAGGGTGGGAGCTCGATCAAAGAGGCGATCGACAGTGGCGATGAAAACCTCGCGATGCAGATCATGGCGAAAGGTGCGAGCCTGCTGGCCGCGCGGTTGTATGCGGAAAAGGCATTCGACGGGATGATCGTGCTGGGTGGGACCATGGGCACAGACCTTGCGCTGGATGTGGCGTCGGCGCTGCCGCTTGGTGTGCCGAAATACATTGTGTCTACGGTATCGTTTTCGCCTCTCATTCCTGAGGACCGGTTGGCCGCAGATACACAGATGATCCTGTGGGCGGGTGGCCTCTACGGGTTGAATTCCGTTTGTAAAGCATCGCTTTCACAAGCGGCTGGGGCAGTGTTGGGGGCGGCGCGCGCGGTGCAAATGCCGGATCCAGACAAGCCATTGATTGGGATGATGTCTCTCGGTACATCCGCGCTGAAATATGTCATACCGCTAAAGCCAGCTTTAGAAGCGCGCGGATTTGAAGTTGCGGTGTTTCATGCCACAGGTATGGGCGGGCGCGCCTTCGAATGCCTTGCGGGGCAGGGCGCTTTTGCCTGTACGTTTGATTTTTGCACCCAAGAGCTGGGCAACCATACGCATGGGTCAAACATATCGGCCGGTGCGGATCGTCTGACCAATGCAGGCGCAAACGGAACGCCCCAGATTGTAGCGCCGGGGTGTTATGATTTGGTGGATGTCGTCGGTTGGAAGCCCATTGATGACAAGTGGTCCAACCACATGAAACACGCGCATAATCGGCTGCTGACGTCGATTGTCTTGAATGCAGATGACTGCAAACAAGTCGCGCGTGCCCATTCAAAACAGCTTTCTACCGCGATGGGGCCTGTTGCGATGATCCTGCCGGAACTCGGGCTTGGTGAGTGGGATCGCGAGGGGGCCGATCTGCATAACGCAGAGGGTCTCGCCGCATTTTTGGCAGAAGTCGAAGCAACCTTGCCGGAGACAGTGACCAAACACCGCATCCCATGCCACATCAATGATGCCGAGTTTGCTGATAAAGCGTTGGAGATTTTTGACGAGTGGTGTGCAAACGGTGTCGTAAAAGGTTAACCGTCCGATCCGACGTCAGGTTTAGTTGCTGCGTTTTGAAGGTGTGGATTTTAGTGAAGGTCCGCCAGTTGACGCAGGCACCTGCGTAGAATTTCGCTTTCCTCGGATGTGAAATTTGCGAACAATTCGCGGTCAAACTTGCCAGCCTTACCGCACAGCGTCTTGTAGGCGTTGTCGCCGTCCGCTGTCAGGCAAAGAGTTTCGAAGCGGCGATCGTTTTGAGGGTCTGCCATGGCAAATTTCCGTTGATAGTTACATTTTCAACTAATACCAGAGTGATAGTTTCAAATGCAGCGATCCGATCTGATCTGCCAAAAGGGGTTCTTCATGACCAAGCCATCACCGAGTTCTTTGAATGTGGCGCAGACCCCTGTTGGAACAACCGAAGGCTACATGCCCGGTTTCGGCAATGACTTCGAAACCGAAGCGTTGCCCGGTGCTTTGCCCCAAGGCATGAACAGCCCGCAGAAGTGTAACTATGGGTTGTACGGAGAGCAGCTGTCAGGAACGGCGTTTACAGCGCCCAGCCATCAGAATGAACGCACGTGGTGTTACCGCATTCGCCCATCGGTCAAGCATTCGGGCCGCTATGAACGCATAGATGTACCATACTGGAAATCCGCGCCGCATGTGATTGATGATGTGACCAGCCTTGGGCAGTACCGCTGGAATCCCCTGCCTCATGCTGAAAAGCCGCTGACTTGGTTGACGGGGATGCACACGATGACCACGGCAGGTGATGTGAACACACAGGTCGGCATGGCATCGCATGTTTACCTTGTTACCGAGAGCATGAAAGACGCGTATTTCTATTCCGCCGACTCAGAACTGCTTGTCGTTCCACAAGAGGGACGTCTTCGGTTCTGCACGGAACTGGGTGTCATCGATCTGGAACCCAAGGAAATTGCGATCTTGCCGCGCGGTTTGGTGTACCGTGTCGAAGTGATCGAAGGGCCTGCACGCGGCTTTGTTTGCGAAAACTACGGACAGAAATTCGAGCTGCCTGCGCGTGGTCCGATTGGTGCCAACTGCATGGCCAACCGCCGTGATTTCAAAACACCTGTTGCGGCCTTTGAGGACCGCGAAGTGCCCAGCACGTTGACGATGAAATGGTGCGGTCAATTCCACGAAACCAAGATCGACCAAAGCCCGCTGGACGTTGTGGCCTGGCACGGCAATTACGCGCCGGTCAAATATGACATGCGCGACTACTGCCCGATCGGGGCAATCTTGTTCGACCACCCCGATCCGTCGATCTTTACCGTTTTGACCGCAGCATCCGGTGTCGAAGGCACCGCGAACATCGACTTCGTGCTGTTCCGCGAACGCTGGATGACGATGGAGGATACGTTCCGCCCGCCGTGGTACCACAAGAACGTCATGTCCGAGATGATGGGCAACATTTACGGCCAATACGACGCAAAGCCGAACGGCTTTGCGCCCGGATCGGTCAGCCTGCATAACATGATGATCCCCCACGGTCCGGACAAGGATGCATTCGAGGGCGCGTCGAATGCCGACCTGAAGCCAGAAAAGCTCGATGAGACCATGTCGTTCATGTTCGAAACCCGTTTCCCTCAGCACCTGACGGAATTCGCCGCGAACGAGGCACCAATGCAAGACGATTATATCGATTGCTGGACGTCGCTTGAGAAGAAGTTCGACGGAACGCCGGGTAAGAAATGAGGCTCTTTTCTTACTGGCGTTCAACTACATCTTACCGCGTTCGTGCTGCGCTGAACCTGAAAGGTTTGGCGTATGACACTGTGCCTGTTGATCTCGTTGCCGGTGATCAACGTACGCCCGACTATGTCACGATGAATGCGGGCAAAGGCGTGCCGACGTTGGTGCTGGATGACGGCACCGTGTTGACGCAATCCATGGCGATCCTTGAGTATGTTGATGCAACATGGCCGGATCCGGAGTTGATCCCGAGCGACCCTTTGATGAGGGCGCAGGTCATGGCTGTGGCGCATACGGTCGCGATGGATATCCATCCGGTGAACAACCTGCGCCTGATCGGGCAGTTGAAATCGCGTTTCGGTGCGACGCCTGAACAAGCGAAAGATTGGATGTGCCATTGGATGATCGAGGGGTTTGCCGCGCTTGAGGCGATGCTGCCCGACGGTGATGCCTTTGCTTTTGGCGATGCCCCGAACGTGGCCGATATCTGTATCACAGCCCAAGTTTACAACGCCCACCGTTGGGGCGTTGATATGACGAATTTCCCGAAAACCGCGCGCATTGAACGGCACTGTCTAACTGTTCCTGCCATAGCCAATGCGCACCCTGACAAACAGCCTGACGCGAAATTAGGCCTATGACACTGATGAAAAGCTGGGTAACCAGCGCGAATTCCGCTAACACGCCTTTTCCGTTGAACAATCTGCCCTACGGCGTGTTCTCACTGGATGGCGAAGATGCACGTTGCGGCGTGGCGATTGGTGACATGATCCTTGATATGGCCGCCTTAGAAACCGCTGAATTGATTTCGCTTGATGAAGACGGCGCGTTCGAATTGCCGTTCTGGAACGACGTGATGGAGTTGGGGCCCGATGTCTGGGCCAAACTGCGCGCGCGCTTGCAAGAGATGCTTGCCGAAGGGTCTGCGGACCAAGCGGCGATTGAGCCTTACCTTGTCCCAATTGCTGACGCGCAATTGCACATGCCGCTGATGGTTGCCGAATATACTGACTTTTATGCAGGCAAGCAGCACGCGCAAAACATGGGTGCAATCCTGCGTGGATCGCCAGATTTGCCAGCCAACTGGCTGCACATTCCGATTGGGTACAACGGCCGTGCGTCCTCGGTTGTTGTGTCCGGCACCGATATTCATCGCCCCAACGGGCAATCCAAAGCGCCGGACGCCGACATGCCGTCTTTTGGCCCGTCTAAACGGTTGGATATTGAGCTTGAGATGGGTGCTATCGTTGGCACGTCATCTGAATTTGGCGCGCCCATTACCGTGGATCAGGCTGACGCAATGATCTTTGGTTATGTCTTGCTAAACGACTGGTCCGCACGTGACATTCAGGGCTGGGAATACCAACCGCTCGGCCCGTTTCAGGGCAAGGCATTCGGCACAACAATTTCGCCTTGGATCGTGACCACAGCGGCGCTGGAACCGTTCCGAACTGCAACGCCAGCACGTGACAAGAAACTGCTGCCTTATCTCGACAGCACCACCGATTGTCTGTTTGACATTGAACTCGAAGTTTTGATGCAGCCTGAGGGTGCTGCGAAAGCGACGTCGCTGACAAAAACAAACTATAGCCGGATGTACTATTCCGCCGCCGAACAACTGTGCCACCATGCAAGCGGCGGGTGCGGCATGAACTCTGGCGATCTGTTGGGGTCTGGTACGATCTCTGGCCCGCAAAAATCCGAATACGGATCGCTAATGGAACTTAGCTGGGCCGGTCGCGAGCCGTTTACGCTCGACACAGGCGAGACCCGCACATTCATCGAAGACAACGACACGTTGACCCTGCGCGGTGCCGCGAAGGGCGACGGTTATCAAATCGGGTTCGGCACGTGCGAAGGCACGATCCGCCCCGCAGTTAAATTCCCCGCATAAAGGACCAAGAAAATGGCAAAAGCATTCGCATCCCAAGGGGATATGACGGAAAAAAAGATCACGTTTGATGAAGTCGGTGAGGGCCTTTGGGCGTTCACAGCCGAAGGCGATCCGAATTCGGGCGTCATTATCGGCGACGACAGCGTCATGATTGTAGAAGCGCAAGCGACACCGCGTTTGGCGAACAAGGTCATCGAAAAGGTACGTGAAGTCACAGATAAGCCAATCAGCCATGTTGTTCTGACTCACTATCACGCGGTGCGTGTTCTTGGTGCGTCTGCTTACGGTGCTGATCAGATCATCATGTCCGACACGGCACGCGCAATGGTCGAAGAACGCGGCCAAGAAGATTGGGATAGTGAATTCCAGCGTTTCCCACGCCTGTTTGAGGGCTATGAATCCATTCCCGGCCTGACTTACCCGACAACGACGTTTAACGACTCTATGACGGTTTATCTGGGCAAGCGCCGCGTTGACATCAAACACATCGGTCGCGCGCATACGGCGGGTGATGCGGTTATTCACGTTCCAGATCAAAACGTTATGTTCACCGGCGACATCGTCGAGGATCATTCCGCCTGTTATTGTGGTGATGGCTATTTTGGCGATTGGGGCCAAACGCTCGATAATATCAAAGCCTACGATGTGGACGCGATCGCGCCCGGTCGTGGCGCCGCCTTGATCGGCAAAGAGGCCGTTGAACGCGCGATTGAGTCCACCCGCGACTTTGTGAACAGCACGTTTGAACCCGCCAAGAAGGTCGCCATGAAGGGCGGTTCATTGAAAGACGCATGGGATGCCGTGCGCGCGGAATGTGATCCAAAGTTCAAAGATTACGCCATCTATGAACACTGCCTGCCGTTCAACGTCAGCCGTGCCTACGACGAAGCCCGTGGCATTTGGCACCCACGTATCTGGACCGACAAGCGCGATCTGGACATGTGGGCGCAGTTGCAGGGCTAAGGTCTGGGAGGACAATACATGGTCGACGTTCGTTACGACATCGCATTCAAACTGTACCCTTACGCCAAGGTTGCAGATCAGGACTTGAAACCCAAGCGACACCCCGTGGTGATCATTGGGGGCGGGCCAATTGGTATGGCAACTGCCCTTGATCTCGGTCGCAAGGGAACGCCAGTGTTGGTGCTGGATGACCACGAAGGGGTCGGGCAGGGCAGTCGCGCGATTTGTTTCGCCAAACGCACGCTTGAGATTTGCGACCGCCTTGGCGCGGCTGAAGCCATGGTCGACAAGGGTGTCGTCTGGAACGTCGGCAAAGTGTTTCATGGCGATGAGCGGGTGTTTGAATTCAACCTGTCGCCCGAAGATGGGCACAAAGCGCCAGCGTTCATCAACCTCCAGCAGCCCTATTTTGAAAAGTTCCTCGTGGATACAATCCGTGAGGCACAGGCCGAGGGCGCACCGATTGAAATTCGCGGGCAGAACGTGGTGACAGGTATTACGCAACACGACGATTATGTGGTGTTGGAGCTCGACACCCCAGATGGCCCATACCAAGTTGAGGCGGACTGGCTGGTCGCCTGCGATGGTGCGCGTTCCCCGTCGCGGGACATGTTGGGCCTTAGCTTTGATGGGCGGGTGTTCGAGGATAACTTCCTGATCGCCGACGTCAAAATGAAGGCTGATTTCCCGACGGAGCGCTGGTTCTGGTTTGAGCCGCCGTTCAAAGACAGCGGCGCGTCGGCCTTGTTGCACAAACAACCCGACGATATCTGGCGGATCGACTTTCAGCTTGGCTGGGACATTGATCGCGCCAAGGAATTGAAGCCAGAAAACATTCGCGCCCGCGTCGATGCTATGTTGGGCGAGGGAGCTGAATACGAGCTGGAATGGACGTCAATCTATACATTCCAATGCCGACGCATGGAAAAATTCCGCTATGGAAATGTGCTGTTCGCTGGTGACAGCGCGCACCAAGTGTCGCCATTTGGCGCACGAGGCGCGAACTCGGGTGTTCAGGATGCCGACAATTTGGCGTGGAAACTTGATCTTGTGATCAAAGAGCTTGCGCCAGACAGCCTGCTCGACAGCTATTCAGAAGAACGTGTGCATGGGGCGGATGAAAATATCTTGAACTCCACGCGCGCGACGGACTTCCTTACGCCCAAAAGCGAGATCAGCAAGATTTTCCGCAATGCGGTCCTTGAACTGGCGCAAAAACACGCCTTCGCGCGGCCTTTGGTGAATTCGGGCCGCCTGTCGGTGCCTTGCGTGTATGACGGGTTATTTTTGAACGGGCCTGATGAATTGAACGGCCCAACGCGCAGCCGTGTCGGGGCCACTTGCGCCGATGCGCCGTTGAAGGCCGGGTTCTTGCTCGATGGTTTGGGCGATGATTTTACTGTCTTGGCGATCAATGCCATGCCACCAGCGATAACGGATGTAGATGGAATTTCGGTTCGTACAATCCAACTGGATACAAACCGCGATGACCCGACCGGGGCAATTGCTGCACGATATCTGGGGGACGAACCCTGTGGTGTTTATCTGATCCGGCCAGATCAGCATGTTGTGGCACGTTGGGCAACCGCCAACGTCACGGACATCCAAGCGGGCGTACGAATTGCAACAGGAAGAGGACAGTAATTATGGAACTCAATCTTGACGCTAACATCACCGATCCAGACGGGTTCTACGATGAATTGCTCGGTGCACATGAAGAGCTGAGCAAAGAGGAAAGCGATGCGTTCAATGCTCGGCTGATCCTAATTTTGGCTAACCATGTTGGCGACCGCGCAGTTTTGAGCACAGCGCTAGAAGCGGCAAAGTGAAGCAACTTTTGACGGCAATGTCGGGCACATTGCCGTCAAACTGACTGCGATTATAAGACATGACCTGCTCCCCTGAAAAGTCCGGTGTTTTGAGTTAGCCTGTTCTCCAACTGAGGTGACAGACGATGAAGAGAAGCCGTTTCAGCGAAGAACAAATAATCGGGATACTGAAGGAGCATAAGGCGGGGCTTGGTGCGAAGGAGTTGTGCCGTAAGCACGGGGTCAGCGACGCGCCTTTTTACAAGTGGCGATTACCCCTGGGCTCCGGCGCTGTCCGGCTTCCATGGCCTGACGTTGCGGCGGGGCGTAATGATTGCTGCCGCACCGCGCTCGGCGACGGCCTCGTGGAAGGCGCGCGTGTCGTAGGCACCGTCGGCTGTAACGGTGGCGATCTCCTGATCCGGCGGGATCTGGGCAAGACGGTCCGGGATGACCTTCAGGGTGAGGCAGGCCTGAATTGCAGCGTCGCTATAGGCCTGTTGACGTCCGCGACGGCCCGACGGAATGGCTTCCCACCGCATCGAGGGATCGAACCAGACGGTCAGCGTGCGCATTCCGACGCATTCGGTCGGCTGTTCCGACAACATCCGGTCAGTCATTCCGGGGTATCCGGTCACTTGAGGATCGTCGCCGCGAAGGCATGGTTTTTGATGTCAGGCCGTGGGGCCTTCGTCAACTTTTTCTGTGGCACCTGTCGAGCGGCGCATTGAATGGCCGTCCAGTTCGAGGCGATAGGCGTTATGGACCAAGCGGTCGAGTATGGCATCGGCGAACGTGGGTTCGTCGATGACGTCGTGCCAGGCTGCGACCGGGAGTTGGCTGGTGATCAGGATCGAGCCGCGTCCATGGCGGTCCTCGACGATCTCCATGAGATCGCGACGCTGACCGGCGGTCAGGCGGTCCGGCCCCCAGTCGTCGAGAATGAGCAGGTCTGCCTTTACCAGCGATCGGAAAAGGCGTGGAAAGCGTCCGTCGCCATGGCCCAAGTCGAGATCGGCGAACAGGCGTGGCAGCCGCTGGTAGATGACGGTGAGGTTGTCGCGGCAGGCTCTCTGGCCCAGGGCGCAGGCAAGCCAGGTCTTCCCGACCCCGCAGGGGCCGGTGATCATCAGGTTGCGGGCGTCTTTGATCCAGCGTCCGGTAGCGAGTTGCTGGAACAATGCCCGGTCCAGTTTGCGCGGTGTGCGGAAGTCGACGTCTTCAATGGCTGCCCCGACGTGGCGCAGCTTTGCCGCTCGCATGCGGGTCTGGAACCGCCGGGTATTGCGGGTAGCGACCTCGCGGTCGACCAGTAGGCCAAGCCATTCGGCGTGGCTCAGGTCGGTGGTGGCATCTTGCGCCTGCAAGTCGACGAAAGCCTCGGCCATGCCGTCGAGCTTCATCTGTCGGAGCTGGTCCAAGGTGGGGTGGGTCAACATCGTTTGTCCTTTCAATGGAAGTAACCGGGGCCGCGGATATTGCCGTGCTGGATCGCGGGCCCGTCCGCGGCGGGTTCGGGCTGGTTGCGATGCAGGTTGTTCTTCAAGATCGAATTGACCGACGAATAGGACCGCGCCCCGATCGTGAGCGCCCGCTCGCAAGCCGCCTCCAGCGCCTCTGGGCCGTGTGGTTTGGCCAGGCGCATGATGCCGAGGCAGGAGCGGAAACCCTGCTCGGGGTGGCTGCGGTCGCGCAGGATCACTTCGACCAGCGTCGCGGTATTGGGCCCGATCTTCGCAGCCCAGTTCTTCAATCGTTGCGGCGACCATTCGGAGTAACGCCGATGGCTGGCTGGCATGTGATCGGCGATGGTGGTGTGCTTGCGATTGGAGGACGTTCTGGCGTGGGCGGCGACACGTTTGCCGTGGTGGAAAATCTCGACCGTCCGCGCAGTGAGCCGGACCCAGACCTTCTCCCGCAGCAGGCTGTGCGGGGCCGAGTAGTAATGCTTGTCCACCTCGACGTGATAATCGAGTCCGACAGTGCATTGCTTCCATTCAGAAAAAACGTAGGGGGCCGCGGGCAAGGACCGCAGTGCGGATCGCTCGACCTGATTGAACAGGGCCCTGCGGCTGGCACCAAGATGCCGGGTCACCCGATCATTGAGCTGGTCGAGGAGGCTGCGGATCGCCGCGTTCAGTTCCGCCAGCGAGAAGAACCGCTGGTTGCGCAGACGCGCTGCGATCCAGCGCTCTGCGATCTGAACTGCCACCTCGACCTTCGCCTTGTCCCTGGGTTTGTAGGGCCGTGCTGGCACGACAGCAGTGCCGTAATGCGCGGCCATGTCGGCGTAGGTCCGGTTCACTGCCGGTTCAAAAAAGCAGGCCTTGGTCACGCCGGACTTCAGGTTGTCGCATACCACCTGCGCCGGGACGCCGCCGAAGTAGCTGAAAGCTCGGCAGTGCGCGCCGATCCAGTCTGACAGGCTCTGGCTCCAGCTTGCCTCGGCATAGGTCAGGTTCGAGGCCCCGAGTGCGGCCACGAACAACTGCGCCTGACGAACCTCGCCCGTGCCTGCGTCGATCACCTCCAGCGTGGTGCCCGCGTAGTCGACAAAAACCCGCTCCCCGGCGACATGGTGCTGGCGCATCACCGGCGTCAGACGCCCGTTCCAACGGCGATGCAGATCGCAGAACCGGCTGTATCCATAGCCTTCCGGATGAACGGCGCGGTATTCCTCCCACAGCAAGGACAGTGTCACGCCCGGGCGCTTGAGCTCGCGATGGATCGTCGGCCAATCCGGTTGCGCCTCGACAAGTCGGCTGGCGCCACCGATCGGTTGAAACAGCAGCGCTTCCAATGCGGCGTCCGTCATCTCCGCCGCAAGCGGCCATGTGAGCGCGGCCCGTTCAATCCGCTTCAGATACTCACTGGCCGTGCTTTGCCCGACGCCAAGGCTCGTCGCTATCTTCCGGGTCGATAATCCGCTGGCGTGAAGCCGCAGCGCTTCTCTGATCTTCCGCATCTTCAGTCTCTTCATGGGGCCGCCTGCTCTGTTTGAAAGAACAAGCGTAGCCCGCCACAGGACTGCCCGGCAGCGTCACAACCTCACCCCGAAAGGGTGACCGGATACCCCGGAATCGGTGACCGGATCAGATTGGAATGGGTGACCGGATCAAATCGGAATCCCCGACCGGATCACCCCGGAATGCGCAGCGTCTCGCGTGACACCTTGAACCCGTGATGTTCCGCCAGCATCTCAGCGGCCAGTGTCGGCCCGAAATCCGGGTAACTCTCCTTGATCAGCGACAGCGCGTACTCTCGCTTAGCTTTATGGATCAGGTTGTTTGGGGGCTTCCCACGCGCCCTGTGTCGGATCGCCGCCGCACCATCTTGGCGATAACGCTTCAGCAATCTGAAAACCTGACGACACGTCAAATCCAACATGTTTGCCGCGTTGTCGACGCTAAGCCGACCATCATCGACCTGCGCTAAAACTTCCACACGGTTCAACTCGCGTTCGCTCATCATCACCCATCCCATGTCCGATCTCCCGTTGCTCACTTGAACAAGAGAGTGACATTCCTGAATTGCACAGGGGTGACATTATCGCTTTGCTTGGATTCTCAAGGGTCGTTGCGACGGTTTCCGCTATCTCAGTTTCATCAGTTCTTCTCTGAAGGCTTCGGTCGGTGTCCGCCATCCCAGACACTTTCTGGGCGTGCCGTTCAAGCGGTCACAAATCGACTTCATGTCTCGATTTGAGAGGGCAGCCAGAGGCGCATCTCTGGGCAGGTAGCGCCTCGCTCGCTTGTTCAAATTCTCTACAGAACCCTTTTGCCACGGCGCTTGCGGATCGCAGAACCAAGCCTCGGTGCCAATCCCAGGCTTCAACTTGCGCCAGTTCCTAAACTCGATCCCACGATCGAATGTGATGGATTTACGCGCCGGTTGGGGCAGGGGTTCCATCACGCCCATCAAGCGGTTCATCAGATGCGTCGTGCTGCGGTCGTTGTTGCGGAACAGCACGGCAAAACGGGTCTTGCGCTCGACCAGCGAAGCGACGTTCATCTTGCCCTGAGCACGCTCGAAGATCATCAGATCACCCTCCCACTCGCCGAATGTCTCACGGGTGTTAACGTAGTCAGGCCGTTCATGGATGGAGCGATCCGGCGGGAACACAAGGCCACGGGGCCTGCGTGAATGGTGCGGTCGCCGTTTCTTGCGTCGATTGGGCAGATAGCGAGCAAGGTCTCTGGACTGGCCATCGGGGCCGTAAATGTAGGCGTAGATCGTCTCGTGGCTTACACGCACGGCTTGGCTTTCAAACTGAAGTCGACCAGCAATCTGTTCGGGAGACCCGCAGACCGGCAGACGTTTGCAAAGCAAACGCCGAGAGGGGGCCTTCTTTGAGCTGCATGATGACCGCCTTGCGCAATTCAGTCAGCCGCACCAGCTTACGCCGACGCGCACGTCTCTGCGTCGCTGATCGCTGCGCGACCATGCCATAATACCCGTCTATTTCAGGTTGATCGTCAAAGCGCACAAAGTTGCGTTTGATCTCGCGATATACCGTCGAAACATGCCTGCCGATCTCTGTTGCAATTTCTCGAACAGCAACAGTCGCATTCAACATATCCTCAATCGTGCGCCGTTCACGTAGGTTTAGCTCTCTATGCGCCATCTTTCATTCTCCTTGCTTTCCAGCAAGATAGGGGAAAATTCGCAACCCAGTTTAGAATGTGCCGCGGTTACACTGTGTGTGTGTGTGTGTGTAAACGCGATTCAGAAATGTCACTGGCTGCGCAAAGCAGGAATGACACTTTGGGCGCTGACGGTAGCAAAGCCTGACAGGGCGTAGACCTCAGATATCGGAGACCTGGCTGGCTTTGCAGGGGTCAGTGCAAGAGCTGCCGTTTCTCTTTTCTGGTGAGGAACGCGGCCAAGCCTTCTTCGTGCAAGGTCTTCTCGAATTGCTGCCAAGCGAGGCCGTCCGCGATGAATGGATCGTCGAAGACAGTGGATGTGCCGAACTCATTTATGACTTCCAGAATCCAGCCAGGGTCGATGTCGCTCTTGTAGATATCGATTGTCAGGAAGTGCCCGTCTATTTCGATATCGGCGCACAGATCGGACATGATGATCTCAGGTTCTTCTTCAGCATTCATAGCTCCAATCTTGAGCCTATTCTGCGGCCTGTACAATCGTCTTTTTGTTCCGCGCCCCTGACGGCCGACCCGGCGTTTTACCACTCGGCTTATAGCCCATCTTCTCAGAATTTGTCCTGACCGGGTATTTTGGTGGTGCCTTATCTTGCATCTCTTTGATGTGTTCCAGCACGGCACCAAGGCGCTTGTTGTCGGTGATAGCGGCATGAGTGACGCGCTGATCCATATCGAAGATCTTATAGGGCAGGGATTGGCCTTTTGAACGCACTTCGAACCGCCCATCCACGAAAGCATAGGTGTCCACGTATTTGCCGACCAAGCCGCGTGTGACATCACTTTCTTCAAGCATGATCCGTTTGCGGTCATAGGAAAACGTCAGCTGCCTGCCGACGTACCTGTACTCGCGCCAGCACAGTACTTCATCGAGCCGATCAGGTTCGACATTGAGAGTGCGGTGCAGGTTGTCAGGCTTGGCCGGTGCTTTGGCGAATTGCGCGTTGAAACGTTCTTTGAAGCCTCGCAAATAGGCGTTTCCAGCCTCCATGTCCGAGATGCTTGCCAGCCGCAATTCCTTCACCAGCCGATCTTGCAACGTCCGGTTTGCCCGTTCGACGCGGCCCTTGGCCTGAGAGCTGTTCGCGCAGAGAATCTCAACGTTCAACGCGTTCAGTGCACGCCCAAACTGGGTCATACCCGCACCAGCCTTCGCGTCTTTCTTGGCCACGCGGAACACCGTGTGCTTGTCGCTGTAGAAGGCGACCGGGCGGCCATGTGCAAGCAGGTAGCTTTCCAGCGCTTCGAAATAGCTGAACGTGCTCTCCGACTTTACAAACCGCAGTTCCATCAACGTGCTGGTGGCATCGTCCGTTGCCCGGCAGGCGGTTGCGCAGCAAACTCTGAGAGGGATGAAGACGAGCAGGGTGCAGGGGCCCGCACGATCTTCAAACCATCTGTGATCTGAGCCATCAATTTGGATCAGTTCGCCCATACATTCCCGTCGCAATCTGGGTTGATGAAACCTGCGCCGCTGCTTGCGCGAGAGCCAGATGCCGTCGTCCTGCATCCATTTGCGCAGCGTCTCGCGTGACACCTTGAACCCGTGATGTTCCGCCAGCATCTCAGCGGCCAGTGTCGGCCCGAAATCCGGGTAACTCTCCTTGATCAGCGACAGCGCGTACTCTCGCTTAGCTTTATGGATCAGGTTGTTTGGGGGCTTCCCACGCGCCTTGTGTCGGATCGCCGCCGCACCATCTTGGCGATAACGCTTCAGCAATCTGAAAACCTGACGACACGTCAAATCCAACATGTTTGCCGCGTTGTCGACGCTAAGCCGACCATCATCGACCTGCGCTAAAACTTCCACACGGTTCAACTCGCGTTCGCTCATCATCACCCATCCCATGTCCGATCTCCCGTTGCTCACTTGAACAAGAGAGTGACATTCCTGAATTGCACAGGGGTGACATTATCGCTTTGCGGTTACATTATGCTTCCGCAGAATCAGGGTTATGTATATAATGGTATTCTTTTCTCTGTTATCTGAGCAGTCATCCTCGCCAGCGAGTTACAGGCGCAAACGACGCTGATTCCTCTGGTCTTTACCGCTGCCGGGACCGCTGCTTCCCGCACTGGGGCTCTTACAGAGACCGGCGGCGGCGGCTTCGTGATGAACACGATCATGAATTTGCAATCCGGGCTGACCTTCTTCACGATGCTGCTCGCATTGGTTAAAGGGGTGTTGCGGCTGGGCGGCGAATTACGGGGTCATAGCCGTGGGCTGTCGAAATTGACGCTTCGCACGAATCCAAGACATCGCTTTGGTGACTGTGCCGAGCGACAGGGCATATGGCAACGCGCAAGCCACTCACCAGAGTAACAGGCTCGGCCGCCTGCGAAATTCACTCCCCTTTCTAACCTGACGTGGTGAGGGTACTCCTCGAAACAACCCGTACAATAGGATCTAATCATGCCCGCCTTAGACCAGATCATCGCCTTTCAAGACGCGTTGACCGCCATTCGCCGCGACTTTCACGCCCATCCCGAAATCGGGTTCGAAGAGTTTCGCACCTCATCCCGCGTCGCCGAGTTGTTGGAGGGTTGGGGCATCGAGGTCACGCGACAGGTAGGAAAAACCGGAGTGGTTGGGGTGCTCAATGGCGCGCGTGCCGGTCGCTCCATCGGTCTGCGCGCGGATATGGATGCGCTGCCGATGGAGGAGCGAACCAACCTGCCGTATGCCTCGCAGAACGAAGGTGTGTTTCATGGATGTGGTCATGATGGCCATATGACAATGTTGCTCGGTGCAGCGCGCTATCTCGCGGAAAATCGTGATTTTTCCGGCCGCGTCGTGTTTATATTCCAACCCGCAGAAGAGGGTTTGGGTGGCGCGCGCGCGATGCTTGCTGATGGGCTATTTGACCGGTTTCCCTGTGACGAACTCTATGGCATGCACAATTCGCCCTATAGCAGCCATTCCAGCCTCTCGATCCGCCCGGGCAAAGCGCAGGCCGGAGCAAGCTTCTTTGATATCGAAATTCTTGGCCAAGGAAGCCATGGTGCGATGCCACAGGCGAGCCGTGATCCGGTGGTGATCGGCGCCGGGTTGGTAAAGGCATTTCAGGAAATCGTGTCACGTAATATGGACCCGACCCACCCGGCTGTGGTTTCTGTCACGCAGTTCAACGCAGGATCCGCCTATAACGTCATCCCGGAAAGCGCTGTCTTGCGTGGCACATTCAGGTTCTTTGACGATGCCGATGGTGCGCTCATCGAAACGCGGATGCGCAAAATCTGCGCAGGCTTTGCACTGGCACACGAGGTCACCATCGACGTCGATATTCGCAACATCTTCAGCGTCCTGTCAAACAACCCGCAAAGGGTGGATGACCTTATCGAAGTTGCGCAAGAGATTGTTGGAGACCAGGCAAAACCGGATGCCCCGCTCACGATGGGGTCCGAAGACATGGCGGACCTTCTCAACGTCGTGCCCGGCGCCTTCTTCAATTTAGGGCATCACGGTGAAGTGCCGTTGCACAATCCGGGTTTTATTTTTGACGATACAATCTTGCCCGTCGGCGCAAGTGTTCTGGCGCGCCTTGTTGAACGCCGAGGCGCTGCCTAAACTTTCAACGACACCTCCCCTAAATCTTCATAATTCCGAACCGCACCTGCAAACGGCGCGGTTTTTTGTTGACCGAATCAGGTTCCGCCCGTCAAGTTGCTTTATATGGATCTATGGTTCCATAAAATGGAACAACGGAGGTGTCGTGTCGATTCTGCAAAACGCTGCTGCTGTCCTCAGGCTTTACTCTGCTGACTGTTTGGAGCTGACAGTGACGGATGTGGTCCGCCGTTTGGACATGCCGAAAGCCAACGCCTCTCGTTTGATGAAGGCGATGCGCGATACCGGCATGCTGAGCACAATCGGCGATACGATGCGCCATCGCCCGGGGACAGTCATGCTTGATCTCGCCGCAATTTTCCGGCGCTCGTCCCGCCTGATTGCGCGCGCAAGCGATGCCGTCTCAACTCTCTCGACCCAGTTCGGGCACACAGGCTATATCTCTATTCTTGATCGCCAGGAGGTCACGGCGGTTGCTGACTTCCCGGGCACCAACGCGCTGCGTGTCGTCTCGAACATTGGCCGCCGGCTGTCGGCGCATCAAAGTGCCACGGGGCGGTCAATACTCGCGCGCATGTCGGACGATAAGGTGGCAGCGCTGTATGACGGACAGCCGCCAACCGGCTGTTTGCCCTCTCAATTGGCGATGATACGGCAGAACGGTTTTGCCACGTCCTCGCAGGAAAGCACCGCTGGCGTGGATGCAATCGCGGTCGCCGTAGGCGATCCCGCGACCCACGAAATCCTCAGCCTATGCATCGTGTACCCTCACGGCACCGTCAATGACGACGACCGCAAACAGATGCTTACCGCGCTCGCAAGAGCGGCGGGTGAAATCGCGGCGGACTTTGGCGATAGCGCCTTTGTCGCCCCCAAATTCGAACATAAGGACAACTCGGCATGACTTTATCGCAAAATCGTTGGCGCGTCGGCTTTGACATCGGTGGCACCTTCACTGACTTTGTACTTTACGACGCCCAAACCGCCAGTGTCACACTGCACAAACGTCTGACCACGCCGCACGATCCCTCAGAGGCCGCGCTTCTTGGCCTTGCCGAACTGTTGGAATTGCGCGGTATCAGCCACGGCGATGTCTCTGAGATTGTACATGGCACCACCTTGGTGACCAATGCCGTCATCGAACGCAAAGGCGCGCCTGTCGGCCTTATCACGACAACGGGTTTCCGTGATCTGCTCGAGATGGGCACCGAGCAGCGCTACGATATTTACGATCTTTTCGTTTCATTCCCCGACCCGATGGTCAGCCGCGATTTGCGGATGGAGGTCGCGGAGCGGATGAATGCCGCGGGCGAGGTTGTTACGGCGCTTGATGAAGGTGCTGTTCTTAGCGCCGCGCGTCAGCTTGTTGACGCCGGGTGCGAAGCGATCGCGATCACCTTCCTGCATGCCTACGCCAACCCGACCCATGAACAGCGTGCCGCCGCGTTGATCAGAGCCGAATATCCCGAGATTTCGATCTCCATTTCTTCTGAAGTGGTCGCGGAAATGGGCGAGTACCAGCGGATCGTAACGACCTGCGCTAATGCATTTGTCCAACCGCTTATGCATCGGTATCTGACCAAGCTGGAGCAGCATTTGCGCGGTGTCGGATTTTCCGGTCCGCTGCGATTGATGCATTCTGCAGGTGGTCTGGTGTCTTTGGAGACAGCGCGCGATTTCCCGATACGTCTGCTGGAAAGCGGCCCTGCGGGCGGCGGTTTGGCGACGGCACTCTTCGGAGAGGCAGCTGGGCTGTCGGATGTGATCTCTTTCGATATGGGTGGCACAACGGCCAAAGCCTGCATGATCGAAAACGGGCGCGCCGAAGTCGCGCCGATGATGGAAGCTGCCCGCGTTCACCGCTTTACGAAGGGCTCCGGCTTGCCGATCAAAGCCCCCGTGATCGAAATGATCGAGATTGGCGCAGGTGGGGGGTCCATCGCGGCGATTGACGAGGTCGGGCTCTTGAAGGTCGGGCCGCATTCGGCGGGATCGGATCCCGGCCCTGCCTGCTATGGGATGGGCGGTTTGGAGCCTACGGTGACAGACGCAAATCTCGCACTTGGCTACTATGATCCCGGCTTCTTTCTTGGCGGGCGTATGACCTTGGACCTTGAAGCCGCACAAACCGCGATTGCGCGTGTTGGCAGCCGTCTGAGTCTCAGCGTGCCGCAAACAGCGCTCGGCATTCACAAGGTTGTGGTCGAGAGCATGGCGGCTGCAGCCCGCGTTCACCTTGTCGAGCGCGGCAAGGACCCGCGCGAATATTCGATGGTCGGCTTCGGCGGCGCTGGCCCCGCGCATGCGGTCGATGTGGCGCGGGCGATGGGGATTACTTCGGTTCTGATCCCGCCCGCCTCCGGCGCGGCGTCGGCCGTTGGGTTTCTGGCAGCACCTTTATCATTCGATGGCGTGCGGTCGCGCCGTGTTGAGCTCGCGCCCGGGTTTGACGCCGAGGCCATTAACACCCTGCTGGCGGATCTGGAGGCCGAGGGTCTTCACCATTTAACCCGCGCGGGCATTGCGACAGATCAGGCCGTGATCGAGCGTACCGCCGATATGCGCCTTGTCGGGCAGATGCATGATATCTCGGTTCCGCTACCACTGGGGCGTTTGGATGAAAGCAATCTGCCAGCGATCAGGGCCGCTTTTGTCAGCGCCTATTCGACCCGTTATGCCGAACCCTTTGAAGGTGCGCGGTTCGAAGCCGTAACCTTCCGCGTGCGTGTGGCTGGACCCACGCCAAAGCTGGCTTTGACCGGCGCAACCGGGGGCGGCGACAGCGCCGATCGGCTAAAAGGCCATCGTCAATGCTGGTTCGACGAAGGCGAATTCGAAACCGCCGTTTACGACCGCTATGCCTTGCAGGCGGGCGATGAGATTTCCGGTCCGGCCATCATCGAAGAACGCGAGTCGACGACTGTGATCGGTCCGAATGACCATGTCAGCATTGACGCGGGGTTGAACCTTTGCGTCCGGGTGGGCGCAGTCGTGGCCGCCGAGGCGTTGATCCCCGAAAACATGAGCCGCGCCCAAGCGGTTGCCAGAATTGAAGATGATCCGATCGGACTTGAGATCATGTGGTCGCGCCTGGTGAACGTGGTCGAGGAAATGTGGCTGACGGTGTGCCGGACCGCATTCTCGCTGGTCATCGCAGAGGCGCAGGACTTTGCGTGCGAACTGCTCGACAAGGATGGCGAGACACTGGCGCATAGCCCGCGTGCCATGCCGGTGTTCAACCTCACGCTGCCGCGTGCGGTCAAGGCGCTGCTCGAGGCCTATCCTGCGGACACCTTGAAGCCTGGCGACGTCTTGATCACCAACGATCCGTGGCTTTGTGCCGGGCACCTGTTTGATATCGCCATTGTGACGCCGGCGTTCAGCAACGGCAAACTCGTGGGCTTAATGGGCACGGTCGGCCATGTCTCTGACATTGGCGGCACCAAAGACAGCCTGCATGCGCGTGAGATCTATGAAGAAGGCCTACAAATTCCGCCGATGAAGCTGTTCGAGGCGGGCACACCAAACGAAACATTGGTGCGGATGATCCAGCAGAACGTTCGCAACGGCGAACAGGTTCTGGGCGATATCTATTCCTTCGTCGCAGCAAATGCCTTGGGGGCGGAGCGACTGGACGCCTTCATGCGCGACTACGGGCTGCACGACCTCGGCGCCCTTGCAGAGGTTGTACAGGGACTTTCGGAAAAAGCGATGCGGGACGCGATCCGTGCAATACCGGACGGCGACTATCACTCGAAGATCACCAATAACCCGCTCGGCGAGATCATCGAATATCCGGTGCTGGTCCAAGTGGAAGGTGATGCAATCACGGTGGATTTTGACGGTGTGCCGCCGCAGTTGCCACAGGGTGGTTTGAACTCCACCCTCAACTACACGGCAGCCCATGCGACCTATCCGCTCAAGTGCATGTTGACGCCAACGGTGCGCGGCAATGCCGGGTGTTACCGCCCCTTCACGGTCAAGGCACCTGAAGGGTCCATTCTGAACCCGACCTATCCTGCCGCGGTGAACTTGCGGACCCGGACCGGCTGGTATCTGGCGCCGAATATTTTCGGAGCACTGGCAGGTGCTGCGCGCGACAAGGTCCAAAGCTTTACCGGTCTTGCCGTCGCCGCAAATATCTATGGCCAGGACCCGTCAGGACAGTTCTACTCCGACATGCTGTTTTGTGGCGGCGGACAAGGCGGATCGGACCGGGGCGACGGTCACTCCTCTCTGCTCTGGCCAACCTCTGCGGCCAATACCTCCATCGAATTGATGGAAAGCCGTGTGCCGGTTCTGGTGATGGAAAAAGCCTATGTTCCCGACAGCGGCGGAGCCGGCAAAACCCGTGGTGGTCTGGCGCAGCGCATCTTGTTCCGCAAACGCGATGATGATGGCATCGAAATGCTGGTCTCTGTTTATCCCGAGGGGGTCGACAACCCGATTGACGGTTTCTTTGGCGGCCTGCCCGGACTTGGTGCGCGGGGCCGGATTGTCTCGGCATCAGGCGACGAGTTGCATGATTGCGGCACAGGTGAGCTTGTCTCGCTCTTCAGCCAAAACGAGGTTGTCGAACTGATATTGGGCGGCGGATCGGGATTTGGTGATCCAGCCGAGCGCGCGCCCGCCGCCGTGACCCGCGATTTACAGCTTGGACTGATCACCCCAGACCACGCGGCGCGCCATTATTCACATTCGCCATCTTCCACCGCAACTCAGGCCAGAAGCAAAGTGCCTGCCTGACCCAAAACGACGGGGGGCCAGAAAGTTGCCCCCCGCATTCCCAACATGGAGAAACCGATGAAAACTGCTTCCCCCCTCAATCTGACCCGTCGCAGCCTGTTGGCTATGGCCGGCGCTGGTCTTGCGACCACTGTCTTTCCCAAAGCGATGTTGGCTCAGAACTCCGCTGTCATGGTCATCGCGTCCGGCCAGGATATCCCGAATTTTGACCCCCACACCGCGACGGGCTATTCGGCGTCTTTCTTTATGCGCAACGTCTACGATCCACTGGTGCGCGTGTCTGGCAACCCGCCCGAAGCCACGCCAGCGATTGCGGCTGACTGGGAAGTGAGCGAGGACGGATTGGAATATACGTTCAATCTCAACCCGGACGCGAAGTTCCACAGCGGCAACAAGGTCACAGCAGAGGACGTGGTCTATTCCTTCCAGCGGGCCCTGCGGCTTGCCAAGGGCAACTCGTGGATGATCCGCGATATCGTCACTCAGGACGGTGTTGCCGCCATTGACGACGGAACGGTCAAGTTCACCCTCGCCGTGCCATTCGCGCCCTTCCTTCAAGTGTTGCCTTGGGTGTTTATTGTCGAGAAAGCTGTCGTCGAGGCCAATCTGGGTAGCGATGACGGGCAAACCTGGCTCATGACCAATACGGCGGCGTCCGGACCTTTCACCGTGGCGCGCTACCAACCCGGTACGCTCTACCACCTCGCGCGGGCGGACACCGCTTGGCAGGCAGGTGGCGGTAACCTTGCTGGTGTCATCTGGCAGATTGTGCATGAAACCGCGACCCAGCGCCTGATGGTCCAGCGGGGCGAGGCACAAATCGCTGTGGATGTGACCTCTGAGGATATGGACGCTTTGGCAGATGCGCCCGGCGTTGTGCGGATACTCGAACCCGAGTACCGGACTTTCTCGATCAAGATGAATACCGAAAATGGCCCCTGTGCAGACATCAACATGCGCAAGGCAATCTCTTATGCCACCAACTATCAAGCCATCCTTGACGCAGCGGGCTATGCCGAACTTATGACGGGGCCTTTGCCGGGAGGCATTTTGGGCTTCAACCCTGATCTGTCGGTCTATCGAATGGATCTCGAAAAGGCGAAAGAGTATCTTGCCATGACCGAGACACCGGAGGGCGGGATCAAGTTGCGGATGGTCCACGTTTCCGGGCTGGAGCAACAACGGCGCTGGGCTTTGATCATGCTCGACAGCCTGAAGGCGTTGAACATTGAATTGGAGATCATGCCGATGAACTGGCCCGATATGGTTGCCGCCAGCCAATCGCCAGAGACCTTCCCTGATCTGTTCCCGGTTTATCAAACCGCGAACTATGGCGACCCCGACAACATCGCATTTGCAGCTTATCACTCCTCGCGCAACGGCGGTTGGCAAAACGCTGTCTATAACAACCCCGAGGTTGATGCGTTGATCGAGGCTGGCCGCGCCGAGGTAGACCCTGCCAAGCGCGAAGAAATCTACCGCAAGTTTCAGGACGTCGTTGTTGCTGACGCACCGGATATTTTCGGCGTCCTTGAAAAGCGGCGGTTGGCGATGCGGGACACTGTGAAGAACTACACCTTCACGCCCGTCGCTTCCAACGCGATTGAGGTTTTCGGCCTGTCGATGGAGTAAGCCACTCTTTTAAAAAACGGGCGGGCCGATCAAATTGGCCCGCCTGCACAGACGGAATGCGCCAGAAAAGGGCTTGCCCGATGCTTCAATTTATTCTGCGACGATTGCTGATGTTGATCCCGGTGATCATCGGCCTGACGATCATCATGTTTGCCATCGCGCGGATTTTACCAGGCGATCCTGTCGGTCTCGCTGCGGGCCCGAATGCGACGCAATCCGAGATTGACGCGCTCGCTGCTGAATTTGGTCTCGATCAGCCGGTTTGGGTGCAATATTGGACCTACGTCACCGGGTTGCTGCACGGCGATCTGGGAACGTCGCTGCTGACCCGCAGACCGGTTGCCACCGATATCGCCGCCTATCTGCCTGCGACCTTGGAACTGGTGCTTGCCGCGATGGGATTTGCCATCGTTGTCGGAATTCCGCTGGGGTTGGTGACTGCGGTTTGGCGCAACAAATGGCCCGACTACCTGAGTCAGATCGGCGCGATTGGCGCTATTTCGATGCCGCGCTTCTTTCTGGGCCTACTGCTGCAACTGTGCTTTGCGATGTGGCTGATGTGGCTACCTTTGGGCGGGCGCTTGCCTATTATCGTTATCCCGCCGCCCAACATCACTGGGTTTCTGACAGTCGACAGTTTGCTGGCCGGTGACTGGACGACCTTTACTTTGGCTTTGCGCCACCTTGCATTGCCGGCGATCGCCATGTCGCTGTCTCCCTTAGCAACCATCATGCGCATGATGCGGTCTTCGACCATCGAGGTGATGCAGCAAGACTATGTGATGACCGCCCGCGCACTGGGTTTGGCGCCGCGTTTGATCATCACCAAATACGTCGCCCGAAACGCTGTATCGGCCACGCTGACCGTCATAGGGCTGTATTTTGGCTGGCTCTTGGGCGGCACCGTTCTGGTGGAAACCGTGTTCGACTGGCCCGGGCTTGGTCTCTACGCCACGAAGGCCATCGTGAGCCAGGACATGATGCCGGTAATCGGGGTTGCGCTGGTGATAGGTCTGCTTTTCGTGATCGCCAATCTGATCATTGACGTCCTCTATGGCGTCATCAATCCTAAGGTGCGCTACTCATGACCGACGCTGTCTCAATCGACGACCTGGCACCGCCAAAGCATGACAAACTGCGTCGCGGATTTTTCAGGTTCCGGCAAAGCAAGCTGTCTCTGCTGGGAGGTGTCCTTGTTGCTATGGTGCTGTTTTTCAACGTCTTTGGAGCAGTTCTTGCGCCCTACCCCGAGCATATCGCTGGCGGGGTCGACACCGCAAACCGCTTTATTGCCCCAACTTGGGCCTATCCGTTTGGCACGAATGAGCTGGGTCAAGATGTTCTGTCACTCGTGATGGCAGGCACCACAGTGTCTGTGCTCGCCGGGTTTGGCGTGGTTCTGATCGGATCCATAATTGGGACGGTAGTAGGCGCAGTTGCAGGCTTTGCTGGCGGCTGGGTCGATGAGGTGCTGATGCGGCTGACCGATCTGACGCTGACCATTCCGGGCCTGATCCTTGCAATGGCCATCGCCGCAGCGCTTGGTCCGGGGTTTGGCAATATGGTCATCGCGATTTCGCTGTCCTGGTGGCCCGGCTATGCGCGGCTTGTTCGGGGCGAGGTGCTTGCCGCGCGCGAAGAAGTCTATGTGACGGCAGCACGGGCAATCGGTGCCACGCCCCGGCGCATCCTGTTCCGCCACATCCTGCCCAATACCGTGTCGCCGATTATCGTGAAAATGTCGCTGGATATGGGCTTTGCCATTCTGACTGTCGCCGGGCTGGGGTTTATCGGTATTGGCGTGCGGCCACCAACCCCCGAATGGGGCACGCTCCTGTCAATCTCGCGGTCGTACATGCCGGACTACTGGTGGACAGCAATGGCCCCTGGCATGGCGATGTTCGTGGCGGTCTTTGGCTTCAACTTGCTTGGCGACGGCCTGCGCGACGTTCTTGATCCGAAAGCGAGACGCTGATGACCGCTCTGCTCGAAATCCGCGATCTGCACCTGCACATGAGCAGTTATGAAGGCAGTGCGCATGTTCTCAATGGCATCAACCTGACCGTAAACAGAGGAGAAATCTGGGGTCTCGTGGGGGAAAGCGGCTGCGGCAAGTCGCTTACGGGGCTGTCGGTTTCCCGTCTCGCGCCCTCGCCTCCTGCGACCTATGCAAAGGGCGAGATACGGCTGGAAGGCACCGATCTTTTGACCCTCGGGCCGCATGAAATGCAAAAGTTGCGCGGCAAGCGTATCGGCATGATTTTTCAGGACCCGACAACCAACCTGAATCCGGCTTTTCGCATCGGTGAGCAGTTGAACGATGTGGCGCTTGCGGCCGCATCGCAGGATGACACCATCCTTGATTGCCCTCCGGGCTCGGGCAAACGCACCCGTCGTGCGGCTGCGCTGCGCCTTGCGGGTGAGATGTTGGAGAGGGTCGGCATTCCCAACGCGCACGCGCGACTTTCCAGTTATCCGCACGAGTTTTCTGGCGGAATGCGGCAACGGGTGCTTATCGCGATGGCAATGATCGGGCGCCCCGACCTTCTGATTGCGGATGAACCGACAACGGCGCTGGATGTCTCGGTTCAGGCGCAGATCCTGAAGCAGATCAAATCCAACGTGGCCGAATACCACATGGGTGTGGTGCTGATCACTCACAACCTCGGTGTTGTGGCCCAGACCTGTAGCCACGTCGCGGTGATGTATGCGGGAAACATCGTCGAAAGCGGACCAGTTGCCGCCGTCATCGGTGCCCCTGCGCACCCTTATACGCGGGCGCTGCTCTCTGCCATTCCGACAAAGACTACCAAGCGCGGCGCCTTGAAAGGGCTTGCGGGGACCGTACCAAACCTGCTGCAACCGCCCCCCGGATGCCGCTTTGCGCCGCGCTGCGCCTTTGCACAATCCGCTTGTAGAAATGTCACCCCACCGCCCGAAACTGTCGGGCACAACCACAGCGTCGCCTGTATCCGCGCGGCTGAAATGGAGGTACGGATCGATGCTTGATGCCACGCCGATGCTTGAGATTGATGACGTCAGCAAGATCTATCCCGGCCGCCGCGGAATGTTCGGAAAATCATCCGAAGTACACGCGCTGACCAATGTATCGCTGTCGGTGATCCGGGGAGAAAGCTTTGGCCTTGTCGGGGAAAGCGGCTCAGGAAAAACCACAATGACACGGTCCATCCTGCAATTGGAGAAACCGACGTCGGGCGCAATCCGTTTTCAAGGCAAGGATATGGCCCATCTCTCACCGCTTGAGTTGCGCCAATTGCGCGCCCGCATACAGATCGTGTTCCAGGACCCCTATGCATCGCTCAACCCGCGCATGTCGGTCCATGATATCGTGACTGAGCCGATGCTCATTCATGTGCAATCTCTGGGTCTGAACGCGCGGCAACGCACTGATCGCGCCGCAGAGCTTCTGTCCTTGGTTGGCCTTGGCCCCCAGCATTTACGCCGCTATCCGCATGAATTCTCAGGCGGCCAGCGCCAACGTATCTGCATTGCACGAGCGCTCGCCTCCGGTCCTGAACTTTTGATCCTCGACGAGCCCACGTCGGCGCTGGATGTCTCCGTTCAAGCCCAGGTGCTAAACCTGCTTTTCGATTTGCAAGACAAACTCGGCTTGACCTATTTCTTCATTAGCCACGATCTTGCGGTCGTCAGATACCTCTGCGACCGCGTTGCCTTGATCTTGCACGGCAAGATTGTCGAAGAAGGGAGCAGCGACGAGATTTTTGACAATCCGAAAAGCGACTATGCCAAAATGCTGATAGGCGCGATGCCCGAAGTGCGGGTTTGACGCTCAGGTTATGAGCTATGCCCGAAAGTTGACGGGGCGGTAAAAAGTCGATTCATTTACCGCGCTGGATCGACTATATTTTAGCATGTTTACTTTACGCGATAGAAGGACGAGTGATTTGTTTGATCGCTGGTCTGAAATGGGCGAGAAGCGTCGACGGCTGCTGGATCGTTCTTGGGCGGGGGTGTTCCGAGACCACCTTCTTGATGATCTTCCGATCGATGAATTGTTGCCCCATTTTGATGATCGGTTGGGTCGCCCGTCGAAGGATTTGCACAGGCGCGTTTCGATCTTGCCACATGCAGAGAATGCCCCGACAGGGCACGCTGTCCTGTGCAGGCTGAGAAACACGAGGGGCAATTCGCTCGCTTTCAATACACGCCAACACGGGCCGAAAACCAGAAACGACGACTTTACGAAAGCAGCTGCGCATTCCGAGAAATCTATCGTTGGCGCGCTGGCATCGAAGCGACGATGTCACGCCTGAAATATCAGATGAACCTTGCGCATTTGCGAATTCGGGGCATGCCAGCCATGCGATACACGGCCAATCTGCGCGCCCTCGGCCTGAATATCCGCAGATGTGCGGCAGTTCAGGCATAAAGCCAAGCCCGTCGGACTGATCCTCGGCGCTGGCATGAAAGCAAAGGGTAATTGCGTTATCGAAAAGTGCGAGAATGGGCACCACCAACGCTCGGACAGTCACTTTCTACCGCCCCGTCGAAAGTTCGTGACGGCGTGTGCGCATTCTGGGGTGATCCGGCCACCTATACCGATAGCATCCGGCCACCCGTACCGATTTAACCCGGTCACTCAAACCGGGGCATCCGGCCACCCCTGATTTGGGATTTTGGCGTCTGTTTTGAGGCAGTCTTTAACTGGCTATCTTGCCGTTCATGTTGAATGGGAGGTGGCACGATGCAGAGATTGTCGATGCGCAAGATACGGGAAGCCCTGCGGCTTCGAGTAGATGGATTTTCAGGGCGTCAAGTGGCGCAGTGCCTGTCGCTGGGTCGTGCGACGGTGTCGGAGTATTTCCGGCGCGCAGATGTGGCCGGTTTGGGCTGGCCTTTGCCCGATGATCTGTCGGATGTTGTCCTTGAGCAGCGGCTGTTTCCGCATAAGCCGGGCGCTTCGACGCGGGCAATCCCTCAACCTGATTGGGCGTATGTTCACGCTGAACTGCGCCGCAAGGGTGTGACGCTGGCACTGCTTTGGGAAGAGTATCGCGGCGTTTATCCCGACGGTTACGGTTATACCGTTACTGTGAACTCTACACCCGCTGGGAGGGGCGCTTGTCGCCAGTGATGCGCCAGCGGCACCCTGCGGGTGAACGGCTGTTTGTCGATTATGCAGGACACACTTTTTGTTGAATGTCATTGAGAACTGACCCGGTATTGTCACCGAGATTTGACCCGCCTTTATTGTTTATCAGCAGTTAGGTTTTGGTCAATGTTGGCGTCTCCTTTGTGGTTTTCTTTGCTGCCTCTGAACTGGCTTTGAAGCGGTAGCTATCGTTGCCTGTTTCGAGGATGTGGCAGCGGTGCGTGAGGCGATCGAGGAGCGCTGTTGTCATCTTTGCGTCACCAAAGACCTGCGCCCACTCACTGAAGCTGAGGTTGGTCGTGATGACGACGCTGGTGCGCTCGTAGAGTTTGCTCAGAAGGTGGAAGAGGAGCGCGCCGCCGGACGGACTGAACGGCAGGTAGCCAAGCTCGTCGAGGATGACCAAATCGATCTTGGTGAGCATCTCAGCCATTTTCCCGGCCTTTCCGAGGGCCTTTTCTTGCTCCAACGCGTTGACGAGTTCGACGGTGGAGTAGAAGCGCACCTTGCGTCTGTGGTGCTCAATTGCTTGGACGCCGATTGCGGTGGCGACATGGCTTTTGCCAGTGCCAGGTCCACCAATCAGAACGACGTTTTCCGCGTTCTCTATGAACGCGCCGCGATGGAGCTGTCGGACCGTGGCTTCGTTGATGTCGCTCGATGCGAAGTCAAAGCCTGCGAGGTCCTTGTAGGATGGGAAGCGCGCAACTTTGGTATGATAGGCAATTGATCGCACTTCCCGTTCGGCCATTTCCGCCTTGAGCAGTTGGGACAACATAGGTGTGGCGGCTTCAAACGCGGGCGCACCTTGTGCAACCAAGTCATCGACCGCGTGCGCCATGTCGCACCAAAGGTGCGCCAATATAGATGCTCGCCTTTGGCGAGACGCAGCTTGAGACTGCGCAGCATGATGACGATGGAGGCTCCTGCAGGATCATGACGCATTGCGCTTTCCTCCTGCCTGTCTGAGGTCGTCGTAGCGATCCACATTTGCTTTTGGGGCCGTTTCTAAAGCGAGGGCATCTGGTGGATCGATCTCTGGGTGATCTGTCTGCTTTGGGTCAATCAGCCTGTGCAGCAGGTTCAAGATATGCGTCTTGGTTGGCACCCCTGGCTTCCAGTGCCAGTTCAACTGCTCGCAAAACTGCGCTCTCATCATGGTGCAAAACTAAGGACAGGATATCGACCATCTCGCGATCTCCACCTTCCTTACGCAGCATGTGGTTTTGCAATCGACAGAAGATGTCCGGCATCTCTGTAAACGGCGCACCATTGCGGAGTGCTCCCGGCTTGCGTTGGATGACCGCCAGATAATGGCGCCAGTCGTAGATGACCTTGCCTGGCTTACGATGAGAACGATCGATAATCCGGTCATGGGTGCAAACAGTCTGACCCTCTGCAACAAGGACAAGCTGTTCTGGATAAACATGCAGGCTCACGCGCCGGTTCGCAAAACTGGCTGGGACGCTGTAGCGGTTGCGCTCGAAGGTGATCAAACAGGTCGGAGACACGCGCTTGCTGTGCTCAACAAAGCCATCGAAGGCTGGCGGCAGAGTCATCAACGTTGGCTTCTCTGCGGCCCAAGCATCAGCGACGGTGCCCGGTAACGCGCGATGCGCGGTCTCGGACCAAAGGGCTATACAACGGTCTTCAAGCCACTGGTTCAGTTCCTCCAGATCCTTGAAGACAGGCATGACCTGCCACAGCCGGTTCCGGGCATCGCGGACGTTCTTCTCGACTTGGCCACGCGCCATTGTTCTTGAACCAATGGCGAACAAAAGCGCGTTCCCAGCCCGCCGCCGGATTGCAGAACTCAGGTTCAAAGACGTAATGGCTGGCCATCGCTTTGAAGCGCGCATTGATGTCGCGCTGTTTCCCGCGACCGACACGATCTACGGCCGTCTTCATATTGTCATAGATGCCTCGTCCCGGAACGCCGCCGAACACGCGGAATGCATGCCAGTGGGCATCGAACAGCATCTCATGTGTCTGTAAAGGATAGGCCCGAACAATAAAGGCGCGGCTGTGTGAGAGCTTGGTGTGTGCCACTTGCAACTTGACGCGTTCGCCGCCGATCGTGGCCCAGTCTTCGCTCCAGTCGAACTGGAACGCCTCACCCGGTTGGAACATCAAAGGCACAAATGTCCCGCGCCCGGTCGCTTGTTCTGCGCGATGCCGATCAGCCCGCCATGCACGCGCAAAAGCGGCAACGCGCTCATAGGATCCATCGTACCCGAGCTTAACCAGATCTTCATACATCAGCTTAACGTTGCGCCGCTCTTTCCGAGATTTACGGGTCTGCGCCAAAAGCCATGCCGACAACCGATCCGCGTAAGGATCCAGCTTGCTTGGCCTCGACGGTGTCTTGAACGTCGGTTCGGCCGCGCCTTCACGCAGGTACTTCCGGATAGTGTTGCGAGACAAACCCGCGCGCCGCGTGACCTGCCCCCCGAAACGTCCCTCACTTTAATGTAGAGTTTGCTCAACCTTCGAAGGAGCAAACACATGCGACAGAGTCGTTTTACTGAAGCCCAGATTATTGGTAACCGCTCCGTTGCTACCGCCTGCCTGATTTTGGCGTGATGGGCTAAGACACGTGCATAACGACGTCGTTTGCGACGTGTCTTATGCGGGGGTGTTGATGCGGGGTGAAATTCTTGGACTTGAGCGGCGGCGGCGGTGGAGCGATGAAGAGAAGCTCGGGATCGTCATGTCGGTCGGGATCGATAATGCGACAGTGACGCAAGTTGCGCAGCGCCATGATGTGACACGGCAACAAATTTATGCCTGGCGCCATGATCTGAAGAAGAAAGGGCTTTTGCCGCCGGAGAGCGGCGTGCTGTTCCTTGCTGTCGATATTCCACCCGCGCACCGCGTTCCCGCCATCTCCGAAGCGTCCCCCGGAGCAGAGCCCAAGCCGGTCGAATTGCGTCTACGCAGCGGGCGCTGCCTGCGCTTTGACAGCAACATGGACGCGGCGTTGCTGACGCTGCTGATCCGAGCGGTGGAGGCGGCATGATCGGCCCGGGGACCGGCGTTCGGGTGTATCTGGCCTGCGGCGTCACGGACATGAGGAAGGGCATCGCCGGTCTGGCAGCTCTGGTCCAAGATGTCTTGCGCCAGAAGCCGACAGGCGGTGCGGTTTTTGCCTTCCGGGGGCGCAGGGGCGACCGGCTGAAGCTTCTCTATTGGGACGGTCAGGGGTTCTGCCTCTATTACAAAGTGCTCGAACGCGGTCGATTTCCCTGGCCCGCAGCGACAGAGGGCGCGGCGCGGCTGACCTCGGCGCAGTTGGCAATGTTGTGGGAAGGGATAGATTGGCGTCGCCCGAACTGGGGCGCACCACCGGCTCGAGTTGGGTGAATTATCCGCCTGATTAGCCTTGTTTTTATGGCGCTTCCACTTGCGCCATGGTAGTTGGACGCATGTCAAACCATGTTGTAAATCTTCCTGATGATCCCGCTGTTCTGAAGGCAATGATCGCTGCTTTGCAGGCAGAGAATGCCAAGATATCGGCCACGTTGCGTGTCCATGACCAACTTGTTCAGGCACTGCGTTTGCGGATCGCCAAGCTGCAGAAACTGGCCTTTGGCAAAACGTCGGAAAAGATCGAGCGCGAGATCGAACAATTGGAACTGGCGCTGGAAGACCTGTTGGTCGCTGTCGCCGAAGGGGATGATGACCTCATCGATGAAGGTCAGAATGAGCCAGCACCCGATGAGACGGCAGTTCCGAAGCTCCGCCGTCGTCCGCGCGTCTCTGACGCAACGCCGCGCGAGCGTCGTGAACTCGATCCTGGCACTTGCTGCCCTGATTGCGGTGGTGATTTACGTGTAGTGGGCGAGGATGTCAGCGAACTGCTTGATATGATCGCAGCCCAGATGAAGGTGATCCAGATTGCCCGCATCAAAAAGTCCTGTCGTCGCTGCGAGAAGATGGTGCAGGAGCCCGCTCCAAGCCGCCCGATCCCCGGCAGCATGGCGGGTCCGAACCTGCTGGCCCATATTCTGGTCTCAAAGTTTGACGATCATCTTCCTTTGTATCGCCAGCACGAGATCTTTGCCCGCATGGGCGCAGATATTCCCGAAAGCACGCTTGTCAGCTGGTGTGGACGTGCCATGAAAACCCTCCAGCCGCTTATCGAGCGGATCGAGGCTGATATTATGGGCAGTGATCTGCTGCATGCGGACGACACGCCAATCCGTGTGCTGGACCGGTCCTTGCGCGACAAGGGCCTCGGCAAGGGCGTAAAAAGGGGCCGGATATGGGCCTATGTTCGTGATCAGCGCCCATGGGCGGGTTCAGCGCCACCGGGGGCGATCTATTACTTCGCCCCGGACTGGAAAGAAGAGCATGTTTTGCGGCACCTCTCGGAAGGCTGCGGCATCCTGCAGGCTGACGGTTATAAGGGGTATGCCAAGCTTTATGACCCAGAACCGGACGGAACCACGCGCTTCCGCGAGGCCGCCTGTTGGGCGCACCTGCGACGCGACTTCCATGACGTCTGGGCATCCACCAAATCCGAGATCGCCCGTGAAGCGCTCGACCGGATTGGGGCGTTCTACGATATCGAGCGCGACATCGCAGGCCAGCCTGCCGATCTGCGCCTTGCCGCGCGCCAAAAGCTGAGCAAACCGAAGGTCGAAGCCTTCCTCGCTTGGTCGGAACAACAGCTCCTGCGCATCCCCGGCAAAGGCGATCTCGCCAAGGCATTCCGCTATGGTCTGAGCCGTCAGACGCCGTTCTGCTTGTTCCTTGAGGATGGCCGCGTGGCAATCGACAACAACCCGGCCGAACGCGCCCTGAGACCGATTGGCATAGGCCGCAAAAATTGGCTTTTTGCCGGGGCCGATACCGGTGCGGAAACCCTTGTCCGGGCCATGACGCTCGTTGAGACCGCCAAGCTCAACGGCCTCAATCCGCAGGCCTATCTGGCCAACATTCTCGACCGCATCCATGATCACAAGATCAACCGTCTCGACGAATTGCTACCTTGGAATTGGGTGCCCGTTGGAACCGCGCAATCGAAGGCAGCCTGATGGCAGCAGTGACGCATGTTTGCACAATCGCCCACGTCGCGAAAATGCTTGGCGAAGACCAAGACCTCCTCGAGGCAATCATCCGCAACGATGATAATCTGACCTACGGCAGCATCATCCGCATCTATACAGGGCAAGAGGAGGGCATGACTGGCCTCACCGATTACGGCATCGAAGAGCTGGCTGACATGATCAGAGAAGCACGCCTGACAACCCAGACCTGGCACGACTTCCTCGACGACTTTGTCGATGACACCGACCTTGTCGCCCGGATCAAGGCAAAATCACCGCGGTAGCAACGGAGCGGTTACGATTATTGGGATGATTAAAGAACAAGAAGCTGGGATGCCGACGGCAGAGGTGTGTCGTAGGCATGGGCTGAGCCCTGCGTCGTTTTACAAGTTCAAAGCCAAATATGGTGGCATGAACGTGTCTGACACCCACCGCCTGAAGTCGCTGGAGGATGAGAACGCGAAGCTGAAGCGTCTGCTGGCGGACACAATGTTGGATAACGTTGTCCTGAAGGATTTGCTGGGAAAGAACTGACGACACCGAATGTGCGACGGTCTGCGGCACGCACGGCAATGCGGGATCATGACATCTCGCAACGTCGGGCGTGCAGGCTTGTTGGTGTCGATCCCAAGACTGTCCGGCGTGATCATCCGCCGGACAATCCTGAAGTTCGCGAAGAGATGAAAGCGATTGCCAGCAAGCGGCGTCGGTTCGGTTATCGCCGGATCGGCGTGCTGTTGGAACGCAAAGGCATGATCATGAACCACAAAAAGCTGTATCGGCTTTATACTGACGAAAAGCTGGGCGTCAGGCGGCGAAGGGGCCGCAAGCGCGCACGTGGGTCGCGCACGCCCATGCCGGTGGCCTTGCGGCCAGGTGAACGTTGGTCGCTGGATTTTGTGTCTGATACGTTTGGTGCGTCACGCAAGTTCCGCATGCTGGCTGTGAACGACGATTGTTGCCGCGAGAACCTCTGTTTGATGGCTGACACCAGCATCTCGGGCGCTCGTGTCGCGCGGGAACTTGACGCGCTTGTCCGTATTTATGGAAAGCCTGCCTGCATTGTCAGTGATAACGTCCTATGCGCGGAATGATTGGCTGATTTGGCATCAGGTTATTGTCGCATCGAGATGTCTCAACACGTTTGAAGCATGGCCCAGTTTGGCGTTTTGGTCAACGAACTGTCTCTCCCATAACAAACACAGAGTACGCTGTTGCGGCTCTCACCGTCCTTAAGACGAGATCTTCGGTCGTTGAGCAGAAGGCCTAAACATTATCTACGAGGTCAGAATTTTGCCTCCACGGCAACTACAGAGAAAGGTCCTACTGCTGTCGATCACCCCTCTAAGAAGGGGCGATATGGTTCACCGTTTTTGATGATCCCGTGAACGGTTCGGGCCATCTTCGCGGCGATTGCTGTATACGCCTTGCGGCGCAAATGGGTGTTGTGACGGTCTTTGGCGATGTAGCGCTCGAACTTGTCACGGAAGCTGTTCGTCTTTTGAAGAATAGCAACTTGTCCGGCCATCCAGAGGGTACGCCGCAAACGCGCGTTGCCGTATTTTGAGAGCTTGGTCTGGCCGCGGAATGTTCCCGATTGGATGGTGGCGAGGTCCATGCCGCAGAACTTCAAGAACTGGCGATGATGATTGAAGCGGCGCAAGTCTCCAGCTTCGGCAAGTATGGTCAGGGCGTTGATTGGGCCTATCCCTGGGACAGATGTCAGCAGCTGATAGTCAGGTAAATCTTGGAGCAGTTCGACGGCGCGGCGTTCAATTTGATTGCGTTGTGCGATTAAGCCGCGCCCCTCACCGAGAACCAAACGGAACATGCTAACCGCGTCTGAGTCTGGGCCGACAGGCAAGCCAACAGATGTTTTGGCAGTCTCGTAGATATCTGTAAGTAAACGTTCTTTTGCAACTTTACGGCCCACGACATCCCAGGCCTCAGCGATGAACGCATCCCTATCCATCGCCGAGATCAAATGGGGTGACGGATAACGTTCCAGAAAGGCAAAGAACCAATCTCCGCGTGAACTACGGTGAAAGCGGTCTGCCTCGGGGAAATATAGCGGCAGATAATGTGTCAGGATGCGGTGCCATAGTTCGGTTTTGGACTTGGAAACGATGTCATGCGTCTTTGAAAGTTCCTGAATGTCATTGGTGCCGCACGCCAGTGGGTCATGGTAGAACTGGGTGTTCCCGATCTCCATCATGTGCAGGATAACTTGGGCATCCTTCGGATCATTCTTGTCCCAGCTGTTATGAAGGGCCTCACGTGTACGAGCCAATGACACCGAAGAGACCAACTTCATCTCAAAGCCTGCTGCCGCCAAATGATAAGCTATGGCACGGTGGTAATTGCCGGTGGCCTCGAAAGCGACCCGGACGGGCAGTCCGTAACTGGCCAATGATGCAATCAAGCGCTTGAAGTCGTCCAGTTGGCTGAGCACGGTCAATCTACGGCGTCGCTTCTTGCCCGGAATGGCAATCAGAACTTCATGACGCGCCTTTGCTATATCGATCGCAACCAAAATGGTCGCGTTCTGTGTAATACTTGTCTCGGTCATAGTCGGTCTCCTTTGCAGTGTGGTTTGTGCAAAACCACTGTAGAGACCTGAGGCACGGCTATGACCACCTGCTGCGCTATATGAAGGCTGCGCAGGCTGTCATAGCCTCTTAAAAGCGTCATTCCGAAGGTGTTACGGCACGGAGTTTACCAGTCGTGCGATCCTAAAATGGGCCGGTGATAACGACGTTGATTGGCATTACATCGACCCCGGCAAACCCCAGCAGAATGGCTTCATGGAAAGCTTCGATGGCAGCCTGCGCGACGAGCTGTTGAATGAGGAAATCTTCGATACGTTGGATGCCGCCCGTCGTAAGCTGGCACTCTGGCGATACGACTACAACAACGTCAGGCCGCACTCATCGCTTGGGAACCAAACACCGGCAGAAGCGCGCTTCTCATGGTTTGCACGCAAACCACTGCCAGCCGATGGTCGGGCGCTTGAGCAATTTGAGGGCTCCGCGCACGACGCGCTTGCCCAAAACGAAACCGACGAATATGAAATCCAAACCCGCAAACTCTCGTTATGAATGAGGGAGCCTCGGGGGGCAGGTCACGCGCAATCTCTCGTATCGGCATTTTATCACGCAATGCCCAGCGTCGAATGACACTCAAAAATCCCATGTCGATCACTCCAAATCTCCCTGAACAAAAACGTCAGGGCCATGTGTTCACATGGGTCAATTCTCAGTGACAATTTATGGGGCTACCGGGTCAGTTCTCAGTGACATTCAACAAGCAGCTCAACAATACGCCACGCAAATGCCTGGGATGGAAAACACCTGCCGAAGTCTTCCGTGAAAAGATGATGGAGGAAATGGGCCGTTCACCCTACCCTCAATAGCAATAGGAGTCGCGCTTCAGGTATCGCTCACAGCCCACGAGCCGCTTACGCTCGCTCGGCCGCTATGGGTTGGGCGGCGCGCAAGCAGGCTACGCGGCGGCGTTCGCTTGGTTTATGCATCGCCGGCAGGGCCGTTTTGCAATCGGAAAGCGCCACCGGGCAGCGCGCCGCGAAGGAGCAGGCGGTGGGACGGTCCTCCAATGCGGGCGGCGCGCCGGGGATGGCCGACAGCCGTTCGCCCCGCGCGACGTTATGCAAATTCGCGGCCAGCAACCCTTGGGTATAGGGATGGCGGGCGTCGCGGATGATGTCATGGGTCGTGCCTTCTTCGACGACTTGACCGGCATACATCACTGCCACCCGTTCCGAGATTTCCACAGCAACGCCAATGTCATGGGTGACAAAGATCACGCCCATGCCGAACTCTTTCTGCAACTCGCGCAGCAGCAAAAGGATCTGGATCTGCACAGTCGCATCCAGCGCCGTGGTCGGCTCATCCGCCAGCAACAGCCGGGGCCGACAGGCCAGCGCCAGCGCGATCATCACCCGCTGCCGCATCCCGCCCGAAAGCTCGTGCGGATAGCTGTGCAGCCGCCGGTTGGCCGACGGAATGCGCACCCGGTCGAGCATATCCAGCGCCACCGACAGCGCGTTGGCCTTGTCCACGCCTTTGTGGCGCATCACCGCTTCGGCGATCTGATGGCCAACGGTATACACCGGGTCGAGCGCCAGCGCCGGTTCCTGAAATACCATCGACACTTCGCCGCCGCGATAGCGTTGCAGCGGCTTGCCGCGCAGCGACATCACATCGGTGCCGTTCACTTGGATCGACCCGTCGATCTGGCTGCGCTTCGGCGGCAAAAGCCCCAGCAGGGTCTTGAGCGTCACCGACTTGCCCGAGCCGCTTTCGCCCAGCAAGGCCAGCGTTTCGCCCTGCTCCATCGACAGCGACACATCGTTGATCGCATGCACGGTGCGTTTGCCGGAAAACCGGACGTTGAGGTTTTTGATCTCTAGCAGTTTGGTCATTGTGGCACCCCCTGCCCGGCTTTCGGATGGCCCGAGGTGGCATCATGCAGATGGCAGGCCACGAAATGTGCGGCGTTGCGCGCCAGTCCGGCAAGCTTGGGCGTGGCTGTCTTGCAAACCTCGCTGGCAAAGCGGCAGCGGGTGTGAAACCGGCACCCCGAGGGCGGGTTGATCGGGTTGGGCGGGTCGCCGGCCAGCGGCGGTTCGGTGGTGCGGTTGTCCGGGTCCATCGAGGGCATCGCCGAAAACAGCGAGCGGGTGTAGGGGTGCGCCTGCTCGGCCCAGATGCTGTCAACGGGTGCGACCTCGACCACCTCGCCAAGGTACATCACCAGAATGCGGTCGGAAATATAGCGCACCACGTTCAGATCGTGGCTGATGAACACATAGGTCAGGCCAAACTCTTTGCGCAGGTCGCTGAGCAGGTTCAGCACCTGCGCCTCGACCGATTTGTCCAGCGCCGACACCGCCTCATCCAACACCACAAGCCGGGGCGACATCGCCAGCGCGCGGGCGATATTGACCCGCTGGCGCTGCCCACCCGAGAGCTCGTGCGGATAGCGATGGGCAAAGCGGTCGGGGTCAAGCCCGACCCGGTCCATCATCTTGCGCGCGAGGGTTTCCGGTGCCTCGAGCCCCTGCACCTTGGCGCCAAAAGCGACGGAATCGAGGATCGTCAGCCGGGGATTAAGCGTGGCATAGCTGTCTTGAAACACCATCTGCACCCCCCGGCGCAGATCCTTGAGCGAGAGCCGCTCGCCAAGCGCATGACCGTCAAACACAATCTCGCCTTTGTCCTTTTCCACCAGCCCGATCAACAGCTTGGCAGTGGTCGACTTGCCACATCCCGACTCGCCGACGATGCCCAGCGTCTCGCCCTTTTTGACCTCGAACGACACGCCGTCGACCGCCTGCACCTGCGCCTGGGTCCGCCCCAGGATGCCGCCGCGCACGGGGAAGTATTTCTGCAATCCGGTCACGCGGATCAATGGCTGTGCCGGGCCGCCGGTGTCGGGGGTGGGATGGTAGGTTTCAGTCACGGACATTCATAGCACTCCTCAGACCGTCGCTCAGCAGATTGAGACAAAGCGAGGTGACAAAGATCATCACGCCGGGCAAAGCCGACAGCCACGGGTTGACGTAGATCGCCGAGCGCAGCGTGTTCAGCATCAGGCCCCATTCGGGTTCGGGCGGGCGCACGCCGATGCCAAGAAACGACAGCCCGGCGGCCAGGATCATGCAAACGCTGGTGAGCGAGGTGGCATAGACAAAGATCGGCGACAGCACATTGCCGATCACATGCACCCGGATCACCGTCAGCGCGCTGGCCCCGGTGGCGCGGGCGGCGTCGATGTAATCAAGCTTGCGCACGCCCGAGGTCACCGCCTCGGCGACGCGGGTAATTGGCGGGATAAACACGATGGTCAGCGACACCAGCGAATTGACGATCCCTGCCCCGAGCGCGCCGGAAATGGCGATGGCCAGCAGGACCGAGGGAAAGGCAAAGAACACATCAACCGTGCGCATGATGATGGTGTTGGTCAGCCCGCCAAGATAGCCCGCCGTGATGCCAAGGATCGAGCCGGCAAAGAACGCCAGCACCACCGGCATCAACCCGATGAACAGCGTCAGCCGCCCGCCATAAATCAGCCGGGCCAGCATGTCGCGGCCCTGCTCATCACTGCCCAGCGGATAGCCCGGCGCGCCGATGGGTTTGAGCCGCGCGATCATCGAGCCTTTGTACGGATCGGCCAGCCCAAGCCAGGGCGCAAACAGCGCCGACAGGATCAGCAGCGCGATCACCGCAAGGCAGAGCATGGTCAGCGGATCGCGGATCAGCCGTGCGCCGACACCGGCCCAATAGCCCTTTGAGGCCTCGGGTTTCACAGGTGCGGCGATGGAGGTGGTCTCAGCCAAGGCCATGGGTCACGTCCTTTGAATGCGGGGGTCGATGGCGGCCTGCACCACATCAACAATCAGGTTCATCGCCACGAAAAACAGCGCAAGGATCAGGATGGTGCCCTGCAACAGCGGCAGATCGCGCTGGAAGATGGCGTTTGACAACAGGAAGCCGGAGCCGGGCCAGTTGAACACCGTCTCGATCAGGATCGATCCGCCCAGCAGATAGCCCAGTTGCAGCCCCATCACCGACAATGCGGTGGCGGCGGCATTGCGCGCCACATGGCGCAGCACGTCGGCGCGGCTCATGCCCTTGGCATACAGCGCGTCGACGAAATCTTGGCTCAGGATGTCGCCCGCCAGTGCGCGCACCGTGCGCGACACGATGCCGATTGGCACCACGGCCAGCGTTACGGCGGGCAGGATCAGGTGGCGAATATGCGCCCAGTCCCAGGCCCAGCTTTGCGATCCGCCGGGGCCAGCGCCCATCGAGGGCAGCCAGCTGAGATTGACGGAAAAGATGATGACCAGCACGATGCCGAGCCAGTAATTGGGCACCGAGACCCCGGTGATCGACAGCGCCGTCACGGACCGGTCGATCCAGGTGTCGCGGAAATACCCGGCAAGGAAGCCAAGGAAGATGCCGATGGGAAAGGCGATCACCGCCGCCGAGGCCGCCAGCAGCAGCGAGTTCTTGACCGCGCCAAACACTTCGCCCGCGACGGGGCGGCCAGAGGCGATGGATTTGCCCATGTCGCCCTGCACCAGATTGCCGATCCAGATGGCGTATTGCACCGGCAGCGGCTTGTCCAAACCATAGGCGGCGCGCATGGCGGCCTGTTCCTCGGCAGTGGCGTCAATCGGCATGATCGCTGTCAACGGGTCGCCGGGCGCAATCTGCACCAGCAGGAAGCAGATCACCGAGACGCCAAAGGCAACGGGCAACACCAACAGGATGCGGCGGATGAGGTAACTGAGCACGGGGATTGGCCTTTTGTTCAGGATACCCCCGCCACAAAGCGCGGCGAGGGTCTTGTGTCGGATCAGCGCTTAGTCGGCGATCGAAATCGACGAGAAGTTCTGATACCAGTTCTGCGCCTGCACAAAGCCTTCGACCTTGGGGCTCAGGGCACGCGGGGCAACGTCATGGGTGACAAAGAGGAACAGCGCGTCGTTGACGAAATTCTCATGCGTCTTTTGCAGCACGGCGTTCTGTTCTTCGGGGTCAAAGGTGGTCTTGATCGCGTTGAACAGCTCTTGCATTTCCGGATCTTTGTAGTGGCCCCAGTTGGTGCCGTTGGGCGCAATCAGACCCTCATCAAGATGACGGATCAGACCGGTGAACGGGTCCTGGATGAAGTAGGTGAAGTTGATCGACTGCGATCCGTCCACCGCGTCATCGGCGGCCCCTGCGCGCCACAGGTTGATCATCTGATTCCACTCGACCACCATGAATTCTACGTCGATCCAGACCTCGGCAAGGCTCTGCTGGACGTATTCATTCATCGGCAGCGGCAGCATCTGACCCGAGCCTGAGGGCGAGATCAGCGCCTTGACTTGCAGAGGGTTGTCGGGGCCGAAACCGGCTTCAGTCATCAGCGCCTTGGCGGCGTCAAGGTCATAAGACGGGTCGAAATCGGGCGTGCCGAACCATTGCGACGACGGCGGCAGGAAGCCTTTGGCCGGCACCATCAGGCCCCCCAGAAGCGGCTTCATCGCCTCGCGGTCAATCGCCATATTCGCGGCCTTGCGCACGCGGATGTCATTCCAGGGCGAGCCTTCCAGACGCGACAGATGCCAGGTCCAGTTGTGCGGATAGGCGTTGGACGAGATGACAAACCCGTTGCCGGTCATCGCCGGGATAGTGTCGGGCGCCGGGGCCTCGATCCAGTCGACTTGGCCGGACATCAGCGCAGCGGCGCGTGCATTCGGCTCGGGCAGCGGGATCAGCACCATCTTATCGAGTTTCGGAATGCGCGCCTCGTCCCAATACGCGGCATTGGGGACCAGCTCGGCCCGCTCGCGCGGCACAAAGCTTTCAAGCTTCCACGGGCCGGTGCCCGAGGGTGCCATCGCGACCTTTTCCCAGTCCATGTCGTTGGCTTCCCAATTGGCCTTGGAGGACATCAGGATCCAAGCCAGCTGATAAGGCAGCGTCGCGTCGGGCACTTTGGTGGTGATCGTCAGCGTCAGATCGTCCACCACCGCATAGCTGTCGACCGCCGGGATACGGCTTTTGCCCTGCGCCGATTGGCGCGGGTCATATTGCGCCGAGGTGTCGTCGAGCAGTTTGGCGAGGTTCCAGACCACCACTTCGGCGGTCAGCGGCGAGCCATCGTGGAAGGTCACGCCATCGCGCAGGGTGAAGGTCCAGGTCAACTGATCCTCACCAACCGACCAGTCGGTCGCCAGACCGGGGATCAAAACCGAGGGTTTGTCGGCGCTGGTCAGGTCCCATTCAATCAGGGAGTCATAGACGGTGTAGCCCATGAACCGCATGCCTTCGCCACCCTGATCGGTCTGGCCGGTGGTCAGCGGAATGTCGGCGGCGGTCATGCCGACACGCAGCGTGCCTTGGGCATTGGCCAATGTGGTGCAGGCCAGCGTTATCGCAGTTGCGACGGCAACCGCGCCTTTCAGAAACTTAGGCATAGATGCCCCTTTCGGATGTATGTCATTGATATTGCATAGCTTAAATCGGCCCCGTGGTGGGCCGACCCTGACAACAGAAAGAGTGAACCCGACAGTGGCGCGCGCCCAGAGGAACCAGCGTCTGGCCTCTGAAATAATGCTGCGACGCAGCATAAATGCTCAATAATTGCGCGGTTGCTTCGTTTCGTGCATCTAATTTTGCGAGGTGGAAACTTAGACCTTCGCCGCGCTCAACCCGAGGCTGTAGCGCATCTCGACACAGGCCGCCCGAATCGGAGAGATCAGCGGCACCGGGCTTGTGTCCGCCAGCCGGTCTGCGGCTGCGCCCAACGGTCCGCCCCCGATGATCACCACTTCGGCCCCGTCCTTGGCCGCCCGCGCCGTGGCCGCCGCCAGCGCCGCGTCCAGCCGCGCAGTCTCTGCCATCAGGGGCCGGGGATCGCCGGGCGTCAGGTAACAGCCAAGGTAGTCGCCGAAGGGGGCCATCAGCGCATCAATCGCCCCGGCCAGCCCCGGTGTCGTCGTCGCCACGGCAAAGCGCCGCCCCGCCGTTGCCCGCGCGGCAGCGGCGCCAATGCCAATCACCGGACAGGACAGCCGCGCCGCCAGCGCCGTGCGCCCCGGATCGCCAAAGGCAGAGACAATGACCCCTGAAACCTTCGGCAACGCGGCCTCGGCCACCAGCCGCCCGGCGGCCATGAGCGCCGGTTCATCAATCAACATCTGCGGCCCGGCGGGCGCGGTCCATCCGGTGACATCTGGCAAAAGCTGTCGCGCAATCCGCAGCATCGCCTCGGTGGTGCGGGCGTTCGCGTTCGGGTTCATCAACAGCGGTGTCATGCCTGCGCGTCCTTATCCTGTCGTCTGTCCAGCGCGGTTGGCTGTACCGCCACTGGCATCACCCCGGCGAAGGGCGCGCGCAAGCCGTGACGGGGATTTCACTGGTTAAAAGGCGACCGTTGATCAGGACCGCCACATGTTTCAGCGCACAAAAGCGACGTTTGTCGTTTTGGGTTCGATGCCTACCATCCAAGTCCGCCAAAGTGCGCGCGTCATCGGCGAGCTCGGTCTGACGAAAGTACAGGCGAATGCGATTCGGATGGTTTCTGCGCGTGCGAAAGCGAATGCTGCGATGCAGCAAAAACCATTGCGAAACAGGGCGTTACAGCACGGGTTTCAAAACGTAACACATATTTACACTTTTCCCGGCGCGCCGGAAAAAACCACCTAAAACCCCTCTGTTTCACCCGATCTCATTGCGTCACCTTGCCACTCGTCTAGCCTTCGTCTGGCTCGGGAAAACGGGAGCCAGGGAGGGGATTGCAATGCGCAGCACAGGCACGGCGACAGGCGCCACCAAGGCCGGTTCAGTTTGGCCGATCATCGCCAACAGCACTGTTGGCCGCGCCCCGGCGCGCAATGACAGGGGGCCGCGATGACAGATCAACCGCGCGACATTCGTGACATCATGAAGGATCGCATCGACATCATTCAGGCCATCGCCGCGGCCAACACCCAGCACCTTCGGCTCAACCAAGAGGCCAGCGGCTTCATGGTGCTCGACATGAAAGACGAACGCGACGGTGTCGAAGACCCGGCCCATGATGCCGCGCGAAAGCGCAATGACGCCGCGCTAGACGACAATTTGCAAACGATAAATCGGCTCGACGCCAAGCTTTCGGCTTTGGACGAAGAGCTGGAAACCGCGATGAAGGAGCACGGGTGAATGACCCAGCACAAGCCACCGCAAGCGATGACGCTATTCGATCTGATCGCCCGCACCTGGGCCCT
This sequence comes from Marinovum sedimenti, assembly GCF_054052205.1. Classification (NCBI taxonomy): domain Bacteria; kingdom Pseudomonadati; phylum Pseudomonadota; class Alphaproteobacteria; order Rhodobacterales; family Roseobacteraceae; genus Marinovum; species Marinovum sedimenti. The sequence goes on from NZ_JBSWBT010000002.1 coordinate 98,489, forward strand.
TGATGCCGGGGTTCGGGGTCTGCACTTCAATGCCAAAGGCAGCGCCTTGACCGTGATGATGGAGGATGGCCGTCTGGCCTTTCTGTCCGTCAAAGACGCGGAAAGCCCGGATTCCCGCGTGCGGGTCGAGGCCGACACTGGCCGCCCGACTATCCGCCCCCGCACCAAACCCCTGCCCGTTCCGATTGTCAGCGAAGCCCCGGTTGCCACGACCAACGTCGTGCCCTGCCGCCTTGGCGAACAGGGACTGGCGTTTGCAAGTGCCGACACCGGCGCCTTGTGGCGCGCAACGGCGCGGGGCCAGACCCTTGCCGTGACCGGTGCGCCCGGCGGCGTTGTCACGGCGCTGGCCGGGTTGACGCGCGCGGGGCACATCGTCGTCGCGCAGGGAAAACAGCTTTCGTTGCTGGCCGAAGAGGGCGGCGCGGTCATTGCCGACGTCAAATTACCCCATAAAATCAGCCGGATCGCGGTGTCCAAAGACAGCAAGCGGCTGGCCTGTTGGGGCGCTGGCAAGGTCAGCATCGTGACGGCTGCGGACCTGAGTGCAGAGGCGCCGATTGCCTGCGACGGCGAGGTGCTTGACCTGAACTGGTCGCCTTGTCAGCGCTGGCTGGTGGCGGGGTGCAAGCACAAAGCGGTACTTTTGGTCGATCTCGCGCAGGGCAAATCCGACAAGATCGTCGATTTCCCGGCCGATGTTCACACCACGGATTTCTGCGAACCCGCCAATGCGATGGTCGCGTCCGGGGCGTTCCGCGTCGTTGGCTGGACCCTGCCTGACCTGCCGTTTGACACCCACTCCGGCGCGCCGATTGAAACCGGAAAACCCGGCCTGACGCTGGTGGACCGGGTGGCGGTTCACCCGGCGCGTGATCTCTGCGCCGTCAGCTATGCCAACGGTTTGGTGATGCTGTGCCGCGTCGGGCATGCCGACGAAATGCTGGTGCGCGAAGGCACGGGCGCGACGGTGGCGGCCCTCGCTTGGTCTGATGACGGCGCGCATCTGGCGATTGGCGGGAAGGATGGCGATCTGTCGATCGTCACTTTCCCCAAGAACATGTTCAAATAAAAACCCCAAGGGAGGGAAACCGATGACACAAGCATTATCCTCAGACGAACAGAGTAAAGACGTTTACTTTCAGAAGCTTGCCAAAGTGGCCGAAGACATGGTCGAAGAGCACGGCAAGGATTTCGCCGCTGGTGCGCTGGTTCTTGCGGCCCGGTGGGTTTCGGAAAACCGGCTGGGAAAACAAGACGCGCCCAAGCATTAATGGCGTGTTGCAGAGCCGCGTGACGGCTCGGGCGGTGACGACAGAGACTGGATCTGATTGACCAGAACACCGCTCAACGGGGCGGCCAGTGCGGCAAGCTGGCCGGCCTGCGCTTTGGCCGCACCCGACAAGGCCTCTGTCAACTCCGGTTCCACCAATTGCCCAAAGGCACAAAGCTCATGAATGCGGAAGGTCGCAAAATGCAGACTGTCGCCGTTCAACAAAACCGCGCCCTGCCCGCGCCGCGGCACCTGCGTGTTGAGCGCGTTGCTGTGCACCGCAGCGCCCAGCGTGGTCAGCACCGATTTGCGCCATTTGGCATAGTCGGTGTCGGCCGAATGATCGATGCCCACGGTGTAAAGCTTTTCGGAAATGCTGCGAAAGGCCCGCCCACCGGCAATGTGGCGGCGCCAAAAATCGCTGGCGTCCTCGGCGCTTTGACAGTCTGCGAAGCGCTGCGCCAGTTTGGGCCGGATCAGCAGCACCAGCGCCATGTCGACGTCTTCGGAAATCGAGCGCGCAATCTGCATTGCGGGCATTGGCAGATCGGTCAACGCCAGCAGCCGGAGCGCGGCGAGTTGTTCGGTCAACCGCGCCGAAAGCGCGGCCAGCCCATGCCATTGCGCCGGCTTCAAACCGTCAATTTCGCAGGTCAGCCCGATGGAGGCCGCCGCGTGCAGCGCGCGCACCCAAAGGATGGCTTGGTCGAACAGAAACACCAGGTCCACATCGGTACTCGCGGCGGCGTCGACCCTGGGGACCGCGCGAAATCCGGGCAGGCTGCGCACGCCCGCGCGCCAGCCGAGATCAAAGTTCAAACCGGCGGCGGACCACAGCTGCCGGACCCGCGCCAAGAGCTGCGGCGACAGGCCGGGGTACGACAATTCCGGCGCTGCGCCTTCAAGCGGAACGACGCCGCGGATGGGAGGGGGCTGTCTCATGTCACTGCATTTCAACGGTTTCTTTCGTCCAGTCTAGTCCGAGGCCGCGTTTCAATGCCAGCAATTTGTCACGCCGATGGCGCTTGGGGGGCGACATGTCGCTAGGGCTTCATCTGCGCGCCAAACACAGCCAGGTGTTCCGTTTGGGGCAGGTTGTGAGCCTGTTGCAAATGTCGTCAGGCGAGCTGAGCGAGTTGCTGGCGCAGGAGGCGCAGGACAATCCAATGCTCATGCTGCGCCCTCGCCCCGCGGCGGGTTCGAGCGCGACAGATCTGTTGGAAATGACTGCCGTCGCGGAGGCCAACAGCCTCTACGATCACGTTTTTCGCGAATTGGCCGGGCTGATGTCGACAAGCCCCGCGATGGAGCGGCTGATCACGGCGTTGATCGCTGAGCTTGAGCCGTCTGGCTGGTTGGGAGCGGCAACTGAAGACATCGCCAAGGGGCTGGATCTGAGTGTTGATCTGGTCGAAACCGCGTTGAACGTGGTGCAGAAACGCATCGAGCCTGCCGGGTTGTTTGCGCGCGATCTTCAGGACTGTTTGCGCCTGCAACTGGAAGATCGCGGCACGATGAACCCGGATTTTGCGTGTGTTTTGGCCCACCTTTCGCTGCTGGAAAGCGGCGGTGTTTCGGCGCTGGCCAAGGCCTGCGGACTGGACACCGATCTGGTCATCACATGCCTCGACGTGCTGCGGGATCTTGACCCCAAACCGGGCAGCGGTTTTGTGACGGACCAGACGCTTTTGCGAGAGCCGGACGTGCGGATTACCCCGTCGGGCGAGGGTTGGGAGATCGAATTTCTCTCGTCCTTTCAAGATGATCTCACGATTTCACACCTCCCGCGCCAAGGCCGGACTGCCGACGCCAGCGATGCCTTGGCGCGGGCGCGGGCGTTGAAACAAGCGCTCGACATTCGGGTCTCTGCCTTGAAACAGGTGGTGGGCGAGTTGGTCAAACATCAAGGCGCGTATTTCCGGCACGGGGCCTGCGCCTTGGTGCCGATGACCATGTCCGAGATCGCGAAAGACACCGGCTTTCATCTCAGTACTGTCAGCCGGGTGATGAACGGTTTGCTCATCGAAGGGCCCGGCGGGATTGTTGCCGCACGCACGTTGTTTTCCGGTTCGGCGGCGGCGGGTTGCGACCAATCCAAGCCGCAGGTTCAGGCGCGCATTCGGGCGCTGTTGTCTGGGGAAGACCCATCAAACCCGATCTCCGATCGACGTCTTGCCACGCTGTTGCAGGCCGAAGGCATTCCGGTGTCGCGGCGCGTGGTTTCAAATTACCGCCAAGACAGCGGCATCCTCGCTGCTGCAAAACGCCGCAGACGGGCCTGACGGTCGACCTCGGATCGCGGCCCGCCGGGCGGAGAGTCTCTGAGCCCCCCGTTCATGCTGCACCGCAGAATAATCCAACTTTATCAATCTCTTGACCGGTCATCCGTGTGTCTCTGCGCGGTGACGGAGCAAGAAGTGTAACGCCCGCGACGTTGAATCTGTAACGCCCTGTAAACCCCGATTTCGGCCAATTGTAACGTTATGCGACACCCTGTCGCTGCTGCGCGCAGGAACCTTTTTGCCCGAAACGGAAAGCGAGAAATTTTAATCAAAAAATAACACTCACAATCAACGTCTTACGAAAATTTTACCAACAATTTTCGCATCTGCCCGTTTCTGGAACCGGCCTTGCCAGAAGAGACACAAGATGCGGACGGCTCGCCAGCCGAGGATGTCCAAAGAACGAAGGACAGGGAGTGAGGCCAGTGCCCAAACGGCGCTGCGATCTTCTTAACCTTTGCCGAGAACCGGCGCACGGATTGGTCCGGGCGCTCAACCGAAACGGCAAAAGCCGCCAACAGGCCGGGCAACCGGCCGCAGAGCTGTAAGGAGGCTCATGGCATGACTTTGACGCTTAATAAAATCACGTCCCAACGTGGTATCTCGGTAGGGGAGGCAACCAAGAAGATTTCCGATCTTGGCTGGAACCCGACCTACGTTCAGGAAGCCAGCACCTATCCCACCGACTACAAGATCACCAAGGCCCCGCGCGACCCGATGAAACAGGTCCTGCGCTCCTACTTCCCGATGGAAGAGGAAAAGGACAACCGGGTATACGGTGCGCTTGATGCGGCGCTGCGGGGCGATATGTTCCGCAATGTCGAACCGCGCTGGATCGAATGGATGAAGCTGTTCCTGGCGATCATCCCCTTCCCCGAAATCTCGGCTGCCCGTTCGATGGCCATGGTTGCCCGGATCTCTCCCGGTGAAGACCTGCGCACCGGCTTTACCATGCAGATGGTCGATGAATTCCGCCACTCCACGATTCAGATGAACCTGAAGAAGTGGTACATGGAAAACTACATCGACCCGGCCGGTTTCGACATCACCGAAGAGGCCTTTGGCAAGTGTTATGCCACCACCATCGGCCGCCAGTTCGGCGAAGGTTTCATCACCGGCGACACCATGACCGCCGCCTGCATGTACCTGACCGTTGTGGCCGAAACCGCGTTTACCAACACGCTGTTTGTGGCGATGCCTTCGGAAGCGGCGCGCAATGGCGACTATGCCCTGCCCACCGTTTTCCTGTCGGTGCAGTCGGACGAAAGCCGCCACATCGGCAATGGTCACTCGCTGCTGATGGCCGCGCTGAAAGAGCCGGAAAACCATCTGCTGCTGGAACGCGATCTGAAGTATGCCTTCTGGCAGAACCACGCCATCGTTGACGCCGCCATCGGCACGTTCATCGAATACGGCACCACCAACCGCGACAAGGACAAGGAATCCTATGCGGAAATGTGGCACCGGTGGATCTTTGAAGACTACTACCGAACCTACATGCTTCCGCTCGAGAAATACGGCGTAAAGGTCCACCACGACGACGTGCAGGAAGCCTGGAAACGGATCACCGAAAAGAACTACGTCCACAAGGTCGCCCAGTTCTTTGCTGTCGGCTGGCCCGTCAACTTCTGGCGCATCGAAGCCCAGACCGAGAAAGACTTCGAGTGGTTCGAGCACAAGTATCCGGGCTGGTACGCCGAGTTTGGCGACTTCTGGAAGTGGTACGCGAAACTGTCCAAGCCGGGCGAAACCGTTGTCACGTTTAACCAGGACACCGGCTACGTCTATCCGCACCGCTGCTGGTCGTGCCTCGTGCCCTGCCTCATCCGCGAAGACATGGTTGTCGACGAGATCGACGGTCAACTGCACACCTTTGCGCATGAGCTGGATCGCTGGACCGCGGTCGAAGCCTTTGCCGACGAATACGAGGGCCGTCCGACGCCTGCGATGGGCAAATTCTCGGGCAAGCGTGAATGGGAAAGCGTCTATGACGGTTGGGATCTGGCCGACGCCATCAAGGATCTCAACTTTGTCCGCGACGATGGCGAGACCCTGACCGCACAGCCGCATTTGCGCTTTGACAACAAAGACATGTGGAAGCTTGAGCATGTTCGTGGGCACACCCTGCGCTCGCCGCTCAACATGCTGCGCGGCATGAATGAAACCGACCGGGCGGCGCATATCGCCGAGTACCAGGCCGGCTTCACCATGAACCCCTGCAACTGATCACACCAATCGACGCGGGGCCGCCGATACGCGGCCCTGCGCACCCCCCGCAAGGGTTTGGGAGAGGGAGGAAAACATGATGACGGACACCTATAACGTCCGACTAGAGCCGGTCGGCGTGGAATTCGAGGTCGAGGATGGCGAATACATCCTTGATGCCGCATTCCGCCAAGGCATCGCCTTGCCGCATGGCTGTAAGGAAGGCCAGTGCTCGGCCTGCAAATGCGTCCAACTCGATGGCGAAACCGAGATGGAGAAATACTCGACCTTCGCGCTGAGCGACATGGAGAAGGAGGGAGGACACATCCTGATGTGCCGGTCGCTGGCACTCAGCGATCTGGAGATCGAGCTTCTGAATTTCGACGAAGAAGTTCTGTCGAAATCGATCCCGGTCAAGCCGTTCTCTGGCAAGATCACCGATTTTCAGAAACTGACCCATGACATTCGCGGTGTTCAGATCGAACTGGACGCGCCTTTGAAATTCTGGGCGGGCCAATATGTCGACATCACGGTCAAAACCGAAGCGGGGGAGGAGATTACACGCTCGTTCTCCATGGCAAATCCGCCGAGCGAAACCCAAAACCTCGGGTTCATCATCAAGAAATACCCCGACGGACGGTTCAGCAACGAGCTCGACGACGGCGGGATCAAAGCCGGAGCAGACGTGCGGGTCGAAGGGCCCTACGGGATGTGTTTCCGGCGCGAAGACCGACAAGGACCGGTGATCCTTGTGGGGGCGGGCTCGGGCATGTCGCCGGTCTGGTCGATCCTGAATGATCAGGTCACCAGCGGTGAGGATCGTCCGGTCTATTTCTTCTATGGCGCCCGCAGCCAGAGCGATCTGTTCAAGCTTGATGAGATTGACGCGCTGACCACCGCGCATCCGAACGTGACGTTCATCCCGGTGCTGAGCCACGAAGAGGCCGACAGCGGCTGGACCGGAGCGCGCGGCTTTGTTCACGAATACGTCGACAGCTATCTCAAGGATCTTGGGATTGACGGCGACGGCGATGTCTATGCCTGCGGCCCGCCGCCGATGATCGACGCGCTGACGCCGGTGCTCTTCATGCACGACTTCGACACCGATCGCATCTTCTTCGACAAGTTCACCCCCACTTCCGGTTCTTCGGCCCACTGAAACGGGCCGAACGCTAGTGACGTGAACAAAAACCAAGGGAGGCTACAATGGTAGCTACATCAAGCTCTGTGGGGTCCGGCGCTGCCGGTGCCGCGAATTTCACCGGCTCGAAAAGCCGCAAGTACAACTACTTTGAACCGCGCGGCAAACGGGCCACCCACTACGAGGACGTCACCGTTGACGTGCAACCCGATCCCGAACGCTATCTGATCCAGAACTGGATCATCGAGTTTGAGGGCGGCAAAGGCGGCGGCGCTTATACCAAGGACAGCACCGCAGCGCTTTCGTCGAACTGGCACGCCTTTCGGGCACCCGATCAGGAATGGGAACGCACGCACTTTCAGCGCCAGTCCAAAATCGAAAACATGGTGCAGAACGTCATCTCGAACGCCCGCAAGGCCGGCGCGCCCAAGACGTTTGACAAAGCATGGCAGACGGTTCTGCAAAAGCATCTCGGCGCGTGGAAACATGCGGAGTTTGGCCTTGGCACCTCGCTCATGCAGGCGCAGCGCTATGGCTATACCCAGATGATCAACAACGCCACGCTGACCAATTCGTCGTACAAGATGCGGCTGGCGCAGGACATCACGCTCTATCTGGCCGAGATCGGTATGCAGATTGACGGCTGGAACGACGAGGCGGGCAAGCAAGCCTGGCTGGAAGATCCGATCTGGCAGCCCTGCCGCGAAGCGATCGAAACGATCATGGGCTGTGAAGATTACCTCGAGCAGTATTTTGCCATCAACATCGTGTTTGAACCGATGGTCGGCGAGCTGATCCGCTCGGGCTTTTTCATGCAGGCGGCGGCGGCCAACAACGACTTTATCACCCCGCCGGTGATCTCTGCCGCCGAGGCCGACTACGAGCGCAATCTCGCCAATACCGTCGACCTGATCTACCTGCTGGCCCACGAGGAAGAGCACGGTGCCCACAACCGCGCGCTGTTCAAATCCTGGCTCGCCAAACACGGCGACCTTGCTGAAAAGGCCGCTGTCGCGCTTCAGCCGATCTGGTCGCAACCGCACTCCAAGCCGGTGTCCTTTGAGGATGTCAAAGCCGTCTCGCAAGAGCGCCTGAGCCAGATCACCGGCGAGCTGGGCCTGTCGTAATTCTCTGAAAAGGAAATAGAAAATGTCTAGCATCGCGCGCAATGCGTCCAACCAGAACATCTTCAAATCTATGAAGGACATCGACCTGACCTCGCGCGAGGTCTCGCACCAATGCGGCGTCACCATGAACGACAGCGTAGAGGCCCGCGCCATCGCCGAGTTCATGGAAGAGAACGATCCCAAGGTCACCGTCACCTACAACCCGGCGACCATCCGCATCGATGGCGAGGGCAAGTTGATCTTCAAAATGGACGAGATCACCGAGTTCCTTGGCCGCGAAATGACTGCCGAAACCTTCGAGGTGAACACCTCTACCCACTACGGGCGGATGGTGCGGATCGACGACGAGACCGTGATCCTGTTCGGCGACATGAATGAGGTCATGGAATACATCTGATCGGCCCCGCGATCAGCACATGACCTAGTCCGGGGCCACGCTCCCCAAGCCACCACTGGCCCCGGACCCCAAAACCAACAAACGACATTTAAGGGAGGACACCATGTTCAAGACACCGGAAGGCAAAGAGGTTTTCGTACTCGACGGCCACACCCATTTCTGGGACGGCAGCCCCGAAAATCAGGCGAACGTTCACGGCAAGCAGTTCATTGATTGCTTTTACGCCTATCACACCAACCTCAGCCCGCCCGAAGAGCTGTGGGAGAAGGCCAAGTTCGACAAACAGTCCGAGGATGACATTTACCGCGATCTGTTTGTGGATGGCCCCAACGACATGGCGATCATCCAGACCACCGTGTTGAAGGATTTCTACAAGAACGGCTTTGGCTGTCTTGAGCGGTCAAACGAGATGGCCAAGCGCCACCCCGAGCGGTTTATCGTCAACGGTTCTTTCGATCCGCGCGATGGCGAAAAGGCGCTGGAATACATCCATTACATGAAGGAGACCTACGACATCTCCGGCGTGAAGATGTACACCGCCGAGTGGAATGGCGACAGCAAAGGCTGGGCGCTGAACGATCCGGCGGCTTACAAATGCTTTGAGCTTTGCGACAAACTCGGCATCAAGAACATCCACGTCCACAAAGGCCCGACGATCATCCCGCTGTCGAAAGATGCCTTCAGCGTCGATGACGTCGACTACGCCGCCACCGATTTCCAGAACCTCAACTGGATTGTCGAGCATTGCGGCCTGCCCCGCCTCGATGATTTCTGCTGGATCGCGACGCAGGAAACCAACGTCTATGCTGGCCTCGCCGTGGCGATGCCCTTCATCCACTCGCGCCCGCGCTATTTCGGCGAGATCATGGCCGAACTGCTGTGGTGGATTGGCGAAGACAAGATCCTGTTTGGCTCGGATTATGCAATCTGGACACCGAAGTGGCTGGTCGAGAAATTCTGGGACTATCAGATCCCCGAAGACATCTCGGCCGAGCGTGGCGGTGTGCAACTGACCGACGAGATCAAGGAGAAGATCCTCGGGCTGAACGCGGCCAAGCTTTACAACGTCGATGTCGAGGCAAAGCGCGCGCAGCTTGCCGGTGCCCCTGTCCAGATCGCGGCGGAGTAAGGGGGATGTTGGTCGCCAATCTTCAAAAGGAGCTAGAGCTTGAGGTGTGGCAATGCCTCGATGCGGTGACCGACCCGGAACTTGACGAGCCCATAACAGATATGGGTTTCGTCGAGCGGGTCGAAGTGACCGATGCCCGCCGGGTGGAAGTGGAGTTTCGCCTGCCAACCTATTGGTGTTCGCCGAATTTCGCGTTTCTCATGGCGTTCGGCATCCGCCGCGAGGTGATGGCCCTGCCTTGGGTTGTCGAGGCTGATGTGCAGCTGAACGACCATTGCTTTGGCGAAAAGGTCAACGAGGGCGTCAACAGCGGCGTGGAATTTCAGAAGGTCTTTGCGGACTACTGCGACGGCGCAAAGCTGGATGAGGTGATCGAAACCTTCCTCGCCAAAGCCTTTGATCGGCGTCAGGAAACCGTGCTTTTGGGGCTTCAATCGCTGGGCCACAAACCGGCTGACATCGTCTCGATGACGCTGGGCCAGTTGCGCCGGATCACCTTTACCGGCGAGGAAGAGTTGCGGCAATTGCCGCGCTATACCGAGCTGCTGGCGGTGCAGGGGCTGGCGTCTGAGGCACATGATCTGGCCTTCCCCACATGGGAGGGCGACGAGATCGAGACCCATGAGCTTAAGGCGCATCTGACCAAGCTGCGCAGCACCCGCATCAACATGGAGTTCAACGGCGCGCTGTGCCGGGGGCTTGCCAAGACGCGCTACAAAGAAGTCGAGATCGGGCCGGACGGGCCGATGCTGATCGATTTTATTGCCGGCCGCGTGCCGCCTCGGGAGGAGGCTGTGCGCCCCAGCTAAGACGCCGGGAACATTCACGAAAAATCGGAAGGCGCCCGAACATGGTTCGGCGCGAAGGAGGAAGTTATGGCTAAACTTATGGTACACGGCAAAGCGGCCCGCAATTGTCTGGCGCGCGGTGTTGCGCGGCTGGCGGCGGCGGTCGAACCCACCCTCGGCCCCAAGGGGCTTAACGCGATGGTGGATCGCCCGGTCGGCACGCCTTTGGTGACCCGCGATGGCGTCAGCATTGCATCCGAAATCGAACTGAGGGACCGGTTCGAGAATATGGGTGCGCAGGTGGTGCGCGAAGTATCGATGCAGACCAACGAAGTGGCCGGCGACGGCACCACCACCGCCATCGTTCTGGCCAATGCGCTGATCCAGCGCGGCGTTGACCTGACAGATAATGGCGCCAAACCGGTTGATCTGTGCAAGGGCATCGATCTGGCGGTGGCGCGGGTGGTCGATGCCATCGACGCCTCGTCGATCAGCTGCGACGATCATCCCGAATACCTCGAAGCGGTGGCGCGGGTGTCCTCGACCGATCCCAAACTGGGCGCTCTGGTCGCCGAAGCCTTTCGCCGGGTGGGCCGCGACGGGGTGATTTCCGCCGAATTCGGCGTCACCGTCGACACCACGATGGAGGTGGTCGAGGGCATGTCGTTTGAACGCGGCTACATCTCCCACCACATGGTCACCGACCGCGAGAATATGGAAGCGATCCTGCGCAATCCGTTGATCTTGTTGACGGATCAAAAGATCCTCAAGCCCGAGATCCTCGACAATGCCATCGCGATTGCCAACGGTGAAAACCGCCCGCTTCTGATCATCGCAGAAGAGATTGCGCCTGATGTGGTGGTGAAACTGCTCGAAAACGGCGGCGCGGGCAAATACCTGATCGTGCATCCGCCGGAATACGGCCACTGGCGCACCGCGATGATGGACGATCTGGCCATTCTGACCGGCGGCGAAGTGCTGGCCCGCGATCTTGGCAAAAAGATCGAAAATGTCACCCGCGCCCAGCTTGGCGGTGCGGAAACGGTGCGCGCCCATGCCTCTGGCACCTCGGTGCTGCGTGGCGAAGGCGACCCGGATGCCATCACAGCCCGGCGCAATCAGGTGCAGCGCCAGCATGACGTGGCCCCGCCCAACATCGACAAGGACAAGCTGCGCGAACGGCTCTCCAAACTCACTGGTGGCAGCGCGATCATCTATGCCGGTGGTTTCACCCCAGTTGAACAAAAGCGCACGATCCAGCTGGTCGAAGACGCGCTGTGTGCGGTGCAAGCCGCCGCCGAAGAGGGCGTTGTGGCCGGGGGCGGCACCGCGCTGGCGCAGATCGGGGATTGCCTCGATACGCTTGATGCGTTGGGCGACGTGGCCAAGGGCATCCAACTGGTCCGCTCGATCCTGACCGAGCCGGTGCGCCGTATCGCCCGCAACGCCGGTGCCGATGTTGCCGGGATCGCCCAGGCGGTGGCCGAAGCGCAAGTCGGCCACGGCTATAACGCGGCCACTGGGGCCTTTGGTAACATGTTCGAATTCGGCATCGTCGATCCCGCCCGCGTCTCGGCCAGCGCACTGGTCAATGCCGCCTCGGTGGCGACCCTGATCCTGACGACCGAAACGCTTGTTGGTGATCTTGAGGAAGGCGAGGCCGACCCGACAGCAGGCGCAGCGCTTGGCGGCGGTGCCGAGCTTTTGGGCCGGGCCTGACCGCGCGTCTTCCCGACCGGGCCGGTCCCTTTCGGGGCTGGCCCAAACAATCTCTGGATCAAACAAACTCTGGCCCAAACGAACTCTGGCCCGACCAGATTGAAGGAATGAGAACATGAAAGCAGCGAAACTCTACGAATACGATCCGGCGATGAACGTGCAACTGCGGATCGAAGACGTCAAAGCGCCCACCATCACCGCCCCCGATGAGGTGATCGTCAAGGTCGGCGCGGCCGGTCTGTGCCGCACCGATCTGCACATTATCGAAGGTGTGTGGAAGGATATTATGGACGTCGAGGGCGGGCTTTTGCCCTATACGATGGGCCACGAAAACGCCGGTTGGGTTGAGGATGTCGGCAGCAATGTCACCTCGGTCAAACCCGGCGATGCGGTGATCTGCCACCCGTTCAACAGCTGCGGCATCTGCCTCGGCTGCCGCTATGGCCACGACATGTATTGCGAACACGGCGCGTTTCCGGGGCTGGGGCAGGATGGCGGCTTTGCCGAGTATTTCAAGACCAAGGAAAGCTCGCTGATCAAGCTTAACACCGGCATCACGCCGCTGTCGGTCGCGCCGATGGCCGATGCCGGGATCACCGCCTACCGCGCCGCCAAAAAGGCCGCCAAACTGGTCAATCCCGGCGGCTATATCCTGCTTTTGGGCATTGGCGGGCTGGGTCATATCGCGCTTCAAGTGCTCAAACACACCTGCGGCGCGCGCATCATCGCGGTGGACCGCGAACCGGCGGCACAGGCGCTGGCCAAGGAACTGGGTGCCGATATCGTGCTCGACGGCGGCGACAACCTGATCGAAGAGGTTAAGGAACTGACCGGCGGCGGCGTGCATGTAGCGATTGATTTCGTTGGCGAACATGGCACCGAAAACACCTGCTGGAAGCTGCTGCGCCAGGGCGGCGAGCTGATCATGGTGGGCTATGGCGGCACCATCGAAGTGCCGACGCTGGAGTTGGTCGCCAATGAGATCAAGATCGGCGGCTCGCTGGTGGGCGAGTTTGTGGAACTGGTCGAGCTGATGGAGATGAACGCCGATGGTTTGGTGAAGATGCACCAGACCGAATACAGCCTCGCCAATATCAATCAGGCGATTTCCGACTTTAAGGATCGCAAGTTCACCGGGCGGGGCGTGATCGTTCCCTGATCTCCTGCCCGGCTCCCGGGGGCGCATTGCGCGCCTCATCCTGCGGCGGGTTTCCTTCCGGCCCGCCGCAGACCCCAACCCAACTTACACGCCGAGGATGCCATGGCCAAAGCACTTCACTCCATGATCCGCGTGCTCGACGAGCAGCGATCCGTTGATTTTTACCGCGTCGCCTTTGGGCTGACAGTGGCGGAGCGTATCGATTTTGACGGCTTCACGCTGGTCTATCTGTCCAATGACGAAGCCGCATTTGAACTTGAACTGACGGTCAACAAAGGCACCACAGAGCCGTATGATCTGGGCAATGGCTATGGCCACTTCGCCTTTTGCGTCAGCGATATTGACGCTGAACATGCGCGGTTTGAGGCCGCCGGTTTTGCCCCCCGAAAGCTGGTCGATTTCCAACACGACGGCAAAACCCTCGCCCGGTTTTTCTTTGTCAAAGACCCGGACGGCTATGAAATCGAGGTGCTGCAACGCGGCGGCCGGTTCCGCTGACCCCCGACATAGCACCCCATTCCAAGGAGGAGAGGACATCATGACACTGCAAAAACACACCATGACGCGCCGCCAGCTTCTGTCACGCAGCGCTCTTTGCGGCGCGAGCTTTGCGATTGGCGCGGGCTTTGTGGCGGGCCGGGCCGAGGCGGCCAATTGGGCCATCGAGGTGGCGCATCTCAAACCCGAAACCATGGCGACCCTGATCCAGATGGCGCGCGATATTTATCCGCACGATCAGGTGGCCGATAAGTTCTATGCCATCGCTGTCAAAGGCTATGACACCGCCGAAGCAGCCGAGGGCATCGAGGCCGGTGTGGCTATGATCAACGAGGCTGCCAAGAGCGTCGGCTATGCCCGCTATCTTGATATCGGCTGGGAGCGTGACCGCGTCGACCTGCTGCGCACGATGGAGGAAAACGCGTTTTTCCAACAGATCCGCGGCGGTCTTGTGACCGGACTTTACAACCAAAAAGCCGTCTGGCCGATCTTTGGCTACGAAGGCGAAAGCTTTTCCGAGGGCGGTTACATCGACCGTGGCTTCGACGACATCAACTGGCTTTGAGGAAGGGGTGAGAACATGAGTGCACCATTTGAGCTGAGCGATGACAACGTCGTTGTCGTGATCGGAACTGGCGCCGGTGGCGGCGTGCTGGCCAATGAATTGGCGCAAAAAGGCGTGAGCGTTGTCGCGCTGGAAGCGGGCGGGCGGTATCTGCCCGACGACTATATCAACGATGAATGGGAGAGTTTCGGGCAGTTGGCCTGGACCGATCCGCGCACCACATCGGGCGATTGGCGCGTGGCCAAGGATTTCTCGGGCCTGCCCGCCTGGATCGTCAAGGCGGTTGGCGGCACCACCACTCACTGGGCCGGGGCGTCGCTGCGGTTTCAGGATCATGAGTGGAAGGCGCTGACCAACTATGGCGCGGTCGACGGGGCCAACCTTTTGGACTGGCCAATCGATCCGCGCGAGATGGACGATTACTACACCAAGGCTGAAAACAAACTGGGCGTGACCCGCACAGGTGGCCGCGCCGGGCTTCCGGGCAACAACAATTACAAGGTGTTTGAAAGCGGGGCCAAGGCGCTGGGCTATGAGCAGGTCCACACCGGGCGGATGGCGATCAATTCGGCGGATGGCGATGACCGCCCTGCCTGCCAACAAACCGGGTTCTGTTTTCAAGGCTGCAAATTCGGGGCCAAGTGGTCGGCCGCGTACACCGACATTCCGCGCGGCGAGGCGACTGGCAATCTTGAAGTGCGCGAGCGCTGCCATGTCATGCGGATCGAACACGATGCTGAGGGCAAGGTCTCGAGCGTGGTGTATGTCGATGCCGACGGCAACCAGCAGGAGCAGAAGGCGCGCGTGGTTTGCGTAGCCGGCAACTCGATTGAAAGCCCGCGGCTGTTGCTCAATTCCGCCTCCGCCATGTTCCCCGACGGGTTGGCCAACAGCTCGGGCCAGGTCGGGCGCAACTATCTGCGCCACGTCACCGGATCGGTTTATGCGGTGTTCGACCAACCGGTGCGGATGTGGCGCGGCACGACGATGGCCGGGATCATTCAGGACGAAGCCAAACACGATCCCGCGCGCGGATTTGTCGGCGGCTACGAGCTTGAGACCCTGTCGCTGGGCCTGCCGTTTATGGCCGCCTTCCTTGACCCCGGCGCATGGGGGCGCGAATTTACCACCGCGCTTGACCACTATGAAAACATGGCCGGAATGTGGATCGTCGGCGAGGATATGCCGCAAGAAAGCAACCGCGTGACCCTGAGCCCCGATGTGACGGATCAACACGGAATGGCGGCGGCCAATGTGCATTTCGACGACCACCCCAACGATGTCGCGATGCGCGCGCACGCCTATAAACAAGGCATCGCGGTCTATGAAGCGGTGGGGGCCACGCGCGTCTTTCCCACGCCGCCGTACCCGTCGACCCACAATCTTGGTACCAATCGGATGTCGGCCAAAGCGGCGGATGGCGTCGTCAACAGCCACGGCCAATCGCATGACATCGCCAATCTGTTTGTCTCGGACGGCAGCCAATTCACCACTGGCGCGGCGGAAAATCCGACGCTGACCATCGTGGCACTGGCGATCCGACAGGCCGATTTCATTGCGGGCGAGTTGAGCCGCAAAGCGCTCTGACTATAAGCCAATGCCACTACACAAACTCCCGTTGACCCGCTTTTGGCGGGTCGACGTAGCAAAACCAAACCGAAGCAATTTAACAAAGGAGGGCCGCGATAGACCAAGACGAAGACCGCTGAACGGACCGGCCTTTTGGGAGAAGGGCGCGCCGTGCACGCGATAACCGTAAGAAAAGCCTCTGCAAAACAGCTTGGGTGCAAAGCGCACACTCTCGCGATGGCATGCAGAGGCGAAGGGGCGTTCAGCCGATGGGTCTCTTGGGATTTTTGCCCTCGAAACGCTGTGCGGCGCCCAACAAAAACAAAGCTCTACGACCCCTCTACGACCCTAAAGAATTGGCGTCCGGCGAGCTTACCTGTTAACTTTTGCGCACGGGAGGAAACCAGTGGTGGATATTTTTTCGAAACGCGATGGACCGCGTCTCGAAGACGTGAAGGCCAAACGTCTTTTGAACGAAAATGCAGGCACGATCCGGCGACTTGCGGATCAGATCAGCAACGGCGGCTATTCCAAGATGCAGGCCGATCAGGCGCGCAGACAGGAAAAACCAAAACCCGACGGTCTGATCATCCATGATCTGAAGGTCCGGGTTTCAAGCGATGTGCCAGAGCCTTACGTCAAGGTCAGCCTGAACAATCGTGTGGTGCAGGTGGATAGATCGACCGGCCGTCAGATGCAAATGCTGGGTGAAATCCGCGGCAACTTCATGTCGAAACATTTCGTTCTGGCAACGCAGGAAAACGGGTTCCTGTCCCCTCTGAGCGGCGATATGCTTGAGGCTATTGGGCATCTTGATGGGGCCGACATGACGGGCGACGGCGCGGAGCGCCAACTTGCGGCGCAGCTTGACGCGCTGCTTGTGCCTCGCGACGAATGAGATGTAACACCGCGCTTTCCCTCAATAGACCACAAGGGTACGTTATCGGGCCGCATCTTTGGTCCGATTCAAAATAGCGAGAGGGTCGATCGAGTGCCACGAAGAACCAGCTATTCGGAGAATGACACCCGCGAGGCGTGGGAAAGGTTTGTGTCCCCCGCCAAGACTGACGACACGCAGCCGCCAAAGGTCAGGAAAGAAATCCTGAGCTCTTGGCAGCGCAGCATGGAGTCCGGTGTCGATGCCGCAAGCCTCGCGTCGCGCAACGTGTGTGACGGGGACCAGATCTATCTGCGCCGCGAACGCAACGCGGCGCTGCGCAGGGCGGCTTCGGCTGCCTTCAAACGGTTGGAACCTCACCTGCGCGAGGCGAAAACCATTCTGATCCTGGCCGATGATCAAGGCGTTATCATCGATGCCATCGGCGACGAACATGTGCTGGACGAGGGTCAGGAAATCCATCTTCAGCTTGGCGGCGACTGGAGCGAAAAGACCATTGGCACCAATGGCATAGGGACCGCTCTTAAGACCGGAAAACCCGCCTATGTGCACGCCTCCGAACATTTTGCCGAGGGCGTTCAGGCCTGGACCTGCGCCGGCGCACCGATCCTTGATCCGTTCACCCAAGCCATCATCGGGGTTGTTGATCTGTCGGGTCCGCCGCAAATTTTCCGCCAGCACAATGTTGCATTGGTGCTGGCCGCCGCGCGCGAGATCGAGATTGCCTTGGCTGAACAGACCCAGGTGGAACGCACGCAATTGCTCGAAGCGTTTTTCGTGTCGGAGTATTTTCGCACCCACCACAGCGTGGTGCTGGTCGATCAATCCGGGCGCGTTCTGTTTCGCCGCGGTTTTGTCGAAAGCCAACTGCAACGCGCCAAGGAATTGTCGGTCGGTCACAAGCTCTTGCCCAAGCTGGCGGGCCTGTCCGATCAGGACATTCCCAAGCTTCTGCCGCTCAGCGTTGAGGCAGAGGGCATCGAACGTCTCAAGCTTGATGGCGAGAGCCGGGGTTTGGCGCTTTTCCTGCGCGACACCAGCACTTCGGGCCGCAAGACTGGCGAGACCTGCACTATAAAACCGCGCGCCAATGTATCCGAGCGTGACATCCACATCGTGGGGTCTTCGCCGAAAATGGCCGAGGCCATCGGGCTGGCGGAACGTGCGGCGCGGGCGAATATTTCGGTGCTGATCCACGGGGAAACCGGTGTCGGCAAAGAGCTGTTTGCGCGGCTGATCCACAGCCGGATGCCCGACGCCAATGCGCCTTATGTCCCGGTCAACTGTGCCGCGATTTCCAGCGATCTGATCGGAGCCGAGCTGTTTGGCTATTCCGAAGGTGCCTTTACCGGCGCGGTGCGCGGCGGGCGCAAAGGCAAGTTTGAGCAGGCCAACAAGGGCGTCCTGTGCCTTGATGAAATCGGCGATATGCCGATCGAATTGCAGCCCTATCTGCTGCGGGCGTTGGAGCAGCGCGCGATCTATCGGATGGGCGACAACCAGCGGCGTCCGGTCGATGTGCGTCTGGTTGCGATGACCAACCGCGACTTGCGACAGGAGATCGAAAAAGGCAATTTCCGCCGCGATCTGTTTTATCGCATCGGCGTGATCACCATCGAAGTGCCCCCCCTGCGCGACCGCGGCAACGACGTCGCGGAGCTCGTTGAGTATTTCTCGCAACATTACGCCGAAGAAACCGCCCGCCCGCCGATGACATTCACCGAGAGAGCGCTTGAGTTCCTCTCGCAATATCAATGGCCTGGCAATGTGCGCGAGCTGCGTAATGTGGTGCACCGCTGCTATCTTATCAAGAACGACAATCTGGTGACGGAACGGGACTTGCCACCGGAAATCGTTGCGAATTTCGAAGGCAGTGACGAAGATTCACTTGAGCACATCCTTGGCGGCCATTCCGGCGATCTCGAAAGCATCGAAGCGAGCGCCATTCGGCGGACAATCGTGGCCGAGAACGGCAATCTCACCAAGGTCGCGCAGGTGCTGGGGATTTCGCGCCCGACGCTATATCGCAAGATGAACCGCTATCGTATCCGCAAGGATTGACCCGGCTCAGGTCCTTAAGAATGCCGCCTAAGGCTTGCTCAGCTCAATGCTCCGGTCGCGCGACGCGGACGCGGCTTTTGCCATCAGGTCGGACAGCCCGCTGCCCTCTGCCATCAGGTGTTTCAGCGCCTCGGCTGTGGTGCCGCCTTTTGAGGTGACAGCGCGGCGCAAGTCGCCCGCCTCGCTGCCGGTTTCACGCATCATTGCGCCTGCGCCAGCGATGGTGTGCACCGCGAGGGTCGCGGCCAAATCTGTCGGCAACCCCATGTCCACACCCGCTTTTGTCATGGCTTCGGCCATCGCAAACACATAGGCCGGGCCAGAGCCAGAGATGCCGGTCACCGCGTGCATTTGCGCCTCGTCTTCCAGCGCGATGCCGACGCCAACAGCGTTGAACAGGTCGGCGACAAGCGCGCTTTGGGCGGCGCTGACATTGGCGTTGCAGGCGAAAACAGTCACGCCGGCACCTACGGCGGCAGGCAGGTTGGGCATCGCGCGGGCCACCGGGGTTTTCGCGCCGAACACCGCCTCGTAATAGGCCAGCGGTGCGCCGGTGGCGATGGTCACAACGATGGTCTCGCCGTCGCCAAACTGCGCCAGCGGCGGCAACACCTCGGCGAGCACCTGCGGCTTGGTCGCGATGACCAAAACCGCAGGATTGTCCGGCAGTTCTTTATTCAGGTGAAACCCGGTCTGCGCCTTGAGCCAGTCCGAGGGGCTCGGGTCTTGCACATGGATCGCCTCAGGGTCAACGCCGCTGGCAAGCCAGCCCTCCAGCAGCGCCTTGCCCATGAAACCGCAGCCGATCACGACCATGCCGCGTTGGTTGATCGCCTTCACAATGTGGCCCCGGTGTCGGCGCGGATCAGGTCTTTGTAGAGCGCCTGAATGCGTTCCATCACTGGGCGGTCGCCGGTGCCGATGGCCTTGCCATCAATGGTGCCGACGGGCGTTTGCGCGCCAAAGGTGCCGGTCATGAACGCCTCGTCGGCGCTATAGGTTTCGTACAGCGAATAGTTGCGCTCATAGACTGGGATGTCGTTGGCTTTGCACAGGTCGATCACCTTTTGGCGGGTCACACCGGCCATGCAATAATCTCCGGTCGAGGTCCAAACCGCGCCTTTGCGCACGATGAAGAAGTTGCAGGCGTTGGTGGTGTTCACAAAGCCATGCGGATCGAGCATCAGCGCCTCATCTGCGCCCACCTGCTGGGCCTGAATGCAGGCCAGCACACAGTTCAGCTTGGAGTGGCTGTTGTACTTGGCATCTTGGCTCATCGGCAGGCCCCGCACCTGGGGCACGGTGGCCAGGTGGATGCCGCGCGATTGCAGGGTGGCGGAGGGTTTGGAATGCTCCATGATGATCACCAGCGTCGGGCCGGTGCGGCTGAGCGAGGGGTGCTGATACGGTTTGGCCTTTTTGCCACGGGTCAGCATCAGGCGGCAATGGGCGTTTTCGATCATGCCGTTGGCCGCGGCCGTCTGGGTCAGCGCGTCGAGAATGCCGGCGCGGTCCATACCTACGTCCAGTGACACCGCGTGGCAGGAGCCAAAGAAGCGGTCCATATGCTCGTCAAAGAACGCCCATTTGCCGTTGTAAAGCCGCATCCCTTCCCACATGCCATCGCCGAGCATGAAGCCGCTGTCATAAACCGAGACTTTGGCCTCGTCGCGGTGCACGATCTCGCCGTTCACATAGACCTTGGTGTCAAGGTTGCGGGGATCTTCTTCGGCATCATGCGAGGTTTGTTTTTCATCCAACATGGGGATAATCCTTATTCAACAGGGTATTAGTCGGCGTCGCCAAGGATGGCAAAGGCGGTCATCAGATCGAGATGCGCCCCGCCGCCATTCTTAAAAACGGTGATATCGTCGGGGCCGGTGCGTCCTGCGTGGCCCGCGTTCAATTGGTAGAAATCGGCCAGAACATCGGCCTCGGTGATCGCGCCGCTTTTGAGCGGGATCTTGAGTTCGCCGATGTGGTGCAGCGTGGTGTTGCGGCTGTCGACAAAGATCCGCGCCTTTTGCAGCAGAGCATCGTCGGCCTCGCGCATCTCGGCGCGGAAAGCTCCGATTAGGTCGACATGGGTGCCGGGGCTGATCCAGTCGCCGTGCAGCACGGGCGTGCTCGACATCGTGGCGGTGACGACAATGTCGGCCTGCGCGGCGGCAGCGGGAAGGTCAGTCACCGCCTCAACCGGCAAGCCGCTGGCCGCAAGCTTCTCCGCCAGTGCGCTGGCTTTTTCGGCGGTGCGGTTCCACAGTTGGATACGCTCGAGACCGGGGAAAATCTGGCGATAGGCGGCGGCGACGTTGCGGGCCACCTGCCCTGCCCCCAGAATAAGCAGCGTTTTGCTGTCTTTGCGCGCCAGATACCGCGCACCAAGGGCGGAATCCGAGGCGGTTTTCAGATCCGTCACCAAGGCGCTGTCGATGGTGGCGATCAGCGCACCGGCCTTGTCCTCGAACACCAGCATCGCGCCCTGCACCGTTGGCAGGCCGCGTTTGGCATTTTCGGCCATGACGGTCACGCTTTTGACGCCATAGCCCAACCCTTCAATCCACGCCGCCCGGCTCAGCAGCGTGTGACCGGGCGGGCCGAGGAAGACGTCTTCGATATGCGCCGGCGGCATGCGGTGGCCCGCGTCGATGGCATCGACGATCCGGGTCCAGTCGATCTTTTCGCCGTAGGAGGCGCGGGTCACAAGTTTCATCGCTGTACTGCCTTCATAAAATCGCGGGTGATTGGGTGGGACGGCGCGGTAAACATCTGTTCCGCCGTGCCTTCTTCGACAATGCGCCCCTCGGCCATCAAGATAACCCGGTCGGCCACGGCGCGGGCAAAGCCCATCTCGTGGGTAACGCAGATGATGGTCATGTCCTCGCGCGCAAGCGCCTGCATCACGTCGAGCACCTCCGAGATCATTTCCGGGTCAAGCGCCGAGGTCGGTTCGTCAAACAGCATGATCTTCGGCTTGAGGCAAAGCGCGCGCGCCAGTGCAACCCGCTGTTGTTGTCCGCCGGACAGCTGATCGGGGAATTTCGTGGCGTGCTCCTCCACCCGCATCTTGGCCAGTTGTGCGCGCGCCTCTTGGGTGGCGGCGGCGCGGTCTTTGCCAATCGCGCGGATCTGCGGCAGCACGCAGTTTTCCAGAATTGTCAGATGCGGGAACAGGTTGAAGTTCTGAAACACCATGCCAACCTGCTTGCGCACCAGATTGCACAAATGCCTGTCGTCGCCCACCGCAAGGCCCAGCACCTCGACCGTGCCCGAGGCATAGGTTTCCAACCCGTTGATGCAGCGGATCAGGGTGGATTTCCCCGACCCCGACGGCCCGCAAATCACCAGCGTCTGGCCATCGGGCACATCAAGGCTGACGTCGCGCAGAGCGTGGTAATCGCCGTAATACTTGTCGACGGATTGAATGTGGATTGCGGGATCAGCCATGTCCAAGCCTCATGCGGGTTTCCAGCCAAGCCCCGTAACGCGACAGGCCAAAGACGAAGATGAAGTAGATGAAGGCGAGGAAAATATAGACCTCGACATATTGATTGCCCCATTCGCCAGTGCCGATGGCGGCATTGCCCGAAGCCATCAACTCAAAGAACCCAACGAAGGTCACGATCGAGGTTTCCTTGAAGGTGATCACCGCTTGGTTGATCGTCGAGGGCAGCGTGTTGCGAAACGCCTGCGGCAGCAGGATGTCGACCACGAGCGACCAATAGGGCATCCCCAGCGCGACAGCGGCCTCTTCTTGCCCCGCCGAAGTGGATTGCAGCCCGGCGCGAATAATCTCGGCCTGATAGGCGGCAAAGAACACCGCAAAGGCCACCACCACGCGCATCAGCTTGTTGCCCTGCAACGCCTCAGGCGCGATCAGCGGCACCACAACGGCCGCGGCAAACAGGATCGTCAACAGCGGCAAGGAGCGCACGAAATCGATCAGCAGGCCAAAGGCTTTGGCAATCACCGGCAAGTCAGAGCGCCGCGCCAGCGCGAACAGCACCGCCAAGGGCATGCCGATCACAAACACCGCCGAAAAGATGAACAGGGTCAGCGCCAGCCCGCCCCATTGCTCGGATGTGACCAGCGGCATATTCAAGAACCCGCCGCGCATCAGCAATACAAAGGTGGCAAAGCCGCCGACCCAAAGCACCGGTATCCGCCGGATCGACCAGAACATCGGGAGGCACGACAGCACCATCGTGACGATGATAACGAGGCAGGCAAGCGTCGAGCGCCATTGCTCGGCGTAGGGGTACAAGCCGAACATGATCAGCCGCCCCCGGCTTTCGATCACGGCCCAACAGGCACCCGCGTCATAGGTGCATTGATCGCGGTTCTCGAGCCGAAAGATCGCATCGAAGATCGCCCAGTCGACAAGCGACAGGATCAACCAGACGATCAGCGCGCCGAAGGCGAGCGACATCACTCCATCGAGCTTGGTGGCAAAGAAGTTGCGGCGCAGCTTGGCGACAAAGCCCGCGGCCTGCTCCGGATTGGTGAGGGCAAGGCTCATCTCAACTTCTCCCCTTGATCTTGATCCGCTCGTTGATCGCGTTCATCACAAAGGCAATCGAGTAGTTGAGCACAATGAACCCACCCATCAACAGCGCCAAAAGCTCGAGCGTCTGGCCGCTTTGGTTGATTGAGGTCGAGATGACGGCGAAATAGTCGGGGAAGCCGACGGCAAGGCCGACAGTGGTCGCCTTCATCAGCCAGACATATTGATTGGTCAGCGACGGCAGCGCGGCCCGCAGTGCCAGCGGCACGAGGATCAAGCGGTTGATCTGAAAGCTGCTGAGGCCCAGGGCGCGCCCGGCTTCAAGCTTGCCCCGGCCGACCGAGATCAACCCGCCGCGCAGGATCTCACCGATATAGGCGGCCCCGAACAGCACGAGGCCGACGACAAGCGCTGTCATTTCCGGCTTGAGCGTCACACCCCCGGCGATGCGCAGACCTTTGAGCTGCGGCAGCGACAGGATCGGCGCGCCCGGCTCATGGCCGAGCACAGCCAGCGTCACAAACAACAGGGCCACCCCGCCAAGACCGACACCCAGCCGGATCGCGCGCGCCACCCTGTCGCGTGTCAGCCACAGCCAAAGACCGGCCGCGACGACGCCAAGCGCCAGATAGACAAGGCCGTTTTCCATCAACGTAAAGCTGGGCAAAACAATGCCGCGGTTTGACAACATCGCAAAGCCCGCAAGGCTGTGCGCCTCTTTCGGGCCGGGCAAATGGGTCAGCACCGCGTACCAAAAGAACACCTGCAACACGACAGGCACATTGCGAAACACCTCAACATAGGTGGTGCCAATCAGCCGCGACAGCGTGTTGGTCGACACCCGCAACAGCGCAAGGATCACCCCAAGGATCGAGGCAAAGAACAGCGTCAGAAAGCCAACAAGCATGGTGTTGAGCAGCCCGGCAAAGATGATCCGCGCATAGGTCGACCGCGCGCTGACTTCGATCACCGAAAAGTTGATCGGCCAGCCGGTGGTGCGTTCGAGAAAGGTGAACCCGGTGGCGATGCCTTGGGCGACGATATTGCGCTGTGTGGTCACGACAAGGCCAACAGTCACCAGCACAATAAGGGCGATGAACCCGGCCTGAAGGGCCACCCGTCTGAAGCGGCGTGATGCGAGGATCTTTTGCATAAATGCTTTTCCGACTAAAGGAAGAGCCGCCCGCGGTGGGCGGCTCTTCGACTTCGGTTAGTCCAGAACCAGCGGGTACAGAACGCCGCCGTTGTTCCACAGATTGTTAAGCCCGCGCGGCAGTTTATAGCGCGACCCTTCGCCAACGGTGCGGTCATAGATTTCGCCGTAGTTGCCGACGGTCTTGATCACATTATAGGCCCAGTCATCGCTCAGCCCCATGCGCTCGCCCACACCGGGGGTCACGCCCAGCAGCCGCTCGATGGTTGGCGACGGCGGGTTGGCTTTCATCTCGTCGACATTGGCTTGGGTGATGCCGCTTTCCTCGGCCATCAGCAGGGCGCTGACCATCCAGTTGATGACATCAAGGAAGTCGTCCTGACCCTGACGGACCACAATGCCTTCGGGCTCAAGCTTCATCACGTCGCCAAGAATTGTGAAGGCTTCCGGGTCGGGGGCGTTGACGCGAGTGGCCGACAGGAAGGGGCCGAAGCCCGCGATGGCATCGCAGCGGCCGTTGTAAAACGCCGCGCGTAGCTCTTCGCCCTTTTCAAAGGCCAGCGGTTCATACGACACACCGTTGACTTCCATATAATCCGCAAGAACCCGTTCAACCGTGGTGCCCGCGTTGACGCAGAACACGCCGCCGTCAAGATCTTGAATGGTTTCGGCGCCAAGCTCGGTCTTGGCCATCGTGTAGAACGGGCCAATGAAATAGGGGCGCGAGAATTGCAGGCCCAGGTCGGTGTCGCGCGATTGCGTCCAGCCAGTGACCTTGATGATCACGTCCACATCGCCCGATTGCAGCGCCGGAAACCGTTGGGCAAAGCTGACGGGAATGACCTGAAGCTTGTCGGGGCTGCCCAGGATCGCGGTGGCCAGCGCCTTGCAGAATTCGATGTCAAAGCCCTGCCATGCGCCTTCGCCGTCCACTTCGGCAAAGCCCAGATAGCTGCCGTTGTGGCCGGTGCAGAGCAGGCTGTCGCGCTCTTTGATGGTGTCGAGCAGGTTGGCCTCTTGCGCGCTGGCGGCCGTGGCACCGGACAGCATAAGCGCCGCAGCGCTCGCAAGTTTGAGTAGGGAATGGGTCATTGGTTTCTCCGTCTGTGGGTGTGTGGGATCATGGCCGCTTGTGCGGTTCTTGGAACGCAACTGGCGCGTTCTTGTTGTGCGGTGCCGCGCGCTGTGGGTCTGGCAGGGAAACCCCAAAGCCGGGGGTCGCAGGCAGGGTGAATTTGCGCGGATCAAAGCCCTCTGGCCCCAACCCGAAATCGTTGAAGAACACACGGTGCACGCTGTGATATTCCACATGCGCCACCAGCGGTTCGGCGGCGGCAATATGGCAGGCGGCCATCAAGGCCACGCCGGTTGACGACACCTCAAGCGACAGCCTTGTGTCGGTGCCACTGCACAGGTTTGCGAGCGCGCGCACGCCGGTCACGCCGCCACTGGCAATCGGGGCGGTTTGCAGAAAGGCGACGCGCGCCTCATGCACCAACAGCGCGTGCACCTCGCGGCGGTACTCCGCCTCAAGCGCCATCACCGGCACGCCCGCGCGCGACAATTCGGCCATACCGGCGATGTCATACGCCTTGAGCGGCGATTGAAACGCCTCGATCCGGCCTTGGGGCAGCGCCTCGTAAATCGCGCGCGCCTCTGTCGCCGTGTAGGAATACACCCCGTCGATGATCAACCGGGCTTCGGGCGGCAGCGCGCTTAGAACGGCGTTGACGCGCGCAAGGTCTTCGGAGATCGACAGACCGCCGATCTTCATCTTGCTGAGGGGAAACCCCTGCGCGGCAAATCCGGCCATCTCGCGGGCAAGATCTTGATCGCTCTTACCCTCCCCATAAAGCCCGCCGCTGGCATAGAGCGATACCGCGCCGCTGCCCGTCGCGTTAAGCGCCTGCCACAGCGGCAGATTGCTCTGCCGGCTGCGCAAATCCCAAACCGCGAGGTCAATGCCCGACAGCGCCGAGAGCAATATCCCGTGCCGCGCGGTCAATGTGGCGCGGTCAATCAAACGGGCGGCAATGCCCTCGACATCCGACAGTTCCGCGCCTTCGAAATGCGGCAAAACCTCGGTGCGCAGAAAGGCCAGCAAGGCATCCGGCGCGGCATCGAAACACCAGCATTCGCCAAGACCGGCGTTGCCCGCGTCATCTTCCAAAACCACGAAAACCGCGTGTTTTACCGTCCAGCGGATCGCCGGGTTCCACAGTTTGCCGCCAATGTCATTGGCATGGGTCGCAAGGGTGGCACGGGCGATGCGGGGCATGTCAGCCCCCCGCTTTCGGGGTCACGGCGGGCGGGTTGCCGATGTCAAAACTGTCGTCGGGCACATGGTTGAGCGCGGCAAGAAAGCGGTCGTGAAACTGCATCGAGTGGGCGTGCGCGATGGCGTCGGCCTGCTGAATGTCCTGCGCCTCAATCGCATCAACAAAGTCATGGTGCTGGTCGCGCATCACATGTTTGCGGTTGGCCGCGTCCAGAAACCGCACGTGGATATGCAGCAAACGGCGCGCCTCGGACAGCAGCACCCTGTAGGGCCGGATCACATAAGGATTGCGCCCGGCCTCGGCGACGCCGACGTGAAAGGCAAAGTTCGCCTGCATGATCTGCAGTGCGTCAGTCTCTTCGACATAGAGGTTAAAGGCGTCCGCCAGTGCGCGCAGCCGGGTGATATCCTCATCCGTTCGGTTCTGCGCGGCAAGCCGGGTCGCAAGTCTTTGCTGCACGTCAAGCGCTTGAATGAACTCGGGAAAATGCGTGAGGTCAACCGGCGCAACGATGGTAGATCGGTTGGGCAGCCGCTGCGCCAGCCGGTTCGACGTGAGCCGATACAGCGCCTCGCGAATGGGCGAACGCGACACCGAAAACCGCTTGGACAGGCTGACCTCGTCGAGCGGCGAACCGGGTTCAAGCGTCAGCGTTAGGATCTCATCGCGCAGGATGTCGTGGATTTCAGACGAGGCAAGCCCGCGCTGGTAGGGTTTGGTCAGTTTTTCCGCAGTCACGCTGAACTCCCCCACTTGCTCGGCGCGCCCGAGCGACTCGCCGTGTTTCATCTTGCGTACATCATGTATGCAAGATTGAGCAAGCTGACTGTGCCAAAATCGCAGCATCCGCCTTGAGACCCCGAAAAACCGCCCAATAAACAGGCAAGTCGGGTGTGGTTGCTCATGGATTAGATTGTTGTGGCCCTTTCGTCGGCGGGCCAGCCGTGGCTGTCGTTGCGCTTTGCCAGTCTGGCGAACTGCGTGACCGGTGCCGAACAGGGTCACATACCAATGGAACTGCCAACTTGGTTGCAATGTGGCGTGGGCAGACTGTGCAATACCGGATGGAGATTCCAGCGCGCAAAAGGGCTTGCGCGATAGCGTAAGGGCGGCACTGGGCCGCCCTCTTCGCACCTCAAAATCGCAGTTTATCTTTCATTCATATTTCCGCGATATCTTTGCCGGGAATAGGTTTCTTCCGGCGAAACAGGATGGCGTAGACGAACAAGCCGGTCAGAACGATGAAAAACAGACTGTCGGGACTGGTCAGGAACACCATCGGATTGTTGTCACTAAGGGACAGCGACCGCCTTAGGTATTGCTCCAGATCCGGCCCCAAGATGAAGCCCAGCAAGAGGGAGACCGTCGAATAGCCAAGTTTGCGCATGAAAAAGGCCAGCACGCCGAAAATCACCGCCAAAGCCATCTGGAACACCGAATAGGTGGCAACATAGCTGCCGACGAGGGCGACCACAGCAATCGCGCTGTACAAAAGCCCCTTGGGGATCGACACGATCCGCACGAAATACGGCCCCAGAAGGAACAGCGTCAGCGGGATCAACACCAGCGCGCTGACAAACAGCGATGCGAACATCGGTGCCAAAAGCTCGGCCTGTCCATCCAACAGCCGCGGCCCGGGTTGCAACCCGTTGATGACCAGCACGCCCAGCACCACCGCCGTCGTCGGATCGCCGGGAATGCCGAACATCAGCATCGGCACAAAGGCCCCGCCACACATCGCGTTGTTGCCGGATTCCGCTGCGGCGATGCCCTGGCGCGAGCCTTTGCCGTATTCCTCTGGCTTGTGAGAGCTGCCACGCGCCATGGCATAAGACACGAAAGCCGCCATCGAACCACCCGCGCCGGGCAAAATCCCGATGCCATAGCCGATGAAGGCACTTTTGATATAGGTCAGCACCCCGATGTCGCGGATCTCGGACAGGGGCGGCAGAAAATCGCGGCGACGGATTTTGATGTCTTTGGCCTTGTCCAATGTGTCGCTCAGCGAGGACCGCCAGTTTTGCGCCTGGATCAATACCTCGCTGATCGCAAAGGCACCAATCACCACAGGCATCAGGTCGATGCCCTGTACAAGCGTTTCGGTGCCGAAAGTAAAGCGCGGCACCGGTTGCAGCACGTCGATCCCGATGGTGGCCAGCATCACGCCCAGCAGCGTCGCGACCAATCCTTTGGCCATCGCGCCCCTGTCAACGATGATGATCACCACCAGCGCAAACAGCACCAATGCGAATTTGCCCGGAGTGCGGATCAGCAGCGAAATATCCGCCGCCACCGGCATAAAGGCCATCAGCAACACCGCCCCGATGCCGCCGCCGATCATCGAACCAAGCGCGGCATGGCCCAACGCATTCGCCCCCTTACCCCGGCGCATCAGGGCATTGCCCTCGACCGCTGTCATCATCGACGAAGGCGCGCCGGGAATGTTGATCGTGGTTGCGGTGATCGAGCCGGAATACATCCCGGCCATGAAAATCGACGCGCTCATCACCAGCGCCGGCACGACATCGATGGTGTAGGTGATCGGCAAAAGCAAAGCGATCGCAAGGACCGAAGTCAGGCCGGGCATGGCCCCGAAAAAGGTGCCGACCAGAAAGCCGATCACCATGAAAGCCAGAACCTCGGGATCGGCCAGTTCCAGAAAGCCGCCGGCAAAGATGCTCAGGGTTTCCATTACAACAGGTCTCCGATCAATGTGGGCAGGCGCACGCCGAATATCCCGGCGAACAGCCCGTAAAATGCCGCGACCACGCCCAGCACATACAGCGCAAAGATCAGAGGCCGCCCGGTCTCAAACCGGAAAACGCGGAACAAGATCGCCACAAACAGCGCCGTCGACAGGGCATATCCCAACGGGCGAAACAGCCAGATGTAGCCCGCGGTCGCGATCACCACCAAAACCGGGAGCAACAAATCGGCAGCCTCATTCGTCTCGGCCAACGGCGCGGGTTGGCGCAGTTCGTTCACCAGAACGGCCAAAACAGCGGCATACATCAAGCCCGCGATCAGCATCGGAAAATGCTGCGGGCCCATTTCGCCTTCGGGGGTGAATTGCGCGCGGATGTTGAACGCTGCCGCGAAATAGATCGTGGTGAGCACCAACAGGATAAGGGGAAAGAGCACCCCCAGCCGTAGCACGCCCGCTTTGCCGCTCATGGCGGGCCCTCCTGACAAGGCAGGCACCCGGGGGGTTTGCCCGGTGCCCACGATTGTGAATGGCAAACGCCTATTTCGACAGAACACCGGTTTCGACCAGCGCATCCATCTTGTCGAACAACACGCCAGAGGCCTCGGCGGCCCATTCCGTTACCGCGTCAGACCCGATCCAGTCCGGGGTTACGCCGACTTTGGCGACCCAATCCTGAAACTCATCGCTGTCAAAGGCCGCCTTATACGCGCCCTCAATAGTGGCAACCGCGTCGTCGGGGGTGCCAGCCGGAGCCGCGATGACGATAAAGCTGCCGTTTGACAGGTTGACGCCTTCGTCTTTGGCCAGAGGCACATCATAGGTCGGGTTCGGCGCGTCGCCGAATTCCACAAGGCCGCGGGTGGTGACATCTTCGAGCAGGCCGGCAAAATCGCCAAGGCTGGTGATCACCACGTCAACTTCGTCGGAAAGGATCGCCTCTTTCTGTGGGGCCGCGCCGCCAGGGTAGGAGATAATCTTGAACTCGGTGTCAGTCATTTCTTGCAATTGCAGCAAGGTCAAATGGATGCGCCCGCCAAGGTTCTGGATGCCGATGCGCACCTGGCCCGGATCGGCCTTGGCTGCGGCCACCAGATCATCAAGCGTGGCAAAATCGGAAGTGGCATCGACGATAATCGCATCCGGTTCGCTGGTGATCCGGGCGATCAGCTTGAGTTTGTCCATCTTGTAAGTCGGCAGCATGCCTTGCCACGGCACGGTCACAACGCTGTCATAGGTCAGCGCGCCGATGGTGTGGCCGTCCGCCCGCGACGTCATCAACTGACCAACGCCAGTGGCGCTGATGCCGCCTTCGATGTTTTCGACATACATGCCCGCACCGTTCAGCTCGGTTTCCGCGATGGTCGTGATTTTACGCACGATCCCGTCGGTGCCGCCGCCCGCGCCCCACGGCACGATGACGCGAATGTCACGGCTCGGGAAGTCAGCGGCCGTGGCGGCAAGCGGTGTCAGAACCGTGGCCAGCGCCGCCGCGGCGGTCAGAAGTGTACGTCTGTGCATTTGATGTCTCCTCCAGATTTCAAGACGGCCCCCTCGCCACGCGTCACCAAGAGTGACCCGCGCTGTGCCCGCCTTCCCGAAATGGGACCTGTTCAGCCCTCTCCGGGGGTCGTGAACAGTGATTGGCCGGCATGTACCGACCCAACTCATATATTACTATATTAGAGATTTTTGTTTAGCAAGTTGCATCTTTCGCGACACCTCAAAGGGCGGCGCGTGGCTTGGACGATCCTACTAAGGGAACGGTGTGAAAACCGCGATACCGGGGCAAATGCCTCGGCAGCGCGTTACGTTTCCAGGTAATTCTCAGGCAAAGACATCGGCATTGGCGGCGCGCAGAACTTCGACCCAGTCGGGCGTTTTGCGCAGGTGGGTGCGCATCGCCGCCACCGCCGCCTCTTCGTCGCAGGCCGCGATTCCCTCGATGATCTCGACGTGCCCTGCGAGGATCGACTGGATCTTGGCGGGCGAATGCACCTGCAACCGCCGCACCCGATCAAGATGCCCGGCTTTGGAGCGGATCAGCTGGTGCAGATTGCCACGGTCCAACCCGTCAAACAGCACCCGATGCAGGTATTCATCGAGCTCGTGAAACAGCCGCATCTGCAAGCCTTCATTGGCAAGAGATTGCTGCATTTCCAGCACCGCGCGGGCTTTGACAACGGTTTCTGGTGCCCCTTTACGGGCCAAATGGCGCACAACCTCGGTTTCCAAAGCGGTTCGCAGGAAATTAGCCTCGTGGACCAAAGCCACATCAATCCGCGTCACTATAGTGCGCGATTGGGGGAAAATCTGGATCAGACCGTCCTGCTCCAACCGTTGAAACGCGTCACGCAGCGGGGTCTGACTTACCTGATATTTCGCGGCCAACTCCGTGCGCAGCAGGCTGGTTCCGGGCGGCAATTCCAGCGACAATATCCGCTGGCGCAAGTCGTCATATATCCGGCCCGACGCGGAAACACGTGCGCGGGGCTCACTGCTTCGTACCAAATCAAACGCAGCTTTTACGGACATATCGCAACACCTTCTTCTACCAGCACGGGGCCGTCAATTCGACTTAGACCGACAGATTGACCCGCCGCACAGTCATATATTTGCCACAAGCTGCGCGCTTTTCCCATGACCATCACGCAAATGGGCCGTAGCTCGTGAGATGTTCACCCATGCCAACGCTCAGGTTTCCCGCCCCCATCTCAGAATAGGCTGGAAATCGCCCCCTTTTCAAATTAATATATTAGTGTAGATGATGAACTGAGTTGAAATCGCTTGATCGGGCGGCGCCCAATTGCGCTTTCACCCCCGAACCAAGGCCAACCCGACCAATCGTACCACACCCCTTTCGCACCCCAAGGAGACTCGCATGATTGCCCCCACCGACCTGCGCGACATTATTCGCAACGGCCTTTTATCCTTTCCTGTCACGCCCTTCGACAGCGACGACCGCTTTGCCAAGGCTCCGTTTCAGGCGCATCTCGAGTGGCTGTCGCACTACCCGGTGGCCGGGCTGATCGTGGCGGGCGGCACTGGCGAGATGTTCTCGCTTACCCCCGGCGAAATCGTCGATGTGGTGCGCGCGACCAAGGAAATCTCGGGCGACGCACCCGTGATCGCGGGCTGCGGCTATGGCACCCGCGTTGCCTGTGATCTCGCGCGCGAGATCGAGGCGGCGGGCGGTGACGGCATTCTGTTGCTGCCGCATTACCTGACCGAAGCGCCGCAAATTGGCGTGGCTGCGCGGATCCGCGCGGTGTGCAAGGCCACCAATATGGCGGTGATCGTCTATAATCGCGGGCAGGCGCAGGTCTCGGCCGAGACGCTGGAACAATTGGCGGCGGACTGCCCCAATCTGATCGGGTTCAAGGATGGCACCGGCGACATCGACACCGTGCGCCGGGTGACCATCGCGCTTGGCGATCGGCTGTCGTATATCGGCGGGATGCCGACGCATGAGCTTTTCGCGCAAGCCTACAAGGGCGCGGGCATGCCGACCTATTCCTCGGCGGTGTTCAACTTCGTGCCGGAAACCGCGCTGGCGTTCCACGCCGCTTTGATGGCGGATGACCGGGCCAAATGCGATGCGCTGTTGCGCGACTTTTACTACCCCTTCGCCAAGATCCGTGACCGGCAGGCCGGCTATGCGGTGTCGGCGGTCAAGGCGGGCGTGGCGCTGCGCGGGTTCAAAACCGGACATGTGCGCGCCCCGCTGACCGATCTGACCGGCGAAGAAATCGAGATGATGCGCGCCTTGATCGCCAGCACCAAGTAACCTCGCCCCGGCGACCCTCGGCCCGTTGCAAGGCCGCACGAATGACCAACGGCCAAGGGCGATCCCCTTGGCCGTTTTTGTCCGCACTCAGCCAATCTCGTTCGGATACTCAAAGAACGGCGCGGCTGTCAGGATGGTGTTGACCTGACGGGCAAGATTGCCGCTCTCGGCGCTCATCTTCATGAACTTATGCCATTCGGGATCGGCCGCCAATGCGGCGCGTTTCGCAGCCCGGTCGGCGACGTCGCGATACACCCAGATGTGCACATAGGAATTGACATCGCCGGTCTCGACCGCGCCGTACACCGCAGGCTGGCCCAAATGCCGGCTCTGGGTTGCCCAGCCATGCTCCTCATACATTTTCATGTGGTTTTTGATCCGGCCAGGGTGGCAGGTATAGGTGCGGTGGTCGAAGATCATCGGATAGGGTCCTTTCGGCTGAGAAGTTTGAGCAGATCGCGCAGCGAATAGGCGATCATCACCGCGCCCGAGATCGGGATCGCGGCATAGAAAAGCGAAGTGGGCAGATCGAGAATTGGGGTTAGCGCACGCGCCTTGAGGGTGAGCGAGGTGCCGTACCACGTCATCGCGCACAAAAAGCATAGGCCCAGCACGGTGATCAGCAGTTGCAACGCGCGGGCGGCGCGCGGCGGCAGGGATTGCGGCAGCCACACCACCTGAAAGTGGTCATTCTCACGCCAGAGCGCGGCGGCGCCGACAAAGACCATCCAGGCGAATAGCCCCTGCACCACCTCATCAAACCAAGTAACGCCAGAAATCTGAAAGGTGCGCGCCACGACGTTAACAAGGATCAGCGCGAACAGGGCCGCAAGGCAGACGATTGGCACCGCGCGCAACAATCTGCCAAAGGCAGTTTCCAGCGCCCTCATAGCCCCAGCACCAGGTTCGGCAGCCAGGTCGAGACCGCGGGAACGGAGACCACGAGCAGCAACACCAGCGCCAGCCCGATCAGATAGGGCACCAGCGCTTTCGACAGCCGCCCAACCGACATCCGCGCGACTGACGAGACGGCAAACAGCACCATGCCAACCGGCGGGGTCAACAGCCCAAGCATCGAGCACATGATCATGATCACCCCGAACTGCACCGGATCGACGCCGATTTCCTGCATCACCGGGGCGAACAGCGGCACGGTCAAAACGATCACCGCGATGCCTTCGAGGAACATGCCGAGCACCAGCAAGATCACTACGACGATGGCAAGGATCACGGCGGGTTGGTCGGAGAAGCCGACCATTGACGAGACCAGCGCGTTGGGCACCCGTTGATGCACCAAGAGCCAGCCAAAGAACCCGGCGGCGGCGATCACGAACATCACACGCAGTGTGTGCTGCAAGGTGCTCCAGAAGATCGCAGGAAGGTCGCGCGGCGCGATCTCTTTATAGACCACCATCGACAGGAACATCGCATAAGCGCTCGCCATCACACCCGCTTCTGTCGGAGTGAACAATCCGCCAAAGATACCGGCGATGATGATCACCGGGGTCAACAGCGACAGCGCAGCGCCTTGAAAGCTATCGCGAATTTCGGTCCAGTCGATGTGATCGGCGCGTGGCATCTTGTGACGCAAGGCCATCAACCAGACCGCCCCCATCAAGGCCAGCGCCATCAGGACGCCGGGCACGACGCCTGCGAGGAACAGCTGCGCTACCGAAACGCCGGTGATCGAGGAATAGAGGACGAAGGGGATCGACGGCGGAAACACTGGGCCAATGGTTGACGAGGCCGCGGTGATCGCGGCGCTGAAATCGGGGTCATAACCCTTGTCGGCCATCGCCTTCAGCTCGACTTGCCCAAGCCCGGCGGCATCGGCAACAGCCGCCCCGGACATGCCGGAAAAGAACAGCGAGGCCAGCACGTTGACCTGCCCCAAGCCGCCGCGCACATGACCGACACAGGCATTGGCAAAGCGGAAAATCCGCTCGGTAATGCCGCCGGTGTTCATCAGGGTGCCCGCAAGGATGAAGAACGGGATCGCCAGCAGGGTAAAGCCGGTGGTCGCCGAAAACATCCGCTGCGGCAGCATCGCCAGTATCCGGAAATCCCCCATCAGGGCGTAGAACCCGACCGAGGTAAGGCCCAGCGCGACGGCGATCGGCACGCCGAGGGCGATCAGCAACACAAGTGCGCCGAGGATCAAAAAAGTTATCATGTCAGAAGCCTTGCTGGGCCGCCCGCAACGCCGGGACGCGCGGGCGGCCGTGGATGACTGGCCGTGCGTTACTTCAAGAAGCTCAGGAAGGTGTCCATGTTCTCCTGACCGGAATACTCGGCCACGCGGGCGCGGGCCGGGCCCATCAGTGCCGCAAAGGGCGCAAGGTCGGGCCGGGTCACCGCCATGCCGGCGGCCTCGAGCGCAGCAATCTCTTCGGCCTCTTGCGCAATGACCGCTTCACGCATCATATTGCCGGCGCGTTTGCTTTCCTCGCGCAGGATGGTCTGCTGTTCTTCGGTCAGCCCGTCGAACACGTCTTTGTTGATGACATGCACCATCGAATTATAGACGTGGCGGGTGAGCGCGAGATGCTCCTGAAAGTCGTTCAGTTTATAGTGATAGATCACGCCAATGGGGTTTTCCTGCCCGTCGACCACGCCTTGATTGAGCGCGTTGGGCAGCTCGGGAAAGGCGATCTGGGTGGTCGCCGCGCCTAGCCCTTCGAGCGCCGCCACGATCTGAAGTTCGGGCGGGGTGCGCAGTTTCAGGCCTTTGACGTCTTCCGGCGTGTTGATCGCCTGTGTCGAGTTGGTGATGTTGCGAAAGCCGTATTCCCAGTTCGACAGCAGCACCAGCCCCTGCTCTTCCAGCCGTGGCCCGGCCCAGTCGGAAAACGGCCCGTCGAGGACTTCATGCGCATGCTCGTAGCTTGAGAAGGCAAACGGCGTCATCACGGTGCCAAACGCCTTTTCGTATTTGTCGAGACCGCCCTGAGTGGGCAGGTTCATTTCAATCGCCCCAAGCACCGTTTGTTCAAGCTGTTCGGGCGGGCTGCCAAGCTGGTTGGCGGGGTAGAGTTCAACCGCGATGGCCCCGTTTGATCGCTCTCCCACGGCGTCGGCAAAGGCTTGGGCGGCGATATGGCCCGGGTGTGTTTCAGCCGCGAAATGTGCCAGCCGCAGCGTGACATCCTGCGCCATGACCGGCGCTGACAGAAGCGCGCTCACCGCCCCCGAGATCATAAGTGTTTTAAGCATTTTGGTATCCTCCCATTCAATTCGTCTTGTCTTTCCACCCGCGCCTTTCCCGCGCGAGCGGCCTCTCATTCCGCGCCGGGCAGCTTTGCCTCGACGCCGGTAAGATCTTCATAAGCTTTAATAATTGCGGTACAGCCTTCGTCGCCATGCCCCATGATCGAGGCCAGCGCATAGGTCTGGTGCACCGATTGCGCCATAAAGCCGGGCAGGCCCGCGCGTTCGAGCCATTCGGCGTAATAACGCACGTCTTTTTGCGCATTCGACAGCGACATATGCGGGGTGAAATCGCGCAGCAGGGTCATCTTGCCGTAGAGGTCCATCATGCCCGATTTGCCGCCCGCCGCCGAGATGATGCCAATGACCTTCGACATGTCGAGGCCCTCTTTGGCCGCCAGCGCGAACCCTTCGCAGAACGACGCGACATTGG
Organism: Marinovum sedimenti; assembly: GCF_054052205.1. NCBI lineage: Bacteria > Pseudomonadati > Pseudomonadota > Alphaproteobacteria > Rhodobacterales > Roseobacteraceae > Marinovum > Marinovum sedimenti. The sequence goes on from NZ_JBSWBT010000002.1 coordinate 135,367, forward strand.
CGAAAGCGATGTAGTTGTGGATCAGCTTGAGCCGGATCGCATGGCCCGCTGGCCCGACGTGAAACATGTTCTCGGCATAGGTGCCAAACACCGGGCGCAGCCGGTCGAGCAAGGCCTCGTCGCCACCAAACAGGATGTTGACCTCGCCGCGGTCGGCATGCGCCGGGGTGCGGGTCATCGGGGCCTCGGCATAGTCTACGCCCACTGCGGCGCAAGCCTCGCGCATGGTATCGACGTGATCGGCCGAGACGGTGGTGTGGTCGACAAAGACATCGCCGGGCGACATCGCCGCCAACAGGCCATTCGGCCCCAAGGCCAGCTTTTGCACGGCCTCGGCGGTGGTGATGCACACCATCAGCACATCGCAGTCTGCCGCCATTTTCGCCGGGCTTTCTCCTGCAACGGCCCCCTGCTCGACAGCCAGCGCAACCCGCGCGGGGTCAAGGTCGCTCACCGTGAGGTCGATGCCCTTGGCGGCCATGTTCTTGGCCAGCCCACGGCCCATGCCACCAAGCCCGATCAATCCGATTCTCATGTTGTCCTCCACTTTCTCGGCAACTAAGCATCAAACCAGTTGTCAGACAACCTGTTTTACAATAACTCGTTTGAAGACAGCCAGCGCAGCCTCTATCATCGGGCGGCGTTGTCATTTCTGGAGGATGTCACCATGGCCGACACACCTGCGCTTTTTGATCGCATCGATCGCCCCCGCCGGTTGCCCGACGAGGTGGCGGTGTCGATCCTTGGCGCAATCGAAGGCGGGCAGCTTAAACCGGGCGACCGGTTGCCCACCGAGGCCGAGCTGTCGAAGCGGTTTGGCGTCGCCCGCACCGTGGTGCGCGAGGCGATTTCGCTGCTGCGCTACGATGGCATCGTCGACTCGCGCCGCGGCGTTGGGGCCTTTGTTACCGATGCCTCGCAGCGTCAGGCGTTTCGCATCAGCCCGGCGTGCTTTGAGAAACGCAAACAGATCGTGCAATTGCTGCAACTGCGCACCGGGGTGCAGGCCGGCGCCTCTGCCCTCGCCGCCGAATCCCGCAGCGCGGATCAGATGACCGAGATCGACGCCACCTTTTCCCGCATGGCGGCGGCAGATGCGCGCGGCCCGGCCGACGCTCTCGAGGAGCGGGTCGATGCCGAATTGCTGCTCTATCGTCAGATCACCGAGGCCTCGAACAACCCGTATTATGCCGAGGTCGTCTCGATGATCGAGGCCAATATTCAGAACAACCTGCGCTCGGCTTTCCTGAAAAACGCCGCCGCATCCGAGTTTGGCCCCGCGATCATGGCCGAGCATCAGGCCGTGCTTGACGCCCTGCATGCCAGCGATGTCGAGGCCGCCCGCACCGCCACCCGCACCCGTTTTGAGCGCGCCGCCGACCGCTTGGCCGCCCGCGCCGATTTCGCCTGAAAGGACCCCCGAGATGACCGAAACCCAGACTGCGCCGCACGGCGGTGCGCTTTTGACCCGGTGCCTCGTGGCACAGGGCGTCGAGCGCGTGTTTTGCATCCCTGGCGAGAGCTATCTTGCCGCGCTCGACGGCATGTATGACGCCGCGATTGACGTGGTTGTGACCCGTCACGAAGGCGGCGCGGCGATCATGGCCGAGGCGATGGGCAAGCTGACCGGTCGCCCCGGCGTTGCCTTTGTCACCCGCGGTCCCGGTGCCACCAATGCCAGCGCCGGTGTGCATATCGCCTTTCAGGACAGCACGCCGATGGTGCTGTTTGTCGGTCAGGTCGCGAGCGACCAGCGTGACCGCGAAGCCTTTCAGGAGGTGGATTACCGCAAGATGTTCGGCCCGCTGGCCAAGTGGGTCGGCGAGATCGACCGCGCCGACCGCATTCCGGAATATGTCAGCCACGCCTTCCATGTTGCCCAAAGCGGACGGCCCGGCCCGGTGGTTTTGGCGCTGCCCGAGGACATGCTGTCGAGCGTTGTCGAAGGTGAACCGGTGCCCGCCGCCACCCTGCCCTCGGGCAAGGCCGCCGAGGCCGACCTATCCGAGGTGATCGACCGGCTGTCGCAGGCCGAGCGGCCTTTGGTCATCGTTGGCGGGGCCAGCTGGAGCACCGAGGCGGCGCGGGCTTTGGGCGATTTTGCCGCCACGATGGGCCTGCCGGTCGGGGCGTCGTTCCGCTGCCAGGATTTCCTCGACAACCGCCACCCGAACTATGTGGGCGACGTTGGGATCGGCATTAATCCGACACTGGCCCAGCGGGTGCGCGACGCGGATGTGATCCTCGCGCTTGGGCCGCGATTGGGCGAGATGACGACCTCGGGCTATACCCTGCTGACGCCGCCGGTGACCCAGCAAAGCCTGATCCACATTCATGCCGATCCTTCGGAAATTGGCCGGGTGTACCGCCCCGAACTGGCGGTTGTCGGCCAGCCGGGGCCGGTGGTGCAACAGCTTGCGGCGCTGGCCAAGGCGCGCGAGGGTGGCCCATGGTTGTCCGAGGCGCGGGCCGAATATGAGGCGTGGCAGCAGCCGCAGGAAACCCCCGGCGCGCTCAAGATGGAGCAGGTGATCACCCATCTGAACGCGGTCCTGCCGGACGATGCGATCCTGACCAACGGCGCGGGCAATTACTCCGCCTGGCTGCACCGCTATTACCGTTATCGCGGCTGGCGCACGCAGCTCGCGCCGACCTCTGGTTCGATGGGCTATGGCCTGCCCGCCGCCATCGCCGCCAAGTTGCACCACCCCGAGCGCGATGTGATCTGCCTCGCGGGGGATGGCTGTTTTCAGATGGTCTCGCAAGAGTTTGGCGTCGCCTGCGAGCGGGGGGCCAATGTCATCGTTATCCTGTCGGACAACGGCATGTACGGCACCATTCGCATGCACCAACAGCGGCATTATCCGGGCCGCCCTTCAGGAACGCAGCTGGCAAACCCCGACTTCAAAGCGCTGGCCGAGGCCTATGGCGGCTTTGGCGCGACGGTGACGACAACCGAAGAGTTCGGCCCGGCCCTCGCCGCCGCCCAAAACAGTGGGCGGCCCGCGATCCTGCACCTCAAACTTGACCCTGCCGCCTTGTCGCCGAAACTGCGCCTCGAAGGGCACTGATCGGCGTGGCATTTCCGTTGGCACGGTGGTGAGGGCACCGACCGCGTCAACGGGGGGTACCGCGCCTACCGCGAGTCCACCCAAGGCAACCAACGTGATAGCTCAAAGGCCCGGCTGCGGCGCGCCGGGCGCTCTGGATCGAGAAGTTCGTTCTCGGCCAATACGTTATCCTCAACATCGTTCAGCTCCGACCGCTCAAACGGCACCAGCGAGCGCCCCTCACCGCGCAGCTTTTCAATCGCCTTGATCAGCGAGCCTTCGTTGTTGGCCACAGCGTCTTCGACATCGCTGATCTCAACCCCAAGATGCTCGGCCAGCAGATCGTTGCGCAGGCGCAAGATGCGGGCATTCAGGTCGGTATCATCTGCGCCCGCCTCCAACGACAGGTCGCATTCGGTGTCAAATCCCATCGAGCGGTTGTTGAGGTTGGAGGACCCGATCCGCAGCAGGCGGTCGTCCATCACCAGCACCTTGGCGTGCACATAAATAGGCGCACGCTGCTCGGTGACCGGCGTATACAGCCGAAAGCGATTGTGAACATCGGCGCGTTCGACCAGCCGCAACAGGCGCGAGCGCGACGAGCCCATCACCGCCTCTTCCAGCCAACCATCGGCGCTTTCGGGATTGATCAGCACGATCTCTGGCGCGTCAGGCTCGGACAATCGCGCGGCCATCGCCTCGGCCACCTTGCGCGAGGCGAAATACTGGCTTTCGATGTAAAGCACCCGTTTTGTCGCCGCAATCGCAGCCAGACAAAGGTTTTCAATCTCGTGGACCGCCTCCCAGCTTTCATACTTCGGCATGGTCCGCGAAATCGCCACCGGCACGTTTTCCGCAAAGACGTCAAGTCCCTCTGGCCAGCGCGGCTCAACCTTGGGCGGCGGCGTGAGCTTTTCACCCGTGGCGCGTTCCCAGCGGTCGCGCGCCAGATCGCCCAGCACCTTGGCGGCGGGGCTGGTCACGGCGGTGGTCACATCGTGCCACGGGCCATAGGGTCGCTTGGTTGTCGGGCGCTTGCGCAGAGGGTGTTCGTCGGCATGGTCGCGGGTGTCCCAACGGTCGGCTGTCATGTCGATGCCACCGCAAAAGGCGAGGCTGTCGTCGATCACCACAATCTTTTGGTGATGCGCCGCCACCGCCGGGTGGGCGTGGTCGAGCCGAACGTGAACCCGCGGGCTGAGCACCCAGTTCAGAATCACCAGCGGCGTGTCGCCCCGCCCAAAAGCCTGCAGCGCGCCGAGGTTCCATTTGAGGATATGCACCTGCAACTCGGGGCGGCGTTTAACCACCCATTTGATCAGTTTACCCAGATCGTTGGGCACCTCGCTGTCGTCTTGCGGGTCGAGCTTGATCCTGGTGTCAAAGTCCCAGCCGATCAGCATAACGCTGTGGCGCGCGTGCAGGATGGCGTCGCGGGCGACCCGAAAATAATCGGCGGCGTCAATGATGACGGCCATGCGGTCCGCCTGCGCGATACGCCAGCACGTTTCCCCCTCTTGCAGCACTTCAGTTGCCATTTTCACCCTCCAAACCAAGCGGGGCCTGGGGCCGCCGCACAAACCAAAACACCGTGCGTCGGCCCGGCGCTTAGGGATCAAAGCCACCGGGAATCCGACCACACCGGCCTATTCCTATACCGAAGTTAGGTCCCGCTGGCGGTTTGTAAACGGCAGTGTCCCGGCTTGTGCGTTTGAGGCGCGGCGGTCTGCGGGCCTAAGGTGCGCCCCCGCTCTGCAACGGTTCACCAGTTGGTGACGGATCCGTCCGGCTTGGTTAGATGCGGACACTCCACCGGCGCGGGCTGGCTGGCCCGGATTGCAGGTTCATCGACCTCAACCCCCAGCCCCGGCGCGTCGGGCACGCGGTAGACCGGCCCGTCAAGCGCGACCTGCACCGGAAACAGCGCCGGATCGTGGAACCCGAGGGTTTCGACCGGCGATTGCCGCGTCTCCAGCCAGGCAAAATTCGGCACGGCAGCCGACATGTGAACGCTGGCCGCCGTACAGATCGGCCCAAGCGGGTTGTGCGGCATCAGATCGACGTAATGCCGCTCGCTCCAACCGGCGATCTTCATCGCCTCGGTAAAGCCGCCGATGTTGCAAATATCCAGCCGCATGTACTGGGTCAGCCCCTGTTCAAGGAACGGCGCGGCCTGCCATTTCGACGCAAACTCCTCGCCTACGGCAAAGGGAATGTCGGTCATTTTGCGCAAGGTCGCATAGGCTTCGGGGCTTTCGGCGCGGATCGGCTCTTCGAGGAAATCCAGTGTGCCGGGTGGCAACATATTGCAAAAGCTGGCGATTTCTGCGGGGGAATAGCGGTGGTGCAGGTCGATGCCAAGGCAGAGGTCGCGGCCAAAAGCCTCGCGCAGGGCCATCAGCGTCTCGACCGTGCGCCCCAGCGAGGCGCGCGGATTGAACACCGTGCCATCGTCGAAGCCGTCGGGATAGATCCGCACACAGTCCCAACCGGCGTCGACCAGCGTTTGGGTGTTGCTTAAGGATTGCTCGATCGAGGTGGGCAGAAAGCTGGCGAAAGTCGGCACCACGTCGCGCTGTTTGCCGCCCAGAAGCTGGTACACCGGCACGCCCAAACGCTTGCCCAGCAGGTCGTACAGCGCGATGTCGATGGCCGAGATTGCCGCCGTGAGCACACGCCCGCCTTCGAAATACTGGCTGCGATAGGTTTCCTGCCAGATGCGGCCAATCTGGCGCGAATCCTGGCCAACAAGGAAGCCTGCGAAATCGTTGATCACCGCTGTGACTGCCGCCTCGCGTGACGACAACCCGGATTCCCCCCAGCCGACCAGACCGTCGCCAGTTTCGACCCGGACAAGCAGTTGATTGCGGCCGCCTACACGCGCCGGGATCGCCTCAATCGCGGCAATCGCCACGTCGGAGGACACCCGGCCTATCGGCTGAACCGTGGTCTGCTTGAGGGTGGCCTGATGGGCGACTGCGCTGGATGGACTTGCGGGCACAACGGCACCTCCAAATAGAATCGTCTTTCCATCACTGTACATCAAAAGTACAGATCGTACATTATTTTTATAATTTAGTATTTTATTATAGCACCACGACAGATGGCGATAATGCGGCAAACGCCCCCCGCGCCCGCCGTGGGCCGCAGGTTCATCGCCAGCAAGACAGTCGTCAGTGGTCAGAGGTCAGAGGTCAGGCACCACGCTTGCGCGCAACGCGGCTCAGCTCGATGCGCAACTGATCAACGACGTGCCGCCCGGCATCACCGATGTGCTGGTTCAACGCATTGATCGCGCCGTCCACATCCTGTGCCTTGATCGCGTCAATCAGCGCGCGGTGCTCACGCAGGATCGCTTCTTGTCGGCCCATCGCAATCGGAATCCGGGCGCTGATCGACCCGAGAATCTCGCGGTGCTGCTTCCAGACGCCAAAGGCCACGCGGTTGTAATGCCGCTCATACATGGTTTCGTGGAAGGCGTGGTTCAGGTCGGTATGGCGCGCCTTATCGGCAAAGTTCAGCGCCTCAATCTCATCCTGGATGCGCTCAAGCTCGGCGATGTCTTCGGCGCTGGCGGTCTCGACAAACAGCTTCAAAAGATAGGGTTCAAGCTGATAGCCCACCTCGGCCACGTCGCGCACAAACTCAGTGTCAATCGGGCGCACCCGCGCGCCCTGGTTCGGGATGAACAACACGAGTCCCTCGCCGCGCAGCTGTTGCAACGCCTCGCGCACCGGGTTGGTCGAGGTATTGTGCCGCTTGGCCAGCTCTGAAATCTTGAGCCGCGCATTGGCCTCGAGCGCGCCCGAGAGGATGTCGTGACGGATCGCATCATAGATCGAAGTCGACGAAGACTCGGCCGGGTCTTTGTCGGCGGAAAGGGAAATGGGGCCATGTGTTGTCATAGGTACAGATTCACCCGAGCGTTGCGGTCGTCAAGACTTTTCGTCATTTCATCCATCATCTATACACTATCATACATTATTTCCAGAGGAGAACGAAATGGATTCGCCAAACTGCGTTGATGCCGCCAAAGCTGGCTGTGGGGAAGGGCTGTTGTGGGATGCCGGGCGTGGGCGTTTGTGGTGGGTCGATATTTCTGGTGAGGCGCTGCATGGCTTCGACCCCGAAACCGGTAGCGCGACGCGCACCCCTCTGCCCTATCTGATCAGCGCGCTGGCGCTGCGCCACGACGGGCAGTTGTTGATCGCGACGGCGCGCGGACTCGGGATTGTGACGCCCGAGACTGGCGAGATCGAGATCCTGCATGATCCCGAACCCGACACCCCCGGCAACCGGCTGAACGACATGATCGCCGGGCCGGACGGCGCGCTTTGGGTGGGTACGATGTCAGAGGGGGCCAAGGGCCCCACAGGCGCGCTGTATCGCTATGGCGCAGCGGGGCCGGAGGTGCAGATGAAGGGCACCACGATCTCGAACGGGCTAGGCTGGAGCCCGGATGGGGAGCGGCTTTATTTCGTCGACAGTGTGCCGGGGGTGCTGCAAGTGCGTGAGGGTGGCGCGTGGCGCGTGCTGCGCGCGTTTGACGACAGCACTGGCAAACCAGACGGGCTGACGGTGGATGCCGAGGGTACGCTTTGGGTGGCGATATGTGACCGGGGTCGGGTGCTCGGGATGCGCCCCGATGGCGAAATAATCGCACAGATCGACCTGCCTTGCGAGATCGTCACCAATTGCTGTTTTGGCGGGGCAGACCTGAAAACGCTATATGTCACCACCGGCACCTTCAGCATGACCGAGGCCGAGAAAGCCGCCAATCCGCTGGCGGGCGGGCTGTTCGCGGTTGAGATGGAAGTGCCTGGCGTGTTGCCCTACGCGGCCACCGCGCCATAAAGGAATGCCCCCGTCGATGGTTTCGACGGGGGCCACTCATACGAAAGTCAGCGGATGCGAAGACCTGTGTCGCTGTCAAACAGCAGCGCCGAGGCGGGATCGAACCCCACCTCCAGGTGCCCGCACTTGCGGGGACGCGCCTTACCGCGCATCTCAACAATCACCGGATGCGCGTCGCCCTCAGACGAGGAATAGGCGTAAGACACGCCGCCGAGGTTCTCAATCACGTCGATGGTCAGTGCGGCGCGGATTGCTCCGCCCGCCTCGAAATGCTCGGGCCGCAGGCCAAGCTGCACCGCCTGCCCCGGCTGCGGCAGATCGGACAGCGCCACCGGCACCTCAACATTGCCCAGACGCGGCAGGGTTACATGCGCGCGGCCGGACTCGATCCGCGTCACGGTGCCATCAAAGAAGTTCATCCGTGGCGAGCCGATGAAACCGGCGACAAACACGTTGTCAGGGTCTTCATACAGCGTGACCGGCGCGCCAGCCTGCTCGATCCGGCCATCGCGCAGCACGACGATTTTGTCGGCCATGGTCATGGCTTCGACCTGATCATGCGTCACATACACCATTGTCGCGCCCAACTGTTTGTGCAGCTTGGCAATCTCGACCCGCATCTCAACGCGCAGCTCGGCATCAAGGTTCGACAGAGGTTCGTCGAACAAAAACACATCCGGCTGACGCACGATGGCCCGGCCAATGGCCACCCGCTGCCGCTGGCCCCCAGAGAGCGCCTTGGGCTTGCGGTCCATGTAATCCTCAAGCTTGAGGATACGGGCCGCGTCGCCCACCTTGCGTTCAATCTCGGCCTTGTCGGTGCCGCCGATCTTGAGGCCAAAGCTCATGTTTTCGCGCACGGTCATATGCGGATAAAGCGCGTAGGTCTGGAACACCATCGCCACGCCGCGCTTGGCCGGATCGGCATGGGTCACGTCGCGCCCGCCAATGGTCATGCGCCCATCCGAGGTCTGCTCGAGCCCGGCAATCATCCGCAAGAGCGTGGACTTGCCACAGCCCGACGGCCCGACAAAGACGCAGAAATCACCGTCATCGACCTGCAAATCCACACCGTGAATGACCTGTGTTGCGCCGTAGCGCTTGATCGCATTGTTGAGCGCCAGTTCGGCCATCTCACGTCCTCCTCATATCAAAAACATCCAAAAGCGCCGACATCCCCCGGTCGGCCATCACCTCGGATCCGTTCATCGCAGACCCGGCGTCCGACAGCAGAAACACCGCCAAGGCACCGATTTCATCAACCGTGGTGACCGTGCCTTCGGGGTTATAGGCCTGCACCCGCGCCGCAATGGCCGGGTCTTGCATCGCGGTATCGACGATCTCGGTGCGCACCAAAGCCGGGCAAATCGCGTTGACCCGCACACCGTAGGGGCCAAGCGACCAGGCCATAGCGCGGGTCATTGCGGCGATGGCGGCCTTGGTGGCGGCATAGGCCTCATGGCCGGGATTGGTGGCGCGGGCATGCACCGACGACAGGTTGACGATTGCGCCGCTGCCGGCCTGTTTCATGATCCGCCCCGCCGCCTGACAGCCCACCAGCACCGAACGCTGGTTGACCGTCCAGAGGGTTTCCATCTGGTCGCGGGTCATCTCGAGAAACGGCACCTTGATGGTGACGCCGGCGTTGTTGACCATACCGTCAAGCCGGCCTGACCGTTCATACGCCTCTGAAATCGCCGCCTCGAAACCATCAAGATCGGTGACATCGACCTGCACAAACCGCGCGCCGATTTCCTCCAGCCTCGACTGACCATCGGGTTTGACATCGAAGCCCGTAACCTCGGCCCCCGCCGCGCGACAGGCCCGCGCGATGCCAAGCCCGATCCCGGCCCCCGCCCCCGTGACGATGATATGTTTGCCTTCAAGGTTCATTTCACCGCCCCCGCCGTGGCCCCGGCCATAATCTTGCGCTGGAACACCGCGAACATCACCAGCAGCGGCAAAGAGCCGAGAACAGCCGCCGGAAACAGCTTGGTCGGGTCAATGCCGGTGTTGCCGACGAATTTATAGACCGCGATCATCACCGTCAGCTTGTCTTTGTCGGTCAACAGCAGCAGCGGATAGATGAAATCGTTCCACACCATGATCATCACAAACAGCGACAGCGTGGCCGTCACCGGGGCCAGCAAGGGCCGGATCACGTGCCAGAAAATCTGCCAGTTGTTGCAATTGTCGAGCCGCGCGGCCTCTTCCAGCTCAATCGGGATCGCCGCGATAAAGCTGGTGTAGAAGAACACCGCCAGCGGCAGTTTCAGCGCCGCAAAGGCCAGCACAATGCCGAGATAGCTGTCGAGCAAGCCAAGATCGCGGAAGATCACGTAGATCGGGGTGATGGTGACGAAATTCGGCGTTGCCAGCCCCAGCGCCATGACCATGACGATCACCCGGCTGATGCGGTTTTGCAGGCGGGCCAGTGGATAGGCCGCCATCGCCCCGGCAAAAACCACCACGACAATCACCGAAATGGTGATGCCCATCGAATTGAGCACCGAACGGACATATCCCATCGACGACAGCGCCGCCATGTAGTTGCCCCAATACAGGCTTTCGGGCAGGCCCAGCGGATTTTGCGCGATCTCGGTCGAGGTCTTGAACGACATCATCACCATATAAACCAGCGGCAAGAGCATGATGGCAACCAGCGCCAGCACGATGCCATGCACAAGGATGGACTTGCCGCGGCGCTTGATCAGATCCCAATCGGGGCCGGCGGTGGCGCGTCCGGGGGCGGTGTCAGAGAGGCTCATGATGCGGACTCCCGGTCGCGAAGGACCTTGTTTTGCAGAAAGGCCACGCCCAGAACAATCACCAGCATCACGATGGACAGCGCGCTGGCAAAGCCGAACTTGTATTGGCCAAAGAGGTTGTCGATGATGTCAATCGAGAGCAGGCGCGTCGCCCCGTCCGGCCCGCCTTTGGTGAGGATAAACGGCAGTTCAAAGGTCTTGAGCGTGCCGATGGTCGTCAGCATCACCGACACCGTGACCGATGGCCCCAACAGCGGCAATTCAAGGTACCGGAACCGCTGCCAAGAGCTTGCGCCCTCAAGCCGCCCAGCCTCGCCGATCTCTTCGGGGATACCGGCGAACCCGGCCAGGAAGATGGCGCAGGTGAAGCCGGTGAACATCCAGATCTGGGTGAAGGCCACGGAATAGAGCGCCAGCGCCGGATCGCCCAGCCAGTTCTGCTCCAGCCCGCCAAGGCCCAACTCGCGCAGCGCCACGTTGATGCCGCCGTTGAGCGGCGAATACAGGAACTGCCAGACATAACCGACCACGACAAACGACATCATCGCGGGGGTGTACAGCGCGGCGCGGCTGAAATTGCGGATCAATGGCAGGCGGTGCAGCATCGCGGCAAAAAACAGCCCCGTCACCGTCAGCGCCGACACCACGATCACCGTGTACCACAGCGTCAGCCAGATCTCGGTGAGGTACCGGTCGCGGCTAAAGATGCGCTCATAATTGCGCCAGCCCACGTCTTTGGCCTCGCCGATGCCTTTGAAGCTGGTCAGGCTCATGTCAAAGGTCAGGATAATGGGATGAATAAAGAACAGTCCGATCACCAGCAGCGCCGGTAGCGTGAACCAGTAAAGTGAATGTCGCGCGCGCATGATGTCTCCCGCCGTTATACGTGCATGGCATGGCCCGGTGCCGAAACGCCGGGCCGTGCGGTCTTAGAGGTTGTCTTCCACAGTATCATCCCAACGCTGCAACGTGTCTTCGTTGGGCTTGTCGATGTTGAGCAGGAAACCGGTGATGCTGTCTTCCCATTCCGATTGCAGCGGCTTGGGGAAGTCCAGCGTTGAAAACGGCCACAGGATCAGGCTGCCTGCATCGCGCGCCTCAGTATAAGGCGCGGCAAGGTCGGGCATGGTCGAGACGCCACCGCTGTAAGGGCTATAGGCGCCCTCGGCGGTGAGAAAAACGTTGAGGTTTTCCTCCTCAGCAAAGAAATCCACCCATTTGCGCGCCGCCTCTGCATGTTCCGCATCGCGCGGAATTGCCCAGCCGGGACCGACAAGATCAAGCGCAAGGCCGTCCTCGGTATAGCGCGACGGCATCGGCGCAAACTGAAAGTTCAGCCCCTCAACCGAGGAGAAATTTCCAATGTTCCAAGCACCTTGCGGCAGGATCGCGACATTGCCCGAGCGGAATTCCTGCGGCGCAGTGGCCCAGGGGTCAAGACCGGCCTGCAACTTGGGATCAAAGCACTCTGCCGCCACCAGATCGCGCACACTGTCGAGCGCGGCGTTGAAATTCTCGTCGTCGACAAAGCTGCGCTCGCCCGTTCCGTATTCGGCGGGCGAGATGCCGCCCGGCTCAATGCCGTTGGCCCCGACATAGAGCATCGCCGGGAAACCGCCGGCAAAGATCATCGGTGCAATCCCCTCGCCCGCCAGCGCCTGACAGGCGGCTTTCAGCGCGTCGAGCGTGACCGGAGCCTCAGAAATGCCGACCTTGGCGAGCAGGTCCATATTGACGAAGTTGCCCATGCCGATGACTTCCAGCGGGAAGACCAGGATCTCGCCGTCCGAGGTCATCACATCGCGGACCGCCGGGATCATCCGGTCGTACCACGGGCTGTCGGTGCCGAGATCGGTCAGAAACCCTGCCCCACCCCAGAGATCGACCAGCGCGCTGTCGACCATGGTCACATCCGGCGGGTTGCCGCCCTGAAGGCGCGGCGGGATCACTTTGTCGACGTCCTTGCGGGCGACGAACGTCAGGTCAATCTTGATGTCGGGGTTCTCGGCTTCGAACGCCTCGATCAGCTCGGGCAGACCGGCAGGCTCGGCCTCGTTGCCCTTCCAGGCGACGACGTCAAGAACGGTCTGGGCGGCGGCAGTCGACGCCAGCAAAAGTGCAGTGGCTGTTACAGCGGACAGGCTACGAATCATTTTGGAATGCTCCTCTCTTCCTCTCAAAATCGTACATTATTCTTTTCTTATTGTACATCCTTCTTCTGCCCGCCATAGTTTCTGGATCATCGACATCTGCGATTCCAATCATGAAAAGGGGCTCCGAATGCGCCAGAAACCCAATATCATTCTGATTTCGACCGATCAGCAGCGCGGCGATAGCATCGGCCCCGAAGGGCGCGGCGTGCGCACCCCGCACATCGACAGCATCGGGGCCAATGGCGTGCGGTTCTCCAAATGCATCAGCCCGCATCCGATGTGCCAACCGGCGCGCGCCTCGATCCTCACCGGCAAGCTCCCCTATAGCCACGGCGTGCGCGACAATGGCCGCGATCTTGACGAGGCGCTGGCCGACACCGGGTTGGGCGGCACTTTCAGCCGCGCGGGCTATGACACCCACTTTATCGGCAAGGCGCATCTGTCGAGCCAGCAAACGTTCGAGCCGACAGGCAGCCCCGAATGTTACAAAAGCGCCAAGGATTTCGCGCCGGATTGGTCGGGGGCCTATATGGGTTTTGACACCGTGCAGATGATGCTGCGCCCGCACCATCACACGCAGTGGTACGCCCCGCCCGAGGCGCTGCACTATGAATACTGGCTTGATCAGGACAGCCAAGGCGGCGCGCGCTGGGACAAAGCCAAGGACCGGCTTGCCCCCGACACCGCGCATTTTCAGGCGTGGCGTTCGGGGCTTGACGCAGAGTGGCACTCCTCCCCTTGGATCGGCGACCGCGCGGTTGAGATGATCGAGGCCAAGGGCACCGCGCCTTTGATGGCCTGGGTCTCCTTCCCCGATCCGCACCCGCCGTTCCTCTCGCCGCAGCCTTGGTGCGACATGTATGGCCCCGATGAGGTGACGATTGCGCCGAACCCCACGCTTGATCTCGACGCCCGCCCGTGGTGGCACAAGGCCTTTGTCGAGGACCGGGCCAAGCCGATCAAACAGGGGTCGGAGCACAACGCCGGTGGCATCGACTGGGGGCAGAAAGGCGAGCTGACCGAGGCGGCGCTGCGCGACATCACCCGGATCTATTTCGGCATGATCTCGTCGGTCGATCAACAGGTTGGCCGCATTCTCGACGCGCTGCGCGCCAAAGGCGAACTCGACAACACCTATGTGATTTTCATCAGCGATCATGGCGAATGGCTGGGCGATCACGGGCTGCTGTTGAAGGGGCCGATGCTCTATGATGGCCTGTTGCGGGTGCCCTGTCTGATCCAGGGTCCAGAGGTGCCGGCGGGCCGGGTGATCTCCGATCCGGTGGGCACGATTGACGTGTTTGCCACCGCCGCCGACATGGCCGGGCTTGCCGCGCCAGAGGGGCATGGGCGCTCTTGGCGGGGGCTTTGGGATGGCTCTGACAGCCGCGATTTTGCGCTGGCGGAGTATGAGGTGGACAGCCTGCGGTCGGCGGTCGACATGGATCTGATGACGGTGCGAAGCGGGCGCTATCGGATGTCGGTCGATCTGCGCACCGACACGGGCGAGCTGTACGACATGCAGGACGACCCCGAGGAAATGGTCAACCGGTTCGACGATCCGGCCTATCGCGATATCCGCGCCGAGCATTCCGACATGATCCGCGCCCGCCCCGACGATATGATCCCGGTGGCCCCGCGCGTCGGCTGGCACTGAGATAACCCCAAATGCCGCCGCAGCCTGCGGCGGCATCATGGCCAGTGAAATAGGCGGCGCGATCCGCAGAGATGGCCCCAAGGGGGGACCGCGCCGCACGTCAATCGCAGCCACGCGCGCGCGTCAATTCCCGATCTCATAGGCCTTGATAAAGTCGCGGTCGGGTTCGACGCCCAGCCCCGGACCGGTCGGGATGGCGATCAGCCCGTCGTTGCGTTTGACCTGCCCTTGAATGTCCAGCGGATCGGCCAACAGATTGTCGCGAAAGCGGTTTTCGGTGGTGTCGAACTCCAGCCAAGGTTCGCGCGGGAACAATCCGCCGGGCATCGGCGGCATCGCGGCGAGCAGTTGCAGGTTGGTAGCTACGGCAATCGCCGAGCCCCAGACGTGGTTAAACACCGGGGTGAAATGCGCGTGGCACAGTGCGAGCACCCGCAGATATTCGCTGATCCCGCCAAGCGCGCAGACCTCGGGCTGGGCAATGTCCAACCCACGGCTCTCAAGCAGCGCCCGCCAGCCCCAGCGGTTGAACTCGGCCTCGCCACCCGAGATGTTGACCTTCAGCCCGGCGCGCAGCTCGCGGTAGCCGTCAAGATCCTCGGGCGCAATCGGCTCTTCGAACCAATAGGCCCCAAGCTCGTCGAGCGCGCGACCGACGTAAAACGCATCCGACGTGTTGTAGGCGTGATTGGCGTCAGCCATGAAATCGAAGTCATCACCCACCCCGCGCCGCACCGCTTCGGCGAGCTTCACGTCATCCTTCGCGCCCAGACCGATCTTCATCTTGGTGGCGGCAAAGCCCATATCCTTGATCGCCGCCGCCTCATCCACAAAGCGCGCCACATGGTCCTCGACGCTCTCGCGTTTCAGCATCATGCCGTAGCCGTATGAGCGCACATGCGTGCGATGCGCGCCGCCAATCAGCTTGTGGATCGGCTGGCCGGTCACTTTGCCCGCAATGTCCCACAGCGCAATATCGACGCCGGAGAGCGATTGCAGCGGCATGCCTTTTTGGCCGTGATCGCGCAGCAGATTGTACACCTTGTGCCAGATCACGTCGCGGTCCATCGGGTCCATGCCCAGCACCAGCGGCTGGATCACCTTTTCCACGATCGCTTTGTTGGCCAGCGCGACATTGCCGGGGCCGAAACATTCGCCCCAGCCGGTGATGCCCTGATCGGTCTCGACCTCGACGATATGCGCGGTGCGTTGCGCGTAGTATTGCTGCGAATAGCCCAGTTCCTCGGGCATGTCGCATTGCAGCACATGGCTGATGATCTTGGTGATTTTCAACGTGCTGGTGATCGCTTCGAGTGTCATGAAGTCCTCCATCATGTGAGCCCCCGGCTGATGCGTTTGACGACGAGATAGTCGTTGAGGGCGAGGCGCGAACAGTCATGCCCGATGCCCGCTTGCCCTATGCCGCCATGCGGCAGGTAAATGTCGTATTTCACCCCGTTGATCTGCACCTCACCGTAGCGCAGGCGTTTCGCGGCCTGTTCAGCCAGCGCCAGATCGGCGGTAAAGATATACGAGGCCAGCCCGCCCTCTTCGCCATCATTGGCCCGCTCCAGCACCGTCTCGCGGTCATCAAACGGGATCAGGCTGACCACCGGGCCGAAAATCTCATCTTGGTAAATCTGCATCTCGGGCGTGACGCCATCGAGCACCGTCGGCGCAAGGAAATGCCCTTTGGCTAACCCCGCAGGCCGGTCGCCACCGGCAAGCAGCGCCGCACCCTTGTCGACCGCCTCGTCGATCAGCGCTTTGACCCGCTTCCACGCGCGGCCATCAATCATCGGACCGGTCAGAATGTCGGCGTGTTTGTCGAACCCGGTGTTCACCGCTTTGGCCCGCGCCACCACCTTGTCGCGGAAGGCGTCATAGACCGCACGCTCGACAAAGACCCGGTTCGGGGTGACGCAGATTTGGCCCGCGTTGTTGAATTTGACCGTGGTGACGATGTCCGCCGCCAGATCGAGATCGGCGTCTTTGAACACCAGAACCGGGGCGTTGCCGCCCAGTTCCATCGAGAACCTCTTGATCGAGGTCGCGCCGACCTTCATCAGGTGTTTGCCGGTGTTGGTGGACCCGATCAGCGTGATCAGATTGGGGATCGTCGAGGCCGCCAGCGCATCCGAGGGGCCGTAGCCGTCGGTGGTCAGGATGTTCACCACCCCGGCGGGCAGGCCGATCTGATGGCACAATTCGCCCACCGCATAAGCCGAAACCGGCGTTGCCGCCGACGGCCGGATGATCACCGGACAGCCCGCGGCCATCGCGGGCGCAATCTTGTAAGCGAGGTTCAGCAGCGGGAAATTCCACGCGAGATAAGCCACCGCAACGCCCACCGGCTCATAGACAAGACGGTGCTCATGGGTGCCGTCAAGATCGCGCAGGGTCTCATCATGCACGCGCTGGATTTCCTCGGCGTAGAACTTGAGCGACCGCTCCAGCAGGTCGAAATCCTCTTGCGTGCCGCCCCAAGGTTTGCCCATCTCCTGGTGGATGCAGTCGCGCAACATCTCTTGGTTGGCGATTACCGCATCGCGCAGTTTCAGCATCCAGCGTTGACGCTCGGCCACCGGCGTCGCGGCCCAGCCCGGCGCGGCGGCCTGCGCAGCCTTTAACGCCTTGTTCACATCCTCAAGCCCGGCGGCGGCAACCGTGGCCACCCGGTCTTCGGTCGCCGGGTTGATGACATCAAGGCGCGCTTGCCCCTCCACCAATTCGCCGCCGATATACATTTTCTTGTGCAGGACCATAGTGCCTCCGCGCTTTAAGTTCATTCATAATATGTTTAGCAAAAGCCGACGCGGGAGTCGAGGCCAAAGCTGCCCCGCGCGGGGAACGCCCAGAGGTCAGCCCGCGTTCAGACGCCCCCGAACATCCGCCAACAGCGCATCACTTCCGCGCGCCAAAAGCCCGGTGTCGGTGCCGCAGGCCACAAAGGTAAAGCCCTCGTGCAACAGCGCCGACGCAAGCGCCGGATCAGACACCAGCGTGCCAACCGGAACGCCCTTCTCGATCAGGCGCCGGGCCACCGGGCGGATCTGATCCCAGACCTCGCGGGCGGTGGGCTGGCCCAGCATCCCAATGTCGGCGGCAATGTCCGCCGGGCCAAAAAACACCCCCGTCACGCCGTCAACCGCCGCAATCTCTTCGGCCCGCGCCAAGGCAGCGCCGGTCTCGATCTGCAACAGAACGGCGGTTTCGTCCTCGACCCGCGCGGTGTAATCAGCAACGCGGCCAAATTTCGTCGCCCGCGTCGACCCCGACACCCCGCGTATCCCATGCGGCGGATAGCGGGTGGCGGCCACGGCGGCGCGCGCCTCTTCCACCGTCTGGATCATCGGAAACAACAGCCCCGGCGCACCAAGATCAAGCAGCCGCTTGACCGCCACCGCATCGTTCCATTCCACGCGCACAATCGGCACCGTGTCATACCCGGCAAACGCCTGAAGCTGGCCGAGCACGCTGGCATAGTCATTGTGGCTGTGC
Organism: Marinovum sedimenti; assembly: GCF_054052205.1. Taxonomy (NCBI): domain Bacteria; kingdom Pseudomonadati; phylum Pseudomonadota; class Alphaproteobacteria; order Rhodobacterales; family Roseobacteraceae; genus Marinovum; species Marinovum sedimenti. The sequence goes on from NZ_JBSWBT010000002.1 coordinate 153,350, forward strand.
TCCATGTCGATCAACGCCCAGTCATAGCCCGCCGGAGCCACCACCTCGGCGGCGAAATTGCTGCACAGGGTGATCCAAAGGCCGATCTGGCGTTGGTGCGCGCGCAGCGCTTGGGTGAAGGGATTGGTGCGATGGTGCATGGCGAGGGGCCTTTCTGTGGAATGTCTGAAAATCTGTCGTGTGTCGTGCGGGCGCGCAGTCAAATGCGGGCTTAGGCTTGGCTTGCGGGCGTCCTGCCCCTACACAGGAGCAGCTTTGAAACTCTGGACGCGTCAGCCAAGCCCATGGAACAACCCGCATTTGTCACCGACGCCGAAAGTGCCTATGCCACCTTGCGCCAGGCCATCGTCACCGGGGAGCTGCCGCCGGACCGCAAGCTTAAGATTGCCGAGTTGCGCAGCCAGTTTGGCTTTGGCGCCGCCCCCCTGCGCGAGGCGTTGTCGCGGCTGATTGGCGAACGGGCCGTGGTGCAACGGTCGAACCGCGGCTTCTTTGTTCGCAGCGCCACCGCCGAAGAGGTCGAAGATCTCGGCCGGGTGCGTATCCTGCATGAAAGCGACGCGCTGCGCGCCAGTCTGAGCCGGGGCGACGACGCCTGGGAGGCGCAGCTTGTCGCCGCCTACCACAGCCTGCGGCTGGCCGAGGATCGCAACACCAGCCCGCAAGAGATCGAGACGCGCAACAAGGCGTTCCACGATGCGCTGGTGTCGGCATGCCTGTCGGACTGGCTGCTTGACCTGCGCGGCCAGATCTACGCCCATCACGAGCGGTATCGCCACCTGTCGCGCAGTCTTGGCCCAAGCGGGCGCGACACGCCGGCGGAACATGCCGCGATCTATCAGGCGGCCATCGCGCGCGATATCGAAGCGACCTGTGCGCTGACGGCCCGCCACATCGAACTGACGACGGTGAAGGCGGTCAAGGCGATGCGCGGCGACCCGGCACCATAAGGCCGCGCCGCCCAGTTCACGCATAGCTTGTTGCCCCGTCTGGCTTGGTCATCAGGGGCCGCGACCAGTGGGTGTATTCGTCGGTCTGCAACGCCTCTTCGATGATCTCGACCCCCCAACCGGGGCGATCCGGGCGTAACTCAAGATGGCCATCGACCGGGATATACGGGTCCGCGATCCACGGCACATCACGGTGCACTTTGTATTCCAGGATCTTGAAATTGGTGCAGGCGGCCGAGAAATGCACATTGTGCGCGGTGGCCAAAGGCCCCATCGGATTGTGCGGCGCAACCGGCACGGAATGCGCATCTGCGACCTCGGCGATCCGTCGCATTTCGGTCAGCCCGCCAACCACGGCGATGTCCGGCTGCACGATGTCCGCTCCGCCCGCAGTGAGCAGCGCGAGGAACTGGTGGCGGTTATAAAGCGCCTCGCCAGTGGCCAGCGGGATGTTCATCTTGGCCTTCATCTGCCCCCAGGCCGGCATGTGCTCAGGCCGCAGCGGTTCTTCGAGGAAGTAGGGATCGTAGGGCTCAATTGCGCGCGCCAACCGCACCGCATCGATCCCCTCCATCAGCACCGAATGGGCATCAAAAGCGATCTCGAAATGCGAGGGCAACCCTTCGCGCAGGGTGCGGAAATAGTCGGCGGTGGCCTCACACACCGCGCCCCAGCGATGCTCGAACGGATGCTTGCGATAGGGGGAGAGCTTGAAGGCGGTGAAACCGAACTCTGCGTGCAGATCCGAGAGCACTTCAACGCCATTGTCGGGCGCACCGATGGCGGTGCAATAGACCCGCACGCGGTCGCGCATATGCCCGCCGAGCATCTGGTAGACCGGCACGCCAAGCGCCTTGGCAGCGATATCCCAAAGCGCGTGATCGACGGCGGAAAATGCCGCCAGCCCCAGCGCGCCGGGCGGGAAGCGCGCCACATGCATCAGCTTTTCATGCAAATAGGTCACCCGGCGCGGGTCTTCGCCCAAAAGATGCGTGGCGAAATAATCGAGGATCGGGGCGACGGCGCGCTCTGGCCCGTGGGCATAGGTTTCGCCCCAGCCGGTGATCCCGGCGTCGGTTTTGACGGCGACAAGCACCCGAGGGCGGTCATCGACGCGCTGCATATAGGTTTTGATTTCGGTGATTTTCATTGCTTTAACGCCAGATTGAGATGTTGCTGGTGATCGTGCTGTTCGTGCGCGGGGCGACCGTCGATATAGCTGCCGACCGGCAGGTGATGGCCGCCATAGGCGAGCGCATCGTTTTCGGCCTGCATCCAGTCAAACAGCCGCACCTTGAGCCGCTGTTTTTCGGCCGCCAAGCCGGGATCATCGGCCCGGTTAACCCGCTCCTGCGGGTCGGTGTCGAGGTCGTAAAGCTCTTCGATGTCATGCGGGCTCCAGGCGTATTTATAGCGCGCCTCGCGGATGCCACGGAACTTGAACTGCCGCCCCTGATAGGCGTCATAGCCATAAACCGCGTGGTCGTGATCGGTGATGTCAAAGCTGCGCGCGGCCTCGTCGGACGAAAGAACACCCGCCGCGTCGCTGCCTGAAACCAGCGTCGGAAAGACATCGCGGAATGAGACAAACCCCTCATTGACCGCCGCCGCGCCCTGCCCCGCCGAACGGACCATCATCGGGATACGCATCACCTCTTCGTAAAAGAACGGCCCCTTGTCGAACCAGCCATGCGCGCCCAACATCTCGCCGTGATCGGCGGTGAAGGCGAGGCTGGTGGTGTCATCCAACCCCAGATCCGTCATCTTGCGGCGGAACTGGCCAAAGAGATCGTCGATGAACGAGCAAAAGCCAAAGTAGTGCTGCGCGGTGCGCCGCCAGTCCTGTTGGTCCAGCCCGCGGGTGTCCTGACAAGGCCAGTAATGCGCGCCCTGCGCCTGTGGTTTGCCGGTCTCAGTGAACTGAGGGATGAAATTATCGGGCATGTAATCGGCGGGCAGATCGTCATACATCGCCACCCAATCCGCCGGAACGTGATGCGGGAAATGCGGCCCCGGAAGTGAGACGATCAGGCAGAATGGCTTGTCCCCAGTCGAGAGCGCCTCCAGCTTTTCGATCCCCGCCCGCACCCGCTTTTCATCCATATGCGTGCCATGAGTGATGGTGCCATAAAACGGCGTTTTGCGCGGGGTGGCGAACGCAAGATCATCCGCCGGGATCAGCGCCTCGGCCCCGCCATCGCTGAGCGGGGCATCAATGCCGCGTTCGGTCAGGGTGCCCGCGCCAAGGTGCCATTTGCCGATGAACGACACCGCGTAACCGGCGTCCTGCAACCGCTCCATATAGGTCTTGTGGCTCGGGTGCAGCTTGCCGTGCGGATAGAACGACGACCCCTGCACATTGTCCATCGTGCCGGTCTGATGCGGCCACTTCCCGGTGAACAGCGAGCCTCGCGCCGGGGTGCAAAGCGGCACCGAGGTAAAGGCGTTGACGTGGTTGGTGGACTCGGCGCGAAACGCCTGAAGGTTGGGCAGTTTGCAGGGATGACCCGGCTCGTTGAGCGTGTCCCAACGCCATTGGTCGGTGATGAATAGGACGATGTTCTTGGCAGTCATGCGGATACTTTCGGATAAGAGTGTCAAGGGGTTGGGCGCGGACGTTCGATCCACCAGATCGCGAGGCCCGCGCCGACAATCAGGGCGGTGCCAAGGAAGAAAGCGGCGCTCATCGGGTCGTCGAAAAACACGACACCCCAGAGCCCGGCAAAGATCACCTGGCTGTAGAGAAAGGGCGACAGAATTGAGGCGGGGGCCGCCTGCATTCCTATCTGGATCGCCACATGGGCCAGTGTTCCGGTCAGGCCGAGCCCGGCGAGGAAGACCATGTCGAGTGGCGAAACCGGGCTCCAGAAAACCCATTGCGCCGGTAGGAGCGCCACAAAGCAGAGCACCGGCATCAACGCCATCGCCGGGGCCGCCTCCTCCGCGGCCGACAGGCGGCGCGTCATCAGCACATAGCCCGCCGAGCCAAAGGCCGAGAGCAACGGCAGCAACCAGACCAGCGACGGCGCAGTGCCCGCGAGGCGCGGCCCGATCACCACCAACACGCCGGTGAACCCGAGGCACAGCGCGGTGATGCGGCGCCAGCCGATGCGCTCGCCCAGAAACAGCACCGAAAGCAGCGTTACCACCAGCGGGCTGAGAAACTGGATCACCGTCGCCTGCGACAGCGGAATTTGGGCGATGGCCAGAAACATCGACAGCGACGCGATCAACAACAGCCCGGCGCGGGCAATATGCAGCGGCAAGCGCCGGGTGCGATAGACCTGCCGTTTGCCTGCCGCCCAAAGAAAGACCGCAACAAACAGCGCATGCCAGCCGTAGCGGACAAAGGCGATCTGGATCGGTGAATGGCGCGCGGTCATCTCTTTGATCGCGGCGTCCTGCGTGGCCAGAATGACGCCCGCAAGCGCCACCAGCCCCATGCCCGCCAGCATGGAGCGCGAGGCAGGGGCGGCCGAAACCGCCCCTGGTGGAGTATGTCGCGCGTAGGTCAATTAACGAGGGCCGCGTGGGCGGTGCCAAGGCGCAGGCTTGTCTCGGGGTCGAACAGATGCACCGGGCCTTGCGGCAGCACATGCAGCACATCGCCATAACGCCCGCTGATCCGCTCGCGCATCAGGCAGGTCACCGGTTTGTCGCCGATCTGGCCGACCACTTGCGTTTCCGCACCGGTCGGCTCGGTGACATTTACCTGCACCGCAAGGCCCTTTTCGGCCAGCTCAAACGTGTCAGGACGGATGCCGGCGATCACCGGGCGACCAGTCTCGAAACGCTCGGTGCCCGAGAGGGCCAGCACCGTGCCGTCGGCGATCTGCACGCCGCCAGCACAGATTTCCGCCTCAAGCAGGTTCATCGACGGCGAGCCGATGAACGCCGCGACAAACAGGTTGGCGGGTTCATCATACAGGTCAAGCGGCGTGCCGACCTGCTCAATCCGGCCCTCGCTCATCACCACAATCTTGTCGGCCATCGTCATGGCTTCGATCTGGTCGTGGGTGACGTAAACCGCCGTGGTGCCCAGCCGCTGGTGCAGCGATTTGATCTCGGCGCGCATCGACACCCGCAGCTTGGCATCCAGGTTTGACAGCGGCTCGTCGAACAGGAACACCTTGGGATTGCGCACAATTGCACGGCCCATCGCAACCCGCTGGCGCTGGCCGCCCGACAATTCGCGGGGGTAGCGGTCGAGGTAGGGCTCAAGGTTGAGAATGCGCGCGGCGTCCTCGACCTTGGCCTTGATCTCGGTTTTTGATGCCCCGGCCAACTGCATCGAGAACGACATGTTGTCGGCCACTTTCATATGCGGATAAAGCGCGTAGTTCTGAAACACCATTGCGATGTCGCGCGCCTTGGGTTGCAGGTTATTCACCACCTTGCCGCCGATTTCGATGGTGCCGCCGGTGATGTCCTCAAGCCCGGCAATCATCCGCAAAAGCGTGGTTTTGCCACAGCCCGAGGGGCCAACGAGGGCGACAAACTCGCCGTCATCGATGCCAACGTCGATGCCCTTGATCGCGCGCACCGCGCCGTAATTCTTGATCACCTGATTGATGGTTACATGTGCCATGTGTTGTCTCCTTGTCGGGAATTTTCGGGGATGTCGGGCGGGCTTCAGCCCTTGACCGACCCCATTGTCATCCCGCGGATGAAGTGTTTCTGGAAGGCGAGGAAGACGGCCAGCGTTGGGATCGCGGCCACCACCGCGCCGCTCGCCACCATGTTCCAGGCAATCTCGTATTCGCCCTCAAAGGACAGGATGCCGACGGTGACGGGCTTTTTGCCAGCACCCTGCGTCAGCACGAGGCCCCAGAGCAGATCGTTCCAGATCCAGGTGAATTCCAGCACGATCAGCGCCGAAAGCGCAGGCCGCGCCACCGGCACATAGATCCGCCGAAAGATCGTCCATTCGCTGGCCCCATCAATGCGACCGGCTTCGCGCAATTCGCCCGGAACCGTGTTGAAGAAGTTGGTCATGATCAGCACGGCAAAGGGGATCTGGCGCATGATGTGCACGATGATCTGGCTGATAAAGGTATCGTGCAGGCCAAGGTCGGACATCAACCGGAACACCGGGATCAGCTGGGTGTGGATCGGCACAAAGCTCAGCGAAACGATCACCAGAAACATCCAGATCCGTCCCTGAAACCGCATCCGCGACAGCGCATAGCCCGCCATCATCGCCACCAGCAGCGTACCAGCCACCGAGGGCAGTGTGATGATCACCGACGCCTTGAGATAGGGCAGCATTTCAACAAAGGCCCGGCTGAGATTGCCCCATTCATAGCTTGACGGCAGCGCCCAAGCGCCGTTCTGGGTGATGTCGGGGATGGTGCGCACTGCGGTCAGCAGCGTCCCCAGCACCGGCAAAAAGAACACCAGCGCCAGCAGGATAAGCAGCGCAATCTGGCCGCCGCGCATAAACGGCTCTTCCAGACGTTCGCGCAGGGTGCCGCGGTCAATCATGTCACGCTGCGGCGCAGAGATTTCTGTGGTCATATCACTCATCGCCTCAGCTCCAATCACGTTCTTGGGCCTTGGCCATGCGGCGCACATAGGGCACCACCATGGTTGCCGTCATCAGCGTGACAATCACACCAATCGCAGCGCCGTAGCCGAATTTGTAGTTCCAGAAGGTCTCCATATACATCCGGTAGCCCACCACTTCGGAGGAGCCGAACGGGCCGCCCTCGGTCATGGTCAACACGATCTCGGTCGCCAAAAGCGCATGGATCAGCGCCGAAGACACCGCGATGGTGCTGGCCGGTTTCAACAGCGGCAAGGTGATGCGAAAGAAGATCTGCCGCCGAGTGCCACCGTCGACTTTGGCGGCCTCGATCAGCTCGGTCGGGATGGAGGAAAGACCGGCGAGAAACACCACGGTGGCGAAGGCCGTCTGGCGCCACGCCGCCGCCGCGATCACCGAATAGGTCGCCGCCTCTGGGCCAAGCCATTCGACGATCAGCCCCTCAAGCCCGAGCCCGATCAGCAATTGATCCAGCAGCCCGACATCGGGTTCATAGATCCAGCCCCAGACCACGCCGACGATGGCAAACGACAGCGCCAGCGGTAGGAAAAACACCGTCTTAATCAGGCTCGCGCCCCAAAAGGTCTGTTTGACCAACAGCGCGATGGTGATGGCCAGCGAATTGGGCACGATCAGAAAGGCAATCACCCAGATGCCGGTGTTTTTCAGCGAATTCAGGAAATAATCGTCCTGGATCAGCGTGATGTAATTGTTCAGGCCCACGAATTTCCCCGGAGCCGCCACGCCAACCTGATCGGTCAGGCTGATGGCGAAGGTCTGGAAAATCGGATAGGCGCCGAAGATGCCATAGATCAAAATCGCGGGCATCAGGAATAGCCAAGGCGTAAGCCGGGCGTTCATGGCGGTGTCCTCCTTATGGGTGCGACCGGGCGAGGGAGGACGCCCGGCCGCGATGCCTCAGCTTTCGCCGAAGACGTCGTTGCGGCGATCTTCCAGCATTTCCAGCACCTTCATGTACTGGTCCGGATAGGCGAGGAAGCGGGGCAGTTCGCGCTTGGCCACTTCGGTCACACCGGGGTGCGTGGCAAGTTCGAGGTTCTGGTGGAACGGTGCGCCGAGCATCTTCTGGAACCGTGCGATCGTGGGTTGGAACGACGCGGGTTCATAGATTTCGATTGGCACATCCTTGTTGGCCGCCATCCGCTGGGCCTGCGCCGCGAACAATTCCTGCGGTGCGCGTTCGGCCACACATTTCAGCATGGCAACCGCGTTGTCGGTGTTTTCGCCCGCTCCGCTCGCGGCCCAGCCTTCAACGGCGCCTTCAACGGCCAATTCGATGCCGTCTTTGATCATCGGGAAGTCGAAGACATCAAAATCTGTGCCCGGCTCAAGCCCGGCCTTGATAAAGTTGCCAACGGTCCATGTGCCCATCAGCTCCATCGCTCCCTCGCCAGACGCGAAACGCGTCGCCATTTCCTGCCAGCCAAGGCTGGAGGTGCGGTCGTTGAAATATCCCGCTTCGAGCAGGCCACTCCAAAGCTCCATCGCCTCGATCACACGCGGATCAAGATAGCTTTCGGTGCCGGCCATAAGACCATTGCGGAACTCTGATCCAGCAACGCGAAGGACCATGTAATCGAACCACAACAGCGGCTCCCAGCCCGATTTCGACCCCAAAAGGAAGGGCGTGACACCGGCCTCTTTCAACTTGGCCGCAACATCAAGGAACGCGTCCCAGTCTTTCGGCGGCTCAAGGCCATGCTCGGCAAAGACCCGTTTGTTGTACCAAAACACATTCGGCTGGAACGTGGTCGGGATGGTGTAGACGTTGCCATCGGGCTCGGTGCTGGTGGCCTGAACACCGGCGGGGTAATTGCCTTTGATGTCCTCCCACATCTCGTTCAGCGCCATGATCTTGCCCGTGGCGGCCTGAAATTGCGACCGGCCCCCGGCCCAATAGGCATAGATGTCTGGCGGGGTCGAACTGGACAGCTGAACCGGAAGCTGGACCTCATATTGCTTGGGCGGCGAGAAGTTTTCGACGATTTCAATATCGAGCTTTTCACTGCAGTAATTCCACATCGCCATGCGCGGCGTGCGCATCGCTTCGGCTGCAGAGCGGTGGAACAGTTGCACTTCACCTTCGGCGCTGGCCGGGGTCGCATGTAGGGTCAGGGCGCTGACCGCAAGCGGCAGGCTCAGGCAGATGCCGGCCACCGTCTGTCTCAGATTATTCATCGTGTCCTCCTCCAATTCGTAAAGTTTGTCGCTGGTATTGCTTTTTGTCGACAAAACGAAACATAATATGTTTGTGCATCATCCGTCAAGTCGGTTCGAAGCACAAGAAAATCAGCGCCGAACGCCGTGGTCTGGCCAGAGCAGGCCTGTGCGGGCGTGCGCAAATCCAACGACCTGAATGACGAAAAACTGAGGGAGAACAGATAAATGGATGGAAATCCTGTAACCCGGATCAGCCCAAAAGCGCTGTTGCAGCGCCCTGCTGATCGGGCAACCCGTTGGACGGGTGGCTTCTGGGCGGACAAGCTTGAGCTGGTTCGCAGTGAGTTGATTCACAGCGTTCTCGACGCGATGGAAGACCCCAAGAACGCCGCCTACTTCGGCAACTTCCGCGCGGTGCCGCGCGGCGAAGGCCCGTTTTATGGCCGCTACTGGAGCGATGGCGACTGCTATAAGGCGCTGGAATCGATCCTGCTGCTGACGGACATTGCGCCCGACGCCGATCTGACCAAACGGATGGACGACCGGATCGATATCATCGCCGCCGCGCAAGAGCCCGATGGCTATCTCAACACCCAGATCACCCTGACCGATCTGGGCCGTTGGACCGACATCGAACACCACGAGATGTACAATTTGGGCCACCTGTTCACCACGGCCTGCCTGCACCATCAAGTGACCGGCAGCATGCGGTTTATGGACATCGCAATTCGTGCCGCCGACAATCTGTATGACACCTTTATCAGCCGCGATCCCGATCTGGCGCGCTTTGGCTTTAACCCCTCGCAGATCATGGGACTGGTCGAATTGTACCGCGAAACCGGTGTCGAAAAGTACCTCGCGCTGGCGCGGATCTTTGTCGAAAATCGCGGCGCGCACCCTGGCCTGAACGGCAACAACGGCGATCAAAGCCAGGCGCGCGTGCCGCTGCTTGAAGAGACCGAAGCGGTCGGGCATTGCGTGACCGGGCCGTATCTTTGGGCCGGGGCCGCCGACCTTGTGATGGAGACCGACGAACAGCCGCTGATGGACGCGATCACCCGGATCTGGGAGGATTCGACCTATCGCAAGATGTACATCACCGGCGGCATCGGCGCACTGCACAAGGGCACATCGGAACGCAGCCACCCCCGGTATGAGCAAATCGCCGAGGCCTATGGCCGGCCTTATCAGCTGCCCTCGGACACCGCCTATAACGAGACCTGCGCCAATATCGCCAACGCGATGTGGAGCTGGCGAATGCTGCAACTGACCGGCGACGCGCGTTATGCCGACGTGATCGAACAGGTGATGTACAACACCGGTCTGTCGGGCCTGTCGCTGTCGGGCACGCATTTCACCTATTCCAACCCGCTGCGGTTTAACGGCGCGGCGCATTTCATCGGCAACAATGACTCGCCGCGCCGCTGGACCCGGTGGACCTGTTACTGCTGCCCGCCACAGGTGACACGGACCATCGCCGGGCTGCACCGCTGGGCCTATTCAACGGCGGAAGCTGCGGTTTGGGTGCATTTGTTTGGCACCAACACGCTCGACACCGACCTAGCAGGTGGGCGCATCGCCCTGCGGCAAGAGTTGGATTTCCCGTGGTCGGGCGATGTGCGCATTCACGTCGGGGATGCCCCCGACAGCGAGACCACCCTGCATCTGCGCATCCCCGGTTGGAGCGAAGAAGCCACAGTGCGTGTCAACGGCGAGGCGGTCGAGGTGACAGGCAGCGGTCCGCGCTACCTCGCGCTTACCCGGACTTGGTCGGCTGGCGACGAGATCGAGCTGACACTGGACATCCGCCCCCGCGTTCTGGCCGCCCGGCCAGAGGTTGAGGAGATCCGCAATCAGGTGGCGGTGATGGCCGGTCCGGTGGTCTATTGTCTTGAGGGGGCTGACCTGCCTGACGGCGTAACGATCAATGATGTCGCCCTGCCCGCCGATGCGCAGTTCGCGCCGGTCGACGGTGCGGGACTGTTCACCGGTCTGACCCTGTTGCGCACCACGATGCCCCGGCGCGCGGCCTGGTCGACGCAGGCGCTTTACGCTCCGGTCACTGCGGCCGATCACGGCACGGTGCCCGCGACGCTGATCCCCTACTTCGCGTGGAACAACCGCGACGACAACACCATGGCGGTCTGGCTGCCGCGCAAGGGCTAAACGAAACAGGGATACCGCATCTCTGCGGTATCCCATCACCCCTGCGGCACCGGCACGAGGCCGGTGCGCGTTGCTTTGCTGTCAGACCGCTTGCACTTCGAATTCGGCATGGGTGGTCTTGAAGGTCAGGTATTCGTTGATCGCCATCTGTCCGCCTTCAATGCCAACGCCCGAATGTTTCACGCCGCTGAACGGCGCTTCATAGTGCGACAACAGGAAGTTGTTGATCCCCACCATCCCCGATTGCAAGTCGCGCGACAACCGCCGCGCCACAACTTCCGAGCGGGTAAAGGCATAAGCCGCAAGGCCATATTGCGTGCTGTTGGCCCGCGCAATGGCATCGCCAAGGTCGGAATAGGTGGTCAGCGAGGCGACCGGGCCGAACGGCTCTTCCGACATGATCTCGGCGTCATCCGTCACGTTCTCAAGCACCGTGGGCGCAAAGAAAAACCCCTTGTTCTGTTCGCGCGCCCGCCCGCCGCCAAGCCGCAGCGTTGCGCCACGCTCAACCGCGTCCGCAACCAACCGCTCCAGCTTATCCAGCTGCGCCGGGCTGGCCATCGGGCCCATGGTCGTCTCGGGGGACATCGGGTCGCCCATGCGCACATTTTCCGCCTCAGTCATAAAGACATCGGTGAATTCGTTCGCCACGTCTTCATGCAGGAAAAACCGGCTGGGCGAGCCGCAAATCTGGCCGGTGTTCATAAACTTGAACTTCGCCGCCAGCTTGGCCGCTGCGGGCACATCGGCGTCGGGGCAGATGATCAGCGGCGCGTGACCGCCAAGCTCCATCGACACCCGTTTCACCGTTTGCGCCGATTGCGCCATCAACAGCCGCCCAACGCGGGTCGAGCCGGTAAAGGAGATTTTGCGCACCGCGTCCGACTCCATCAGCGCGGGCGACACACCCTCGGGGTGGCCTTGCAGGATCTGCACCACGCCCACCGGCAGCCCCGCCGCCTGACAGCATTCGCCAAGGATCGTGCCCACCAGCGGCGTCTGTTCAGAGGGGCGCAGGATCACCACGCAGCCTGCCGCCAGCGCCGGAGCCAGTTTGCGGGCAGGCAGACCAAGCGGAAAGTTCCAAGGGCTGAAAGCCGCGACGATGCCGACCGGCTCGGGCGTGATGCTGAGATGTCCGCCAAAACGCGAGGTGATGGTTTGGCCAAACAGCCGCTCGGCCTCGCCCGCCATCCAGACGAATTGCTCGGCGGCAGAGTCGGCCTCGCCCACCGCCATCGCATGGACCCGGCCCATTTCAGTGGCAATGGCGCGGCCAAAATCTTCGCGGCGTTTGACGATCTCTTCGGCAATGCGGCGCAGGTATTGCGCGCGCTTCCAGCCGGGCAGCGCCGACCATTCGGCGAAACCGGCCTCGGCATGGATCAGCGCCTGCGCCACGTGGTCGGGGCTACAGCAGGGCACCTCGTAAAGGGTTTCTTCGGTGGCGGGGTTCACCACGTTCATCGGCGGCAGATCCGAGGCGGTGCCCCAGCTGTCACCGATCAGATATTTGGGTTGTGCAGTCATAACAGGCTCCTGAAATGTCAAGAAAAGCTAAGGGAAACAGTGCCGAGCGGGCCGAAATCGGCCTCGAGCCGGTCACCGGGGGCGGCCCAGACCGGGCGGGTGAAAGAGCCCGAAAGCACCATGTGCCCCGCCTCTAGCCCGCCGCCATAGGCCGCCAGTTTGTTGCCCAGCCAGGCCACGGCATTGGCCGGATGATCCATGACGCCCGCGGCGATGCCGGTCTCTTCGATCTCGCCGTTGCGGCGGAACAATGCGCCAGCCCAGCGCAAGTCAATCTCGTCAGGGCGGAACCGTTTGGCCCCGAGCACCAGCCCGGCCGCCGCGCCATTGTCGGCCACGGTGTCAAAGATGCGCCGCGGCTCCGTCACCCGCGCGTCGATGATCTCGATCGAGGGCACCACAAATTCGGTCGCGGCCAGCACATCGTCAAGCGTCAGACCGGGGCCCTGCAACGGCGACTTCAGGATAAAGGTCAGCTCAGGTTCGACGCGCGGCACGCAGTAATCCGCGTGGACCACCGTCGCATCGTCTTGGATCAACATGCTGGCAAAGACGTGGCCATAGTCCGGCTCGTCAATCTTTGACGCCGCCTGCATCGCCTTGGAGGTCAGCCCGACCTTGTGGCCAATCAGCCGGTCGCCATTTTTGGCGCGCGTCGCGGCCACAGCACGGCTGATGGCATAGGAATCCTCAATCTCGATTTGCGGATAGGTGGCCGACAGGCGGTTGGCCTGCACGCGGGTCTGCTCTGCCTGAAACAGCGCGCGCGCGGCCTCGGCAACTTGATCTTGCGATAACATCGGTAATCTCCTCTTTTACCGATATTCCTACTATACCATCAAACATAATATCAATACATTAATTTGACCGCATGTCCCCGGCCCCCAAAAGGTCGGGCCGTTGCTTTCCGCCGCAAAGGTATTATGTTTACTGTAAAGACAGGAGATTCCGCCGTGCCCGCTTCAGACCAAGACGTCTTGCACCCGACGTCCAACACCCTCTCCCGCTCGCTCTCTGGCCAAATCTCGCGCAAGCTTGGCGAGCGTATTCTTGATGGACAGCTTGTGCCCGGCCAACTCTTACCCGACGAAAACGCGCTGTGCGATGAGTTCGGCGTTAGCCGCACCGCGGTGCGCGAGGCGGTCAAGATGCTGGTGGCCAAAGGGCTGCTTGAGGTCCGCCAAAGGATCGGCACGCGGGTGCAGAACGTGGGCAATTGGCAGATGCTCGACCGCGATGTTCTGATGTGGCACCAATCTTTGACCATCGAGGACGAGCGGCTGATCAGCCTGATGGAACTGCGCCAATCCATCGAACCCGATGCCGCCTATTACGCCGCCAAACGGCGCAGCGACGCGCAGCTTAAGGCGATCCTGGACGCGGTCGATCAGATGGAGGCGCATACCAGCGAGAACAGCGAATACGTGCTCGCCGATGCCCGCTTTCACATCGCTGTGCTGCGCTCGACCAACAATCGCTACCTCGAAGCGCTTGAAAACGCGATCTTTGCCGGGCTGATGCTGTCAATCCGGCTGACGAACCCCGAGGAGCGGATGAACCGGGAATCGGTGCCCCTGCACCGTGCGATTGCGCAGGCGATTGAAGCGCAGGACGCCGAAGCCGCCTATCAGGGGATGAAAGAGCACCTTGCCGATGCCGCGAAACGGCTGTCGAAAGTGGTCAAGCTCACACGCTAAGGTGTGCTGAGATTGGCCGGGATTAAAGATCGTCGAACGTGTCGCGCACCTGCGCCCAGGCGGATTCAAGGTGATCGCGCAGCGCCTGTTCGGCGCGGTCGGGATCACGGTCTAGGATCGCCTCAACGATGGCGGCATGCGCCTCATAGTTCTTGCGATTGCGTTCGGGCAGGCGCGGCATCTGGCGCCAGCGACTGTCGAGCCAGTCGTGGAACGCATGATGGATGGCCGGGAAAATCGGGTTTCCGGCAAAGGAATAGAGCACAGCGTGAAAGGCATTGTCCGTCTGATAAAACCGCAGCGAATCGTCGATACTGTCGCGGTTTGCCTCAAGCGCCGCACGCAGACGCGCGATATCGCCCTTGTCCGCCGAGACCGCCGCCTGCCGTACCAACCCGGCCTCGACAAAAATGCGCACATCGAAAATCTGGCGGACGCCACCGGGGCGCCCCGTCAGGTGCCCGACCAGCCCGCCAAGCACGTCCATCACCGTATCCGCACCGGGTTTGCGCACAACAGGGCGGTGGCGCGGCTGGATGTCCAACAGGCCCTTGCCGCCGAGAATCTTGATCGCCTCGCGCGCCACAGGACGGCTGACGCCCATGGTTTCGACGATGCTGCGCTCAGCCGGCAGGGAGTCGCCATCCTTTAATGCGCCCGAGAAAATCTGGGCTTCGAGGGCGGCAACGACCCGGCTTACCGCGCTTTCGCGCGGACCGGTTGCGGGGTCTGCCGAGGCTGATTGGTCGTCATCCATGAATTTTTATCTCACGCGGCGATGGGCCTATCAAGGTGGCAATATGGCCTTACTAAAATTGTGATAACAGCGCCTTCGTTCAGAAGTTGACGGATATACGTGAAATTTGGTATTACCAAATTTGTTGGAGGAGCCCTTTATGCCTAAGATTGAAGCCGTCACCGCCGAATTGTTCACCTTGCCGCTTGCCGAGGTGCTCAGTGACGCCATGCATGGCGACCACACGCATTTCGAGCTGGTGATCGCCACGGTGCACCTCGACAATGGGGTTTCGGGCACCGGGTATACCTATACCGGCGGCAAGGGTGGGCATGCGATCCTTGCCATGATCGAACACGATTTCGCAGGCTGGCTTAAGGGGCGCGAGGCCAATGATATTGCCGCGCTGAACGCCGAAATGGGCAAGCATATCCACTACATCGGGCGCGGCGGCATCGACAGTTTTGCCATCGCCGCCATCGACATTGCGCTGTGGGATGCGAAATGCCGCGCGCTGGGGCAGCCGCTGTGGCAGGTTTTGGGCGGCACGTCTGATCGGTGCCACGCCTACCGTGGCGGGATCGATCTTAACTATTCGCAGGACAAGCTGCTGGCCAGCGTTCAGGGCTATCTTGATCAGGGGTTTGACGGGGTGAAAATCAAGGTGGGCAAACCCGACCTTGCCGAAGACCTTGCGCGTGCCCGCGCCGTGCGCGATCTGATCGGGCCAGATGTGAAATTCATGGTCGACGCCAATTATGCGATGTCCGTGGATCAGGCGATCGAGGCCGCGCGCGGGTTTATGGAGTTTGACATTCTATGGTTCGAGGAGCCGATCGAGCCTGACAATTACGCCGGCTATGGCCAGATTGCCGAGGCCACCGGTTGCCCGCTGGCGATGGGCGAAAACCTGCATACGGAACCGGAATTTCGCCATGCTTTTGAGCGGTCCAAGCTCGCCTTTATCCAGCCTGATGCCTCGAACTGCCGTGGCATCACCGGCTGGTTGCAAGTTGCTGATATGGCGCGAAAAGCTGACATTCCGGTGTGCAGCCACGGCATGCAAGAGCTGCACGTCAGCCTCGTATCGGCGCAGCCGCACGGCGGTTGGCTTGAGGTGCACAGCTTCCCGATCGACGCTTATACCCACCGCCCGCTACTGATCGAAGATCATCGCGCCGTGGCCCCCATGACCCCCGGTATTGGCGTGGAATTCGATTGGGACAAGCTGCGCCACGCCCACGATCCGGCGGCCTGAGCAGGTCTGCAAAACCGGGCCGGGGTGCCGCACGGGGTAGCTTAACTCACCCGAACCCAAGTCGCCATGCCGTCGGTCTGATGGCTCAGCATGTGGCAGTGCAACATCCAAGCGCCGGGGTTGTCGAGCACACACAGAATATCGCGCGCCCCCCACGCCCCGACCAGCGTCGAATCGCGATAATCGCCGAGTGTGCCAGAAGCATCAACTTCGTAAAAATGGTGCCCGTGCAGATGCATCACATGCGCAAACGCAGTCTGGTTGCGCAGGGTGATCCGGACGGTGGCACCGCGGCGCACATCGACCAGCGGTTGCCCCGGCAGGCCCGACACATCGTTCAGCGCCCAGGTGCCAAACCCACCATGCGCGTCGCCGCCAGCGCCGCCTTGCATCACCAGTTCAACCGGGGTCGCATCGCGGTCCGGCACAGGCATCGCATTTGGCGGCAAGGTCGGAATTGCGCTCTGGCTCGGCTCCCGCGCGCCCTCCGCCGCGATTTCGCCCAACAAAACATCGCCGCCGTCGTAAACATCGGTGAGCGAGATCGGCCCGGTGACATCCGCAATCACATCGCAGCGCTGGCCGGGGGCCAGAGTGATCACCGACAGCGGTCTTGGCTTGGCCAGCGGCATCCCATCGTGCGCGACAATGGCTCCGGCAAGGCCCGACAGGCTCAAATCGTAGATTCTGTCGATCGAGGGATTGATGCACCGCAGGCGCAGCCTGTCGCCCCGGCGCACTGTGCTGCGTGACAGAATGGCGGTGGCGACATTGCCGATTTTCCCGGCGGTGGCGAACTGCGCAGGGTCAAACGTGTCGTCGAAGCCGCCCTCGCCGTCGATCATCATGTCGAACAGTTGCGCGGTGATGTCATGATCAACGTCCGGCGGGGTTGTCTCCTCCACAACGAAGGCCCCGAACAGACCGCGGCTGACTTGATCATACGACAGGTAATGCGAGTGATACCAATAGGTTCCGGCATCCGGCAGCGCAAAGCGATAGTCGTGTGATTGACCGGGCACCACTACATCCTGCGTGAGCACGTTGACCCCGTCCATCTGGTTTGGCACCCGCAACCCGTGCCAATGCACAAGCGCGCCATCGTCCAGTCCGTTCTCTAGCCGGATATCAATCTGGTCGCCTTGGCGGGTCCGAATTTCGGGGCCAGGAACCTGCCCATTGAAGCCCAGAAGGGTTAGATCAAACCCCGCAACCCGCGCCACAATCGCAGAGGGGCGCAGAACCACGGACTGCCGCGCAGCCGCAACCGCCCCCGGAACGCAAAGCGCGGCCAACCCGGCCAGCACGTCACGGCGGGTCAGGGCTGAGCTCACATCTCTCACATCCCGCATATCTTCACGCCCGGGCGATGAGCGGCGTTTTGGACGATACGGCCCGCGCCTGCGCGCGTGACATCGCGCCAATCAAGGGTTCGCCACCTCCAAAACCCGTCGCGCCAGACATCAACGGGCGGCGCGTATTAGACGGTGCCAGCATGTCTTTTTCCATGTCGGATCGCCCTGTTGCACAGAATATCATACAGGCCCGGACCAATAGGCCCAGCCCGTTGCCGGATCAGCAGGAGCTGTGCCTAGATCAGTTTGACCTGGGTGCCGACCGGCGTACGCTCATAGACCTCTTCGATCTGGCGGTTGTACAGCCCGATGCAGCCATTCGAAGACTTCCGGCCGATCTTGCGCGTGTCCTGTGTGCCGTGGATCCGGTAATAGGTCCACGACAGGTACAGCGCGCGCGTGCCCAGCGGATTCAGCGGATCGCCACCCGGAACAACCGCCGGCCATTCCGGATTGCGTTCCAGCATCGACGGAGTGGGGCGCCATGTCGGGTTTTCGCGCTTTTCGATCACCTTGGTATAGCCGCGCCGCGTGAGCTCGTCTGTCAGGGGCACCGAGGTCGGATAGACCCGCATTTCGCCGTTCGAGGTCCAATGTTGCAGAACTTTGGTGTTGGTGTCGGACACAATGATCCCTTCACCGAGCGCATCAAAGTGATCGCGCCAGTCATGCAGGCTAAAGGAGGAAATATTCCGCCGTGTTGGTCCGCTTTCAACCTGCGCCAAAGCAAGAGAAGGCATCGCCAATGTTGCCGTCGCTGAGGCCAGAACCTGACGGCGTGACCATTTCGGATATGTCATATGCGTTATGCCTAACTGTGTTCGTCTGCCCCCCGACTTAGCACCCTTGCGGCGCGATGTGATGTATCAATTTGTAAATCGGCTTAAACCTGCGCAGTTCCCCGCCGATGTCATGCCAAGCTGCCGAAACGACATGAATATTTCGTTAACCCAGAGCCATTTCGCCCGGCGCGCAGCGGTTTTTGACGCAAATCACTTTATGCTGTTGCCTTAAATTCCCTCGCCGGGGCCCGCGCGGCGGCAAGGCGCCAATCTTGTGATGGAACAACCTGCGCCGAGCCCGTGTTTGGAAAAGCCATGCAGGCGGACGACCCGATCTGTGAGGCCGGAACACGCAGAAGAAAAAGAAGGAAATCCTATGAGGAGACGACAGTTTGTAAGTGGTGCGCTCACCGCCGCCGCACTTGGGACCGGAACAATGGTCGCGGCTCATCCGCCCAAGAAATTGCCGGTTTACAACCTGCCGCCAGAGCATCTGCCGCGTTTGGTCAAGACGTCGATGGGGCTGGCACCCTATGAAATTCACGTGATTCCGCAGGAATTTGCGCTGTACTGGACGTTACCGGGCAACACCGCGATGCGTTATGTTGTCGGGATTGGGCGACCGGGCCTGTACGAGGAAGGCGAATTTTACATCGGGGCCAAGAAGGAATGGCCAAGCTGGACGCCGACCCCCGGCATGCTGCGCCGAGAACCTGAGAAGTACTCGAAATGGGCCGATGGGATGCCCGGCGGCCTTAACAATCCACTTGGATCGCGCGCGCTCTACCTGTTCCAGCCCGGTCGCGGCGACACGTTTTTGCGGGTCCACGGCACGCATGATCCATCGACCTTGGGCCTCAGAGTGTCCAACGGCTGTGCGCGGCTGGTGAACGATCAGATGATAGATTTGTACGACCGGGTCCCGATGGACACGCGTGTCGTGCTGTACCCCACAACTGCCTGATCAGCGCTGCGGCCTGTTCCGGCGCTCCCGGGACAAGCCGCGCCACTGATGTTTGTCCTGCCGGGCGCGGCGCGTTGCAGGCAAATCGGTTAACCCCACGCATTTCGGCCGGCAACTGCCCCAATTGCCGGCCTCAACTCTGCGGTGCGTTCGCTCTACTCGGCGGCGGGTGTCGCAATGGGCCGCGCGTCCAGCGCTTTGCTGTTGCCCGGCTCCTCTTTTGCCTTGCCGTGGCAGGATTTACCCATGAACCGGTGCATGACCAAATGCGCCCCAACGCACAGGGCCAACGGCGCAAACGTCGCGAGGCCCCCGGCCCCGTCCAAGGCCCCACCTGCCACGAAATAGGCCCCGACCGGCAACAGCATCACCGCGCAGCAGGCCCACATGCCGTACTTCATGAGCTTGTCTGATCCGGTCTGCCCGGCCTTTTTGGTGTCCATGTCCATCGTTCTTTTCTGTCCCAAGTGATCTGTCGGATGATCGTTACCGGCTTCCAGAACGGGAAGGTCAACGATGCAAACGGATACAAATTTCACTGTCGTGTCAGTTGCATCTTCGACAGTGGCACCGGGAGTGCCCCTGCCGATTTTCACGCCAGTCCGACTTCGGCCAACCCGCGCCCACCCTCAGCAGGTGTAATTCAGCCCCAACCGGCCGCCATCGGCATAAATCGTTTCGCCGGTGATATAGCTGGCCTTTTTCGAGCAGAGAAATGCCACCACATCGCCAATCTCGCGCGCATCGCCGGCACGGCCCAGCGGCGTGCGGGACATGGCGGTTTTAAAGGCTTCGGGATTGGCGTTCACGCCCGCCATCATCTCGGTATCGATCGAGCCGGGGCCGACCGCATTGACCCGGATGTTGTGCTTGGCCAGCGCCAGCGCCGCCACTTTCGTCAGCTGCATCACGCCGCCCTTTGAGGCGCAGTAGGCCGGGATCGCCGGGATCGCGACTTGGGCGTTGATCGACGACATATTCACAATCGCACCTTCGATCTTGTGTTCCACCATCACACGCGCCGCCAGTTGGGTGGCGATGAAAACACCGCGCAGATTGATGTCGATCACCCGGTCAAAGCTTTGCAGATCATAGGTCAGGAAATCGCCCGGCAGGGCAACGCCCGCGTTGTTGACCAGCGCGCTCAGCGGGCCATGATCTGTTGCGACCTGGGCAAACATCGCCTCGATTGCGGCGGCGTCGCCCATGTCGCAGACAATCGCGGCCTGTGCGCCAAGTTTTGCGCCCGCGGCGGCCACACCTTCGGCATTGATGTCCGACAGGATGACGTCATAGCCATCCTCAGACAGCGCTTCGGCGCAGGCATACCCGATGCCCTGGGCTGCGCCGGTGATCAGTGCAAGTGGTTTCTGTGTCATGGTTTTATCCTTCAAGTCCGTAATTTTGTTTCGCCAGTTGCGGCGTGATCCGCCCGGCGCGCAGGTCTTGGCCCACACGCACGGGATCGTGGTCGCCGGGCATGCGCAGCCACAGCCCCCGCGCTTATGTTTCCGCCCAGAGCGGCCTGCTCGGGCAGGGTGTTTTTGGTCCGCACCTTACTGGTCGCCAGAACGCCGGCATGGCCCCGCGCAACATCGGTGAAGATGGCGCCGACATCAACGCCGGCGCGGTTCTTGGGAACGCTCATGGATCAGATCGCCTTGAGGAATTGACTGGCGGTAAAGGTCGACTGATACAACCGCGACATCAGCGGCGCGCTCGGTACCGTCGCAGGATTCGTCATCGGCAGGGGCAGGTCGGCCGGGTCCATCCCGGTTAACAGCTCCGCCATCGCCGCGCCGAAAATCGTGCCGGTGGTGATGCCGCGACCGTTATAACCGATCGGCGTAAACAAGTTCTGCGCCAGTTGGTGAATGCGCGGCAGATGGTCTGGCGTCTTTGCGATCTGGCCGGTCCAGGCCTCCTCAAACACCACCGGGCCGAGGGCTGGAAAGAGGCGCGCAATCTGCTTTTGCGCCCAGCGATGCGATAGCCCGCTGTCCTTGGTGCCAACCACCGTGCCCATCGAGCCGATCAGCAGCCGGTCAGACGCGTCGCGGCGCAGGTCAAACATAACCCGGCCCGTGTCCCAAAGCCCCTGACGGCCCGGCAGGATATAGCTGGCCTCGGGCCCAAGCGGTGTTGTTGCAAGTTGGAAATAATTGATCTTGGTAAAGGTGCGGTTAAGATCTGGCCAAAGATCATCGGTATACGCATTCGTGCCAAGCACCACAGCCTTGGCCGTCAACGTGCCTTTCTCGGTCTCGACTTTCCACACATCGCCCGCGCGCAAAAGCCGGGTGACGCGCGCGCCGGTGCTGATCTTGGCACCTGCCGCCAAAGCGGCGCGCGCCAGACCGCGACAATAGCTCATCGGATTGATCGTGCCGCAGCGGCGATCCACAAGGCCACCGTGGAAATGCGTGGTGCCGATCAGCTCAGACACCTCGTCGCGGTTAAGAAGGTCCACCGGCTCGCCCAGACGCTGCCATTCCGCGTGACGGCCCTTGAGATTGGCCAAGCCGCTCGGCCCGTGGGCCGCATGGATCGTGCCGGTCCGGGTCACTTCACAGCGGATCTGGTGCTGTTCGATCAGCGAAAACACCAGCTCCGGCCCCTTGCCGAAGGTCTTGATAAAGCGCGGTCCATAGGTCTCGCCCAGCTTTTCGCGCACCTCTTGCGGCGGGATCCAGAGCGCCGCGTTCACCAACCCAACACTGCGCCCCGATCCGCCATAGCCAATCTGCTCGGCCTCGATCACATGCGCCGAAAGCCCTCGTTGCGCGCAATGCAGGGCGGTTGAAAGTCCGGTGAACCCGGCCCCGACGATGGCAACATCCACTACCCCCTCTGCATCCAGCGGCGCGGTGTAATCAGACTCAAGCGCCGAAGCATCCCAGAGCGAAATGGCGTCAGATGCGGTCATCTCAGGTCTCCGATTTGGGCTGGCACGACGGGTTTTCGCGAAGCTTGCACGCCGCCGCGAGACGTGTCAATATTTGTAAAATTAATTATATATATCAAAGGGAAAGACCGCATGACGCCGCTCAAGATATCCGCATCCCAGATGGTTCAATCCGCGCGCGCCCGCATAAAAGAGATCGAGACCGCCGACCTGATTGCCATGCTCGATGATCCTGATGTCGTGGTGGTCGATATCCGCGACGTGCGCGAACGCCAGCGCAGCGGCTATATCCCCGGAAGCTTTCACGCGCCGCGCGGGATGATAGAGTTCTGGGTTGATCCCGACAGCCCCTATTTCAAAGAGATTTTCGGGCAGGACAAGACCTTTGTGTTCCACTGCGCCTCGGGCTGGCGGTCGGCGATCACCACGGCCACCTTGCAGGACATGGGCTTCGACGCCGCGCACCTTAAGGAAGGCTTCTCGACGTGGGAAAAACACGGCGGGCCAATCGAATTTCCCGACACAAAGGCCTAGGCGGCGCGACACGGATCGGTGCGCCGGCGCAGTGACGGCCTGGAATGAATTGCTTTTCCAAACCGGCGCAATTATACCTATTAGTGTCGGACAATAAATCGAGGGGAGCGTCGATGACCCGCACAGATGACGCGTCTTCCAGCGCGGACCTGCCCGGCCTGAACTGGGGCCACCTCTACGCGTATCTGGCCAGTCGCGGGCATGTGCTGGACACAGACACCGCGCCGCAACGGTTCGCGGCGGGCTTTGGCAACATGAACTTCCTGCTCCGGGTAGATGGCCGTTTGGTCGTTCTCAGGCGGCCGCCGCTGGGTCCGGTGCCGCCGGGGGCCAACGATATGGGGCGCGAATTTCGCATCCTCTCGCATCTGCACGGGGCCTTGCCGCTGGTGCCGAAAGCGGACCTGTTCTGCGACGACACCGCGATCATCGGCGCGCCGTTTTTCATCATGGAATATCGGCCCGGCCTTGTGATCAGCGATGAGATACCGTCGGACACTAGCGCCAAATGGGCAGGCCCCGCCCCGATTGGCGCATGTCTCGGCACACGGATCGTTGACGTGCTGGCCGAGCTGCACGCCGTCGACTTTAACGCCTGCGGTCTGGGCGACCTTGGCCGCCCCGAAGGCTTTGTGGCGCGCACCCTGCGCGGCTGGTCGAAACGCGCCCACCTAAGCTGGGCGCCCTCGACACCAGCCGACCTTATCACGCTACTGGACTGGCTCGAAAACCACCTACCGACCGGGGCGACGCCCACCACCCTAATTCACAACGATTTCAAGCTCGACAACCTCATTCTTGATCCCGACACGCTCGCGCCGCGCACCCTGATCGACTGGGATATGGGCACGCTTGGCGATCCGCTTTACGACCTTGCCGTGCTGCTCAGTTACTGGACCGAGACGGCGGACCCCGAGGCGATGCACCAACTGCGCCAAATGCCCACCGCCACCCACGGGTTTCCCACCCGCGATGCGGCAGCCGCGCTTTATGCACAGGTCAGCGGGCGCGATTTGCAGGGCTTCACCTTCTACCGCGTGCTCGCGACACTGCGCCTTGCGGTGATCTTTCAACAGCTGTTCCGCCGCTACGAAACCGGCGGCACCGATGACCCCGAATTCGCCCGCTTCGATGCCCTTGCCCTTGGCCTTTTGCGCTTTGGCACGGATGTCGCGGCGGGCCGCCATTTTTGACAAGGACAGCCAATGATTGCCTTTGACCCGACCCCCGAACAGGACGCGCTGCGCGCCCGGATCGAGACCTTTGTCATGGAGCAGATCGCGCCCTATGAGAAAGACCCGCGCAACACGTCCCACGGCCCGACCGAGGATTTGCGCATCGAACTCAATGACTTGGCGCGCGACGCTGGGCTGTTTGCGCCGCATGTGCCCACGCAATGGGGCGGTTTGGGGCTGGATCACGTCAGCATGGCGATTGCCTTTGAGGCCTGCGGATTGTCGCCGCTTGGCCCGATTGCGATGCACTGCGCCGCGCCCGATGAGGGCAACATGAACCTGCTCGACAAGGTGGCGACCGAGGCGCAAAAGGACCGCTGGCTCAAGCCGTTTGCCGCCGGCGCGTTCCGCTCTTGTTTTGCAATGACCGAGCCTTGGGGCGCCGGGGCCGACCCCTCGGGAATGAAAACCAAGGCGCGCTATGACGGCGATGATTTTGTGGTGAATGGGGTCAAATGGCTGATCACCGGGGCCAAGGGCGC
Source organism: Marinovum sedimenti (assembly GCF_054052205.1). Taxonomy (NCBI): domain Bacteria; kingdom Pseudomonadati; phylum Pseudomonadota; class Alphaproteobacteria; order Rhodobacterales; family Roseobacteraceae; genus Marinovum; species Marinovum sedimenti. Next base: position 177,670 of record NZ_JBSWBT010000002.1, read on the forward strand.
GGGCTTTACCATCATCTTTTGTGACGTCGAACCCGACGGCGACAGGCCCGGCGGCCCAACGATGCTGATCTCGGATATGGATACGCCGGGGATCGCGTTGACCCGCGAGATTGACACGCTCGACAGCTCGTTCACCAATGGCCATTGGGAGGTGACGTTCAGCGATCTGCGCATCCCGGCGGCAAACGTTTTGGGCGAGGTTGGCCAAGGCTTTCGTTATGTGCAGGTGCGGCTGGCGCCCGCCCGTTTGACCCATTGCATGCGCTGGCTTGGCGGGGCCGTTCGGGCGCAGCGGATCGCGCTCGACTATGCCCGCAAACGCGAGGCCTTTGGCCAGCCCATCGGGCGGCATGGCGAGGTCGGCGCGATGCTGGCCGAGAATGAGATGGAGTTGCAGCAGAGCCGCCTGATGATCTGGTGGGCCTGCGCCCTGCTCGACAAGGGCGAACACGGGCGGCACGAAAGCTCGATGGTCAAAACGGCGGTGTCCGAGGCGCTGTTTCGCGTCGCAGACCGCTGTGTGCAGGTGCTCGGCGGCATGGGCGTGACCGGCGATACCGTGGTGCAGCAGATCTTCCGCGAGACCCGCGCGTTTCGGATTTATGACGGCCCCTCCGAGGTGCACAAATGGGCGATCTCACGGCGGATCATGAAGACCAGCTAGGCCGCTGTGGCACCGGCGCGTGGACCTCAGTCAAAGGTTTCGCCGGTGTGTTGACCCAGCTTTGGCGCGGGGCGCAGCGGGGCATTGTCGTAAGCGGAGAATTTGATCGGCTGGCGCATCACCTGCTGGGGCGTGCCATCGGCGCGGGTGGTTTCGGCAAACAGCCCGCGCGCGTGAAACTGCGGATCCGCCGCCAGTTCGGACCGCCGCAGCGCGGGGGCCCACATCTGGCCCGAGGCTTCGAACAACGCGTGCCAATGTGCAAAGGGCTGTTGTCGGATGCGGGCCGCGATCTTGCCCACCAGCTCTTCGCGCCGCGCCACCCGGTCGGTCCGGTTCAGGCCAATGCCCTCCGCGACCCCGACATCGCGGCACAGCTGATCCCAATAGGCGTTCTCATGCGCAATCGAGGTGGTCAGCCAACGGCCATCGGCGGTTTCGTAGAGATCATAACCTGGATCGCGCTGTGGCAGGGTGGCCTCTTCGGCGGCGTCCGCCGCAACGAAAGAGGTTTGCAACGCCGCCACCGCCTCGCTCATCGCGATGTCGATATGGGTGCCCTGCCCGGTCCGGTCGCGCGCCACCAGCGCCGAAAGTATGCCCACCGCCGCATAAAGCGCCGACATCGTATCGCCAAGCAAGACGGCCGGCGGCAGGCCCGTTACCGCGCCACTGATCCGCTCGTCCAGCGCACCGGCATGACCCTGAAAGCCAAGGTCATGCGCCGGGCGCATCCTGTACGGGCCGGTCTGGCCATAGCCGGACACCGAGGCATAGACCAGCCGCGGATTAAGCGCCTTCAGATCATCATAGCCCAGCCCCAGCTTGGCGAGTTTGCCCGGCCGAAAGCCCTCGATAAACACGTCGGCCTTGGCAATCAGATCGAGCAATTCCGCCTTCTGCTCGGGGATGCGCGCATCCAGCGCCACCGCGCGTTTGTTGCGGTTCAGTGCCTCATAAAACGATGGTAAAAAGCGCGCGGGATCGCCGCCGGGCCGCTCCACCTGGATCACATCCGCCCCCATATCCGACAGCGTCAGCGTGCAAAACGGGCCGGGATATTGCTCGGCCATCGAGACGATGCGAATGCCGGCCAACGCGCCGGGTTTGCGCGGGTCTGTCATCAGATCGCCCAGCTCTGCGCATCGTCCACTGTCAGCGCCTCGCCATTGACGAAATGACTGCGCGGATCGACCAGGAACAACAGCGCGCTGTCGAGGTCTTTAGGCTCACCCACCCTTGCACGCGGCAGCCTCGCCAGCTCGGCCTTGCCTTGATCAGTCTCCCAAAACGCGTCGTTGATCGGGGTGCGGATGTAGCCGGGGCACAGCGCATTCACCCGGATGCCGTATCTGCCCCACTCCAGCGCATGCCCCGCCGTCAGATGCCGGATCGCCGCCTTGGACATGGTATAAAGCGAGACGCCTTTGGCGACGCGGGCCGAAAGGATCGACGATATATTGACGATGCAGCCTTGGGCCTCGGCCTCGATCCAGCGTGTGGCGCAAAGCTGTGACAGCCGCCAAGGCGCGCGCACATTCACCGCCATCGTCTGCTCGAAATCATCGAGCGTGGCCTTGTGGGCGCGGGCGGGTCGGCTGATCCCGGCGTTGTTGATCAGGATGTCGGGCACGCCCATACGCGCGGCAACCGCATCGATCAGGGCGTCGGGGGCCGCAGGATCGGCGGCATCGAATGCAAAGGCCATCGCCCGCCCGCCCTGGCCTTCGATCTCGGCCACCAGATTGGCCAGCTTGTCAGCGCTGCGGGCGGCCACCGCGACAGCAGCCCCCTGCGCGGCCAAGGTCAGCGCGAATTGATACCCAAGGCCCGAAGAGGCCCCGGTGACCAGTGCAATCTTGTTCTCGAGCATCCCTAGCCCCTCCACGGCGACAGTCTTTGATAGGGCGACGCTAGCATGCGGTTTAGTGTCGGACAATAACCGAGGCATGGTTTCACGCACATTCCCCGCAAATGCCGCCCCGCGCTGACGGTGAGAACAGGCCTCAGCCGCCTATTTCGCCGTCATGCGCAGGGCCCCGTCCAGCCGGATCACCTCGCCATTCAGCATCGGATTGGCAAAGATCGCCGCCACCAGATCGGCAAATTCCGACGCCTTGCCAAGGCGCGGCGGGAACGGCACTTTGGCCCCAAGCGAGTCTTGCACCTCTTGCGGCAAGCCAGCCATCATTGGCGTCTCAAAGATGCCCGGCGCCACCGCCATCACCCGAATGCCCGAGCGCGCCAATTCGCGGGCGGCGGGCAAGGTAAGGCTGACAACACCGCCTTTTGAAGCGGCATAAGCCGCCTGCCCGATTTGCCCGTCAAAGGCCGCGACCGACGCGGTGTTGACGATCACGCCCCGCTCGCCGTCCGGCCCGGCCTCGCCCTCGGCCATCGCCTCAGCGGCCAGCCGCATACAGTTGAACGTGCCGATCAGGTTGATCGAAACCGCCTTGGAAAACAGCTCCAGATCATGCGGCCCGTCGCGTCCGACGATCTTTTGCCCCGGCGCGATCCCAGCGCAATTGACCAGCCCGTGCAGCCCGCCAAAGCGGCTTTTGGCCGTCGCGACGGCCTCGGCCACATCGGTGGGCGCGGTCACATCGGCCTTCACCAGGAGCGCATTCTCGCCAAAGCGGTCGCCATTGTCGGTGTTGAGATCGAGCCCCACCACATTGGCCCCACCCGCGATCAACCGGGTCACCACACCCGCGCCCAGCCCGGAATTTGCCCCCGTGACCAGAATTGTTTTGCCATTGATGTCCATGACACCCTCCCACTTTTGTTAATCCGGATCGGTAAACTGGGGAGGCATGGTAAACAATGATATTTCAATGTCTATCGACTGACTGAAAATGCCGCGCATCGGTGATGACGAATGTGCGTGCGGCGCGCTGGCAGGCAAATTTGTGTCGGACACAAACCCCGAATACGGGAAATACCCTCGCATTGCGTCGGTCAAATCGTATAGTGACCGGTGATATTGACGCAAAGAGATATCCGATGAAATTAGACCTCGATCCCGCGGCGGACCTGCCGGTTTTTCGCCAGTTGGCCCGGGCCTTGCAGCAACAGATCCTTTCAGGCGCGCTGCCGCCCGGTGCGCGAATGCCGGCGGAAACGGCCTTGGCCAGCGAGAACGGCATTCACCGGTCGACCGTGCGCGAGGCCATCCGCGCGCTTGAGCAACAAGGGCTGCTGTATCGTGAAGAGGGCAAGCGCAAACTGTTCGTGTCGCGCCCCAACACCGAGGAACAGTCACGCCGGTTGGTGACGCCGCTGGTGATGAATGGCGTGACGTTTGAGGAGATTTGGGAGGCAATCCGCGCGCTTGATCCGGTGGCCGCCGAAGCGGCCGCACAGCGGCGTGATCCCGACGACGTGAAGGCGCTTGAGGACAATCTCGCCCGGACCAAGGCGGCGATGAATGACCCCGATGCGCTTGTACGGCTGGATATCGAGTTTCACGAACTGATCGCGCTGGCGGCCAACAATCGGGTGATCCAGGCGTTAAGACTGCCAATCAGCGACTTGTTTTACCCGTCTTTCCAGACTGTAATGACGAACCTGAATGCCAGTGAACGACTGTTGACCGCGCATGAAAAGATTCTGCACGCGATAAAATGGGGCGATGGCGCGGAGGCCAAGGACTGGATGATCAAGCACCTGAACGACTTCCGCAAAGGCTATGAGCTTGCAAGCCTCGACATCACCGGCCCGGCAGATTTTCCCGCGCGGACCGGTAAATAGGGCGGGTGACGTTTTAGCCACCCTGCCCCATCACGACCGGATAGACTAAGCCTCGGGCAGAGCCACGCAATCGGCGAAGTGGTGGGTTTCGCCGAAGTCGCCGGTTTCGCGCACCAACCCGTGAATGTCGGTCTCAAACCCCGGACATTCGCGCGCGAATTCGCGGTTGAACCGCAGGTATTCCACGATCTTGGCGTTAAACACCTCGCCCGGGATCAAAAGCGGGATGCCGGGGGGATAGGGCGTGACCAGACTGGTCGTCACCCGCCCCTCAAGATCGTCAATCGCCACCCGATCCGTCTTGCGCCGCGCAATATGCGAGAACGCCTCGGACGGGGTCATCGCCGGCATGTGGTCGCTCAGATAAATCTCGGTCGACAGCCGCGCCACATCGTATTTCGCATACAGCGTATGGACGTGCTGGCACAGATCCTTCAGCCCCATCCGCTCATAGCGCTGCTGCTTGCCGCAGAACTCTGGCATCACCCGCCACAGTGGCTGGTTCTTGTCGAAGTCATCCTTGAACTGCTGCAACGCCGCCAAAAGCGAGTTCCAGCGGCCCTTGGTGATGCCGATGGTGAACATGATAAAGAAGCTGTAAAGCCCGGTCTTTTCAACCACAACGCCGTGTTCAGCCAGATATTTTGACACGATCGAGGCCGGGATGCCGGTGGCGTGAAAGCTGCCATCAAGGTTCAGGCCGGGGGTGATGATGGTGGCCTTGATCGGGTCAAGCATGTTGAACCCCGGTGCCATATCACCGAAATCATGCCAGCTGTCTTCGCCGGTGGGTTGCACGCCGTCGGCGTCGGTCTTTTTCAGAACCCAGTCGCGGGTCTGGCCCATGCCATCCTCGGTGTCGTCGAAATCGGAGGGGCCCCAGACCTGGAACCACCACTCATCCGGGCCGTATTCCTTGTCGACCTTCATCATCGCACGGCGGAATTCCAACGCCTCGACAATGCTTTCCTCAACCAAGGCGGTGCCGCCCGGAGGCTCCATCATCGCCGCCGCCACATCGCAAGACGCGATGATCGAATATTGCGGGCTGGTCGAGGTGTGCATCAGGTAGGATTCGTTGAACAGGTGCCGGTCAAGCTTGGTCTCTTCGCTGTCTTGCACCAGAACATGGCTGGCCTGGCTGATCCCGGCGAGCAGTTTGTGCACCGATTGCGTCGCATAGGTGACCGAATGTTTGGTGCGCCCGCGCTTGCGGCCCATCGCATGATAGCTTCCATAAAACGGATGGAACGCCGCGTGCGGCAGCCACGCCTCATCGAAATGCAGGTTCTCCACATAGCCGTCGAGCAGGCCTTTGATCTCTTCGGTGTTGTAGAGCACGCCATCGTAAGTTGATTGCGTCAGGGTCATGACCCGGGGTTTCACCGCCTCGGCGTCATAGCCTTCAAGCAGCGGATTGGCGCGGATCTTGGCCTTGATCGTTTCGGGTTCAAACTCCGAGCGTTGGATCGGGCCGATGATACCCCAGTGGTTGCGCGTGGGTTTCAGGAACACCGGGATCGCGCCGGTCATGATGATCGCGTGCAGGATCGACTTGTGGCAATTGCGGTCCACCACAACAACATCGCCGGGGGCCACGGTGTGGTGCCAGACCATCTTGTTGCTGGTCGAGGTGCCGTTGGTGACGAAATAGCAGTGATCGGCGTTAAAGATCCGCGCGGCGTTCTTTTCAGACTCGCCAATGGCCCCGTTGTGATCAAGCAACTGGCCGAGCTCTTCGACCGCGTTGCACACATCGGCGCGCAGCATGTTTTCGCCGTAGAACTGGTGGTACATCTGGCCGATTGGCGATTTGAGGAAGGCAACGCCGCCCGAATGCCCCGGACAATGCCAGGAATAAGAGCCGTCCTCGGCGTAATCCAGCAGCGCTTTGAAAAACGGCGGTTGGATGAATTCCAGATAGCTTTTGGCTTCGCGGATGATGTGGCGGGCGACAAACTCCGGCGTATCCTCGAACATGTGGATAAAGCCGTGCAGCTCGCGCAGGATGTCGTTTGGAAGGTGGCGCGAGGTCTTGGTCTCGCCATAGATATAGATCGGCACGTCGGCGTTTTTCCAACGCACTTCCTCGATGAATTTGCGCAGGTTCACCACCGCGGGATCAAGATCGGGACCGGGGCTGAATTCCTCGTCGTCGATGGACAGAACAAAGGCCGAGGCGCGGCTTTGTTGTTGGGCGAATTGCGACAGGTCGCCATAGCTGGTGGCGCCAAGCACCTCGAAGCCTTCGCTTTCGATGGCGTCGGCCAAGGCGCGGATGCCAAAACCAGAGGTGTTTTCGGATCGGAAGTCTTCATCGATGATGACGATGGGAAAACGGAACTTCATAGGTCCCTCCTTGGGGCATACTCGCGGCGTCCGGCCTTTGTTTCCGCCGCCGCCCGCAAGGTCAAGGACTACCTCAGGCGCGGCCGATGAAATTCGATCCGTTCCCGACTTATGCAGCGGTCCTGTCGGCCAGTTTTGGCCGAGTGCCCGATGGCCGCTGTCGCCAAGCAATGTGCTTTGCCCAAAGAGATACGGCCCCGGAGCACGCGCGCGCCGGGGCCATATGGGTTACTTCAATGCGCCAACTTCGCGGTAATACCGCTCTGCGCCGGGATGCAGCGGCATGTCAGCCAAAGATTGCACCGCGAACTCAAGGTTAAGCGCCTTAGCCCAGGGCGCATCTGTCGAAATCGTGTCGATATTGTCCCAGAACGCTTTGGTCACCTGATAGACGGTTTCCTCGTCCAGACCGGCGCGCACCCCGATGCCAACGGCGGTGTCATTCGACATCACCGCGCTCTCGTTGACCTGATTGCCATAAAGACCCGCAGGCACCTCGGCGAGGTAGCGGAAGTTGCCAAGATACTTGGTGACCGCCTCGCCGCTGTGATCCTCGGGGCCAATAAAGCGCAGGCTTTCGGTCTCGGTGAACTGGATGAACTGCTGGCACGGATCAAGGCAGCCGTTCACATACATGTCGATCTTGCCATCGAGGAAGGATTGGAAACCGGTGGCCCAGTTCGCCGTGATCGCCTCATAATCTTCGCCCGCGACCAGCCCGGTTGTCGCCTCGATCCAGCCTTTGGCGGCATTGAACGCACCGCCGCCCGCTGGCCCAAGAAAGACGGTTGCGCCCTCGATATCATCGAGGAGTTCGATGTCGCTGTTGCCGCGCACAGCGTAGTGATACTGGCCGTAAGGGAACCACATCAGCAGCGCCACGTTCTCTGACAACGCGGCGGCGTCGGCCTCTTTGGCGTACATCGCTTTGCCGGTCGACATGAAATTATAAATCGTCGGTGACGCCATATACATGTCAAGATTGCCGCGCGCCGTTTCGATCTGGTGCAGGGTGGCGGCACCGCCCCCGGCGACTTCGATCTCGATCCCGTCAAGATGGCCGTTCACCACATTGGCAAAGGTCGCCATGGTGACAGCTTGCCCAAGGCTCGGTTCAATCGTTGCCATCTTGAGCGTTTCAGCGCTCGCAATCCCGCCCGCAAGCATCAGCGCGGCGGCTGCAAAAGTCGTGGTCTTCATGGTGTCTCCTCCGATTATGTCGTTGTTTTTTAGTGTTGTACCTTGGCCAATGCGGCTTTGCGCGCCAGCAGCGGACCACCGATGATCACAGCAAGCCCAAGCGCGGCAGCCGGGGCCGCAAAGGCCAGTTGCGGCAGCAGCGTTGCACCTCCCAATGCAACGCGTGTGACCCGTTCGACCCCTGTAAGCCGGGTGCGGTCAAACCCTGCGAGCGCAGATGCAATCAACCACATCGCCAGGGTGAAAGCCCCGATGATCCAGAAGAAATCGAACCAGGTCACGGTGGTGATGTCGATCATCGCGCTCGAGCTGACCGGGTCTTCGCCGAACCACTCAAACAGCACCTGCAATTTGTAAAGCACCGCCGGATGATAGACAAAGACGAAGGGGATCAGGAAACCAGCGAGTGCGATCTTGGCCGCCTCGAACCCGGTCTTGATCGGATCGGCCCCGGCAATCGGCGCGGCGGCAAAAGCCGCAAGCGCCACCGGCGGCGTCACCGTCGACATCATCGCAAAGACCACCACAAACAGGTGCAGCGTCAGCGGCGCGATGCCCACCGTATCAATCCCCGAGCTAAGCGCGATGACGATGATAAAGTAGGTCGCCCCCGGCGGCAGCCCCATGCCCAGCACGATAGAGCCCAGCGCCACCACGATCAGCACGATTGGCAGTGGCCCATCCGCCACCTGCGCCAACAGCAAGGACAAACGCCCCGAAAAGCCCGAAGTCTGGATCAGCCCGACGATCAACCCGATGGCCGTCACGATCACCACAATGGTTCCCGCCATGCGCCCGGCATCGACCAAGGCGCGCCAGATCCGCGCCCCCGAGCGGAATTCGCGAAACAGCACCGCAGCCGAAGCCATCGCCACCACCAGCCCATAGAACCCGGCCTTGGGCACCGACGGCTGTGCAAATAGAAAGTAGGACAGCGTGCCAAGCGGGATCACAAAGACCAGAGATTGCACCCAGTCCGCGCCGGTCAACTTGGGGCGCTCTGCCTCCGGCAACGCGCCAATGCCGCATTTGCGCGCCTCGAAATACACCGCAAGAAAGGTGCCGAGGTAGTAGAAAATCGCCGGAAGGATCGCGGCAACCACGATGTAGCGGTACTCCAGCCCGATCTGCCCGGCGACGAAAAACGCCACCACGCCCATCACCGGCGGCATGATCTGTCCACCGGTCGAGGCCGCCGCTTCAACCGCCCCGGCAAAGGCCGGTTTGAAGCCGGATTTGCGGATCACCGGGATCGTCATCACCCCGGTCGACACCACGTTGGAAATCGCCGCGCCCGACAGCGTGCCAAACAGCGCCGATGAGGCCACCGCCGCATGTGCCGCGCCGCCAGTCAATCCGCCGGTCAGCCGGTTGGCGATCTTCATCAAGAGGTCGCCCGCCCCCGAGGCCATGAGAACCGCGCCAAAGACGATAAAGATCAGCACGTTGCCCGTCACCACCTGGATCGGCTGGCCAAACATGCCGCCGGTCTGTGCCCAGAACTGAAGCACCATTTGGCGCAGGTTCTGGCTAAAGGTGGCCTCAGACCCCGCAAGGATGCCGGTCCAGTCGGGCAGGTATCCTTTGACGAAGAAATAGATCACCCAGAACAGGCAGAAGCCAACGATAAAGCCGCCAAACAGCCGCCATGTCAGGTAGAGCGTGATCGCCGTGGCCAGCGGAAACATCACATAGTCCCATGGGCTTGCCGAGGGCAAAACACCCGCGTCGCTGGCAAAGATCACCACGATCCAGCTGCTGTAGGCCAGAACCGCCAACGCGGTCATCGCCCAGTTCACCCAACGCATGCCGTCGCCCCGGTGCAAGGTTAACAGCGTGATGCAAAAGCTCAGGACAATTGGCAGGCCAATGATCAGGCCGGTGGGCAGCAGAAAGGATTGCTCAAAGCTGCGATAGGCCGAGCCAAGCCAATGTTCGCGCAAAAACACCCGCTGGTCGCGGCGGCTCATCTCGTCAAACGCAGGGGTCGTGGTTTCGATGAACCAGCGCACCAGCTCGCTAAGCGGGCCGGAGGCCGCGTAAAGCACGATCACCGCGACGAAAATCACCGCAACGATGTCGCCGATGCGTCTGTCAAACAGCCGTCCGGCGGCGGCGTCGCTCAGGTGCTCTGTGGTTTCACCCGTCATGGACCGTCTCCCCGACTGCGCTTTCGTTGGTGTAGTTTTGCCGCGCGGGACCGCGATATTTCTCGGTCAGTTCGGCAGGCACTTCGCTGCCATCCACCATAAACGGCAGGATGCCGCGCCGCGCAGAGCGTCCGCGCATGCCGCGAATATCGTCGTCCGACAGTGTCACCCGCTGCGACATGCGCAGGCTCCATTGCATGAGGCTGCCATACAGACGGTCAACCTCGCCCTTATGCGCAGGCACCGCCCCCAGATCGCTCAGTTCCTCGGGATCATTGGCCAGATCAAACAGCATCGGGCGAAATCCGCCCTCAAAGTGGATCAGCTTCCAGCGCCCGTCGAACACCATGAACATCCGCGCATCGCGCACAGACACCCCCAGCGCCTCGGCGCGTGGCGTCACCGAATAATCGTATTCGCTGATCACATAGTCGCGCCAATCCTCGGGCGCCTCACCCCGAAGCCACGGCATCAATGACCGGCCCTCAAGGATGTGATCGGCCACCGTGCCGCCCGCCGCCTCGACAAAGGTGGGGGCCAGATCGATGGCCTCGACCAATGCGTCGCAGGTGGTGCCACGGGTGGCGTCGGCCTCGGCACGCGGATCGCAAATGATCATCGGGATCTTGACGCTGGCGTCGTGAAAGAAGTCCTTTTCGCCGAGCCAATGATCGCCCAGATAATCCCCGTGGTCCGAGGTCAGTACGATCATCGTGTTGTCCATCTTGCCCGTCGCTTCGAGATGATCGAGCAACGCGCCAAGCTGGTCATCGCATTGCTTGATCAGCCCCATATAGGCCGGGATCACCTTTTCGCGCACCGCATCCTGCTGAAACGCGCGCGACACGCGGATGGAGTGGTAGGCGTTCAGCACCGGGTGCGGATCGTCCAGTTCGGCGGTGTCGCGCACCGGTGGTTTGATGTCGGCGGCGCTGTACATGTCGTGATAGGGGGCGGGAACGATATAAGGCCAATGCGGCTTGATAAACGAGACGTGCGCGCACCAATCGCTCTTGGCCTGATCGATAAACGCCATGGTTTCGCGGGTGAGCCAGGGCGTTTCGCTGTCCTCTTCGCGGATGTTTGCGGGTTTGTCGGCGTTGTCGAACATCCAGCCCGACGCCATCGCGCCGTCCTCGACCCCGGCATTGGCGTAATCGGCCCAGGGGTTGGTGCCGTCATAGCCGCGCGCAGCCAGATAGGCGTTATAAGGCGAGCGCTTGGCGTCATAAAACCCGTCCGGGCCTTCGCCCCAAAGGCCGTCATCGCGGGTCCATGGGTCGAACCCGCATTCGGCCTGACGCGCGCCAATAACGGTGTCGGTGGTCAGCCCGAGGCGCTTCATCCCCTTGGCATCGGCCTTCATGTGGGTTTTGCCCAGCAGCACACAGTCCATCCCCGCCTCGCGCAGGTGATCGCCCAAGGTCACTTCACCCACCCGCAGCGGATAGCCGTTCCACTGCGCCCCATGTGACGCCGCATAGCGCCCAGTGTAAAAGCTCATCCGCGACGGACCACAGACCGGCGATTGCACATAGGCGTTGGTAAACCGCACACCGCGCGCCGCGACCCGGTCGAAATTTGGCGTGTGCAGATGTGGATGGCCCGCGCAGCTTAGATAATCAAAGCGCAACTGGTCATACATGACGAACAGAATGTTCATCTCGTCCCCCCCAATGGTCGTCTCTCCCGACAGCCAAAGGCTGCCTCTCCACCGACAGGGTACTGTACGCGCACGCCGCGAGGATAGAACCTATGTTATCATACCGATAACTTTCGGGCATAGGGCGATTGCGCCTGCGTCAGTCCCCCAAATGCAGCACACAATCGCAGAAATAGCGCGTGGCGGGCGTGAGTGGCCGGTCTGATGCGGTGGTGACAGCGATCTGCGCCGGGCCCACCGTTTCGGCCACGGGCACGGTTGCGATGCGCCAATGGCGCTGGAATTCCGTCATCACCTGGCCGGGAAAGGTGCAGAGGTAATCGCTGTCTTGAATCATCGCCAGCACGCTGAACATCGAATCCGAATGCACCACCGCGCGCGGCGGCGGGATGCCCAGATCAAGGAACGCTTGCTGCGACAGCGGCTGACGGCCGCGTGCGCCGATCATGATCCACTCGGCCCCCTCAAGGTCGCGCAGGCTGCGCGCGGCCAGCCACCGCGACGTGGCCCCGGTGGCGATGACAATTGAGGTCATCGTAAGCGGTTCGCTGCGCAGCCCGAGGGCGTTGTTGCCCGACGGGGCCGGCCCGATCACCACATCGGTTTTGCCATCGCGCAGCGGGGCAAAGGCCATCGGCTCATGCCCGCCGCTGATCTGAAGATGGGTGTCGGGATAGCGCCGCCGAAACCGTTTGACCGCCTCGGGCACAAAGCGGATCGCGCCGAGCGGCGAGACCGTGACATTGATCCGCCCGCCGGAAATGCCGCTGATCTGGTCAACCTCTTCCTGCAATTTGCGCAGTTCCGCCTGAATGACGGTCGCCCGTTTCAGCACCGGCGCGCCCAGTTCCGTGACAGCCACCCCCGACGGCCCGCGTTGGAAAATCACCGCGCCCAAATCGGCCTCGGCCTGCCGCAGCGCTTTGGTCAATGCCGGCTGGGTCCGGCCCATGGCCTTGGCCGCCGCACGAATGCTGCCGCAGTCCTGTATCGCCAAAAGCATTTCGATGTGCTGTAATTTGATCATTCTGCGCGCCCCCTATGCCCCAAGGTTATACCCCTGATGCTTTGCGCACTAGCCGCGAAAATCCGCGCTCAGTAGGCCAAGCTGTCGGCGGACCTGTAGGCCGCTCTGCGCAGGTCCGATTAAAGGCCGCAGCGGCCTGATATGCAGCTTGCTCTTGTGTCGTCCGAACCGCCCGGCACACAGGCCAAGTGATTGCGGTTCCTTGCAAAGTGTGCAGGCATGGATTTCGCCATTGGCATATCAGGCCGGGTGTGATCGACTGTATAAAGTGATGACGTCGAATTTGAACAGGACAGGCGGGTTCGCCCCCGCGCGCGCAGCAAAGGCGTGGCCATGAGCGGCTCTACACTTGGCCGCGCGCTGGGTTGGTGGTCCGATGGGTTGCGCCACGGGTTGCCCGAATGGCTCTCTAGCTTGCTGTTTGGTCCGCGCTCTACGCTGGTGCTGAAAACCTCGGACACCCGCGCGCAGCTGATGCTCGACAGCGGCACCGAGCAGGTTGAACTGTTCGACGAGCCGGTCATTGCCGCCCAAGATGACGCCGCGCCCAAGATTGCGCGCAGCCGGGCGGTGCGGCGTGCCCGCAGCATAGACGCCGGCGAGGTGGTGCTGCAGTTGCCCCGCCATCAGGTGCTCAAGACACGGATCGACCTGCCGGCGCGGGCCGCGATCAACCTGCACGGCGAGATCGAAAAAGACATCAATCGCTATACCCCCTTCAATCCGAAAGACGTCTATTTCGATGCACGGGTCGACAATGTCGAGGCCGAGGGCGAAACCATAAAAGTTGTCATGCTGATCGCCCAAGTCGCGGATGTGACGCGGTTGGTGGCTTTGGCCCGCTCGATCGGGCTGCGCCCGACCCGGGTGACGGATGACGCCAGCGACCCGCAGTTGAACCTGCTGCCGCCGCTCCAACGCCACCGCCCGAAACGGATCTTGCCGCGGCTGATCCAGGGGACAGCCTTGCTGTTGGTAGTGGCGCTGATGGCGCTGGCCGGACTGGAATACACCGGACGGCAAGCCGCGCTGGAACAGACCCGCGCGGAGACCCGCGAGTTGCGTCGCGGAGCGCAAGGCGCGGCGGCGATGGAACAGCGGCTTGAAGCGCTGCGCACGGCCGCCAGTCTGGTGGAAACCCGCAAGGCCGAGAGCGCCTCGGTGGGGGCGGCGCTGGAAACCGTCACGGCGTCGCTGACCGACACGGACTACCTCGCCAGTTTCGATCTCGCCCAAGGCGTGATATCCATGGCGGGCTATTCCAAGGATCCAACCGCGATGCTGTTGTTGCTCGACAAGAACCCTGCGCTGGAAAATGCCCGGTTCACCGCCCCCACCACGCGGGACGAACGCACCGGGCGACAGCGCTTTTTCGTCTCGGTCGATCTGGTGCGCACGGGGGGCGGCGAATGATCCTGCGGTTGCTTCTTATCCTTGCGGTGCTCGGCGGCGGTCTGGTCTGGACCGGGGTGCAACTGCAAGCGTCATTGCGGGGGGAAGACGTGGCTCCTGCAGGCACCGCCCTCCCCGAGGCCGCGCCCGACAAGGCCGATTTCGCCGTCACGCTGCCGCCTGCGGTGTATGAGGCGCGACCGCCCAATGAGACCGCATTGCTTGACCGGGCGGTGTTTGAGCCGACGCGCAAACGCCCCGCCCCGCCGCGTGCCGAGGCCCCCGCCGCCTCAGCCCCGGCAACCGCCACCGCGCCCGCCCCGCAACAAGAGCTGACGGCGCGCATTCTGGGCACGATCCTTCAGGACGGCAAAGACATCCTTGTGATGCAAACCACCCCGAGCGCGCCAACGCTGCGGATTTCTGTCGGCGACGCGGTACAGGGCTGGGAGTTGGTCGAAATCACCTCGTCGGGGGCAAAGTTCCAGTCGGGCGAGCGCATCACCTCACTCGAGCTGCTGCTCGAATAGATCGGTCTCGGGCGCCGGAAACAGCGCCCCATCAACCCGCCGCCACAGCCGCCGATCATACGGGGCCGTTGACTGCGCGCCCCCCAGCATCACCACCGCCTCTCGCGCAAAGGCACCGCCACCGGGCAGAACCGCCTCGGCGCGCAGCCGCAACAGATTGGATCGGTCGGGCACATCCGTCGCAAGTGCAGTCAGCGGCAAAGGCTGCGTGGTGGCGGGAAAGCGCGCGGGCGGCAGGGCGCCGGTCGCAAGGCGCGGCGGCGCGCCCAGCTCGGTACGCTTGGGCGTGGCCAGACCGGTATAGACCGTGGCCTGGGTCGCGATCCTCTGGGCAAGGTCGGCCGAGACACCCGGCACCGCGCCGATCTCTTCGACCAGCCCAAAGGCGAAATGGCCGCTGGCCTGTAGCCGCTCATCCGTCACCGTGCTGCGAAAGTCCGACCGCGCCGCCGCACGATACTCGGTGACGCCACGGGCCAGCGTTGTCGCCTCGGCCAGCGTCACCCGCAGGTTGAGAAACATCGCCACCAACGCCGCCTCAGACGCGGTGTTAAGATCGGTGCGCTGGCGTTCATCCCAGACCGCCACCCGCACCTCGGCCCCGTTCATCCCCCAAGCATACGGCGTGCCGTCAAGGAACCAATCCTCGGGTTCGCCGGTCATGATAATGTACAGCGCCGTGTCGAGCGCGCCATCGGCGGCCAATTCGGCACCGTAGGCATCGGTGGTGTTCAGCGCCAGCGCGATGTCATTGCGGCTGGCTTGGTTGGCGGCGGTGGCAATCAGCGCCAGAAGCACGGAGAACCACAGGACGAGGATCAAGGCGATGCCACGCTGGCTGGACTTTCGGGGGATGGCGCTGTCTGACATATCCGGACTGTAGCCGCCCCCGCGACGCCGGCAAAGACGGCATTTCCGCCGACGCAACATTCCGGCTAACCTTCTGGGGTGTTTGACCCGATTCCCGTCCTTGCCCCCGCCCTTCTGTTGCTGTTCGCGCCCGCGATCGGCAGCTTTCTGGGCGTGGTCATCGACCGTCTGCCCGCCGGTTTGCCCCTCATCGCGGGCCGGTCGCGCTGCGCGGGGTGCGCGCGTGTGCTGGCCCCGCTTGATCTCATCCCCATCCTCAGTTTTCTCGCCCTGCGCGGGCGCTGCCGCAACTGCCGCGCCCCTATTCCCACCCGCCTGCCCCTGATCGAAGGGGCCGCACTCGCGGTTGCGCTTTGGGGCTGGCTTACCGTTCCAAATGGCGTGCTGCTCTGGACCTGCCTGCTGGGCTGGAGCCTGTTGGCGCTGGCGGTGATTGATGCGCGCCACATGATCCTGCCAGACGCCCTGACCCTGCCGCTGATCGCCTTGGGCCTTGGCGCGAGCCTGTGGCTGCCGGGCCTGCCCCCCGGTGTGCATCTCGCCGGAGCCGCGCTTGGGGCGGCGTCGTTTTGGGCGCTGCGGGCGGTCTATTTCCGGCTGCGCCACACCGAGGGTCTGGGCTTGGGCGACGTCAAGCTGTTTGCCGCCGCCGGGGCGTGGGTTGGGCCGGGTGCCTTGGCCTCGGTGCTGTTGATCGCCGGGGTCAGCGGCTTGATCTTCGCCGCCCTGCGCGCCCGCCACCGGGGTCCTGCCGGGCCAGTGGCGTTTGGCCCTTTCCTCTGCGCCGGGACATGGCTGACCTGGCTTTACGGGCCACTTGTCTGGTCGGGGTAAGCCATGCCGCGCGGCGTTCCACCGTCAAGATCGCAAGGTACAGCAGCAGCGCGGAGGTCAGAAGCCATGGCCGCAGGTCAAGACGGGCGGTTGGCCAATCGGGTGGCAAAACAGAGCGGCCCGGCCCGAGCTTTGGCAGCTGTAACAGGCGGGGATGCGGCGGCGATGGCGTCAGAACTTCCTCGGCCTCCCACACCGGCAGCCAGAGCGACCGCCGAAGCCGCGCATCCTCTGCCTGAACAGTCACGTCGCGCAGACCCGCGCTTGTGATCGGCACCGCGCCGACATAACGCCCCCCCGCGGTTTCGCGCAGGTCAACTTCGGTCACATGGCCCTCGGGGTGGCGCACCGTGGCGCGCGGCGACAGTCCGCTGCGCCAATCGCCTGCCGCATCGACGGCCTCGACCACCAGCGACAGGCCGCGCCCGTCTTGTGATATGCGCAGCGAGAGTGGCCGCGCCCCAAGCCCGCCCGACGCCCAGCCCATCGCAGACCCCAGCGCCTCCAGCGCAGCGACATCCTGCAACCAATCCGCCGTCCAGCCGTTGAACCCCGGCGCAACCGCAAGCACCCGACCCGCGCCAAATGCCTGGCTCGCCACCAGCGGCGCGCCGTCCGGAGTGGCCTGATGCACCGTCGCCGTGTCGGCGGGGCGCGTCACCGGATAGCCCGTGACCGGCCCCAGAGAGCGCGCCTCGGACCCGCCCGGCAAAGGGGCGCGCGCCACCGCATCCCATCGTCCAAGCCGGATCGCCTGCACCTCTTGGTCCAGTGCCTCGCGGGTCAGTCGTGGCAAATCCGCATCGCGGCGCACCGCCACCGGCGCGCGCCCGGCGATTTCAGTCAGGGTCCCGCTTAGGCCGGTCGCCTCCTCTGGCGGGCCAATCAAAATTGGCAACAGTTCCGCCCCGGCAGTGGCGAAAGCGCGGCGCAGCGCGGCGGGGGCCAATCCGGACGCGTCGTCCGCCCCGTCGGTGATCAGGATCACCACTTTCTTGCCCGGTGCCGCGTCGAACTGCGCCAGCGCCGCACGCAGACCGGCGGCAATATCAGTCCCGCCCGAGCCTTCCCGCGCGACGGCCCCGGCGGTGTTGGCAAAGCTCTCGGGCTTGGGGCCAAGCGGGTGATAGACCGTGGCGGCGCTGTCAAAGAACACCAATGCAGCGCGGTCCCGCGCGGCCAATCCGGCAAGCGCCAATTCGGTGGCCTGCATCGCCCGCAGGAACCGCGTGCCGCCGCCCGAGGTGTCGCCCATGCTGCCCGACGCGTCGACGGCAAAGACCACCGTGGCTGGCGCATCGCCGCCGCCGTCCTCCGAGATCAGCGGCAACATCGTCTCAAGCTCGGACCCGAGGTAGCCGCCCGCCGAAAAGGCCGACGGTCCGCCCAGAACGACCAGCCCGACACCGGCACCCGCCACCGCCCGCTTCAGCGCCGCGACCGAGGGGCCAGACAGCTGATGCGCCGGCAGATTGTCGAGGACGACCAGCGCGAACTCTGCGAATGCGGCGGGATCGGTCGGTGCCAGCTCGGGTGCGCGGGCAACCGGGGCAAAGCCCCAATCGCTCAGCAAGGGCCAGACCGGACCCGGCAGACCGGCACCCAACACCAAGGCGCGGCCCGGGTCCGACAGGGGCACCACCAGCGCCCGTTTGTCATTGTCCGGGATGCCCCAGGGACCCTCTGCCAAGGTCGCCGCCACGGCAAGGCGCGGGCCGGGGGGCACCTCGAACCGCTGGTCAATCCAGGCGGTTCCATCGGGCCCCAGCCGGACGGAACGCCGCGCAATCCGGCTGCCGTTTATGGTGATCTCAACGGTGAGGCGCTGCCCCGGCGGCCCGCGCAATCCGGCGCGCAGCTGCCCGCCCTCGCCGCTCGTTTGCGCGGTGAGAGTTGTGATGCCCGCCTCGGTTTCCATTGGTCGCGGCGCAATCGGCCACCACCCGTGCATCTGCCGGTCCGGCCAAGTCGACACAGCGCCGTCAGACACCACAATCCGCAGGGGGTGCGCGCCCTCGGCATCCGGCGTGGCGGCCACGGCTGCCGCGAGATCGCTCCCGCGCCGTCTTTGCAAGGTGGGGGCCAAGGGCTGCTGGCCGGTGGCAAGACGGATCGCGGCACTGCCTTCGGTGGCGAAATTGATTTGCCGCAGCGTGCTGCCACGCGGCAAGGCGCGCAGTGTTTGGCCGATGGCGGCGCGCTCGGCGGCATCGGGGGCCTGCCCCATGCTCAGCGATCCATCGACAAACAGGTCAACCGCTGCCGGCACCGGACGCTGCGCCAAAGGCAGCTCCGCGAGGGCAAGGAGCAGCAGCGCAGCAACCGTGGCGCGGGCGATGAGGCCCCATGATCGCGCGCTGCTAATCGCCACGGCGCAGCCCCCGCAGCCCATCCGCGAGCAGCAAAACCAGCGCCAGCCCGATGAGCCAGATGCGCGGGTCCGCCCCGTCCGGCACGGCGACGGTGCCAGCCGGGCGCGGGGTGTGCCCTGCGG
Source organism: Marinovum sedimenti (assembly GCF_054052205.1). NCBI lineage: Bacteria > Pseudomonadati > Pseudomonadota > Alphaproteobacteria > Rhodobacterales > Roseobacteraceae > Marinovum > Marinovum sedimenti. Next base: position 196,596 of record NZ_JBSWBT010000002.1, read on the forward strand.
TGACAATCCGCGAAGGCGGTGCGCCTGCCGCGAGATCAATCAGGGGCGCGAGGAGCATTGCAAACCGTGCATCCGCCTGCGCTTCGGGCCGACTGAGGTCAACAAATACGTCCACCGCTCCGGGTTGACCGCGCGCAAGGATCTGCGTGCCTGCCCGCCAGATCGGCACGGTTTTGAGGGCAGCGCCGTCGTTTCCCGTATCGGTTCCGGCGACAAGCGCAATGCCCGGCAGCTCCGGGACAGTCTGGCCTTGGCCCAGCGGGGCGTGCCATGACCAACCGCCCTGAACCGGCGTTTGACCGCCGGTCCAGATCCGCAGGTCGGCGCCGGGCCGTGGCACTGCTGCGCAATCGATGGCGAGGTCCGCCCCCGCCGGGACTGGCTGATACCATGCGCTGGCCCGCAGCGCCCGCGCCATCCCCGCGCCGCAGCTTTGTGCCACCACAACTTTGGGTGTCGCGATCAGCGCTGTGACAGGCAATTCGAGCCGTGATACCGCGCCTGACGGCCCCACGAGATTGATCGTTAACGCCGGTCCACCGGGCATCGGAATATCAAGGCGCAGCGGCGCAAGCGAGGCCTCTGGCAGCCGCATCTGACCGAGCACAAGCGCCCCGTCGCGGATCACAAGCTCATGACCCGCCGCCCCGGCCTCGGGCGATACGGTGATCAGCACCGACAGTCCTGGCTCCGCAGTCAAGCTGCGCCGGGCCGAGGCCCGCAACACCTCGGGTCCGGGGGCTTCAGCGGAATTCGCTTGCGGCGTGGGCCCGCCAATCTTCGACATATCTAGGTTCATAACAGCCGCCAGAAGCACCAAGACCAGAGCCGTGCGCACCAGCCACCACAGGCCAGAGCGGCGATGCTTCGCAGCGGTTCCGCCCTCAAATCCCCAAAGCGCCAGCGACGGAACCAGAGCGCTCGGCCCCGCGTCGGCATCACGATGCAGCCACCAGATGTAGGCGGCCAGACCGAGCGCCAGTCCAAACGCCAGGCTATACTCCAGTGCTGCGAAACCGACCGTCACGCTGTCACCCCCCCCTTGCAGGCAAGGCCGAGAGATGGCGGGTCAACACCCTGCGCCAGCCCTCTGCCGAATCGCAGGACGAATAGGCCAGACCCTTGCGGCGGCAGACCTGTCGCGCCTCGGCCTCAAGGTCCGCAAGCCGGTTCTGCGCTGCCTGCTCCAGCGCGGCAGGGGCATCGGCCACACCCTGCCGCAGCCCGCTTTCGGCATCGCACAACAGCTGCGCCCCGGATGGGAGGCGGGTGTCATCAGCGACCCCCAATCGCAACACATGCCCCCGCCGGCACGCCGCCGCGATGGTGCGCAACGCAGGCGAAAGCTCCGCCCCCCAAAGCAGATCGCTGATCACCACAAGGCCGCCGCCCCGGTCAGCATGGGTGAACGCAGAGCGGAGCGACCCGGTGCCCGGTTGGGCCAAGGGCGGCGCAGAAAGCCTGTCGAGGATGGTGGCCAAATGGCGCGTTCCCGGCCGTGGCGGCACAAAGCTGCGCGCGGCGCTGTCAAAGGTGACCAGCCCGACGCGGTGGCCTTGATGGAGCAGCAAACCCGCCAGCGCTCCGGCCAGATCGGCGGCACAGGTCCACCGCGCACCAAAGCGCATCGAGGCGCTGCAATCGAGATGGATCAGCCAGTTTCCCGCCGCACGCTGCGCATAGCGCCGTACCAGCGGCTGGCCCCGGCGGGCGCTGGCCCGCCAGTCGACGGCGCGCAGATCATCGCCCGGTTGATACGGCGCGACATCGCGAAACTCATTGCCGGTGCCGCCCACGCGAGAGGTCATTTCGCCCTCGGCCCCCAGCCGTCCGGGCAGGCCAAAGCGGCCCTCGGCGAGCCGTGCCAGACCAGTCAGCTCGGCCCGGCCAAGCGTCATCGCGCTGCAACATCCTGTCGCCACTGCGCCAGCACGGCGCTCAGGATGCTATCGGCGGAAATGCCGTCTAAACCAGCGGTCACGTCAAGCAATACGCGGTGGCGCAAGATCGGCAGCGCCACCTGCGCCAAATCCTCGCGCGCTAAATGCGCCCGCCCTTGCATCAGCGCATGCACCGCCCCGGCGCGCAGTAACGCCTGAAGCGCGCGCGGGCTGGCCCCATAGGCGACGTGTTCCGACACCTCAGCGCTGGCCTTCGGGCCGGGATGGGTGGCCAGCACCAGATCGACCGCCGCTTGCGCCACATGATCCGCGATCACCACGGCGCGGCCAAGACCCTGCATCGCCACCAACCTCGGCAGATCGAGCACCGCCGCAGGGTCACCCGAGTGCACATCGCCAAGCGCAATCCGCAACAGGGCGGCGCGATCTGGAAAGGCGACCTCGATCTTCATCAAAAAGCGGTCAAGCTGGGCCTCGGGCAGCGGATAGGTGCCCTCAAATTCGATCATGTTCTGCGTGGCAATCACCATAAACGGCGCGGGCAGTTTGCGGGTCTGGCCACCGGCGCTGACCTGCCCCTCCTGCATGGCTTCCAGCAGGGCCGATTGGGTTTTGGGCGGGGCGCGGTTAACCTCATCGAGCAACACAAGCGGCGAAAAGATCGGGCCGGGCGAGAATTCCAGCCGGGTGCCGCCGGTGCTCTCGGTGCGCAAAATTTCGGAGCCGAGGATATCAAACGGCATCAGATCGGGCGTGCCCTGCACCCGAGCCAGAGGCGCGCCAAGAAGATGCGCCGCCGCTTTCGCCAGCTCGGTTTTGCCCAGACCGGGCAGGCCTTCGAGCAAGACATGCCCGCCCGACAACAGCGCAATTGCAAAGTCCCGCACGACGCTGTGCTGGCCGACGACGATGTTGTTCAACCCGTCGATCAGCGCGGCGGCGTCGCGTTGGAATTGGTCAATGTCGTCTTGGGTGGGCGGCGTGGACGGGGTGTCGAACACGGGAACGCGCTCCTATTGCAGGGTTTGATAGCGCCGGATCAACCGACGTTGCTCTGGCATCAGATCGGCCAGCGGGGCGGGTGTGGTGATGCGGCGCGCGGCTTTGGGAACTATGGGGGCGAGAACTTTGACATCGCCCGAAAGTGGGGCCGCAAGGGGGGTCGCATCACCCGCCAAAGCCCCTCCGGGCAGCGCGATGCTGTCGCCGGTGTCCAGAGGTTTGACGATCTCGGTGTGGCCGCCTGTCATGCCGCCGGCCCGCAGATCTGACGTGGTGCCCGAACCGCCCGAAGCGGTCGCTTGCCCCGGCACCGCGCGCATATCAGCGGTATCGTCGGCCTTGGACTCGACCGGAAACAAGGCATCCGCCAGCGACAGTGCCTTGCGCGCAGAGTCTTGGGTGGCTTGCGGCGATCCTGAGCTGCTGCCTTTGAGAACCTGCGTTCCGGGCTGCCCTGACACGGGCGGCAACACACCAAATCCCAGCGCCAAGACAAGCGCCGACACCGCCCAAACCGATGCCTGCGGATCGTCTGTGGCACGGGGGGGCGCAGTCAGCACGCGGGCGGCGGCCTGTTCGACCTGTGCCAGATACGCCCCGGCCAATCCACCACGCGGGGCCGCAAGCGCGCTGCGCGCAAGGTCGGGCTGGCCCGCCCAATCATCGACCAGATTGGCCGCTGCGCGCATGTCCGGGCGCGCCCGAAACCAGATCATCAACGCAAGCGCGCCGCCCGCCGACAGGGCCACCGCAAATGTCACCTCGCGCGGGAGCGGGGCCAGCAGCCATGTGATCAGACAGGCCAGCGCCACACAAATCGCCGCGAGTGCAAGCCCTCTGCGGCCCGCACGCAACGCCACCTGCCGCGCCAGTTGCCGATGCGCTAGCCGCAAAAGTCGGGCCATCGACGGCGGGATTGACGCCATCGCCTGTGACCCCGAGTGCCTTGTATTCAGACAGGAAATATCGGCCATGCTCTCATGCTCACCACAATCAGCGCAATTGCAAGCGCTGTCTTTGCCACAAGCCTTACCGCCCCTGCCGCGGGCCTCTTTGCCAGAGCGTGCCAGAGAAGCGCCACCAACAGCCCCCAGCCCAAGACCGCGCCTTGGGTGGTCAACACATCCCACCGGCTTACGGCCCCGGCCTTGTATAACACGGCCCAAAGTGGGGCCGGCACCGCGAGTGCCGCAATCGCCAGCCGCAGCACCGCCGCGCCGCTGCCCTGCGCCAAGAGCGCCACCAAGCCGCATTGCACGACTAGCAAAACCGCCGCGAGTTCGGCGGCGCGAAGTCGCGGCGAGGGATCGGGGCGCGGGTCTTGCAAAATCGCCAGGAGCCATGTGCCGACGCATAAGGTTGCCAAGACGACGGTTGCGGCCTGAAGCCGACCGCGACTGGCCTTATCAAACAACCCCCTGATCATTGCGCCACCTCCTCGGCGCGCAACGCGCGTCGGACGCCAGGAAAGGGCTGGCTCAGCTCGGTCTGATTGCCCACCAGCCGCAGCTCCACCCCGATCCGTCGCCCAATTCGCGCGGCCAGACGGGCCTCGGCGCGGCGCGGGTCTGACCCGATTGGCGTCGTGGCCGACACGGTGCCGACGCTGCTTAGACCGACCTGCTGACGCCCCATCCACCGCTGGCGAAGCGTCAAAAGCGTGGCCCCGCCGCCGCCTGCGCGCCGCCCGACCTCTAACCGCGCACCGGGCGGCAATGGCAGGTCGGGGATCGCCGTTTGCGGCAGCGGCAGGGCGAAGGGCGCGTTGCCGCGACCATGCACCACAAGGGCAATCTTCTGCGCGCCGGTTGCGGCACCGGGGGTGGCGTGGGTCCATTCGATCCACTCGACAAAAGCGCGTTTGTCGGGCGGCCCCACCAGCAACAGCGCCGCGAACACCACCCCCACAGCCGACGCCGCCCATAGGCCGAAAAACACCGCAGCGGCGAGCAAGAGCGCCGCGCAGGCCGTGGCCAGCGCCACCAGCCAGCCCCATTGGCCGCCGCAATCGCGGCAGTCCGACAGTTTGACCAGGTCGCGCGCCAGCGGCAAAGCCGACAGGATCGGCTGCGTCGGATCGGTGCCGATATTGCGCCCGCCGCAGCCCGCAACCCCCTGTAAACGATGCAAGACTGCGGGGTTGGCCTCGGCGATCGTCAAGGCACCGCAGCGTTGCAAAAACCCCTCCAGTGCCGTCATCTGCGCCGCCCCGAGCCTGCGCAAATCGGACTGTGTGACGATCAGCCTCTCGACTGTGTCATAGGCCATCGCCGTCTGCGGCAGGGCGGCGGCAGGAAGGCGCGTTGCACCGCCGACCCCGGTCAGATCAAAGCTGCGTTGCCCGCCGTCGACATCGCCAAACACCTGCGCCCGGCCCTCGGCCAGCACGCGCCCCTCGGACGACAAGCGCCACAGCACATCCGCCGGACCGGCCACGGCGTAGGGGATCGCCACCGCCACCCGTTCGCCCGCGCGGGTGCGCAGATGCGCGCGTATCGCGACGGCAGCCTCTGGAAAATCGAGTGTCACTGGCATCGAAACCGCCGCACTCACCCCGACCTCGATCTCGGAAAAGCGGTTCTGGGCAGCAAAGCCCCCCCAGGCCGCCCGCAGATCAACCTCGACCGATTGCGCCTGCGCCGCGCCAGCCATCGTCAGGACTGCCACCATCAAGACAGCCATCACCAAGACAGCCACCAGCGCCGCAAGCGCGTTTCGCCCGATCTGACGGATCACAGCGATCCCGGATCAGGGTGTCAGCGTCAGGTTCAAGGCGTTGATCGCCCGCGCTGTCACCAGCGGCTTTAACCCTTCCCACCACCGCGGGCTGGTGTTGACCCATGCGCCATCGTCGCCTTGAATCGACACGATCTGACCGGCCAGATCATCGCGCCAATTGTGCGCCACCCCGGCAGTGTCGGTCACAGTGGTTTCGCCATACGCGGTCATGCTTTTCGAAAACGCCTCGTAGTAAAAGAATAGCCCCTGATCATCGACGGTGCCGGGGTTGGTCTCGACAGTGTAATTGGCGCGAATCCAGTCATAGGCCGCCTGCACCCGCGGATCGCTTTTGTCGGCCCCGGCGTAAATCAGCGAGATCAACCCGACATGGGTCATGCCGCCATAGCTGCCGGTGCCCGCATGTTCGCTTTCGCCGGGCATATAGGTAAAGCCGCCGTCATTGCCCGCCCAAGCCTGATCGTTGGTTTCCGAGTTGTTCTGCGAGCGCGACACAAACTGCATCGCGCGTTGCACCACCGGATCATCGTCGGGCACGCCAGCGGCCTCCAGCGCTTCGAGCGCGTAATAGATGTTGGACAGGTCGGGGCGTTCATCGCCGCCATAGCCGATGCCGCCGTAATACGGATGGTCCGCCGGATAATCATTGGCTTCGCTCAGTTGCAGGTGCCCGAGGAAGCCGCGCGCGCCGGCAATCGCCTCGGCCACCGCCGGATCATCAAGCGCCGAAAGCGCGGTCACTGCGGTGGCGGTGTTGTAATTGCGGTTCTGAATGCTCTCGGTGATCGAGCCGTCCTTTTGCACCTGACTGAGCAGATAGGCGGTGGCGTTTTGCACCAGTGGCGCGCTCTGATCGGTGCCGCCGGGCTGGGTGACAAAAGCGTTGAGCACCAGCGCCGTCACCCCGACACTGTCGAGATAGGCGCCGTTTTCCCCCTGCTGGCCGCGCAGATAATCGAGCCCGCTGTCGACTGCGGCCTCGGCCTCTTGCTTCAATCCGGGGTCGATGTCCTGCGCCAGAAGTGGCGCGGCGCCGGTGGCGGTGAAACCCGTCAGGGTGAGGGTGAGCATGGCCGCTCGGGCGTGGCTAAAGATCATTCTATGTCCCTGATATCGTGAATTTCATCGTGGTCCGGCGGGACAAGCTTAGGCCCGCCCAAAGCCCTGCGGCAACTGCTAACTGAACCGCCAGCACGGCATTTTTATCCGGCAGGGTATAGCGCATGTCGCCAATCGGCGTGCGGCCATAAAACAGACCGGTGCGGAACGGATCGACATCGGCCTGCACCCAAAGATGCGCCAAAGGATTGAGGGCGACGGCGGCGTTCATCGCGATGGGCGACTGGACCAAAAACGGCCCCGCCCAGATTGGTGCGGTCGCCAGCGCCAGAACAAGCACAAAGAGCGCCATGGCCGGGGTTTGCCCCTTGCGGGGCAGGCAGGCGGCGAGATCCGCGATCAGCGCGATCAACAAGACCACGGCGCACAGCCGCATCAGGATCGCGACGGGCGGCAGAGCCTCAAGCACGATCAAAGCAGCGACCAGTGAGAGGCCTGCGGAGAGTGCGCGCAAAAGGGCCGGCTTGCCGCCCGGCGGCGGATATATCGGACGGGCGAGGGCCGCGACGGCCCAAGCCAACAGTGCCGACAGACCCCAGACATCGGGGGCGGACAGGCCCGAAGCGACCGCGCGAAAGGCCCCGGCGATTGCCACGGCGCAGAGCGGTGTCAACGTCAGGTACAGGGTAAAATCCGTTCGGGTCGTCCGTAGCATCGCGTTCTAAACCTCCGGCACCTGAGACAGAAACAGAGGCCCGGCGAATGCGGGCCTCTGTGATGTTTGGGACGCAGGGCGGGGGCCGCCCTGCAAGGTCAGGTCAGGCTATTTCTTTTTGCCCTTCTTCTTACCTTTGCCCTTCTTGTCATCGTCGTCGTCATCATCGTCATCGTCGTCGTCAACCATTGCGAAGTCTTCTTCGTCGTCATCGCAATCTTGGGCATTTTCGGCATTGTTGTTGCAAGCAGAGTTGCCAGGGGCGTCCTGATCTCCGTTGCCGTGGCCGTTATTCTTGCCCTTGTTGTCGTCGTCGTCATCGTCATCGTCGTACTTTGACGGTGCGATGGCTGAGGCCGTTCCGACGTTGCCGGATTCGTCCACCGCCGTCACGATCAGGGTCAGGCTCGTGCTTTTGACTTCCCACGTTCCATCATCCTTAACCTTCACGTCGCAGTACTTGCCCGAGTTGTACTTGGAGTCCTTCTCGGCGGCTTTCGCTTCATACTCCTCGGCTTTCTCGAGGTAGCTCTGCTTGCCGGTCTCGTCGTACTTGGCCCGGTACTCTGCCGCTTTCTCGGCATATTTGCTGCCGTCCTTGGACTTCTTGCCCTTGAACTTGACAACCTGGCCGGTGCTGACCGCAACCGGATCAACACATTCGCCGATCTGGAGCACGGCGCTGACCACCACGGCAGGATCACAGGAATCCGCGGCGGAGAAGTTTACCACGAGTTCCTTTTTCTCCTTGCCTTTGTAGTCGACGAAGGGATCGAAGGCCGCTGTCACCACCGGTGCGATGGTGTCCTCAACCGTGATGCCCACAGTGCTGACCATGCTGACACCGCCATCGTCGTCGGTCACTGTCAGGCTGACCATGCTGACACCAAGCGGCATCTGCACCGCAGGGTTCACGCCAGAGGCGTTGCCGAACGGTCCGGTCCAGGCGTGGCTAAGCATGTCGCCCACGAAGGGATCAAACGATCCAGACCCATCGAGCGTGGCCAAGGCCATGCTGTCGGCTTCGCATTCCAGCACCTGATCGGCACCGGCCACCGCTGTTGGTGCCAGATTGAGCACCGTCACCGTGGTCGTGTCGACCGTCACACCACCGTCATCGTCGGTCACTTGAAGCGCAACCGAGAGAACAGTGCCGCCCGCGATCCCGTCAATGATGGCTGCGCTGAACGTCGGGGTGGCCCCGGCGGTTTCAAAGCTGCCGTCGTTGTCGAGATCCCAGGCGTAGGTCAGCGTATCGTCCGGCGACACGTCAGAGCCCGTTCCGGCCAGCGCGACGTCTTGCGTCTCGTTCACCATATAGGGTCCGCCGGCCATTGCCATCGGCGCCACGTTGTTGACGGTCACGGTGAGGGTGTCGTCGCCCACGTCGCCATCGTCATCGGTCACCGACACGGTCACAGTATAGATGCCGTTGTCGGTGTAGGTGTGGCTGTCGGTCAGGCCGGAACCCGCCGCCGACCCATCGCCCCAGTCGACCGACACCGTGTGGGTGTCGAGCGTGCCGGGATCGGTGAAGGAGGCCGCAAGGGTGATCATATCGTTCTCGTCGATCACCTGATCGGCCCCCGCCACCACGGTCGGAGCCACATTGTTGACGGTCACGGTGGTGCTGGTTGTGCCCGCCCCGCCGTCATCGTCTTCGGTCAGAACCGCCACAGTCACGACCGCATCGTCGATGCCATCGAAGTTCACGGTTTGGCCAACGGCCTCATAGGTGCCGTCATTGTCGAGGTCCCAAGCAAAGGTCAGTGCGGCTTCGTCTGCGGGCGCGGCATCGCTGCCGGAAGCCATTAGATCGACACTGCTGCCTTCGTCCACGCTGTAGGGTCCGTTGGCGTCTGCCTCGGGGTCTACGTTGTGGATCGTGATCGAAGAATTGGCCACGCTTGCCAGACCCTTGGCATCGGTCACTTCGACCGCCACCAGGAAGGCCGAGCCGCCCGCCGGTGCATCTACTGCCGAGGCGTCAAACATCGCCGCAGCTCCGGTTGCATCGTCGAACTGACCGTCGTTGTCGAGGTCCCAGACAAAGGTGATCGCATCGCCATCCGGGTCGGAACTCGCCCCGGCGTCAAGCGCCACCATGCTGCCTTCGTCACCACTGTAAGGCCCGCCTGCAACGGCATCAGGTGCCTGATTACAAATCGGATTTGTGGCTTCGATCACAGTGAGGGTGCGGAACTCGGTGTTGGTCTTGGGAATGGTATCGCTGTCGGTGACCCGAAGCGCGATATCATAGGTGCCAAGCGCCCCGAAGGCCGCGGTTGCGTTCACCGTATCGCCAGAGGCATCCGCCGGCGAGAAGGTGATCGGTGCGGAGTAATCCCACTCATAGGACACCAGCGCCGATTCCGCATCGGACGAGGTCGTGCCGTCAAGAATGACGGTATCGCCGAGGCAGATCTGCCCGTTCTGCGCCCCTTGCACCACCATATTGGCGTTCGGCGGCAGATCGAGATCGGTCACCTCGACCGGACAGGTCGTGGTGTCCGTAAGGCCACCATCATCGGTCACGCGCAGCTGCACGTTGACCACACCGACCGCGCCATAAGATGCGCTTGCGGTGGTGCCGGTGGCGTCGCCAAAGGTGCCATCCCCATCAAGATCCCAAGAGTAGGTGGTGATGGCCTTGTCGGCGTCAGGATGGCTTGACCCGCTGCCGTCAAAGTCGACATTGGCATTGAGCCCCGCAACCTGCGGATCCGAGGTACAGGCGGCAATCGGCCCCTGCTCGAACAGTTGCGGCGAAAGGATGATTGCGCCCCACGCCGTGCCAAGCCCCGCCCCGGTATAGTTTGAGGTCGTGTAGCCCCCCGCGGGTGTAAACGACCCATCCGCATTCTGATTGTCCACGAGGTACTGGGTAAAGGTTTCCTCCCAGTTGAATGTGCCCGCGGTCATGTCGATCGGTTCGGTGGTGCCGTCATCGCCAATCGCGGTGCGCATGGCTTTGGCAAGTTGGTACATGGCATAGAAGTTGCCATCATAATTGGCCCAATCGCGCGCCATAACCTTGGCCGCACATTGGAACCGATCATTCGAGGCCGGAATGTCATCCGCGTTCATCATGATCAGACAGGCCGGGGTGGTGTTATAACCATTGTCCCACAGCAACTGGGTCGAAGACGTATAGCCGCATTTGCATTCGTTTCCGGCCGGGGCACCACCAACGCCGTTGGCAGGAGGATAGGCTTGCCAATTGGGAATGGCGCTCGACCAGTTCTGGTCCTTCAGCCATTGCGGCGCGTCCAGCCCCCAGGTTTCGGCAGCCAGTACACCGATCGCCCACCAATGTGAGGACGACGAATCTGGCGAAGCCGACCGCTGGTCGCCTTGCGCAAAGGTATAGTGCCAAGCGCCTGTCACACTGGAATCGCTGGCACCGTAGCTATAGCCATCCAGCATGTCCTGAACGATATCGACAAACTGACGCCCGGCAACATCGGCATTGCCTGCTGTGGCAATCGAGGTCTCTTGTCCGGCCGCGATGACCGCGTCGATCACCTGGCCCATGATATAGACTTCATGGTCGCCGTCGCCGTTGTTGGCGGTATTTATCAACCCATATGCGATACCATTGCCGTTCGCATCAGGATCGTTGCCACCCTGCAGACCGGGAGTCCGCGTCAGAAGCGCGTCGAAGAGATAGTTCAAGCCGCCGCGCACATTGTTGACATAGGGGTCCTCTGTCGCGTCGCCATACTCGGTATGGCCGTTCACCGCGAAGGCTTGGACCGCAGATGCAGTTGCTGCGACGGGATATTGCGAAGACGTGTTGACCCAATTCATACTGTTGCCGTTAACGACGGCTTCCTTATGAAGGCTCCACAGCGCGTGGTCGCGTGCCATGTTTGACTGCGTGTCCAGAGTGTTCGGTGCAATCGCCACACGGAATGTATCGGTATAGACGTTCCCAGCGGTATCGACAGCTTCGATAATTGCGGTAAACGGTTGCCCAACTGACCCAGTATACGTGTGGCTCAATTCCAACGCTCGCGCCTCGGAGATGGAAACGGCTTGCGGTCCAGACCCGTCACCCGGATCCCAGGTAGCCGAGGCCAAGGAAGCACTTTCGCCAGACGATGCCATAGCGGCGGCCTGAAGCGTGAGCGCCTCGCCGGATATCACTTGGTGAGGCAGGTTAGGATTTCCCAGCCAAGGGACGGCAATAACGGTTGGTTGGCAGATATCGCCAGTGCCGTTGCCATCTGAGTCCGCCTGATCGGCGTTTGCGTTTAGCGGACAGTTGTCCGCGGTATCGATGACGCCATCATTGTCATCATCGGGATCACTGAAATCAGGATCACCATCGCCGTCAAGATCGGGCGGCGCGGATGTCCATGTGCGGTCCGCGCCAGAGGAATACGAGCAGGCGTTGGTGTTGCTGCAGTCCCCAAACAGACACCGGCTGTCTGTGCCACTCGGGCGGACCACGTCCACTTTGACCCAGCTCACATAAGTGAAATTGTTCTGCGTCACGGAAATGGTATTTTCATTTGCAGGCGCGGTGATCTGCGACAACAGCGCAGAATTCGTCACCGTCAGCGGCGTGTAAGAGGTTGCCGCGCAAGAGCAAGCCCCGGTGATCGACGCGTTGCCGAGTGCGACCCCGTCGATATCGAGGGAATACGTGGCACCGGAACTGCACTGACCAATGTCAAGCGAACTCAGGCGGACTTCGGTTGGTTCGTCTTGCGCCGCGGCCATCGCCGGCAGCAGTGCGGCACCGGCAAAGGCCAGCGCGCGAAGGCCCTGACCAAAGCGGTGCATCATGTGTCGTGAACTGATCATGAGAGTGCTCCTAGAATTGGCAAGGACCTGCTGTCCCATCGGGGCAGGTCGTTGATTCATCGGTGAGGGTTAATTCGTCGGTTATGGCCCCGCCGAGCGAGGCCCCCAATAGGTTCGCGCCAACGAGGCTTGCGCCCTGCAGCATCGCGCCCTGAAATTCAGCGTTACTGAGGTTTGAATTGTTAAGGTTGACGTCCGTCAAAATCGCCCCCGCGAAATTGGCCTCTGGCAAAACAGCACGATAGAGATCGCCGCCGGACAAATCGATGAAGCTGAAATCGAGCTTGATACCTTGCAGCGTCGTGAGCTTCGCACCGGTCAAATCGCAACCGGGGCAGCTCGCCCCCGACTTGACGGCTGTCACCGCCGCCTCGTCAGCAGCAAATGCGCCCAAGGCCGTGATGCTGTACAACATCCCCCCGAGCACTATGGATTTCGATAGTCGCTTCGTACCGGTCATGAACGTCTCCTCCGCAGACTAGAGCACTTGATGCAGCCGCCCTGCTCAGTTGGGCGGGTTGGGGCGCGGAACGTTGGGCACAGTAAAAATGGAATATGAACAAAAGCTCAGGTGCGTCCGCACACGCGAATGTGAGGAAGTTAAGCACGGGAACTGCTGAAAAATTGTACGGAATCTTTTCTGTATTGGGATTGACCAGTGATGTTCGTCACATTTCACCATCCGAATCATCCCTAGGGTTGTCAAAAATTGATTTGAAGACTGCGTAGAATTGCAAGAGTTACGTGGCGATGGATTCAATTTTTAACTGATTCGTGTGGCGACCGGACCATTCGATGGTCAAATTGACAGATTCTTGACGATATAATTGCGGAGGCACGGGCTTTTCGGGCACGATGCTGGACGCGAGGAGCTGCACGATTCTCAGAGTTTCGGCTCACGAACCTGCACACTTGTAAAGGGTGTAAGGCGAACTTCACCAGCCTCACTCAACCGCTAGATTGCAAACTAGAGCGGATTTCAGATCCCGACACGCACGTTAAAGATACAGCGAACGGGGCGTTTCACGCAGCCAAAAACCGCTTGCGTGACGCCCGAAATCCCGACGGTATCACGCGCGAAATGAGCGCGGGGGACGACCGTATTGTGCAACGAAGGCACGGGTCATCGCAGCCGCGTTGCCATAGCCACAGCGCAGGGCAATCTCGGTGATCGAATAGTCCGACTGTTGCGCATATCGGCGGGCGGCGGCCAGTCGCAACCATTTGTAAACCGCTTTGGGCGCGGCACCGAATTCGGCCTGAAACGCTCGTGTCAGGCTTCTTTGCGTTGTCTGCAAATGCGTGGCCAACTGCCCGATGGACAGCGGCGTTTCGATATTCGCCGACATCAACGCAATCCCCCGTTCGACAAGCGGCGAGCCGCGGGGCTGCCACGGATTGTGAGACGGAGGTTCGGCGGAGCGGTGCAGGAAAAACGCCGAGACCTCGAGGTGCAGCGCTGCGCCGTGGTCCCGCCGGATCATCTCGAGCACCGTGTCAAAGGCTGCCATCGCACCGCCCGACGTAACCCGGTTGCCACTGATCACCACCCGGTCCGACAGGGCATCGACCGTATCAAAGCGTTCCGAGAACGCCGTTATTTCCGCCCAATGGATGGTCGCCTGCGCCCCGTCCAACAGCCCGGCCTGCGCCATAAGCCAGGCCCCGGTGTCCATGCCGACCACGCAGTCAAACCGCTTTGCCGCCGCCGAAAGCGCCGTGTTCACGGCCGGGGTCGCATGCGCGCGCACGTCGTAACTGGACAGAACGAACAGAAACGCGCCGCCGGGGTGATCGCGCAGCGGGCAATTGGGCAGAACCGGCAGGCCACTCGAGGACTCCACTGGCGCGCCGTCCAGCGTCACGAAACTCCAGCGATACGCCTCGCGCATGAGAAGCTCGTTCGCCGCGCGCATCGGTTCGACAGCATTGGCGAGGCACAGGTTCGAAAACCGCGGAAACAACAGCACCGCAACGTTCTGGGTTTCTAAGGGGGCGCGTGTCCATTTCCGCATGATTCCTGTCTAAATCAGCATGATGTCGCCCGTCAAGCCAGCTACCAATGGGCCAAACAAAGAAGGACGCACGCGATGCATTTTGGACTGAGCCAAGAACAGGAAATGATTGTCACGACCGTCCGCAGCTTTGTTGAAAACGAGATTTACCCGCATGAGGCCGAGGTCGAGCGCAGCGGTCAGGTGTCGCCGGAGCTTGGCGACGCGATCAAGCGCAAGTGCATCGATCTGGGGTTTTACGCCTGTAATTTCCCCGAAGAGGTCGGCGGCGCGGGCCTCAGCCATCTTGATTTTACGCTGGTGGAGCGCGAGCTGGGGCGCGGGTCGATGGCGCTTACGCATTTCTTTGGGCGGCCCCAAAACATCCTGATGGCCTGCGAAGGCGAGCAGCGCGACCGGTATCTGCTCCCGGCGGTGCGCGGCGAGAAGATGGACGCGCTGGCGATGACCGAACCCGATGCCGGATCGGATGTACGCGGCATGAAATGCACGGCGGTGCGCGACGGTGGCGACTGGGTGGTGAATGGCTCCAAGCACTTTATCTCTGGCGCGGAACACGCTGATTTCTTTATTGTTTTCATTGCCACCGGGGTGGATGACACGCCGCGCGGGCCAAAGAAACGGATCACCACATTTCTGGTTGATCGGGGCACGCCGGGGTTTGACGTGCGCGAGGGATACCGCTCGGTCAGCCATCGCGGCTATCGCAATTACATCCTTGATTTCGACAGTTGCCGCCTGCCTGACGCGCAGGTTCTGGGTGAGGTTGATGGCGGATTTGAGGTGATGAACACCTGGCTTTATGCCACCCGGCTCACCGTTGCGGCCTTCTGTATCGGGCGGGCGCGGCGCTGTTTCGATCTGGCGCTGGACTATGCCGCCGAGCGCAAGCAATTTGGCCAGCCGATTGGCAAGTTTCAGGGCGTCAGCTTTCAGATCGCCGATATGATCACCGAGATTGACGCCGCCGATTGGCTTACGCTGGCAGCGGCGTGGCGGTTGGATCAGGGGCTGCCGGCCAACCGCGAGATTGCCAGCGCCAAGCTCTACGCCTCAGAGATGTTGGCGCGGGTGACAGACACCACGTTGCAGATTTTCGGCGGCATGGGGCTGATGGATGATTTCCCGATTGAGCGGTTCTGGCGCGATGCGCGGGTCGAACGGATCTGGGACGGCACCAGCGAGATCCAGCGCCACATCATCAGCCGCGATTTGCTGCGGCCAATGGGGGCGTGATGTCGGGGCTGGAGCGGCTGCTGCGCCCACAGTCCATTGCTGTGATCGGCGGCGGGACGTGGTGTGAAAATGTCATCGAACAATGCCGCAAGATTGGCTTTTCGGGCGAAATCTGGCCAGTTCATCCCGCGCGCACCGCGCTGGCCGGGGTGCACGCCTACCGTGATGTCGCCGCCCTGCCCGGTGCGCCGGACGCGGCCTTTATCGGGGTAAACCGTGACCTGACGATTGACGTGGTGCGCGCTTTGGCGGCGCGCGGCGCGGGGGGGGCGGTGTGCTTTGCCTCGGGGTTCCGCGAGGCGCAGGCGGAGACGGCGGATGGCGCGGCGAAACAGGCGGCGCTGTTGGCGGCGGCGGGCGAGATGACGCTGCTTGGCCCCAACTGCTATGGTTTCGTGAATTACCTCGACGGGGCGGCGCTTTGGCCCGATCAGCATGGCGGTGTGCGGGTCGAACGCGGCGTGGCGCTGGTGACGCAATCGTCGAACATCGCGCTCAATCTGACAATGCAGGCGCGCGGCCTGCCGATTGCCTATGTGGTGACTGTGGGCAATCAGGCGCAGACCGGATTGTCGGAGGTCGCGCGCGCGCTGT
Source organism: Marinovum sedimenti (assembly GCF_054052205.1). Taxonomy (NCBI): domain Bacteria; kingdom Pseudomonadati; phylum Pseudomonadota; class Alphaproteobacteria; order Rhodobacterales; family Roseobacteraceae; genus Marinovum; species Marinovum sedimenti. The sequence goes on from NZ_JBSWBT010000002.1 coordinate 212,669, forward strand.
TGCGCGATGATCGGGTGACGGCGCTGGGGCTGCATATCGAGGGCATCGATGATTTGCGCGGGTTTGAGGCGCTGGCGGAAGAGGCGGCTATGCACGGCAAACCCATCGTCGCGCTCAAGATCGGGCGGTCGGATCAGGCGCGCGCCGCCACGATTTCGCACACCGCGTCGCTTGCGGGCAGCGATGCAGGCGCGGCGGCCCTGCTGCGGCGTTTGCGGGTGGCGCAGGTTGCCACGTTGCCGGTGCTGCTGGAAACGCTCAAGCTGCTGCATGTGGCGGGCAAACCGACGTCCAACCGCATCGCTTCGCTCTCCTGTTCAGGCGGTGAGGCCAGCCTGATGGCGGATCTGGCGCATGGTTCGGGTGTCGTGTTTCCCGCCTTGGACGGGGCGCAGACTAAGGCGCTGAAGGCAGCGTTGGGGCCGCGCGTCGCGCTGGCCAACCCGTTGGATTATCACACTTACATCTGGGGCGATGTTGCAGCGATGACCGCCTGTTTCAGCGCCATGATGCAAGGCGATGTGGCGCTTGGCTGTGTGGTGCTTGATTTCCCCCGGTCGGATCGTTGTGATCCAAGCGCCTGGGAGCCGGTGATCGAGGCCGTGGTGCGCACCAAGGCGGCCACCGGGCGGCCAATGGCCATCGTGTCGTCCTTGGCCGAGACCATGCCCGAGGCCATCGCCACGCGATTGGTGGCCCTGGGGATCGTGCCGTTTGCCGGGATGGACGAGGCGATTGCGGCGCTGGCGGCCACGGTTTTGCCAGCGCCCAAAACGCCGCCGGGGCCGCTGCTCCTGCCCCCTGCCCCCGGTGCCGGGCAGGTGTTGAGCGAGGCCGAGGCGAAGGCGGCGCTGGCCCGGGCCGGGCTTAAGGTGCCGCGCTCGGTTCGTGCCAACAGCCCTGAGGAGGCGGCGCAGGCGGCGGCGCAGATCGGCTTTCCCGTGGTGCTCAAGGGCGAAGGCATCGCCCACAAGACCGAGGCCGGAGCGGTTGCGCTGGGGTTGACTTGCGCTGAGGATGTGGCCCGCGCTGCCCATGCCATGCCCACGAAACGCGTGTTGGTTGAGGCGATGATCACCGGCACCGTGGCCGAACTTTTGATCGGCGTCGTGGCCGACCCGGCGCATGGCTATGTGCTGACGCTGGCCGCCGGGGGCACCTTGACCGAGCTGATGAACGACAGCGCCACCCTGTTGGTTCCAGCCTCGCGCGGCGACGTCGAACATGCCCTGCAAAGCCTGCGTGTCGCGCCCGTGCTCAACGGCTATCGCGGCGCGGCCCCGGCGAATATCGATGCCGTGCTTGACGCGGTGATGGCGCTACAGGCCTATGTGGCCCAGGCCTTGCCGCAGGAAATTGAAATCAATCCGCTGATGTGCGGCCCCTTGGGCGCGACGGTGGCGGATGCCTTGATCCGAACCGGAGACCCGACATGACAGACACCCCGATCAAGACCCAGCGGCGCGGCCATGTGCTTGAGGTCACGCTTGACCGGCCCAAGGCCAATGCCATCGATCTGGCCACCAGCCGCATCATGGGCGCGGTCTTTGCCGATTTCCGCGATGACCCCGACCTGCGGGTGGCGATCCTGACCGGCGCGGGCGAAAAGTTTTTCTGCCCCGGGTGGGATCTGAAAGCCGCCGCCGAGGGCGATGCGGTGGATGGTGATTACGGCGTTGGCGGCTTTGGCGGGTTGCAGGAATTGCGCGGATTGAACAAGCCGGTGATTGCCGCCGTCAACGGCATCTGCTGTGGCGGCGGGCTGGAACTGGCGCTGTCGGCGGACATTATCCTTGCCGCGGATCATGCCAGCTTTGCCCTGCCAGAGATCCGTTCGGGCACCGTGGCCGATGCCGCCAGCGTCAAGCTGCCCAAGCGCATCCCCTATCACATCGCGATGGAGATGCTGCTGACCGGGCGCTGGATTGATACCGAAGAGGCGGCGCGCTGGGGGCTGATCAACCATGTCTATCCCGCCGCCGATCTGCTGGCCGAGGCGCGCAAGCTTGCCGACCTGCTTGCCGCCGGTCCGCCCTTGGTGCAGGCCGCGATCAAGGAAGTGGTGCGCGAAGCCGAGGATATGAAGTTTCAGGACGCGATGAACCGCATCACCAAGAGCCAGTTTGCCACGGTGGAAACGCTCTATCGTTCTGAGGATCAAAAGGAAGGCGCGCGCGCCTTTGCCGAGAAACGTGACCCGGTGTGGACAGGGAAATGAGTGTTCTCAGCCCAAAGGTGCACCGGTTTTGCGCCCGCAAGACGCGACAGAAAGGAAGCTGAATGCCACTGACGATGAACCGCAACGTCTTTATCACCTGCGCTGTGACCGGATCGGGCGGCACGCAGGACCGCTCGCCCCATGTGCCGCGCTCGCCGCAACAGATCGCCGACAGCGCGATTGACGCCGCCAAAGCCGGGGCCGCCGTGGTGCATTGCCATGTGCGCGACCCCGAAAGCGGCGCGCCGTCGCGCCGGCTTGACCTCTACCGCGAGGTGACGGATCGCATTCGCGCGGCGGATGTTGATGTGGTGCTGAACCTGACCGCCGGGATGGGCGGCGATATGGTGTTTGGGTCGCCCGACGCGCCCTTGCCGCTGAACGCGCAGGCGACCGATATGATCGGGGCCGCCGAACGCATGGCGCATGTGGCCGCGTGCCTGCCCGAGATCTGTACGCTCGATTGCGGCACGATGAATTTCGCCGAGGCCGATTATGTGATGACCAACACGCCGGGCATGCTGCGCGCGATGGGCGCGATGATGACCGAACTTGGCGTGAAGCCCGAGATCGAGGCGTTTGACACCGGCCATCTGTGGTTCGCCAAAGAGCTGGTGCGCGAGGGCACGTTGGCCCCGCACGCGCTGGTGCAGCTGTGTATGGGCGTGCCGTGGGGCGCGCCGAATGACCTCAACACTTTGATGGCAATGGTCAATAACGTGCCCGAGGATTGGACGTGGTCGGCGTTTTCGCTTGGCCGCGATCAGATGCCGTATGCGGCGGCCTCGGTGCTGGCGGGCGGCAATGTGCGCGTCGGGTTAGAGGACAATCTGTTCCTCGACAAAGGCGTTTTGGCGACCAATGCGCAACTGGTCGAACGGGCGGTGAGCGTGGTGGAAAACATGGGGGCCAAAGTGATCGGCCCGGCAGAGGTGCGCGAAAAACTGGGGCTGGTGAAGCGCGCGCCGAAAGGCGGTGCGGCATGAAGGCGGCGATTGTCGGCGGCGGTGTGATCGGCGGCGGCTGGGCCGCGCGGTTTCTGCTCAATGGCTGGGACGTGGCGATGTTCGACCCCGACCCCGAGGCCACGCGCAAGGTTGGCGAAGTGCTGGACAACGCCCGCCGCGCCCTGCCTGCGCTGTATGACAAGGCGCTGCCCGCAGAGGGACAGTTGCAGTTTCATGACGATCTCGCCAGCGCTTTGGCGGGGGCCGATTGGGTGCAGGAAAGCGTGCCCGAGCGGCTGGAACTTAAGCACAAGGTCCACGCCGACCTCACCCGCCTTGCCCCCGACACCGCCGTCATCGGCTCATCGACCTCCGGCTTCAAGCCCTCGGAACTGACGGCGAAAGGCGCGCGGGTGATCGTCGCGCATCCGTTCAATCCGGTCTATCTTTTGCCGCTCGTCGAGCTGGTGGGCGAAGCCGATCACTGCGCCCGCGCCGCCGACATCCTGCGCGGCATCGGCATGTATCCCCTGACCCTGCGCAAGGAAATCGACGCCCATATCGCCGACCGCCTGCTTGAAGCGGTCTGGCGCGAGAGCCTGTGGCTGGTCAAGGACGGCGTCGCCACCACCGAGGAAATCGACGAAGCGATCCGCATGGGATTTGGCCTTCGCTGGGCGCAAATGGGCCTGTTCGAAACCTACCGGATTGCTGGCGGCGAGGCGGGGATGGCGCACTTTATGGAACAGTTCGGTCCGGCGCTGGAATGGCCCTGGACCAAGCTGATGGATGTGCCCGAGTTCACGCCCGAGTTGGTCGATCTGATCGCCGGGCAATCGGACGCGCAATCGGGGCATCTATCGATCCGCGCGCTCGAACGGCTGCGCGATGACAATCTGGTGGGCATGATGCGCGCGTTGCGCAAATCCGGTAGTGGCGCGGGTGGCACGATCCTCGCGCATGAGGCCACCCTGCCCGACCCGGCCCCGCAGGATCTGCCGGTGACGGTGGACCGCGTCGTGCCGCAAAGCTGGACCGATTACAACGGTCACATGAACGAGGCGCATTATGTCGAGGTGTCGGCGCAGGCCACGGATCGCTTTATGGAGATGATCGGCTGCGATGGTGCGTATATCGCGTCGGGTGGCAGCTATTTCACCGTGCAGAACAACGTGCAGTACCTGCATGAGGTGCTGGCCGGTGAAACGCTGACGGTCACCACGCAGGTGCTGGCCGGGGCGGGCAAAAAGATGCATCTGCTTCACCGTCTCGCCAAGGCGGACGGCGCTCTGGCCGCCACGGTCGAGACGCTGTTGCTGCATATGGATCTCAACGCCCGCAAGACCGCCCTGCCCACCGAAGATGTCGCGCGGCGACTGGGTGACTTTGCAGCGCAGCACGCGGGATTGCCACGGCCCGGAACGGCATGAGGCCGTCACTTCCTCGGGCAAACCGGCGGGCTGACAGGCTGTAACGCAGCGCGCCTAAATCCGCACGAAAAAACAGAGGCCCGGCGAATGCGGGCCTCTGTGATGTTTGGGGCGCAGGGCGGGGGCCGCCCTGCAAGGTCAGGTCAGGCTATTTCTTTTTGCCCTTACCCTTGCCGTTGCCGCCGGATGAAGATCCGCCGTCGTCGGCCATCGCCATGTCGTCCTCCTCCGCACAGAAATCAGCATTCTCGGCATTATTGTTGCAGGCCGAGTTGCCCGGAGGATCCTGATCGCCATTGCCAAAGCCGTTGTTCTGATCACTGCTCGACGGGCTGGCACGGTCCGGAGCAATCGCGCTCGCGGTGCCGACATTGCCGCTTTCATCAACAACCGTCACAACCAGCGTCATGCTTTCGGCCTGAACCTCCCACATGCCACTGTCGTCCTGCGCAACCTTACAGGCGCGGCCCGCACGGACCTTGAACTGCACGGTTTCACCGTCGGCCACCGCTATGGTCTGGGTACAATCGCCCATCTCCAGAACCGCCGTCACCGCAGGCGCAACGTCGCAAGACTCGGCGTACCCATAGCTGATCAGCACGTCGTTGCTCTCTTTGCCAGACCCGCTCAGAACGCGGCTGACATCGGCTGTCACCACCGGTGCGATGGTGTCCTCAACCGTGATGCCCACAGTGCTGACCATGCTGACACCGCCATCGTCGTCGGTCACTGTCAGGCTGACCGTGCTGACACCCAGCGGCATCTGCACCGCAGGGCTCACGCCAGAGGCGTTGCCGAACGGTCCGGTCCAGGCGTGGCTGAGCATGTCGCCCACGAAGGGATCAAACGATCCGGACCCATCGAGCGTGGCCAAGGCCATACTGTCGGCTTCGCATTCCAGCACCTGATCGCCGCCGGCCACCGCTGTTGGTGCCAGATTGAGCACCGTCACCGTGGTCCCGTCGACCGTCACACCACCGTCATCGTCGGTCACTTGAAGCGCAACCGAGAGAACGGTGCCGCCCGCGATCCCGTCAATGATAGCCGCGCTGAACGTCGGGGTGGCCCCGGCGATTTCAAAGCTGCCATTGTTGTCGAGGTCCCAAGCGAAGGTCAGCGTATCGTCCGGCGACACGTCAGAGCCCGATCCGGCGAGCGCGACGTCCTGCGTCTCGTTCACCGTATAGGGTCCGCCGGCCAGTGCCATCGGTGCCACGTTGTTGACGGTCACGGTGAGGCTGTCATCGCCCACGCCACCATCATCGTCGGTCACCGTCACGGTCACGATATAGGTGCCGTTGTCGGTGTAGGTATGGCTGTCGGTCAGGCCCGAGCCCGCCGCAGAGCCGTCGCCCCAGTCGACCGACACAACATGCGTGTCGAGCGTGCCGGGATCGGTGAAGGTGGCCGCAAGGGTGATCATGTCGTTCTCGTCGATCACCTGATCCGCCCCCGCCACCACGGTCGGAGCCACGTTGTTGACGGTCACGATCAGCGTATCGTCGCCAATGCCACCGTCGTCGTCCGTCACCGTCACGGTCACGGTATAGACACCGTCATCGAGATAGGTATGGCTGTCCGTCAGGCCCGAGCCCGCCGCAGAGCCGTCGCCCCAGTCGACCGACACAGTATGCGTGTCGAGCGTGCCGGGATCGGTGAAGGTGGCCGCAAGGGTGATCATGTCGTTCTCGTCGATCACCTGATCCGCCCCCGCCACCACGGTCGGAGCCACGTTGTTGACGGTCACAGTCAGCGTATCGTCGCCAATGCCTCCGTCGTCATCCGTCACCGTTACGGTCACGGTATAGACACCGTCATCGAGATAGGTGTGGCTGTCCGTCAGGCCGGAACCTGCCGCAGAGCCATCGCCCCAGTCGACCGACACCACATGCGTGTCGAGCGTGCCGGGATCGGTAAAGGTGGCCGCAAGGGTGATCATATCGTTCTCGTCGATCACCTGATCCGCCCCCGCCACCACGGTCGGAGCCACGTTGTTGACGGTCACAGTCAGCGTATCGTCGCCAATGCCTCCGTCGTCATCCGTCACCGTTACGGTCACGGTATAGACACCGTCATCGAGATAGGTGTGGCTGCCCGTCAGGCCGGAGCCCGCCGCAGAGCCATCCCCCCAGTCGACCGACACCACATGCGTGTCGAGCGTGCCGGGATCGGTGAAGGTGGCCGCAAGGGTGATCATATCGTTCTCGTCGATCACCTGATCCGCCCCCGCCACCACGGTCGGAGCCACGTTGTTGACGGTCACAGTCAGCGTATCGTCGCCAATGCCTCCGTCGTCATCCGTCACCGTTACGGTCACGGTATAGACACCGTCATCGAGATAGGTGTGGCTGCCCGTCAGGCCGGAGCCCGCCGCAGAGCCATCCCCCCAGTCGACCGACACCACATGCGTGTCGAGCGTGCCGGGATCGGTGAAGGTGGCCGCAAGGGTGATCATATCGTTCTCGTCGATCACCTGATCCGCCCCCGCCACCACGGTCGGAGCCACGTTGTTGACGGTCACGTCAGTGCTGGCTGTGCCCGCCCCGCCGTCATCGTCTTCGGTCAGAACCGCCACAGTCACGACCGCATCGTCGGTGCCATCGAAGCTCACGGTCTGGCCAACGGCCTCATAGGTGCCGTCGTTGTCGAGGTCCCAAGCGAAGGTCAGAGCGGCTTCGTCTGCGGGCGCGGCATCGCTGCCGGAAGCCATTAGATCGACACTGCTGCCTTCGTCCACGCTGTAGGGTCCGTTGGCGTCTGCCTCGGGGTCTACATTGTGGATCGTGATCGAAGAATTGGCCACGCTTGCCAGACCCTTGGCATCGGTCACTTCGACCGCCACCAAGAAGGCCGAGCCGCCCGCCGGTGCATCGACTGCCGAGGCATCAAACATCGCCGCAGCTCCGGTTGCATCGTCGAACTGACCGTCGTTGTCGAGGTCCCAGGCAAAGGTGATCGCATCGCCATCCGGGTCGGAACTGGCCCCGGCGTCAAGCGCCACCATGCTGCCTTCGTCACCACTGTAAGGCCCGCCTGCAACGGCATCAGGTGCCTGATTACAAATCGGATTTGTGGCTTCGATCACAGTGAGGGTGCGGAACTCGGTGTTCTGCTTGGGAATGGTATCGCTGTCGGTGACCCGAAGCGCGAAATCATAGGTCCCAAGCGCCCCGAAGGCCGCGGTTGCATCCACCGTATCGCCAGAGGCATCCACCGGCGAGAAGGTGATCGGCACCGAGAAATCCCACTCGTAAGACACCAGCGCGGTTTCCGCATCGAACGAGGTTGTGCCGTCAAGAATGACGGTATCGCCGAGGCAGATCTGGCCGTTCTGCGCGCCTTGGATCACGATATTGGCGTTTGGCGGCAGATCCAGATCGGACACTTCGACCGGACAGGTCGTGGTGTCGGTGAGGCCACCATCATCGGTCACGCGCAGCTGCACGTTGACCACGCCAACACTGCCATAAGACGAACTGGCGGTGTCGCCCATGGCATCACCAAAGGTGCCGTCGCCATCAAGATCCCAAGAGTAGGACACGATGGTTTTGTCGACGTCCGGATGGCTGGTGCCGGTGCCGTCAAAGTTGACATTGGCATTCAGCCCGGCGATCTGCGGATCCGAGGTACAAGCGGCAATCGGCCCCTGCTCAAACAGTTGCGGCGACAGCATGATCACGCCCCAGGCAGTGTTCATGTCGAACGCGCGGGTGGGACCAACCCAATTTCTATTATGAGATTGACCATTGCCATTCCCGAACGTTCCGGTTGGGGTCTGCTGATCGACAAGATAGTCGTTGAACTCCTTCGACCAGTCGCGTCCGTTCAGGCTCTCGATTGGTGCAGGAGCACCGCCGGTCTGGGCCGTCCGCATCGCCTTGGCAAATTGGTACATGACATAGTAGTTGCCCATCCAACTGCTCCAGTCGCGCTCAAGAACATCCGCAGCACATTGCCAACGATCAAGTGTTCTCTGAACGTCGTCCGCGTTCATCATGATCAAGCAAGCAGCCGTCGTTGTGTATGCTCCTTCCCACCTGCTGTCGTCCGTATAATAGGGACGGTATGTGCATTTGCATTTTTGGTCGTTTGGCGTTGAGGAGGCTTCCCAAGGGAAAGTTCCCAACTGCCAACTTGGAATGGCATAACCGATATTATCGCTTTTCAGCCACTGGGGAGCGTCGAGCCCCCAGGTCTCGGCTGCAAGCACACCGATAGCCCACCAATGCGATGAGGACGCATCGCCGCCGCCACTGTTAAAGTTATAGTTCCAAGACCCGTAGGTTTGACTTGCATTGATTGAATCAAATGCCCCCCAAGAGTAGCCATCCAGCAGGTCCTGTACGATGGTCAGATACGTCCGGCCGTTGGTTTGAGCATTCGTGGATGCGACGATATCCGTCGGTTCCCCTGCCGCAATGATCGCGTCGATCACGCTGCCTTGTTGGTAGACCTGATCGCCTTCATTAACGACAAGTGCCCGACGATTGCCATTCCCGTCGGGGTCCACAGCTCCTCCCGTGCCGGAGGTTTGCAGCGTGGTGGAAATGGGATTCATGCCCGAGAGCAGGTACCCCATGCCACGCCGAACCGCCAAGACATACGGATCGACAGAGGGATCGCCGGCCTCAAGGTGGCCATTGATCGCAAAGGCCTGGACGGTCGAGGCGGTCGCAGACAGGTAGAAGCTGCTGAGGCCTTGCCAACGGTAGTTCCGCACGTAAGTGGGGTTTGATCCCACGGGTGTCGCCCGCGTATAAAGCTGCCAAAGCGACTTATCGATTGCGACGTTGGCTTGGGTGTCGGTTGTATTCGGTTCGATCCGAACCTTGAAGGTGCGCACGTAAACGGTGCTCGCCGCGTCCGTCACCGTGAGTGTCGCGGTAAAGGGCTGGCCAACCGACCCCGAATAAGTATGATCGACCTTCAACACACGCGAATTGCCGACACCAACCGCGACGGCCCCACTGCCATCACCGGGGTCCCAACTGGCCGAGGACAGCGCGACGGCATTGCCGTTGGCGTCATAGGCGGAGCCTTGCAAAAAGATCGGCTCGCCCGAGACAGCCGGATGCGGATTGTTCGGATCGCCGAGCCAAGGCACCGTGGCAACCGTCGTCTGCGCCATCGCGGACAGCGGCAGAAGGATCAGCAGCAATGTCGCTGCAGATATCGCCCGGAACATGCGGGATAGATTATTTCGGAAAAGCATTGTGATATCCCCCCCTCTCAAAAGTCGCAGGGACCAGAGCTGCCATCAGGGCAGATCGTGGTCTCGTCGGAATATGTAAGTTCGTCGGTCAGAGCTCCACCAAGAGCGGCCCCTTCGAGGTTGGCCCCCTCAAGGTTCGCGCCACTCAACATGGCCCCTTGGAAATCAGCATTGCCAAGGTCCGACTTTCTGAAATTGACGTCTGTGAGCACCGCGCCGGCGAAATTCGCCCCCGGAAGGATCACACGGTAAAGATCGCCGCCTGAGATGTTGGAAAAACTGAAGTTGCGGTCATCTCCGTGAATCCCCATCAGAACGGCCCCAGTCAGATCGCATCCGGAACAATCGTTCCCAGCGATGACCGCCTCAACTGATGCATCGTCCGCGGCTGGCGCGCTGGTTGCAGCGCATAATAAAGCCAGACTTCCAATTAAAAATGATTTCGGGTGTTTCCATAGCGCAGCCATCTCGGCTCTCCTCCGAATTTTAAAACAATTGCCATCCCCTCGAAATAAAACGGGGGCATATGGTTAAATTGGGCGGAACAGCCTCAGCGATAAAAATCAATACAAGTGCTATAAAACGTGGGGCAAACCCGCTCGGTGATATATTGCGGAATGATAACGCAAAATTGTCATAACTGACGAAGAATATTCAGCTTCTGGGAATTGACTCTCCGCGCAAACGGAAAAGAATCATCACACGCACATCCTTGAGATTGATCGTCCTAATTTAATTCACCTTATAAGTTAGTTCACTTGCAGCATCCTCCCAATTCAATTTCCAGATTCGCTGCGCCGCAGTATCGTGTGCATAAATCGAATAGTTGACTTTGTTGAAACCGCCGCCCAACCTCTTGCCGATTAGGGGAGAATTTTGCATGCACGACCAGATTTCCGGCGGCCGGGCTTTGCCGCGTCAAGCCGCGTTGAAGATTGAAATCATGTTCGACGGCGTGAGATATTCCCAGGCTTTGGGTGATGCCGTTGCCCACGCCCACCCGAACTTTGCGCCCTACCGATTTGCCGAGGGCGAGGACAATCCTACCGGCCAGCCCACTGCGCGCATTCCTTATATGATGGTGCTCGAGGACGAGACCCACATTCGCATTCAGGGCAACAGCGCCGCGCCTTGGCAGATTTCCGGCAGTCTCGATGCGGGCTATACGCTCCATCACGATGACGGCCGCGCGATGCCGGTGTCGTTTGAGCCGCTGCCGAACTGGATGCGCGCCACGGCCAGCGACGGCACGCCACTGGCACAATGCGGGGTGAGCCTGCACGCCGATATGGCGGTGGTAAACATCGCGCCCGGCTGCCAGTATTTCCTTGCTGACAAGAAGGAAGTCGGCAAATCCCTGCGGTGCAGCTTTTGCACTTATGGCGCGCCCGACATGCGGGCGATCAATCTGGGGCAGGATTTGTGGCAGGTCGAACTGCCCGCCGCGACCTATGATAAGGCCAAAGAGGCGCTGGCCGCCGCGCTTGCAGAAGGCGGCATCAGCCACATCTATCTGGTGGGCGGTTCGCTGACGGATTGGGCGCAGGAAGGCGCACGCTTTGTCGAAATCGCGCGACAGCTTCAGGAGGTGGTGCAACGGCGGGTGCCGATGACCTGCGGGTCTGGCGCGCTGCCCGATGATGTGATTGAGACCTTGCACCGCGAAGATCTGGTGCAGAACGTGAGCTTTAACTTGGAAATCTGGTCCAAGCCGCTGTTTCAGAAAATCTGCCCCGGCAAGGACCGGTTTGTCGGCTATGACCGTTGGATCGCCTCGCTGGAAAAGGCGGTATCCGTTTTTGGCCGCGGGCGGGTCTATTCCGCGATGGTGGCCGGGATCGAGCTTGAGCCGGAACATGAGATGAGCCACGAGGCCGCTGTCGAACTGGCGCTAGAGGGGGCCGAGGCGCTGTGCAGCCGCGGCGTTATCCCGATTTATTCGCTGTACTGGCCGGTTGGCGGGCGCAACCACCCGGATTATCTGCGCAACCTCAGGCAATATTTCGAGTGGCTGAGCAATGGATACGCCGATATTCGCGCCCGGCACAAATTGCACTTCAACCCCGATTTCATGTGCCGCAAATGCGCCTATATGCAAGTGGAGTGCGATATTGATGACGCCCGCGTTCGGGAGAGCGCCGATGCATGACGGGACCCGCACACCCTCGCCGCGCAATGTCATGGACTTGGCGACCGCCTATTGGCGCAGTCAGGCGCTGTTTGCCGCCAACCGCTTGGGCCTGTTTGAAACTTTGACCAAAGCGCAAAGCGCGCCGGATCTGGCCGCCAGCCTTGGGTGCAATCTGCGGGTGCTTCAGATGCTGCTCGATGCGCTGGTCGGTCAGGGGCTATTAGAGCGCCAGGACACAGCTTATGCCACATCCGACGAGGCGCGGATGTTTCTTGTTCCCGGTCAGCCGGGATATATGGGCAACGCCATTCACTACGCCGAAAACCTCTATTCCGCGTGGGGTGGATTGGGCAAAACCCTGACAACCGGCGAACCCGAGATGGCGTTTGAAGTCTATACCGGCGACGATCCCCGGCAGACCCGCGAATTCGTTTATGCGATGCATGATCGCGCGCTTGGGATTGCCGCCGCGATGGTCGATCTGGTTGATCTGCGCGGGGCGGCGACGCTTCTGGATGTGGGCGGCGGGCCGGGCACCTATGCCTCGATGTTCGTTCAGGCCAATCCGGGCCTGCGGGCCACGGTGCTGGACCTGCCCGGCGTGGTGGCGCATCTGCCCGACATCATGGCGCGCCTTGGCACCCCCGAGGCGGTCACCGGGTTGCCCGGCGACTTCCACGCAATCGACTTTCCCAAGGGGCAGAATGCGGTGCTGATCTCGGGCGTGTTGCACCGTGAAAGCGGCACCTTCTGTCAGGAGCTGATCGCGCGGGCCAAGGCCACGTTGAACCCCGGCGGCAAGCTGATCCTTGCGGATGTGTTCCTGCGCCACGAGGACGAGGCGAGCCGGGCGTTTGCGCCGCTGTTCGGGCTGAACATGGCGCTCACCGCGCCCGATGGCTGTGTGCATGATCTTGAGGATATCTGTCGTTGGATGACAGCGGCGGGCTTTGGTGGGATTGAAACCGCCGCGCTGCCGCCGCCCCTGCCCCATAGCCTTGCCATCGGACAGTTGCCATGAACCGCCGCGCGATGATCTTGGCGGCAATGGCCGGTCTGACATCGGGGCCATTGGTGGCGCAACAGGCGGCAGACGGGGTGGACGAAAACCTGCGGATTGGCGGCCTCAAGGTCGACCGCGAGAGCCGAAGCTTTCGCGTGCAGGCCCGGTTCATCCCGCACCCTGCGGCGGATGTGCCGATGGAGTTTCTGATTGTCCCGTTTGGCGCGGCGAAAAGCTATGAGTCGCTGATCGAGGTGATGGCCCTGCCGTCCGAGTTCAACGTGGCCTGCCTGTTGATCGGGCTTGATCCGGCCAATGGCGTGCCTGGCAAAGGTGTCTTCGACCCGACCCCGGCGCAGGGCGATCCGGTCGCGCTCGACTTGGTGTGGCAAGACGACAGCGGCACCGAACACAGCGCGCCGATCTCCGAATTCATGCAGATTGGCGAGGGCAAAGGCGCGACGGATGACTGGGTCTATGCCGGGTCGTTCCTGTTTGAAGACGGTGCTTATGCGGCGGATGTGATGCAGCTGATCGTCGGCTTCTCACATGACCCCGAAAGCATTATTCAGCACGGGGCCGGGCTGGGGCTGGACCAATACGGCATGGTGCAGATGTCGCCCAAAACCGGCGAAATCCCGGCATTGTTCGAGCTGCGCGTGAGTGCCCTGCCCCGATCCTGACAGCTCCGGATTTAGGTGGCCACTCCGAGCGCGCCAGTTTGCATTGGACCGCCCGGACGCGGACACCTCAGGCCCGGCCAATCAGTAGCTGGTTCCCAAATCATTGATCCCGCGCAGACGCGAGCGCAGTTCGGCCGTCACCGCTTGGGCCTGATGCGGATTGCGCACCACACGCGGCGTGATCAGCACGATAAGCTCTTTGCGGTCATACTTGTTGCGCTTGGATTTGAAGAGATTGCCGAGCACCGGAATTTTGCGCATGTGCGGAATGCCCGACTCGCTCTCGCTTGCCGCATCGCGGATCAACCCGCCAAGCGCCACAGTCGAGCCGCTGGCAACCGACACCGTGCTTTGAAAGCTGCGCTGGTTGATGGTCGGCGAATTCAGGCCCGAGGTGCTGGTTGCGACAGCGTCGCTGACCTGTTGCGCAATCTCCATTGTGACCTGACCGCTGGCGTTCACATGCGGGGTCACTTCAAGCACCACACCGGTGTCAAAATATTCGATGGTGTTGACGATGGGCGCGCCTGCGTTGGTCGAGGATTGCTGCGTCTGGGTCGAGATCGGCACCGTGTCGCCAACCTGAAGCCGCGCGGTTTCATTGTCGAGCACCATGACCTGCGGCGAGGACACGACCTTGACCTCGGTCACATCGGCCAGCGCGCTGAGCACGACCTGGGCATTCGGCGTTCGGTACGCCAGATTGAAGCCGGGGAAGGTTTCGGCTGGCGAGGGGCCCGCGCCCGAGATCAGAGAGGCCCCGACGTTGCCATGGTTGAACGCCCATTGCAGGCCATAGCTCAGCTGATCGGTCAGGGTGACTTCGGCAATGGTGGCCTCGATCATCACCTGAAGCGGCGGAATATCGATCCGTGACAGCGTCGCTTCCACCAGCTCGAACTGCTTGGCCGTGGCGACGATGACCAAGGCGTTGCGCTTGGCGTCCGCGACAATCCGTATGCGCTCGTCGCTGGTGTTTACCGTGCGCCCGGCGTCCGCGACGGTCGGCGCGCTGCCGAGTTCGGCAGAGGTATCGCCCTGCTGCGCAACCGAGAGCGAGGACTCGGCGGCCTGCGGCAGGCTGTCGGCCTCAAACACTTCGGACAGCACCTCGACCAGATCCTTGGCGCGGGTGTTGCGGGCGTAATAAACATAGACCCGGCTGCCGGTACGGGCGTTGGATTTATCAAGCTTGCGCACCCAGGCCGCGATCTGACGCAGGTGCGAGGGCTGCTGTGCGATGACCAGAATGCCGTTCATGCGTTTCACCGCCACCACATCAATCGCCTTGCCGACGCCGTTCAGGCCGGAACTGCTCAGCAGGCTGCGCAACTCCCCGGCGACCTCATCAGGATCGGCGGAGCGCAGCGGGAACAGCGCAAAGGACATGCCGCGCAATTCATCGACGTCCAGCACATCGACGAGATCGGCAATCACCGAGGCTTCGACGCTTGAGCCGGTGTAGATCAGGATGTTGCGCCCGGTGTCGACCTTAAGGTCGTTGCCCGAGCTGACCTGTGTGGTGATCAGTTCCGCCACCGATTCAACCGAAGCGTAACGCACTGGGAACAGGTAAACGCCTATGCCGGGCCGCAGGGCTGCGTCGCTCGGATCGACCACGATCTGTTTTGACAGCACCGGAACAGCCGAGACCGGCACGATGTTGAGCACGCCTTGCGCCTCGACAATAGCGGCAGAATTCAGCGCCAGAATGTTTTCGAGCATCGGCAACAAAGCGCTGCGCTGGATCGGCAGAGAGGTGCGCACCGTGACCTTGCCCTGCACGCGGGCATCAAGGAAAAAGTTCTTTTTCAGCGTCTGCGTCAGGATCACGTCAAGCACTTCGCGGATGCTGACATCAACGAAATTAAGGCTGACCGTATCGGCGATATCGCCCGCGGCCACGCCCTGCCCCTGCACCCCGAGCCGTTGTTCCCATTCGGTGCCGTCAAAGTATTCCGCCCGGCTAAGGGCATTGCCCTGCGCATCGGCCGTCACCAGATCGCCGCGAAATTGCCGCTGGGGGGCACCGTCAAAGGAATTGTGGGATCGTGTCAGCGGTGCCGGAAGAGACGCCTTTTTGACCAGCGCGCCCTCTTGTAAATTTGTTCCGGAACAAGACACCAGCAACCCGACACACAGCCAAGCCACAACGGTACGCCACACGCCATTGGTCAGCCGACCAACGGCACTTTTTTCTTTAATTCGCACGACCTGCCCTACTCGATTATTATTATGGTCTGCTTGTCGTTTTGCCTATTGTTTAACCTATGTAAGCCAAATCAAAGCATTTTTTTTAACGTTTTTTTGACGGAACGGCCAAAACGTTTCAATTTCGCATCATCTAGCCAGCATTTTTCTCACGCGGCGGTAAGAAACTTGTGGCTTGGAGTTGCACCGACAAAGGCAGCCATTCTGCCGCCGGATCGCCGCGCGAAGCCGAGCGGATTGTGACGTCATCGATCAAGATGTAGGGGGTGTGCTGCTCGAATTGGGCCAAAGCCGTCAACAGCTGGGGATAGGTCGCAGAGACGGTCAATCGGATCGACACAGGCTTGGGCGAGAGTGCGCCATCGGGCCGATCATCTTGGGGTTGCTCGGGCACGACCTGCACACTGCGGATGGTCGCGCCGGCCTCTGACATGATGGTTTCGGCGATGCCCTGTAGCGCGGCTGCCGCAAGTGCCTCGGATGTGGCGGGCAAATAGCGCGGATCTTCGGCCAGCGCCGTCTCAAACTCGGCCAAGGCCGCTTCGTAGAGCGCAAGCGACACCTGCCCGCCGCGCAACCGATTGGCGATGGACCGCTCGACGGCAAGCTGCTCTTCGGCGTCGGCGATGTGGGTGCGGATGGGCAAAGCCACCCCCCAGATCGCCGCGGCGATCAACAGGTACAACAGGATCACCGAGGCGAAACGTTGAAGGCGCGTTGTCTTGCTGCTCATGAATTCACTGAACCATTATTCTCGGCTGGGTCAACAGGAAAGACTGCATCGTCAAAAACCGGTCGCAATCACCAATCGCGGCAGGATGATTTCTGCGTCGGGACCGGCAATCGAAATCTCGACCAGCGCGGGCATCACGGCGTTGCGCGTCCAAAGGCTGTGCCAGCCCGGGGCCTCGCCCGCCTTGGCCGCGCCGTAATAGCGCAGAACCAGGTCGTCGACCTCCGGCAGGATCAGCCGTTCGCCCGACCACTGGCTGCGCAGCTCCTCGCTGGCCCCGCGCATTTCTGGCTGCCATGACAGATGCAGCGCGCCGCTGCGGCCATCACGTTCGCGCCAAAGCCGAAACCGGTACATGCCATCGGGGGCCGCGCCGCGCGCCCAGGGGGCAACAAAGGTCATCTCGGCGGATTGCCCGGCGAACCACCATTGAACGCTGCTCGCGGCGTTGTTCGGCGGATTGGGTTGCGACATCGCGCCAAGCCGCGCAGACAGAAAGCGCGCGACGCTAGTGCGGGCATCTATCGTCTCGCCGCTGTCCACCACCCGTTCCCACGCCGCGCCGCCAAACCGCAACGCGCCGAAGGCCAGTTGCATCAGCAAGGCCATGATCACCAAGCCGACCAAAAGTTCGACCAAGGTAAAGCCATTGTCGCGCCGCTCAGCCATCGTCGGCCACCAACATCCGCGTCGCATAAGACGCCCCTGCCCCATCCGGCCGCGAAACCGTGACATCGACCGCAAACAGCCGCGCCGGTTTCCCCGAAAACCTGAGCAGGGCGCTGTCAAGGCTGCGCATCGACACGATCCATTCGCCGCCGCCAGCGATGCGGCCAGTCTCGACGCCCTCTTTCAATTCAATCTCGCGCCCAACCCGCGCCAGAACCGAGCGCACCTCAAAGGTGGCATCCAGCGCCTCGGTGGCGCGCACCTCGGCTTGCAGGCTTGACGACAGCACGTCGTAGACCACCGCGACCACCACCGCAAAGATCACAAAGGCGGTGAGGATTTCGACGAGGGTGAAGCCGCTGTCACGTCGCATCGTCATCCAGCGGCGTGATCCGCCCAGTCAGCCAATCCACCGTGACGCCGCGCTCTTCAATCGCATCAGAAACATGCACCGTGCCGCCGGTCGAGGCCCCGTCGGGATAGAACTTGATCGCGCCACGATTTTCGTCCAACTGCTCGCGCCCGGCGACGATCACCCGCAGCGCGGTGCCCTCGGGAAGGTCGGTCCAATCGGCCCCGTCGGCGCGATAACGCGCCTCGGCAATGTCAAACAGAACCGAGGCCGCGCGATTGGTGAGCAAGGCGCGGCTGCGCACCTGGCCCAGCGTGGTCTGCACCTCACTCACGGCGGCGCGCAGCACGAAACCGGGATCGGACTGAAACAGCAATCGGGTGGCCCCGGCGGTGACCAGCCCGATCACCGTCAGCACCACCAAAAGCTCGACCAGGGTAAAGCCTGTGTCACTGTGCGCTGTGGTCTCAGTTCGAGATGTCGGCATTCTCTCCCTCGCCGCCCGGCTGGCCATCGGCCCCCCTTGTGATGATGCTGTAGGGTCGGCCATTTTCGCCCGGCACCTCATAGGCAAAGCGTGTGCCCCAGGGATCCACCAGCGCATCCTCGCCATCGATATACGGCCCGCGCCAGCGCGCCACATCACTCGGCTGCGTCAGCAGCGCCTGCAAGCCTTCGTCCGACGAGGGATAGCGCCCGGCGTCCAGCCGGTAGACATCAAGCACCCCCGCCAGCCTGTCGATCTGAAGCTTGGCGGCATCGGTTTTCGCGCCGCCAAGGAAGTTCATCACCTGCGGCACGGCAATCGCCGAGATCAGCCCCAGCACCACAAGCACCACCAGCAATTCCACCAAGGTCAGGCCCGCGTCACCGGGCGCCCGGTCGTCAGCATTCTTCACCATCATAATCCGATCCTGTAGGTTCCCAAAATTGCCGAGAGAATTGACCCGATCACCCCGGCGACAATCACCCCGAGAAAGACCGTCACCAAAGGCACCAGAAGGGCGAGCGCCGATTGCACCTTGGTGTCGGCCTCGTCATCCAAAAGGTTGGCGGCCTCGATCAACATGTCGTCCATCTTCCCGCTTTCCTCGCCCACCGCAATCAATTCGGTGGCCAGCGGCGGCAGGATTTTCATCGCGTCCAGCGGCTTGGACAGGCCTTCGCCGTGGCTGAGCGGTCCGGCCAGTTGCGCGATGGCCGCGCGCATGGCGGAATTGTGCAGGGTCTCGCCCGCAATCGCCACCCCGTCGATCAGGTCCACCCCGTTCTGGCGCAGGGTGCCGAGCATCCGGCAAAACCGCCCGGCCTCAAGCGCGCGCACCATCGGCCCAATGGCCGGCAGATGCAGCGCCATCCGGTCGCGCCGAAGCCGCAGCCCGTCGGGCAGCCGGATGCGCCAGGCCAGAAGCACGGCGAGCACCAGACCGGCCCCGACAAACAGCCCCCACGCCAGCATGAAATCCGAGGCGGCGACGATAAATTGCGTGGCGACCGGCAGGTTATCACCGGCGCGGGCAAAGACCGGTTTGAACTGCGGCACCACCATCGCCAGCAGCACCACGATGGACAGGCCGGTCAGCGCCAGAACGATCACCGGATAGGTCAGCGCCGAACGGACTTTGGCGTTCATCTTGGCCTGTTTCTCCAGCATCCCGTGCAGCCGGCGAAACGCGCCGCCAAGATCGCCCCCGGCCTCGCCCGCGCGGACGATACCGACGAAATAGGCCGGAAAGACATCGGGCAGATTACCCAGCGCTTCGCTCAACGAGGCCCCTTGGGTGATGTTGCCAAGGATCGTGCCCGCCAGCCCCGGCATTGGCCCATCGGATTGTTCCGACAACATCCGTAAGCTGCGATCAAGCGGTACACCGGCGTCATAGAGCATCGCCATTTCGCGGCTGAAAATCACCAGATCGCGCAGCACCGGTTTGCGCCCGGCCCCCCGCCCTGCCCCACTGCGCGTACTGAACAGCGCGCGGCGTTCCACCAAGTCAATCGGCACCAGCCCGTCGGCGCGCAGTTGGACCGTGGCCGCCTCTTGGCTGGGGGCAACCAGCGTGCCTGTGGTGACCTGCCCGTCCGTCTGCAACGCTCTGTAACGGTACCGGGCCATCGCAGTCAGCTCACCCGCGTGGCGCGGATGACCTCTTCGAGCGTGGTGTCACCGGCCAGCGCCTTAAGCACCCCGTCCTCGAACATCGGCAACATGCCATCGGCCATGGCGGCGTTGCGAATGTCGTCGGTTTCGCCCCGCTCAAGGATCAGCCGCCGCACCCGGCGCGTCATGGTCAGGCATTCCATGATCACCGTCCGGCCCTTGAACCCGCGATTGTCGCAGTCGCCACAGCCGGTGGCGCGATACAGCTGCGGGCTGTCCTGGGTGATGGCGAATTCGTCGATCACCGCATCTTCGGGCGTATAAGCTTCGCGGCAGCTCGGGCAGAGCCGCCGCACCAGCCGCTGCGCCGCGACACCGTTCAAGGTGGCGGTGAGCAGGAACGGTTCGACCCCCATATCGATCAGACGGGTCACGGCGCTGGCGGCTTCGTTGGTGTGCAATGTCGACAGCACAAGGTGCCCGGTCAGCGCCGCCTGCGCGGCGATCTGCGCGGTTTCGGTATCGCGGATTTCGCCGACCAGAATGACATCCGGATCCTGCCGCAGAAACGAGCGCAGCAGCGCGGCGAAATCCAACCCGATCGACGGCTTGGTCTGCACGTGATTGACGCCATCGAGTTGATATTCAATCGGGTCTTCCGCCGTCAGCACCTTTTTCTCGGTCCGATCAAGCGAGGCCAGCGCGGCATAAAGCGTGGTGGTTTTGCCGCTGCCGGTCGGGCCGGTGACAAGGAAAATGCCGTGCGGCTGGCTGGTCATGGTCTGCATGTAATCGCGGGTCGGGCCAGACAGACCAAGCGCTGCATAGTCCAGCGCCACGCTGCCGGTATCAAGCACCCGGATCACGATGCTTTCTCCGTGCATCGTGGGTACGGTGGAAATCCGCAGATTGATGTCCTTGCCGCGCGCGATGGTCTTGGCGCGGCCATCCTGTGGCAAGCGGCGTTCGGCAATATCGAGCCGCGCCATGATCTTGACCCGGCTGGTAACGGCGGCGCGCAACTGGTCGGGCAGGATCTCGACCACCCGCAACACGCCATCGATGCGCATCCGCACCTGAAATTCCTTGTCAAACGGTTCGATGTGGATGTCCGAGGCGCGCTTGTCCACCGCCGTTGAAATCAGCTGGTTCACCAGCCGGATCACCGGGGCCTTGCTCGCCAGATCCTTGAGCAGTTCAACATCGACATCCTCGCCAAGACTGGCGTTGTCCTCGGCCGCGTCGGCCTGTTGCTTGGCCGCCGGTTCATACAGTTCGGCAATCGCCCGGTCGATGGCCGTCGGCTCGCCGACCTGAAGCGACACCGGCACCCCCGCCGCAAGCTGCAAGGCATCAAGCACATAGCGGTCTGTCGGATCGGCCACGGCAACGGTGATCGCCGCGTCGCCGCGCGCCAGCACCAGAGCGCGTTTTTCCGCCAGAAACCGAGGGCTGATGGTGGACAGCTGCACCGGGCTTTCCGGCAGGTGCGTGGCATCGAACAACGGCACATTCATCAGCCGTGCGTAAGCGGTGGCGAGGTTCAGCTCGCTGATCACGCCGATGCGCCCGAGCACCGAATAGATGGTTTCCTGTTCGCGGGTGGCCAGCCGTGCGGCGCGCTCAACATCACGCGATTCAACAATGCCCTCGCGGATCAGCGCGGCGGCAAACTCGATGTCAGTGCCCGGTCCCTCGCCACTGTCCGCTGCGGCCTGCCCCGGCTCTGCCATCGCCTAGGCCTCGTCCGGCACAACCGGATCGCGCCCGCCGCGCAACACCGAATTGCCCTCAAACAAAGTGCGTTGGTCAATCGGCGGCGGGTTAAGCCAATCTTCTTCGCGGATCTGCCCCGATTTGCCATAGACCTCGAGCGCGTTGTCATACGACACCCGCCGCACCACATCCGCCGGGATGCCCGCATCCAGCGCCATTTGCGCGGTACGCGGAATGGCCAGAGGTTCAGAGATGCCCCAGTCGCAGGCGCTGTCGATCAGGATGCGTTCGGAGCCGTATTGCGCCAGCAGTTCGACCATGCGCTCCTTGCCCATCTTGGTAGAGGGATAGATCGAGAACCCGGCCCAAAAGCCGCGTTGCAACACCTCGGCCACAGTTTCCTCGTTGTTGTGATCAATCACCACCCAGGACGGATCAAGCCCGTGTTCCTCGCAGACATCCATCGACCGCGTGGTGCCGCGTTTCTTGTCACGGTGCGGGGTGTGGACCATCACCGGCAGCTTCAGCTCTTTGGCCAGCTCAAGCTGCGCGCGGAAATAGCGGTCTTCCAGTTCGGTCTGTTCGTCATAGCCAATCTCGCCAATCGCCACGACGCCCTCTTTCAGCGCAAACCGGGGCAGCCAGTCCATCACGCCTTCGGCCAGTTCCTCGTTGTTGGCCTCTTTCGAGTTCAGCCCGACGGTGCAGTAGTGCCGGATGCCGAATTGCCCGGCGCGAAAACGCTCAAACCCAACGATGGTCGAGAGGTAATCCACATAGGTGCCCACATAGGTGCGCGGCTGGCCAAGCCAGAACGCCGGCTCGATTACCGCGACAACCCCGGCGGCGGCCATCGCCTCATAGTCGTCGGTGGTGCGGCTGATCATATGGGCGTGGGGGTCGATGAACTTCATGTCAGGGCCTCTTGTTCCAACCGGCCCAGCGCCGTGGCGTCGCGCAGCCGCGTCTCGATTTCGGGGTCATCGCGGAAGGGCTTTACCAGTGGCCAGACCTCGGGTGAAACAGGGCGATGCGCGGCCCAGCGTTCCTCGGCAAAGTCTAGCAGGATACGCGCGAGTTCGGGGTTTGCCCGCTCTTGCAGCCCAAGGATCGGGGCCAGCGCGGTTTCGATGAACAGCGCCTTGAGGACCATGTGGTTGAACCGATGCTCCTCAAAGTGGTCACGCGGAAACGGGTTTTCATGGGCAATCGCTTCGAACACCGGACGCAGGTTTGACCGCAGCCCCTCGCCCACCTCAAAGAACAGCGTGTCTGGTTCGGGATACAGCGGCAGGCCGCGATAAAGCGCGATCATCTCGGCGGCGTCAGAGGTGCGGCGCAGATCCTTGAACAACTCGGCAAAGGGGCGTTGGCGGTTGAAGTGGATCAGGCCGAGCACACGCGCAGCACCGTCGATGCTCCAATGATCGGGGCGCCAACCGGGAACAGCCTTGGCAATCTCGGCGGTGGCGTCGGGGGACAGTTTGAGATCGGCCTTGCCCAGTTTGCGCGGGGCGAGGCCGAGAAAGATATGCAGGTCGCGTTCGCGCGCGTCCTTGGAGGCGAGTTGCTGCAAGGTCTCGTTCAGCCAACCAGCCTGATCACCATCTTGATCACTGGCATTGGCCCGCACGATCTGCATCAGTTGGTCCGCAATCATCGCCCTCCCCTCCCTTTTTGCCGTCTGTTTTCAGATCAGTGTCATCCGAAAGGCATTTCACTTCCAGAGAAATAACTGCCCCGTGCAGCGGACCGCACCGGTTGGCTCAGGTTCCGCTGGCCACCCGCTGCAACCACAACGTGAGCCCGAAGAACGCCGCGCAAACCAGCGCCAGCACTGCCTGCCCGCTCCCCGCAACCAGCACCGCATCGTAGAGCGAAATCGCGGCGATCATCAGCACCACGGCGCGTTTCACATCGCCCGGCTGCCGGCGCCGCAATCGGTAAAGCGCGAGGCCAAGCGCGGCGAGGAACCCGGCGAACAGCAAAAGCGACAGCGCCCCAGACAGGGCGGCGATCCCAGCCACCACAACCGGCAGAGACAGCACAGCAAAAGGCCAGGCCGCGCCGATCCGGTCAAACGCCTCCATCCGCGCGCCATAGGTCAGGCCGACCACATAGGCGAACAATCCGACCGCTGGCCACAGCACCTCGGCCCCAATCGCGCCCGCCAGCGCCATCGCCGCGAGCAGGTAACACATCAGCCGGGTCAGCCCCATGATCACCGGGGCCAGCGCGGTTTTCTTGTGGGTGATGTCATAGAGCAGGATCACCGCCGCCAGCGTCCCCCCGGCCCAACCCGCGCCCAAGAGCATCGCCAAGAGCAGCCCAAGCGCGAGGAAACCGAAACCGCCAGCAAAGACCGCCCGGCGCGAGATCTCGCCTGCCGGGATCGGGCGGGTCGGGGCCAATGTCTTGTCGGCCTCGGCGTCGAACGCATCGTTGAGCCACATCCCGGCGATGTAAAACGCCGAGAGCGCCAGCGCCGCCCAGACCAGCCGCAGATCGAGCGCGGCCCCCGCCAGCACCGCCCCTGCGAGGGTGTTGGACCAGACAGTTGGCAGGTTGGACACCCGCCCCAGCCGCAGTGCGACATCCAGCCCGATCATGTCAGCGCATCCCGCACCCAGGTCAGTTCGCGGATGATATCCTCTTCAATGGTCGCGCCGCGCAAGCCTTCGGGAAGCACGCCCCAAGTGTAGGTCTCGACCTCGAGATGCGGTGAAATCGGATCGGCGCGGTGCAGCGCGAGGATCTCTTGCAGAAAGGCCTGCGTGCTTTGGAAGGCACCCAGATCGGACAGGAAGATCGGCACATGGAAATGCACCCGCCATTCCTCGCCATCGGCCTCGGCTCCGCGCGCCAGTGCCGGGGCCAGATCGACATGCCGCGCAAGCGTGCCGTCGGCGCGACGTGACACCACCTGATGCAGGTAGGTCGGTTCGGCATAGGCCTCAAGCGCGGCGCGTGTGGTGGCATCGATCACCGGCACCCGCAACGCGGCGCTGATCTGCAATTTCGGAATGGCGATCCCGGCACCGCGCAGCAGGGCGACGCTGTCCGCCGGGTCTTCGAACTCCACCGCCGCGTGGCAGACATCGTAACACAGACCAAGATGACGGCGCAGCAGCGCCTCGGCGTCGTCGCGGCCCAGCCCGGTCGCCGCAACCGCTTGCGTCACTGCGGCGGGGCCGAACAGATGCTGGCCAAAGAAGGCAACCGCCTCGTCGATGGTTTCCAGAAAACAGCACGGCTCCGGCTCGATCGCGATGTCGACGCGGCAGCCTGTGGTCGCCTCGACCTTAGCGCAATGCAGCGCGGCGGCGACGAAGTTTGCCGCCATCTCGGCCTCGTTCCCCAACCCGTTGGTTTTGAACGCGCCAGGCACGGTGGACAGGCTGATATGCCCCCCCTGCCCCGCCAGTTCGGCCATCAGATCGGCAAGCCCGCAGGTATACACAAGCCGTTCGCGCGCGCGCCAATCGGGCAGATAGACATCCTCTTTGACCCGCGTGCCGTGAAACGGACCATAGGGAAAGCCGTTCATCGAGATCGGCACCAGCCCGTTGTCCGACAGCGCAGCCGCCAGTTGCTGGCGTTTTTCAGGTGTGGTCAGGTCCGCCAGACTGCGCGCCGACAGCCGCAGGCCAACCGGGAAACCCGCCCCGCCAGTCAACGCCGCACCAACGCGGGCCATCGGGCCGCGAATGGCGTCGAGCACCTGTGGCAAGGTTTCCGCCGGGTGGATATTGGCGCAATAGGTCAGCCCGCTTTGCCGCCAGAAATCTGTGTCCATGCTCTACTCGGCCAACCCTTTGAGCCAGCTTATCGCCTGCTCGACCCGGTCATACTCCATCTCGTGAACGTCATAGCCGGTGCCGATGGCCGAGAGCAAAGTGATCGTCAGCTCGCCCCCCAAATGGGCGCGGAAATGATCAAGCCCTGCCAGCACCTCAAGCCCGCCACTGGCATCGCGGGCGTCCAGCATCGGATGCCAGATCGGCAGATCCAGCGCGCGCAGCAGGGCGACGATGCGGTCTTCGCAACCCTGCGGCAGCTTGCCCACAAGCACCGAATAGCGGGCATCAAGCGCGATGCCGATGGCCACCGCATGGCCGTGGCCCAGTTGCAGCCCGGTCATCGCCTCAAGCCGATGCGCCGCCCAATGGCCAAAGTCCAACGGCCGCGACGAGCCGGATTC
>NZ_JBSWBT010000003.1:0-118029 GCF_054052205.1 Marinovum sedimenti
TGCCGCTGGCATGGTCGGGTTGGAGCAACACATCCGGTTTTCGCCCGGTTTCGCAGAAGCGGCCCGTAGCGCGCTCGAGCGCGGTGCGCCGGTGTTTTGCGACGCGCATATGGTGTCCGAAGGGGTCACGCGGCCCCGCCTGCCCGCCGACAACGATGTGATCTGCACGCTGCGCGACCCCTCGGTGCCCGACCTCGCGCGCGATATGAACAACACCCGCTCCGCTGCCGCGCTCGAATTGTGGCGGCCCCGGCTCGCAGGCGCTCTGGTGGCTATCGGCAATGCGCCCACCGCGCTGTTTCACCTGCTCAACATGCTCCAAGATCCGACCTGCCCGCGCCCTGCCGCGATCATCGGTTGCCCGGTTGGCTTTGTCGGCGCGATGGAGAGCAAGGACGCGCTTTGGGCCGACCAGCCGGTGCCCTGCTGCATCGTCGCGGGGCGGCTCGGGGGCAGTGCGATCACCGTCGCGGCCATCAACGCCATCGCGAGCCGCGCGGAATGAGCGTTGGCACCGTATATGGCCTGGGCCTTGGGCCGGGCGACCCCGATCTGATGACCGTGCGCGCCGACCGCCTGTTGCGACAGGCGCGCCATGTGGCGTTTTTTCGCAAGGCCGGGCGCAAAGGGCAAGCGCGCCAGATTGTGAACGGCATGATCCCCGGCGAGGCGGTGGAATTTCCGATGGAATACCCCGTCACCACCGAAATTCCCGTCACCGATCCGGCGTATAATCAGATGCTGTCGCAGTTCTATGCCGACTGCACCGCGCATCTGGGCCAACTCGCGCAGGACGGCAACGATGTGGTGGTGCTCTGCGAGGGCGATCCGTTTTTCTATGGCTCTTTCATGCACCTCTACACCCGTCTGTCGGGCCAAGTCCCGGTCGAGGTTGTGCCCGCCGTCACCGGCATGTCCGCCGCCTGGACAGCCACCGGCGCGCCGATCACCTGGGGCGACGATGTCCTGACGGTGCTGACCGCGACGTTGCCCGAAGACGATCTGGCCACCCGCATGGCCCAGACCGATGCACTGGTGGTGATGAAGATTGGCCGCAACATCGACAAGGTGCGCAGTGCCCTGCGCCGCGCTGGTCGGTTTGAACAGGCTTGGCTGGTGGAATATGCCTCGATGCCCGGCCAGACGGTGACACGGCTGGCGGAGGCAGGCGACAAGATCACCCCCTACTTCTCGATCATCGTGGTGCACGGCCAAGGGCGGCGGCCATGAGCGGCTGGGTCGTCATCGCCGGGCTTGGCCCCGGAGCCGAGGCGTTTGTCACCCCCGAGGTCACGGCGGCCTTGACCGAGGCCACGGATATCGTTGGCTATTTCCCCTATGTCGCGCGGGTTGCGGACCGGCCCGGCCTGGTCAAACACGCCAGCGACAACCGGGTCGAGCTCGACCGCGCCGCGCATGCCTTGCAGATGGCCTCTGAGGGGCGGCGCGTGGTGGTGGTGTCGTCGGGCGATCCGGGGGTCTTTGCGATGGCCTCGGCAGTGTTCGAAGCTGTCGAAGCCGGGCCTGCCCCGTGGCGCGACCTTGATATTCGCGTTCTGCCGGGCATCACCGCGATGCTGGCGGCGGCGGCGCGGGCGGGCGCGCCTTTGGGGCATGATTTCTGCGCCATCAACCTCAGCGACAATCTTAAACCTTGGGATCTGATCGAAAAGCGGTTGCGTCTTGCCGCCGAGGCGGACTTTGCGATGGCGTTCTACAATCCACGATCGAAATCGCGGCCCGAGGGGTTTGAACGCACGCTGACGGTGCTGAACGACGCTTGCGGCGATGCCCGCCCGGTGATCTTTGCCCGCGCGGTCTCAACGCCGGACGAGGTGATCAACGTTGTGCCCCTGCCCGACTGCACCGCCGATATGGCGGATATGCGGACCGTCGTTTTGGTCGGCTCGTCGCGCACAAGGATCATCCGCCGCGCAGGTGCGCCCATCGTCTATACCCCGCGATCGGCGCTGTGATGGCGCAGCCAGTCCATGACGGCCTCGACCTCGTAAACCTCGTGCCGGGGCGGCAGGGCGGGACGGTCGATCATGATCACCGGCAGGCCCAACTGCCGGGCGGCGGCGATCTTGGCAACAGCGCCCGTGCCGCCGGAATTCTTCGAGACGACAACGTCGATCTGATGCGCTTGCATCAGCGCCAAATCCCCGGCTTGGGTAAACGGCCCGCGATCCACCACCGTGACGGCATCGGGCAAGGGCAAATCGCCCTCGGGCGGATCGACCAGCCGCAAAAGATAGCGGTGCTGCGGGTTGGGCGCGAACTCTGCCAGATGCATGCGCCCCACGGCCAGCATCACCCGTTTGGCTGGCCCGTTCAGCGCCGCAACGGCCCCCGCCATATCAGCAACATGCTGCCACCTGTCACCGGGCTGCGCCTGCCACGGCGCGCGGCTCAACGCGATCAGCGGCACGCCAGCCTCGCCGCAGGCGGCCACCGCGTGGCGGCTCATCTGTTCGGCAAAGGGATGGGTGGCATCAACCACATGCGTGATGCCCTCACTCTCAAGATGCGCCACCAGCCCCGCGACCCCGCCAAAGCCACCGACGCGCAGCGGCAAGGGCTGGCGTTTGGGCCGCAAAACCCGCCCCGCAAGCGACAACGTGCCACTCATGCCCGCCTCGAACATCCGCAACGCCAGCGCGGTGGCCTCGGTGGTGCCGCCCAAAATCAGGGGGTTTGGTGTCATGTCTAAGGCTCCCTGGCTCACCATCATTGGTCTGGGCGAAGATGGTCAGAACGGGCTGACAACTGCAAGCCTTGCCGCGCTGAAGGCCGCAGACATTGTGATGGGTCCGCCGCGTCATCTATCGCTGCTGGGCGATCTTGGGGTCGAAACCATCGCTTGGCCGGTGCCGTTTTCCGACGGTATCGAACGGCTTCTGGCGCTGCGCGGTCGGCGTGTCGCGGTGCTGGCCTCGGGTGATCCGTTCTGGTTCGGCGCAGGCTCGGTGCTGGCCCGCCATCTGACGCCAGAGGAGTGGCAGGCCTTCCCCGGCCAATCCTGCTTTGCCCTCGCCGCAAATCGCCTAGGCTGGCCGCTGGAAACCCTCACCTGCACCGGATTGCACGCCGCGCCGCTGACACGGTTGCGCCCGCATCTTGCCCCCGGCACCCGCATCATCACCACCCTGCGCGATGGCGACGGGCCGCAGGCTTTGGCCGCCTACCTTGTCGCGCAGGGCTTTGGCGACAGCACCCTGCACATCCTGCAAGCCCTTGGTGGACCACGCGAAACACACACCGGCATCGCCGCCAGCGATCTGAGCGACGAAGCCAGCTTCACCCACCCGCTTTGCGTCGCCATTGATGTGGCAGGCACCGGCCGCGCGATGGCGCTCTCCAGCGGCCAAAGCGACGATTGGTTCGACAACGACGGCCAGATAACCAAGCGCCCGGTGCGCGCCCTGACCCTCTCGGCGCTGGCCCCGCGCTTTGGCGATCATCTGTGGGACATCGGCGGCGGCTCCGGCTCTATCGCCATCGAATGGCTGCTCTCGGGTCGGTCGCTGCACGCGACCAGCATCGAGGCCGACCCCACCCGCGCCGCGCGGATCACCGCCAACGCCGCCAAGCTGGGCGTCGATCATTTGCAGGTAGTCACAGGCCGCGCGCCGGATGCCTTGCAGGGTCTACGCCGCCCGGATGCGGTGTTTGTCGGCGGCGGATTGTCCGCGGATTTGCTCGACCACCTCCAAACCGCCGCCAAAGGCGCGCGGCTGGTGGTGAACGCGGTCACGCTCGAATCCGAGGCGCTGGTGACGCAAGCGCAGCGCACTATCGGCGGCGATCTGTTGCGGGTTGAACTGGCGCAGGCCCAGCCGCTTGGCACGCTTCGCGGTTGGAAATCCGCCTATCCGATCGTGCAATGGAGCTTCACGTTATGACTGTCGCAGGGTTCGGCTTTCGCAAGGCCGCAGCGCTCGACAGCCTGCGCGACGCCTTGCACCACGCCACACAAAACCACGCGCAGGTGACGGCGCTGGCCACCGCAGCCGACAAGGCCGACACCCCGGTGTTTCGCCAATTCGCCGCCGAGCTTGCCCTGCCCGTCCACCGCATTGCGCCGCACCATCTGCGCGCGGCCGAAACCATAACCGAGGCCCCCACCTCACGCACAGCGCGCGGCACCGGCAGCCTGGCCGAGGCCGCCGCCCTCTGCGCCGCAGGACAGCACGCGCGCCTTGTGCAGACGCGTGTCACTTCAAACGACCGAATGGCCACATGCGCCTTGGCCACAGGAGACAAAACATGACCGTTCATTTCATTGGTGCCGGCCCCGGCGCGCCCGATCTTCTCACCCTGCGCGGCCGCGATATCATCGCCGCCTGTCCGGTGTGCCTTTATGCCGGGTCGCTGGTGCCCGAGGCCATTCTGGGCCATTGCCCCGACGGCGCGCGCATCGTGAACACCGCCTCGATGGACCTCGACCAGATCATCGCTGAAATCCAAACCGCACACGCGGCGGGGCAAGATGTGGCGCGGCTGCACTCGGGCGACCTCTCGGTTTGGTCCGCGATGGGCGAGCAAATGCGCCGGTTGCGCGCACTGGACATTCCGGTCTCTGTCACCCCCGGCGTGCCCGCCTTTGCCGCTGCTGCCGCCGCGCTTGGCACTGAACTGACCCTGCCCGGCCTGGCGCAATCCGTGGTCCTGACCCGCACACCGGGGCGGGCCTCGTCGATGCCCGAGGGCGAGAGCCTGACCAATTTCGCCGCCACCGGCGCAACGCTGGCGATTCACCTCTCGGTGCAAAACCTCGCGCGTGTGGTGGCCGATCTGACACCGGCTTATGGCGCGGCGTGTCCGGTGGCGGTGGTCTACCGCGCCAGTTGGCCTGACGAACAGATTGTGCGCGGCACGCTGGCGGACATCGAAACCCGCCTTGGCGAGGACATCAAGCGCACCGCCCTGATCTTAGTCGGCCCGGCACTGGCAGGCGAAGGCTTTGACGAAAGTTGCCTTTATGCCGTCGATTACGACCGCCGTTATCGCCCACAAAGTGCGGATAGCCCGTGGTCGGGCTGGACGCCGGAGGGGGAATGACCATGCGCGGCCTTTTGATCTCGGCGCCCTCGTCGGGCACCGGCAAAACCACGGTGATGTTGGGCCTGTTGCGCGCACTGGCCGACGAGGGGCTGGCGGTGCAGCCGTTCAAATCCGGCCCGGATTATATCGACCCGGCCTTTCACCGCGCGGCAGCGGGGCGGGCGTCGTTCAACCTTGATACCTGGGCGATGGACGATGCGCTGTTGTCGGCGATTTCGGCCCAAGCCAAGGACGCCGACATCTGCATCGCCGAGGGCTCGATGGGCCTGTACGACGGGGTGGCCACCCGTGGCCAAAGCGGCTTTGGCCTTTCCGCCGACACCGCCAAGCGCATGGGCTGGCCGGTGATCCTTGTGCTCGACGTTGGCGGACAGGCGCAATCGGCGGCGGCCACGGCGCTGGGGTTTCGCAATTACATGCCCGATCTGCCCTTTGCCGGCGTGATCCTCAACCGCGTCGCCTCGCCCCGCCACGAGCGTTTGACCCGGCTGGGGATGGAGCGCGCGGGCCTGCCGGTGCTGGGCGTTCTGCCCCGGCGCGGCGACCTCACCTTGCCCGAGCGGCATCTGGGGTTGATCCAAGCCTCCGAGCACCCCGATCTTGACACCGCGATTGCCGGCTATGCGCAATTTCTGCGCGATCATGTCGACCTCGAGGCGATCAAAGCGGCGGCTTTGGGCAAACCTCTGGCCCCCGGCGGCACCCTGCCAAAGCCCCCGGCGCAGCGCATCGCCTTGGCGCAGGACGCCGCGTTTTCCTTTACCTATCCGCATCTTCTCGAAGGCTGGCGCGCCGCCGGGGCCGAGATCCTGCCGTTCTCGCCCCTCGCCGATGAGGCCCCCGCCAAAGACGCCGATCTGGTGTGGCTGCCCGGTGGGTATCCCGAATTGCACGCCGGGCGCCTCGCCGCGGCGGCGACCTTCCTTGCCGGGTTGCGCCAGCACGCCGAGACGCGGCCGGTGCATGGCGAGTGCGGCGGCTACATGGCCTTGGGGCAGGCCCTGACCGACAAAGAGGGCAAAACGCACCAAATGGCCGGGCTGCTCGGGCTGGTGACAAGCTATGAGAAGCGCAAGTTCCACCTTGGCTATCGCCGCGCCGTGCTGCATGCGCCGATGCCGGGCTTTGCGGCGGGCACGGCCCTGCGCGGTCACGAGTTCCACTATTCCACCATCCTTGAGGAACCCGACGCGCCTTTGGCCGAGGTGTGTGACGCCGATGGCAACCCGGTGCCCGAAACCGGATCGCGGCGCGGCCATGTCACCGGCACCTTCTTTCACCTGATCACCGGAGAGCAGCCATGACCGGCTTTGTCAGCTTTGTCGGCTCTGGCCCCGGCGACCCCGAGCTTCTGACGCTCAAGGCGGTAGACCGGTTGCAACGCGCCGATGCGGTGCTGTTCGACGATCTGTCCTCTGGCCCGTTGCTAAGCCATGCCGGCCCCGAAGCCGATCTTGTCGGCGTAGGCAAACGCGCCGGGCGGGCCTCGCCGCGTCAGCATCATGTCAGCCGGTTGCTGGTGGATTATGCCCAGACCGGACAGCGGGTGGTGCGGTTGAAATCCGGCGACAGCGGGCTGTTTGGCCGGTTGGAAGAAGAGCTCGTCGCCCTGCGCGAAGCGGGCATTCCCTATGAAATCATTCCCGGCGTGCCCTCCGCCGTGGCGGCGGCGGCGGCCTGTGGCATCCCGCTGACCCGGCGATTGACGGCGCGGCGGGTGCAATTTGTCACCGGGCATGGCGCAACCGGAGCCTTGCCCGAAGACATCGACCTGCAAGCGCTGGCCGACCCCTCGGCGATGACCGTGGTGTTCATGGGCAAGCGTACCTTTCCCGAGCTGGCCAAACGGCTGATCGCCCACGGCTTGCCGCCCGAAACCCCGGCGATCCTGGCCGAGGCCGTGTCCACCCCCGAACAGACGCTGCATCGCTCGACCATCACCGGGCTGGCCGAACGCCTTGCCGGTGAAATCGGCACCGCCCCGGCGCTGGTGCTCTATGGCCCCTTGGCCGAGATGGGCGCTGGATTCGATGACGGGATCGACGCTGACACCGATACAGGAGCCGAGCGTGACTGAACTTTGGTTGATCGGCATCGGCACCGGCCATCCCGGCCATATCACGCTTGAAGGCCGCGACGCGCTGCGCGACGCCAGCACCGTTTTGATCCCCCGCAAAGGCGCCGGCAAAGAGGATCTGGCCCACCTGCGCCATGCGATTCTGGAACAGGCCGAGGCAACCGCGCGCGTGATCGAATTCGACATGCCGGTGCGCGATGACACCCTGCCCTATCAGGACCGTGTCGCCCGCTGGCACGACGAGATTGCGCGGCGGTGGCAGGCCGCGCTGAGGGATGCGCCCGAGGGTCCGGTGGCGCTTTTGGTCTGGGGCGATCCGGGGCTTTACGATTCCACCCTGCGCATTGCCGAGCGTCTGTCGCCCGCGCCAAAGCTACGGGTCATTCCCGGCATCACCGCGCTGCAAGCGCTGACGTCGGCCCACGCCATCCCGTTCAACACCGTCAACGGCGCCGTCACCGTCACAACCGGGCGCAAGCTGCGCGATCATGGCTGGCCTGACGGGGCCGAAACCGTTGTCGTGATGCTTGATGGCAATTGCAGCTTTGAAAGCCTCGACCCCGAAGGCATCAAGATCTGGTGGGGCGCGTTTCTCGGCATGCCCGAGCAGATCCTTGAACACGGCCCGCTGCGCGAGGCCGCGCCGGTGATCGTGGCCAGACGGGCCGGGGCGCGCGCGGCGCATGGCTGGGTCATGGACACCTATCTGTTGCGGCAAAACTGACGCAGCTGCGACCTCACGTTCCCGAAAACCGCCGACTGAAAGAATTGACCTCTGCCCGCGAATATCGCACATGTGAGAGAGATGGTTTTCAGCCGCCAAAACAGCGTCTGGAATGAAAAGGGAATACGGTAAGGTTTCGCCCAAAGCGGCCGACTCCGTGACTGCCCCCGCAACTGTGAACGGCGAGCGACCCCTAAGAAAACCACTGGGCCAAAGCGGGCTTGGGAAGGTTTGGGGGAGCATGGACCCGCAAGTCAGTAGACCTGCCATCAGCGGCACTTTTGTGCCGTCAATGCAACTCAACCCAGACGGGGTGTCTGGTTAGGAGATCATGATGGCGACACGGACTGCCCCCGTGCTTGGATACATGTCACCTGCGCGCCCTGCGGCTGCGCAGAGGGCGATATGGGCATAGCCAAACCCCCCGTTTGTACGTCGTTTAGACCCAACCGCGCTGGCCCCCGGCTTGCGTGGATCGGGCTTGCGCGGATGGCCAAAGCTCCCGCGCGCGCGGGCAAAATTGCCAATCGCGTCACCGGATGCCCGCTATGAAATCCGCCAGCCTCGACGTGCGCGATGTCAGCTGGACGCCTGCCAAGGCCCCGATGCCGATCCTGCATTCCACAACCTTCAAGGTCGAGCCTGGGCGGATCTTGGGCGTGGTCGGGCCAAACGGGGCCGGCAAATCCACGCTGCTGCGGCTGCTCTATCGGTTCCAGAAACCCACCACCGGCACGGTACAGGTGGGCGACAAAGACATCTGGTCGATGCCCGCCCGCGCCGCCGCAAGGCGCATTGCTGCCGTGCTGCAAGAGCAAGCCTCGGCCTTTGGCCTGACCGTCCGCGAGATTGTCCGCCTCGGGCGCACCCCGCATCACTCCGGCTTTGCCGCCTCGAATGCGGGTGACGAACAGGTCGTTGAAAATGTCCTGCAGGTGCTGAACCTGCGCGCCCTCGCCGACCGCGATTTTGGCACCTTGTCGGGCGGTGAACGACAGCGGGTGATGGTCGCCCGTGCCCTTGCCCAAGAGCCGCAGGTCCTGATCCTTGACGAGCCCACCAACCACCTTGATGTGCGCCATCAGCTTGAAGTGGTCTCGCTGATCCACAGCCTCGGCATGACAATTGTGGTGTCATTGCATGATCTTAACATGGCCATCGGCATCTGCGACGATGTTTTGGTGCTGAAAGACGGCTACACTCAGGGCTTTGGCCCGCCGCAAACCCTGCTGACCGACAGCCTTGTCTCCAACACCTTTCGGGTCGAGGCACAGCGCGAACACCTTGCCCCAAGCGGCACCTCGCATTTTTCCTTCAGCCTTCCCAACTAAAGCGGACTCTACGCATGAAACTTACGCTCGCCACCTTGACCGCCTTGACGTTGTCGGGCACCGCCATGGCCCAAACCACCGTCAAAAGCTGCGACCGCGAGGTGACGTTTGACGCCCCGCCACAAGCCGCGATCTCGAACGACGTCAACCTGACCGAGATGATGCTGGTGCTTGGGTTGGCCGATCGCATGGTCGGCTATACCGGCATTTCGGGCTGGAAAACCCTGAACGAAGACATGACCGCCGGCATCGAGGCCCTGCCCGAACTGTCGTCAAAATACCCCTCGAAAGAGGTGCTGATCGGCGCGGACGCCGACTTTTTCTTTGCTGGCTGGAATTACGGCATGAAGGTCGGCGGCGAAGTCACGCCCGAAACGCTCGACCCCTTTGGCATCAAGGTCTATGAGCTGTCTGAAAGCTGCATTCACATCGGCGCAAAAGACGCGGCCTCGATGGAGGACATGTACAACGACCTGCGCAATCTCGGCGCGATCTTTGATGTCTCCGCGCGGGCCGAGGCCCTGATCGAGGGCTATCAGGCCGAGCTGTCGGACTTCCTCGCCACGCTGCCCGCGCTGGACACGGCCCCGCGGGTGTTTGTCTATGACAGCGGCGAAGACGCGCCGTTTACCGCCGGACGCTACGCCATGCCCAACGCGCTGATCGAGATGGCAGGCGGCATCAACATCCTGAACGACCTTGAGAAAAGCTGGGCCACAGTCGGCTGGGAGGCCATCGTCGAACGCAACCCCGAGGTCATCCTGATCGTCGACTACGGCGAAGTTACTGCGGCGCAAAAGCGCGACTTCATTCTGGCAAACCCGGCGTTTTCCGAGATTGACGCGGTGCGCAACGACCGCTTTGTCGTGCTCGACTATGTCGAAGCCACGCCGGGGCCGCGCAACGTGGCGGCGGTGAAAACCCTCGCTGCCGGGCTTCGGCCCCAGCCTCGAACCGAGTGAGGTCAGGCAAACCGATGACGCTGCTTTCGGCATCAACGTCCGCGCGGGGCCTTTGGGTCACCGGCCTTCTGGGCGTCCTGGCTCTTTTGGGGTCGCTGTCGATTGCGGTGAGCGTCGGGGCGGTTGCCGTGCCGCTTGAAACCGTCTGGGGCATCATGATCAACAAGATCGCGCCCGGCACCGTGGCGCAGGATTGGTCCAAGGGGCGCGAGGCAATTGTCTGGGACATCCGCCTGCCCCGCACCATCCTCGCGTGCTTTGACGGCGCGGGTTTGGCGATGGTCGGGGCCAGCCTGCAGGCGGTCACGCGCAACCCGCTGGCCGATCCGCATCTGCTGGGCATCTCGGCGGGCGGCGCGTTCGGGGCCATTCTGGCCTTGCTGCACACCGGGCTGTTCATCGGGTTGCTGACGGTGCCCTTGCTGGCGTTCCTCGGCTCGCTCGGGGCCACGCTGATCGTGCTGGCCGTGTCGCAATTTGCCGCCGCCACCAGCGCCGACCGGCTGGTTTTGGCCGGTGTGGCGGTGTCGTTCATCGTGATGTCGGCGGCCAACGTGCTGATCTTTCTCGGCGATCCCCGCGCCACCCATACGGTGGTGTTCTGGATGCTCGGCGGGCTTGGCCTCGCGCGCTGGGACCAGCTGATTTATCCCGCCGTCATCTTGCTGGCCTGCGGCAGCTACCTGTGGCTGAAATCCGGCACCCTGAATGCGATGACCGTCGGTGATGAGACCGCCTCGACCCTCGGCATCCCGGTGGCGCGGTTCCGGCTGACGGTCTTTGTGATCGGAGCCCTAATCACCGGCGTCACCGTCGCGTTTTCAGGCATCATCGGCTTTGTCGGGTTGATGGTGCCGCACATCGTGCGCCTGCTTGTCGGCGGAGATTATCGCCGCCTTTTGCCGATCTCGGCGCTCTGTGGCGCGATATTCCTCGTTTGGGCCGATATCATCGCCCGCACCGTCATGGCCCCCGACGACATGCCGATTGGCATTGTCACCGGCCTGATCGGCGGCGTGTTCTTTGTCTGGCTGCTGCGGCGCAAGGTGCGCTGACGGGAGGCATTGCCCCGCCAGCGCCCAAAGGCATCAGTCGTTCAGCACCGCCATATTTTCCGCGTCCCAGCCGATCCACACCGGATCTGTGCCGACCGATTGGCCGATCTCGGTGTCGACATAGGCGTTGAGCAGCGAGGTCTCACTCTCCCCCACCGCGATCTGCATCGCCATGCGCGAGCCAAGGAAGGTCTTGCCCACCACCCGGCCCTGAACCGCATTAACGGTCTGCGGCCGTTCAGAATGAAACCCAAGCTTTTCAAGCCGCACTGAGGCGGTGATCGGTTGGCCTTCCGCCGGGATGCCCGCGGGCGCACGTCCGCGCAGGGTTGCGCCTTCCCAATCCATCACCACTTGGCCGCCCTCGATGCCGCGCATCCAGCCCGACAGCAGGTTGGTCTCGCCGATGAACTCGGCGACAAAGCGGGTGGCGGGCTGGAAATACAACTCTTCCGGGGTGCCGTCCTGCTCGACCTTGCCGGCGTTCATCACCACAATCCTGTCGGACATCGTGAGCGCCTCTTCCTGATCGTGGGTCACGAAAAAGAACGTCTTGTTGGTGCGACGCTGGATCGATTTCAGCTCTTGTTGCACCTGTCCACGCAGCTTGGCATCGAGCGCGCCAAGCGGTTCATCCAGCAACAGCAGCGCCGGATCGGGGGCCAAGGCCCGCGCCAAAGCCACCCGCTGGCGTTGCCCGCCCGACAGTTGCAGCGGATAGCGATTGCCAAACCCGTCCAGCTCAAGGAACGACATGATCTCGGCCGAGCGGCGCTTGATCTCGGATTTGCCCATGCCCTTAAGCTCGAGCCCGAACGAGATGTTCTGCGCCACGGTCATATGCGGAAACAGCGCGTAATCCTGAAACACCATGTTCACATGGCGCTTTTCCGGCGGCTGGTGGGTCACGTCTTCCCCATCCAGGATCACCCGGCCCGAGGTCGGGCGTTCAAAGCCGCCAAGAATACGCAGCGTGGTCGACTTGCCACAGCCCGACGGGCCAAGGAAAGTGACGAACTCGCCGCGCGCAATATCAAGCGTCAGGTTATCAAGCGCGACAGTCTCGCCGAAATGTTTGGTAAGCCCCTCAAGGCGGACAAGCGGTGTCTGGTCGGTCATGGCTCAGGAGTCCTTGTTCATGCGGCGGGTAAAGCGCTCTGCCCAGATGCCAATGGCAGCGGTCAGGATCAGCGCAACGGTCGCGATAGCGTTGATTTCCGGGCTCATGCCGGAACGAAGTTTGGCAAAAATCAGCACCGGCAGCGTCGGCTCATATCCCCCAAGGAAGAACGAGCGCACAAAATCGTCAAACGACAGCAGCAGGCAAAAGATCGACGCGCCAAGGATGGCAGGCACGAGGTAAGGCAGCGTGATGCGGGCAAAGGCAATCAGCGGATCGGCCCCAAGGTCGCGCGCGGCCTCGATCTGGCTTTTCGGCAGGGTCGACAGCCGCGCCATCACCACCAGCGCCACAAAGGGCACGTTGTGCACAGCGTGGCTCCAGACGATTGCGCCCATCCCCGGCTCGATCCCAAGCCAGCGGGCGTAGATGCGAAAGGCGATGGCCGAGATGATCCCCGGCACCAGCGCCGGCAGAACGGTCAGCCCGAACATCACCGGGCGGCCCATGAATTTGCTGCCGCTGAGCAGCACCGCGATCCAGGTGCCGATGATGACGGAAATCACCGTCGACATCACCGCGATGGCCAGCGAATAGCCAAAGGTCGACAGAACTTCGGTGTCGGAAAACACCCCGATGTACCAATCCAACGTCCAGGACCGGATCGGGAAGCCGATGAACTTGGAGTCCTTGAACCCCATCACGATCATCAGGATCAGCGGGACAAACACATAGAGCACGAAGCCCCAGTACATGCAGCTGAGGAAAATGCGATTGCCGCGAAACATCTCGGGACGGTCGTTCATTTGGATTCTCCCTTGCGGAGCGCGTTCATCAGCTTTTGGAAGGTGGCGGTGATGATCAGAGCGGCGGCAAACATGATGGTGGCAAAGGCCGCGCCGGTGGGCCATTCATCGCCCGCAACGTGGAAGAACCCGGCGATGGTCTCGGCAAACACGGTGGTCGATGGCCCGCCAAGCAGGACTGGCGTGGCGTAGAACCCGGTCGAAATCAGGAACACCAGCGTACAGCCCGACGAGATGCCTTCGATCGTCATCGGCAGCGACACCCGGCGAAACCGGGTCCAGGCCCCGGCACCAAGGTCAGCGGCGGCTTCGTTCATGCTTTTGGGCAGCTTTTCCAGCGCCGAATACAGCGGCAACAGCATGTACAGCGCGGTGAGATAGACAATACCGATGCCCATCGAAAAGCTGGTGTACATAAAGGGGATGGGCCGGTCGATCAGGCCCAGGAACTTCAGCAACAGGTTGACCGCGCCGGTGTTACCCAGAAGGATCATGATGGCATAGGTGCGCACAATCTCACCCACCCAGAACGGGATCAGAAGCAGCAACAGAAACAGCATCTGGTTCTGGCGGCTGACGTGCCGGGCGAGGAAATAGGCCACCGGATAGGTCAGAACCAGCGTGCAAAAGGTAAAGACCCCGGCAAAGGCAAGGGTGCGGAAAAACGGCATCCAAAAGATGCTATCCCCGAAAAAGCGGGCGTAATTGTCGAGGGTGAAATGCTGCGGGGTCCCCGGCGCAACCGGATAGGCATCGGTCAGCGACACAACAAACATCTGCAACATCGGGCCCAGGTGCTGCGTCAGGATCCACAGGATCGGAAACGCGGCGAGGATAATAAATTGCCGGCGGGGCGTGGCCGTCGCCAGCCGCATCAGCGCGTGGTACGGCCCCCAGGCGGCAAGCCGTCCCCAAAAGGTCCGGTCAGTGGTCTCATTGGTCATAGCTCGCCTGTCTCGCTGCGCGGATGCGTCTTGTGTCATGCGGGGATCTTTCGAGTGTCGCGGCGCCTGCCCCGCGCCTTGGGCGGGACAGGACCGGTTGTCGCGTGAGGGATCAGGCGGCTTTGATGGCTTCGACAGCCGGATCAACCAGGCCGTACTTCAGATCGTTCGCCTCGGCGCGGAAGAATTGCAGGTTGGCCAGCTGCTCCTCCGGGAACGACGTCGACTTCTTCTCAAGATCGCTCAGGTACTGCGTCGCGTCTTTGTAGGTCGAGATAAAGCCAGACGCCTTGGTCATCGCCGCGCCAATTTCCGGCGACGCCAGGATCGCATCAAGGAAGGTATAAGCGTTGTCCGCATTGGGCGCGTTGTTGGCGATGTTGTAGGTGTAGACAAAGCCGTAAGAACCTTCGCGCGGGATGGTCATCGCGAGCGGGAAACCATCGTTGATCAGCGCCGCCGCCGGGCCGTTCCACGAGTGGCCCAGCATGATGTCTTGGTTCACCATCATCTGCTGGAACTCGGCACCACCGTCATAGTACTTGCGCACCAGCGGCTTGTTCTCGATCAGGAAGTTCTTGGCTTCCTCAACGATTTGCGCGGCCTTTTCCGGGTCGTCCATATATTCGACCATATTGCCGTCATAGCCCTTCATCAGCATCACGATCGACATCATGTCCTGAATGATATAGGCGGTCTGACCCTTGTATTTCTCGCTGAACAGCGTGTCCCACGTCAGCGCTTCTTCTTCGCTCACATAGTCGGTGTTGTACGACAGCACCTCCATCCCCGACAGGATCGGCGCGCCCCATTTGTGGCCATTGATCGTCGACCAATCGCTTTCCGAGAAGGTCGGATTGATCTTGTTCCAGTTCGACAGACGGCCGGTGTCGAGCGGCGCCAGCAGGTCATTCTCGATGAACTGAAGGAAGCGGTGGCCCGCAACGGTCATGATGTCGACGGTGGGGTTGGGCTGTTCGGCGGCCAGCAGGTTGAACTGTTTGCCTTGGTCATCGACCAGGCGCACGTTGACCTTGATGCCGGTGTCGGCCTCGAACTGTTTCTTGAACGCCTCTGGGACAAAATCGTTATAGGTCCAGATGTTGACCTCACCGCCGGTCTGCGCCGCGCTGCTGCGCAGATAGGCCGGAGAGGCGAGCACAGCGCCGGTGGCAGCAGCGGTGCCGAGAAAACGGCGGCGGTTGAAAATGAGTTTCGACATGGGGAGTCTCCTTGTTGGAAGTTTTGTGTTTATTGGCACTCGTTATCGAAAATCACACGGCCTCGGCGGGCTGCGCGAGCACCCCGGTTTGGGCCGCGCGCTTGAGGTCATCAAGATCGTAGCGGCCAAGATCAAGCGCGTGCAGGATCTCGTTCTCGGCCTCAAAGTCACAGCCGTACATGGCGGAAAAGATCTGAATACCCGCCTCGTGCAGCTTCGCGGTTTGGCCGGTCAGCCGGCCAAGCGCAGCCGTCAGCACCAGCCCGTACGGCACATCCTCGGTCACATAACGGCTGTCGGCGGTGGCCGGCCCGGTGCCGCCATTGCCCTGCGCATGCATCTGCTGGTTCATCTCGGAAATCGAGGCAACGGGCACATGAAACGACAGGTGGAAATGTTCAAAGATCGTCTTCACCTCAAGCCCAAGCGCGCGGGCAATCGCCAGCCGCTCAAGGTCGAGTTCCTCCAACAGACGGCCCACCGTTGGCGTCACATTCTGCCCCTGCGACCACTCTTCGCCGCGCTCCATCCGGGTGATGTTGCCAAGCGCGATGCCCATGTGGTTTTGCGGATTGAGGTTCGACAGCGAGATCGCCAACAGCCCGTCACGCGGCTGGAACCGGTCGCCAAACAGCGTGCGGCACAGCGCCAGCGCCTCGTCGGAACGCTCTTGCGGCACGGTGCAAAGATCGACCTTGCTGCGCACGGTGTTCACCTTGACCAAGGTGCCCGACTGCCGCCGCCCGGTGCAAATCGTGGTGCCCCATGCGGTGACCGGCACCGACAGGCCGCGCGCCGCCAAAAGCTGGGCAAGGTACACCGCGCCAAGCGAGGCATGCGAGGAAATGATCACCTGATGGCGCGCCTCGATATGCGGCGCCAGCGCATCAAGCACCGACTTGTGGCCATAGCCCGGCAGCGCGAGGATCAACACGTCATTGTCGCGCGCCAGCCTCTCGGCGCTGTCGGCAATGCGCGGGGTCAGCGTGGTTTCCAGCGCGCCGGTGGCTGTCAGTTTAGCAGTCTTGACAAGGTCTTGCGTTCCCTTGCCAGAGGGCGACCACAGCATTGGATCATGCCCCGCCTCTCCCAAAACCGCCGCCGTTCCAAACGCAATCGATCCCGCGCCCGCCAATCCTACCGTCTGTCCCACTGTCATCCTTTCAGGCCCATCAGCCTCTGGTTGTCACACATCGTAATAACGGAATATCATCCGCCATACAGGAATTTAGCCGTTACTCCGCCAATTCTGCAAGCCTTACCGGGTCGCCAAGCACATGCATTAGGCGGTTTGCCCAACCAAACAGCGCTGCAGAAAGGATCAGATCGAGGATTTCGGCCTCGTCCAGCCCGGCGTCTTTCAACGCCGCCATATGCGCGGGCCCCGCCTCGGACGGACAGGCCGACAGCGCCACCGCAAAGTCAAAGATCGCCCGGTCGCGTGCGCTCAATTCGGCCTTGGCCCCATCACGAAACAGCTTGTCCGTCACCTCGGTCGATTTCTCGATCTGCGCGTGGCGCATGGCGTGCACGGCGGCGCAATAGATGCAGTGATTGACCATCGAGGCCCCAAGCGCGCCAAGCTCGCGCTCCGCCCGGCTCATCCCGCCCTTGTCATACATGATCGCGTTGAACAGCGGCGAACGCACCTTCAGGCTCTCAACATCATGTGCCAGCGTCAGCACATACTCCGAAACCTTGGTGTTCGACGGCGTCACCTGAAGCGCCTCAAGCTGTTCCTCGGTGGCCTGCTGCAGATCAACCGGCGTCACACGCGGCTGCCAATGCGGCACATTGCGGGTGAACTTGGTGATAACCTTGCTCATGCCTCGGCCCCTTTCATCAGACGCAATCCGGCGATCACCCGGACCTGATAAGCCAGAAACGCGTTAAGCTCGCAGAGCCGCACGATGTCGGCATCCGCCACACCCGCCGCTTGCAGCCCGGCAATATCAGCGGCCGCCACGTTGCGGGTGTCGGCGGCAACCTTGTCCATAAACGCAACCACCTCGGCCAAGCCCAAAGCCGCGCCGGTCTCTGCT
Source organism: Marinovum sedimenti (assembly GCF_054052205.1). NCBI lineage: Bacteria > Pseudomonadati > Pseudomonadota > Alphaproteobacteria > Rhodobacterales > Roseobacteraceae > Marinovum > Marinovum sedimenti. The sequence continues at coordinate 17,351 of NZ_JBSWBT010000003.1, forward strand.
AGGTCGCAAAGCGCCGCGAAATCGCCCGCTGCATCGGCATAGCCCGCGGCCAATTCCGCCTCACTGTCCTGCGTCGCAATCCGCGCGGCAAGCGCGGCGCGCAAGGCATGGCTCCACCGGCCCACATCGGCGGGGCGCAGCACCGCGCCCTCAGCCGCCTGCGTCATCTCGAAAATATTCGCACGGCCCGCGACGGCGGCGGCGGTCGCGCTATCCTCGGCCAGATCGGCACTCTCCAAAGCGGTCGTTTGCAAAACCATCAGGCCACTTTCCCTTTCTTATCTTCGATCACCAGCTCGGACGGGGACCATTCGCTGCCGTCCAATTCGGGTTTGTCGTAGTCCTGCATCGCCTGCCAATGCAGCGTCACATCCTCGGCATAAAGCTTGGCCGCCACTTCGCGCGCCATCCATCCGGCCCCTTCCGAGATGCCCGGAATGTCGCCGCTGACCTTGCCGAGGCTGGCCGCTGCGCCAAAGTTGAAACAATAAACATTCGCCAGCCAAGGTGCCTGCCCCGGCGCCTTTTCGCGGAAGGTGAAGTCACTGTTAAGGTAGGGAAAACTGCCCAGATCGCGCGAGGCTTCTTCGGCGGGCGGGGTGTACACGTCCTGCCACAACAGGATGTCGCCTGCCGCCTCGCCAAACTCGGTGCGTGACATCGGGTCAATGGAAAAGCCGGTGCCAAGAATGACGAAATCCGCCTCATACGCGCTGCCATCGGCAAAGCCCACCTGCACCGCTCCGTTGCGCTCGACCGTGGTTTCCACCGCCTTTCCGAAATGGAAATAGGCGTTGGGATGGCGGCTCACCCGCTTGGTCGAGCCATGCGGCGGCGGCGTTTGGGTGGCAAAGGAATACTGCATGAACCGCCAGCGCCATTCGTCGGGCAAGCTGGCGTAACCGGCGGTGAAACCGAACGAGCCGATGCCCATCATCTTGTTCACCGTCGGCATTTCCTTGCGGCGGATCAGGTGGCGCACCTCGGCGGCCCCATGCTCGAGCGCCTCGGCGGCATTGTCGACGGCAGAGGCACCAACCCCCACCACCGCAACCCGCTTGCCCTTGAGCCGGTCAAAATCGATGTCATCGGCGCTGTGCGCCCAATATGCCCGGTCCAGATCGGCGACAAACCCCGGAATGTTCGGCTGCCCGGTGCCATCGCGCCCGGTCGCAAACACCAGCTTGCGCGTCAGGATCGACGCCTCCGCCGCCCCCGACAGATGCAGCCGCAACAGATCGCCCTCAGGCTCGACCCGGTCCACCGACACCCCGTTTTCAATCGGAATATTCATCGCCCGGCGATACCATTGCAGGTATTCCATCCACATCGGACGCGGGATTTTACCCAGCGCCTCCCATTTCGCCGCCCCATGCTGCGCGCGATACCAGGCCTGAAACGTCAACGACCCATGGCCATAGGCCGGCCCGGTCAGCTCTTTAGGCGAGCGCAAAGTCTCCATCCGCGCATAGGTCAGCCAAGGGCCTTCGCGGCCCTCGGGGCTGCGGTCGAGCACACGGATATTTTCGATGCCGCCAGTGGTCAGCGCCGTCCAGGCCACCATGCCACACATGCCGCCACCAATGATCACCACGTCGCTGATGCCGTCGCGCGCGGGCACCCAGCTTTTGCCGGGCTGGCACAAAAAGCGCATCTCTTCAGCCAGTTGCGCCTCAAGCGCCGCAAGGCCTTGGCCGTCGATGGGGGAAGCGGAGTCATGCGTCATGGGGTCGGTCCTATTGGTCAGTAACGGGTGAGGTGCGTGGTCCGGCGGGTTGGCTCATCGACCAATGCGGATGCAACTCATCAATGTGGAAATCATGGATGTGCCGATGGCGTGGCCCGTCGGCAGGGGCCTCTTGCAGATGCGGATGGCCCTCGGCAAGCTCGGGATGTTCATGTGCGCGCAACACAGGATCGGTGGCGGGCCAGACCCGCGCGCCGATGAACGTAACAACCACCGTCAGCACCGACAGGCCGAGCATTGCGGGCTCCAGCCCGACCCGCGCCGCCAGTTGGCCCGCCAAAGGATAGGCCACCAGCCAGCCCGCATGCGACAGCGAGAATTGTGCCGCAAACACCGCCGGGCGGTCCGCCGCACGCGCCGAACGGGCGATCACCAAACCGCCGGGAGTGAGCACCAATGACGCCGACAAACCAAAGCCAACCCAAAGCGCCATATAGCCCGGCAGGCCCAGCGGCAGCGCGATCCCAAGGCCCACAACCGCATGCAGCAGCGCCCCCGCCAGCATCACCCGACGCTCGCCAAATCCCTCGATCAGACGCGGCACAATCACCGCGCCAACGGCGGCCCCGGTGCCGTAAAACGCCATCAGCATCGGGAAATACCGCTCGGCATCGCCCAGCCGCGCACCGGCCAGAACCACCGAGTTGACCAGCACCCAAGCCATGCTGAGCGACAGCGCAAAGTTCAGCAGAAACAGCCCCCGCAGGCGCGGTGTCTTGCGATAAATATGCAATCCCCGCAGGGCGCGGTGCCAGAACGGGCCTTTGCCGCCACCCGCGGTATCGGGCGGAAACCGCGTCAGCAAAAGCGCCGCGAGCGAGCCGATAAAGGCCAGCGCCGCGATCCAGAACAGGAACTGTGCCGCCACCAATTGCAGCACCATCGCCGCAATGACCGGCGACAAAACTGACTCCAGCGTATAGGCGATCCGCGACCAGACCAGCGCCCGGCTATAGACCTTTTCGTTGGGCAGAATGTCCGGGATCACCGATTGAAACAGCGGCGTAAACCCCGATGACACCGCGAAAAACACCAGCGCCAGCGCCGCGATCTGCCAGGTTTCGCTGGCAAAGGCCATCGGCAGCAGCAGCAACATCCGCGCGATATCCAGCCCGATCATCACCCGCTTGCGCGGCTTGCCGGCAAACAGCGCCTCGGCCAGCGGCGCGATGCCAACATAGGCCACCATCTTGACCGCGAGCAAAAAGCCAAGGATCTGCCCAGCCGCCGCCGTGCCTCCGATGCGATAGGCGGCGAGCGACATCGCCACCGTCATTAGCCCGATCGCCAACAGCGAGAAGACCTGCGCGGCGAACAAACTCCGAAAGCCCGAATATGCGATTGGGCTGCTCCGGGAAAGGGTCATGAGACGAGCGAATCCTTTTGGTTGTGCAATGCGTTAGGTCGCGCGTTAAACCGGGCGTTGCCGGTGTCGACCGTATAATCGTTAACGTATTGTGGGGCGATCCGGGCCAGATTGTCCACCGCCTCGATCACCAAATCAGCCTTCTCATCGCTCATAAGGGCCGAAAGGTTAAGCCGCACCCAGCCGGGCTTGGCGGTTTCTTCGCCACGCTCGAGCGCCGCAATCGTAGTGTCCGACTCCGCACGCCCCAGCCCCAGCAGCCGGTGGCCATACGGCCCCGCACAGGCACAGCCGCCGCGCGCTTGTACGCCGGTAAAATCGCTGAGCAGCCGGGTGAAAAACTGGTGGTGCAACAGCCCGCCCTGCCCGTCACGCACCCGGAAGGAAAAGATCGGCAGCGCCTCGGCCCCCGGTTCACCCAACAGCTCGATCCGGTCATTTTGCCGCCAAACCTTGAGCGCACGGCCGCGCAGCGCAGCTTGGCGTTGGTCAAGCCAGCTCTGCCCCAGCGCCTCTTTCACCAGCATCGCCAGCGCGGCGCGGATATCGCCGATCACATTCGGCGTGCCGCCCTCTTCACGCGCCGCCAGCTTGCCGGAATAGACATGCCCCCAGGGCGACACGAAACTGACCGTGCCGCCACCGGGCAGCGTGGGCGTCATGCGCTGTGCAATCGCATCGCGGATGATGGCCACGCCGCTGGCACCGGGTCCGCCGGGGAACTTGTGGCTGGAAAACACGATGGCATCTTTCTGCGCCTCGGTGCCTGCCTGCATCTGCATCGCGCAATACGGCCCGGCACAGCCGTAATCCCAGATCGCCAGCGCTCCATGCGCGCGCAACATCCGCGTTACCGCATCGCTGTCGGTCAGAATGCCCGTCACGTTCGAGGCCGCAGAAAATGTGCCGATGATGCGCGCCGCGCCCTGCGCCTCGGCCAGTCGCGCGGCCAGATCTGCCATATCAACGCCACCGCCCGGCGCTTCGGCAATCTCGATCACCTCGGCCCCGGTTTCGCGCCACGGCAGGATGTTGGAGTGATGCTCATACGGCCCGGTCAGCACCACCACCCGCTGCCCATTCCGCACCATCGCCGCAAGGTCGAGCAAGCCGACAATCCGGTTGATCCCCGCGGTCGAACCCGCCCCGGTGAACACCACGCTCATGCCAGCACCCGCGCCAGTGATCCGGGCAATCTCGGCCCGCGCCGCTTCGCGCAGCTTCGACATGTATTCGCCGCAAAACGACGCTTGGGTGTGGGTGTTGGCGTAGTAGGGCAGCACGTGATCGCGAATGAAATCCTCGACCTGCGCCAAGGCCCGGCCCGAGGCCACGTAATCCGCATAGATCAGCGGCCGGGCGCCATACGGCCCCTCAATCTGCACCGCCTCACCGATAAGCCCTTTGCGGACCTGTTCGGGAATGTCTGCGGCGCTGGCGGTCGCCCCGGTCAGCGTGGTTTTGAACGTCTCGAGTGGTGTCATGGGGCCCTCTTGATTGACCCGCTCAATTTGCCGCATATTTCGGCAAATTCTTCACATTTTGTCGCTGTTGTTTTGCTCTTTTTGTGTCATATGATCGAAGAATGGCCCTAAAATTAGATTCATTTGACTGTCGCATTCTGGAAGAGCTTCAGCGCGACTCTGCCCAATCGCAACGCGCGCTGGCCGAGAAGGTTGGACTGTCGCAAAACGCCTGTTGGCGCAGGCTGAAAGCGCTGGAATCCTCGGGCGCGATCCGCAACCGCACGGTTGTCATCAATCGCGAAAAGCTGGGCGGTGGCTTTGTGGTGTTCTCGTTGATCAAGACCCGGCATCACTCGGCCGAATGGCTGCGGCTGTTTCGCCGGCACGTCTCGGCCATCCCCGAAGTCATCGACTTCTTCCGCATCGGCGGCGAGTACGACTATCTGTTAAAGATCGTGGTGACGGATATGGGCGGCTATGACGAGGTGTATAAACGCCTGATCGAGAATATCGAACTTGAGGCCGTCACCTCATATTTCGCGATGGAAGCGATCGAGGAACAGCGCCCGATCCCGCTTGGCGCCACCGGCTAGGCTCAGGACCCATTGATCTGCTTGAGGCTACGTCGGCAGCGTGATTCAAGCTCCCAAACTGACGGGGGTGATGATGAGCAACCTTTTCTGGCTAACGGACGCGCAGATGGACCGGCTTCGGCCGTTTTTTCCCAAGAGCCATGGCAAGCCGCGGGTGGATGACCGGCGTGTTCTGAGTGGAATAATATTCATCAATCGCAATGGCTTGCGCTGGTGCGACGCGCCCGCGGAATACGGCCCGGCCAAAACGCTCTATAACCGCTGGAAACGATGGAGCGACAAGGGCATTTTCGCGAGGATGATGCACGGCCTTGCGTCGGAGGCAGCGGTTCCAAAGACGGTGATGATCGACGCGACCTATCTGAAGGCGCACCGCACGGCGAGCAGTCTGCGGTCGAAAAAGGGGGGCCCGACGACCAGCGGGGGCGCGCGATCGGCCGAACCAAAGGCGGCATGAACACCAAGCTGCATGCCGTCACCGATGCCGAGGGACGACCGATCCGGTTTTTCATGACCGCGGGCCAGGTCAGCGACTACACCGGCGCTGCGGCCCTTCTTGGCAGCCTGCCATCGGCACAATGGCTTCTGGCCGACCGGGGCTATGACGCCGACTGGTTCAGGGAAGCGTTGAAAGACAAGGAGATAAAGCCCTGCATCCCTGGCCGGAAGTCCCGCGCCAAGCCCGTCAAATACGACAAGCGCCGCTACAAACGCCGCAACAGGATCGAGATCATGTTCGGGCGCCTGAAGGACTGGCGCAGGATTGCCACACGCTACGACCGATGCCCGAAAGTCTTCCTCTCCGCCATCGCCCTCGCCGCAACCGTCATGTTCTGGCTATGAAACGAGAACGAGTCCTGACCCTAGCGCGCCCAAACGCACAAAGGCCCCGCACCGGGGGCCTTTGCAAATCTCAAAACGCCACGATCAGCTCGCCTTGCGAACCTTCTGCGTCTGCACGCCCAGCCCATCGATGCCAAGGCGCATGGTTTCGCCCCCGGCCAGATAAGTCTGCGGCTTCAGGCCCATGCCAACACCCGGAGGTGTCCCGGTCGAGATAACGTCACCCGGCTGCAGGCTCATGAACTGCGAGCAATAGGCGATCAGGTGCGGCACCTTATACACCATCGTCGCGGTCGAGCCGTTCTGGTGGCGCTTGCCGTCCACCTCAAGCCACATCCCCAGCGCGTCGTAGTCGCCAACTTCGTCGGGGGTTACCAGCCAAGGGCCGGTCGGGCCGAAGGTGTCACAGCCTTTGCCTTTGTCCCATGTTCCGGCGCGCTCGATCTGATATTCACGCTCCGACACATCGTTGATCACGCAGAACCCCGCGATGTGATCAAGCGCATTGGCTTCTTCGATATACGAACCGCCTTTGCCGATCACGATGCCAAGCTCGACCTCCCAGTCGGTCTTTTTCGACCCACGCGGGATGAGGACATCATCGTTGGGGCCAACGATGGCCGAGGTCCATTTGTTGAAAATCACCGGCTCTGGCGGCACTTCAAGGCCGCTTTCCGCTGCGTGGTCGGCATAGTTCAGACCGATGCAGACAAATTTACCGGTGCGCCCAACGCAAGGACCAAGCCGCAGATCCTCTTGCGGGGTGCCCTCAACCAGCGGCAGCGTGGTCACATCGAGCCCCTTGAGGCGGGCAATCACATCGGGCAGCAAATCATCGCCCGCAACATCGGTGACATGCTCGGAAAGATCGCGAACGCGCCCCTCGTCATCAAGACAGCCGGGCTTTTCCTGCCCCTTCGGGCCATAGCGCAATAGTTTCATCAGGGTCCTCAGAGTTCAGAAGTAAAAGAGTGTCGCAGCCCGAGGGAGGGCGGGCTGCGACGGTGGTATGATCAATCGTACAGGACGGCCTGAATTTCAGCGTCGTCGATGTTGGACTGGTCGTAGTAGTAGAAACCGGTGTCGATGATCGCCGGCAGCTCTTCGCCGTTCATCGCAGCAATCGCGGCTTTGACGGTTTCATAGCCGATGCCAACCGGGTTCTGGGTGATCGCACCGGCCATCAGGCCTTCGCGGATCGCGTCAGTCTGCGCCTTGCCCGAGTCATAGCCGATAATGGTCACGCCTTCCGTGCCCATTTCGCGCACCGCGTTGACGATGCCAATGGCCGAGCCTTCGTTGGTGCCGAACATGCCGTTCAGATCGGGGTTGGCGGTCAGGATTGCCTTGGCCACCTCGGTGGATTGCAGCTGGTCACCGGCGCCGTACTGAACGCTGACAACTTCGATGTCAGGGTATTCAGCTTCGATCCGGTTGAGGAAACCATCGCGACGGTCAATGCCGGTGCGGCTGGTCTGGTCGTGCGCAACAACGGCAACCTTGCCAGCGCCACCGAGGAATTCCGCCATCTTGTCGGCGGCCAGCGCAGCAGCGGCGACGTTATCGGTTGTCGCTGTGGCTTTCGGGATGTCGCTGTCGACACCGCTGTCAAACGCGATAACCGGAATGCCGGCTTCGCTCGCCTGACGCAGCAGCGGGATCGCGGCTTGGCTGTCAAGCGCGGCAAAGCCGATGGCACCCGGTTTGTTGGCCAGCGCCGCCGAAAGCATGTCGATCTGACGGTCAACCATGGTTTCGTTGTCGGGGCCTTCGAAGGTGATGCGCACACCGAACTCTTCGGCCGCTTGATCGGCACCGGATTTCACCGCCTGCCAGAACTGGTGCTGGAAGCCTTTGGAGACCAGCGGGATATAGATTTCGTCTTGCGCGGCGACGGCAGAGGCCGACCCCAGGGCGAGCGATGCGCTAAGAGCGCCAATAAGAACGCGACGTGACAACATAGTAGTTCCTCCTCATTTGTTGTTGGCCCTGACCGTTTGCCGATCAGGGGTCGTGGTAAATTTGTGGATCAGTTGGACTTTTTGCGCCGCATCATGTCGGCATAAACCGCCAGAATGATAATCGCGCCGGTCACAACCGTCTGCCATTCCTGCGCCACCGACAGCACGCGCAGCCCGTTGGTCAGCACCGCCATAATCAGCGCCCCGATCAGCGAACCCAGGATCGAGCCGCGCCCACCGGACAACGAGGTGCCGCCAATGACCACCGCCGCAATCGCCTCAAGCTCATAGCCAAGGCCAAGCGCGGGCTGCGCCGAGTTCAGACGCGAGGCAATCAGCAGCCCGGCAATGCCGACGATGAAACCGGCCAGCGCATAGATTGCGATTTTCCAACGGTCGGTGTTCACACCCGACAGGCGCACCGCCTCTTCGTTGCTGCCAAGCGCAAAGCAATAGCGGCCCAGCACGGTGCGATTAAGGATATAAGCGGTGACAGCGGCGACGATAAACAGGATCAGCACCCCGTTCGGGATCGGCAAAGACGGGATCACATCGCCAATCAAAGAGCCGCGCGAAATCTCGCTAAAGCCGGGGGTGTCGTTGAAATAGATCGGCCGCGTGCCCGAGATCACCAGGCTGAGGCCCTTGAGGATCAGCATCATGCCAAGCGTCGCAATAAACGGCGGGATCGCCATTTTCGCCACGAACGTCCCCGAGCAGGCACCGCAGAGCGCGCCAGTCAGCACGGCGGCAACAACACCCAGCACCAGCGGCATCCCGGCATAGGTCAGCACCACGCCGGTGATCACCGCGCAAAAGGTCATCATCGTGCCGACCGACAGGTCGATGCCGCCGGTGATGATCACCAAGGTCACCGCGATGGCGAGCACCCCGTTGACCGAGGTCGCCTGCAAAATCGCAATCATGTTCGACATCTGCATGAAGTTCGGCGAGACAATCGAAAAGCCGATCAACAGGATGACAAGGCTCGCGAATGCCAGCACCCGCTGGTGTGTCCCTGCGGCGATGATCCGAGACAGGGGGGATCGGGGTGGATTTGTGGTTGTGGTGGTCACTGTTGGTCCTCCGCGCCGACAATCGCAGCGTCACGCTGCGTGGCCAGTTCCATGATTTGTTCTTGGGTGGTGTCTGCCCCGCCGGGCAGAATTCCGGTCAATCTGCCTTCGCACATCACCGCGATGCGGTGACTAAGCCGCATGACTTCGGGCAGTTCAGACGAAATCACGATGATCGCCCGCCCCTGCGCTGCAAGATCCTCCAACAGCGCATAGATTTCCGACTTGGCGCCGATGTCGATGCCGCGTGTCGGCTCGTCAAAGATCAGCACGTCGCAGTCGCGCAGCAGCCATTTGGCAATGACCACCTTCTGCTGATTGCCGCCTGACAACAGCCGCACGTCCTGACTGTCCGACGGTGTGCGAATGCCAAGCTGGTCGATATATTTGACCGCCGTCTCTTTCATCGCCGCTTCATCGAGCACGCCGAACTGATTGGTAAACTTGCCCATATGCGCCATCGGCACATTGGCCCGCACCGTCATATCTACCGCCAGACCGAAGTGTTTGCGATCCTCTGACAGATAGCCGATCCCGGCCTCGACGGCGGTGTGCGGCGTGCGAATGTCCACCGGCTGGCCATGCACGAAAATCTCGCCGCCGTCGCGCGGATCGGCACCAAAGACAATCCGCGCCACCTCGGTGCGGCCCGCGCCCATCAACCCGGCAAACCCGAGGATCTCGCCCTTGCGCACCGCAAAGCTTACGTCGCGCACCTCTTTGCCACGCGACAGATTGCGCACCTCAAGTGCGACTTCGTTCTGCGAGGTGTCGGGAATAATCGGCGCGCTCTGCGTCACCTCACGCCCCACCATCAACTGGATGATCCGCGACAGCGGCGTGTCGGCGGCCTCGACCGTATCAATATAGGCACCATCGCGCAGGATGGTCACACGGTCGGCGATGCGTTTGATTTCGTCCATCCGGTGGCTGATATAAACGATGCCAACCCCGTCGGCCTTCAGCTTTTCGATCACCTTGAACAGCTCGTTGATCTCGGCGTCATTCAGCGCCGCTGTCGGCTCGTCCATGATCAACACGCGCGGATCATACGACAGCGCCTTGGCAATCTCGATCAACTGCTGGCGCGCAATCGTCTGGGTGCTGACCTGGGTGCGCGGGTCCATCGCCAGATTGAGCGAGGCGAAAATCTCGGCGGTCTTTTTGTTCAGCGCAGGCTCGTCAAGCCGGCCAAAACTGCGCCGAGGCTCGCGCCCGATCAGCACGTTCTGCGCCGCCGTCAGGTCATTCATCAGGCTCAGCTCCTGGTGAATGATGCCGATGCCGAGATCCTGCGCCGCGCGCGGCCCGTCTGGTGTAACCGCTTTGCCATCCACCAGCATCTCGCCGCCATCACGCGGATAGATGCCCGACATGATCTTCATCAGCGTCGACTTGCCCGCGCCGTTTTCCCCCATCAGAGCATGCACTTCGCCCGGACGCAGATTGAACTGAACCCCCTTGAGCGCGTGAACGCCCGGAAAGCGTTTCTCGATGCCCGTCATCTCAACCAGATATGTCATCTTGCCGGCCCTCCCAAAACCAAATCGGATCGCTTAAATAGTGACCCCACCATCAACCAGAACGGTCTGGCCTGTCATGAACCGGCTGCCATCCGACAGCAGATGCACAACGGTTGGCGTCAAATCGTCAACCGTGGCTAAGCGGCCCATCGGCTGGCGCGCGATGAAATCCTTTTCCGCCTGCACCGGGTCGGGTGCCGAGGCGATCCGCCCTTGCAGCGACGGCGTGTCAACCGTGCCGGGGCACAGCGCGTTACACCGCAGGTTCTGCGCCACGAAATCGGCGGCAATCGCCTTGGTCAGCCCGATCACAGCGGCCTTGGTTGCGCCATACGCCACGCGGTTGGGAAAGCCCTTCTCCGACGAGGCCATCGACGCCATATTAAGGATCGCGGCGCTGCCTGCGCTATCAATCTGGCGCAACATGCCCGGAATGAACGCCCGGCACATCCGCATCATCGCGGTCACGTTAAGGCTCACGGCAAAGTCCCAATCGGCATCGGTCAGCTCGACCACAGTGCCGTGGTGCACAACGCCCGCACAGTTGAACAGCCCGTCAAGATCCGGCAGATCGGCGGCCAAAGCGGTGATCGCCGCGCCATCGGTCACATCGAGCACGCGGGTTTCAATGCCCGCCACGCCGTCGAGCGCCGCCAAAAGATCGCCGTTCAAATCCGTCGCAATCACCCGCGCACCCGCAGCGGCACAGGCCCGCGCACTGGCAGCCCCAATGCCCTGCCCCGCCGCCGTGATCAAAATTGTTTTGCCAGCCATGGCATTATTCGTCGCTGTCATGTCGTTTCCCATTCTCACATCACCGCGCCAATTTGCCAGGGCACAAATTCCACCCCGCCAAAGCCCAGTTCTTCGCTTTTGGTCTGCTTCCCCGAGGCGACGTCGATGAACATCTCGAACATGTCGGCCCCCTTGGCCTCAAGGCTCACCCCCTCGCTGACGATGTCACCGCAGTTGATGTCCATGTCATCGGCCATGCGCCGGTACATCTCGGAATTGGTCGCCACTTTGATGCAGGGCGTCGGCATATAGCCCGACACCGAACCGCGCCCGGTGGTAAAGACGATCAGATTGGCCCCCGAGGCGATCTGCCCGGTCACCGAACAGGGATCAAAGCCGGGGCTGTCCATAAAGACAAAGCCTTTGCTGTCGATCTTTTCGCCAAACAGATAGACATCCGTCAGCGGCGCAGACCCGCTTTTCGCCACAGCGCCCAGCGACTTTTCCAAAATCGTGGTCAGCCCGCCGCGCTTGTTGCCGGGGCTGGGGTTGTTGTCCATTTCGCCGTGGTTGCGCGCGGTGTAATCCTCCCACCAACGCACCCGCTCGATCAGCTTCTCACCCACCTCAACCGACGCCGCGCGGCGGGTCAAAAGGTGTTCGGCGCCATAGATTTCCGAGGTTTCCGACAGGATCGTGGTGCCGCCGTGGCGCACCAGCAGATCCGAAGCCACGCCAAGCGCCGGGTTGGCGGTGATGCCGGAATAGCCATCCGACCCGCCACATTGCATCCCCAACATCAGCTCTGAAATCGGCGCAGGCTGGCGCGTCGCGGTGTTGGCCAGTTCGGCAATCCCGCGCAATTCCGCAAGACCCTTTTCGATGGTTTTGCGCGTGCCGCCCTCGTTTTGAATGGTCATATAGCGCAGCGCGCCATCGGCCCGGATCGGACGGCCATCAACCAGCGCCGAAACCTGCATAACCTCACAGCCCAGCCCGATCAGCAGGATGCCGCCAAAGTTCGGGTGCTGCGCATAGCCCGACAGGGTGCGAAACAGCGTGGCATAGCCCTCATTCTCGCCCGACATGCCGCAGCCGGTGCCGTGGGTGATGGGCACGATGCCGTCAATATTGGGGAAGTCATCGAGCAGGCCCGACTTTTCCGCCGCTTCCGCGATGAACTTGGCCACTGAGCCTGAGCAGTTCACCGAGGTCAGAATGCCAAGGTAATTGCGCGTCCCGACCCGGCCATCAGCCCGGTGATAGCCATCAAAGGTGCGTTCCTCTGTCGCCGGGGCCAGCGGTTTGGCCTCACTGGCATGGGCATAGTCCTGCGTGTGCGCCCCCATCCCGAGGTTTTGCACATGCACATGCTCGCCCGCCGCGATGTCTTTGGTCGCCTGCCCGATGGTCTGGCCATAGCGAATGACGTTCTGCCCGGCGGCAATCGGGGTGATCGCGATCTTGTGGCCTTGCTTGACCGACTGAAGCGTCGCGGTGCCCGAGGGCTCGATCACCTCGCCCGCCGCAAGATCGGCAAGGGCGATCACAACGTTGTCTGTTGAATGCAGCGTTATCATGCGGGGCGCTTGGCTCATCGAGAGGTTCCTCTGGCGAATTGATCAGTCATTCCTTAACGTCACTCCTAGCTTGACTTGTCGCACCTGTCAACTAACATGTCAGTAGAAAGGAAAATCAATGTCGGACAGATCTCCTATGCTTGATATCGTTGGGATGGACGGACCGCTGGGCCAGCGCGTCTATACAACCTTGCGCGACAACATCCTGTCGATGGCGCTCGCGCCGGGAACGATTCTGCGCAAAGGCGCGCTGTGCGAACAGTTGGGCGTGTCACGCTCGCCCGTGGCCGAGGCGCTGGGGCGTCTGTCGACCGACGGGCTTGTTGATATCGTGCCGCAATCGGCCACCCGCGTCTCGCGGTTTTTCATCCCCGATCTGCGCGAAGAAAACTTTCTGCGCGAGGCGATTGAGGTCGCCGCCGTGGGCAAGGTCGCGACCGAACGCAGCGAAGATCAACTGACCCGGCTGACCCGAAACCTGCGCTTGCAGGGCCTGCTGGTCGAGGACCACGACGATCAGGGGTTCTTTGAGGCCGATCTCGAATTTCACGACCTTTTGCTGGGCTTTACCGGATTTCCCAAGGTCGCCACCGCCGCCGCGCAAATGTCGCTGCAATTGCGTCGCGCCCGTATGTTGATCCTGCCAGAGCCGGACCGCCCCAAAGAAACCATCACCGAGCACGAGGCGATCTTGGCCGCAATCAAGCGCCAGAACGCCCCCGAGGCCAAGGCCGCCATGTCGCGCCATCTGGGTCAGTTGATCCAACGGATCGAACCGTTAGAGCTGCAATATCCCGAATACTTCCGCCCCAATACCTCTGCCTAAATGCCCCTGCCTAAGCATCATTGCCTAAACCGAGAGTGAGACCCGATGAAACTGACCACCACCCACCCGCTGAACCAGCGCACAAAAACGCCGGTCAACCTGTCGCAACTCGGGTTCGGGGGCGCACCGCTGGGCAACCTGTACCGCAAGATCGAAGAGGCCGACGCACAAGCCACGCTGGATGCCGCATGGGACGCCGGGATCAGGTATTTTGATACCGCCCCGCAATATGGCCTTGGCCGCTCCGAGATGCGATTCGCCCCGGCCCTCGCGCGGTTTGACCGCGATACGCTGATGCTCTCCACCAAGGTGGGCCGTGTGCTAGAGGATTGCGCGCCCGAGGATGTCACCCCCGAAGCCTTTGTCGACGTGCCGCAAAAACGTATCGTGTTCGATTTCACCTACGACGGCATCATGCGCAGCTATGGCGACAGCGTTGCGCGGCTGGAAAGTGACCAGATCGACATGCTGTTTCTGCATGACATCGATGCGGGCACCCACGGCCAAGCGGGCGAAGACGAAAAGCTGCGCGAATTGTTCAGCCAAGGCGGCTATCGCGCCCTGAGCGAGCTGCGCGAGGCTGGCAAAATTTCTGCCATCGGCGCGGGCGTGAACACCTGGCAAATCTGCGAACGTCTGCTGGGCGAGGCCGACTTTGACGGCTTCCTGCTCGCCGGACGCTATACCCTGCTCGAACAGGAACCGCTCGACACCTTCCTGCCGCTCTGCCTCAAACGCGATGTCGGCATCATCCTTGGCGGACCCTACAACTCTGGCATCCTCGCCACCGGCGCAGTTGACGGCGCCCGCTTTGACTATGCCCCTGCGCCCGAGCACATCCTGCAACGGGTCCGCAATCTAAGCGCGGTCTGCGCGGCGCATGACACTCCGCTGATCGCGGCGGCGCTGCAATTCCCGATGGGGCATCCGGCGGTGAAATCGGTGATCCCCGGCGCCTCCACCCCGGATGAAGTGCGCCAGAACGTCAAGATTTTCCAAACCCCGATTCCCTCGGCCCTTTGGTCTGATCTCAAAGCCGAGGGCCTGATCCGCCAAGACGCCCCAACCCCGCAAGAGGCCTCCCATGCTGCGTAACATCCCCCACATCCTGTCGCCCGATCTCTTGCAAACCCTGTCGGCGATGGGCCACGGCGATGAAATCGTGATTGCCGATGCCAACTTTCCCGCCACCGCGCTGGCGCAGCGCTGTCACCGGCTTGACGGCCTTAGCGCCACCGAGGTTCTGCAAGCGGTGCTGACGGTCCTGCCGCTCGACAGCTACGTCCCCAACCCCGCCTTGGTGATGGAGGTGGTCGAAGATCCCAACGCCCAGCCGCCCATCGTCGCGGCGTTTCAAACCATCGTCGATGAGACAGCGGACAACCCCGCGCCGCTGGGCAAGCTTGAGCGCTTTGCGTTTTATGACCGCGCCAAGACGGCTTTTGCGATTGTCCAAACCGGCGAAACGCGGCTGTACGGCAATATCATCCTCAAGAAAGGCGTGATCCGGCCGTAAAAGCCGCGCGGTTTGATCTAGGTGTCCAATCCGTAAAACCGGGTCGCCGTGCCGTGCAAAATCGCGGCGCGGTCGCTGTCTGACAGCGGGGCCAGCAGCGCCTCGGTCAAACTGCGCCAATCTTGCCAGGGCGCGGCCAGCGTCAGCACCGGCCAGTCGCTGCCCCACATCAGCCGCTCTGGCCCGAACCCGTCAAGCAATGGCTCAAAAATCGCCTGCAACGCGGGCAGAGGATCGGCGCGCTCTTCGTCGGACACCTCGTTCAAAAGCCCCGAAAGCTTGCAATGCACATGCGGCAGGCGCGCCAGCGCGGCCATGCCCGCGTGCCAATCCGCGCGCGCGCCCGGCTGCGGCTTGGCCCCGTGATCAATCACCAAAGGCAGCTCTGAATGGTCGCGCGCAAACTGGTGCAGCATCGGCAAATGCCGCTCTGTCACCAGCGCATCAAACCGCAAACCGCAGTCGATCAGGGCCGCCAAGGCCTCGGGCCGGGGCGCGTGAACCAGCCAATTGCTGTCGTCGATGTCCTGCAACATCGGCCGAACGCCCTTGAACACCGGATTGCCCGCAAGACGGCGCAGCGTGTCTGGCGCAGCGGCATCGGTCAGGTCGACCCAACCAACCACCCCGGCAATCTCGGGATGCGCGGCGGCGAGCGCCAAGAGGTACTCGGTCTCGGCCAGGCTCGGCGCGGCCTGCACAGCAACCAACTGCGCGGATCCGGGGTAATCCTTCGGTCCGAAATCGCGCCGGATCGGGTCAAGCGGGCCGCCCGCGCCCTCAAGCCAGCCATAATCGCCCCGCGCCAATTGCCAGAAATGACAGTGTGAATCGACAAGTTTCATCGGGGGCCCTCTCCGGTTTTCTTCCGTTTAACAGCTATGTATCGCCCGAAACACCGCAATGTCAGAGCACGCCGTAAGGATCAGCCAAGCACCCGCTGTTCGCGCCGGATCGACCATTCGATAAGCTCCGTCCACAGCGTTTCGGCCAGTGCCGGGTCAAGCCCTTGCGCCTCGGCCTCGGCCCGCACCTTGGCGATCACATCCGCCACCCGGTCCACCGTGCGCGCCGGCAGATCTTCGACCTGTTTGAGCGGAATCGCCCGGTCGATATAGCCCGCGCGATGGGTGAGAACCGCAATCAGATGCCGGTCAATCGCATCAATTTCAACGCGCAGTTCGGCCATCGAGGCACAGTCCTGCGCGGCGCGGGTGTTGTTGGGAATTTGGGTCATCTTGGGGCACCTGTCATCGTTTCGCACTCCCTAACGGTGCAGGCCCGGCGTCACAATTGCGATGTTAAACAGCCCCGGCCCCCGCAGGCAGAGTCAGCCTCACCCCCGCCGCATCCAACGTCGCACAGGCGGCGCTGTCGGGGGCTTGATCGGTGATGATCCAGGCAAATTCCTCAAGCCCAGCAAGCCGATGCAACGCCGCCTGCCCAAAGCGCGCGTGATGCACCAACAGGCACGAGGCCGCCGCCGCCGCCATCATCGCCAGCTTGCTGCGCAGCACGCCCTCGTCCATGTGAAAGGTCTCCAACCCCGACACCGCCGGGCTGGAGATAAAGGCAATGTCAGCGCGCAACCCGGTCAGCGTCTCTTCGGTGATTTTTCCCAGCCAGGCGTTATACTTGGCCGAATAGGCCCCGCCGGTCGCAATCAGAGTAATCCCCGCCTCATCGCGCAGCGCCTCAAGCACCGCCGCGTTGTTCGAGATCACCGTCAGCGGCCGCTTTTCGGGGCAGCGTCGCCCCAGCGCGGCGGCCATCGAGCCATCGTTGATCATCACCGTCATCCCCGGCTCGATCAGCCCCAGCGCCGCCTCGGCCATCGCATCCTTGGCCGCCATATCCTGCCGCTCGCGCAGGCGAAAATCGCTGATGAACTGCGTCCCCGAGCGGATCGTCGCCCCGCCGCGGATCTTGCGCAGCAGGCCTTCGCCCTCAAGCTCATCAAGATCGCGGTGAATGGTCATTTTCGACACCGCAAAGCGGCTCGCCAAGGCGTCAAGCTCGACCTCACCCTCGGCCACCAGCATGTCGATGATGGTTTGTTGTCTGACGTCACGCTTCATCGGGATCTCCTTGGACGCAACATCCCACATCCCAAAAATCACGTCAATAATGTTATAATGTTATTTTTACTTGTTATGGATGCCATGCTGTAGTATCCCAGCGCCACGCCCCCTAGAATCTCCGAAAGGTACCATATGCCCCTGCCCCCGCTGAAACTGGCCCGCGACGGCGACATTACTGCGCCCGAATTGGAGCACTTCCTCGCTGAGGAGGCCGGGACCGACGCCGCCAAAAAGAATCTGGCCGAGATCGTCATGACCTTCGCCCGCGCCGCCCTGCCGCTGTCGGCGCGTTTGGCGATGGGCCGTCTGCCGGGCGATCCGACAGCGATCCTTGGGGTAAACGAGTCGGGCGATAAGCAAAAGGCGCTCGATATCGCGGCGCATGACTACCTTGTCGAGGCGCTGCGCGATGTGCCGGTGGCGCGCATCCTGTCGGAGGAATCCGAACAGGTGATCACCCTCGACCCCAACGGCAAATACGATGTCGCGATGGACCCGATTGACGGCTCTGGCAGCATCGGCATCGGCGCACCGCTCGGCGCGCTGTTCTGCGTCTTTCCGGCGGGCGAAACCTTCCTGCGCTCAGGCCGCGATGTGATTGCGGCGGGCTATGTCTCGTTCGGTCACTCGGTCGACATGGGCTTTTCCATCGGCGGCGGCGTGGCGATTGCCTCGCTCAACCCGCAGGACGGAAAGTTCTACGTCGATGACACCAACATCGCGATTGCACCGGAAACCTCGGTTGTGGCCTTCAACGCCTCCAACATCAAACGCTGGGAACCGGCGCTGCAATACTACGCCGAAGACCTGCTGCGCGGCCCCGAAGGCGCGCGCGGACGTGAATTCAACATGCGCTGGATCGCGGCGGCGGTGGGCGATGTGCACCGCGTTCTGCGCTCGGGCGGCATGTTCCTTTATCCCGCAGACCGCCGCCCCGGCTATGAAGAAGGCTATCTGCGGCTGGCCTATGAGGCCTTCCCGATTGCCTTCCTGATGGAGAAATCCGGCGGTTGTGCCAGCAACGGTTACACCAAGATCCTCGACCTGACCCCGGCGCATCTACATGACCGGGTGCCGCTGTTCTTTGGCGGCAAGGGCGAGATCAACACGCTGGAATCCTACCTCAAGCGCTAGGGTCACAGCCCCAAAACGCACCGCAGCCGCCCTCCCCCGGAGAGGCGGCTGCACTGCCTTTAGGGAGGGTGTCCAGAAATATTTTCAACCTAAGCGGTTTTTCGTGCTACGCTGGCGTCAGATTTTTTGACGCCTCGCACCCTTTTTCGGTGCGCCCTGCGCTGGCTGCCTTGCGGCCCAGCGACCCGCCTTTGATTTTGAAAAGGATATTTCCCGTGACCGATCTCAAAACCCGCAAAAACGTGTTCGACACTGGCACCCCCTGGGCCGATCCCATCCTGTGGTACGCCCGCGGCGTGCAGGTGATGAAGTCCCGCCCCTTGGCCGACCCGACAAGCTGGGCCTTTTTCGGCGCAATCCACGGCATGTGGCGCGCGCTGTGGGACCATTACAACCTGACCGACCCGGCCGAAGCGGCCCCCAGCACCGCCGACACCGACACTTATCTCGATCAATGCCAACACCAATCGTGGTACTTTCTGCCCTGGCACCGGGGCTATCTGATTGCCCTCGAAGAGGTGCTGCGCGCCGCGATCAAAGACCTTGGCGGCCCACATGACACCTGGGCCCTGCCCTACTGGAACTACTTCGCCGATGGCCAAAACATCCTGCCCGCCGAGTTCCGCGACCCAAGCTGGCCCGGCGGCGGCAATGACAACCCGCTGTTTGTACACCAGCGTTGGGGGCCGATGGGCGGCACCTCGGCCTTTGACCTAAAGATGCTGACCAACCTCGGCGCGATGGATGACCCGGTGTTCACCGGCCCCGGCAACGGCGTGGCGCTCGGCTTTGGCGGGCCGACCACTGGCTTTAGCCCCGGCGGCGCGGCGGGCAATGGCGGCTGCGAAAGCGACCCGCACAATGTGGTGCACGGCCTCGTCGGGGGCCGCAACCCGACCGAGACCTTTTCGGACGGCACGCCCCTGCCCGGCCTGATGTCCAACCCGTTGACCGCAGCACTGGACCCGATCTTCTATCTGCACCACTGCAACATTGATCGGCTGTGGAACGCTTGGAACGACTTGCCCCCCGGCAAGCCCGTCAACAGCCCGAGCGACTGGACAAATCCCAACAATATCAACTGGCTCAATGGTCCGGTCCAATCGGGCGAGCGCGCCTTTGCCATGCCCAAACCCGATGGCAGCAAATGGAATTATACCCCGCGCGAGATGCAAGTGCCTGCCGATTGGGGCTATGATTACGATGATCTGACCCCAGGGGCCGCCGCCCAGCCCGTGTTTATGGCCGCCGCCGCGCGGATGGCGGGGCTTGGGATGTCAGCCAGCGCAGGAGGTGCCCCCATGGCGAAACAGGACAAATCCGAGATGGTCGGCGCCAGCGAAAGCGGCATTTCGCTCTCGGGCAGCGCCGCGCACACGGCAAGGGTCAAGACCGCGCCAGAGCCGCGCGCCCGCCTGTCAGACAGCCTTAATTCCGCCACGCCAACAGCGCCCGACCGGGTGTTCCTCAATCTCGAAAACATCACCGGGCTGGACGACGCCACCCTGTTGCGGGTGTTTGTCGGTCTGCCGGATGACGGTGCCGACGGCGAAGAGTACAACGCCGGGACCGTCTCGCTGTTTGGGGTCCGCAAGGCCAGCGACGCCGACAGCGCCCATGCGGGCAGCGGCCTGAACGCGACGCTTGAGATCACCAAGATCGTTGACAAGCTGCATCTTGACGGGGCGTTCGGCGCGGATGAGATCGAGGTCCGCCTTGTGCCGTTCGACGCGGTGCCCGAGGCCGCCAAGATCCACATCGGTCGGATCAGTATCTATCGGCAGCACGAATGACCCCGGCCGCCCGCGCATGGCTGCGGGCGGCCACGCCGCTGGCGGTTTTGTCAGTGCCGTCATGGGCCGTCTTGGGGCTCGGAAGCGATGCCATGGTACTGCCGGCGCTGTGTTCCTCGGGGCTGCTCTGGTCAGTGCCCGCGCCCGAAACCTACGCGTTCTTCTTCACTTACGTCTCGCCCATGGCCCTGATCCTCGGTTGGGCGATTATGGTCGCGGCGATGATGGTGCCCACCCTTCTCGGCCCGCTCGGATACCTGCGCCTGCGCACCTTCGCCCCTTTGCGCGTGCGTGCCGAAGTGCTGGCCCTTCTGGGTTACGCCGCCGTCTGGATGCTTGCGGGCGTGGGCCTGCTCGGCCTCGCCCTCACCCTACGGCTGGCAGCAGGCGACAGCCTCTGGCCTCTCACCGCCGCGCTGGCTCTGGCGCTGATCTGGCAGGCCTCACCGTGGAAGCAACGCGCGCTCAACCTGTGCCACCGCCAGTCCCCTCTTGCCGCCTTTGCCCCGGCGCTGTGGCGCGACTCCCTGCGGCTGGGCCTGGTCGCCGGGGGCAGCTGTCTGGCAAGCTGCTGGGCACTGATGCTCACCGCGCTCCTGCTACCCGCCTACCACCTGGAAGCCATGATCGCCCTGTCGCTCTGGATCTGGGCCGAGCGGCTGGACCCACCCCGCCCCGCCCGCTGGCACCTGCATCTTCCCCGCCGCGCCCTGCGCCTCTGCCGCCACCACCTCCGCGCCCTCCGCCTCACGCGCACCCCCGATCTGTCAACAGATCGGTCCTGATCCATCAATGGATCAGCCTCCCCCCACAGTCCGCCCAGCCGACCGCCCTAAAACGCCACCCCGATCTGTTGACAGATCGGTACCGATCCATTGATGGATCGGCGCCCGGTCACAATTCCTCGGCAAGGATCCGATCAATCGCACGGTTCATCGCCATCAGCTCAGGAGCCAACAGCGCCTCCAACTGCGCCTGATATGCAGCCGCTATCCCCTTCAGCTCCCGCATCAGCGCCCCGCCCTCCGCCGTCAGCCGCAGCACCACCAAACGCCGGTCCTGCGCGTTGACCTCTTTCGTCACCAGCCCCCGCGCCTCGAGCCGCGCCGCCGCCCGGCGGCTTCCTTCTGCCCAAGCTCGGCAATGGCTTCCGCCTACTCACCCTCAACACCGAAGCCCCCGACAGCCTTGAAGAGTCTGGCATTGCCTTCAGCCGGCTGGCGCTCTCCACCAAAGGCGACCCCACCGGCGCACTTGCCGCCCGCTATCTTGGCGGTGCCGCGCAAGCAGTCTACCTCATCCGCCCCGATCAGCATGTCGTCGCCCGCTGGGACAGTTTCGACGATACCGCAACCCGCGCCGCCCCGCGCCACGCCTGTGCAAAGGACTAAGAACATGCCCCTGAACACCGCCCCCAATATCCCCGACGGCGCTGGCTTTTATGCCGAGCTGATCAGCGCGCATGACGGCCTGTCCGAGGCCGAAAGCCACGCCTTCAACGCCCGCCTGATCCTGCTGCTGGCCAATCACATTGGCGACCGTGACACCCTGACCGATGCTTTGCAAAAAGCCGAGCAAACCGCGAAAGACAGCACCGCCTAGCGATCACACCACAGCCCCCACCGAGGCCCCCTGCCCCGCCAACCAGTCGCACAAAACATGCGCCGGATGCGAGGCATGTGGGCTGACCTTGATGTAGAAATCAAGCGGCGACGGCACCGCCGCATCAAGCAAAGGCACCAACCGCCCTGCCCGCTCCAGCGGCGCGGTCAGCCCCTCCCAGCCCAGCACCGCGCCCATGTCATCTTCGGCGGCCTGCAAACCGATGACATAGTTATTGACGCGCAGCCCGCCGCCCACCGGCCCGACATGCCCCAACGCGCGGCACCACTCCGCCCAAGAGGTCCAGCCGATCTCGGCCCGGTCGACATGGATCAGCGGCAGCCGCTCGAAATCCGCCACCCCGCGCACCTCGTGCTGCGCGGCAAAGCGCGGGCTCGCCAGCGCCTTGATGCAATCGTGGATCAGCAACCGGCAATCGCCGGTGTCTCGGGCCATATCGCCATAGTGAATCGTCAGGTCGCTGCCGTCATCGCCGGTGTCCACATCCGTCACGTTCTGCGCCACGGTGATGTGGCCATGTGACCGCCAGAACTGCCCCAGCCGCGGCGTCAGCCACAGCGCGCTGACGGCGGTGGTGGCGCGAATGGTGACGGCGGGTTTGTTGCTGCGCGACCGCAGTTGGTCCACCGCGCCCGCCATTTCCTCAAACCCGCGCTGCAAGGC
Source organism: Marinovum sedimenti (assembly GCF_054052205.1). Taxonomy (NCBI): domain Bacteria; kingdom Pseudomonadati; phylum Pseudomonadota; class Alphaproteobacteria; order Rhodobacterales; family Roseobacteraceae; genus Marinovum; species Marinovum sedimenti. Next base: position 39,877 of record NZ_JBSWBT010000003.1, read on the forward strand.
CACCAACAGATAGGCCCCGGTCTCGGTCAGGCTGACCCCCCGGTGATGGCGGCGAAACAGGGTCTGTCGCAGCGCCGCCTCCAATGCCTTGACCTGATGGCTGACAGCGGCGGGCGTGACATTCAATTCCTGCGCCGCCCGCTTAAAGCTTTCGTGCCGGGCGGCGGCCTCAAAACTGGCCAAAGCGGTCAGCGGCGGCAGGTCATACGGGCTGTCAGTCATTATGTACGCTTGGTCATTTGGCAGAACCCTCACGCTATAGGCGGCCTTACAGCGCCATTAGGCTCAATTGACCTAAGTCATAGCCCAAAATTATTGCAATTGCCAGAAACCTTACCCGCGGGGAAGATCGCAGCCACCCCACCGCACAGGAGCGCCGCCGCCATGCTCGACCGTCCCGCCAAACCCGCCCGCAAATCCCGCCGCACCGCGCGCCCCGACCGCAGCACCAAGCCGGGGCAGAACCCGCACCTGCATGTGCCCTTCCTGCGCCGTGGCATCCCGACCTATGACCTCCTCAACGCGGCCAGCCTCGATAAGATCGACGCCGCCGCCGACCGGATCTTGGCCGAGATCGGCATCGAGTTTCGCGACGATCCCGAGACGGTCGCGCTGTTCCGCAAGGCCGGTGGACAGGTCACCGACACGGCCGAGAACACCTGGACCATCCGCTTTGAACCCGGCCTGATCCGCGAACTGCTGGCCACCGCCCCGGCCAAGTTCACCCAGCACGCCCGCAACCCCGCGAACAACGTCGAGATCGGCGGCGACGCGATGGTCTTTGCCCCCGCCTATGGCTCGCCCTTCGTGATGGACCTCGACCGGGGCCGCCGCTATGGCACCCTTGAGGACTTCCAGAACTTCATCAAGCTCGGCCAATCTTCCCCGTGGCTACACCACTCTGGCGGCACCATCTGCGAGCCGACCGACGTGCCGGTGAACAAGCGCCACCTCGATATGGTCTACGCCCACATGCGCTACTCCGACCGCGCCTTCCTTGGCTCGATCACCGCCCCCGAGCGCGCGGCGGATTCGATTGAGATGTGCCGCGTCCTGTTCGGCGCGGAGTTCGTCGACAGCCACTGCGTGATCATGGGTAACTTCAACACCACCTCGCCGCTGGTGCTTGACGGCGTGACCACGCGCGGCATCCGTGAGTATGCGCAGGCGAACCAGGCCTCGATCGTCCTGCCCTTCCTGCTGGGCGGCGCGGTGTCGCCGCTGACGATGGCCGGATCAATCGCGCAATGTCTGGCCGAGTCGATGACCGGCTGCGCGCTGACACAACTGGTCCGCCCCGGTGCGCCCACCGTGCTGGCCGGGTTCCTGGCCTCGATGGACATGCGCTCTGGCTCGCCCACCTTTGGCACGCCCGAGCCGGCGCTGGGCTCGCTGGTGATGGGCCAGATGGCGCGGCGCATTGGCCTGCCGCTGCGCTGTGCGGGTAATTTCAGCACCTCGAAACGCCCCGATGGGCAGGCGATGCAACAGGCGATGATGTCGATGATGTCCGCCGTGCAGGGCGGCGCGAACTACATCCTGCACGCGGCGGGCTTCCTCGATGGGCTGCTGTCGATGTCATATGAGAAGTTCGTGATGGACTGCGATATGTGCGGCGCGTTGCATGCCTATGTGAACGGGATGACTGTCACCGACGAAACCCTCGGCATTGATGCGCTGGCGCAGAACGGGCCGGGCGCGCATCTGTTTGGCACCGATCACACCCTGCGGCACTACCAGACCGCCTATTGGGACAGCGGGCTGAACGACGACCAGCCGTGGGAAACCTGGGATGAGCAAGGCGCGGTGGATCACGCCACGCGGGCCAACACCCGCTGGAAAGAGACCCTGCGCGACTACCAAGCCCCGCCACTGGATATGGACCGCGACATGGCGCTGAAAGACTTCATCGCGCGCAAAAAGGCCGGGATGGCGGACGCTTGGTATTGAGGCAGCGCGAAACCTTACCCGCGGATAAGGTCAACCTTGCTGTCCTTATCCGCGGGTAAGGTTTCAGAGGTAAGCCGGACGCCAGCCCGCACCCCTGCGCATAAAAAAAGCCGGGCTGATGCCCGGCCTTGCGTTTCTAAGGTAGGGCGTAGGCCTAGCCCAACCCATCAATCAACGAAGCAATCGCGCGTTCCAGCCGCTGCCGGTCGATGGCTGAAAAGTCCCGGTCGACCTTGATCTCCAGCCGCCCCGCGCTTGCCGTGCATTTCACCTGACCAGCACGCGAGCGGATGTGGAAGGTGGTCTTGGTCTTGCCGCCCGTGGTCTTGACCGGCTTGGGCGGAGGCGGCCCCATATCGCGCGGCGCATCACCCCAATCGGCATAGCGGCGCAGCACTTCCATCTCTTCCTGAATGCCGCGATTGTCGTCGTCGGCCAGCTCAAGCCGGATCATATCGGCAATCTCGGGCGCGTCTTTCAACGCCTTGGCCAAGGCAACACCCAGCGCGCGCGGCACCTCGGTTGGGAACATCAGCACCGCGCCCAAACGCTCCATCACCAGCGCGAACGACTTGATGTAGCTGCGCTTGGAATAGGGCGCCGACTGGAACAGCGCGGCGATGGCGGCCCCCAGATCCTTGGCCTCGGTTGCGGGATCGGCGGCATAGACCTGCGCGGCGTGGGCCATCTCGGCAAAGGACAGATCTTTACGGACGATGTTTTCATCGACCATCCGGCGATACAGCCCACCTATGTCACCCGCGCCCGGCATGATCAGCGCCGGAATGCGCGCCCAAGCCTCATCGCCGGTCTCTTCCAGCAGCGCCTTATAGGCGCCCAACCGGCGGAAACCCTGCACCAGCTCATAGCCGCTGCCATCGGGGCGGGGCAGCACGCGGATCGGGTTGGACAGGCCAATCTCACGCACCGAGGTGACCAGCTCGGCGAGCTCGAAATCTTCGCCGGGGATACGGTCGCGCACCAGCATATAGGTGTGGACGTCGCCCAGCGGCACCATCTCAACCACATTGCCGGCCTCGCGCAGCGCCACGAATTCATGCGCCAGCGCGTCGTTCTCATCGCGGATCGCCTCGGCCGCGCTTTTGCGGGCCTGCAAGGCTTCGGCGTTCTCGGCAATGGCGCTGGCCATCGGGCTGCGGCGGCCCGTGGTCTCTTGCGACTCGGCCACGGCATCCTCGGGGATGTCGATGTCAAACATGCGGCGTTTGCGGGTCATGCGCTCTCTCCTTCCTCAACCTTATCCGCGGGTAAGGTCGGCGTGGCCATGCCCTGCCAATGCGGCAGCATCACCTCGCGAAATTCACCATAAGCGCGGTCAAAACTGGCGCGGGCGCGCCGCCAAGTTTCGCGCGTCATGTCGCGGTAGTCCATTTCATAGATCGAACTGAGGAAGCGCCCGGATTGTTCGACCGCCCGGGTCATCTCGACCGGGTGCTGCGCGAGTTTGTCACCAAACACCTTACCAAAGGCTTCGAACATCGCACGGTGCAGGTCGTTGCCCGGTTCGTACCGGGTGAGCAGGAAGCGGACATCATGAAAGGCTTTGGGCAGGGTGATGTTGCCGTCGGGCAGGGTGCCCTCAAAGCCATAGGCGAGGTCTTCGAGCGCCTCGGACAGCTGGCCGATAAAGGAGGTGGTGCTGTCGTATTCCCAATAGCCCGGGCCGGAGGGGATATAGAGCATGTCGGCGGCAAAGACCGCGTTCATCGACTGATAGCCGATGGCGGGGGGGCAGTCGAAGAAGATCAGGTCCCACTGGTCATCTGGCAGCTGGTCGAGGAAGCGGGAGACGGCGGCAAAGAACGACCACTCGGGATTGAGGTGGCGGTACTGGGCGGAGGCGAACTCGACAAAGGCGGCGTTGGCGCAAGAGGGGATCAGGTCGATGGTGGGCCAGTTGGTGTGCTGGATAAAGTCGGTGATGCGCAGATCATGCAGGCCGAGATCGGTGATCGCCGCGGGGATGGCGCGGCGGGGCAGGGCGGCCCCACTGGCGGCGCCGCGCGGGGCATTGTTCTGGGCCTCGGTCTCGCGGATCAGGTCGCGCGCCATGATGCCCCAGACGGTGTGTTCCTCGCCGACATCGGTCAGGCCCATCGAGTGGCTGAGCGTGGCTTGCGGGTCGAAGTCGACGCAGAGCACACGGTAGCCATCAAGCGCTGCGGCATGGGCAAAGTGCTGGGCGACGGTGGATTTGCCGGCGCCGCCCTTGAAGTTGGCGATGGCGGTGCGAAAGGCGCGGCCGCCGGGGCGGGGGGGCTGAAGCGACTTGCCGCGCGGCTTGATCCGGCGGCGCAGGGTGTTGACCTCATCAAGGGTGAACCAGCGCTGCCGACCGTCAGGCTCGACCAACCCCGCGGGTAAGCTCGGGTCCGCGGCCAGCTTGCCGCGAAAGGTCGATTGGTTCAGCCCAAGGATCAGCTCGGAGACCTCCCAGGACGAGAACCGGCGGAGGGTCTTTTCATTCTGCGGCGAGAAGGTCTGTTGCCGGATCCAGCCCTGCATCTTGAGGGATTTGGACTGCATCTCGCGGAGGTCTGCATGTGTCAGCATTTTTGCCTCGGACGTAAATTTCTGCTCTTTGTCTATTTACGCTGAATTTGCCTTTTTTGTCGAGATCACTATTTTCTAAACTGCTTCGGGGCCTTCACGCCGTGCCGCGCAGCGGGGCAGGGGGCTTTCCGCCTCAGGTCCGACCGAATCGGGTGGGAGGTTTGCCCGCCAGGATTTCGCGGATTTGGGGGGACGTGATCGGGGGCCACCCGACATCTTGAGGGGACACATAGCGCCCATAGGGTGACATGCCAGACGTCCCCCTATACCTAATCCATACCTGATTTCTTTTTGAATTGGGTTTGGGGGAGAGAGGCGAACACGCGAATCCTTGACAAGCTGGGGCTTTCCAACGCTAATTGACCCAAGATCGGGAATAGCGTTTGAAACGCCGGGCAGCAGACCCGGAAGCGCACCTCGACGAGGCAGTGGACAGCACCGCATCTGCGGCGTGGGCGAGGGAATGCAATGCAGATGGGGCAAGGTGGTCTGGCGGACAAGGCGCGGAATGTCACCGGGGGAAATGCCACCGGACGGAATATTTCGGGGCCGGGATCTGCCGCTCTCAAATACGATATCTTAACGGCTCTTCTGGTCACAGCGACGCGCGGCGACGCTGTTGCGGCCCGGTTGGCGCTTCGGCTGTCGCTGGTGATCACCGCGCGGTTCAACTGGCGCAACGGCACCTTTGCCGTGGGCCAGCGCGAGATGGCGCGCATGTGGGGCGTGACCGAACGGACCGCCAAACGCGAGATGGCCGAGCTGCGCAGTCGTGGCTGGATTGCGGTTGATGTGCCCGCCGCGCGCGGCAGAGTAACGCAATATCGCATCGAGCTGCCGGTGGTCCTTGCGGCGACGATGCCGCATTGGGATGCGGTCGGCCCCGATTTCGCGGCGCGCATGGTGGTCGCACCAGAGCCCGCGCCGGATGTCAGCAACGTTGTGCCCCTGCGGCGCGACGTCGGCCTGCCGCTGGAGGATGGCACCGGCTGGGCCAGTGTCGCGGCGCGACTGCAATCGCAAGATCCCGGGGTCTATGGCGCGTGGTTTGCGCCGCTGGTGCCGGTGGACGTGGAAAGCGGCATCCTGACGCTGCGCGCGCCATCGCGGTTTATCGCGGACTATGTGACCACGCATTATCACACCCGGCTTTTGGCCGCGGCCAGTGCGGGCGGGCAGGGCATCCGCGATGTGCGGGTGACGGTGGCGTAAGCCGAGCAGTATTGAACTGCACACGGTGCGTGTGTATATTCGATGCGATAGCTAGGAGCCACGCCATGCATGCCACTTCGAGTGCCAAGAAACGGACAAATGTGACGATAGATAGTGGCTTGCTTGAGGCCGCGCGAGAGTTGGGGCTGAATGTCTCGGCGATCAGCGAGGCGGCCCTGGCGGCAGAGGTTCGCGCGGCGCGGGCCAGCGCATGGCAGGCGGAAAACCTTGAGGCGATGGCGCAGCGGCGGGCGTGGATCGAGGCGAACGGGCCGCCGCTCGCGCGGTGGCAAGTGCTTGGACACAAGGGGTAATGGCGCAGTTCTGCGTGTATCGCCTGCCGGATGGGATGCTGGTGCTTGATCTGCAAACCGACCTCATCGACACCGGAACGCGGGTTGTCGCGCCGCTTTTGCCAGAGTCGGCGGACTTGCAGCCGATCACCCGGTTGGAACCGATTTTCGAGATTGAGGGCGCTCGGCTTGCGCTGCACACCGCCGAACTTGCTGCGGTGCCTGCCGGGCTGTTGGCGGGCGCGCCTGTGGCGGACCTCACCGCGCGCGATTACGAGATCCGAGGCGCGCTTGATATGGTGTTTTCCGGATTTTGACCTGAGGTTTGCCGCCCGGCCCTCAATTTTGGGCAACCGGGCGGCGGAGGTTATAGCCGGGTGAACCGGTCTGGCGTGGGCGAGAACAGGCCCGGCACGATGCCTTGGCCGATGTGGCGCGGATCGGCTGTTGACGGGTCGAGGCTTGCCAGCACCAGATCGCGGATCGGCGTTGCGGGGGGCGCCCGTTTAACACTTGGATCAGCGCGGTGCGCAGGGTGAAGGGTGCGGCGAAACTGGTGCCGCGCACCGCCACGATGCTGCCGCTGTAGGTGCCGGTGACAAGGATGTTGGGGCGCATGACGCTGGCCTCGCTTGCGGCGGCGCAGGTGGGTTGGCGCGGGTGCCCGTTGTGGGCCGGGGTCAGGGCGGAACTGCCCGAGGAGAACGCCGAAACGCTGGCATCCGAGGCGCGCGACGATCCGGCGACAATCACGCCGCTGGAGCCTGCCGCCGCCGAAAGCGTGCCGAAACGCTTGATTGGTGAGGCGGCGGAGTCGTCGTGAGGGTGATGCCCGTCGGCGCCAAACCGGGTATAGGCACCGTGGTCGAGATAGGCTTGGCGCCCGGCGGGGGCAAAGCCTTCGGGGGTTTCGCCGCGTTCGACCCAAATCGCGAGGGTGTCGGCAAAGCCCGGCTCGGGGGTGCTGAGTTTCAGGTGCCACAGGCCGCTTGGGGCGGGGCCGGTGGTGGCCGGGATCGCGAGGGTGAGCATCCGCCTGTCGTGGCCAGTTCCGGTTCCGGGGACAGCGCGGGGGGCGCTGCTTTGGCAATAGAGGCGCGCGAGCGTTTCGCCGTTTGGTGCGAAATCATAGGCATGGCCGGGTTTGAAGCCGCCGCTTGGCGTGGGGATCGCGGTGCCGTCGGGGAGGATAAGCTGTAACGCCACGGGAAACTCAGCGGCGCCCGAGGCTGGGGAGGCGGCGAAATCCGACCACAGTTGCACAAAGCTGGCGGTGCGGTCGTCGGGCTGTATCGCCAGGCCGATGCTGGATTTCGCGGGGTCCGCGAGGTCCTGGGCCGAGAGTTGCGCGTGGGTGGCGCTTTGCAGGCTGTTGCCCGCTGCGGCGGCGATGGCGCGCAGTTCGCCCGCGTTGAGCCGCCGGTCAAATTCGGCGCTGAGCCCGTCAAAGCCATCGTGGCGCCCGGCGAAGGTGCCAAAGGCGTGGGTGACGAAATAGGCCGGGGCAGGGCGGCCCGCGACGACCTCATGCAGCGCGTGGTGCCAGAGCCAGTTGAGGCCGGAGATGACATAGAGATCGTGCAGAAAGCCGTTGGTGCGGGCGACCGAGGCGGCGGGCAGCTGGATCGCCATCAGATCGACGGTGTCGAGCCGGGCTTCGGGGCTGTCGGGATCGGTGCCAAAGGCGACATGCGCGACGGCGGTGCCGTGTGAGGCGCGGCGTTTGAGGTGGTGATGTTCGGGGCCATCGGCACCGGTGCCGAGGCGGGCGTAGAGATCGGCCTCGGTCATGTAGGGATCGGTGTTGAGGTCGCTCAGGGCGGCGTTGATCATGGCGGCGTTTAGCGCGTGGCCGATGCCGGGGCTGGAGGTGGTGCCGGGGCTGTCGTCCTGCGCCCAGACGTGGGCAAAGCGGGTGCCGGTGGCGCGGCGAAACACTTGGTTGGCAAAGCCGATGGCGTGGTCGATCACGACGCCAACCGGCGGGGCGGTGTCGGATTGTGGGATCAGGGGCGTTCCGTCGGTGAGGGATTTTTCGAGGTGGGCGAGGGTGTCTGCGGTCTCGGGCACGGTGGGGGGGATGCCGGTCGAGGGGGTCTGGCCGGGATCGCCGCGCAGCAGTGTGGCCGAGGTTAGGGTGAGGGTTTCGCCGCAGCTTGTGGGCAAGAGGCTGGCGATGGGTGTTGCGATGTGGTCGCCGCGTAAAAAGAGCAAAAGCTCGCATGTTGCCGCGCCGCCCGACGGGGCCGATTGCAGCAGTGCAGCAAAGGCATAAAGCGCGTCGTGGCGGGTGACGATGAAGGGCGGATTGGGACCGGCGGGCGTGACCAAGGTTTGCCAATCGGCGTGCGTGTCGGCGACAGGGGCGGCAGCGAGGGTGAGTTCAAGCGTCACCAGTTGCGGGTAATAGCGGGCGGGATCGGGGGCACCGGCCTCTTGCGATCCGGGCGCGCTGGCGTAGTACAGCTCGTAAGGGTGGCGTAACGCATCACCCTGAGAAAGCGGGGTTTCTGTCCAACTGGGCATGAACTGGCCTCAGCTCCACTCGGCGCGGGCGCGTTTGAACAGCGCCTTAAGAAGCCGGGCGTCGGGGGCAGAGGTGCGCGCCGTGGTGGTGAGGTAATTGGCGGTGCTGCCGGAATAGGCGGCGTTAAGATCGGTGAGCGACAGTTTGGCGCCATCAGCGGCGGCGTCCTGTGATTTCACGGTGACGGCGTAGTGCTGCCCGACGGCCCCGCTGCGGTGCAGCAACATACCGGCCAGTGATTTCCCAAGGGCCGCGCCGCAGATATTGTCGACATGAAAATGCACGCCAGCGACCACGCGGTTGTGGGCGATGCGCGCGGCTTGCAGCGCCATTTGCGCGCCATAGGCCGATGTGTCGCCGCCGGACCCCGAAACGAGGGTAAGCACCTCGGCGATGGCAAAGCTTTCGGTGGCGTGGCCAGAGGGAAAGCTGCTGTGGGCGGGGGCGGTGATCATCGGCTGGATCTGCGCGTCGTATTCATGCGGCCGGCGGCAGGCCATCGCGTTTTTGAGCGCTTTTTCCACGGCGATCACCGGCAAGAGCACGGCCTGCAACAGTTCCAATGTCCATTTGTGCCGGGCCAGGTTCATCGACAGCGGCATGGCAAGGAACGACAGGATGTCGCCGGTCTGGGCAAGGATTTCCGGCGCGCGGTCGGCCCGCAAATCGGCGGCGGCCTTGACGTCGGGCACTTGGGCCTGAAACGCGGCTTCGGTCGGGCGGGCGGCGCAAAACAGGGTGTCGGTCCCGACCAGAACGCTGGCGGTTTCGCTGGCGCCGTCCAGCGCGATGTCGAGGCCCGACATGGTTTCGACAAAGATCGCCGACTGGCGCGAGCCGGGATCCCAGCGGAACAGGTTTTCAGGATCGTCAAACCCCAGATGGCTTGGCAGATGGGCCGCGGGCTGGCGGGCCCCGATCACGCCATCGCGGGCCAGCATCATGGCCCCAGAGGCGGCGCCGGGAACGCTTTCCAGGCCGATGTTCCCGATGTTTCCAATGTTCCCTATATTGCCGATGTTTCCGATATTCCCAATGTTTCCAATATTACCGATGTTGCCAATATTTCCGATGTTTCCAATGTTACCGATATTGTTAAAAGACATAGCTATCCCCTGTGATGAGTTGTGATACGGGTTTGAAAAAATCCTGTTCAACTGCAACAAGTGTTAACGAAACCGGTCCAGTTTGGTCTAGATCTATAGCAGAGCCGCCGCTTACCGGCCCGAATTGCGTATTTTTGACGTTTTACTGGGCTAGGTTTTGACGAACTGTGTTAGCGTTAAGCCCATAAGATGCGAGGATCGGTGAATTGAATACGCTCGCGCCGAAAGTTTTTTCTATGCCTACTGCCAAAAAGACGGTGGGGATCTCGGTCAAATTGTTTGGATCTTTTGCCATCACTGATGCCGAAGGAGCCGACCGCACGCCTAAAGGCGCGAAATCCAAAGCCTTGGTGGCGATGGTGCTGATGGCGCCCGATTTGACACGATCGCGTGCCTTTCTGGCGCAAAGCCTGTGGTCGGATCGGGGGCAGGCGCAATCGCTGGCCAGCCTGCGCCAGGCGATCAGCGAAATCCGCACGGCGCTGGGCCCCTGCGCCGCGCATTTTCTGACCGATCGCAAAGTGGTGGCGTTTGATGCTGGCGCGGTGGTCTCGGATTTTGAAGAGGCGCGAGAAAAGACCAAACAGGGCCTGCCGTTTCTGGAGGATGTGCAAAGCGCGGATCCGGCGTTTTCGGAGTGGCTGGCGCAGGTGCGCGAACAGTTCGGATTGCAAGAAAAGCTGTCGGCCCGGCTGCCGCTTGAGATTCGCAGCACCGGCACGGCGGATGTGATGCACCGGCGGCTGTTGTCGCATGGCATTGCTGACAGTATAGGCGACTGGTGCGCGCTGAAAATCGCCACCATCAGCGACGATCCTGATCGGTTCGCCAGCAACGGTCCCGAGGAACTGGCCAAGTTTCTGCTCACCGCGCAAGTAGATGCCAGCGGCGATGCGGCGGCGGCGCATGTTTCGCTGGCCGACGGGCAGCCCTATTCCCCGCGCTGGTCGCTTGCGGCCAATGTGTGTGCGGATCCGGTGGCGGTGATGTCGGACGAAAAGATGCTGCAACTGGTCAACAAGACGGTCGAGCGCACGCTGCTTGATCTGGCTCCGTCGCATGAAGACGCCAACACCAATGAGTATCTCTCGGCGGGAACCCTAGGCGCGGTGCGGCTTATTTTTCGCAACAAACCGGGTGACTTGAAGCTGGCCAAGACGCAACTGGCGCAGAATTACGAGATCCATCGCAAGGGGGTTTATCTGGCGTGGCTGGCGTATATCACCACGCTGGAGCGCGCCGAAAAGGACTATCGCGACCAGCGCGCCTTGCAGGAAAACGCGGACGCGCTGTGCCGCAAGGCGCTGGAGCTTGATCCTTACGGCTCGATGACGCTGGCGCTATGTTCTTATGCCACTTCGTTTATTCTGGGCGACCGGGGGCGCGGGATCGAGCTTGCGACGCTGGCGTTGGAGTCCAACCGTGCCAATCCGCTGGCCTGGCTGTTTCGTGGTGCCGCCTATTCGCTTGAGGGCGACGGCAAGGCCGGGCTGCGCGACAGTGAGTATTCGCGGCGCATTCAGGGCGGCGGGTTTTATTCCTATGTGGTCGATACGTTTTGCTGCGCTGCGGCGACAAGCGCAGGGATGCTGGATGAGGCGGTTATCTATGCCGAGCGTGCCTCGCAGAAGGCGCCGCTTTACAAAGCGCCGCTGCGCTATCTGACGGCGATCCATGCGTCGCGCGGCGATATGGACGAGTTGCGGCTTTCGATCCGGCGGCTGCGCAAATTGGAACCGGAGTTCACAATCGATTCCCTGCGCGACAAAGAGTATCCGGTGCCCGGATTGCGCGCCATTGGGTTGATCAAGTCCGGCTGACCGTCTGATTTTCCTAATATTTACGAACTTTTAACGACTGTCCCGATGGTCCGATGTGGCCTGTTTTTCCTATGCTGATTTTATAGATGTTAGCTTTTGGTTTCACATGAAAATTCGCAAAAACGCCGTTGGGTTTAGGGGCTTTGATGGGTCGGAGGGGCGCTGGGTTTTGCAGGTCTCCTCTGCGCGGTTTGGCCCGTATCGCCCGATCTGTGCCGCCCGTGCCGGGACAGTGCAGCCATGACCGTTACCATATTGCATGGCCAGCCGGTGCCTTATTCGGTGGCGGGCTGCGCCGATCTGACATTGGCGCGCAAGGCCGCGCGCGCGCGCTATGCGGCGCTGGCGCAGGCGGCGGATGACAGCATTGAGCTTCAGGCGCAAAAGATCCGGGCGGCGCTTGGCGATCATGCCAGCCCGCGCGTCAAGGCCTGGACCAAGCTGTGCCGGGCGATCGACGCGTCGGGTGCCATGGTGCAACAGCTTGCGGTTGATGCGGTGCTGGCCAGTGGCGCGGTGCTTCACGCGCTTGCCGATGATATGCGCGCGCCGCATCTGATTGGCGCGGCACGGGCCGTGGCGCTGACCACCGGCGCGGAGCCGTTTGGAATCCAGATTATTCTCGCCGACGATGTGACCGAGCAGCAGGAGGCCGCAGTGGTGTTTGTGCCCGGACGTTGGGCGGCGATTTACCCATTGGTATCAGGCCCCGGCACCATTTATGCGCGGCGGCGGCAGGCGCTGGCGCAGGCGTTGAGCGATGCGATGGCGCTGTTGATCAATGGCGCGGTGGACGAGGGCGCATTGCGTTTTCGGCTGTCGAAGGTGCGGCAAGCGGTGGTGGAGCTTGAGACGGGAAAAGCCGGGCTGCCCACAACCATAGCGGAATGGCGGCAATTTATGTTAAATGAGGTAGACGCAGAGATTTTCATCTTCGATCTGCTTTTGGTTGAGTACAAAGATACGGATTGCCGTATCGATTCCAGCGCGCGGGGCACATCGGACTGACATAGGCATTTGCACAGGAGGTTTGGACGATGGCGGACAGCAGCGAGGGTGTAAAGACACCGATTCCGGTTTACCTCTATGCGCTTGGCGTCGCGCTTGGGATAGCGGCGTTGATCTATGCCGTGGGCGTCGAAAGCAGTGCCGTGACCTTCAAAACCGAGAGCGACGGCGGGTTGCCGGATGCCTTTTGGGCGGCGCTGACCGGGGTGGCGGCGATGGCGCTTTTGGTCGAACGCGCGGTCGAGGTGATCCTGAATGCCAGCGGGCAAAACGGCGATGCGTTGTTTGACCCGAGCAGCGGCGTCTTGGTCGAACCGGCGAGCGTGCGGCCACAGGCGGCGCGGCTGGCCGTTGTGTTGGGGGTGATTGTTGCGGCGTCGGGGGTGCTTATTCTCGATACCTTGGTGTCGGTGAAGGTGTGCACCGGGGCGGCTGGGGCGGCGACGTCGAGCGACTGTGTGTCGACACGCGCCTGGTATCTGTTCCGGTTTTCCGATGTGGCTTTGACGGCGGGGGTGATTGCGGGCGGCGCCAACGGGCTGCACCCGTTTGTGAAAGCGCTGACGTCTTTGGGGTCGTCGATGGGCAATCGCGCGCAGGGCATGCAGCCCACCGTCAACGCGCCGCGGGTGCGCAATCCGCAGCGGCATTCGGAGCTGGAAAAGGCCGGGGCTGCTTTGCCTGCCGCGCCTGTGGCGGTTGCCACTGTGCCAGTTACCCCTGTGGCCGTCGCGCCGGTGGCGACGGCGGCTGTGCAACCTGCCGCCGCGCCTGCGAGCGCGCCCGCTGCGCCCCCGGCAGACCCCGGCAAGGATGCCGGGGCGTAGCGTGGGGCAGGGGGGTTAGCCTTCGGGAATGTCCTGTACGAACTTGGGCACATGATAGCCGCGCTGGACGGCGGGGCGTTCTTTGATCCGCTGATACCAGGCGCGCACGTTGGGGAAATCGGCGAGATCAACCTGATGGAAATCGTGCCGTGACGCCCAAGGCCACATCGCCATATCGGCCACGGTATATTCGCCCTTGCCGGTGCCAACGACATAGTCGCGCCCTTCGAGCCGGGTGTTCAGCACCTTGTACAGCCGCAGCGCCTCTTTGTGGAAACGCTCCTCGGAATAGGGCGATTTGCCGGGGTTGTATTTAAGGAAATGGTGCGCCTGACCGAGCATCGGGCCAAAGCCGCCCATCTGCCACATCACCCATTCGACCATGTGCCAATAGTCCTCGCCCTTGACCTGAAACCGGTCATATTTCTGCGCAAGGTACAGCAGGATCGCCCCGCTTTCCATCAGCCGCAGACCGGTGTCGTGATCGACAATCGCGGGGATGCGGTTGTTGGGGGCGATCTCGAGGAAATCGGGGGCGAATTGTTCGTCCTTGGTGATGTCGATGGATTTGACGGTGTAGGGCACGCCAAGTTCTTCGAGCAGGATAGAGACCTTGCGACCGTTGGGCGTGGTCCAGGAATACAGATCGATCATCGGAGGTCCTTTTGGTTGGGTCAGGAGGACAGGGTGAATTCAGGCGCCACGGGGGGCATTAGTATCGGGTGATCGGCGGTCGCTCGGTCACGTCGCGGCCTCGGTCAGTAGCATATACATGTCGAGCGCTTGGCCAATGACGGTGGCGCGGGCGGCGTCATTGGCGCCGTCGTTTTCCGCGCCATTCACCTGCTGGCGCAATCCGTAATTCAGCAGCCCGCCGTGCAAAAGCCACGGCGCGTCCAGCTCGGCGGGGGTGACGTGAAACGCCTCGTTGCGGCCCAGCTCGATCCGGCGTTCGCGCACCAGCGGCTTGAGGATCTGCTCCTGCACCACGTCTTTGTACCATTCATACACCTGCGCATCGCGCAGCGAGGCAAAGTGCCAAAGCCGCATCCACACCGGTTCGAAAATCGCCTCGGTATAGGCACCATAGAACCGCCCGAACCGGTCGCGGACCGACTGGCTGCGGTCTTGCAGGATGTCATCCCAGGCCGGATCCCAGCTTTCGAGGAACACGTGGGCATAGACCGCTTCGATCAGGCTCTCTTTGTTGGGAAAGTAGCGATAGAGCAGCGGCTGGGTGATGCCCGCCCCGCGCGCCACATCACGCGTGCTGCCATCGAACCCGCTTTCGGCAAACAGCTCGACCGCGGCCGAGACAATCTCGTCCTTGCGGGCATCCGGAGACATCCGCCGCCGAGTGGGCGCGGGGGGGTCGGATGGATGGGTTTGCTTGTGTGTGGCCACCTTTGCTCCGCCGGTTACACATGTCCTTGGCTCCCAACAGAAAGCATTCTGCACTTGCAGTCCAGCGATTTATCGTATGATAAATAAGAAAACAGTCAGGAGAGTTTCGTTATGCGCCTTTGGGGACGGAAAACATCGGTGAACGTGCAAAAGGTGCTTTGGGCGCTCGAGGAGCTGGACCTGAGGTATGAGCGGCTTGATGCGGGCGGGGCCTTTGGCGGCACGGATACGCCAGAGTATCTGGCGATGAACCCGACGCGCAAGGTGCCGACGTTGCAAGACGGCGATCTGGTGCTGTTCGAATCCAACGCGGTGGTGCGCTATCTGGCGCAAGCCTATGGCGGCGGTGCCTTGGCCGGGGCGGACCCGGTGGCGATGGGGCGGGCGGATATGTGGATGGAGTGGTTTCAGAACAACCCGTATCCGCATTTTATCGCGCTGTTCTATGAGCTTGTGCGCCTGCCATTGGCGGACCGTGACCCGGCCAAGCGCGACCATGCGATTGCGCAATTGTCCGAGCATTTCGCGTATTTGAACGCGCGGTTGTCGGATCAGGCGTTTGTGGCTGGCGACAGGTTGTCGATGGGGGATATTCCGGTGGGGGCGGCGCTGTATCGCTATTACACGATGGAATTCGACCGCCCCGATCTGCCCGCGCTGGCCGAATATTACGACCGGCTTGGGCAGAGGGAGGCGTATCGCAGCACTGTTATGACCTCTTATGCCAGCTTGCGGCCAACCGAGCCTTGATCGGCCACGAGGTCGAGGAAATCCAAGATCGCCACGGCGAAATCGTCGGGGCGGTCGACATTGCCAACGTGTTTGGCGCCGGGCACCACGGCGAAGTCTGAGCCCGGCGTGGCCTCGGCCATCGCGCGCATGGTGTCGGGGGTGGCGCCGCCGTCATCGGCCCCGGCGACAAACAGCACCGGCACTGTCATCTCGCCCAAGTGGCGCAGGTAATCGAGGCCCATCAACGCGTGGGCGCAGCCGCGATAGCCCTCTTTTGTGGTTTGCAGGAAGCCCTCGCGCAGGGCGGTTTCACGTTCGGGATGATCGCGGCGGGTGTCTTCGGAGAGCCAGAAGCCGACGGTGCCGTTCCACACCGCTTCGATGCCGCCGTCGTCCATCTTGGCGAGCCGGTCATGCCAGCTTTGCACAAACGGCGCGGGGGCATCGGCGCGACCGGCGCAGCAGACCACGCGCTCGACCCGATCCGGCGCGGCGAGGCCCAGGCCCAGCGCCGTCATGCCGCCAAGCGACAGGCCCATGACGGTGGCTTTTTCGATGCCGTGGCTGTCGAGCACGGCGAGGGCGTCACCGACGATGTCGTCAAAGCTGTAGGGCGACGGCGGCGTTGGGCTTTGGCCGTGGCCGCGGGTGTCGCAGCGAATGACCCGGTAGCAGGTTTCCAGCAGCGGCAGTTGCGCGTCCCACATCGCGCTTGTCGCGCCAAGGCTGTTGAGCAAGAGCAGGGCCGGGGCGTTTTCGGGGCCGGAAATGGTGGAATGAAGCTGGGTCATGCGTGTTCAAGCTTTCTGGTTTTGCGGTGTGAGGGAGCGTGTTGGGTGTGCAGGACGGCGCCTGCGAACAGGGTCATCGAGCGGCAGGCCATCGCGGCGTCGGGCCAAGCGTGATCGACAAAGGTGAGGGTGCCAAAGGTGGCGGAGGCCTCGGCCAATTCGGCCAGTTGCGCCATGACTTTGGCGGCGGTGCCGTAGAGCACGCAGGCGTCGATGCGGGCATCAATCGCGGCGTCATCGGCACCGGGCGCGAGGGATTTGCGATAATAGGCGCGGCAGGGGCTGTTGGCGTCTTTGGCGGCGGCTTCGGCGCGGGCGGCATCCTCGTTGACGATCACGGTGCGGGCGACGCGCCAATCCTGACGGCGGGCACAGCGGGCGGCGTGGGTGCAGCCGGTGACATGCGCGGCCCAGTGGCGGGCGAGGGTGTCGGTATCAAGCCAGCTGACCGACAGCGGTGCGCGGCCCCGAAACGATTGCGCCTGCACGTCGCTGACGCTCTCTACCGGGGCGGCCAGCGGCCCGGGCGCGTGGGCGCTGTGGGGGCGGGCGACGCCATCCACCGCGATAAGCTGCGGCAGGGTCTGCACCGAAAGATCGGGGAGAATGCGAAGGAGGGGCTGGTGTTCGAGACCGGAAGTGGGGCCAGTCTGGGGCCCCGTCTGGATGCCTACCGCGCTGCTGGGCTGGGCGGTTTCGGCCAGCTCTGGCGCGGCGGCGTAGAATTCGGAAAATCCAAGGGCGCGGGCAAGGGCGGCGCGGTTTTCCGCATGCGTGGCCGTCTTGGTGTGGGCCTGCATTCGGGCCTGCGACCAGTCGGTTCGGACGGGCGGGATGTAAAGATATCCGAGTTTCATGGCGGCCTCCTCCACAAGGCGGAGGCGGGTGGCACCTCCTGCCCTTAGAGGCTACGGGCAAGAGGGCCTACAGTTGAAATTATATATGCGGGCGGCATCTATCAGAAAAGTTGATAGGTGCCGCCCCGCGTTTCAGTTCAGGTCGTATTCCACCGGCCAGACGTGGCCCGCGGCCTTGGACGCGTCGATAAAGTCCTGCATGACCTTGGTTCCGGGCATGCCGCGCCCATCGGCATCCTTGGCGCTTTTGCGCGGGAAATCCGCGAGGCTTTGCGCCCATTCGGCGCGAACAGAGTCGGGCAGTTCGGCAATCACCGCGCCATTGTCGCGCAGTGCCGCAAGCCCGGCAGCCTGGCTGTTGTCCATCGCTTCGCCGTTGCGCTGTTCCCATTCCATGCCGACCTCGGTGATGATGGTGCGCAGATCCTCGGGCAGGCTGGCCATTTTGGCCTGATTGACGGTCATCACAACCACCGGCATCGCGCCAAACCCGATCAGCGTATAATACGGGGCCGGTTCGTAGTACTTGAAGCCGTTGTAGCCGGCGGGCGTCATCAGCCAGCCGTCATAGACGCCGGTTTTCAGCGACATATAGCCCTCGGGGAGGGTTGATTGCACCGGCACCGCGCCGGCGTATTCCAGCCAAGGCAGGTTGGGACCGGCGCCGCCGATCTTGATGCCTTTGAGGTCGGCAACCGATGTCCACTCTTCCTTGGTGCCGAGGTGGTAATTGTCCCAGGCACCAAGGCCGAGCAATTGCTGTTTGAACTCGGTTTCAAAGACTTCGGAGAGCCAGGGATTTTTGTCATAGACCACGCGCACGGCGGTGATGGCATCCGAGGAGGCCTGTGGGCCGAAGGGCTCGAAATACGGGAAGTTGTGCAGGTAGAGGTTGGACGGTTCAAAGCAGACGCAGTAGCCGCCGAAATCGAGCAACCCGTTCTGGACCGCTTCGAGCGTTTCAGAGACACCGGCGATGCCGCCGCCGTATGATTCGATGAAGTTGACCTTGTGGTCGGTTTCCTCGGCGGCGCGGCGTTTCACTTCGGTGACAAAGAAATCCGACATGGTGGTGACATAGGGCGCCGGGCCTTTGGGGTGGCCTGACCCGATGCGGAATGTAAAGCGGTCCGCCTGTGCGGTGGATGCAACAAGCGCGAGGCCAAGTGCGGCGGTGGCGGCGTAGGTGAGTGGTTTGGATAGTGATTTCAAGGTGGTTTCCTCCCGGTAAAAGACTTTGCCGTGATTTCGCGGCCGGGTCACGCCCCATTCGCGCGCTCGACAGATTCGCGGCGGTGTCTCCAGTCATACATTAAATTATCAGTCGATAAATAAAAATCTTGTGCAAATGTCGCACCCCGCCTAGTTTGGGCCAAACCATCAGGACTGGGAGGCACGATGAAACTTCAACAGACAATTGCCCGATGGGCACATGTGTTGTCGGCGGGGTGGGTGTTCTTGCTTGCCTTGCTGATCATCGCGGATGTGGTGGGGCGTACCGTGTTCCTGCATCCCATCGCGGGCACCAAGGAAATCCTGCAAAACTCGGTGATTGCGGTGACCTTCCTGCAACTGCCGCTGGCGGTGTATTCCGGTTCGATGCTGCGCACGACGCTGTTGTTAGACAACCTCAGCCCCGGCTGGGCGCAGGCGCTGCGGGTGTTTGCCTGGCTGTTGGGCGCGGGGCTGTTTGCCGCGATTGCCTATGCCTCGATCCCGTCGGCACTGACCGCCGTGCGTTTGGGCGAATATGAGGGGGAGGGCGCGATGCGGATTTACACCTGGCCGGTGCGGTTCCTGTTGGTGGGCACCTGCGGCTTTGCGGCCATCGCCTATATCTCGGTGCTGATCGAAGAGTTGCGCGGCACAGGCAACGGCAATGACGCGGTCTTTGCCCCCGTGAAACCCCAGACCGGAGCGGACCTGACATGACCATTACAATCTTTGGCATTCTTGGCCTGCTGATGCTGTTCATCTTTATGGGCGTGCATCTGGCCGTCGCACTTGGCACCGTCAGTTTTGTCGGCGTGTACTGGATGATGGGCAGCTTCGACATCGGGTTGTCGATCCTGAGCACCACCGCCTATGAGGCGCTGCGCAAGGACGTGTTCATCATCATTCCGCTGTTCGTTCTGATGGGCGATTTCGTCAGCCGATCCGGCTCGGCCAATGATCTGTATGCACTGTGCAACCGGGCGTTTCGGCGGTTGCCGGGGTGTTTGGGTGTGGCGACGGTGGCGGGCAATGCGATCTTTGCCGCGATCACCGGCGTGTCGATTGCCGCAGCGGCCACCTTTTCGCGGATTGCATACCCTGAGATGGTCAAGCTCGGCTATTCCAAGCAGTTTTCGCTTGGCACCGTGGCGGGCAGTGCCTGTTTGGGGATGCTGATCCCGCCGTCGATCCTGATGATCGTCTGGGCGGTGTTGACCGAGCAATCCATCGGCGCGCTGTTCATTGCCGGGCTGCTGCCGGGGCTGATCCTTGCGGTCGGGTTCTGCGGCTATTGCGTGGTCTATGCGATCCGCAATCCGGGCTGTGCGCCGATGATGCCTGCGACCTCGCCTGCGGACGAAGACCCCGAGGCGCTGCGCCGTCAGATGATGGGCGGGCTGGCGATCCTTGGGCTGATCGGGGTTGTTATTGGCGGCATCTGGGGCGGGTTTCTGACCCCGACCGAGGCCGCTGGCTTTGGCACGATGGGGGCGTTCCTGCTTGGGCTGGCCAAGGGGATGAAGCGGCAAGACGTGCTCGAGGCGATCTATAGCG
The DNA here is from genome assembly GCF_054052205.1 of Marinovum sedimenti. NCBI lineage: Bacteria > Pseudomonadati > Pseudomonadota > Alphaproteobacteria > Rhodobacterales > Roseobacteraceae > Marinovum > Marinovum sedimenti. Next base: position 59,747 of record NZ_JBSWBT010000003.1, read on the forward strand.
CCGGGCGGACGACTGCGCCGATCATGATCCTGCTGATCGCCGCGTCGATGTATTCGCGGTTCCTTGCGATGGGCGGGGCGACGCAGGTGATCACAGACCTGTTGTTCTCGGTCAGCGAAGAGCCGGCGATTGTGCTCGGGATCATCTTTACCGTCTGGATCCTGCTCGGCATGTTCATCGACTCGACCTCGATCATTCTGCTGACGGTGCCGATCTTCGCGCCGGTTGCCACCACGCTGGGGGTTGATCCGCTGGCCTTTGCGATCTTTGGCATTCTGGTGATCGAGGCCGGGCTGTTGACGCCACCGTTCGGCATTCTGGTCTTTACCGTCAAGGCGGCGGTGCCCGACCCGGATGTGAAACTGGGCGACATCTTTCGCGGCGCGATCCCGTTCTGGATCTTGATCCTGATCGTCGCGGTGATGGTGCTGGTCTGGCCCGAGTTGGCCACCTGGATGCCCAACACCTTTATGTAACGACCACCACTCACGATGACCTGTGCCGCCCGTTAGCCGACGCTGACGGGCGGTATTTCCAATGCAGAGTTCAGCTCTTCTTGCAGGATGTTGGCAAAGGCCTGCGCCGCCGCGCTAAGCGGGCGTTTGCGGGTGCGGATCATCATATAGGTCACGGTTAACGGCGGATCGGCAATCGGCACCACCTTGCGGCGTTTGCCATCCAGATCGGGCAGGCAGAGGATGCCGGGCAGCACCGAAACCCAATCGGAATTGGCCACAAGATCCAGCGTGCCATGCATGGTATCAAGCTCAAGCCGGTCTGTGATTTCGATATTGTTGACCGATAGATAGGTCTCGATCCGGTGGCGGCGCGCGTTGCTAAAGCCGGGCATCACCAGCTTGAGCGGCGGCAGGCGGCTGAGTTTCACGCCGTCCTTTTGCACCGGATACTCACGGCCCCGCGCGGACACCAGACATTCCCGGTCCTCGCCCATCGTTTTGGCCACCAGTGCTTCGTTCAGCTCGAATGAGGCGGGCACCGCTGCGAAATCAAGCCGCCCTTCGGCGACTTCCTGCGCCAAAGCGCCAGAATACGCCTCGGAAATCGACAGGCGGATTTCGGGGTATTCCGTCACCATGCGCAACAAAACCGAGGTCAGCACCGAGCGGGTGAAAGTGGGCATCAGGCCGACATGGATGTGCCCGACAACGGCCTTGGACAGGGTTTGCAACCGGTCCTCGGCATGGGTCGCGGCGGCAAGCACCTTGACCGCCTCAAGGTAAAACGCGCGGCCTGCTTCGGTCGGGGTGACACCTGAGGAAGAGCGCGTAAACAGCGTCACGTCATAGCGTTTTTCGATCTGGCTGACGTGCATCGACAGGCCGGATTGGGTGGCGTTGACCTTGTCCGCCGCCGCCGAAAACGATCCCTGTTCATAGACCGCCGCGAAATATCGCAACTGTTGCAGCTTCATGTGGCTATCCGATTTTCTTCTAGGACATATCCGATCTTATCTTTGGATGTGAAGGCCCGGCCTCCGGTATTTTCCGCCCAGAGACAATTTCAGGAGAGACCGATGACCGCTTCCCCCCCTCGTGGCACCCCGTTGCCGCGCCTTATGGTGGCCCCCAATGGCGCGCGGCGCGGCAAGGCCGATCACCCGGAACTGCCAATCACCGACGCCGAAATGATTGCCACTGCGCGCGCCTGCCAGCAGGCGGGCGCCGATGGCATCCACCTGCATATCCGCGATGCGGCGGGGCGGCATTTGCTTGACGCTGGGCGTTATCGCGCGCTGTTGGCCGCATTGGAGGAGGCGGTGCCGGGGATGTATCTTCAGGTGACGTCCGAAGCGGCAGGGGCCTACGAGGCCGAGGAACAGCGCGAGATGGTGCGCGCGCTGCGACCGGCGCATATCTCGATCGGGCTTCGCGAAATGGTGCGTTCGCCGGATGATTGGCCGGTCGCGCGCGACTTTTATCGCTGGGCGGCGGAGAGCGGTGTGGGCGTACAACACATCCTGTATTCGCCGCATGAGGTGCAGGCGTTTGTCAGCGCTTGGGACAGCGGGCTGATCCCCGAGGTGCCGCAGATGCTGTTGTTTGTGCAGGGAAGTTACGCCAATGGTGCCCAGGACAGCGTGCCGCTTGAGGACTATCTGGCCCCGCTGGCCGACAGCGGGCGGGCGTTCGACTGGATGGCCTGCGCCTTTGGCCCCGAGGAAACCGCGAGCCTTGTGCGGGCAGCCGAACTGGGCGGCAAGGCGCGGGTCGGGTTCGAAAATTCGCTTTGGCATTCCGACGGCACTTTGGCGCGCGACAATGCCGAGCGTGTGCAGGTGGTTGACCAGGCGCTGCGGGGTCTGGAACGGCCCGATGTGGCCTAATTCAAAACGTATCAACCCGGCCCGCGACATGCGTGGGCCGGGTGATTTTCCGGTGGGGAGCGGGCGGAGGGCCCGTTTGAGGAGCCGGAAATCTATTGCGCGATAAGCGTTTTCAGGACCTTGTTGAAGGTGTCGACCTCTGCATCCGAGAAGCCCTCAAATGTCTCTTCGGCGTGGGTGTCGGCGACATACCAGCAGTGATCGGCCTTGGTTTGGCCTGCGTCGGTCAGGGCATAGGCTTTGCCGTCGGCCACCACCAAATCGCGGTCCGAGAGGTTGGCAAGCGCGGCGCGCGCCTCGGTGATCGGGGCATGCAGATGCGTGACCAGCTCTTCGGGGATCATCGGTGAGAGGTCTTTGAGAACCAAGAGAATGCGGGCCTCGATCACGCTAAGACCCAGCGTTTCAAGCTTGGGCTGATAGCGCGCCTGATAGGCCCGCACGGCCCGCAGCATCAGAAAGAAGGCGTGGTTTTCCATACGGTTGCGGCCATCGTCGGGCGCGCTCTTGGCGGATTTGGGGAAGGTCTGCGGGTGGTTGAACACCATCGCATAAGACCCCTGATGAAAGCACAGCGGCGCATGGCCGAAATCGTCAAACGCCACAACGCGGCCAACGAAAATCCAGTGATCGCCGCCGTCGAGCTTGGCATAGGTTTCACATTGAAACCGCCCGGCGCATCCCGGAAAGATCGGCGCGCCGCCGATGCCTTCCTCATAGTCGATACCGGCGAATTTGTCGTCCTGTTGGCGGGCAAAATGGTTCGACATCTCCATCTGATCCGCCGCGAGAATGTTCACTGCAAAGTGGCTGGCGTTTTCAAACGCGGCACAGCTGCGCGCGGTTTTCATCGCGCTCCACAAGATCAACGGCGGGTCCATCGACAGCGAATTAAAGCTCGAGGCGGTGACGCCGACATGGGTGCCATCGGGGGCGCGGGCAGTGATGATCGTGACCCCGGTGGCAAAGTTACCAAGCGCGCGGCGAAAGGCTTTGGGATCAATCGCAGCGTCGGTCTCGGGCTGTGGTTTGGTCATCAATTGGGTCATGTCGGGTCTCCCTTGGGGGTCGGGCGGGCGGGGAGCGCCGCGCCCGGTCTGTGCAGCTTAGGCGGCCGCAGCGGTGGCGGTGGGTTCCGCCTTGGTGGCTTCGGTCAGGATCGGCATGACCTTTTCCGCCATCAAAATCATACCCTTACGGCCAAGGTCATAGTCGGTCCAATCGTGACCGGCATAGACCAGATGCTTGAACGGGCCGGTGGTTTCGCGCATCTCAAGGATCTGATCGGCCACCGAACTCGGGTCGCCGTGAATCACCAGACGGTCGAGCACATAGTCGAGCGTGACCTCGTCATCGGGCATGTTCTGATCCTCTTTGAACAGGTTCAGCCGCTTGCCTTTGCGCATTTTGGTGAGCAATTGCGAATAATACAGCACATAGGGCGAGCCGGGATCGCGGGCATAAGCGCGGGCGGTTTCCATGTCGTCGGCGACGCAGATATTCTTGGCCACGCGCCAATCGGCATAGTCGGGGGTGATGCCGGCCTTCTGGCAGCCCTCGACGTATTTCGGCCAATGGGTCGCCGCCCATTTCGGCAAAAGGAAGTTGCCGGAAATCGGCTGCCAGCCACGTTCGGCCATCGCGCTCACGCCCTTGGAAAACGGCGCAACGGCGGTGCCAACGATGGGGGGGTGCGGGTCCTGATAGGGTTTCATGATGTCGCCCTGGCCGATATCGCGCATCATTGTGCGTTCGGTCGACACCTCCCAGAACTCGCCTTTGAGGTTATACGGCGCCTGACCTTTCCAGATGTCGAGCACCATATTGATGCTCTCAAGGAACATCGCATTGCGGTCTTTGTCGAGCGAGCCAAAGCATTCCGCATCCGACATCAGACCGCCGGGAGAGATGCCGAAATTGAGCCGCCCTTCGAGCATATGGTCGAGCATCGCAACCTCTGCCGCGATGCGGGCGGGGTGCGAATTGGGCATGTTCACGGTGCCGGTGCCAAGGCGTATGGTCTTGGTTTCATAAGCAAGACTGGCCAGAAAGGCGACGCAAGAGGTGATGATCTCGGCCTGATCGGTGGTGTGTTCGCCGCAATAAGCCTCGGCATATCCGAGCTTGTCGGCAAGGATAAACGCCTCGCGGTCTTCGGCCAGACTCTTGGCATAGGGTTTGCCCAGCGGGTGGATCGGCATCGTAAAGAACGACAGTTTCATCAGACATCTCCTTGGCTTCGCCTTGCAGTGTGGCGCAGCGGAGCCAGCGGAAAAACTGAAACTTTCTGATGTTTACTATCGGGTTTTCTGATAGGTGATCAGGCGGCGGGTTTGGGCCGCAGCGCGATGGGCCGTTCGCCGAATTGCTTGCGAAAGGCGCGGGTAAAACCCTCGGGCGAGCCATAGCCATAGCGCCGGGCAATCGCATCGACGCGGTGGCCTTTTTCCACGTCTTGTCGGGCGAGGGTGAGCCGCCAGCGGCGCAGATAGGCGGCGGGCGGTTCGCCAACGGCGCTCAGGAACATCTCGGCAAAGCGGCTGCGCGACAGACCGGCGATTTCGGCCAGATCTTCGTTGCGCCAGTCGCGTCCGGGGCGATCATGAATCGCCACGATGGCCCGGCTCAGGCGCGGTTCGGACAGGCCGGCAAGCACGCCGGGGCGGGTCGATCCGGCCTCGATCTGGCCGCGCAGGATGCGGACCACCAGCACCTCGCCCAAGCGATTGACCACCGACGCGGCGCCGCAGCGTTGGGCGTCGATCTCGGATTTCATCAGCTGCGCCAGCGCCATGGTTTCGGCGTCGCGGGTCATGTCGACCTCGATTTCCGGCGGCAAGGCCAAGACCAGCGGGTTGGATATGCCACCCCAATCGACGGCCGCGGCCACCAAAACGCTGTCGGGGGCGAGGTCAAATCCAGTGCTGCGGGGCCGGAAAATCGCCTGTGCCGGGGTGCCGTCGGCGGCGGATGTCACCACCAAAGTCGCCTCGTTCAACGGCGCGGGATGCACCTGTAGCGTAAAGCGCGAGATCAGGGTGGTGAGCCGGTCGGGACGCGACATTTCGGATTTCCGGTCAGGTTTCTGGGAGTCTTGTGACAGTAGCATCTGAAATACACCAGTCTAACGCAATCCAACAAGAGAGAATTCATGCTGATCCCCCGCAAAAAGACCCCCGATCTTGCCCTGCCCACCCTCGACCACGGCGATTTTGACCTGTCCTCCGAAGTGTCCGAACGCGGCACAGTGATTTGCTTTTATCGCGGCCTGCATTGCCCGATCTGCGCCAACTACCTTGGCGAGTTGCAAAAGCGTGTCGCGGATTTTGCCGAGCGCGGCGTCAACACCATCGCGGTGAGCTCGGATGGCCAAGAGCGCACCCGCGAGATGGCGACCAAGATCGGCGCCGACACGCTGCGGTTTGGTTACGATCTCTCGCTTGAGAAGGCCCGCGAATGGGGGCTGTATATCTCGACGTCGCGCGGCAAAACCTCGATCGGCATCGAAGAACCGGCGCTGTTTTCCGAGCCCGGCCTGTTTCTGGTGACGCCGGAGCAGACGCTGTATTACGGCTCGACCCAGACCATGCCGTTTGTGCGGCCGCACTTTGCGGAACTGGTCAAGGCGGTCGATTTCGCGATTGAGAAAGACTACCCGGCGCGCGGCGAATACACCGGCGCGGTCTAAATTTCGGGCCCCTTCGATTGTGCGCTCTGCATGGTCGAGGGGGCCTTTTCGGCCAAACGTGCCGGCGCGTTGGTGGTTTACGGTCTTGCCATTTCGCCTGTAAAGCGCATCCTACCGGTTCCCGATTTCGACCCCATTTGACGGAGCAGATGTGCGCGCGACCAAACCCCAGACCCCACCCTTTCCCGTGGTCCGCCCCGCCGGTTTCAACGGCATGTTGGTGAGCTTTGCCAATGGGTTAAGCGAACCTGCCAATCGCGCAGCGCTTGCCTTTCGCGAAGAGGTGAATGCGGCGGGGTGGGACGGGATCGAGGAAACGTCGTCGTCTTTGGTGTCGGCTTTCGTGCGGTTTGATCCGCTGTATCTTGATCATGAAACGGCCAAGGCGCGGCTGGAAACTCTGCTGCACAGTCGCGATTGGTACGCTGCTGATCTGCCTGTGGGGCGGCGGTTTTGGCGCATTCCCACGGTGTTTGGCACCGATCTCGCGCCGCAATTGGCACAGGCGGCCGAGGCGGCGGGGATGACGGAGGCCGAGGCGATTACGTCGCTGTCACAGGCGCGGGTGCGGGTGCAGACCATCGGTTTTGCCCCCGGTCAGCCCTATCTCGGCGAGTTGCCCGAGGCTTGGGATATTCCGCGCCAGAGCCAGTTAACCGAGCGGGTGCCGGTGGGCGCGCTGGTGGTGGCGATCCGGCAGTTGGTGCTGTTTTCTGTCACCACGCCAACGGGTTGGCAGCATGTCGGCCAGACCGCGATCCGGCTGTTTCAGCCCGAGGCAGAGGAGCCTTTTCTGCTGCGTCCCGGCGACGAGGTGCAGTTTGTGCCGACCGATGCTGAGGCACTCGAGGCGATGCGCGCCGATCCGCGTGGCGGGGCCAACAGCGAGGCCCTGCAATGAGAGCGTTGATGATCCATCGTGCCGGGCCGGGGCTGACGCTGCAGGATTTGGGCCGCAGCGGCTATCTTGATGTCGGGCTGTCGCGCGGCGGGGCGGCGGACCGTTTGGCGCTGGCCGAAGGGGCGGCGCTGTTGCAACAACCTGTTGGAACGGCTTTGGAAATGGCCGGGATGGGCGGCGAATTTGAGGTGGGTGACGACACGCGCATCGCCCTGACTGGGGCGCCGATGAGGGCCGATCTCGACGGAACGGCGCTGTCGTGGAACGCCTCGTATCTGATGCCGGCGGGCGCGCGGCTGACCATTGGGCCGGTCACGCGCGGCTGTTACGGCTATCTGCATGTGGGTGGCGGCTTTGCCACGCCGGCCAAACTTGGGGCGCAATCAGCGCATCTTTCGGCAGGTGTCGGCGGGCTGCTGGCGGGTGGCGCGCGTCTTGAGATTGGCACCGACAGCGGAACGGAAACGGGGTTTTTCCTGACGCCGGAGGATCGATTTAGCGGCGGCCCAATTCGCATCGTCGCCAGCTTTCAAACCCATCTGTTTGCCGTCTCCGAGCTGGCGCGGCTGGAACAGATCGCCTTTCGCCGCGATGCGCGGGCCAATCGGATGGGGGTGAAGCTTGTGCCTGAGGGCGGCGGTCTAAACGTGGAGGGCGGGCGCAATGTGCTGTCCGAGGTGATCGTGCCCGGCGACATCCAGATCACTGGCGACGGCACGCCGTTTGTGCTGATGGCGGAGAGCCAGACCACCGGCGGCTATCCCCGGATCGGCACGGTTCTGCCCTGTGATTTGCCGCGTGTGGCGCAGGCGCCGGCGGGGGCGGAGCTGCGGTTTCGCTTTGTCGATCTGCCCGAGGCGGTGGATTTGGAGCGCGCTGATCTTAAGATGCGCGGCGCGCTGGGGCGTGGCTTGTGCCCCTTGGTGCGCGATCCGCACCGCATCACCGATTTGTTGTCCTATCAGTTGATCAGCGGCGCTATCGCTGGCACTGAAGACGAAGCCTAAGGAGAGACCATGCCACGATCTGTCGATTTGAACGCCGATATGGGCGAGAGTTTTGGGGCCTGGAAAATGGGCGACGATGCCGCGCTTTTGGACATCGTGACCTCGGCCAATGTCGCCTGCGGCTTTCACGCTGGCGACTGGGATGTGATGGCCGCGACGATGGCGGCGGCGGTGGCAAAGGACGTGGGCATCGGCGCGCATCCCGGCTTTCCCGACCTGCACGGCTTTGGCCGCCAGAGAATGCAAATGCCGCAGACGTCGTTGCAGAATGTGGTGCGATATCAAGTGGGTGCGGCCTTGGCAATGGCAAAGGCGGCAGGCGGTGCAGTGCGGCATCTGAAGCTGCACGGGGCGATGGCCAACATGGCAGCAGAGGATGAAGGCATGGCGCGGGCCTGTTACGAGGCGGCGCTTTCGGTGGCGCCGGACCTTATCGTCATGGTGCTGGCGGGCACGGCGCAAGAGCGCGCGGCGCGGGGGCTTGGCTGTCCGATTGCCTGCGAAATTTTCGCGGACCGGGCCTATAATGACGACGCGACGCTGGTGGATCGAAGCCTGCCCGGCGCGGTGATCCATGACCCTGAGTTGGCCGGGAAACGCATGGCCGAGATGGTGCGCGAAGGGGCGATTATCACCGAAAGCGGCAAGCGCATTCCGACCGAGATCGACACGATCTGCCTGCATGGCGATACGCCGACGGCGGTGCGGATCGCGGCAGAGGTGCGGCGGGCGTTGCACGACAGTGGCGTGACGTTGGCGCGGTTCGGGTAACGCGCCCGGATCAATCCGGCAGCCGCAAACGCGAGCCTTCGGGCGGGGCGCGGCGGCTGTCCTTTTTCAGCTCCATCACATAGCCGATGATCGCGGCGACAGCTTCCCAATGTTCCACCGGAATTTCGCGGTCGATCACGGCGACGTCGTGCAGCGCGCGGGCGAGGGGGCGGTTTTCCACCACCGGGATGTCGGAGTCCGCGGCCAATTCGCGGATGCGCGCGGCGATCAGATCGGTGCCCTTGGCGACGCACACCGGTGCAACATCGGCCCCGGTTTCGTACTTCAACGCCACCGCATAATGCGTCGGGTTGGTCAGGATCACCGTGGCGCGCGGCACCGCCGAGGCCAGCCGTTGGCGCGCGCGTTCGCGGCGCAGACCCATGCGTTTGGCGCGAATAAGCGGATCGCCTTCGGTGTCCTTGTGCTCGTCGCGCACTTCTTTCAGCGACATCCGTTGTTTGCGCCGGTGGTCAAAGCGTTTCCACAGGATGTCGGCGACGGCGATCACCGCCACCAGCACCAGCGTATAGAGCAGCATCTGGGCCGCCGCCGCGCGGGCAAATTCGGCCAAGGCTTCGGGCAGCATGCCGGGGCCGCGCCAGACCTGCGTGACGGCGCGATAGGTCACGTAGCCGGCAATGGAGCCGACCAAAAGCACCTTGGCCACGCTCTTGGCAAACTCCACCAGCGACGCCGCCGAGATCAACCGTTTCAGCCCCGCAACCGGCGAAATTTTGGACCATTTCGGTCGCAGGCGCTCGGCGGCCACCACCACCTCGCCCTGAAGCGCTGCGCCCGCCAAGGCACCCAGCACCATCAACAACACCAGCGGTGCCAATAGCAAAGCCACGCCCCGGATCAGCCCACGGGTGACGCCGCCGAGATCACGCAGCCCGGCAATATCGGTGCCGACGCCGATTTGCCCGGCGGTTTCAAACACATCGCGCAACAGCCCCGAAAGCGGTCCCGCCGTGGCAGGCAGCACAAACACCGTGATGACAAACAGCGAGAGCATCGCCATCAGCGTGCTGCCCTCGCGCGAGGAGGCAACATCGCCCTTGTCGCGCGCCTTTCGCAGCTTGCGCTCTGTCGGCTCCTCGGTCTTGTTGCTCTGGTCTTCCTCGGCCATCGCTCAGAACACCAACAGGCCGAGCCAGTCGCCAAACCGGACGGCAAACTCGTGCAGCATCATCGGCGCGGCGACGCCAAGCATCAAAAGCCCGGCGACGATCAACAGCGGCGCGGCGACGAAGAACACCGGCAGCGTCGGCATCATCCGCGCCGCCAGCCCCATGCCGAGGTTGAACAGCACGCCCATGATAAAGAACGGCGCGGCAATCGACAGCCCGAGGTAAAAGCTCTGGCTGACCGCGCGCACGATCTGTTGCGCCAGATCACCGGCCATGATGGCGCCGGGGGGAAAGACCTCATAACTCAGCACCATCGCGCTGACGATAAGGTGGTGCAGATCGGTGGCAAAGATCACCGCAACGCCGCCCAGCATCAGCCCGGTTGAGATCAGGGTAGAGCCTTGGAACGAGCCCATGTCCGGCGAAAAGGCATTGGACAGACCGGCGATCATCCCGATCTGATAGCCCGCAAATTGCAGCGCGCCCAAGAGGATACGGGCGGTCATGCCGATCCAGAGGCCCAGCGTCAGCTCGATCGCCAGCACCGCAATCAACCGCCCTGGCGCCTCGAGCGATTGCGGCCCGACCGGCAAAACCGGGTAGAGCGCGAGCGAGAACAGGACCGCCATCGCCAGCCGATGGCGCACCGGAATGAAGCTTTCGCCAAGCGCCGGCATGTACATGATCAGCCCGCCGATGCGGGCAAACACCACCGCCACACCCAGCACTTGCGTCGTGAGAAGGGTGCCGAGATCCACGCTATTGACCGATGGTCGCGACGGTGCGCAGCGAGGCTTTGCGGTGAACCTCGTTGTGCGACAGCACCACTGTCATCGGGCTGACCCGTTCGAGCATCGAGCGGACATAGCTGCGCACTTCGGGCGAGACCAGCAGCGCGGGCCATTGGTCTTGCTCGGCGTGGCGCTGGATTTCGCGGCGGGCGTTGAGCACAAACTCCTGCACTCGTTGCGGTGACATCACGAAATTACGCTCGTCGCCATTGACCCGCAGCGCCTCGAGGAACTCTTTTTCCCAAGCCGGTGCCATGGTGATGACCGAGATGAACCCGGCCCCATCAAGCAGCGATTTGCAGATCTGGTTGGACAGCCGCCGCCGCACCGTTTCGGCAATTTGCACCACATTGGTGGTGCCGCGCCGCCCATCGGCGATGGCCTCGACAATCAGCGGCAGGTTGCGGATCGAAACCTTCTCGGCGAGCAGCGATTGCAGCACCTGTTGGATCAGCACCAAGGGCGCGTTGGGGGCGACTTCGCCCGCCAATTTCTGGTATTCGCGGTCCAGCCCGGCGACCAAATCTTGCGTTGCGCCAAAGGTCATCAGCTCGGGCAGGTGGTCTTTCACCACCTCGGTCAGATGGGTGATGATCACGCTTTCGGGGTCCACCACGGTCAGGCCCATCGCCTCGGCTTTGGGGGCAGTGGCATGGTCGATCCACAGCGCCTCAAGCCCGAACGATGGGTCGCGCCCGCGTTCCCCCGGCAGGCCGCATTCGCCGGGATTGACCACCATGAGGCCCGCGGGCCGCACCTCGCCGCGCGCCACTTCGACGCCTTGGACCACCAGCGCATAGGTTTGGGCGGGCAGCATCGGCTCGTCCTTAATCCGCACCGAGGGCAGCACAAATCCGAATTCGCGGGCAAAAAGATTGCGCAGGCTTTTGATCTTGCCGGTCAGGGCCGCATCGCTGGCCGAGATCAGCGGCACCAGCGCCTGCCCGAGTTCAAGCCGCAAGCTGTCGAGCTTCAGCGTTTCCTTGATGTCGTCCTCTGGCGCGGCGGCTTCGTTGCGTTTTTGCAGGGCGTCGGCCTCGGCGGCGCTTTGACGCTCGGCCTCGGCCTGACGGCCCACAAAGACGCCGAGGCCGACCATCAAAGCGGCGAGAAACGCAAACACCGGGATGGGAAAACCGGGCAGAAGGCCGATGCCGAGCAGCAGGGCGGCGGCCATGAACAACGCCTTGGGAAAGCGGGCGAGCTGGCCCAGAACTGCTTCGTTTGCCGCGCCTTCGGTGCCGCCCTTGGTGACGATCAGACCGGCGGCAAGCGAGACGATCAACGCCGGAACCTGTGTCACCAGCCCGTCGCCGATGGTCAGCGTGGTATAGAAGCCGGCGGCGTCGGTCAGCGAAAGGTCATGCTGTGCCACGCCGATCAGAATGCCGCCGATCACGTTGATCAGGGTGATGATGATCCCGGCCACCGCATCGCCGCGCACGAATTTTGAGGCACCGTCCATCGCGCCGTAAAAACCGCTTTCGTCCTCAAGGTCTTTGCGGCGTTTGCGGGCTTGGTCTTCGTCGATCATGCCAGCGCCAAGATCAGCATCAATCGCCATCTGTTTGCCGGGCATCGCGTCGAGCGAGAAACGGGCGGTGACCTCGGCGATGCGGGTCGATCCCTTTGTAATCACGACGAAGTTGATCACCACCAGGATGGCAAACACCACAATGCCGATGACGAAATTGCCCGAGACGATGAAACGCGAAAAGCCTTCGATGACGCCGCCTGCTGCATCGCTGCCGGTGTGGCCTTGTGACAGGATCAGCCGGGTCGAGGCGACGTTGAGCGACAGGCGCAGCATCGTCACCATCAGCAAAAGCGAGGGGAAAGAGTTGAAATCAAGCGGGCGCGGAATCCACAGCGCCACCATCAGGATCAGCACCGAAAGCGACAGTGAAATTGCCAACCCGAGGTCGAGCAGTACCGGCGGCAGCGGCACAAACAGCATCGCAAGGATCAGCACCACCGCGACGGCAAAGCCGACATCGCGGTTGGCGCGGCCCCGCGACAAAAGCGATGCGCCTGCACCAGAGGAGAGGGTGTCGGTCAGAGCCATCAGAACATCTTTTCGAAGGAGGGCAGCACGGGTTGCATCGGCTCGCGGCCGAACAAGGAGCGCGCGCCATCGGCGGTGCCTTTGGTGCGGCGGGTCAAATCCGAGGTCCAGAAATGCCCGGCGGGCAGCGGGGCGGCAGAGGGGGCGGCGGCCACCCGGCGCGTGGCCCCGCCACGGGCGGCCAGTTCGCGGAACACGTCGAGCCGCTTGTTGGCGATCGCGACATTGCTGCGCAGCCGGTCGAGATAGGCGGTTTTGAGGGTCTCGGTGGCGGAGTGATAACGCCCGGCGGCCTCGGTCCAATCGCCGGTTTCGGCGTAGAGTTCGGCCAAGCGGCGGGCGGCGTAATCGACATTGGCCGCTGGATCAAAGCCCTGTTCGATGGTGGCAAAGGCTTCGGGATGCCAGCGCAGATTGATCTGCATACAGCCAACGTCAATCGACGATGTGCCCGAGGATTGCTGCACCCGGACCCAGCTTTGTGCGGTGCCGGGTTGATCGAAATAGCGCCCATCGCCGTTGGCATTCGCGGCCCAGGGCCAGACGGTCAGCTCGCCCTCATGCATCAGCCCGGCCTCTTGCAGCCCGATGGCCAGTAGCAGGTTGCCGGGGATGGCGTGGCGCAGTTGCGCGGTGAGGATTTCGCGGATGCAGACGCCTGCCGCCGGCACCGCGCGGGCCGTTGGCTGGGGGGCGATGGCCGGGGCTGTCGCGCTGGGGGAGGGGCTGTAAAACCGGCTCCAATCGGCCTGCGCAGGGGCGGACATCAGGGCGACGAACAGGAGGGCAAGGCGCATCACAACCACCCGCTTATCATCAGGTCAAAGGCATTGTCCGACAGCTTTTTGACCATCGCGTACATGAACGGGGTGAACACCAGCAGGCCAAGAAAGATTGCCACGATCTTGGGCACAAAGGTCAGCGTCATCTCTTGCACCTGCGTCAGCGCCTGAAAAAATGCGATGATCAAACCGACCACCAGCGCGATCGCCATGATCGGACCGGCGGCGTAAAGCACGGTCAGAAAGGCGTCGGACAGGACGGTATGAACATCGCTTTCGGTCATCGAATTCCGTTCAGGAGCAGCGCCGGATTACACCGGCATGTTGAGGATTTCCTTGTAGGCTTCGACCAGCTTGTCACGCACCGAGATCGCCACCTGCACCGTCGATTCCAGCTCAAGCGTCGCTTCGACAACGGCTTGGGTGTCGGCGTTGCCTTGCAAGCCCGACATCGCCGTCGCCTCGGATTGGCGGATCGAGGTCATCGCGTCTTGGCCCGATTGCGCCAGCATTTCGGCAAAGCTACCGGTCTCGGGCGCGCTTGTCGTGGTCATGTCGCGCGAGGCGCGGTAAGCGCCCGACGCGGCGTTGACGGACATTAAGGAAGTGGGATCGGCCATGCGCGTCTTGCCTTACTTGAGCAGATCGAGAAGCTGCGAACGCATGGTGCGCCCGGTCTCGAACATGTTGAGATTGGCCTGATAACTGCGCGAGGCTTCGCGCATGTTGGCCATTTCGATGATGGTCTTGACGTTCGACACCTTGACGAAGCCTTCGTCATCGGCGGCGGGGTGGGCGGGATCAAAACGCAGCTCAAAGTTGGCCTCGTCGCGGCTGACTTTGGCGACGGCGACGGTGGAACTGCCGGTGCCCCGGTCGACCATTTCCTCGAACGAGATGATCTTGCGGCGATAGGGCTCTTCGCCCGGTGTGGTGCCAGTGGAATTGGCGTTGGCCACGTTTTCCGACACGATTTTGAGCCGCTCGCCCTGTGCCCTCATGCCGCTGGCCGCCACCGTCAGGATCGATTTGAAAAAGTCCATGACGTGCTCCTATTTGATGCCGGTTGCGGCGACGGTCAGAAGGGTGTGGCCCTTGCGATACAGCTCGGCCGCGAGGCGGTAATTGCCCGCCACTTCCGCCGCCTTGATGGTCTGTTGCTCAAGCACGACGTTGTTGCCGTTGAGCGAGCCTTCCCAAGCGCCTTCGTCGGTTTCGACGCGCACGCCCGGCGGCGGGGTGGGGCCGCTGCGAATGTGCTGGGGGTCGGTGACGGCCATGCCCTGCACCGGCGCGCTGGCCTTGAGCACCTCGCCAAAGCTGGTGATGTCTTTTGAGCGGAAATTCGGCGTATCCGCATTGGCAATGTTTTCCGAGATCACCGACTGGCGCGCCCCAAGCCAGCTCATCCGCTGGGAGGCGAGCTGAAAAAAGGACATTCCCGCAAGCTTCATCAACACTTTCCTTTTACTTTGATCAAGAATAGCATTATTAATTCTTGATAAGCAATGGATAGTAAACATGCACACCGCATTTTCAGAGCTGTCTAGCCTTGCAAGGGGGCTTGAGCGTACAAGCATAACGGGTCGGGTTGCCTCGGCGCTGGGTCTGTCTCTGGTTGTGTCAGGGTTGGAGCGGGCGATCGGGATTGGCGCGCATTGCACGGTGCAGGGCGCGCACGGCTCGGTGCTGGCCGAGGTGGTGGGTTTCGACGCGCAAGGCACCCGCCTGCTGCCGTTTGGCACATGGGACGGGGTGCGCACCGGCGACCCGGTGACAGTGACCCGCGCGGCGACCGAGATTCGCCCCGATGCGGCCTGGTTGGGCCGGGTGGTGGATGCGTTGGGCCGGCCTTTGGATGGCCGGGGCCACCTGCCCGAAGGCACCACGCCCCGCCCGGTGCGCGCCGATGCGCCGCCAGCGTTTGACCGCCGCCGGGTCGGGCCGCGCATTGCCACACAGCTTAAGGTGATGGACGCCTTTACGCCGCTCTGTCAGGGCCAGCGGATGGGGGTGTTCGCCGGGTCCGGCGTGGGCAAATCCTCGATGATGGCGATGCTGGCGCGACATGCGCAGCCCGAGGTGATTGTGGTTGGCTTGGTCGGGGAGCGTGGGCGCGAGGTGCAGGATTTCATCCGCGATGATCTGGGCGAAGAGGGGCTGGCGCGCTCGGTCGTGGTGGTCTCGACCGGTGATCAGCCGCCATTGATGCGCCGTCAGGCCGCCTGGACCGCGACCGCCGTGGCCGAGCATTTTCGCGACGCGGGCAAACAGGTGCTGTTGCTGCTCGACAGCGTGACCCGCTTTGCGATGGCGCAGCGGGAAATCGGGTTGGCGGGGGGGGAGCCGCCAACCTCGAAGGGCTATCCGCCGACCACATTCGCCGAACTGCCGCGCCTGATGGAGCGGTCGGGGCCGGGCAGTGGCACCGGCGGCGACATTACCGCGCTGTATACCGTGCTGATGGACGGCGACGATATGGATGACCCGGTGGCCGACGCGGTGCGCGGCATTCTGGACGGCCACATCATCCTGGATCGGCGGATTGCCGAGCGCGGGCGGTTCCCGGCGGTCGACATTCTGCGCTCACTGTCGCGGATGATGCCGGACTGTCACAGCGCCGAGGAATACGCGCTGTACCGCGCCGCGCGTCAGGCCGCCGCGCGCTATGGCGACATGGAGGAACTGATCCGTATTGGCGCCTATCGGCCGGGCAGCGATGCCGAGGTGGACGCCGCAATCCGGCTGTCGGGGCCTTTGGAGGCGTTGCTCGGGCAGTCCAAGCGCGAGAAGATGCCGCCTCAGGAAACCTTTGCCGCCCTGCGCGCCTGTCTTGAGGCGGCGAAGATTGCTTTGCCCGCCGCAGCGGAGGGGTCAGCGCCCGCGTGACCAGCGCTGTAGCGTTTGGAAATCCTGCGCGGCGGCGGCCCGTCGGGTGCGGTCTTTGCGCTGTTGCTCAATCCGGGTAAGACGCAGGATTTCAAAGGTTTTCTGCTCCGAAATCGCATCACGCAGGGCGTCTTCGGCGCGGGCCAACTCGGGTGCAAGGCGCGCGGCCTCACGGGCGTTGTGGTCAAGCTCGGCACGGATCGAGCGGATGAACTGGCCCAGATATGGCGCGCCTTCCAACCCGTCGATATGCGACTCTCCCGCCAGCCGCGCCATCAGGGCGCTGCGCTCGGTGGCAAGCCGGTCTGCGGTGGCGCGCAGGGTGCCGACGGCGGCGGCGCGCTCGCGGGTTTCGAGCTCTTTCACCCGTTCCATGATCGCCAGCGGGCGCAGCCGGTCAGTGGCCATCGGCCCCAGTCTCAGACGTTTTTGCGGGGTCGGGTGGGGGTGTCCCGCCCAGCCGTTCGCGCATCTTCAGCAGCATGGCGCGTGGATAGCCTGTGGCACTGGGCGGCATCACCTCGAAGCTGCCGGCGACGGCGGCGGAGGTGAAATCGGGGTCTTCGTCCTCGGCCGCCCAGACCGGAGCGGAGACTGTCAGCAGGGCGGCGGTCAGCAGGCGGATCATGCCACCGGCAGCTCTTTTTGCGCCGATTCAACTTCGTAGAAATCGGGCTGCATCCGGGTCGGGATGTTGCCACGGCCAATCTCGACACAGATGTTGGGCGGGTGGTTCGACACCATCGCCACAAAGACATCGCGGATCACCAAGTAAAACGCGCCGTCTTCGTCTTCGATCTGTTTCAACCGCCCGGCAATCGGCTGCACCATGCAATAGGCCAGAAAAACGCCAAGAAAGGTGCCCACCAGCGCGCCGCCGATCATTTTGCCAAGGATTTCCGGCGGCTGGTCAATCGACGACATCGTCTTGATCACGCCCAAAACCGCCGCGACGATGCCAATGGCGGGCAGCCCGTCGGCCACCTGCTGAACCGCATGAACAGAGGCCAGCAATTCATGGTGATGCTTGCGGATCTTGCGGTTGATCACGTCCTCGGTGGCATAACGGTCGTCGAACTGCATCGACAACATACGAAAGCTGTCGCGGATCAGGTCGATGGCGAAATGATCGGTCATGATCTTGGGGTAGCGGGCGAAAATATCGCTGCTGGACGGGTCTTCGATATGGCTGTCGAGCGCGAGGATGCCCTTGGATTTATAGGCGCGGGTCAGCTCGTACAACAGTTGCAGCAAGTCGTTGTAATCTTTGGCGTTCCAGCGTGTGCCGCGCACCACTTTCAGCACGCCTTTGCCCGAACTTTTGATCACCGACATGCTGTTTGCGATCACAAAAGCGCCCATCGCCGCGCCGCCAATCATCATGCCCTCAAACGGCAGAGCGTACAGAACGATGTCCATCTTGCCGCCCGAAAGCATAAAGCCGCCAAAGACAAGGCCGAACACAAGAGCAAGCCCGATAAAGAAGGTCATGGTGGTGTCTCTGCTTTGTCTAAGGTTGTGGGCGCACCCAAGTTACATGGAAAGCATAGATATATTTGACTTTCGTTCAAGTATAAATAAGGATAGTTTCAAGTTGTGACGAAGTAGTTCTTGGAGTCGCGCAATGTCGACCGGCAAACTCGCCTATTTCTTTGAAGCCTGCGATCTGGCCCATGTCTTTGCGGACTGGCCGGGGGAAATCGGGTTGGTGCTGTGTCTTGATGCAGCGGGGCTGTGTGAGTCGCTGCTGTTTCACGAGAGCGAGCGCGGCCGGATGCCGGCCAAGGCTGCGGCGGTTCTGAACTGCGCGCGGGGCGATCTGGAGATTGTGCCCAAGGTCGAGGGCTATGCCACGCGGCGGATGATGTTCACCGACGAGCAAAAGCTGCTGTCGCTGATTTCGGACGAGGATGATCTGGCCGAGCTGGCGCAGGATTATCTGCTCAACCATCGCTTTGAGGTGTCGCGCAAAAGTGCAGAGCCGCGCCCGTCAGCTGCGCCGAAAATCGCCGCGCTGACCGAGGCGTTTCGCTGGAAACCCCGGCTGCATCTGTCCGAAGCGCCGCCGCGACGGGCCCCCGCGCCTGATTTGCCTGAGGGGTTTGCCCCGCGCGACGCCGCGTCGGAATGTGACTTTGCCGAGGGCGTGCTTGAGGTGGGGCGGCACGGGTTGCGGCTTAATTTGGCACCGGATCTGCAGACCATTCGCACCCCGGTGCGGCGGGCCGCGCAGATAGGGTTTCGCGATGATTTTTCCTGTTTCGTGCTGCCGCGTCATGTTGTGTCGGGCTGGGGCCCGGGCGAGGCGCTGGTGATCGATATGCTGGAAACGGGGTTTCCCAAGGCGTTGCGCCAACGCTATGCGCAAGGCCCGCGCCACGCGCAGGTGACGGTGACGGGGCAGGGGGTTTTTGTGACGCCCGGCGCGTTGTTGCCGCCTCCGGCACCCGAGGCCAAACCGCGCCGGCGGGGATTGTTTGCGCCAGTGCTGTCGGCGCTGATCGGGCTGATCTTTGTGGGGTTTGCGGCCGGGGCGCTGCTGCGGGACGTTGATTTGCCACAGTTTTCGGTGCTTCCGGCCTCTCTTGGCGCAGACCCGCAGCCGGTCACAACCGGTGCCGTTCCCGCCGAAGTGCGCCCGTCCGACACCCGCTTGGCCGCGCGTTAATCGCTGCCGCCCTCATCGAGCAGATAGCCGCGGCCCCGGATCGACCGCACCTCGAGATTTTCATCCGAGCGCGCCTCGAGCTTCTGGCGAATGCGCGCGACATGCATATCGATGCGCCGGTCGCCATAGGTCCAATCCGCCTCGCCCAACACGCGGGCCAGGTGTTCTCGTTCGACAATTTCACCGGCGTGGCGGCTCAAATGCTTGAAAATGCGCTCTTCAATCGGCGTCAGTCCAAGCTGCACCAGTCGCGCGGCACGCCGACGGCCCCGAACCGCCCCCTGCAGCCGCAGCGACAGGCGGGCGCGCAATTCGCCGGGGTCATGATCCGCCGACAGCGCGTCATCGGCCCCGGCCGCAAAGGCGGCAACCGCCCCCTGCGAACGATTGGCGTGATCAATCGCCAGAATAACCGCTTCGGGCGACAATCTGCGGGTGGCGGCGATCAGGGTGAGCATCGAATCGTCGGGCACCTGCCGCGCCGACAGCCCGACAACCAAGGCGCTGATCGGGGCACCCTCGGTCAAAAGATCGCGCATCTCTGACGGCCGCGTGCGGCGCAACACCTTGGGCAGCCCGCAATCGCGCAACACCGCAGCCCAGGCCGACCGCCGCGCGGTATCGCGTTCGACAACAGCCGCGAAAGAGCCCCTCTGTGACATTGACCGTTTGATACCCCTCGTGACGGCGCCGCATGGCAGTGTTCTCAAGATTTGCGCAAATTATTCAATGGTTTTCAACTCCGATTAACTTTCGCGTCCTATCTATCTTTCAACGGACAAGAAGAGAGCCACCATATGAGAGCGTGCGACATGAAAAGAGATGCCAATATCGGCAGGGCAACGAAAGGGTTGACCGCTGGCGCGAACGCTTTACAACTCTTTGGAAAGACTTTGATATACGGAGATTGCACCTTGCCCTTCGGGCGCAACTATACGGCGAAAAATTTCCCGCCGGAAGGGGCCTGCAAGAATCTGCAAGGATTATAGAACGTTTTAGCGTATGGTGAGCCAAGGACGGCGACCCTACGCATCGATTGATTGCAACGGTGATCAGCAGGGACCAGCGCGGCAGCAAGACCGCCGGGCTCTGTTTGATAGGAGAATGTACATGTGTGCCCAAGCCATGAAAGAAGAAACCGCTGGTCGGATCGTCGCGGCCTATGCCTCGCGGCAGGATGTCGGGCCTGAGGAGATTGTCGCGCTGTACCGGCGGCTGGCCGAGGAATTTTCCCGCCCCTCCGGCCTTACCAAATCCACCGCCCTGCCTGCGCGTGAAGACGGGATGCGCCCCGCTTTGCCGCTGGATCAGGCGGTGTCTGAGGACCGTGTGACCTGTCTGTGCTGCGGGCGCAGCTTCAAGATGCTCAAGCGGCATCTCGGGTCCGAACATGGCATGACCGAGTCCGCCTATCGGGCCGCCTTTGATCTGCCCGAAGATTTCCCGCTGGTTGCCCCCAGTTATTCGCGCAAGAAGGCCGACCATGCCAAACAGGCCGGGCTTGGCAAATACGCGCGTTCGGTTGTGGCCGGCGAAGCATAGAGCCCGATTATGGCGTCGAACAAAGATCAGACAATCATCATCCGCCGGGTTGAGGAAGACGAAGGTCATGCCCACCACGGCGGCGGGTGGAAGGTGGCCTATGCGGACTTTATGACCGCGATGATGGCGTTTTTTCTGTTGTTGTGGATCCTCGCCGCCTCGGATGAGGAAAAGCTGCGCGGGCTGGCGGATTATTTCACGCCCAGCCTGTCGGAGCGGGGCGGGCGGGGCGATGGCTTTCTCGACGGCACCGTGCTTGGCACCGAGGGTGTGTTGGGCGGGGCCGATGGCGAGGCCGCACCGGTTCAGGTGCCGACCTTTGGGCAGGAAAACCCGCTGGCGTTGTTCGACAGCCGGTTGCGCGATGCTGATGCCGATCCCGCCGTCGCGCCCGAGCAAAAGCCGGACAGCACCGTGTTGAGCGATGCCATCGAGGACGCCGCCGAAGCGATGGCGGCGCTAGAGGCAGGGCACGCGCGCGAAGCCTGGGAGGCGACGCAGGAACAGTTGGAGCAGCAAATCTCTGACGAGATCGCGTCAACGGCCGGGCTTGAAACCCTGGCCGAGCATATCCGGTTTGAACGGCGTCAGGACGGGCTCGAGATCCAGATCGTGGACAAGACCGGCCAGTCGATGTTCAGCTCCGGCAGTGCGCGCATTCTCGACCGGACCCGCAAGCTGTTGCAGGTGGTGGCCGAGGCATTGGCTGACCTGCCCAATGCGCTGACCATCACGGGCCACACGGATTCGCGCCGCTATGCTGGCGACGGCTATTCCAACTGGGAGCTTTCAGCCGACCGCGCCAATGCCACGCGTCGCGCCCTGGTTGAAAATGGGGTGAACCCCTCACGGATCATGCGCATTTCGGGCCTTGCCGATACCGCCCCGCTGGGCGGGCTTAGCCCGGATGCGGCAGAGAACCGGCGGATCGGCATCATGGTGCTATATCCTAGGTAGGTCCCGGATTTTGGCGACCGATTCTTCCACATTCTAAAAGTCCGTCCGGTTGCACGGTGAATCCGATGCACAATCCTGCGCCGTGGCCTCTTATCTAGTGTCTGGTTTAGTATTGAATGCAAAATATAGCAGTTCCCTCCTGCATTGTAACGAAAACTCAGTGGGTGTTCATGGTTTCATAATGCGCCTTTTTCGTGGCATTTTTGAATTTTCCTCTTTGAATCAATGCGCTAGGTGCGCGACTCTTGGACCACAATATAGCGTCTCCCTGAATCGCCGTCGCTATATCTGGTACGTGTCTTTACACAAAGAGTCTTTCAGTACGGTTAATTTGCACGTACCGATTGAGTGTCTCGACTGCTCACGGACGGAATAGAAATGCTCGGAAAACAAGTTCTTGATCTCATCTGGGAAGGCCACGTTGCCCTGCCCGACGCTTTGACCTCGCAGCGCTTTGCCGCGCAGTTTTCGAGCATTCTGCCGCTGCGGACTGCGCCGCTGATGGCCGGTGCGGGATTGTCGCGGCCTATGGCGATGTCGGATGAGCTTGAACTGACGGCGGGGCTGCCTTTGGGCGATGTTCTTGTCGAAGAGCTGCCGGTGGATCTGTCGTATGACACCGTCGTTTTGTTCCTGCCGCGCGATCAGCACAACCTGGGGTGTCTGTTGGGTGGGGCCGTGGCCGAAAGCCTTATCCTTGCGATCACCATGGGCGATCTGCCGATGGAGCGCGAAAACGAAGCGCTGCATGCCTTGGCGCAGGCCGCGATGACCCGTGCAGCCGAGCTTAAGGCCGGCGGCGCGACGCTTGATTTCGACGGCTTTCGCACCGGTATGGCCCAGAGCCTCGGGCGGCATTGGTTGGTCGACAGCAACGTGATGGCGCAGCCCGATTTCCTGACCAGCCCCGACATGCTGGCGCATCTCAGCCGTCTTGACCCCGGTTTTGTTCAGCCCGACCTGTTCCTGTTTGGCAGTCGCCTGCTTGACGTGTCCAGCGACCCGCTTGGCTTTGAGGACTGGACCAGCCGCACCTCGATGATGCTGCGCGCGTGCATGGGGGCGCCGGAGCGCGAATTCCAGCCGCTTGAGCAGGACATCGTGGCGCGGTTTAACTTTCACTAAACCTTTAATTTCTTTCTGCTATCCAAGAAATGTGTTTATCTATTCTTGCGAACAAGGATAGGCGAAGTTTCTGATGATGGCGATGTCGTACCAGGCCGCAATGCGCGCGCCGCTGCTCAGCTATGAGCAGGAGCGCGCGGCCATTGGCGGCTGGCAGGACCGGGGCGACCGCAAAGCGCTGGAGCGTTTGATCTGTGCGCATGCCCGTCAGGCCTGGGCGCTTGCCGTCCGCTTTTCCGACAATCCCACCCACCGCGAAGACCTTGCCGCCGAGGGGATCCTGGGCCTGATGCGCGCCGCTGACAGTTTTGACCGAAGCCGCAATGTGCGGTTTTCGACCTACGCCGCCTGGTGGGTGCGCAGCGCGATTTCCGGGGCCGTGGCGGGCATCAAAGCGGTGATCGATGTGCCGGCCCGCGCCTATCTTGATGCGCGTGCGGGGCGGTTGCCGGAAGACGAACACCGGCTGATCCGTCGCGCGATTCAGGCCGCAATCGAGATCAATGGCCTGCCGGACGGGCCGACGGCGCACCCCGGCCATGCGTTGGTTTGTGACGCGCCCGGCCCCGAAGATCGCCTGAGCCAGCAAAGCCGCGATGCGCGGTTGGCGCAGGTTTTGGCGGCGGCGTTGCGACAGATGGAGCCGCAAGAGATTGAGGTGATCCGCCGTCGGCACCTGACCGCGCAGCCCGAGGCCCACGCCCAGATCGCCGCCGAAATGGCGGTGACGCAGGACCGGTTGCGCCAGATCGAGCGGCGCGCGCTGGCACGTTTGCGCCGGAATTTGGTGGAGGCGGGCTTTTCGCGGAGCCTGTTGCAGGCATGATGAACATTCTGTCTGCTCTGGCCGGTTTGGCCTCGGATGTCGGTGGCGGCGGTGCAGCGTCGAAGCCCAAGGGCGACCTCTCTGCCGGGCCGTTTGCCGCGCTCGTGGGCAAGCGTTTGGCCGATGCGCCGCGCGACGACATCCCGATCTCGATTGAGCAGGAGGCGGGTGAAACCGATCTGGCGGCGCTGTTCGATGCGGCGGATGCAGCCCTGTCGCAGGCTGATTTGAGTGACGCTGAGTTGGCCGAGGCGTTGATCCCGATCCTTGCAGAGATCGCGGCGATGATCGATCCGAACCGTTTTGCGCCGCAGTTCAGCGCGCTGGCGGCAGCGGAGCCGGGCGCGGGGTTGACCGAGGCTGTGACGCTCTTGCGCGACTTTATCCAAGCCGACCCGAGTGCGGCCCCGTTCGAAGCACCCGCAGAGGCACCGGCACCCGCTGGGGTGCGGGCCGAGTTGGGGCAGGCGCTCGAAGCGTTGTCTGAGCAAGCCAAGGCTGCGCCGCGTGCGCTCGACGCCAGTGCTTTGGCCCGTGGCGGCGCGGACACAGTACAGTCGCGCGTTGACGGCGCAGTACACTCTCGCGCTGACGGCGCAGTACAATCGCGCGCGGACAGCGCGGTGCAATCTCATGCTGACGGCGCTGTGCAAACGCGCCCTGACAGGGCGGTGCAATCGGGCGCTGAGGCCCCGGCGCCGGCGCTGCGCGGTGGACCGGGGGCGATGCCGACCGCCGCTCTTGATGCCCGCGCGCCTGCCGTGCCCACCGCCGGGGCGGATGTGCCACCGGCGCTGCTAACGACGGTGTCTGCCACCAGTGCCGCCAGCGCCACTGCCCCGACAACTGCACCCTCTGCGCCGCCTCCGTTGCCCGACAGTGCGCAGATCCTGTGCCAGCTGCGCGCCCATGTCAGCGACAGCGGCACCATCCGGGTTGCGCTCACCCCCGAGGGGTTGGGGCGGGTCGAAATTGTGCTGGCCCCGGCGGAAGATGGCCAGTTCAGCGTGACCGTTCGGGCCGACCAAGCCGCTGTGCTCGGCACATTGCGCGCGGACCGCGACGGGTTGATTGCGCTGCTGCGGGACGCGGGCCACCCGATCGACAGCCGCGCGCTGAGTTTTGATGACTTGGGCGGGCGCGGAGCGGGCCAAAACGCAGGCCAGAACGCGGGACAGAATATGGGGCAAGAGGCCGAACAAGGCGCCTCTGCCGGCCGCAACGTTCCCATCGGGGCGGCGCAAGACGCTGCAGCGGGCGAGACAACTGAAACACCGATCCGTGTCACACTGCCTTCGGGCCGTATCGACATCACGGTTTGAGCAGGACAACACAATGGCCATCGATCCCTACGCCCTGAGCGGCGCAACCACCGGCACCACAGGATCCTCGAGCGCGGCAGGCAATGCGCTGAGCCAATTGAGCAATGATTACCAAAGCTTCATCACCCTGCTCACCGCGCAGATCCAGAACCAGGACCCGCTCGAACCGATGGACAGCACCGCGTTTGTGTCGCAGCTCGCGACGCTGACGCAGGTAGAGCAGGCGGTGGCGCAGAACGCCAACCTAGAAGGCATCGCCTCGCAGATCTCGAGTCTCTCGGCGATGTCCGGGCTGGGCCTTATCGGGCGCGGCGTGGTTGTGCCGTCGTCCGAGGCATCGCTTGCGGGGGGCGAGAGCATGCTGGGCTATCGGCTGAACAACGAGGCGCAGCTGGTGACGATGGACATCACCGATGGCAGCGGCACGATCTTGCGCAGTCTGTATGGCCTGCCGGGCAGCACCGGCGCGCTGCACGAAGTGCAATGGGACGGGTTGGACGAGCAGGGCCAGCCGCTGCCCGATGGCACCTATGGCGTGCAGCTCACGGCGCTGGACCTTGACGGTAACACGGTGATTTCACAGACTTATGCGCTGTCGCAGGTCACTGGGCTGACCTATGATCAGGGGCTGGCGGTGCTGCAACTGGACACCGGCGAAAGCGTGATGGCGGGGATGATCGAAGAGGTGCGCTGACGCTGCCTATAGCGTTGCGCGAAAAAACGGGCGCACCTCAGACTGCCTGAAATCAAAGATTTCAACGCATTAGGCGATGCTTGTTGTTTTGCGTAACGCTTTAGCTGCGCGGCACATCGGCCTGGATCAGCGACAACAGCAGCACATTGGCCACGTCGCTGCCAAACCCGGCGCGCAGATCCGTCGCCAACCGTTCGCTGAGCTGGGGCGTGTCGACGGCCCCACCAGTCAGGCTTAGCCCCTCGGCGGCCTTGTGCAGCGAGGTCAGCACCGCGTCGCGCAAACGGGCGGCATTCTCGGCCTCGGCAAAGGCTGCCGCGACGGTGACATCGCGCATTTCCACGCCGACATCTGACATCACATAGGTCACACTGCTGGCGCGATACACCGGGATGCTCACCCGGCCCAACCGCACCACATTGGCATTGGTGCGGTGGTTCTCGCGCGCGGTTTCGGCGGGATCGCCCGGCGCTGTCGCGGCCTCATCCACCACCAGCTTGGCGGCCTCTTCCTCGGCTAGCGTGTCGAGAACAAGCGCTGCGGCTGTCTGATCCGGGATCTCGGGCGCAACCGCCGAATGTTGCGGCCGTGCTGCGGCGGGCAGCACAAGGCCACCCGCATATCCCGCCACCGCAAATGCGAGGGGAAGGCCGACAAAGGTGATCACGGACTTCTTCATAATTGGATCCCGAACTGGTTGAGTCGAGATCCTGTATCGCGGCGCATTCAGTCAAAAGTTGTGGTAAACCTTGACTTAAGTTCGATTTAATAGGGCAGAATTACGTCCATCACGTCTTCGCCATAGCCGCGCACCTGCTGGCGGCTGAGCGCGCCGCGCCCGCCATAGCTTATCCGGGCTTCGGCCATTTTGTCATAGCGGATGGTGTTGCCCCGGTCGATGTCCTGTGGCCGGATGATGCCGGAAACGCGCAGTTCGCGCAGCTCTTCGTTCACCTTGACCTCTTGGCGCCCGACCACCACCAGATTGCCGTTCGCCAGCGATTGCACCACCAGCGCGGCCATCCGCAAAGAGATCAACTCGCTGCGATCAACCGAGCCATCGCCACGGGCGCTGGTTTCGGAACTGATGTCGACGATATCGCCCGAGGGCAGGTCGGCGGGGCCGACGCCGGGCAGGATCTTGTCGATCTGCGAGCCATAGCCAAACAGACCGGGCCGGGCCATCGCGGACTGGCCAGAGCGGCTGCGGCGGGTGGCATTGTCGAGGCTGGCCTCGTCGTCGATCTCGATCACGATGGTCAGCAGATCACCGATATTGGTGGCACGCTGGTCGGCAAAAAAGCCGTCGCTGCCCTGACCCCAAAGCGAGGCGCGTTCGGCCCGGTGCGGCGCGCGCGCGATTTCGGGCGCGGGCATCGGCACATTCACAGTGCGCGCGGCGGTCAGATCCTCTTGATCGACGCCAAGCCGGCTCAGCTCGGGTTCGCGGTCAAACACCGGTTCGGTGCAGCCCGTCACAAGGGCCAGCGTCGGGAGGGTGAGCAGATAGCGGCGAAAAGACATTAGCGGATTACCTCGACAAGCCCCGGCGCGCGCGCGATGGCGGCAAGCGAGGTGTTGCTGACCAGATTGACGATGCGCAACTCGGCGCCGCGATGGGCACTGTCAAGCGCGCGGCCGGGGGCGGTCAGGACCAGCCGGCCATCGTCGTAGAGAATATTCACCTTGTCGCCGCGGTCGATCACCAGCGGCTGCATCACCGATTGCGTCATCACCGGGCGGCCCTGTGCCAGCATGCGGCGCACCTGCATGCCCTGCAGTTGCGCCGGATCGGTGATGGTAAAGGCCCCGACACGGCGCAATGACAGCTCGGTCAGCACAATATCGGCGTCGGTGACAACCTCGCCGGGCATCAGACGGCGCGCCGGAACCGGCAGCTCCATCACCGCCAGCGCCACGCCCGAAAGCCGGTGGGTTACGCCTTGGTCTGTCACCGCATTGGCAAGGAACTGGCCGCTGTCGCGGTCCATCCAGAAGGCGGAAATCAGCTCGGCCTGTTTGATCTGCGCGCCGGAAAACCGCACCCGGATCAGGGCTTCGATGGGGAGTTCGGCCCCCAAGGATTGGCGCACCTGTTCTTCGATCAGAATCTCGGGCGTTTCGGCCTGCGCCATCAACGGGGCAAGGACAGCGCACCAAAGGGCAAGGACAAGGCGCATGGCTTACCTGATCTGGTTGGCGGCCGACATCATCTCGTCAGCGGTCGAAATGGCCTTGGAATTCATCTCATAGGCACGTTGCGCCTGAATAAGATCGGTGATCTGGCGCACGATGTCGACGTTCGAGCTTTCGAGATAGCCTTGCCGCAGGATGCCAACGCCCTCGTCACCGGGCAGCGCCGGGATGGCATCGCCCGAGGCGACGGTGGCGGCAAACAGGTTGTCGCCCAAGGGCCGCATCCCGGCATCGTTGACAAAGGTGGCAAGGGTGAGTTGGCCAATCTCGACCGGCACAGAGTCATTGTCGACATAGGCGCTCACGATGCCGGTGTCGCTGATCTCAATCGCGGTGGTGTTGTCGGGCAGCACCACGCCGGGGTCAATCTCGTAGCCCTTGCCATTCACCACCTGCCCCTCAGCCGACAGCCGGAATGACCCGTCGCGGGTGAACGCCTGTTCGCCATCGGGCAGGTTGACGGCGAAATAGCCGCGCCCGTCGATGGCAAGATCAAGCTGGTTCTGGGTCTGCGTCAGCCCACCTTGGGTGTTAAGCCGCACGGTGCCAACCGCCTGCACCCCAAGCCCGACATCAAGCCCGACAGGCCGGGTGTTGCCCTCTTCCGCCGTCACCGCACCTTCGCGCGACATGTTCTCATAGATCAGATCGGTAAAGGAGGCGCGGGAACTTTTGAACCCGGTGGTGTTGGCGTTGGCGATGTTGTTCGAAATCACATCGACGTTGGTCTGTTGCGCCATCATGCCGGTCGCGGCGATGCCAAGAGCTTTCATCTGCGGTTCCCTGTTTAACTGTTCTGGCCGATACGGCTCAGCATCTCTTTCTTCAGCTCATCCTCGGACGAGAGCAGATTGAGCGCGTGTTGATAGGCCTGTTGGATGTCGATCAGCCGGGTGACTTCGCTCACCGCCTGCACGTTGCTTGATTCAAGCGCGCCCTGAATAACCTTGGTGCCGCTCTCATCGGGGGTGAGCGGGAAGGTGCCCTCGGAGGCGACGAACATGCCGCCGCCCGCACGCCCAAGCGCCTGACGGTCGGGCAGGGCGTACAGGCCGACCTGGCCGAGCACGCCGCCAACGTCCGAAGAGATCACCCCGTCGTCGGCAATCGACACCGAGGCGGCGAGCGCGGGCGGCAAAGCCAGCGGCGCGCCACCGGCATCCAGCACCTGCGCGCCGCTGGTGGTCACGACGCGGCCCTGCGGGTCGAGCACGAAATTGCCATCGCGGCCATAGGCTTGCTGGCCGTCGGCCATTTCATAGGCAAACCAGCCTTCGCCCGACAGCGCCACATCCAGCGGGTTGCCGGTCTGGATCATCACGCCCGAGCGGTCATCGATATAAGAGCCGCGGTCGATCAGATAGTTGGTTGCTTCCTCGGGCGCGACGGTGCCTTCGGGCGGCAAATAGCTTTCAAACAGCACGCGTTCGGCCTTGAAGCCGTTCGAATTGGCGTTGGCGATGTTGTTGGCGGTCACGTCAAGCTGTCGTTCCAGCGCCGAGAGCTGGGAGAGCGCAACGTAGGTTGAATTATCCATTGACCCTCTCAATCAATTCTTGATTTGCATCCAGTTTGACGCTCTTTTCTTGCTGACAATGCGATTTCATCTCGTGTATATCAAGAACAATCATGAAGAAACGGCGAAATAACCCGATCTATCCTTGGATCCTTGGCGCAGCACTCGCGCTGGCCGTGGCTGTTGCCCCTGTGGCGCAGGCCGCGACCGGGCAAACGCGCGACCGGCCGATGCTACAGGATCTGGGGTTGCCGCAGCGGGTGCTTGATCCGCCCGAGTTTTACCTTATGCCTCGGCCACAGCGCCCGTTCCTTGAAGAACGCGCGGCGCTGATGGAGACGGTGCTGCGGGCCGGGGATGTGGTGCCCCGGCGGGCGCGGGCGCTGATTGACCTTGCGGAATTTCACTTTGCCCATGGCATGATGTCCGAGGGGCTTTCGCTGTTGTCCGAGGTGCAGGGGCGCGCGGTGCCGCTGGCCTATCGGCTGCGGGCCGAGGCGTTGGAACTGGCGCTCGGGTTGCTTGATCCTTTGGGTCGGCCTCTGAGCGCGCGTGCCCAACGGCTGCTTGAACCGCAGCACGCGCGATGGCCCGATCAGGTGCTGTTGCTGACACTGTCGCGGCTGAATGCGGGGGCCTGTGGCGCGGCGGGTTCGGGGCTGCGCGGCGCCTTTGACCGGCTCCAGCGCTTTCCGGCCCCGGTGCGGGAACGCGTGCTGCCAGCCCTGTTGGACTGCGCCATCGACGGGCAGCAATGGCGGCTGGCCCGCGATATTGCGGGGCGGTTCGAGGATCACGCGGGTTTGCGCGACGGAGCCGCGCTGCATTTCCTGCTCGGCAAAGTGGCCGAGACTGGCGACGCGCCAATGGCCGCCTTTGACAGCTATGCGCAGGCGCAGGGCGACACCGGCCTTTGGGGGCACCGAGCGCGGCGCGCTTTGGTCGATCTTGGCCTGCGTCACGAGGCGCTGACGGCGGCTGAGGCGGTTGAGCTGCTGGCCCTGGAGGCCGAGTTGTGGCGGGGCGATGCCTTGGCGGCGGACACGCTTGTTGATCTCGCCGACTTGCGAGTGATCGCCGGCGATCCTGTCGCGGCGATTGAGACCTATGGCCGTCTGATGGTGCGCCATGCCCGCACACCTGTGGCCGAGCAGGCGGCGGCCAAGGCGATTGCGCTGACCCGCGAGATGTACGCCAAGGGCGCCGAGGGCACGCTGTCGATGTCGGGCTTTATGGCGCTGCATGCTCGCGCCGCGCCTTGGCTGCGCTTTACCCCCGGTTTTGCCGAGGCGGCCGAGCGTTTTGCCGATACCTTCCATGCCGCCGGCGCGACGGTGATGGCGGCGCAAGAGTTTGCCACGATCCGAAATTACCTTATGGCGGGGCAGGATCTGGGCCTGTTTGACGCCGACACCGGCCAGATTGACCGGCTGGCGGTGAAAGAGGCCGAGGCGCTGTTGCACGGCGGCCAGTTCGAGGTGCTGGGCGCGCTGCTGGCCGCGCCGCCCACGCCGAAAGACCCTGAAATGGCGCAAAGATTGGCGCTGGTGTCGGCGCGGTATCTGGATGAGACCGGCCAGCGGGCCGCCTTGGTCTCGGCCGATGGCGCCGGGGCCCCGGAACAGGTGCTTCGACTGCGGGCGCAGGCGCGGTTTGAGCGCGAAGAATGGGCCGAGGCGCAGGCCGCCTATGCGCTTTTGGCACAGCGCGCGGGGGCGGATCTGCCCTTGCCGGATGCCATCCGCTATCTGCTCGCCGCCCATCGCAGTGGCGATGCCGAGGCCGCCCGTGCCCTCGCGGTGCGGTTTGAAACGCTGGCTGATGTGCCGGAATGGGCCGAGGTGGTCGGATCGCTCACCGCGCCCCCCGCCGACCTTTTGCCGCTGCGCGAAGGCACCGCGCGGCAACGCATCGACAACGCGCAAGAGATGCTCGACACCCTGTCAGGGCCAAATGCGGTGAACTGATGCGCAAAAGATTGCGCAAAAACAGCCAAGGTCTGGCCAAAGACATGAAAAATATCCCCAAGAACAAGCCGCTTTAAACTTGGTGTAACCTGCGCCGGCTATATAATTCCCGAACCAGTGATCGAACAACGGCACGGCAAAGGCAGGCGGTTATGAGCATTACCAACGCGATGGCGTCCGGCGTCAGCGGACTTTTGGCGAACTCCACGGCAGTTGACAGTATTTCCTATAATATTGCGAATGCCGATACGGTCGGCTATCGCCGCAGCTTTGATCAGATGATCACCCTTGGGTCGTCTTCGACCGCAGGCAGCACCGGGTCGGGCGTGCGCACCGCCGAAATCCACAGCAACACCATCGATGGCAACTACATCGACACCTCGATTGCGACCAACCTCGCGATCAGCGGCAATGGCTTCTTTGTGGTCAACACCAACATCGACGCCTCCTTTACCTCGGGCAATCTGTTCACCCGCGTCGGCAGTTTTGCCCCGGACGAAGATGGCAATCTGGTCAATTCCGCCGGGCTGTACCTGATGGGCTATCCCTATGGCCCCGATGGCACGCTTGGCGCGGTGGACCGCAACAGCTTTGCCGATCTTGAGCCGGTAAACGTGGCGTTTCAATCGATTGCAGGCACGATGACCGGCAACATCGGCGTGAGTGGCAACCTGCCGTCGCAGGAAACCGGGCAGGCCAATCCCGGCGATCCGTTTGTGTCGTCGATCGAATATTACAACGCCTTGGGCGAGCCTGAGCGTGTGACCCTGTCGTTCCAGCCGACCGCAAATGCCAACAGCTGGGACGTTTTGATCAGCGACGACACCACCGATTACGGCCAGGTCACCATGACCTTTGCCGACAGTGGGCCAACCGCAGGGTCGCCGCTGAACTATGCCGGGATCAGCAATCTGACGACCGCCCCGGCCAACTTTGTGTTTGACCCGGCCACCGGCACCATGACCCTGACCATCGACAACGGCACCACGCCGCAGGTGGTCGAGCTGTCGCTTGGCGCACCGGGGAGCTTTGACGGGCTAAGCCAGTTCTCGGGCGATTACACCCCGCTTGATATCGATGCCGACGGCGCACAGAGCAGCTCGCTCACCCGGTTGGAGTTTGACGAATTCGGCAATGTCTGGGGCGTGTTTGACAATGGCGCGCGCACCGCGCTGTCGCAAATTCCGCTGGCGACGTTTGCCAACCCCAACGGGCTGCAAACCAACAACAATTCGACCTTCACCACCTCGTTGGATTCGGGCGCATTCTATCTTGGTCAGGCGGGCAGTGGCGAAACCGGCACCTTGTCAGCGGGCGGGGTGGAATCGGCCAATGTCGACATCGCGCAAGAATTGACCAGCCTGATCCAACGCCAGCGCGCCTATTCTTCCAACGCCAAGATCATCACCGCCGCCGACGAGATGCTGTCGGAAACGGTGAACCTCAAGCGGTAAGGCGCTGACAGGATGACACCATGAGCCTCAATTCCGCCCTCAGCGTTGCCAGCAGCGGGCTGCAAACCACCTCGCGTTGGGCCGAAACCGTGTCGGGCAATATCGCCAACGCCGGGAACGCCGGCTATGCGCGGCGCGAAGCTGCGATCACGACCGATGCGCAGGGCACGCCGACGGTCTCGGTGATCACCCGCGCCGTCGATGCCTCGCTTGACGCGATGTACCGCACCGAAGTGTCGCGCACCGCCACGCAGGATGCGATGGCGACCGGGTTGTCGACCTATACAAATACGCTTGGCGACAGCGAAAGCAGCGATACAATCCTGACCCGGCTGACCGATTTTCAGGGCGCGCTTGGGCTTTTGGCGGTTTCGCCGTCGGATGCGGTGTTGCAGCAAAGCGCCGTGTCTGGCGCGCAGGATCTGGCGCTGTCGCTCAACCGCAGCAGCGATGCGTTGCAAGTGGCGAGCCGCCTCACCACCCGGTCCATCGTTGCACATGTGGGCGAGGTGAACGCCTCGCTGTCACGCTTGCAGGCTTTGAACGAGCGGATGTCGGGCGGGGTTTTGGGCGATGCGCAGCTTGCGATCGAGGATCAGGTCAACGCCGAATTGGACGGTTTGGCCGAGCTGATCGACTTTACCCTGCGGACCGACACCAAGGGCCGGGTGGAGCTGTTCACCACCGGCGGCACTGCGCTGTTGACCGGTAACACTGCAGAAACGCTGCGGTTTGACGCCGCCGCTGGCACGCTGCACGCGGGCGATATCGAGATCACCCCCGGCAAGCCCGGCGTGCGTGGAATCTCTGAAGGCGCGCTGGCGGGGCAGTTCACGCTGATGGTCGACACGCTGCCAAAGATGCAGGCCCAGCTTGATGAGGTCGCGCGCGCGTTGATTGAGGATATGGCCGCTGCCGATGGCTCTTTGCCCGCAGGCGCGCCCGGTCTGTTCACCGACGCCGGCGCGGCGCTGACCGACCCGTTTGAGCCGGGGCTTGCCACCCGCATTGCCGTCAATGACGCGATTGTGGCCGAGGCGGGCGGCGCGAGCTGGCGCATCCGCGATGGCATCGGCGCTATGGCGCCCGGTGCGGCGGGCGACAACAGCCAAGCGATGGATTTCGCCGCGGCGCTGAGCGCGACAACCGGGTTTGACGCCGGGGCCGGGCTGGGCGACAGCGCGACGCTGCCCAACTATATCTCAAGCTTGATTGCGAGCCAGAACACCACCCGCGCCAATGCCGAAACCAATGCCGCAAGCCTTGCGGCGGGGGCGGTGACGATCCAAGGCAGCCGTTCGGCCTTTACCGGCGTCAATCTCGATGACGAGCTGCAACAACTGACCGCAATCCAGCAATCCTACGCCGCGAACGCCCGCACGCTGACAACCGTGTCTGAGATGTTTGACACCTTGCTGGCCGCGTTCTGAACAGGGAAACCGCGATGATTTACAACATGTCCCGTGGCCCCTCGTCGCTGTACAGCAACCTGCTGCGCCGCAACACCAACGCCGAGTTGCAAAACAAACTGGCGCAGGCCGAACAAGAGCTGGCCACCGGCGTCAGCACCGACATCTACAAGTCGCTCGGGCAAGGCGCGTCCGAGGCTTTGGGCCTGAACGCCGCCCGCGACCTTGACGCGACCCAGATCGCCGCCAACACGCTTTTGGGCGGGCGGATCGACAGTATGAGCAGCGCGCTTGGCACCATGCGCGACTCTGTGCAGCCGGTTCTGGCATTGGCACTGGCCAACAGCCAGCCGGGCGGCAGCACCGCGAGCGGGCTGCAAGTGCAGGCCCAAGGCGCGCTGGACGCCTTGATCAGTCAGGCCAATCTCACCCATTCCGGCATGGCGCTTTTCGCCGGTACCTCGGGCAGCGCGCTGGCGCTGACGCCGTGGACCACACAAAGCAGCGGCACCGGCCAAAGCCCCGCCGCCACCATCGCGGCGCTGCTGGCACCGGGGCTCGACACCCAGGCCGACGCCAGCGCCCGGATCAGCGAGTTGAACGCCCTGTTTGACAATGCAGACGGCAGCTTTGACGCGCTGTTTGCGCCGGGCAGCACCGATGCCCCGTTGCAGGCCAGCATTGGCGATGGCGAGATCCTGCGCTATGGCGCACAGGCCAACGATCCGGCGTTTCGTGAGGTTCTTCAGGGGCTTGTCATGCTCGCCGCCACCGATGTCAGCGAAATATCCGACGCCGAGGCTTATACCGAATGGATGGGCACCGCGACCGCACTGCTCGGCTCGGGTAATGAGGCGCTGTTGTCGAGCCAGATCGGGCTTGATGCCGCCTCATCGCGGATCGACGCCGCCAACACCCGGATGGAAGACCGCGCCTTAGTCTATGCCAACCGCGTGAACAGCTTGGTCGGGGTCGACAGTTACGAGGCTGCCACCAATATCACCGCGCTCGAAACCCAGCTTCAGGCCAGCTATGCGGTGACTGCGCGCCTATCGCAGCTGAGCTTTCTCAACTACATGAGCTGATCCGACCAGCGGCACCGGCGCAACCGACCCGGCCAGCTCGGCGGGGGCGAGTTTATAGCCGCGTCCGCGCAGCGTGCGGATATGCGGATCACCGAGCGGCGACATCTCTTCGATCTTCTTGCGGATGCGGTGGATATAGACGTCGATCACCTTGTCGAACGGCTGGTCGTCGGCCATGCCATACACCGCATCATAGATCCGCGATTTCGACACCACCCGTGGTGCGGCCAGCGCAATCTGTTGGAAAATCGCCAGTTCGCGCTGCGACAGCCGCATCGGCTGGCCCGCAACATCCGGGTCGCGGCCATCGAAATAAGCGGTCACATCACCGATATGAATCGAGGCGGCGGCGTGGCCATGAAAGCGCCGGGTGATCGCATTGACCCGCGCCCGCAGCTCCATGCCGGTCAGCGGCCCGACGATGTCATCATCGGCACCGGCATCAAGGGTTTCCATCGCCGCTTCGGGATCACGCTGCGCGCGCAGCACCAGCACAGGATTGCGGCAGCCCGAGCGGCGCAGCCGCGCAATATGCTGCACGCTGCGCGGATGGCCCCACATCAGAACCGGCCGGTCGGCAAACCCATCGGGGGCGACAAGATCAAGCTGGCGCTCAAAGAAGTCGTCGCTGACGGCGACCGGCTCCCATTCGGCCTCGCGCAGGTCCGACAGCAGGCCGGCCAAAGGGTTTGATCGTGGTTCGTAAAGGTAAATATGCACCACGTCCCCCTTGAAGCTGTTTGCTCTCTTCATGCTCTCGCAAGCATACTCTGCGCAAATTCTGCGGCAGGTTCAAGTATTACGCAAGAATAGAATGGTTAATCAAGAATTAATTGTTGCGATTTCTTCACTGGCGATGTTTACTCCTTGGAAACGGAGCCCCGGAGCGCCATGCGTATCGCTGCCTTTCTTGCCGCCCTTGCCACCGCGCTTTTGCCGGGCCTGCCGGGCTGGGCCGAGGTGCGCATCAAGGATATCGCCACGTTCGAGGGTGTGCGCGAGAACCAACTGGTCGGTTACGGACTGGTGGTTGGCCTGAATGGCACCGGCGACAGCCTGCGCAACAGTCCGTTCACCGAAAAGAGCATCGAGGCGATGCTCGAGCGGCTCGGCGTTGGCAATCTTTCGGACGACACCATCAAAACCGCCAACACCGCCGCCGTCATGGTCACTGCGATGCTGCCGCCGTTTGCCCGGCGCGGCTCGCCGATTGATGTGGTGGTGTCGTCGCTGGGCGATGCGTCTTCCTTGCGCGGCGGCACCCTGATCGTGACCCCGCTGACCGGTGCCGATGGCGAGGTTTACGCGGTGGGGCAGGGGCCGATTGCGGTTGCGGGCTGGGCGGCGCAGGGCAATGCGGCCTCGATCACCGAAGGCGTGCCCACGGTCGCCCGGATCGAAAATGGCGCCACGGTGGAAAACGAGATCGAGTTCGAACTGTCCTCGCTCGACAGCATCCGGCTTAACCTGCGCAACCCCGATTTCACCACCGCGATCCGTGTCGAAGAGGCCATTCGCAACAACTTCGGCGGCGGCGCGCGGGCGCTTGATCCGGCCACGATTGAGGTGCAGCTTCGCGGTGTTGGCAAGGTGTCGGTGCCCGAACTGCTGTCGGCGATAGAAAACCTGCGGGTCGCGCCCGACAGTGTCGCCAAGGTGGTGATTGATGCGCGCTCGGGCACCATCGTCATCGGCGCCAACGTGCGGATCGACCGGGTCGCGGTAAGCCAGGGCGGGCTGACGGTGATGGTGCGCGAAGACCCCGAAGTGAGCCAGCCCAACCCGGTGACCATCGGCGGCACCACGGTTGTTGTGCCGCGCACCACCGTCGAGGTCGAAGAGTCCGAAACCCATTTCACCATTCTCGAAGGCGCGGATGTGAGCCTGCAACGGCTGGTTGATGCGCTCAATGCCATCGGGCTGACCGCGACGCAGACCATTTCGATCCTTCAGGCCATCAAGGCCGCCGGCGCGCTGCATGCCGATCTGGAAATCATCTAAGAGGGGCCACATGGACATTTCAACCAATATGGCGGCGCTTCGGGCAACCGGCGCTATGACCGCCCAGTCGGGCAAGGCCGCGCCAGATGCTGCGAAGAATGCCACCGACGAATTCGAGGCGATGTTCCTGAGCCAGATGGTTAACGAGATGCTGTCGCAGGTCGATATCGGTGAATTCGGCGGCGGCCAGGCGGAAGAACACTGGCGGTCTTTCCTGGCCGATGCCTTTGGGCGCGAGATTGCCGAACAAAACGGCGGCGGCCTGATGACCAGCCTGCGCGGCGCGCTGGACGCCTATTCACAAGCTGGCAGCCCGGCCGACACAAAGGTGGACAAATGACCGATCTCACCCCGGCCCGCGCCGCTGCCCTTGTCGATCAGCTCGCAAAACTGCTGCGAGACGAAATTGCCGCCATTGGTCAAGGACAACTTGCCCGCGTCGAAGAAATTTTTCCTCGCAAATCAGCACTGTTAGGCGAAATTGAGGCGGCCTTTGCCGATCAGGCAGAAATATTCTCGGGCGATGATCCGGCCACCGTGGCCCTGCGGCGCAAAGTTGACGCGCTGCGCGGGCTAATTCAGGCGGATTTAACGCTTTTACGCCGTATGACCGAGGCCACAGGGGCCGTGGCGCAGGAAATAGACCGTATTCGCGACCGTCAAAGCCTGCGCGGGCTGTATGATCGCGACGGCGAACGGCAGGGAGCAGATGTGACTCCTTCGCAACGGTTGGATCAATCCGTGTAACGCACTCTATCAAATCGCTTTCTGCTTCCGGTTGTCGTGCTACGAATTGCAGACGGCAGGACCGTTTTCGTCAGAAAGACGAAGATCAACGATAGAAATCGGAGCAGAAAAACAATGTCCTCAATCATCACCAACAGCAGCGCGATGTCCGCCCTGTCGACACTGCGTAACATCAACAACGATCTCAGCGGCACCCAGGATCGCATTTCCTCGGGCCTCAGCGTTCAGTCCGGCAAAGACAACGCCGCCTACTTCCAGATCTCGGAAACCATGAAGAGCGACAGCTCGGTGTATTCCTCGATCAACGAAGGCCTGACCGTCACCAAAAGCTCGATCTCGACCGCGCGCAACGGTGCTGAAACCGTGCAGGATCTCGCGCAACAGTTCCTCGACAAAGTGGCCTTTGCCCAAGGCGCAACCAGCGGTCTGACCGAAATCGAAGATGACCTGAAAGAACTGGTCAAATCGATGGAAACCACGCTGAGCCAGTCGACCTTTAACGGCGACGATATGCTGGGCGCCGGCGCTTATGCCACTGGCACCGACATCACCGGAGCAACACTGGTGGCGGCCGACGGCACGTTCAGCGCCGCATCGGCCAATGCCGACACCACCGTTGGCGTAGATCGCAATACCGTAACCGGCGTCAGCCGCGCGGGTGGCACCTATGCCACCACGTCGATCACCGTTGGCACGCATGACCTTGGCCTCAGCGTCTCGGATTTCAACACCATCGCGACCAACTTTGCGACCAACGCAAGCGCCGCAACC
Organism: Marinovum sedimenti; assembly: GCF_054052205.1. Classification (NCBI taxonomy): domain Bacteria; kingdom Pseudomonadati; phylum Pseudomonadota; class Alphaproteobacteria; order Rhodobacterales; family Roseobacteraceae; genus Marinovum; species Marinovum sedimenti. Next base: position 98,398 of record NZ_JBSWBT010000003.1, read on the forward strand.
GGTGAAGCCTTCCTGAGCGGTGTTCTTGCAACAACAGAAACCACGTTGAGCGGCGTCACGGACATCGCCACCAAACTCGGCCAGTCGGAAAACTCGATCGAGACCCAGCAAAACTTCCTCGAGTCGGTTGTCGACAACATCGACAGCTCGGTTGGCTCGATGATCGATGCCAATATGGAAGAAGAAGCGGCCCGCTTGCAGGCGCTTCAGGTTCAGCAGCAGCTTGCCACGCAGTCGCTTTCGATTGCCAACCAGCAGCCGCAGAACATTCTGTCCCTGTTCCAGTAACCTCTGCGATTGGCCCCTGAATGGGGCCAGTCACACGATCAACGGGGAGGGGCCCGCGTGGCGCCTCCCTTACTCCGGAGTAGCGGAAACACCGCACCCGGACTGGAATTTGCCCCGCAAAGATGGGGATAGAGGCAGAGTTGAACATGAGCATAGCAGCATACAAAAACACCATCCGCGAAAGCGCGAGCCCCCGGCAAATCGAAGCACGGGTTTTTGCGCGCATCACCGGCGCAATGGGCCAGCATCTCGAGGCCTGGAGCGCCGCAGACAGCAAAACCCTTCGCACCACCGTCTTGGCCAATGGCCTGCGCAGCGCCCTGGCCGAAAACCGCCAACTTTGGGTCCGGTTGCAAAACGATCTGGCCAACCCGGGCAATCAACTGCCAGAGTCCCTGCGCGCCAATCTGATTTCGCTGTCGCTTTGGGTGGATCGCACCTGTGGCGATGTGATCGGCGGCAAAGACGGTCTGCAAGCGCTGATCGACGTTAACAATAACATTCTGGGCGGCCTCTCCGGGCGTCGTCCGGCCCCAACGGCAAGGGAACAAGATGGCACTCAATCTTACGCTCAAACCGTTTGAACGGCTTATCGTCAACGGCTGCATGTTGCGCAACGGCGGCCGCAAAACCACGATCACGGTAGAAACCCGCGCCAGCATCATCCGCGAGGCGGATTTGTTGCGGCCAGAAGAGGCAAATACACCGGTCAAATCGGTGTATTTCCTGATTCAAAGCGCGTTGATCGACCCCGATCGGCGGCAAAAAACCGTGAAGGCCGCACAGCAAGAGCTGGGCGTTCTGGCCAATGTGTTTTCGTCAGAGCTGCGGCCCAACGTGTTTGAAGCCGCCAATAATGTCAGCGTGTCCAACTACTTCGGCGCTCTGCGCAATCTGCGCCCGCTGCTTAAACGCGAAGCTGAAATCCTTGGGCCGGCGGAGAAGGTCCGCGCATGATTTCGGTCTCCGGCATGTCCGGCTTTCTTGCGCTCAAGTTGGTGGATGCGACCGAATCCAAGGAACAGGCGCTGATGCGCAGCCAGCCGCAAAACGCGCGCGAGATCGACTATTTCATGGAGAATATCTCCAAGGTTGAGACGGTCGATGACCTGATGGCGGACTACAAACTCTATAGTTTCGTGATGAAGGCACATGATCTGGAGGACCAGATTTTCGGCAAGGCGATGATGGAGCAGATCCTCAAAAGCAACATCGAGGATGACGACGCGCTGGTGAACAAGCTGACCGATAGCCGGTTCAAAGACCTGTACAACGGCATGGGGTTTGGGGCCAACGGGACCACCAATCTTAATACCGTGGTGGAGAGCTGGAAAACCGGCATCGTCGACAAGTTCATCGATACGCAATACGTCAACGACAAGGCAGAAGAAGAACGAAGCCGTTGGGATTGCTCTGGAATTTCGCCGTACTGCGGCGGATATCACCAGCGCGTATGACATCCTGAAAGACACCGATATGGCCAAGTTTGCCCGGACTGTTCTGGGCCTGCCCGAAGAAATGGCAGCACTTGATATCGACCGGCAGGCGGCGATCCTCAGCGAGGCGCTTGATCTTGAAAAGCTGCAAGACCCCGCCGAAGTGGAAACGCTGATCAGCCGCTACATCGCGATTTCGGATGCCACATCCGACATCAGCTCGACCAACGCGGCGGTGCAAATGCTGACCAGCGCGGCAAACGGCTGGAACTCGGGCAGCTTTGTGCCGATCACCATCGACATCACAGCCGTGTCAGGGTTCAGCGGCTACAAGGCGCGCTGACCCGCCTATAGCGTCACGCTCTAGATCATCGTGTCGTCTTCGTCGTCATTGAGCGGCAGGCGCAGCTGATCGTCTTCGGCCAGGCTGCGGGCATAATCCAGCGCCAGCGCCTGCGCTGCACCGACTTCGCGGCGGCGCACCGGCCCCATCGAATCCATCTCTTCCACCAGCATATCGCGGGACCGCTGTGGCAGCGCCCCAAGGAAAACCTCGCGCGTGGCCTCGCTCGCGCCTTTCAGCGCGGTGGGCAGGGTGTTGCCGGGCATGCCGCGCATCACCTTGGCCAGATCCTGCGGCTCCAGCTTGGCCAGATCCTCAAACGTAAACATCTTGGCCTTGATCGCATCAAAGCTGTCGGGCACCGCCGCGGTCAGCGCCGGGGCCATCGTATCAAAGGCCAGCCGGTCGAGTTTGTTGAACAGATCGGCCATCCGCTGATGTTGTTCGTTGGTGGTGGGCTGGGCGCTGGCGTTCATGATGTCGGCCTGAAGCAACTCTTCGATCTGGGTCATCATATGGTGCGGCACGGCCTCCATCCGGATCATCCGTTCCACCACGCTGTTCATCTTTTCCGGCCCCAGAAGCGGCAGCACCTTGGCCGCCACATCGGTGTTCACGTTCGACAAGATCGCCGCAACCGTTTGTTCATGCTCATTTTTCAGGTAGTTCGCGATCACATTTTCCGACAATGCCCCAAACCGCGCCCAAAGATCACGCTCTTTCAGCGGGCCGCGAATGTCCTTGAGAATGCCATCGACCTGATCGCCGGGCAGCAGCGAGCGCAGCATGTTTTCCGCCACCGAGAACGACCCGACCACGCCGCCGCCATTGGTGATCTTGTCAACGAATTCGGTCAGCACCTGCTCCACCGACTCCGAGGAGATCGAGCCAAGGCCCGACATCGCCCGCGTCACCTTTTGGATCTCGATATCGTCAAGCTTTTGCAACAGCGCCGAGCCGCGTTTTTCGCCCAGACACAGAAACAGGATCGCCGTTTTCTGCGGCCCGCTAAGCTTGCGCGGGCGGGGCGTGGTCTCTGTGGTGCTCTTGCGCTTGAGATTGGCGAGGGCCATGAGCCTGCTTCCTTGACTGTGTCAGTTGACGCCCAAAACCGGCGCGTAACTTTCCATGAGACTGCCGGCCAGCATGTACCAACCGTCGATAAGAACGAAAAAGATCACCTTGAACGGCAGCGAAATCAGCACCGGCGGCAGCATCATCATACCCGCGCTCATCAGCACCGAGGCGACAATCAGATCGATCACCAGAAACGGCAGATAGATCAGAAAGCCGATGGTAAACGCCCGGCGGAGCTCGGAAATCATGAAGGCCGGGACCAGGGTGCGCCAATCGGCGTCTTCGGCGGTGGTGGCCAGCGGTTTCGCGGTGCTCAAATCGCGCCCGGCAATGTCGTGAAACAGCGCCAGGTCTTTTTCGCGAGTGTTGGCGAACATGAAGGCGCGGAAGGGGTCGCCGACCCGGCGCAGCGCCTGCTCTTCGTTGATCGCGTTGTTCATCAGCGGCTGCACGCCACGGTCCCAGGCGTCCTCAAACACCGGTTGCATCACGAAAAACGTCATGAACAGCGCCATCGAGGTCAGCACCATATTCGGCGGCGTCTGGTTCAGCCCCAGCGCCGAGCGCAGCATCGAGAACACGATGACAAAGCGGGTGAAACTGGTCATCACCACCAACAGGCCGGGCGCCAGCGACAGCACGGTCATCGCCGCCACCAGCTGGATAATCCGCCCCGACAGGCTGGCGCGTTCGTCCGATCCGGCAGGCGCGTCGCTTAACGCATCGCCAATCGCGCCCAACAGATCGCTGCCCGCCTGCTGCGCCCCGGCGGGTCCGGCCTGACTGGCCAGAAACCCGGTAAGCGCCACAAGGGCAAAACCGGTGCAAAGGGCGCGCGTGTGGCTCATTCGTCGGACACAAAGTCCTTGACGATCTCGGTCAGCGACACGCCCAACCGGTCGTCATCAAGCTTGACCAGATTGCCGCGCGCCACCAGCCGATCACTGATGACCACCTCAACCGGCTGGCCGATGGATTTGTCGAGTTCGATGATCGACCCCCGGCTCAGCTTGAGCAGTTGCGCGATTGGCATCCGGGCGCGGCCCAGCACGATCTGCACATCCAGACCGACGTTGAGCATCGCATCAATGCCCGATCCGCTTTTTGCGGGGCGCGCGGTGGCCTCGCTGCTTGGCGTTTCACTGCCCGTTTCGGTGGGCGCTTCGCTCTCATCCGCAAGCATCTCGTCGGGGGTATTGGTCATTTCATTCATGACGGTTCTCCTGAAAATTTCTGGCTCACCTTCTGCCCAAGCCTCTGCTCGATCTGGTCGCGCGCCAGCCCAAGCGTGCCGAGAATGCGGCCACAGACCTCGGCAAAGCTGTAGGACATCACACCCTGATCCCAATCTGCCCGCACATCGCCGGGCTGGAGCGCGGGGTCAGGGCGCAGCGTGAGCCGCCCGCCAAATCCCGCATCGCGCGCCGCCGCCTCAAGCTCGGGGGTGGCCGCCGTCAGACTGTCAGGCGCGAAAAACAGCGTGAGTTGCGCCGCCCCCAGCGCCATACGCACCGCCGCCTGCGCTTCGCGGCGGGCCTGACCTTCGGCAAGGGTGGCGCTGATATCCGGGGCCACCTGCTCAAACACCGACAGCACAAAGTCGATCATCTGCGCCTCAAGCGCCGCGTGTTGGCGCCCGGCATCGTCGAACAAATCGCGCAACAGCGGCACCACCGATTCCGCCACCTTCAGGCGGCGCGCGGTTTCCGAGGTGAGCGCAGCGTCATGCGCCTCGGACCGGCCCTGTTGCGCACCAGCCTCAAAGCCAGCGGCGCGGGCCTCGGCCACGGCGCGATCAAACTCGGCGCGGGTAAAGACCGCTCCAGCCACCTGCGCCGCACCCCGGGCGGCGGCGTCCGTCTCGGCATCGAAATTGCGATCGAACAGAAAACTCATGCGCCCGTTCCCTCGGCCAGCCAGCCGCGCAGCACCTTGACCGCGTCATCCGGCTCATGCTCGATCATCTCGCCGACGGTGTTGATCCAGCCGCGCTGCACCCCGCCTTGCACCGACGCGAGCGAGACCGTGTCCCCCTCAGACCCCGGCGGCAGCGGATCAAGCACGGTGCCGCTGTGAAACACCGTTTTGTCGCCGTCGCGCGCGGCCTGAATGTTGGTGATGTTGGTAATCTCGCCCGGTGCGCCCTCGGCCGTAACCTGCGCCGGCGTTCCCGATTTGGGCAGCGCGTCGGCATCGCCGGGGCCGGGCAGGCCCTCGGGCGGCAAAATCCGGTTTAACGCCGGGCGCACCCCGAGAAACAGCACCGCCCCCACCAGCGCCAACGCAAAGATACCGCGCATCGCCGTGCCGAGATTGTCAGACAGCACCTGCACAATGCCACCGCCCATCGGCTCGCCCACGTCCATCGAATAGTCCATGAACCGCAGGCTCACGACTTCGACGGTGTCACCCCGGCCGCCGTCAAACCCGATGGCGCTTTGCACAAGCGTCTGAAGTTGCGCCAGTTCTTCGGCCTCGCGCTCTTGGTAATCGACGCCGCCGCCGTCCTGCACATTATAGATGCCGTTGACCAGCACCGCGACAGAGACCTTCTGGATCTCGCCCGGCTCTTGCACGATCTCCGAGGTGGTGCCGCCGATTTCGTAGTTGACCACCTCATTGGTGCTGTTGGCCGAGTTTGAGGCCCCGCCGGGAATATCCCCCGCCAAAGCCGCCGGGATATTGTCGGCCACACCCACTTCGCCGCCACCTGCGCGCTGGTCTTGCCGCGATTCCTCGCGGGTTTCGGTCGAGCGGACAACGCGCTGCGCGGGGTCAAAGGTTTGCTGGTGGATGACGCGGCGTTCGGTCGACAGATCAACGCTGACCTGCACCCGCGCATTGCCCGCGCCCACCCGCGCCGTCAGGATCTGGTTGATCCGCTGGCCCAGCCGGTCTTCGATCTGGGTGCGGGTGGATTGCAACGAGGCTTCACTGCCCGGCGCGCCGTCTTCGGCCAAAATCGTCTCGCCCGAGGCTGACAATACCGTCACCTGCGTCGGGGCCAAATCCGGCACCGCCGAGGCCACCAGCGCCCGGATCGCCTGCGCCTGCCGGGTCGCCATCTGGCGCGAGCCGCGCACAATCACCGAGGCCGAGGGGCGGGGGCGTTCGCGGGTAAACGGCTCACGCTCGGGCAGCACCAGATGCACCCGCGCGGCTTCGATCCCGTCAATCGTCTGGATCGAGCGGGCCAGCTCGCCCTCAAGCGCGCGCATCCGGTTGACCCGCTGCATAAAGCTGTTCATGCCCAGCCCGCTGGAACCGTCGAAAATCTCCCAGCCTGGCGTGCCGTCATTGGGCAGGCCAGCCCCGGCCAGAACCATCCGTGCCCGCGCCAGCTCATCCGTCGGCACGCTGACCGCGGTGCCCGCCGCCTCGGGCAGGGCCGCGATATCGGCCTGCTCCAGCGCGTCAATGATGCTGCCCGCGTCGCCCGGCGACAGATCGCGGTACAGCGACACATAATCGCGCGAGGACAGCGCCGAGAGGCCGACAAACACCGCCAACACAAGCGCGATGCCCACCGCCCCAAGGGCGATAAGGCGCGTCTGGCCCAAGGATCGAAGGTTTTCGAGGATTGCCTGCACGTCGAGTACTGCCCGCTTTGTTCGCCTAAAACTAACCACATCTATTCTTGTTCATCAAGGATATTGTTCGTTTTATACTTGCTTTGACGCCGATGAATGCGCATCATGGTGCAAGAACAGAATGAACTGAGAATTTGTAATTCATGGCTGCCGCATCCCGACCACACACCGCCGAAGCCGCGCCCCGCAAGGGCGGGTTGCTGCGCGTGGTGTTGCTGCTTGTCGCCTGCCTCACGGCGCTGGCGGGCGGGCTGGTGGTGTCGATCGGGCCGGATCGGGCCTTGGCGCTGCTGACGTCACAGCCCGAGGTCGCGGTGGAGGCGGAGACTGAGGCCGCGCCAAAACAGGCGGCTGCGCCCAAAGCCCCCATCGTGGTCACGCCGTTCCAAGAGATCATCGTCAACATCACCTCGACCACCGCCACCGGCCGCCAAACCACGCGGTTTCTCAAACTTAACATCGCGCTGGCCTATGACTCCGCCATGCCCGGCGCGGAAAACATAGAGGCCCGCAAGCTGTTCCTGCGCGACAGCTTCCAGGAATATCTGCGGCAACTGAACGAAAGCGACCTTCAGGGCAGCATCGGCCTGGTGCGGCTCAAATCCGAACTGCTGCGCCGTGCCCGTGCGATCTCGGACAGCGACGCCCCCCAGCAATTCCTTATCGCGGATCTGATCATCCAATGACCCCGGACAGCGCCTCTCACGCCTCGACCCGCGCCGTGCAAGAGCTCATGGTCGAGCGCGCCAAGGATTCCTATGCCCGCCTGCCGATGCTCGAAGTGGCCTTCGACCGCTTTGCCCTGTCGCTCGCACAAGCCTTGCGCAGCTACTTCGGCGGCATGGCCGAGACCGAGCTGAAATCCATCGACTACCTCACCTGCCAGGATGCCAACGCCGAACTGCCGAATGTGGCGCTGATTGCGGTGGTCGACGCAGCCGAGTGGGGCGGGGCCATTGCCGCCGTCGTCAGCCCGGAGCTGTTGTTCAACATCGTCGAAGTCACCTTTGGCGGCCGCATGTGCCCCCCCGGACAGCCGCAATCGCGCAACTTTACCGGCATCGAAAAGCGGGTCGGCAGCGCCTTTTGCGAAACGGTTCTGGCGGACCTCTCCACCGCGTTTGACAAGGTTTCCCCGGTCAGCTTTTCCATCGACCACATCGAAACCAATGCCCGTGGGCTGCTGATTGCGCCGCCAACAAGCGCCTGCGTGCGGGCGGTGATCGGGATCGAGCTTGATGGCCGGGTGGGCGAGATGGTGTTCCTGCTGCCCAACACCTCGTTTGAACCGGTGGTGCATGTGCTGTCGCAGAATTTCACCGGCGGCCAGTTGGGCGGCGACAGCGGCTGGCGCACCAAGATGACCGATATGCTTGGCGGCAGCAGCATCGAGCTGGCCGCCGTGATGCACCGGCTGTCGGTGCCGCTGCGCGATGTCTTGGCCTGGGCACCGGGGCAGGTGATCGACCTCGGGATTGCGCCCGACGACCCGGTGACCCTGTGCTGTGCGGGCAAGGATATCGCCCGCGCCGAAGTGGGCCGTCGCAAAAACGGGCGCGTGGCGCTGCAATTCTCCGAAAAACTTTATCAGGAAGAGGAACTGTCTGATGTCCTTCGCGATTGATCTTGCTGTCCTTGCCGTACTTGTTGGAACGCTGGGCTATGCTTGGATGGTGGATCGCCGGGTGCGCCGCCTGATGGACGCCTTGCGCGACGTTGAACCGATGATCGGCAATTTCTCCGAGGCGGTAGAGCGCAGCGAAAGCACCGTGTCCGCCCTGCGCGCCGCCCGCGACAATGCCCAGCCCCTGCGCCGCGCTGAAGCAGAGGCCCCGGCACAGCCCGCCGCCAAACCCGAACCCTCGTTCCGCAGCAACCGTGACCGCGCCGCTGCCGCCGCCGAAGCCACCCCGATTGCCGGTAAATCCGAGCTGATCCGCGGCTTTTTCGACACCGTGCGCCAGCGCGAAGCCTGAGACCCGATCATGCGCCCCTTCCGCCTTATCCTGCCTGCGATTGCCGCGCTTGTCCTTGCCAAGGGCGCGATCACCTATCTGGAAATGCCTGCCAGTGACGCGGGGCTCGGCAGCCTGATTTCCGCCGCATCCGCCGCAACCGACGAGGCCGCGGCCCCTGTCGCAACCCCTGCGCCGCAGGTCTGCGAGGCGCCCGAGGAATTGCTCGCGCTGATCCGCCGCGAACGCGAGCTGCTGGCGGCGCAGAAAGACCGCGGTGCGGAGCGCTCGGCCGAGCATGATCTGGCCTCTGAAACCCTAGAGATCGAGCGGCAGCGGCTGACCGACCTCAAGCAAGAGCTCGAAGGGCTGTTGTCGCGCGTGGCCGCCGCGCATACCGCCGATGTCGACCGTCTGGTGGCGCTGTATCGCAATATGAAGCCCAAAGATGCGGCCAACATCATGAACGAACTCGATATCGAGGTGTCGGTGATGGTGATGGGCACGATGGACGAACGCGACGCCGCGCCGATTTTGGCGGCCCTCGATCCGGTGCGCGCCCGCGCCATTTCGCAGATCATCCTCGAACGCTCCAAACTGCCCGGCGATCAGCGGTTGGACGACATTCGCCTGTGACCTGCGCGCCCTGAGGGGCGGGCCGCGATGACATACGGCAGCACGCAGAATCAGACTTATGTAATATTGCACGCCTGTTCCCCCAAACAGTCCAGCCCCTCCGATACTTGGCCAAACATCTACGTCGGTTTGCGCGCCGTCGAGGATTGGAATCGACTTTCCGACACAGGCATGACATTTCAAAATCGCTTTAATGAGGAAAGAGCGCCTTGGCCGAGACCGCACAGGACAATTTGGGGCTCACGCGTGACGCTCGGGCCAGCCGCCGAGCCCATGCGGCCAGCGCGCCTTTTTCCCGCGCCCTCCTGTGGCATGATGCGGAATCGGGGGCGGCCTTGTGTTCCAATCAACGGAGCAGCGCGTGCTGACGCGGGTCTCCGGGCACTTCGGCGAGTGGGTGCAAGGCCGGTTGGGGCCGCGCGGACCCTTGGCGCTGGTCACGGTCAACTGTGCCGCGCTGTATGTCGAATCTCGCAGATTATCCCGAGCAGTCATGGCCTTAGAGCAGCAGCCGGACATCCTTGACCTGCCGCAAGCAGAGGCGTTTCTGGGCCGGGTTGGCGGCGAAGCCGGAGCGTTTTCGCTTGTCGGTACCATGCCTGCGGGCGGCGGTGCGGGGGCGTCGACAGCCGCGCTTGTTGCTCTGGCGCGGGCGGCGGGCGGATGCGAAACCCGGCTGGCGGCGGCCTGCCTTGCCACCGAAGGTGCCAGCGATCCGCTGATGTTGCCGCGCCCCGACGGCGTGCTCTGGGCACCGCGCGAGGGCCGAGTTTTGGAGCCGATTGAAGCTCTGCCACGCGCCGAGATTGTCGGGGGGTTCTGGGGGCCGCCGGTCGCGACCGACCCGTCCGACCTCGATTTCTCCGACATCTCTGATCTGGTCCCCACCCTGCGCGCGCCGATGTCTCTGGCCGCATTGGCGGACATCGCGTCAGAGTCCGCGCGGCGGTGTACCGATCTCCGAGGGCCAACAGACGACCCGACGCCACAGCTTGCCCAGCAGCTTGGCGCTTTGGGCCATCTGCGCGCGCACACCGGGTCGGCGCGCGGGCTGATATTTGCCCCCGGCACGGTGCCCGCCGAGGCCGCGCCCCGCTTGCGCGCCGCAGGCCTCAGCCGCGTTTTGCAGTTCCAGACTGGCGGCCCGGCATGAGCTTTGCCGCGATGATGCTGCTCGCCTGTCTGATCGATGTTTGTATCGGCTGGCCCAACGCGCTGTTTCAGCGGATCGGCCATCCGGTGACGTGGATCGGCGCAGGGATCACCACGTTGGAAAGGCGCTGGAACTCCGGCCCGGCAAGACGCCGCTTTTGGCGCGGAACCCTGACCACCGCCCTGTTGGTTGGCGTGGCGGCAGGAGCTTCCAGCGCGGTGCAAGCCCTGCTGCCCGACGGCTGGCCCACGGTGCTTGTCGGCGCCGTTTTGGCCTGGCCGCTGGTGGCGCTGCGCTCGATGCACGCCCATGTGGCGGCGATAGCGCGCCCCTTGGCGGCGGGCGATCTGGCGGCGGCGCGGCACGCGGTTTCGATGATTGTCGGGCGTGATCCACAGCAGCTCGACACCGCCGGCATCGCCCGCGCCACGCTCGAAAGTCTGGCGGAAAACACCTCGGATGGCATCGTCGCGCCGGTGTTTTGGGGCGTTGTGGCGGGGCTGCCGGGGATCGCGGCGTACAAGACGATCAACACCCTGGATTCGATGATCGGCCACCGCAATGACCGCTACGAGCACTTTGGCAAGACCGCCGCGCGGCTGGATGATGTGGCCAATCTGATCCCGGCGCGCTTGACCGGGCTGCTCATGGCTTTGGTCTCGGGGCGCGCGGGCGTGGCCCTGAAAGTGATGCTGCGCGATGCCCGCCACCACCGATCGCCCAACGCCGGATGGCCCGAATCTGCGATGGCCGGGGCCTTGGGCGTGCGCCTGTCTGGCCCGCGCATCTATGGCGACAGCACGGCGCAAGAGCCTTGGTTGAACGGCACAGCGCCCGATCCTGTGGCGCACGATGTGGCACAGGGGCTTGCGGTTTACCGCCGGGCGATGTTTGCACTGCTGGGGATACTGGCGGCAGGGGCGTGGATAGGGAGCGCGGGGATATGGCGAGTGTGAAACGGGATCATGGCGGCGATCTGGACCGGGCCAAGGCTGCGTTCGGCGCGGGTGACTGGCTCGACCTGTCGACCGGGATCAACCCGGTGGCCTATCCGGTGCCAACCCTGCCCGACACCGCCTGGACCACCCTGCCCACCGCGACCGACATCGCCCGATTAGAGCAGACCGCCGCAACTGCCTATCGCAGCGAGGCCGCCGTGGTGGCGCTGGCGGGCGCACAGGCGGCGATCCAACTGGTACCGCGCCTTGCCACGCCGGGGCGGGCCTGCGTTGTCGGGCCAACCTATAACGAACACGCCGCCGCGCTGCGCGCCCAAGGCTGGGAGGTGACGATGATCGACACCCCCGCCGATGGGATCGGGGCCGATCTTGTGACCGTGGTGAACCCCAACAATCCCGATGGGCGGATCTGGCAGCCCGAGGCGCTTTTGGCGCTGCGGGGCCGGGTCGGGCTGTTGGTGGTGGATGAAAGCTTTGGCGACACCGCCCCCGACCTCTCGCTCGCGCCGCATCTTGGCGCGCGCGACGAAGGCATCGTGGTGATGCGGTCGTTTGGCAAGTTCTACGGGCTCGCTGGCCTGCGGCTCGGATTTGCCATCACCGGCAGCACCAACGCAGCCAAATTGCGCGGATTGGCCGGCCCTTGGGCGGTCAACGGCCCGGCCCTCGCGACGGGCTGCGCAGCGTTGGCAGACGTGGCGTGGCAGCAGGCGACCTGCGCCCGTTTGGCGAAAGATGCCGTCCGGCTTGATGCATTGGCCGTCGCGGCCGGATGGACCCTGATCGGCGGCACGCCACTGTTTCGCACCTATGACACCACCGCCCAAGGCGGTGCCCGCGCCGCACAAGACTCATTAGCGCAAAGCCACATCTGGTCGCGCATTTTCCCCTACTCCGAGGGCTGGATCCGCCTTGGCTTACCCGGTTCTGACGCGGGATGGGCCCAGTTGGACGCGGCACTGGCCTAAGCCAGCCAAGGCCGCGCCGCCGGGCGCTGCGCATTAAAATTACGGTTAACGCAAGTAAGGGCGGTTAAAACTCCACCCCCGCCTGCGCCTTCACCCCATCGCGGAACGGGTGTTTCAGCAACGTCATCTCGGTCACCAGATCGGCGGCCTCGATCAATTCCGGCTTGGCGTTCCGCCCGGTCAGGCAGACATGCGTCATCTGCGGCTTCTGCGTCAGCAGGAAATCGACCACCTCATCGATGTCGAGGTAATCGTTGCGCAGCGCGATGTTGATCTCATCGAGCAACACGAACTGAATCTCGGGGTCGAGGATCTGTTCCTTGGCGATCTTCCAACCGTTTTGCGCCGCCGCAATGTCGCGCTCGCGGTCCTGCGTTTCCCAGGTAAAGCCTTCGCCGGACACGAAAAACCGCACCTCCTTGGCAAAGCGTTCGCGCAGGAATGTCTTCTCACCCGTGTCGCGGTTGCCCTTGATGAACTGCACCACCGCAACCGGCATACTATGCGCGATACAGCGCATGATCATGCCGAACCCGGACGACGATTTGCCCTTGCCCGGACCGGTGTGCACCACAATCAGACCTTTTTCCTCGGTCTTGGTGGCCATCATCCTGTCGCGCGCGGCCTTGATCTTCTTCATCTTTTCGGTGTGGCGGGTGCTGATTTCGTCGTTCATGGCGCTGACCTCTGCTTGACAAAGCGGGAATTTGAGGCGCATCTGCCACTATGCTGGTGCCTGTGTAAACAGGTGAAAAGGGAATGCAGCGCTCGGGTCGTCCGGGTCAAAGCAGCCGCCCCCGCGACCGTGACCGGAAAGGTCCCTGAACCACTGGCCCTTGGCCGGGAAGGACAGGGCGCCGCAGATCAGAGCTCTCTGATCGAGATCCGCAAGCCGGGAGACCTGCCAGCGAGATGACTTTTGCAACCGGACGGGGTGTTCTGGTGTCAGGTTCAATGCCTGCGTTTGGGCGATCCTGCACTGTGCCTCGGCCGAAAAACGCACGAACAGGACCGCGAATGAAGGATCACACCTCTCCCACCGCGCCAGCCCTCACAGAGCTTTTGGTCTGTGTGAAATGCCGCCGCGGGCAGGACACCCCCGAAGACGCGCGCCGCCCCGGCCAGCGCCTGTTTGATGATCTCGCGCAACAGGACATGCCCGAAGGCGTGACCCTGCGCGCGGTCGAATGTCTACAAAACTGCGAGGGCGGCTGTACCGTGGCGCTGCGCGGGGGCAACCGTTGGACCTATGTCTACGGCGGGCTTGATGAAACCACCCAAGCCGAGATGCTGCTTGACGGGGCCGCGCGGTACAACGCGACCACGGATGGGCTTATCCCGTGGCGCGAACGCCCCGAGCATTTCAAGCGCAATTGCATTGCCCGCATTCCCCCGCTTGATTTGCCCGCATCTGACCTGCCCCCACCTAACCTGACTGACCCCGCCTAGGAGGCCATACCGCATGACCGATATCTCAAAACTGCCCGTCACCGTCATCACCGGCTTTCTCGGCTCCGGCAAGACCACGCTGATCCGCGAATTGATCCAGAACCCCGGCGGCAAACGGCTTGCCGTGGTGGTCAATGAATTTGGCGATGTCGGGGTGGACGGCGAAATCCTAAAAAGCTGTGCGATCCCGGATTGCCCGGCGGAAAACATCATGGAGCTGGCGAATGGTTGCATCTGCTGCACCGTGGCCGATGATTTCATTCCGACCATCGAGGCGCTGATGGCGCTTGATCCGCGCCCCGATCACATCCTGATCGAGACCTCCGGTCTGGCGCTGCCCAAGCCGCTGCTCAAGGCGTTTGACTGGCCTGATATCCGCTCGAAAATCACTGTCGACGGCGTGATTGCCCTGGCCGATGCCGAGGCTGTGGCCGCCGGGCGGTTCGCCCCCAATGTCGCCGCCGTCGATGCACAGCGCGCCGCCGACGACAGCATCGATCACGAAACGCCGCTGTCCGAGGTGTTCGAGGATCAGATCGCCTGCGCCGACATCATCTTGCTCACCAAACCCGATCTTGCCGGGCCGGACGGTGTGGCCAAGGCCAAGGCGATCATCGCCGCCGAATCCCCCCGCCCCCTGCCGGTGATCGAGGTCGCCGAAGGCCGGATCGATCCGCGCATCATCCTGGGGCTCGAAGCCGCCGCCGAGGATGACATCGACGCCCGCCCAAGCCATCACGACGGCCCGCACGACCATGACCACGAAGACTTTGAAAGCATCGTGGTCGACATTCCCGAACTGACCGATCCTGCCCAACTGGTGCAGGCCATCGAAGGCTTGGCCAAGGCGCACAACATCCTGCGCATCAAGGGCTACGCGGCGGTTGCGGGCAAACCGATGCGGCTGTTGGTGCAGGCGGTTGGCGCGCGGGTGCGCCATCAGTTTGACCGCCCGTGGAAGCCCGACGAAGCACGTCAGGGCCGCCTTGTGGTGATCGCCGAGCATGACGACATCCGCCGCGACGTGATCGAAGCCGCGCTGGGTGTTGTGGCGCAAGCCGCCGAATGAAACCGCCCCGCGCCGCCGCGCAATAGGAAAACTGCGTGGCGGCGCGGAGTGAGGAATGTGCGCAGAAACGCGCAGTGTATAGAGTGCGCGGCAACGCGCAACGAGGAAAGTGCGCGTTGCCGCGCAACGGATTTAACCGATGCATGTGATCTTTCGCGAAAGCCATGGGCTCGAAGAGGCCGACACCCCAACCGATCTGGGCCAGTCCCCGGCGGATTTGGTGATCCTGTCGTTCTCTGACAGCGATCTTGGGGCCTTCGCCGAAGGCTGGCATCGCGGCGGCGGCGCAACCGGGCAATTGCCCTCGCTTCGGCTGGCCAACTTGGCGGCGCTCAAGCATCCACTGTCGGTCGACACCTATGTCGAACAGACCCTCTCGGGGGCCAAAGGCATTCTGGTCCGGCTGATCGGCGGCGTGCCCTATTGGGCCTATGGCCTGCAACAGGTCCGCGCCTTGGCGCAGGAAAAGGGCATTGCCTTTGCGGTCCTGCCCGCCGATGGCCGCCCCGATCCCCGTCTCGACGCACAATCCACCCTGCCAGTCTCAACCCTACGCCGATTGGCCCATCTGTGTGACACCGGCGGGGCGGTCGCAGCGCAGGCCGCCTTGGCGCAGCTCGCCCTCGCGGCGGGGCTTTACGCCGGGCCGGTGCCGGGGTCCAAATCCCTTCCCGATATGGGCGCATGGTCGCCTGAGCGCGGCGTTTATGACCCCGCAAGCCTCCCCACGGCCACCCCATCTCGCATTCTGATCACCTTTTACCGCTCCTACCTCGTGGCGGCCGACACCGCGCCGATCAAAGCGCTGATCGAGGCCTTCGAGGCCCAAGGCCACGCCGTCACCGCGCTCTATGTCCCGTCGCTCAAGGCCCCCGAGGCCGCCGCTTGGCTGCGCGCCCACATTACACGGCTCGCCCCCGATGCCATCGTCAACGCCACCGCCTTTTCCGGGCGCGGCGGGGACGGCAGCTCGCCTTTGGACAGCGGCAACGTCCCGGTGTTTCAGGTCGCCTTGGCCACCTCAACCCGCGACGCCTGGGATCAATCGCCGCGCGGATTGTCCCCGGCGGACCTCGCGATGCATGTGGTTTTGCCGGAGGTCGACGGGCGGATCATGGGCGGCGTGGTGTCGTTCAAGGAACCCGGCACCCGCGACCCCGCACTGGAATTCTCGCGCACCGTGCACGCCGCAGACCCCGAGCGGATTGCCGCCGTTGTGACCCGCGTTGAAGGCTGGTTGCGGCTGGCCAAACTGCCGGTGGTCGAGCGCCGCGTTGCCTTGGTGCTGTCGACCTATCCGGGCAAGGATTGGAACATGGGCCACGCCGTTGGCCTTGATGCCCCCGCCTCGGCCCAAGCCATCTTGGCCGATCTTGCCGAGGCCGGATATGACGCGCACGGCCCGGATCAAGACCTGACAGACGCGCTCTTGGCACGCGCGCACCGCTGGTGTGTGACCGACTACGAGGCCGCCCTGGCCACCCTTCCCGCCCCCCTGCGCGATGCATTGCACGCAACCTGGGGCACCCCCGATCAAGACCCCGATTGCCGAGACGGGCACTTTCATTTCGCGCAGGTCCAGCGGGGCAAAACCGTGATCGCCCTGCAACCGGAGCGCGGCACCCCCCGCGCCCGCGACGACGATTACCACGACATGTCCGCCACCCCGCGCCACGCCTATGTGGCGTTTTACCTCTGGATGCAGCGCCACGCCGACGCGCTGGTGCACATCGGCGCGCATGGCACGCTGGAGTGGCTCCCGGGCAAATCCGTCGCCCTGTCGCAGGCCTGCTGGCCCGAGGTGCTGACCGGGCCTTTGCCGGTGATCTATCCGTTTATCGTCAACGATCCCGGCGAGGCCGCCCAAGCCAAACGCCGCATCGGCGCGCTCACCCTGGGCCACATCCCGCCGCCGCTGAAGCAAAGCGGCACGCCCGACCGGCTGGTGCGGCTTGAGGCGCTGTTGGATGAGTTCTCCAACGCCGACGGTCTTGACCCACGCCGCCGTGACCGTCTGCAAGGCGACATCCGCGCCGAGGCACAGGCTCTGGGGGTTGAGGGCGATCTGGGGCTGGATCACGCGGCAAGCTCCGCCGAGGCGATCACCCGGATCGACCGGTTTGTCTGCGATGTGAAGGAAAGCCAGTACGGCGAGGGGCTGCACATCTGGGGCCGTCCCGCCCGCCCCGGTGCGCCGTTTGACACCGACAGTTCCGTCGCGGGCGAGCGGCAAGGGCTGCTTGATGCGCTCGCGGGCAAACGGATCGCGGCGGGGCCGTCAGGCTCGCCCTACCGGGGCCGCAACGATGTTTTGCCCACCGGCCGCAACATCTACACCACCGATTCGCGCTCGGTGCCGACCCGCGCCGCCTATGCCCAAGGGGTGCGGCTGGCCGATGAGCTTGTGCGCCGCCATCTGCAAGACGAAGGCGACTGGCCGCGCGGTTTGATCGTTGATCTCTGGGGCTCTGCCACCATGCGCACCGCCGGTGAAGAATTCGCTATGGCGTTGCATTTGTTGGGCGTTCGGCCAATTTGGGACGACGGATCAGAGCGGGTGTCGGGCATCGAAGTCCTGCCCATCGCCGAATTGGACCGCCCGCGCATTGACGTCACCCTACGGGTGTCCGGGCTGTTCCGCGACGTGTTTCCCACCCTGTCGTCGCTGTTTGCCCAAGCGGTGCGCGCCTTGGCCGCGCGCGACGAGGCGGCGGATTGGAACCCCTATGTCGGGCGCGACGAGGCGCGGGTGTATGGCCCCGCGCCGGGCCACTTCGGCCTTGGCATGGCCGCCGCACTGGCGGACTTTTCCGACGACGGACGCGCCCGCGCGGGCGAGGCCTGGCTCGCGGCCTCCTCTTGGGCGCTAGACGGTGACAGCGCCATGCATGACAGCGACGGGCTGCGCGCGCGGGTGGCGGCGGCGGACAGTTTCGTGCACCTTCAGGATCTGCCCGAAACCGATCTGTTGCTGGCCTCGGATTATGCCGCACATGAGGCGGGCTTTGCCGCCGCGCAGGCCGTCACCGGGGGCAAAGCCGCGCTGTGGCACCTCGACAACACCGACCCCGCCAGCCCCCGCGCCCGCAGCCTGCCCGAAGAGATTGCCCGCGTGGTGCAGGCCCGCGCCGCCAATCCCGGCTGGATCGCAGGCATGCGCGACCACGGCTTTCGCGGCGCCGCCGAGATTGCCGCGACGCTCGAACATATGGCGCAGTTTGCCCAGCTTGCGGGCGTGGTCGGGCCACATTTGTTCGACCTGTATCACGACGCCACCTTGGGCGATGAGGCCACGCAAAAGTTCCTGCAAGAGGCGAACCCGCAAGCCTTCGAGGCGATGCGCGACTGCTTTTCCGCGCTGCTTGAGGCTGGCCTGTGGAACACCCGGCGCAATTCGGTCCGCGCATCTTTGGAGGTCTCGGGATGAGCGCGCCTGCCGCCAAAGGCCCGGTCGTTAAAGGCCCGATCATCAAAGGCTGGTGCCCCGGCGCCCATCGCCCGATGCTGTCGGGCGATGGTTTGGTGGTCCGGGTGCGCCCCCGTCTGGCGCGGCTGGACCGGGCGCAGGTGTTGGGCCTTTGCGACCTAGCCAACCGCTTTGGCAGCGGCGTGATCGACCTTACCAACCGCGCCAACCTGCAAATTCGCGGCGTCGCCGAACCCGCGCATGACGCGCTGTTGCAAGGTCTTGCCGCGCTCGATCTGCTCGACGTGGATGCCAAGGCCGAAGCCCGCCGCAATCTCCTCGTTTCGCCGTTCTGGCAACCCGGCGACAGCACGCAGCGGATGGCCCAGCGCCTGCTCGACGCGCTCCCCGCACTGCCCGAAATGCCCACCAAAGTGGGCTTCGCGGTCGACCTCGGCCCTGCGCCCCTCTTGCAAAACGCCTCCGCTGATTTCCGCTTTGAGCGCAGCGCCGACGGCATGATCCTGCGCGCCGATGGCGTAGAAAACGGCCGTCCCGTGACCGAGGCCACCGCAATAGACGCGCTCCGCGACCTCGTGGCGTGGTTTTGCCAGCATCAAACGCCCGAGCGCCGCCGCATGGCGCAAGTGGTCACGGCGCACCCCCTGCCCATGGATTGGACCACCACCGCCGCCACCCCCCAAGGCCCGCCGCCCAAGGCCGGGCCGCATCCTGGGGGCACCTTGCTCGGGGCCGCCTTCGGCCAAGTCGACGCCACATCGCTCGCGCAAACCCTGCACCAAACCAATGCCAAAGGCCTGCGGATCACCCCGTGGCGGCTGCTCTTGCTAGAGAACGCGACGCCCCCGCGAAACACCGCCTTCATCACCGACCCCGACAACCCGCTGCTGGCCACCCATGCCTGCCCCGGTGCACCCTTTTGCCCGCAAGCGAGCGTGCAAACCCGCCCCATCGCCACCCGGCTGGCCAAGGCATCGGGGCAAACCTTGCATGTCTCGGGCTGTGCCAAAGGCTGTGCCTTGCCGCGCGCAACAGACGTCACTCTGGTCGGGCGCGACGGCGCATTCGACCTTGTCCTGAACGGGGCTCCATGGGATGAGCCCACCCGACGTGGCCTTGATCCCGCCCAGATTACAAACCTCCAAGAGGTCCTTTAGATGCCCTACGACTACGAAAAAAACGGCGCCGCGATCTATCGCCAAAGCTTTGCGACCATCCGCGCCGAGGCCGATCTGGCCCGGTTCGCGCCGGATGAAGAACAGATCGCGGTGCGGATGATTTA